>NZ_JBHXIG010000001.1:0-1594432 GCF_042723855.1 Microbacterium sp. NPDC058345
CCCGGTTCATCGTTCGACTTGCATGTGTTAAGCACGCCGCCAGCGTTCATCCTGAGCCAGGATCAAACTCTCCGTAAAAAAGAAATGCATACACCAGCCGGGAAAACGACCAGCGCAGCGAGTTTGAAACTGACCAAAGAGACAAAATCAACTGACTTCATCCAATGCCAGGCCCGAAGACCTGGTCTTTGATCCAAAGGAATTCTCAACCGATCCAAAGACCGGACGAGGATAATTTGGCATTTGACAAGTGCACGCTGTTGAGTTCTCAAGGATCGGACGCACCCACACACCCACCAACCAAGGCAGGACGCGCAGGGCAACTTCACAATCTTATCCGGCACATCCGGGGCTGTCAAAGCAGCCGGACCGGAGCCGGAACCTCCATCTTACACCCGCGAAACCGCGACCGGAAGAGCTGGAGGCTGTTCGCTGCTTGGAGGGGAGCCAGGCCTTCCGGCCTTCCGCTCAACCGCTTGGGGCGAACAAGTAATAATTTACGTGGATCCCCGGATCACGGCAAATCGCGCCGTCCCCCCGGGCGTGTCGCGCCTCCGTGATCCGTGCCGGCGCTTCCGTGAGCCCTCGGGCCTCTGAGAGCCGCGCGATCCGAGCGCTCCTCGCACCGTCAGCGGAGTGGTCGCAGAAACGACGATCGGGCCCCCGGCGACAGCCGGGAGCCCGATGATCATGTGGTGGACCCAGGGGGATTCGAACCCCCGACCTCTTCATTGCGAACGAAGCGCGCTACCAACTGCGCCATGGGCCCGTGGACTCAGCTACATTACCACGCGCTCAACCCGCCGCTCGACGCGCGAGCAGTTCGCGGACGTGTGCCTCGATCTCCGCGTCGTCGACGAAACCCATCCGCGCGTACGGGGACGTCTCTGCTGCCGGTGCCGGGAGGTCCACCGGCGCCGGCGGCGCGAGCTCCTCCGCACGACGCTGCAGTTCGGCGAGCCGCGCCGCACGGCGCCGGGCATCCTGAGCGTCGATCTGGGCCCTGGCCGCCTGCGCGCGCGACCCGGCGACGGACACCATCGGCTGCGGCAGGGGGCGGGGAGTCCACGTCGCCGCGCCCTGGTCGTGCAGCGGCGGGGAGACGCGTTCGACCTTCGGCGTGGCAGCAGGCCGGGTGGCCCGGCGCGCAGCGCGCGCGGCGACCTGCGCCATGCGCACCAGCGCCGTCGCTCCGAGACCGGCGAGCACGACACCAGCGGCGAGCAGCATCCAACCGCCCGTCGCGACGAGCTGCCACGCACCGACCGAGAGCATGCCCGTGGCCAGCACCAGCGCACTGGTCGCCGTGACGCGCACCCGGCGGCGAGCCCGGGCCTGCCGCACTCGGGGGTCCCTTCTGGTGGCCGCGAGTTCCTGCCGCAGCTGTGCGAGTTCGAGCTGCTCCTTCTCGGCCTGCATCCGCTTGGCCAGCCTCTGCTGAGCGAGCGCCGTCCGCGCGGTCAGCTCGAGCCGCACTTCGTCGGGCGTCTCGCTGGTCTCGGCGAGAACGCGCAGCGCCTGATTCAGGCGCACCGCATTGCGCTCCGCGGCATAGTACTGATGGCGTCCGCGCCAGCTGGGCATGAAGTACAGCGCCCACAGCAGCACGGCGACGACGGCGATCACGCCTCCACTCAGCACCGGCCCGTCCATAGACACCACGGTAGGCGACGGCGTTCCGACGCGCCCGGCACGGGCATCGCGTGTCGCGGCGAATCCGCCTGCCGGTTCAGGGGATCGCCGCGGCGTCGCGCGGAACCCTTCCCTGCATCCAGCGGGCCAGCACACCGTCCGGGACGTCCTCCCGGGTGAGAGCGAACGCATGATGATCGCGCCATTCGCCATCGATGTGGATGTAACGGCGGCGCAGCCCCTCGTAGCGGAACCCCAGCTTCTGCACCACGCGGAGGCTCGCCCGGTTCTCGGGCCGGATGCAGATCTCCATGCGGTGCAGCCCGTACTGCTCGAAGCTCGCATCCGTCGCCAGCGCCACGGCGGTCGGGGTGATGCCCCGCCCGGCGAAGCGCTCGCTCACCCAGTACCCGATCGTCGCCGACCCCAGGGATCCGCGCGAGACCCCCCAGATGTTCAGCTGCCCGGCGATCTCGCCGTCGCATTCCATGACGAAGGGGTATCCGACGCCGTCGCGATACTGCTGCAGCAGCCGCCGGATGCTGACGCGCATGTCGAACGTGGCGACGCCGCCCGGGATGGTCGCCTCCCAGGGCTGCAGCCAGCTGCGGTTGGCGAGCAGCTCGCGCTGCAGGATCCGCGCGTCCCGAGCGCGCACCAGGCGCAACCCGACCGAACCGTGCTGCAGTGGCGCGAGGGCATCGACCGGCATCGTCGTCTCCGGCTAGATGCGGCCGGCGAAGTCCTTGAGCCACGGACGAAGGTCGGAGCCGAGATCGTCGCGATCCACGGCGAGCTGCACGATCGCCTTGATGTAGTCGACGCGGTCGCCCGTGTCGTACCGCCGACCACCGAACACGACTCCGACGACTCCGGGGCCGTCGGGGTCGGCGGCGAGCTCCTGCAGCGCGTCCGTGAGCTGGATCTCTCCCCCCTTGCCCGGTTCGGTGCGCTCGAGGATCTCGAACACGCGCGCCGGCAGCACGTAGCGACCGATCACCGCGAGGTTAGAGGGCGCCTCTTCGGCCGCCGGCTTCTCGACGAGGCCCGTCACCTTCACCGTGCCGTCTGCCGCGGCGGCGCCGTCGACCTCTGCCACTCCGTACATGTGAACGTGCTCGGGGCCGACCTCCATCAGCGCGATCACCGCGGCACCGGTGCGCTCGTGGGCGGCGATCATGTCGGTGAGCAGTGCGTCGCGCTCGTCGATGAGGTCGTCTCCCAGCAGGACGGCGAACGGGCTGTCGCCGACATGGGTACGCGCCCGCAGCACGGCGTGGCCGAGACCCTTGGGCTCGCCCTGGCGCACGAAATGGATGTCGGCGAGGTCGCTCGACTTCATGACGCGCTCGAGACGACCGTGGTCGCCCTTCTGCTGCAGCTTGACCTCCAGCTCGGGCACGGAGTCGAAGTGATCGGAGATGGCGTTCTTGTTGCGCCCGATGATCACGAGGATGTCGTCGATGCCGGCACTCACGGCCTCTTCGACGACGTACTGGATCGCGGGCTTGTCGACGACCGGAAGCATCTCCTTCGGCATCGCCTTGGTCGCGGGGAGGAAACGCGTTCCCAATCCCGCCGCGGGGATGACAGCCTTGAGCTTCTTCATTCCGCCAGCTTAGCGGCGGTGCGGACGACACCTCGGTCGCACAGCCCGGGCCCGTATGATCGGGGCATGCCGAGCGAGGAAGAACAGCAGAAACGCGCCCTTCGCGCGGAGCTGCGGGAAAGAAGGCAGCTGCTGTCCGACCCGCAGCGGGAGTCCGCGGCCGCCGGGATCGCCGCGCAGCTCGACGCTCTCGTCGCCGCGCACGGCGCGCGCTCCGTCTCCTGCTTCCTCTCGGCGACCACCGAACCGGGCACGCATGAGTTCGTGCGCGGTGCCGTGGCCCGCGGCATCCGCGTGCTGCTCCCCATCACCCGCGCCGACGGCCTGCTCGACTGGGCCGTCGCCGACGACCTCGACGCCGTGAGCGAAGGACTGTTCGGACTTCCCGAGCCGACCGGCGAGGTGCTCGGGCCGATCGCGGTGAACGATGTGGACCTGATGATCATCCCCGCGGCCGCCGTGGACCGCACGGGCACACGCCTGGGGTGGGGCCGGGGATACTTCGACAAGACCATCGGCTCGATGGAGAAGTGCCCGCCGGTGTACGCGGTCATCTATGATTCCGAGGTACTCGATTCCCTGCCGCGCGAGCTGCACGACCAGCCTGTCGACGGTCTGGTCACGCCGACGCAGACCATCGTGCTGTCCCCCGCGCGCAACTGACCGGAGCCTCCGCATGCCCACCTACGCCTACGCCTGCACCGCGTGCGATCACCGATTCGACGCCGTGCAGAAATTCTCTGACGACGCTCTCACCCTCTGCCCGGAGTGCGGCGGCGCGTTGCGCAAGCAGTACGGCTCGGTCGGTGTCACCTTCAACGGGTCGGGCTTCTATCGCACGGACTCGCGCGGAGGCACTGGCACCAAGCCGGCGGATTCGGCATCATCGAAGGCGGATTCTTCGACGAGCGCCAGCCCGGCTCCCGCGAAGGCCCCGGCCTCGAGCTGAGGCCGGCCACACTCACAGGGGGAGTCATGCTCAAGGGATTCAAAGAGTTCATCACCAAGGGCAACGTCATCGACCTGGCCGTGGCGGTCGTCATCGGCGGTGCGTTCACCGCGATCGTGAACGCGGTGGTCTCCGCGATCATCAACCCGCTGGTCGCGTTGTTCTTCAAGGCCGATGCGGCCGGTCGATTCGGCCCTCAGCTCACGAGCATCTACGGCGAGCCGGTGACCTTCCCGCTGGGCGAGCTGATCTCCGCCGTGATCAGCTTCCTCGCCGTCGCGATCGTGGTGTACTTCGTGTTCGTCGTGCCGATGAACAAGTGGAAGGAGCGCCAGGCCGCCAAGAACCCGGCCGTCGAGGAGGAGACGCTGCCCAGCGAGCAGGAGCTGCTCATCGAGATCCGCGACGCGCTGCGCAAGCACGACGCGCACTGACCTTCCCCACTCGACGAACGCCCTGCCCTTCCGGGTGGGGCGTTCGTCGTCTGGCCGCTGCTCGTCCCGGCGACGCGGGCACGCGTCCGCGACTCCGTGTCCGCGACTCGACGCAGTGTGCGCGACTCAGTAGTGCGGCGGCACGTCCCGCAGCATCCGGTCGTCGTTCGGCCCCTGCTGCTTCTCCGGCGCCGGACGCCGTGCGTCGGCGGACTCCGGCTCGGTGTCGGTACCGGGCGCCGGCGTCAGCTTCGCCCGCCGGGAGCCGGGGACGCGCACGACCCGCTGCCGGCCATCCCCCGCGCCCTCAGTCATCGAGGTCGAGGTCCAGCGGCTGCGTGTCGTGCTCGGCGCGCACCGCGTCCTCCTCGATGCCGAGCACTGTGGCGATGCGCCGCGCGACGGTCGCCGGATCGCTGTACAGATCGAAGGCGTGCACCCGCACGTAGTGCCAGCCGAGCCGGCGCAGCACCTGCGGCCGCAGTCGCAGGCTCTCGCGCAGCGACTCGTCACGCGACTCGGGATCCGACTCGATCACGACCGCGCGGCCGCCGTGCTGGGCGACGAGCGGCAGCAGGCCGCGGTAGTCCACGTCGACCGAGGCGCCCAGACGGCGCAGCTCTCGCGCGAGGGCGAGCGTGAGCGGATCCGCGAGGTCCTCGAGGCGTGCGTCGCGGCTGCGCGTGGCGAGACCGCCGAGGATCGACATGAGCGTGGAGGCACCGTGCTCGAGCCGCCCCTCGTCGAACGCCGACGGGCGTATGCAGGACACGATCACCATCGAGCGTCGAGCCCGGGTCATCCCGACGGTGAGCAGCCGCTCGCCGTCCTCCTGCGAGAGGTCGCCGAAGTCGCTGAGCACGCGGCCGTGCTTGGTGAGCCCGTAGCCGAGCGAGAAGATCACCCGGTCGCGGCTCTCCGCGACGGACTCCTCCAGGGTGAGCACGGCGAAGGGCTCCGCCGTGTCGCGGCCGACGAAGTCCGCGACGTCGGATCGGCCGGCGAAGGCGGATGCCACGGCCGCACGCACGCGCTCGGCATGGCGCCTGCTCGCCGTGACGACCATGAGCGACTCCGCTGGCCGGTGGATGGCGTGCTCGACCGCCAGCGTGACGACGCGGGCGACCTCGGCATCCGGGCTCTCCACGGCACCGGAGACGGGGTCGGGCGCTCCGACGCCGCCCTCGACGTAGTCGACCGTGAGGCTGCCCCGACCGAGGTAGGACCCTGCCCACGGCAGCGAGACGATCTCACCCCCGTAGAACGCGTCGTTGATGAGCTCGGCGAGGTCCTCGCCGCCCGCGCGGTAGCTGCGCGTCAGCGTCATGACGGGGAACAGTTCGGCGAGACGCTCGAAGGCGGAGACGTCGTCGAACGGCACCTCCGGCTCCCAGTCGGCTTCGGGAAGCGTCGCCACGGTGAACGGCGTCGGGCGCTGCGTCACCGGGTCGCCGAAGGCGATGATCTGTCGGGCACGGCGGATCGCCGGCGTCGCCTCGGCGAGGTTGATCGCGGCCGCATCCACCAGCACCACCGCGTCGAACTCGACCGCGTCGGGGATCTCGGGCACCTCGTACGGTGAGGCGATCCACACCGGCGCCAGCACGCGGGTGAGGTCGGGCGCCGCGGTGACGATCTGGGCGGGCGAGGCGTCGCCCTGCGTCAGCGCACGACGCAGGTGCGCCGCCTGCTCGGGTTCGTCGACCAGCGCGATGCGCCACTGGTTCGCGAGGTTCCAGGCCAGCAGCGGACCCGCCATCGCGGTGTGCGCCTCGTCGACGAGGCGGAAGTCCCGTTCGAGCCGATCGACCACGGCGGTGTTCGCCCCGAGCAGGGAACGATCGTCCTGCAGGGCGCGCTCGAGCAGCGACTGCCACCAGGCGAACTCCAGCTCGTCGGCCACGCGCTCCTCCGGCACATGGCGCACCGACAGGTCGGAGAGCAGCGGACTCAGACCGAGACTCGCGAGCGCATCGCGGATCTCGGTGCGCTCGACGAGGTTGTCGAACACGGCCGACCGCGCCGCGAGCCCGGACAGCGTGCGCACCAGCCGGGCGACGGGAAGCGCGGCCAGCGGCTCCTTGCGACCGAGCGCCGCGTCGAGCTCGGCGAGATCGGCCGACACCCGCTGCCACGCGGTGTAGACGTCGGCGAGGCCGAGCGGAACCTGCGGCGCGACGCCGGCATCCACGTGGCGCTGCCATTGCGTGCGCTGCTGCTGGATGCGCAGCAGCGCCTCATGCATCTCGGAGACGTGCGCACCCGGTCGCACGTACTCGCGAGCCAGCCGCTTGAGGCGTCGCCTGTTGGCCGCCGACATGCCCGGTGCGTCGCGCCGGGAGCCGTGCGCCTGGATGAGCTCGCCGAGTGGGCGCTCGAAGACGGTGGGGCTGAATCTGTCGAGCGAGTCGCGGATGCCCTGCAGCAGCCGGAGGTACTCCCCCAGCTCGTCGATCGTCGCGAACGGCCGCATGCTGGTCTGCGCGATGAGCTCGTAGCCGCGCTCGAGCAGCGACGGCACCGCTGTGCCGTGCATCCGTCCTGCGAGGGCGTGCGCCGCCTGAGCGGCTTCGGCGCTGTCGAAGCTGACGCCGTACCAGGGCGAGTCATCGGGGCCGAAGCGGAACTCGCCCAGCCGGGCCGCCCGCGTGAGCGCCTCCGCCGCGGCGCGCCGGTCGCCGGCGAGCCGCTCGAGGGCGTCCATCGACAACCGCGCTCCGGTCGACGGGGGAACGGGCAGGGAGGCCAGGCGCGCGAGCTGGCGCGTCGCCTCGAGCACGGATGCCCCCGTGCGGCCGACCGGGTGGCTCAGCGCCGTGCGGTAATCACGCAGCACCGCACGCAGACGCACCAGGGCGTCGTCGACCTCGGTGGCCTTCGGCTGGACGGATTTCTCACTGCGTGCGATCGCCCTGATGAGGTCGCGACGCATGTGCGTCGGAGACACCGCGAGCCCGTCGAGGCCGATGCCGGCCAGCCGATGCCGCACGCCGTCGAGGGTCGAGCGTCGGGTGGAGACGACGAGGACGCGTCGGCCGGCGCGGACGAACGCGCCGAGCGCGTTGATCACGGTCTGGGTGCCGCCCGTGCCGGGCAGCGTGGACACCACCAGGGAGTGCCCCGCCGCGATACGCGCGAGCACCTCCTCCTGCTCGGCGTCCGCGTCGAGCAGCAGGCTCTCGGAGGCCGGCGCGCGATCGTCGGGGTCGGTCAGCGTCGGCGCCGGGCGCGACGCGGACACCTGCTCGCGGTCGGCGGCATGGCCGGCGAGCGCGTTCAGCACCGGATGGTCGAGGTCGACCATGTCGCGCACCATCGGCCCGGCGACGTCGGCGAACGTCGACACGACCAGCCTCGGATGCACCGCGAAGGTGTCGATGGAGTGCGTCAGCGCCCGCAGCTGGTCGATCACCGGCTGCGGTTTGAAGATGCCGCCGTCGTAGGCGAGCGCAGCGAGTCCCGCCGCATCGAGCGTGAGGCCGAAGTGTTCACGGGCGACGCGGATCAGCTCGGGGTTCACCTCGAAGGCGCCCTGCAGCTTCAGCTCGAAGTCGGCGTGATGACGGCGGATCGCGAGCGGGCGCAGCAGCACGGGGGCGGCGAAGTCCGCCCCGCCCAGCCGCCAGCGCGCGAGGCCCACCGCCAGCCGCACCGCGTCGATGCCGCGCACGGTGCGCAGCTCGGTGCTGCGCGCGGTGATCCGCTCGGCCGCCATCCGTGCCGTGCGCAGCCCGACTTCGTCGCGGAACAGGTTCGACAGCAGCGTGGATCGACCGGTGATGAACTGGGGAAGGCTGCCGGGATGGGCCTTGGAGATGTCGATACCGGCTTCCGGCGCGTCGACGAAGGTGACCAGCGGTGAGGGTCCGCCCAGATCGGCGGCCTCGGCACGCAGGCCGGTGCGATGGGCCTCCGCGGCGTGCGCGATCTCTACGCCCGTCGATGAGTCGCTGAGCTCTCCGAGATTCACCGCGGCTTCCTGCCCGGTGCCCTCGGCGCCTTTCGCCTCTCGTCGCCACACAAGTGAAAGCCTAGGCGCGAGACGCGTTCCGGCCGGTATTCCCGGCCGTTTCGCGACGATTCGCGCGGTGGCCTCCGCTTCGCTCTGCACAGCCGCCGGCGCGAGCGGGTTCTCCCCCGTCGCCGCGATCTTCGGCGGCCGCGGACGGCCGCCGCGCGAAGATGGGCACATGAGCTTCCGATACGACTTCGCGTCCACTCCGTTCGGCGACGGACTGGCGGTCTTCTCGTCTGCCGGCCTGGTGAGCTTCGACCTCTCGGAATCCGAGGATCCCCGCGTGCCGTGGCTGCTGGAGGGTGTGAGCCGCCGGCTGGGCGATGTGCCCGAGCCGCGGCCCGGCGCCGCCGATGAGCTGTCGCAGCTGCTCGCGGCGTACTTCGACGGTGACCCGGTGCGCTTCGATGACCGGATCGCGTTCGACTGGCGGCTGACCGAGGGATTCTCCCGTGCCGCTCTGCAGGCGGTGTGCGAGATCCCCTGGGGAGAGACGATGAGCTATGGCGAGGTGGCGGTCGTGGCCGGCAGCCGCGGGGCGGCCAGGGCGGTGGGCACCGCATGCCGGCTCACGCCCTTCTCGGTGGTCGTCCCCGTGCATCGCGTGATCCGCTCCGATGGCACACCGGGGCACTACGGCGCGCATCCTGAGCGCAAGAGGTTCCTGCTCGATCTCGAACGCGAGGCCGCGCCCGGCGCATGACACGGGCGGACCCCGGCGTGTAGGCCGCCGGGATCCGCCCGTCTCTATGTGAAGCTCCTGCGATCGGGGACTAGTGTTCCACCGCTTTCTCGGCGCCGAAGCCGGTGAGCGAGCGCACCTCCATCTCGGCCGCCAGGGCCTTCGACTCCGGAGCCCGCGCGGTGACGGTCCCGAGCCAGCCGAGCAGGAAGCCCACCGGGATCGAGATGATGCCGGGATTGTTCAGCGGGAAGATCACGATGTCGATTCCGGGGATCATCGCTTTCTCGCTGCCGGAGAACACCGGCGAGACGATGATCAGGCCGATGGCGGCGATCAGGCCGCCGTACATGCTCCACACGGCTCCGCGCGTGTTGAACCGACGCCAGAACAGCGAGTACAGGATCGTCGGCAGGTTCGCGGACGCCGCCACGGCGAAGGCGAGTGCCACGAGGAACGCGATGTTCTGGCCTTGGGCGCCGATACCGCCGATGATCGCCAGGATGCCGATCACCACGACGGTGCGGCGGGCGACGCGGACCTCACCGTCCGGGTCGGCGACGCCATCGCCCTTCTTGCCTCGCTTGATGACGTTGGCATAGATGTCGTGCGCGAACGACGCCGCGGCGGTGATGGTCAGGCCTGCGACGACCGCGAGGATCGTGGCGAAGGCGACCGCTGAGATGAAGCCCATCAGGATCGGCCCGCCGAGTGCCTGCGCGAGCAGCGGAGCGGCGGAGTTCACCCCTCCTGGCGCCGCGAGGATGTTGTCCGCGCCGACGAGTGCGCCGGCGCCGTAGCCCAGCACCAGAGTCAGCAGATAGAACAGCCCGATCAGCCAGATCGCCCAGACCACCGAGCGTCGTGCCTCCTTGGCCGTGGGCACCGTGTAGAACCGCATCAGCACATGCGGCAGCCCGGCCGTACCGAGCACCAGAGCCATGCCCAGCGAGAGGAAGTCGAGCGGGTTGGCGCCGTACTGCAGGCCCGGGCCGAGGATCTTCTCCCCCTGGGGCGACTCCGCGACCGCGTGCTCCAGAAGCCCGTTCAGGCTGAAGCCGTGCAGGGCGAGCACCCAGATGGTCATCGCGATCGCACCGGCGATCAGCAGGACCGCCTTCACGATCTGCACCCAGGTGGTGCCCTTCATGCCGCCGATCAGCACGTACAGAATCATGAGCACGCCGACGACCGCGATGACCGCCGACTGTCCGACCCTGTTGTCGATGCCGAGCAGCAGCGAGACCAGTCCGCCGGCGCCGGACATCTGCGCCAGAAGGTAGAAGAAGCACACGGCGAGCGTCGTGATCGCGGCTGCCATGCGCACCGGACGCTGCTTGAGGCGGAACGACAGGACGTCCGCCATCGTGAATTTGCCGGTGTTGCGCATCAGCTCGGCGACGAGCAGCAGCGCCACCAGCCACGCGACGAGGAACCCGATCGAGTAGAGGAACCCGTCGTAGCCGTTCACGGCGATGGCACCGCAGATCCCGAGGAAGGACGCCGCCGAGAGGTAGTCGCCCGCGATGGCGAACCCGTTCTGCGGCCCGCTGAACGAGCGCCCCGCCGCGTAGTAGTCGGCCGCCGTCTTGTTGTTGCGACTGGCCCGGATCACGATGAAGAGCGTCACCGCGACGAAGGCGCCGAAGATGGCGATGTTGAGAACGGGATTGTTCTGCGCCTGCGTGGCAGCCAAGGGTGCCATGTTCACGGGTTCACCTGCGCCTTCTCGAGGTCCTCACGGATCTCGGCTGCCACCGGGTCGAGTTTTCTATTGGCGAAGGAGACGTACGCCATCGTGATCGCGAACGTCGTGACGAATTGCCCGAGTCCGAACAGCAGGCCGACCGTGATGTCACCCCATACCCGCTGGCTCATGAAATCGACGGCGAACGCCGCGAGCAGCACATAGGCGAAATACCAGACGAGAAAGAAGACGGCGAGGGGGAACACGAATGAGCGCTGCATCCGCTTGAGTCCCTGGAACCTCTCCGACTCCTCGACGGTGATGTAGTCGATCCCCGCACCGGGACCTGGATCTACCGGATGTGTCATGAGGCCTCCTTGCCGCATGTCCTGGCCGTACGGCGAGTGCCGCACGGGTGGTAGGGTCGACGCTACGAAAACGGGGCACGGCGCCGTCACCCCCGAAAGTTGGTAGTCCGTGAACACGAACACGCAGGGCGGTTCCGAGGAGCAGCTCGTCGCCGACGCGGTGCGCGAGCTGTCGCGGCGAACCCGCTTTCCCGTCGCCTTCGGAGGGCTGATCGAGGGCGGCGTCGTCCGGGTGTCGAGCATCGTCGGCAATCGCACGCACAGTCTGAACGGCCTTCGTGTGCGTCCTGAGCGCGGACTGGGCGGGCGCGCCATGATGGAGCTTCGCCCGCGCATGACGAACGACTATCGCACCTCGCAGCAGATCACGCACGACTACGACGTCTTCGTGCTCGGTGAGGGGCTGCGCACGCTGCTCGCGCTCCCGATCGTGGTCGAGGGCCGATCGAGGGGCGTGCTGTACGCCGGGGCGTGGGAGGAGTCGCAGATCGGCGGTGTGACCACCGCGCCGGCGATGTCCGTCGCCCAGAACGTCGCGACCGAGCTGCGCATCCGCGATGAGGTGGAACGGCGGGTGCGCGCCGCGGTGCCTGCTCCTGCACTGCCGCCGGCGCAGCATGAAGAGCTCCGAGAGAGTTACGCGCAGCTGCGCAGCATCGCCGCGACGGTGACGGATCCGACACTGCGCGAGCGTCTCTCCGAGGTCGAGCGGCGGCTCCTCGGCATCGCGCGTGCGGAGACGCCGTCCACCCCGCAGGCGAGTACGGTGCGTCTCTCCCCTCGCGAGACCGATGTGCTGGCGTGCGCCGCGACGGGTGCGACGAACGCCGAGATCGGCGCGAGGCTCGGTCTGCGGGAAGGCACGGTGAAGGCCTACCTGGGGTCGGCGATGGCGAAACTCGATGCGTCGACTCGCCATGCCGCGGTGGCGCGCGCCCGCCGCGCCGGCCTGCTTCCCTGACCTTCTCGGCCCGGGCATCCGACGGTGTATTCAGGGCGGTCATTTTCTGAAGGATTCGATTGCCGCGTGCGCGGAATCCATTGTCGAATTCGCGTTCTCCGGTGAATGCGCGAAATTCCCGGTGGCATCAGTTGTCCGCGGGGTAATGCAACCCCTAATGTTATTCGCATGGCCCGACGAATTGTGCATCAGCTGGTTGACGACATCGATGGCGCTCTGCTGGAGGCGGGAGAGGGCGAGACCGTCCATTTCTCACTCAATGGCACCGCCTACGAGATCGACCTCACCACCGCTCACGCCGATGAACTGCGTGATGTTCTCGCGCCGTACATCCAGGCGGGTCGCAGGGCGACTGCAGGCGGATCGGCCCGCGCAGCATCACCTCGCCGTCGCGCGTCACGCGGCAACGACACTGCCGCGGTCCGCGAGTGGGCGAAGGCGAACGGACACAAGGTCTCGGAGCGCGGTCGCATATCGGCCGATGTCATGGACGCATATCAGGCCGCCAACTGATCGGTGGCACCGGCCGGCGTCCGTCGCCCGGGCGGTGGTGCGCCCGGGCGCGACTAGACTTGTTCCGCGCCTTCGTAGCTCAGCCGGATAGAGCAGCCCTCTCCTAAAGGGCAGGTCGCAGGTTCGAATCCTGTCGAGGGCACGATGCTGAGAGAGGGGACCGCCCGGAGGGTGGTCCCCTCTCTCAGCATCTACACCCCTCGTCAGCCGGGCCCCATCGGCCGGAGGCTCCACGCGCCGCTATCCCACGAACCGCCGCAGACCTCTCACCGGGCGGCGCGTGGAGGGGCCGATGGGGACGCGAGGGCAGGTGACCTTCCCCGCCAAGGCCTCGTCGCGCCAGCGACGAGCCGCCCCAAGCTCTCCGCGATGTCGCGAAGCGACGAGCCCCCCGAGCCTCCTGCGATGTCGCGAAGCGACGAGCCCCCTCTCACGCCCCGCGCTCACGCCGCAAGCGCGAGGTACGGCTCCCACCGCGGATCGCTGCGCTCGGCACCCCGGACCGTCCAGGCGGTGCCGTGCGGCGGGCGCGGCGTGAACCGCAGTTCCCAGCCCATCTCCTGCGGCGTTCGGTCGCTCTTCATGTTGTTGCACCTCAGGCAGCACGCGACGAGGTTCTCCCACGAGTCCGCACCGCCGCGGGAGCGGGGCAGGATGTGATCGATCGTCGCGGCCGGTTTTCCGCAGTAGCCGCAGCGGTGATCGTCTCGGCGCAGCACGCCGCGTCGCGTCACCGGCATCCGTCTTGCGTTGGGTACGCGCACGTACCGGGAGAGGATGATCACGACCGGCCGTTCGTAGGCGTTGCGGCCGGCGCGCACCGGCTCGCCCTCGACGTGTTCGATCACGCTCGCCTTGTCGTTCATCACGAGAACGAGGGCTCTCTTGAACGAGACCACCGTGAGCGGCTCGTATCCGGCGTTCAGTACCAGTGTGCGCATCGTCGTCATCCTCTCGATCAGCCGGGATGGCTTCCCGGCGCTCTCTCGACTCACACGACGCCGCCCGGACGGCAGACGATCGCAGGGATGAGAAAAGGCGCTGTCTATCGACAGCGCCTTTCGTGCTCGGACGCTCCGAGCCGTCCCTGCGAGCGATGCCGAAGGACCAGACGACCGAGCGCATCCATGGTTCGGATGCCCGGTACCTGTTCCATCGGCTTCTCCCGCCCGTTCGACGACGGGATCAGGGTAGCCCATGAAGATGCACGATGGGCGAAATCCCCGGTGAACGTCCGGGGTGTGTCACCTCCGGCTGCGTTCGCGCGTGGCTCAGCCGGCGTTCGCCCGCAGCCACCCGACCGGCTCGACCAGCGAACCGTTCACGCGGACCTCGAAGTGCAGGTGCGAGCCGTACGAGCGGCCGGTGTTGCCCACCTTGCCGATGAGCTGGCCCGGCTGGACGACCTGACCGGCCTGCACGGCGCGCGTGCCGTAGGTCATGTGCCCGTACAGGGTCGACACGCGCTGGCCGCCGATGACGTGGTCGATGATGACGGCCACGCCGTACCCTCCGACGCTGTCGGCCGACGTGCGCACGACACCGCCGGCGGCGGCGAAGATCGGCGTGCCCGCCGAAGCCACCATGTCGGCGCCGTCGTGTCCGCTGCCGAGCGTTCGGCTGACGTAGTAGGAGCCCTGAGGCAGGGGGTAGCGCACCTCACCGGAGCCGGCGGCGACGAGACGGAGGTCGGCTTCGCTGAGTCGGGATGCTCCACCGGAGGAGGCCAGCTTCGCGGCCGCGGCTGCACGCGCCTTCGCGGCCGCTTCGGCCTTCTTCTTGGCGATCTCCTCGGGCGTGGTCGCCGAGTAGGTGCCGCGCTGCATCGGCGCCGATGTCGCCTCGGAGGCCACGACCAGCGACTGCGCATCACCGACGGCCATCTGCTGGAGCGTGGTCGCGCCGGCTTGCGCGGGCTTGGATGCTGCGTAGGCGGGCAGCGCGATCGCGGCGACCAGGGCGCTCACGGCAGCGAAGATCGCGACCGTCCGCATGGGCTTGACGCCGGATGTCCGGCTGCTCCCGCGCTTCGGGGCGAGAGCCTTCTTTTCAGATGTCGTCGCGTTCGGTTCGATGTCTGCGGCCAAAAGGGAATCCTCCTGCGCCTCCGCGCTCTTCGGGTGAGCGTTGGCTCGTCAGCAAAGTCGTTTCGCGCACGCGTCTCGCACGGCACGTTGGGCAACTCACGGCGAAGACGACGAGCCAGGGAGGCGATCTTCGCGTCTGTCACCGGCGGGCTTCTTCACCGGCGACCTCAACGAGGTTACCGGAAGATAACGATTCTGTCACCCTGCCGAGCTGGCAATCCCCTCGGCGTGCGGTGAAGTGCGCGTTGATCAGGCATTCTCCACGACGAGGAAGATGTGCGAGGCGAGCTCGACGGGCAGTTCCAGACCTTCGTCGTTGCCCTCCATGCGGATCAGCACGTAGCCCTCGTTGTACCGGTAGTCACCGCGTGCACCGGGCACGACACCCGCCTCGCGAAGCTGCTCGAGCAGCTCAGGATCGACCTGAGCCGGTTCGGCCAGTCGGCGCACCGTGCCCGCGACCGGGCCACCGGCGGCGTCGAGGTGCTTGACCAGGCCGACCACGCCCTCGTCGAACGTGCGGGCGGGCAGATCGCCCAGCTGGTCGAGACCGGGGATCGGATTGCCGTACGGCGACTCGGTCGGGTGTCCGAGAAGTTCCACGAGCCGGCGCTCCACCTGCTCGCTCATCACGTGCTCCCAGCGACACGCCTCCTCGTGCACGTACGCCCAGTCGAGTCCGATCACGTCCGAGAGCAGGCGCTCGGCGAGGCGGTGCTTGCGCATCACGTCGACCGCCTTGCGGCGGCCGGCGTCCGTGAGCTCGAGCCGACGATCCTCGGAGACGACCACCAGGCCGTCTCGCTCCATGCGCCCGACGGTCTGGGACACGGTCGGACCCGAGTGGCCGAGACGCTCGGAGATGCGAGCACGCAGCGGCACGATGTTCTCCTCCTCGAGCTCGAGGATGGTGCGCAGGTACATCTCGGTCGTGTCGATCAGGTCGGTCATTCGGGCCCCTCCGGAGGTGATTAGGCAAGCCTACCTTCCAGGGGTGGACGCGGCGCGTCACGCGGACCGGCCGCACAGCCCCGTCCCCATACAATCGAGCCATGGCGATCGAGATCCCCCGCGAACTCCTGCCCGTCGACGGACGCTTCGGCTGCGGTCCGTCCAAAGTGCGCGCAGCGCAGATCGAGGCGCTCGCCTCGGGGGGGGCTCGTCTGCTCGGCACGTCGCACCGTCAGGCACCGGTGAAGAACCTCGTCGCCAGCGTGCGTGAGCGCCTCGCTTCGCTCTTCCGGCTGCCGGACGGATACGAGATCCTGCTCGGCAACGGCGGGTCGACCGCCTTCTGGGATGCCGCGGCGTTCGGGCTGATCGAGAAGCGGGCGCAGAACCTGGTCTTCGGCGAGTTCGGTGGCAAGTTCGCCAAGGCCGCCGCAGCACCGTGGCTCGAGGCTCCGGACGTGCGACGTGCAGAACCGGGCACCAGTGCCCGAAGTGAGATCGTCGACGGCGTGGACGTGTACGCCTGGCCGCACAATGAGACCTCGACCGGGGTCGCCGCGCCTGTTCGCCGGGTCGCGGCCGACGGCGCGCTGACGGTCATCGACGCGACCAGCGCCGCAGGCGGCATCGACTTCGATGTCGCCGAGGCCGACGTCTACTACTTCGCTCCCCAGAAGAACCTGGGCTCCGACGGCGGTCTGTGGCTGGCCGCCGCGTCGCCCGCCGCCATCGCGCGGATCGAGCGCATCGCGGCATCGAGCCGGTACATCCCCGAGTTCCTCAGTCTCAAGAACGCCGTCGACAACTCGCGTCTCAACCAGACGCTGAACACTCCGGCGCTCACGACGCTCCACCTGCTCGACAGTCAGCTCGACTGGATCCTCGCGAACGGCGGATTGGAGTGGGCCGCGGCGCGTACGGCGGAGTCGTCCGGGCTGCTCTACGCCTGGGCGGAGGCATCCGAGGTGGCGACGCCGTTCGTGGCGGATGCCGCCGACCGTTCGCCCGTGGTGGCGACGATCGACTTCGACGACAGCGTGGATGCGGCGGCCGTGGCCAAGGAGCTGCGCGCGAACGGGATCGTCGACACCGAGCCCTATCGCAAGCTCGGCCGCAACCAGCTGCGGGTCGCGACGTTCGTGTCGATCGAGCCCGACGACGTGCGTCAGCTGATCCGTTCCATCGACTACGTGCTGGAGCACACGCGCCGCTGATGCCGGGCTGCGCGCTCGTCAGCGAGGCGGGCGCGCACCGAACGGCATCCGCTGGCCGCGGCAGCTACTCCGACTCGTCGGCCTCGCCGGAGGCGTCCTCGTCGTCGGACTCGACCTCGACCTCGACGTCCTCGTCGTCGGAGTCGTCCTCGACCTCGTCGTCCTCGGAGTCGTCGTCCTCGTCGTCCTGCGAGTCGTCGAGCTCATCGATGTCGACGCCGTCGAGATCGCCGGCGTGCAGCAGTGCCGTCACGTCGTCGTCATCGTCCGCGTCATCGGGATCATCCGAGTCATCGGCATCCGCCGGTGTTCCGGCCTCGTCGGCGGCCGCCTGCTCCGCGAGCTCGGCCTGATGCGCACGGTAGTCGGCGAGACGCTCGGCCCACGGAACCCATTCGGGGGCGATCAGCGCGCTGTCACCGGGCATCAGCTCGGCCTCGAGCACCGTCGGCTCCGCGTCGTCGACCTGCGCGACGGTGACCGTCCAGTACCAGCCCGGGTATCCGGGCAGCCGATTCTGGAACCGCAGCGAGACGGCGCCGCTCTCCTCGACGACATGGCCCGCGGCCGGGCCCACCGTCGAAGCGGGCGTGATCTCGTACAGCGCGGCGAGCGCCAGCTCCCTGGCCGACGCGGCGAGCTCGTCAGGCGTCGAGGTCATCAGCCACCTTGCGCAGCACTGCCGCGACCTTGCGGCCGTGGCTCGAAGAGGGATAGCGGCCGTGACGCAGGTCGCCGCCGATGCTGTCGAGCAGCTTCACGAGGTCCTCGACGATGATCGCCATGTCGTCGGCGGGCTTGCGGCTCGCCTTCGCCAGGCTCGGCGGCGCGTCCAGCACCCGCACCGAGAGCGCCTGCGGTCCCCGGCGCCCGTCGGCGAGCCCGAACTCCACACGGGAGTTCTTCTTCACGCTGACGCCTGCCGGGAGGGCAGAGGCGTGCAGGAAGACGTCCTGACCGTCATCGGAGGCGATGAAGCCGAACCCCTTCTCGTCGTCGTAGAACCTGACCTTGCCGGTGGGCATGGGAGAACCTCGCTGTGCGCACTATAGAGACGTCGCGCGGCAGCGCGACTTCTCCAGCCTACCGGCCGCGCGCGCTCGCGGGGACCCGGTGACCACGCGGAGCGATACGCTGAGACCGATGAGCACCCATCCCACCCGCCCCGAGCCCCCGGACGACGGCACCGCCTCGGTCCGCCGCATCGACCGCCTCCTCGCCTACGGGGCGCTCGCACTCGCCGCCGCCTCGATCCTGTGCTTCTTCGCGATCATCATCGGCACGTCGACCGGCATGGACCAGGACGCCTTCGGCGAGGGCGTGTGGCCGGCGGTGGCCGCACTGCCGACCTACGGGCTGCCGCTGGCCTTCCTCATGATCGTCGCGCTGCTGATCATGAGCTTCGTCCGCAAGGGACGCGCGGGCAAACGGTCCTGATCCATGAGCACCCATGCGCGTCCGCTCGCCACTCGGCTCGCCGAGCTGAGCGATGCGCAGCTCGAGCGCCTGCTTCGTCTGCGAGGGGTGCGGCCGGACGCCTCGTGGGAGGACTTCTTCGATGCCGCCGAGGCGCTGCTCGACTCCGCATCGGTCGAGCGGGCCCTGGCGCTTCTGACACCCGCTGAGGCGCGCGCCCTGCTGGGTGCGGCACGCGGAGAGCGCCCCGCCCATGATGAGATCCTGACGATCCTGGCGCTGGTCGACGGTGACGGTCGGGTGCCGGCGCCGGTCGCCGCCGTGGTCTCGACTCGCACACCGATCGTCGAACCGGACCAGAGCGCGCCGCAGCCGGCATCCGCTGCGTCCGCGGCCAGGGCCGCCGAGCGCGCGTTCACGACGGTCGGCTTCCTCGCCGACCTGCTCCTCGCCGCCCGCGTGCGTCCACTGGCGCTGGTGGCGACGGGTGCCCTCAGCGCCGGCGAGCGCAAGCGCTTGGCGGAATCCGGAGCGGATGCCGGCGCCGCCGACGATCTGCGCGCGGCCGCCGAGTCCGCCGGCCTGGTCCGCGCGGTCGAACGGGAACTGCTGGCGACGGATGCGGCGGAGAGCTGGCTGGCCTCATCGTTCGCACCGCGCTGGGAGCGACTGACCGAGGCGTTCCGCGCCGGCCTTCCCCGCGGCGTGCGGTCGGGCACCGGGTGGATCCCGATGTCCGCGTGGCCCGCGGCACACCCCTGGGACCCGGCCTGGCCCGCTCACGCCGAGGGCCTGCTGCGGCTCGCGCGACTGCTCGGTCTGGCGACGGAGGAGGGCGACGAACCGGACTGGGCCGCCTCGATGCGCCGAGGCGGACCCGCGGACACCAGCGCGCTCGACGCGCTCCTGCCCACCGAGGTCGACCGGCTGTTCCTGCAGAACGATCTCACCGCGATCGCACCAGGGCCGCTGCAACCCGCTCTGGACAACAGACTCCGCGCGATGACAGCGCATGAGTCCGCCGCTCAGGCGTCGTCGTACCGTTTCACCGCCGACTCCGTGGCGCTCGCGCTCGTGGAGGGCGAGACGGCGGACAGCATCCTGACGTTCCTCCGCGAGGTGTCGCTGACCGGGGTGCCGCAGCCGCTGGAGTACCTCATCACGCAGACCGCAGCGCGACACGGACTGGTGCGCGTCAGCCGGGACGACGGTGGCGGCACGGTCGTGTCGAGCACCGATGCGCACCTTCTCGAGGCGATCGCGGTCGACCGGGGCCTTCGGCCGTTGGGACTGGTACGCGAGAGCGGCCGTCTGGTGTCCCGCGTCAATGCCGAGACCGTGTCGTGGGCGCTGGCGGACGCGAAGTATCCGGCCACTTTGATCGGCCACGACGGCCGGCCGGCGGCGACCTCCCGACGCCGGATCACGGCTGCCGCGCCGGAACCCGAGGAGTCCTACGCCGCCCTGATCGGGCGACTGCGCTCCCGGCAGGGTCCCGACGCCGACGCCGCCTGGCTCGACCGAGAACTGGATGCCGCCGTGCGCAGCCGCGCGCTCGTCACCGTCGAGGTGGCCATGCCGGACGGCTCGAGCCGTGAGCTCGTCCTCGAGGCCACCGGCCTCGGCGGAGGGCGCCTGCGCGGTCGCGATCGGGCCGCCGACGTGGAGCGCACGCTGCCGGTGCGCAGCATCCGCTCGGTTCGCGTGCGCGAGGACTGAGAACCCGAGCCGGCCGACCCGGCCGGGGGCCCGGTAGACTGATCTGCTATGTCTGATGGCCCCCTGATCGTCCAAAGCGACCGCACGGTGCTGCTCGAGGTGGCGCACGCCGATGCCGAAGCCGCGCGGCACGAGCTGGCGATCTTCGCCGAGCTGGAGCGGGCGCCCGAGCACATCCACACCTACCGCATCACCCGGCTGGGGCTGTGGAACGCGCGCGCCGCCGGCCACACCGCCGACGACATGCTCGCCACCCTCGACCGCTGGTCGCGCTTCCCCGTGCCGCCGTCGGTGTCGGTCGACCTGCGCGAGACCGTGGACCGATACGGCCGCCTCGTCATCGAGCGCGACGACGAGGGGGTTCTGCTGCTGCGCTCCAGCGACCCGGCCGTGCTCACGCAGGTGGCAGGCAATAAGCGCATCCAGCCGCTGCTCATCGGACATCCGTCGCCGACGACGTATGCGGTCGACGCCTGGGCGCGCGGGCAGATCAAGCAGGAGCTGCTGAAGATCGGCTGGCCGGCTGAGGACCTCGCCGGCTACACCCCCGGAACGCCGTACGATATCGACCTCGACGAAGACGGCTGGAGCATGCGCCCCTACCAGCGCGAGGCCGTCGACGCGTTCGCCAAGGATGGCTCCGGAGTGGTCGTGCTGCCCTGCGGTGCGGGCAAGACGATCGTGGGCGCCGGCGCGATGGCGGCGACGGGCACCACGACGCTCATCCTGGTGACCAACACGGTGTCCGCGCGCCAGTGGCGCGACGAGCTGCTCAAGCGCACCTCGCTCACGCCGGACGAGATCGGCGAGTACTCCGGCCAGGCGAAGGAGGTCAAGCCGGTCACGATCGCGACCTATCAGATCCTCACCGCGAAGCGCCGGGGCGAGTACGCGCACCTCTCCCTGCTCGACGAGCTGGACTGGGGTCTCATCGTCTACGACGAGGTGCACCTCCTGCCGGCGCCGGTGTTCAAGCTCACCGCCGACCTGCAGGCCCGCCGCCGCATCGGACTGACGGCGACGCTGGTGCGCGAGGACGGCCGTGAGGGCGACGTATTTAGCCTGATCGGGCCGAAGCGCTTCGATGCGCCGTGGAAGCAGATCGAGGCGCAGGGGTTCATCTCCCCCGCCGCGTGCTACGAGGTGCGCGTCGACCTGCCGCCCGGCGACCGGCTGGAGTACGCCGCTGCCGCCGACGACGAGCGCTACCGGCTCGCGGCGTCGGCGCCGGCGAAGATCACGGCGGTGCGCGAACTGATCGCGAAACATCCCGGGGAGCGCATCCTGGTGATCGGGCAGTACCTCGACCAGCTCGACACGCTGTCCGACGCGTTGAACGCCCCGCAGATCACCGGGGCGACTCCGGTCGACGAGCGGGAGGAGCTGTACCGGCAGTTCCGCGAGGGCGAGATCTCGCTGCTCGTGGTGTCGAAGGTGGCGAACTTCTCCATCGACCTTCCCGAGGCGTCGGTGGCGATCCAGGTCTCGGGGTCGTTCGGCTCGCGCCAGGAGGAGGCACAGCGCCTCGGCCGGCTGCTGCGTCCGAAGCAGTCCAATCACACCGCGAGCTTCTACACGTTGATCGCGCGCGATACCGTCGACCAGGACTACGCGCAGAACCGGCAGCGGTTCCTCGCCGAGCAGGGGTACAGCTACACGATCATGGATGCCACCGACCTGAAGGCGGCCTGACGCGCCGGCAACCGCGCTCAGTCGCCGGACGAGTGCTCCTCGCCGGGGCGCAGACCGCAGCGCCAGCACGGTGCGGACAGGTCGTCGAGAAGCGCTCCGCACTCCGGACAGACCTGCGAGAGCCAGCAGGCGCTGTCGCCATACTCCGGCTCGTCGGTCCCGCTCATGACGTTGAGGCTACTCCGGGAAGCCCGGCGCAGCAGCGTTCCGCGCGAACCATTCCAGCGCCACGGCGGCGGCCTCCTCGGGCGCATCGTCGATGACGAAGTGGGCGGCGCCGTCGATGAAGGCCAACTCGAAGCGATCGGCGCACCGCTCGTGGCCGCGGCAGATCCTCCGCACGGTCTGCTCGGTGAACGGACCGTCGCGCCGCCCGAACACCGCGAGCGTGGGCGGATGCAGTCGGCGCCGTCGATAGTGACCGCTCGCGAGGCGCATCACCTCGGGGATGATCATGCCGCGGTACAGCGCACGGACCGCCGCGTCGAACCCCGTGCGCCGCTGCACGCGGAGGTACCCGTCGAGGACCTCCGCCGTCATCGGCTGAGCCGCGTAGTCGGGGCCGAACAGCCAAGCCAGTGAGCCGCCGTCGCGATGCGCGAGCAGCGGCGGCATGTGTCTGAAGGCGGGCAGCAGCCGGGGGCTGAAGCGCATGAAGGCCGGGGGCACCGCGAACTGCACGGCGCCGCGCACGCGCTCCGGATGCTCGTAGGCGAGCTGCCCGGCGACCACGGCACCCAGGTCGTGGCTGACAACGTCCACGTGCGGGATGCCGAGGACGTCGAGCAGGGCAACGACATCGTGGAGCATCGATGTGCGCGCGATCCCCGGCTCGTCCGCCTCCGTCCACCCGGATCCGCGCAGGTCCGGGCAGATGACGCGGCGTCCCGCGGCGGCGATCCGCGCGCCGACGGCCCGCCATTCCCACCAGTGCTGCGGGAATCCGTGCAGCATGAGCACCGGATCGCCCTCGCCCATGACGGCGACATGCATCCGGGCGCCCGGCGTCTCGACGATGTGATGCTCGAATCCGGTCGCCGGCGGCAGGGGCGGAGACCACTCGCTGCGAACGGATGTGCCCGAGGATGCCGGCGTGTCCATGGTGAGCCTCCCAGTCGCTCTGCGGTCGCCATCGGCCTGCTTGCACTCTACTACTTTCATAGTAGTTTGTCACTATGGAAATAGTAGCGCGTAGGCTCGCCTCGTGAGCAGCACCCGGCGTCGCGCCCTGGAGGCCGCCGTGACGCTGATCGGCACGGAGGGCATCCGAGCGCTGACGCACGGAAGGGTGGACGCCGCGGCATCCCTTCCGCCCGGCTCGACTTCGAATCATTTCCGCACCCGGGCGGCGCTGCTGGCCGGGGTGATCGAATGGATAGCGACGGCCGAGCGCTCCGAGGGCGGCTTCCCCGTGGTGGTGGTCGACACCGCCGACGATCTCATCACGATGCTCGAGCGTGCTCTCGAACTGGAGTCGGGACCGGGAGCCACCCGAACCCGCGCCCGCTACGCGCTGTTCCTCGAGTCCCTCGACGCGGATGCCGCCGCACCGCTGCGGCGGCAGCGCCGCATCTTCGAGGAGTGGACGCGCGCTGCGCTCGTGCGGATCGGTGGACCGGATGCCGCCGCAGGCACCCACATGCTCATGGCCGCCTGCGACGGCCTTCTCCTGCACCGGATCACCGTCGACCCCGAGGCCCCCATCGGCGATGCGATCCGGCGCGCGGTGACCGCCGCCCTGAGCGTCTGACCGCCGCACCACCGAAGACAATCAGGCGCGGCATCGGCGGGATCACCATAATGGGGTCATGACTGATGCACGCATCCTGGTCGTCGACGACGAGCCGAACATCCGCGACCTGCTCTCGACGGGTCTCAGCTTCGCCGGGTTCAAGGTGAGGACGGTCGCGAACGGCGCGGCCACCATCTCGGCAGTGCTCGAAGAGGAACCGGATCTCATCATCCTCGACGTCATGCTGCCCGACATGAACGGATTCAGCGTCACGAAGCGGCTGCGCGGCGCCGGATTCACTGCGCCGATCCTCTTCCTCACCGCCAAGGACGACACGCAGGACAAGATCGAGGGCCTGAACGCCGGCGGCGACGACTACGTCACCAAGCCGTTCGCCCTCGACGAGATCGTCGCCCGGGCCCAGGCGATCCTGCGTCGCACGATGCAGGCCGATGAGGAGTCACTGATCCGGGCGGGTGAGCTCTCGATGGACCAGGACACGCATGACGTGTTCGTGGGCAAGACGCCGATCGAGTTGAGCCCCACCGAGTTCAAGCTGCTGAAGTACCTCATGCTCAACCCGAACCGGGTGCTGTCGAAGGCGCAGATCCTCGATCACGTCTGGGAGTACGACTTCAACGGCGACGCCGGCATCGTGGAGAGCTACATCTCCTACCTGCGCCGCAAGATCGATCCGCACACCGACGAATCGGTCATCCAGACCAAGCGCGGCTTCGGCTACATGCTGAAGGTCGGCAAGTCCGCCTGAGCGCGGGCGCGTCTGTGACCGCCATGGCGAGCGAGTCCGATTCCGTCACCCGATGGTGGCGGCGGATCAGCCTGCGCGCCAAGGTCACCGGCGTCACCGTCGCCGTGCTCGCGCTGGGCCTGGTGATCGCCGGGATCGGAACCGTCCCGATCCTGCGCGGCGCGATGATCAACAACATCAACGCGCAACTGCCCGCTCTGGCGACCACCAGCCAGGCGGAGCGGTTCTTCGACGTCAGCGCACGGGACGGCCGCCTCGTGTTCGAGCCCGCCGCCAACGCACGCCGGGCGACGGAGTTCGTCGTCGCCTTCTACGACTCGGACGGCGCTCGCATCGCGGTGGCGGGAGGCTCGGTGAACACGGATCGTCCGGTGTTCCCCGACACGTTCACCCTGCTCGCGGCGAAGGCCAACGAGGACAGGGTGATGCCGCTGCAATCGGAGGGCGGTCTCAGCTACAACGCCGCCGTGTCGATCCAGCCCGCGCAGAGCGCCCCTGGCAACACCTACGTGCAGGTCGTCGCGCTGCCGCTCGAAGAAGCCGATCGCATCGTCGGCACGTATTTCGCGGTGTACACGACCGTGGCGCTGGTCACGATCCTGCTGGCCGCGCTGCTGACGCGCGGACTCGTCACCCTGACTTTCCGGCGGCTGGGACACGTGGAGTCGACGGCGATGGCGATCGCCGCGGGCGACTTCAGCCAGCGGCTCACCGATCTGGAGCCGACCACCGAGGTGGGCCGGCTGAACTCGGCCATCAACACCATGCTGGACCGCGTCGACCGCTCGCTCGCGCAGCGCGACCGCACCGTCCAGAACATGCGCCGCTTCATCGGCGACGCCAGCCACGAGCTCCGCACACCCCTGGTCAGCGTCCGCGGCTATGCGGAGCTGTACCGGATGGGCGCGATCCGCACCGAGGACGACACCGCGCGGGCCATGGAGCGCATCGAGAAGGAGGCGATCCGCATGGGCGTGCTGGTCGAGGACCTGCTCGCACTGGCACGGCTCGACGAGGAGCGCTCACGTGAGCTGCAGATCACCCCCCTCGATCTGCGTCCGATCGCTCGGGATGCCGCGCTCGATGTGCGCGTGTCGGCACCGGGACGCACGGTGACCGTGATCGACACGACCGCCGAGACCGACCCGGCTCCTCGCCTGCACCCCGCTCCCCCGCCGCCGACGGCCTCGGCGCCGACGGCCGCGCGCGGCCGTGCCGGTGCCACGCTCGCCCGCCTTCGCCGTCGCCCCAAGCCGGCGGAGCCGGTGCCGGCGATCGACTTCACCGAGGCGACGGATGCTCCGGTGCGCACGCCTCCCATCGTGCTGGGCGAGGACAACAAGGTCCGACAGGTCGTCACGAACCTGCTCGGCAACGCCAGGCGCTTCTCTCCCGAGGACAGCCCGATCGAGATCATCGTGGGCGCCGACCGGCGCCGCGACGTCGGCACGATCGCCGTCGTGGATCACGGCGAGGGCATCCCTCCGCAGATCCGCGAGCACATCTTCGAGAGGTTCTGGCGCGCCGACACATCGCGAGCCCGCGAGACCGGCGGATCCGGCCTCGGCCTCGCGATCGTCTCGTCGATCATCGAGACGCTGCACGGATCCGTGCGCGTCGAGGAGAGCCCAGGCGGGGGCGCGACCTTCGTCGTCTCGCTGCCGCTCGCTCCCTCGCAGGCCACCCCCGAGCACCTCCTCGAGGAGACGCAGCCGCTGGACCGGCTCGACTCCTGACGCCGACGGCCTCGGCCACGCGCCGTGCCAGGCCGCGTCGGCGCCGCCGCGCCCGCGGGCGGTCGTGCCGCACTTGTGTGCACAGCGGACGTGTGCCGGAGGGTTGTCCCCAGCCACCAGGTCTGCGGCGTTCCCCTCTCGACCGGGCGCCTAGTGTCGGAAGCCCATCGAGAGGAGATCCCATGTCCGTCTTCACCGTGGACACCGACGCGGTCCTGGCCGCGCACGGCGCCGCACGAGGAACCATGGAGCGCCTGCAGGGCGAATCCACGGCCCTCATGGCGCAGCTGACGCAACTGCAGTCGTCGTGGACAGGGTCCGCGTCGAATGCGTTCCAGCAGTGCAGCGAGCAGTGGCGCGGTGCCCAGATGCACGTCGAGCAGGTGCTCGCGTCGATCGGCTCCGCTCTCGCGTCAGCCGCCTCGCAGTACGCGGATGCCGACCAGTACTCGGCCAGCCTGTTCCGCTGAGCGACCACGCGCCGGGCGGCGGCTGCGCCGGTCGCTGTTCCGCAGGCCACGGCGCAACGCAGAACACCCCCTGCCGAAGCAGAGGGTGTTCTGTCTGGACTCACGTCCTCGCAGGGAGGAAGCGGATCAGAAGTCCATGCCGCCCGACGGGTCGGCCGGCACGGCCGGAGCCTTCTCGGGCTTGTCGGCCACGACCGCCTCGGTGGTGAGGAACAGACCGGCGATCGACGCGGCGTTCTGCAGCGCCGAGCGGGTGACCTTGGCCGGGTCGATGATGCCCTGTGCGAACATGTCGCCGTACTCGCCGGTGGCGGCGTTCAGGCCCTGGCCGCCGGGGAGCTCGGAGACCTTGTTCGCCACGACGCCCGGCTCGAGGCCGGCGTTCAGGGCGATCTGCTTCAGCGGGGCCTCGATCGCGACGCGCACGATGTTGGCACCGGTCGCCTCGTCGCCCGACAGCTCGAGGGCACCGAGGGCCTTCGCACCCGACTGGATCAGGGCGACGCCACCACCGGCGACGATGCCCTCCTCGACCGCAGCCTTCGCGTTGCGCACGGCGTCCTCGATGCGGTGCTTGCGCTCCTTGAGCTCGACCTCCGTGGCCGCGCCCGCCTTGATGACGGCCACGCCGCCGGCGAGCTTGGCGAGGCGCTCCTGCAGCTTCTCGCGGTCGTAGTCGCTGTCGGTGTTCTCGATCTCGCGGCGGATCTGGGTCACGCGGCCCTCGATCTGGGACGCCTCGCCGGCGCCCTCGACGATCGTGGTCTCGTCCTTGGTGACGATGACCTTGCGAGCGCGGCCGAGCAGGTCGAGGGTAGTGTTCTCGAGCTTGAGGCCGACCTCCTCGGTGATGACCTGGCCGCCGGTGAGGATCGCGATGTCCTGCAGCTGAGCCTTGCGACGGTCGCCGAAGCCGGGGGCCTTGACGGCGACCGACTTGAAGATGCCGCGGATCTTGTTCAGCACGAGCGTCGCGAGAGCCTCGCCCTCGACGTCCTCGGCGATGATGACGAGCTCCTTGCCGTCCTGGATCACCTTGTCGACGACCGGCAGCAGGTCCTTGATGTTGCCGATCTTCTGGTTGGCGATGAGGATGTACGGGTCCTCGAAGACCGCCTCCTGGCGCTCCGGGTCCGTCACGAAGTACGGGTTCAGGTAGCCCTTGTCGAAGCGCATGCCCTCGGTGAGCTCGAGCTCGGTGCCGAAGGTCTGCGACTCCTCGACGGTGACGACACCCTCCTTGCCGACCTTGTCGATCGCCTCGGCGATGAGCGCCCCGATCTCGGTGTCGGCGGCGGAGATGGATGCGGTCGCGGCGATCTGCTCCTTCGACTCGATCTCCTTGGCGCTGCTCAGCAGCTCCTCGGTGATCGCGGCGACGGCCTTCTCGATGCCGCGCTTGAGCGAGATGGGGTCGGCGCCGGCTGCGACGTTGCGCAGACCCTCGCGGACCAGTGCCTGAGCGAGGACGGTCGCCGTCGTGGTGCCGTCACCGGCGACGTCGTCGGTCTTCTTGGCGACCTCCTTGACGAGCTCCGCGCCGATCTTCTCGTACGGGTCGTCGAGCTCGATCTCCTTGGCGATCGACACACCGTCGTTCGTGATGGTGGGAGCGCCCCACTTCTTTTCGAGCACGACGTTGCGACCGCGCGGGCCGAGGGTCACCTTGACGGCGTCGGCCAGGATGTTCAGGCCGCGCTCGAGGCCACGACGGGCCTCCTCATCGAAAGCGATGATCTTTGCCATGAGTCTTTCGTCCCTCCCGGACGTAGGCGTTGGATTTAGCACTCAGGGTGATCGAGTGCTAACACCAGTCTGGCACTCGACCCATGAGAGTGCAAGCCACCGGGATCAGCCCTCCGGCGTCTCCTCCGTGCCGGCGGTCTCTCCGCCGCCCGACACCCGGTCGAGTCCGATCACCACGGTGAGCTGCTTGCGATCGGA
Source organism: Microbacterium sp. NPDC058345 (assembly GCF_042723855.1). Lineage (NCBI taxonomy): Bacteria > Bacillati > Actinomycetota > Actinomycetes > Micrococcales > Microbacteriaceae > Microbacterium > Microbacterium sp. NPDC058345. Next base: position 28,581 of record NZ_JBHXIG010000001.1, read on the forward strand.
ATCGTTCAGCGTCGCGTAGAAGTCGCTCTGCTCGACCTCTGCACCGCCGAGGACCTCGGCCACTCCCAGGGCGGCGGCCTCATCGGCCTCGTCGACGTAGAACACCGTCGTCTGGGTGAACTCCTGGCTCGAGCCGTCGCTGCCGAACACGTCGGCGGCGGCCCAGCCCTCGGCGAGCAGGCTCTGGCGGGCCGACTCCACCAGCCCGTCGGCGGGCGTCGCATTCAGGATCAGCACGCGGTACGAGGTGTCCACCTCGGCGACGACACCCGGCGGCTGCGCCGTCGGCTCCTCCGCCGCGGGGAACAGCGAGATGCGGCCCATCATCACCAGCGCGACGAAGATGCCGACGACGATCAGCACCAGGGCGACCGCGGCCGACCACAGCAGCACGACCGCTCCGTTCATGCCGGGTTGCTCGGCACGGTGGGCGCCTACGCGGCCGGTGGCGTGGGGAACGTCGTCGAATCGGTCATGCGGGTGCTTGGACACCCCTCGATGCTAGCCGGAGGATCCCGGGATCCCGCTCCGAGCGGCACAGCGGCGGCTCAGCCGACGAAGCCCCGCATCCGCGAGGTGCGCCGCGATGCGCGCGTGTCGGCGAGCCGCCGCAGGCGCCGCACGAGCAGTGGGTCGAACTCCAGCGCCTGCTGCGTCTCGATGAGGCGCCCCAGCAGCTGGTAGTAGCGCGCCGGACTCATGCCCAGCTGCGCCCGGATGGTCTCCTCCTTCATGCCGCCGTGCCGCGGCCAGGCGGCCTCCAGCGTCAGGATCGCGCGGTCGCGATCGGTGAGGTCTCCGAGCATGGGGCCAGGCTACGCGGCATCCGGTCCCGAACCTGCGCGCCACTCCCACCAGCGGCCCAACGGATCGGCGGCGGCGCGCACCCGTCCGTCCAGCGCGACGGCGAAGCCGTTCCAGGACGAGGCGTCCAGCGCCGGCCGCCATGCGTCGTGCAGCGCCGGCGGGTCGATCGTGATCCACCGGGCGTCGAGCGCACGGATGCGCTCGATGAGCGTCAGGCGCTCCGCGCGGGGCAGGTACACGAGCACACCGGGGGTCATCACCACCAGCGTGGCGTCGGCGGGCGCGGACGCCACCGCCTCGTTCAGCCGCGCGGCGACATCGCCGGCGATCAGCAGCGGCGGATCGGCGGCGACGATCTGGAGGGCGGCGGCGATCCGCTCCGCCCGCTCGGTCTCCCCCGGCCAGATCAGCGCTTCCAGCCAGGCCCTGTCGTCGGCGTCGGCGGCATCGAGCGGGGCGATGTCGATCCCGGCACGCCAGACGATCTGCGGCATCCGCAGCGGCGGAAGCTCCCCGCTGACCCTGCTCACCAGCCGCACCGGCGACGGCCCGCCTTCGGGGTCGATGCGCGCACGCTCCCGCCCTGACCCGTCGATGAAGCGAAAGGAGTACCGATCGGGGTACAGGCAGAGCCCGGCGGCGGCTCCCAGTTCGAGCAGGGCGATGGGACCGTCGACCTCGCTCAGCGCGGGGAGCATCGCGGCCAGGCGCAGCGGCTCATTGGTCTGCACGGCGCGGCGCCGGCATTCCGCCACCACGTCGTCGACGTGCGCCAGCACGAACTCCCGCCAGGCGCGATAGTCGCCCAGCGGCGCGCCCCGCAACCGCGACACCGCGAAAACCAGCGGAGGCTGCCGATGCCGCTCGTCGAGCCGGTCGAGCACTGAGAGCACCTCGGCATCGCCGGCGACTCCCCGCGCCCACACGACGTACATCGCACTGCGCCCGGGCGCCTCGTCCCGCGCGAAGCGTTCGTATCTCGCGCGCACAGCATCGGTCATCCGTCCATTCTCGCCGTGCCGGTGCCGCTGCGACGGGAGAGAATGGAGACATGACCTACAGCGTGAACAAGACGGATGCCGAGTGGCGGGCCGAACTCGGCGATGACCAGTACGCGGTGCTGCGCCAGGCGGCCACGGAGCGCGCATGGACCGGCGAGCTGCTCGATGAGAAGCGCAGCGGCCTGTACCAGTGCGGCGCCTGCGGAGCGGAGCTGTTCAAGAGCGGCACGAAGTTCGACTCCGGATGCGGCTGGCCGAGCTTCTACGAGTCGGTGCGTCCCGACGCCGTGGAGCTCGTCGAGGACCGCAGCCTGGGCATGGAACGGACTGAGGTCCGGTGCGCGAACTGCGGATCCCACCTGGGCCACGTCTTCCCCGACGGCTTCGGCACCCCCACCGGCGACCGATACTGCATGAACTCGCTCGCATTGAACTTCACCCCCGACGCACAGTGACCGCGATCGACGCGGTCCTCGCCCGCACCTCCTGGTCGAAGGTCACCGAGGACGCGCCGACGCACGACGAGCTGCTGCCGCTGATCGCCGCGGCGGGACGAGTCGCCGACCACTCCGCGCTGCGCCCCTGGCGCCTGATCGAGCTGCGCGGCGACGACCGGCTGGCGCTCGGCGCGGCGATCGCCAAGGCGCAGAAGGACACGAAGCCGTCGAGCAAGCCTTTGCGCGCCTCGCTGCTGATCGCCGTGGTGGTGTCGTACCGCAAGAGCGACAAGGTGCCGCACTGGGAGCAGGAGGCGGTCGCGGCGGGCGTGGCGCACACCCTCAGCCTGCTGCTGGACGAGGCGGGCTGGGGTGTCATCTGGCGCACCGGAGGCTACACCCGCGCGAAGGCGGTCGCGAAGGCGCACGGGTTGAAGAAGAACGAAGAGCTGCTCGGCTGGCTCTACGTCGGCGGCAAGCCGGAGGGCAAGCAGCCGGGGCGGCGCAAGCCGATCGACGCCGAGGCGATGATCAGCCGGATGCCGCGGAAGTCGCCGCGCTGATCAGCGCCGGCGCCGAGGCAGCGCCACGACGACCGAGGTGAACGCGACGACCACCATCGCGATGAGCTGCCACAGCGCGGGGCGACCCGCCGTCGGCCATGCCACGTCGATGACGATCGACGCGCTCAGCTGCCCGAGAACGCTGCCAAGGCTCATCAGCAGCACGCCGGTGTGAGCGACGAGGAACGCGCCGAGCAGGATGTAGAGGAAGCCGAGCAGTCCGCCGATGTAGAGCCAGGGCTCGGCAGGCAGCGCGCGCGGCAGTCCGCGAACGGCGACGCTCAGGCTCGCAGCCACGATCAGCACCGCGGTTCCCGCGACGAAGCTCATCAGCGTCGCGGCGATCGGCGAGGCGACCCTCTTCGCGAGCCGCCCGTTGGCGCCCGCCTGCCACGCGATGCCCGCGCCGGCGAGGAACGGCAGCACGAGCAGCACCGGCGGGGCGGAGCTCAGCACATCGCCACCCAGGGAGATGCCGACGGCGACGAGTGCGAGCGCGCCGCCGAGGACGCGTCCCGGTGTCACGGCGACCACGCCGGACGGCCCGAATCCGGCGCGGTCGAGCAGCAGGCCGTGCAGTGTCTGACCGGCCACCACGCCGACCGTGAACAGCGAGACACCCAGCACTCCGGCGACGAGGCCCTGCGTCGAGACGGTGAGCGCGCCGCAGGTGCCTCCGAGCAGCATCCAGAACGGGATGCGGCGTGTGCGGATGCCGGTGATCAGCCTGCCCGCCGCCGCCCGCGTCGACGGGATCGCCGGGATGACGACGGCGAGCAGCACGAGGCCGACGGCGAACGAGAGCAGACCGGCGACGATCCCATCGTCGAGGCGCACGCCGAGCACGCCGTTGATGCGGGCCTGGATGGCGGTCATCGCACCGATGGCGATGGCTCCGCCGAGGGCGATCCAGGTCGGCAGGGGGCGCACGTCGGTCACCGGTGTCACGCTACCGCAGACGCGGCACGGCGCCCGCGCGCTCGCATCCGTCTGCGGGGTCCACGGTGTCGGCGGGCGTGACTACCCTGTGAACATGTGCGCGAGCTACGGACTGGATCCCCGCTTCACCGATGCCGAGCTGATCGACGAAGCCGATGAGGCGATGCTGGCGGGCCTGCGCTCCTGGGCGCAGCAGAACGCCGGCGAGACACTGCGTCCGACGGGCCGCAACCTGCGCAACCTCAATCCGATCGTGCGGTTCGAGACGGAGCCGATGCTGGACCCGGCCTGGTGGGGCTTCCTCGTCGACGGTCAGCCGGCCCGCTTCCCCTCGATCAACACCCGGTCCGAGCGCCTGCGGCAGCAGCCGGGCAAGATGCGCGGGCGCGCGATCGTTCCCACCACCGGGTGGTATGAGATGCAGAAGCCGAGCCGGATCTGGCACGAGTTCGGCCTCGGACGCGGCGTCGCCTTCGGGATGGGCGCGGTCACTCAGCGCGGGCGCACGCCCGACGGAGAGTGGACGACCTGCTACTCGATCATCATGCGCCCGGCTCCCGAGCACCTGGCGGACCTGCACGACCGCGTGCCGCTGCTCATCCCCTCGTCGTTCGCCGGTGAGTGGCTCACGGCAGAGCCGACGCAGGACCTCATCGAGCAGGCGCTGAGCGCCGCCGCCGGCATGGATGAGCGCATCTCCACCGCACCGCGCTCCGACGACAAGGGCGACGAAGCGCTGTTCTGAGGCGAGCCCGCGAAGCTCTCACTGAGCCGACTGCGGGATTCGAACCCGCGACCGCCTGTTTACAAGACAGGTGCTCTACCAGCTGAGCTAAGTCGGCGAACCGTCACCAGCATAGCGACGGCGGAATGGATCGGATGACCGGGCTCAGGAAGCCGGGGTCCCGGTGGGCGTCGGCGTGGGCGTCGGCTCGGTCTCGCCGTAGTACTCGTCGCTCGACGTGGTGAGCACGAACTGCGAGAACTCCGCCGGATCGTCCATCGCACCCACGTACGCCTGGCCACCCACGACGACGAGCGCCTCGCCGTTGAGCTTGAGATCCTTCGAGCCGGGCAGCGGGCCTTCCAGGGCTCGAGTGGTGGCATCCTTCGCCCACGAGACGAAGTCCTGCTTCTCAATGCAGGAGCGCACCTTCTTGGCGTTCTCCGCGCCGACCGCCACCGCCAGGTCGGCGAGTTGCACGTCGGTGCGTCCATCGCTGTCGAGCTCGGGCTGATCGGTGAGCAGTTCGTGGTTGAAATCGTAGAACTGGGCCGGCGAGTACGTCGCCACGCACGCGGCAGCGGATGCCGCACGCAGCGAATACTTGGTGCCGTTCGAGCTGGCGGTGAGCAGCGCCACCGGGTGGTAGGTCACGGTGACGGCGCCCTGCTCGATCCAGCCGGCGAGCTGACGCGCGTTCGCGCGCTCGAACTCCGCCGCGCCGGTGGAGAGGTAGTCGACGTAGATGTGGATGTCGGTGGGCTGGACGGCCTCCGCCGTGGGCGTGGGCTCGGGAGTCGCCGAGCTGCCCGCCTCCGACGGCGCCGGGGTCGGCGTCGCCGGCACCTCGGTCGATCCGGCCTTGAGGGTCACGTCGTTGACCCGCACGCCGTCTCCGTCCATGCCCGACGGGCTGAGCGTCGGCTTCGAGATGGACGAGCTCACCGCGAACGCCACGGCGGCGCCGATGGATCCGACGGCGACGACGACGACGAGCCCGATGATGACGCGTCGCATGATGCGCGCCCTCGACTGCTGCGCGTGCACCTGCTGTGCCTTCTCCCGCACCGCGTCACGCGTGTTGCGAGCGGTGGGGACGTTCGGCGTGTGGTCGCTCGACATCGTTCCTCTTGAAGATCGGGTGGGTGGGTGATCCCACGGGGCCGCACGTGAGGCGGCACCCTGCGATGTTAACGAGGCAGTCTGGGAAATACCCAGAAGTGGCCGTCCGTGCCATACTGATCTCGACCCGACGAGGGGTCACGGCGGGGAGACCCGCCGCTTCCATCACAACGGATCGTCCGGCACGTACCTGCCGGTGAAGGAGAAACGCAATGGCATCTGTGACCTTTGACGAAGCCACCCGGCTCTACCCCGGCGGCACCCGTCCCGCAGTCGACAAGCTCAACCTCGAGGTGGGAGACGGCGAGTTCCTCGTCCTGGTCGGCCCCTCCGGTTGCGGCAAGTCCACCTCGCTGCGCATGCTCGCCGGCCTCGAAGAGGTCAACGCCGGGCGCATCCTGATCGGCGACCGCGACGTCACCGACGTGCCGCCGAAGGACCGTGACATCGCCATGGTCTTCCAGAACTACGCGCTGTACCCGCACATGACCGTCGCCGAGAACATGGGCTTCGCGCTCAAGATCGCCGGCATCGGCAAGGAGGAGCGTGCGTCGCGCGTGCTCGAGGCGGCCAAGCTGCTCGACCTCGAGCAGTACCTGAACCGCAAGCCCAAGGCGCTCTCGGGTGGTCAGCGTCAGCGTGTCGCGATGGGTCGCGCGATCGTGCGCCAGCCGCAGGTGTTCCTCATGGACGAGCCGCTGTCGAACCTGGACGCGAAGCTGCGCGTGCAGACCCGCACGCAGATCGCCTCGCTGCAGCGTCGTCTCGGCGTCACCACCGTGTACGTGACGCACGACCAGACCGAGGCGCTCACCATGGGTGACCGCATCGCGGTGCTGAAGGACGGCATCCTGCAGCAGGTCGGGTCGCCGCGCGACCTGTACGAGAAGCCGAACAACGTGTTCGTCGCCGGCTTCATCGGCTCGCCCGCGATGAACCTGTTCTCGGCCGACCTCGCCGACGGCGGCGTGCGCTTCGGCAGCGAGGTCGTGCCGCTCGATCGCGATGTGACCGGCCGTGCCACCGGCAGCCAGGTCACCGTCGGCGTCCGCCCTGAGGACATCACGGTCGGCCCCGCCGACGGCAAGGGCCTCTCGGTCGTCGTCGACCTCGTCGAGGAGCTCGGCGCGGACGGCTACCTCTACGGCCACACCGAGATCAACGGCAAGCGCGCCGACATCGTCGCGCGCGTCGACGGCCGCAGCCACCCGAACGCGGGCGAGACCGTCACCCTGGCTGCGAACCCGGGTCACGTGCACGCCTTCGACATCGAGTCGGGCGAGCGCCTCAACGACAAGCCGGTCGTCTCGGCCTGACGAATCCACCACACGCGGCGCGGGCGGACCTCTCGGTTCTCCCGCGCCGCGGCGTTTCCGGAGGAACCATGCAGGAGTCGCTGCGCATCACCGCGAGCAGCGTCGACCCGGCGCTATTGTCGCTGCCGTGGTCGACGCCGCTGGGCAAGTGGCCGTCCGAGCACATCGTCTCGCTGCCCAAGGGTCTGTCCCGCCATCTGGTGCGCTTCGCCGACCTGTCCGGGCGCGTCGTCGCCGTCAAGGAGACGACGGCCGAGATGGCACAGCGCGAGTACGAGATGCTCGGCAACCTCGGCCGTCTCGACGTACCGTGCGTGAGCCGGGTCGCGGTGATCGCGGGACGGACGGATGCCGACGGAAAGCCTCTGCCGGCGGCCCTGGTCACCTCCCACCTGCGCTTCTCGATGCCGTACCGCGCGCTGTTCACTCAGGTGCTGCGCCCCGACACGGCCACGCGTCTCGTCGACGCCCTCGCGCTGCTGCTGGTGCGCCTGCACAACGTCGGGTTCTACTGGGGCGATGTGTCGCTGTCGAACACCCTGTTCCGCCGCGACGCCGGCGCCTTCGCCGCCTACCTGGTCGATGCGGAGACGGGAGAGCTGCACGAGGAGGGGCTCACCGACGGACAGCGCGCCTACGATCTGGATCTCGCGCGCACGAACATCGCCGGTGAGATCATGGACCTCGCCGCCGGCGGGCGGCTGGAGCGCGGCGTCGACGCCCTCCAGATCGCGGATGGCATCGTCTCGTCGTATCGTTCGCTCTGGGCGGCGCTGACCGATGAGGAGTCCTTCTCGGCGGGTGAGACGTGGCGCATCACCGAACGGGTGGAGCAGCTGAACGCCCTCGGGTTCGACATCGACGAGATGTCGATGGTGGCCACGCCCGACGGCACCTCGGTGCGCATCCAGCCCAAGGTGGTCGATGCCGGGCACCATCAGCGCCGGCTCATCCGGCTGACCGGTCTGGACGTCGAGGAGAACCAGGCCCGCCGGCTGCTGAACGACCTGGACGAGTTCCGGGTGCGCTCGAGCAAGCAGTGGACCGATGAGGAGATGTACGCGCACGAGTGGCTCACCCGCGTGTTCGAGCCCGTCGTGCGCGCCATCCCCTACGACCTGCGCGCCAAGCTCGAGCCCGCGGAGGTCTACCACCAGGTGCTCGAGCACCGCTGGTACCTGTCGCAGGCGCAGGGCCGCTCCGTGCCTCTCGCGGAGGTGCTGACGAGCTACATCAACGATGTGCTGCGCCATCGCCGTGACGAGGCGACGATCATGGGCCCGCCCACCGAGACGATGGGCCTGCCCGTCGTGACCGGCGCGATCGACGTATCGGACGACACCGCCGACATCGACTGGCGCGACCTCGTCTGACGAAGCGGGGAATCAGTAGCCCACGGTGAAGCGCGCGCGCCGGTGCTGAGGTGCCTCGATCTCGTCGACGACGGCGATCGCGAAGTCGGCGCCGGAGATGGTCGAGTTGCCGTCCGCGTCGCGCACGAGCACGTCGCCGCCGTTGCGGTACGTCCCGGTGCGCTCGCCCTCCGCCCATGGGCCGAACACCTCGGCTGGGTGGACGAAGAACCAGTCCAGGTCCTCATCGGTGTTCTGCAGAAGCTCGAGCGAGTCGATGCCGACCTTCGCCTCGTGCCGGTACTCCTCGGGGAAGTCCAGGTCGAACAGACGGGGACCGCCGGGCGCGACGAGGCTTCCGCCGGCGCCGCCGACCACCCCGAGTCGGGTCGTCGTCCCGGAGAGACGGGCGGCGATGTCCTGCAGCGCCGGGAGCACCGCGTTCTCCATGTCGCCCCGCGGCGAGAGCGTCGACACGACCGCATCCGCTCCGTCGAACACGTCGTCGAGCGCGGGCAGGTCGAGCACTGACCCCTGCACGTACTGCGCGCCCTTCACCGGCGCATCCGGCACCGACCTCGAGACGGCGACCACCTCGTGTCCTCGGTTCACCGCCTCTCGGACGATGTGAGCTCCGGCGTAGCCGGTTCCTCCGATGACGACGGTGCGGGCCATAGGTCTTCCTTCCGATCGCGCGTGCGCGGGTACGTCAGGTGCAATCGCGCACCTGGCCGGGCTATTCCCGTCCGGCGCGGAGCGTGGAGACCTGGTACAGCGCGACGGATGCCGCGATTCCGGCGTTCAGCGACTCCGTGGCCGCCGAGATCGGGATCGACACGATCTGATCGCACGTCTCGGTGACGAGACGCGACAGGCCCTTGCCCTCGGAGCCGACGACGATCACGACCGGACGGTCGGCCAGCTCGAGCGCCGGCAGCGACACCTCTCCCCCGCCGTCGAGCCCCAGCACGAACACGCCCTGCTTCTTGAACTCCTTGAGCATCGCGGTGAGGTTCGCCGCCAGCGCGACCGGGGTGCGCGCTGCCGCGCCGGCGCTGGTCTTCCAGGCGGCGGAATTGACGCTGGCCGAACGGCGCTGCGGAAGGATGACCCCGTGCCCGCCGAACGCGGCTGTGGAGCGGATGATGGCGCCGAGATTGCGCGGGTCGGTGATGCCGTCGAGGGCGATGAACAGCGGCGTCTGGCCACGGTCGATCACCTCTTCGAGCAGGTCCTGCGGGTGCGCGTACTCGTACGGCGGCACCTTGAGCGCCACACCCTGGTGCACGCCGTCGAAGCCGGCCATCCGGTCGAGCTCCTGACGGGTCACCTCGAGCACGGGGATGTCGCGGTGCCGGGCGATCGCCAGCATCTCCTTGACGCGGTCATCCATCTCCACGCGCTGCGCGATGTAGAACGCCGTCGCCGGAATCTTCGTCCGCAGCGCCTCGAGCACCGAGTTGCGCCCGGTGACCGTCTCGGTGTCGTCCGACGCCTTCGCGCGCCCCTGGCGGTTCGGGTTCGACGCCTGCTGCGGACGCTGCCCGGGCTTGCCCTTGCCGCCGGCGGCGGCGAACCGCTCCTGGGCCGCCTTGCGCTTGCCGGCGACGTGCCAGCTGCGGTCCTCGGCCTTGGGCGTGGGCCCGCGGCCCTCCAGAGCCTTGCGGCTGTGACCGCCGGTGCCCTTACTGGCGCCCTTCTTCTTGCTGTTGCCCGCTCCGGGGCGGTGCGGCTTAGCCATCGATACTCCAATGTGTTCCGTCCGGAGAGTCCTCCAGAGTGATTCCTGCCGCGGCGATCGCATCGCGGATGCGGTCGGCGGCGGGCCAGTCCTTGTCGGCGCGCGCCTGCGCACGCTGCTCGATCATCGTCGTGACGAGCGTGTCGAGAGCGGATGCGGCGGCGCCGCCCGCATCCGCCCCCCACTGCGCGGAGAGCGGATTGATCCCGAGGACGTCGGTCATCACGGACACGGATCGCAACGCCTTCATCGCGGCATCCGAGTCCCCGTCGTCCAATGCGGCGTTGCCCGCGCGCACCGTCTCGTGCAGCACGGCGAGTGCCTGCGGCACGCCGAGGTCGTCGTCCATCGCCGCCGCGAAAGCCGCGGGGACGTCCGTGGCGACCGGTCCGGAGTCGCCGCCTGCCGCGCGTGCGGCACGTTCCATGAACGTGCGGATGCGGCCGAGCGCGGCCTCGGCCTCCGCCCACGAGGATTCGGAGAGATCCAGGCTGGAGCGGTAGTGCGCCGCGGCGAGCGCATAGCGCACCACCAGCGGGTCGTGCGCGCGCAGCACGTCGGAGGCCAGGGTGAAGTTGCCCAGCGACTTCGACATCTTCTGCCCGTCCACGGTCACCAGTCCGTTGTGCACCCAGTACCGGGCAAAGGGGTCACCGGCCGCCGTGGACTGCGCCAACTCGTTCTCGTGGTGCGGGAAGCGCAGATCGAGACCGCCGCCGTGGATGTCGAACTCCGGTCCGAGGTAACGGCGCGACATGGCCGAGCATTCGATGTGCCAGCCCGGGCGACCTTCGCCCCATGCCGAGGCCCACACGGCATCGGCCGGCTCGTCGGACTTCGCGCCCTTCCAGAGGGCGAAGTCCTGCGGGTTGCGCTTGCCGCGCGGGTCGGCGTCTGCCGTCGCCTCCATCGCGTCGACGGACTGCCGCGTGAGCGCGCCGTAGTCCGGCCATGACCGCACGTCGAAGTAGACGTCGCCCGATCCGTCCGGGGCGGCGTACGCGTGCCCGCGTTCGATGAGCCGAGCGATGAGCTCCTGCATCTGCGGCACCGAGGCCGTCGCACGGGGTTCATACGTGGGCGCGAGGATGCCGATCGCGGCATACGCCTGCGAGAACTCCTGCTCGATGCGGTACGCGAGCGCCCACCACGGTTCGACATCCGTGGCGTTCGCGAGGGTCTTGTCGTCGATGTCGGTGACGTTGCGCACGAAGGTGACGCGGCCATAGCGATGCTCGAGCCAGCGCCGCAGGATGTCGAAGCTCAACGCCGCCCGCACGTGGCCGATGTGCGGTCCGGACTGGACGGTCGGCCCGCACACATACATCGTCACGTTCGAGGGGTCGAGCGGAACGAACGCGCGCAGCTCCTGCGCGCGAGTGTCATAGAGCCGGATCGTCACCGCACAAGCCTACCGGGGCGACCCCGTGCGTCACCTGGGGCGTTCCCGTCGACCGACCTCAGCCGCGCGGCACGATCAGGGCGACGGCGGTGACGGCGACGCCCTCACCCCGGCCGGTGAACCCCAGGCCGTCGGTGGTGGTCGCCGAGACCGAGACGGATGCTCCGCCCAGAGCATCCGACAGCGCAGCCTCCGCCTCCTTCCGACGAGCGCTGAACCGCGGGCGATTCCCCTGGAACTGCACCGACACGTTCCCGATCGTGAAACCCGCCTCCGCCAGCATCGCGGCGGCGCGGGCGAGGAAGACGTCGGCGTGTGCGCCGGCGTACTCCGGATGCGCGGTGCCGAAGTGCTCACCGATGTCGCCGAGACCCGCGGCGCCCAGCAGCGCGTCGACGATCGCATGCGCGACGGCATCGCCGTCGGAATGCCCGGACAGCGGCTGCTCGCCCGGCCACTCCAGCCCCGCCAGCCAGAGGTTCCCATCGCCGCCGAAGGCGTGCACATCGGTGCCGACGCCGATGCGGGGAACGGCCGCGGCTTGCGACGCCGGTCCGCGCAGCAGCATCCGGGCGCGCTCCAGGTCGGCGGGCGTGGTGATCTTGAACGCCCGCTCGGAGCCCGAGATCCGGCGCACCGCTCCCCCTGACGCCGCGAAGAGCGCTGCATCGTCGGTGTGGTCCTCACCGGTCCGGAGCGCGCGAGCGTACGCTGCCTCCAGCGCACCGCGCGGGAAACCCTGCGGTGTCTGCGCCGCGGCCAGAAGAGAGCGATCCACCGCGGCGACGATCGCGTCGCCGTCGACGCTCTTGAGGGTGTCGACCACGGGCAGGGCGGGAATCACCCCGGTGCCGGGCGCCACAGCATCCGCGACCGCGTCGATCTGCTCCGGCGGCGTCAGCGCACGCGCCGCGTCGTGTACGAGCACCGTGTCGACATCGCCCCACAGCGCGGCGAGCCCGGCGGCGACGGAGCCCTGGCGGGTCTCTTTCCCGGTGACGACGGTGCCGAGCGCACTCCGCTCCCCCGCGGCCGCGAGCAGCTCACTCTCCGCCACACCCTCGAAACCGGCGGGAGCGACGACGACCACCTGCATGGGCCGGGCCGCGAACACGCCGTCGAGAGCATGACGCAGCACGGAACGGCTGTCGATGCCCACGAACGCCTTGGGCGCTCCCGCTCCCAGCCGACTGCCGGAGCCCGCGGCGACGACGACGATCGCAGTAGTGGGAACGGGAAGCTGAGTCACCCTCTCACGCTACCGTCCGGTCCGCGCCCGCAGACGACGGAAGGCGGATGCCGCAGCATCCGCCTTCCGCACCACTCCGGTTCTGTGACTCAGGAGGCGAGCACCTCGTCGAGCAGCTCGCCGGCCTTGTCCTCGTCGATCTTCTCGGCGAGCGCCAGCTCCGACACGAGGATCTGACGAGCCTTGGCCAGCATCCGCTTCTCGCCGGCGGAGAGCCCGCGGTCCTGGTCGCGGCGCCACAGGTCGCGCACGACCTCGCTCACCTTGATGACATCGCCCGAGGCGAGCTTCTCGAGATTCGCCTTGTACCGGCGCGACCAGTTGGTCGGCTCTTCGGTGAACGGCGCACGCAGCACCTCGAAGACGTGGTCGAGGCCCTCCTTGCCGATCACGTCACGAACGCCGACGAGGTCGACATTCTCGGCCGGGACCTCGATGATCAGATCGCCCTGGGTGACGTTGAGCTTGAGATACTTCTTGGTCTCCCCCTTGATCACGCGTTCCTTGACCTCGATGATCGTCGCGGCCCCATGGTGCGGATAGACGACGGTTTCGCCAACCTCAAAAAGCATAAAAACGTGTCCTTTCGGCAATCTCCAGGATACCACAGCGGATATGCACTAAGGTTCGCGCCGATGCCGGTCGCGGTGCGCGCGCCCGCACCCACTAGACTGAGCCAGGACACCCGTCGCACCTCAGGAGGACCCGTGAACTCGCGCCTTGCTGCGTCCGCCACCCGCCGTCTCGCCGCCGTCGCCGCTCTCGGCGCCGCGGTGGCTCTCGGCACCACCGGATGCACCTTCATCACCCATCAGGCGACGACCAACGAGTATCCCGCCTCCGACGGCGTGAACGTCGAGTCGACCGGTGGTCCTGTGGTCGTGCGCAACGCGTTCATCGTCGCCACCGCGGACGGCAGCGAGGGCAACCTCGTCGCCGCGCTGGTCAACGAGAGCGATGCGGCGGCGACGCTCACCATCGACGTGGAGGGCGAGCAGCTGCGCGTGCGCGTGCCTGCCGGCGAGTCCCTCAGCCTGGGCGGCGCGGATCAGCCTCTTCTGATCGACGCGCTCGACGTGCAGCCCGGCGCGACCGCCGAGATGCTGTTCCTCTCGGGCGATGAGGATGCCGAGCCGGTGCAGGTGCCCGTGCTCGACGGTACGCTGCCGTACTACAGCGACCTGGTGCCGGGCGGGTTCACGCCTGCGCCCGAGCCTGTCGAGAGCGAGAGCACGGAGTCCTCCCACTGACGCGTCCGTCAGTCTGACCTGAACGAGGCCGGCCCATCGGGCCGGCCTCTTCTCGTCCGATCACCCCTCGAAGCGATAGCCGAGGCCCCGCACCGTGACCAGCATCACCGGTTCGGAGGGGTTCTGCTCGATGCGCGAGCGGATGCGCTTGATGTGGACGTCGAGGGTCTTCGTGTCGCCGAAGTAGTCGCTGCCCCACACCCGGTCGATGAGCTGGCCGCGGGTCAGCACCCGTCCTGCGTTGCGCATCAGCACCTCGAGGAGCTCGAACTCCTTCAACGGCATGTTGATCTCCGCGCCGTCCACGGCGACGGTATGGCGATCGATGTCGAGCGTGACCCGCCCGCCCTCGAGCACTCGCTCGTCGAGCTCGGTCTCCGCCTGCACGACGCGCCGCAGCACGGCGCGCATGCGCGCGAGCAGCTCGCGCGAGGAGTACGGCTTGGTGACGTAGTCGTCGGCGCCGAGCTCGAGACCCACGACGATGTCGACCTCGGAGTCCTTCGCCGTGAGCATGATGATCGGCGCCGCCGATGACTGCCGGATCTGCCGGCACACCTCGGTACCCGGCATGCCGGGCAGCATGAGATCGAGCAGCACGATGTCGGCGCCGCGCTCGCGGAACGCGCTCAGTGCACCCGGGCCGTCCTCGGCGATCTCCACCTCGTAGCCTTCGCGGCGCAGCAGATACGCCAGCGGGTCGGCGAGGTCGGGCTCGTCTTCGACGAGAAGGATGCGGGTCATGCCGTCTCTCCGTTTCGAACGCGCGCCTCGCCCTTGCCGGCCTTCCGCGCGCGCTTCTTCTTGTGCTTCTTCTTGCCGCCGGTGTCCGGCGCGTCGATGCGCGGCAGCCGGATGGTGAAGGTCGAGCCCCGACCCGGCCTCGACCACAGCCGTACTTCGCCGCCGTGTCGCTGCGTCGCGTGCTTGACGATCGACAGACCGAGCCCGGTGCCGCCGGTGCGTCGGGAGCGTGCCTCGTCCGCGCGATAGAAGCGCTCGAAGATGCGCTCGCGGTCGGCTTCGGAGATGCCGATGCCCTGATCGGTCACGGCGATCTCGACGACGTCCGCGTCGGCGCTGACCCCGATCCCGACCTTCGACCCCTTGGGCGAGTAGACGATCGCGTTCGCGATGAGGTTGCCCACCGCCTCGGCGAGGATCTGCGAGTCGCCCTGCACCCACACGCCGCGGTCGCCGCCGCGACTGAGCTCGACGCCGGCGGAGTCCGCCTGCACGGCGTGCGCCTCGATGGAGGATGCGACGACCTCGTCGATCGCGACCGGTGCGACATCCGAGAGGCTCTCCGCCGCCTGCAGACGCGAGAGGCTCATGATCCGCCCGGTCAGCTGACCCAGCCGCGACGCCTCGGCCGAGATCCGCGAGGCGAAAAGGCGCACCTGCTGGGGGTCGTCGGCGGCGGATTCGATGGCCTCGGCGAGCAGGCTGACCGCTCCCACCGGAGTCTTCAGCTCGTGACTGGTGTTGGCGACGAAGTCGTTGCGCATCTGATCGAGACGCTCGCGCTCGGTCACATCGCGGATGATGAGCAGCGTCAGTCGTGTCCCCACGGCACTGGCGCGCGCCGAGACGAGGCGCGGATCGAGGGTGCGCCCGCCCGCGAGACGCAACGTCTCGGTCGCGCTGACGTTCGTCGAGCGGACGTGTCGCACGAGTTGGCGGAGCTCGGTGTTCTCGAGCACGGCCCCGGTCTCGATGCCGAACCGGGCGGCCGCCTTCGAGACCGCCACGACGAGGCCCGACGCGTCCATCACGCACGCGGCATCGTCCATGCCGGCCAGTACGTCGTCGACACCGGCCGGGATGGCGGTCGACGTCTCCTCGGCGTACTTCGCCCTGGCACGGTACGCCCAGGAGAGCAGCACGGTGAACCCGGTGCCGATCACCGCTCCGACGATGAGCGCGATCAGCGCGAGCTGGGGCGATGGCATGCCTCCAGAGTAGGGCCCGTTCCGGGGCTCTCCGCGCCGGGGCCCGCCGCCTCGCGGACGGGGAGATTAGTATTCACGTTCCGGGCACCGTTCGTTAACCTTCGACGAACACAATCGGCTCTGGCTCGCGCCAGCGCGTGCCCGAACGGCTCGCAGTGCGCCGAGCCCCCGACGAAAGGTTGCGCCGATGCGCGAAGTGTTCCACCAGTCCCTCGAGGATCTTCAGGCGCGCCTCGCCGAGATCTCCGACCTCGTCACCGTCGCCATCGAGAAGGCGACGACCGCGTTCGCGGAGAGCGACGTGGCGCTGGCGGAAGAGGTCATCGCCGACGACGCCAAGATCGACGAGCTCGCCGTCTCCCTCGACGAGCAGGCGATCGAGATCCTCGCCCGCCAGCAGCCGGTCGCCCGCGACCTGCGCATCGTGATCACGGCACTGCGCGTGAGTGCCTCGCTGGAGCGGATGGGAGACATGGCCGAGCACATCGCTCAGCTCGCCAGGCTTCGCTTCCCCGAGCGCGCCGTCCCCAAGGGCCTGAAGGGCACCTTCCGCCGGATGGGCGAACTCGACGTCGACATCTCGCGCACCCTCGGCGAGCTGCTGCGCACGCAGGACCTGCGTTTCGCCGATGCGATCCGCAACGCGGACGACGACGTCGACGAGCTGCACGCCCGGGTCTTCGAGAAGGTGCTCAGCGACAACTGGAAGGGCGAGGCCACCGCGACCGTCGACGCCACGCTCGCCAGCCGCTACCACGAGCGCTTCGCCGATCATGCCGTGGCCGTCGCGAAGAAGGTCGTCTACCTCGCCACCGGTGACTGGGCGATCGAGGAGGAGGACATCGCCCTCGCCGTCGAGCAGCAGGAGCTCGGACACGCCTGACATACGGTGAAGGCCGGATGCCGATCAGCATCCGGCCTTCAGCTCGTCGAACTACTTCTTGCCCTGCGCGGCGACCGCGGCGGCACCGGCGGCGGCGGCCTCCGGGTCGAGGTAGCGCCCGGGCTCGGTCGGCACGTTGTCGTCGTCGAGTTCGTAGACCAGCGGGATCCCGGTGGGGATGTTGAGCCCGGCGATCTCGTCGTCGCCGATGCCCTCGAGGTGCTTCACCAGTCCGCGCAGCGAGTTGCCGTGCGCGGTGACGAGCACCGTCTTGCCCGACTCGAGATCGGGGACGATCGCGCTCTCCCAGTAGGGCAGCAGCCGGTCGATCACGAGCTTGAGCGACTCGGTGCGCGGCACGTCGCCATCGATGCCCGCGTAGCGCGGATCGTTCACCTGGCTGAATTCGCTGCGGTCATCGAGCACCGGCGGCGGCACGTCGAACGAACGACGCCACAGCTGGAACTGCTCGGGGCCGAACTCCTCGAGCGTCTGCGCCTTGTCCTTGCCCTGCAGAGCACCGTAGTGCCGCTCGTTGAGCCGCCACGAGCGCGTCACCGGGATCCACAGCCGGTCCGCGGCGTCGAGCGCGATGTTCGCGGTCTGGATCGCACGGCTCAGCAGCGACGTGTGCAGCACATCGGGCAGCAGGCCCGATTCGGCGAGCAGCTCACCACCGCGACGGGCTTCGGCCTTGCCCTGCTCGGTGAGGCGGACATCGACCCAGCCGGTGAAGAGGTTCAGCTGGTTCCACTCGCTCTGGCCGTGCCGAAGGAGGATCAGGGTGCGCGTCATGCTGTCAGCCTATCTTTTTCTGTTCCTGAGGTCGGGCTCCGTGACCTTGTCGGCGCGGGGCGGACCACGCGCGCCGGTGAGCAGCGGAGGGTGAAGGGGTGTCGGAGAATGGGGTGATGAGCGCACCGGTCGGACAGCCCACTCGGGGGACGACGGGCACGAACCGGTTGCGGCGGAACGACCGGTGGATCGCGGTGTCCGAAGCGTTCCGGAAGGCGGCCGATCCGCTCGTGATCGACCTGGGGTACGGCGCCAGCGGAGTGACGGCGTTCGAGCTGGCCGACCGCCTGCGACGAGTCCGCGCGGATGCCGAGGTGCTCGGCCTCGAACTCGATCCCGAGCGCGTGGCGTCCGCGCGCCGGCAGCTCGACGACGTGCGCGCAGGGCGGACCCCCTTCCCGCCCGACCTGCGGGTGTCGTTCGCGCGCGGCGGCTTCGAGGTGCCGCTGCCCGGTGGCCGAAGGCCCGCGGTGATCAGGGCGATGAACGTGCTGCGGCAATACGACGAGGCCGACGTCGCGGACGCCTGGACCCGGATGACGTCACGGCTCGCGCCAGACGGGATGCTCGTCGAGGGCACCTGCGACGAGATCGGCCGCGTCTGCTCGTGGATCGACGTCGCCCCGGGCGGCGTGCCCGTCCGCTTCACGATCTCCCTGCGCCTGACCGGGCTCGAGCGCCCCGGCATCGTCGCAGAGCGCCTGCCGAAGGCGCTCATCCATCGCAACGTTCCCGGCGAGCGCGTGCACGACCTGCTGATCGCCCTCGATCGGGAGTGGGATCGCGCCGCGGCCCTGTCGACCTTCGGCCCCGGTCAGCGCTTCGTCGCGGCGGTCGGGGCGCTGCGCGACCAGGGCGTGCCGATCATCGGCCGTGCCGCACGCTGGCGCCTCGGCGAGCTCACCGTCCCCTGGCAGACGGTCGCGCCGCAGGCGTGAACTCGCGGTTCGCGTCGGCAGCAGCCGTACGGGGCTGAGGGGTCACGTCACGTCGCCTCGGGGCCCGCCCACGCGGCGTTTCATGACCCCTCAGCACAGGAGATGGCCCCTCAAAACGCGAAGATGTGCAGACGTCGGCGGGTGGGAGCGGCGGGCGGATCAGCGCGGGTCGCGCGGGTCGGGCGCGACCGGACGCCGCGACAGTCGGGTGAGACGCGGCACGCCGGCGGTCGCCCCGGCGTCCGCCGGCACGATCACCTGCTGCGCGGCGGCGATGTCGACGCCCTGCGAGCGCACCACGAGATCGCCGTCCGGCGCGCGACGCGACAGGATCGCCAGCGCGATCGGACCGTCCTCGTGGTGCAGCGCGACCGACGTGATCGTGCCGACCTCCGCATCGCCCGAGAGCACCGCGTCCCCCGGCACGGGCAGCACCGTGTCGGAGCCGTCCAGCTGCAGTGCGGCGATACGGCGGGGCGGATGCCCGAGGTTGTGCACCTTCGCCACCGTCTCCTGCCCGCGATAGCACCCCTTGTCCAGGTGCACGGCACTGCGGATCCAGTCGGTCTCGTGCGGGATCGAGCGCTCATCGACCTCGCGCGACCAGCGCGGGCGCCAGGCCGCGATCCGCAGCGCCTCGGCGGCGAGGGCGCCGGCGAACGGGCCCGTCAGCTGCGCGGACGAGTCGACGACCGCGATGCACCAGGCGTAGTCCGACGCCGGATGCTGCGCGACCGCGGCGTACTGGTGGCCGCCCGGGGCCACGCTCCGCCACGGGTCCCGCCAGACGAGCGGAACGCCGTTCGGCGCAGCCGCCGGCACGCGCTCCTCGGCAGCGCCTCCTGCGAAGAAGCCCGCGAGAGCGGCATCCGTGTGCACCGTCACGGTCACCCGCGATCGGAAGACCATGCGCTTCAGCCACGTGGCGAGCGGGTCTGCGTCGTCGGAGTCGGCGATCAGCCACGCGGAGGTGCCGTCCTCGAAGACGCCCGCCGCGTGCTCCACGCGACCCTGCGGATCGAGCACGAGGAGCTCGGTGCTCTCGCCCGCCGCGAGCCGTGCGACGGACTGCGAGGTGATCGAGTCGAGCCACGTGAGCCGGTCCTCGCCGGCGACCTCGATCAGCGTGCGGTCGCCGACCGGCACGACCGCCTCCCCCGCGGCGAGCAGGCGCTGCTCGATCATCGGGTTCCCGAAATGCGCGACGATCTCGCCGTCGAGAACCGCACCGGGCAGGGAGGCGAACTCGGTCATCTCAGACCTTGGCCAGTCGAGCGGAGGCGTGCGACTTCAACGGCTCCCCCAGGGCGGTGATGTCCCAGGCCCACAGCAGGTGCCCCTCGACGAGCCCGTACATGCGGCTCGCGGCACTGTAGTCCTTGGCGCCCGCGATGCGCACGACGGCATCCGTCGCGATGTCGATGCGCGGGCCGGCGATGCGGCCGAGATACAGCTCGAGGGTGCCGTCGGAATGCGCGATCGACGCTTCGAGGGGGAATCCGTCCGGCGTGCGCAGCGCCTCGACGTCGTGCACCGTGCGCGGCGCGGCCGTCTCGGTCGGCGGCAGCAGGGCGGGGCCGGGGTCGGCATCCGTGTGCCGGCGCGCGAGGCGCCAGAAGCCGGTCTCGGCGAGAAGCGGGACGGGTGCGTCCTCACCCTCGATCCCCAGGAAGGAGGCCGTCGCCGCATAGTTCAGGAACGGGCCGCCGTCATGGCTGAAGCTCACGCGGTGCGAGAACTCCCCCTGGAAGCGGCGGTCTCCGGCGGTGTACTCGATGACTCCGGTGCCCTCCCACACGCCCAGCAACCACGACAGCGGCGCGAGCTCTGCGGGAAGGTCGGTCGGCAGCTCGATCACGACGTCCGTCGGATCAGCGCTGGCCGCGGAACAGGTTGACGAGCACGACGCCGGAGACGAAGGCGATCGCGAGGCTCGCAAGGCCGAGCAGGCCGAGGTAGAACAATTCGAGCGCGACGAGGTCCATGTGCACCAGTCTAGTCGATGGCGGTGGCGAGGGTCAGACCGCGGACGCGAGGGCGGCCAGCCCCAGCGCGATCGAGACGAGCCCCATGAGAAGCAGCGACCCCATCACGCTGGCCGCGATCCGCACGATGAATCCGGATGCTCGCCCGTAGGCGAGCTGCACGGCGAAGGACGCAAGCACGATCACGCCGAAGGCGATCAGCAGCCAGCCGATGCGCACGTCCTCGGGCAGCAGCACCGCCAGCAGGACCGCCGTGACCAGCGACGCGATCCACACCGCAATGACGCCGTGGAAGGCATTGCGCGGAGCGAGAGCCGGTTCAGACATGGGGCCATCGTACTTGGAGCCGGCCGACATCGAGCGGAGCCGCCCGGTCACCGCCACTAGCATGGTCGCGTGGTCCTGGTGCTGGCACTCACCCCGGCTCCCGATGCGGAGCCGGTGCTTCCCGCGCTGGAACTGCTGCCGCACAGCGTGCGCCGGCATCCGCTCGATCCCGGCCATCTGCTCTCCCTCCCCGAGGCCGACGTGCTCCTCGTCGACGCCCGCACCGACCTCGTCGCGGCCAAGAGCGCCTGCCGGCTGCTGCGCACGGCGGCCACCGAGCAGCCGGTGCTGCTGGTGACGACGGAGGGCGGCCTGAGCGCGGTCGCCGCCGACTGGGGCTTCGCCGACGTCGTGCTGACCGGAGCCGGTCCCGCCGAGATCGACGCACGGATCCGACTCGCACTCACCCGCGCCGGCGACGGCGAGCCCGCCCACGTGCAGGCGTCCGGCATCACGATCGACGAGCAGTCCTATTCGGCGAAGCTGCACGGGCGGCCGCTGGATCTCACCTACAAGGAGTTCCAGCTGCTGCACTTCCTCGCCACGCACCCGTCCCGCGTGTTCACACGCGAGCAGCTGCTGAGCGACGTGTGGGGGTACGACTACTTCGGCGGCACCCGCACCGTCGACGTGCACGTGCGGCGGCTGCGCGCCAAGCTCGGCGAGGCCGAGCAGATCATCGGCACGGTGCGCAACGTCGGATACCGGTTCAACCTCTACGACGATGAGCGGCCGCAGGAGGACTGAGTTCACGCATTCGTCACCCCGCGATGCAAGGATGTACCCCATGATCGAACGCGAACTGGTCGACGCCGGATTGGGTGACGCCGAAGACGACGATTTCGACGCCCTCGCGGCCCCGGACGCGATGCTGCCCGATCACCGCTATCACGACCGCGAACTGAGTTGGCTGGCGTTCAACAAACGCGTGCTGGAGCTCGCCGAGGACCCGACGCTGCCGGAGCTCGAGCGCGCGAACTTCCTGGCCATCTTCGCCAGCAACCTCGATGAGTTCTTCATGGTGCGCGTCGCCGGCCTCAAGCGCCGCATCCTCACCGGGCTCGCGGTTCCGACCAACGTCGGCAGAGCCGCCACCGATGTGCTGGCCGACATCTCCCGCGACGCGCACGCACTGCAGATGCGCCACGCAGCGGCGTGGAACGATCAGGTCAGGCCGGCCCTGGCCGACGCCGGCATCGAGATCACCGAGTGGTCGGATCTGACGGATGCCGAGCGCGGGGCGCTCACCGAGTACTTCGGCACGCAGGTGTTCCCGGTGCTCATGCCGCTCGCCGTCGACCCGGCGCATCCGTTCCCCTACATCTCGGGCCTGTCACTGAACCTCGCGATCCGCATCCGCAACGCGCGCACCGGGCGCCAGGAGTTCGCCCGGCTCAAGGTGCCGCCGATGCTCCCCCGGTTCGTGCAGGTGCCGGGCGAGAGCGAGATCCTGCGCTTCATCCGGCTCGAGGAGCTCATCGCCAACCACCTCGAAGACCTCTTCCCCGGTATGGAGGTGCTCGACCACCACGCCTTCCGCCTCACCCGCAATGAGGACGTGGAGATCGAGGAGGACGAGTCGGAGAACCTCATCCAGGCACTCGAGGCCGAGCTGCTGCGGCGCCGGTTCGGTCCGCCGATCCGCCTCGAGATCACCGAGGACATGGACGACGTCACCCTCGAGCTGCTGCTGAAGGAACTCGACATCACCGATCAGGAGGTGTACCGCCTGCCGGGGCCGCTCGATCTGCGCGGGCTCTTCGACCTCTCGCGCATCGATCGCCCCGACCTCCGCTACCCGCCGCACCTGCCCACCACCGCCGTGGCGTTCCAGCCGGGTGACAGCAACGAGCGCCCCGACGTGTTCAAGGCGATCGGCAAGGCCGACGTGCTCGTGCACCACCCGTACGAATCCTTCGCCACGAGCGTGCAGGCCTTCCTCGAGCAGGCGGCCCGCGACCCGCATGTGCTCGCCATCAAGCAGACGCTGTACCGCACGTCCGGCGACAGCCCCATCGTGCAGGCGCTGATCGACGCCGCAGAGGCGGGCAAGCAGGTCCTCGCCCTGGTCGAGGTCAAGGCCCGCTTCGACGAGGCCAACAACATCGTCTGGGCGCGCAAGCTCGAGAAGGCCGGCGTGCACGTGGTGTACGGCCTGGTCGGCCTGAAGACCCACTGCAAGCTGGCGCTGGTCATCCGCGAGGAGGACGGCGTGCTGCGTCACTACTCGCACGTCGGCACCGGCAACTACAACCCCAAGACCAGCCGCATCTACGAGGACTTCGGACTGTTCACCGCCGACCCGCTCGTCGGCCGCGACCTCACCCGGCTGTTCAACGAGCTCAGCGGCTACGCCATCGAGAAGAAGTTCAAGCGCCTGCTGGTCGCCCCGCTGCACCTGCGCAAGGGTCTGCTGCGGCACATCGATCGCGAGCGCAAGAACGCCGAGGCCGGGCGGCCCGCGCGCATCCGCATCAAGGTCAACTCCATGGTCGACGAACAGATCATCGATGCGCTGTACCGCGCGAGCATGGCCGGCGTGAAGGTGGAGGTGTGGGTGCGCGGCATCTGCAGCCTGCGCGTCGACCTGCCCGGTGTGAGTGACAACATCACGGTGCGCAGCATCTTGGGCCGGTACCTGGAGCACTCCCGCATCTTCGCGTTCGAGGCGGACGGCGACCCGGTCGTCTACATCGGCAGCGCCGACATGATGCACCGCAACCTCGACCGCCGCGTCGAGGCGCTGGTGCGGGTCTCCGACCCGAACCACGTTCAGGAGCTGCTGTCCTTCTTCGACGAGGCGATGGACGACCGCACCACCTCCTGGCATCTCGGCGACGAAGGGGTGTGGACGCGGCATTCCGAGGACGAGAACGGCGAGCCGCTCAGCGACCTGCAGGATCGCACCATGTCGGCCGTGCAGCGCCGCCGTCGCAAGCGAACGGTCCGATGAGCGACACCGCGGTCTACGCGGCGGGAGCGGTGGTCTGGCGGCTCATCGACGACAAGCTGCGCGTGCTGCTCATCCACCGCACCAAGTACCGTGACGTCACCCTGCCCAAGGGCAAGGTGGATCCCGGCGAGATGCTCGCCCAGACCGCCGTGCGCGAGGTGCGCGAGGAGACCGGCATCCGCGTCACGCTCGGCGCGCCGGTGGGCATCAGCAGGTACTGGATGCGGCCGAAACGGCAGAAGGTCGTGCACTATTGGGCGGCCGAGGCCACCGATGATGCGATCCGCGCCTCGACCTTCGTGCCGAATGGAGAGATCGCCGCGATCGAGTGGGTGAGCCTGAAGAAGGCCCGCAAGCGACTGAGTTACCCGGTCGACGTCGAGATCGTGGAGGCGTTCGCGAGGCTCGTGGACGACGGCGTGCTGCACACGTTCCCCCTGGTCGTGCTGCGTCACGGTAAAGCCGTCGGGCGCGCCGACTGGGACGGCGAGGATGCCGCGCGTCCGCTGACCGAGCGCGGCCTGCGGCAGGCGAAGGCGATCACCGCTCCGCTGCGCGCGTTCGGCGTACGCCGCATCGTCACCAGCGATGCCGTGCGCTGCGTGCAGACCGTGGCGCCGCTGGAGAAGAAGCTCGGCCGCACCGCGAAGCAGACCCGGAAGATCAGCCAGCAGGCGTGGGAGGACGACACGGCCGACATCCGCTCGGTGATCGGCCGCCGCATCCGGTCCCGCAAGCCCGCGGTGCTCTGCAGCCACGGGCCGGTGCTGCCGGCCATCGTGTCGGAGATCGCCCTCGCGACGGGCACGCTGCACGGCTCCTACGTCGACAGCGCCGGTGCGCTGGAGGTCGGGGGCTTCTCGGTCGTGCACCTCTCCGCGACGAACCCCGGCTCCGGCATCATCTCGATCGAGACGCACGAGCCCAAGATCTAGTACCCACGCCCCCTCGGACCGGCGCCGGCGCGCCCCGGCTCGGCGCATTCACCGTCCGCGATCCGTTCACCTTCCGTTCACCCGCGGGGGAGAGTCTCGTTAACCGGCACTCCTAACGTCACTGTGTGCCCTGCACCGGGCCGCACACATCCCCGATCGAACGGATCCACAGTGAAGATCACCCGCATCGCTCGTATCAGCGCCGTCGGCGCCGTCGCTGCCCTCGCACTCGCCGGCTGCGCCGCGAACGAGGCCCCGGCTCAGGCCGGCTCCGATGACACCGTCGCCTCCACGCTCGAAGGCACCCTGAAGGCGACCGGCGCGTCGTCGCAGGGCGCCGCGCAGGAGGCATGGGTCGCCGCATTCCAGACCGCCAATCCCGACGTGACCATCAACTACGAGCCCACCGGTTCGGGTACCGGACGCGAGAACTTCATCGCCGGCGCCAGCGACTTCATCGGCTCGGACCGCGCGTTCAAGACCGACGAGTTCGCCGACGGCTTCCAGACCTGCGCGTCGGACGCCATCGTCGAGGTGCCGCTGTACATCTCGCCGGTCGCCGTGGCGTTCAACCTCGAGGGCGTCGACGAGCTCAACCTCGACGCCGAGACGATCGCCGGCATCTTCGCGGGCACGATCACCACGTGGAACGACCCGGCGATCGCCGAGCAGAACGAAGGCGTCGCGCTGCCCGACCTGGCGATCTCGCCCGTGCACCGCTCGGACGACTCCGGAACCACCGAGACCTTCACCGCGTACCTGAACGCGACCGCCCCTGACGTGTGGACGAACGAGGCCGACGGCGTGTGGCCGATCCAGGGTGGCGAGGCGGCCCAGGGCACCTCCGGTGTCGTGCAGGCGATCAAGGCCGGCAACGGCGCCATCGGCTATGCCGACGCGTCGCAGACCACCGGTCTGGGCCAGGTCAAGGTGGGCGTCGACGGCGAGTACGTGGCGTACTCCGCCGAGGCTGCCGCCGCGCTCGTCGAGGCCTCGCCGCTGGAGGAGGGTCGCGGCGACGCCGACCTGGTCTTCGACGTCGACCCCGCCGCCGCTCCGGCCGGCTCGTACCCGATCGCCCTGGTCAGCTACCTGATCGCCTGCGAGCAGTACGAGGACGAGAACACCGCCGCCCTCGTCAAGGCGTACTTCGAGTACATGGCCGGCGAGGAGGGCCAGCAGACCGCCGCCGACAACGCCGGCAGCGCGCCGATCTCGGAGGGCCTGCGTGAAAAGGTCCTCGCCGCCATCGACACGATCAAGGTCGGCTGACATCACGCCGTCCTGACTCCGATGCCCTCGCGTCCGATCCGGCGCGAGGGCATCGGAGGGTCAGCCCCGCATCCCGCATCCACCCGAAATCGGAGATCATGAGCACGATGACCACCACGGCGCCACCCGACGCTCCCGCGCCGCCCGTCTCTCGTCCGGCGCCGATCAAGGCGAAGCAGCGACTCGGTGACCGCCTCTTCTCCGGCACCGCGCTCGGCGCGGGGATCATCATCCTCCTCGTTCTCGCGGCGGTCGCCACGTTCCTCATCGTGCAGAGCGTGCCGGCCTTCGCGCCGGACACCACCGACAACCACATCCTCGAGGGGCGCTCGTTCTGGGAGTACGTGGGCCCGCTGGCCTTCGGCACCGTGTGGGCATCGTTCATCGCCCTGCTCATCGCCACACCCATCTCCATCGGCATCGCGCTGTTCATCTCGCACTACGCGCCGCGCCGCCTCGCCGGCGTGCTCGGCTACATCATCGACCTGCTCGCCGCTGTGCCGTCGGTCGTGTTCGGCCTCTGGGGCGGTTTGGTACTCGCTCCCCTGCTGCAGCCGGTGTACGCCTGGCTGAACGCCAATGCGGGGTGGATCCCGATCTTCGGCGGCCAGGTGTCGTCGACCGGGAAGACGATCATGACGGCATCGCTCGTGCTCGCGGTCATGGTCATCCCGATCATGACGGCGATCTGCCGCGAGGTCTTCCTGCAGACGCCGAAGCTGCACGAGGAGGCCGCGCTCGCACTGGGGGCCACCCGTTGGGAGATGGTGCGCATGGCCGTGCTGCCGTTCGCGCGCGGCGGCATGGTCTCGGCCATCATGCTCGCCCTGGGACGCGCGCTCGGCGAGACCATGGCGGTGACCATGGTGCTCTCCCCCGCCGCCGTGTACAGCTTCCTGGTGCTCACCGCGACCAACCCGACGCCGATTCCGGCCAACATCGCCCTCGCGTTCCCCGAGGCGCACGACACCGGCGTGAACACGCTCATCGCCACCGGTCTGATCCTGTTCATCGTGACCTTCGCGGTCAACGCCGTGGCGCGCTGGATCGTCGCCCGCCGCGCCGAGTTCTCTGGAGCGAACTGACATGACCACGATCACCGCCCCCGCACGCAGCGCGACGCTCACCACGGGCCGTCTGGCGCGCTGGGCTCCCTGGGCCCTGCTGGGAGCATCCCTGGTCTGCTCCTTCGCCGTCTTCGCCGTGATGGCCGTCGGCGGCGAGCTCGCCGACTTCAACATCGCCGGCGCCGTGATCGTCGGGGTGCTGGCCTACATGGTGCTGATCACCGTGCTCTCGTCGATCGCGGAGAGCCGGCGCAAGGCCGTCGACCGTCTGATGACCGCCCTCGTATCGACCGCGTTCACCATCGCCCTGCTGCCGCTGATCTCGCTGCTGTGGACCGTCGTCTCCAACGGCATCCTGCGTTTCGACGCCGAGTTCTTCAGCTACTCGATGCGCAACGTCGTCGGCGAGGGCGGCGGCATCGTGCACGCCATCTGGGGCACGGTGCTGATCACCCTGATGGCCACGCTGATCGCGGTGCCCGTCGGCCTGATGACCTCGATCTACCTGGTCGAATACGGCCGCGGCCGGATCGCGAAGGGCATCACCTTCTTCGTCGACGTGATGACCGGCATCCCCTCCATCGTCGCCGGTCTGTTCATCTACTCGGTGTTCGCGCTGTTCGTGCGCCCCGGCATCTCGATGGGCTTCATGGGCGCACTGGCGCTGGCCGTGCTCATGGTCCCGGTCGTCGTCCGAGGCAGCGAGGAGCTGCTGCGCATCGTGCCCAACGAGCTGCGCGAGGCGGCGTACGCCCTCGGCGTGCCGAAGTGGCTCACCATCCTCAAGGTCGTGCTACCCACCTCCATCGCCGGGATCACGACCTCTGTCATGCTCGCGATCGCCCGCGTCATCGGCGAGACGGCTCCGCTGCTGCTCACCGCGGGTTTCACCGCGAGCCTGAACACGAACCTGTTCAACGGTCAGATGATGACGCTGCCGGTGTTCGCCTACAACTCCTACATGAACCAGGGCACCGCCGCCGACGCCTCCGTGGCGCGCGCCTGGGCCGCCGCGCTCACGCTGATCCTCATCGTCATGCTGCTGAACCTCTTCGCGCGGCTGATCGCCAAGTGGTTCGCCCCCAAGACCGCCGGCCGCTGAGCCGCATCCGACCCGAAGGAACCCCGGAATGTCCAAGAGCATCGAAGTCAACGACCTCAACGTCTACTACGGCGACTTCCTCGCCGTCGAGGGCGTGTCCCTCGAGATCCAGCCGCGCACCGTGACGGCGTTCATCGGCCCGTCCGGATGCGGCAAGTCCACGTTCCTGCGCACGCTCAACCGCATGCACGAGGTGATCCCCGGTGCCCGCGTCGAGGGTGAGGTGCTGCTCGACGGCAAGGACCTCTACGGCCCCGGCGTCGACCCGGTGCTGGTGCGCCGCCAGGTGGGCATGGTGTTCCAGCGCCCGAACCCGTTCCCGACGATGTCGATCAAGGAGAACGTGCTCGCCGGGGTCAAGCTGAACAACGGCAAGATGTCGCGGAGCGACCAGGATGCGCTGGTCGAGCGCTCGCTCAGGGGCGCGAACCTGTGGAACGAGGTCAAGGACCGCCTCGACAAGCCCGGGTCCGGGCTGTCGGGCGGCCAACAGCAGCGTCTGTGCATCGCGCGCGCCATCGCCGTCTCGCCCGAGGTGATCCTCATGGACGAGCCGTGCTCTGCGCTCGACCCGATCTCCACCTACGCGATCGAGGAGCTCATCGGCGAACTGAAGAACGAGTACACCGTCGTGATCGTGACGCACAACATGCAGCAGGCCTCGCGGGTGTCCGACAAGACCGCCTTCTTCAACATCGCCGGCACCGGCAAGCCGGGCAACCTCATCGAGTACGACGACACCAGGACGATCTTCACCACGCCGTCGGTGCAGGCGACCGAGGACTACGTCTCGGGCCGCTTCGGGTGATCCGGCGCTGACCCGCTCAGCTCACCCGGCGCGCAGACACAGCCGGAACAGGGAAGGCCCCCACGGAACCGCTCGGATTCCGCGGGGGCCTTCTGGCGCGGGTCCTCAGGCCCCGGGCAGCGTGTCGGTGATCTGGTCGGCAGGGGGCGCTTCGACGGTGACATCCTCGCCCCAGTTGCTGAACTCCATGTTCATCGCGGTGCCCGCGATGTCCATCACGAGTCGGCGGGGAAGGTCGTCGGGTCCGACGAACATCTCGTACTCGATGGTGTCGCCGATGTCGGCGCCCTCCGGCACCTCGGTCTTCTGCGCCTCGAACAGCTTCTCGGTATCGAGCGTGAGCGTGTACTTCGTGGTCTCGACGCCGTCGATCGTCTCGGCGCCCTCCTCGGCCTTGAAGTCCTTGAGCGCCGTCTTGAACGCCTCCAGCTGCTGGCCGATGTTCGCCTGGCCGACGGAGGAGTTCAGCTGCTCCACCATCGGGTTGCTGCCGTCCTTCGGCGCCTGATAGAACTTGCCGCCGGTGACCTCGCCCATGTTCAGGTAGAGCTCGCCGTCGACCATGCGCATCTCGATGCCGCCGGCCATGGTCATGGTCATCTTGACCTTCGACGGGTCCTCGTCGACGACGAGATCGCCGCTGGTCTCGATCTTCTGCCCCTGCACGTCCATCGTCTGCACGAAGTGCGAC
The DNA here is from genome assembly GCF_042723855.1 of Microbacterium sp. NPDC058345. Lineage (NCBI taxonomy): Bacteria > Bacillati > Actinomycetota > Actinomycetes > Micrococcales > Microbacteriaceae > Microbacterium > Microbacterium sp. NPDC058345. Next base: position 58,192 of record NZ_JBHXIG010000001.1, read on the forward strand.
GATCCCGCTTCGTACTGGGCGTCGTTGATCCGCTGGACGAAGTCGTCAGCCGTCATCGTGCCCGATGCCGTCTCGGTCTGGCTCTGCCCGCCCTTGTCGGTGCCGGTCGTGTCGTTTCCCCCCGTGCCGCAGGCGGTCAGACCCAGTCCTGCGACGAGAGCGATGGTCGTGGTCGCGAGTGCGCGTTTCCAGAGTGTGCTCATAAGAAAATCCTATGGGAGACACAGCGGCGCGACGGCGCGCGACCATGGGCAGAGATCCCCACCTGCGGCGGCGATCAGCGCGGTGAGAGCAGGTATCGGTTGATGTTTGCCGTCAGCGCAGGGTCCGTCGCGACCGGCGTGCCGTCGACCGCGGTGATCGGCACCGCCAGGCGGACGCTCGAGACCAGCCACGCGGCGTCTGCCGTGGTCAGTGCGGATGCCGCGATGGTGGCGTACTCGCATGCGAAGCCCTGCGCCTCGAGATGCTCGTACACGCTCAGCTGGGTGGTGCCGTGCAGGATGCCGGCGGACGGCGCCGTCGTGATGAACCGGCCACCGAACCGCAGGATCAGCGAAGCGGTCGGCGCTTCGAGCACGAAGCCGTCGCTGGTGACGAAGATGGCGTCCTCGGCGCCTCGCCGCTTGGCCTCGCGAAGGGCGGCCATGTTCACGGCATACGACAAGGTCTTCGCCCCCAGCAGCAGCCAGGGGGCTCGCTCTCCCGCGCCAAGATCGTAACCGCGATCGAGCGTCACGACGCGCACGCCGTCGTGCCGGACGGCGGTGAAGTCGGCGGCGGATGCGGCGGTGACCCAGGCGGTCGGCGTCGGTCCGTGCTCCACCCCGCGACTCAGGATCAGCTTGATGACCGCCTCGCCCGGCGGGCATTCGGATGCCGCGACGACGATCGCCTGCCGCCACTGGGCGAGGTTCGGCGCGGGAAGGTCGCACAGCCGCGCGGAGTGAGCGAGCCGACGCAGGTGCGGCTCGAGCTCCTGCGCGTGCCCGTCGACCACCCCGATCGATTCGAACACGCCGTCGCCGCGCTGGGTGCTGAGCTCACCGACGCTGAGCGCGGGTGCCGATGCGTCGACGACGGTGAAGGTGTCGGAGAACTCGTCGCGCTCGTCTTCGGCGTCAGCGGGCACGATCATCAGGGCGAGACGCAGTGACATGCAACGAGCTTAGAGCTCCCGGGAATATCTCCGCGTGCGACGCGTTACACTTGATCGGCCGGGCCGCATAACCCCGGGCTCCAACTTCTGCCGCTGCGAGCGGCCTTCCGCCGAGAGGCGTTCTTGCGGCCCGGTCTTTCTCTGTCCGGGCGAGCGGGCGCGGACGAAACTCAGGTGAGCACGCCGATCCGCCACGCCGCTGCCGAGTCGGACAGGTCCGACGCGTATCCGCTCAGCCGCAACGCGCGGCGGGTGAAGTCGCTCGCCCGCTGCGGCTCGGTGGTCTCGTAGTCGTCGGCGAGGTGCGTGGCCCCCGATGCCTGCACGCGGCAGTATGCCGCCGCGCGATCGAGCGCGATCGCGAAGTCCCCCTGGAACACCCCGCGCAGAATGGTGTCGACCAGTGCCACGAGCTCTTCCGGACTCGCCGGTGCGGGTGCCCCCGCGATGACCGCGTCCGCGGTCTGCAGCTCGACCCGCCCCCGCTCGTAGAGCAGCGCGGTGGTCACCCCGTCATCGCGGATCGCCAGCTGCAGCAGGTACAGCCGCCACAGCGCACCGGGCAGCGAGCGCGCCGGAGAATGCGACCACAGCTCGGCGATCTCATCGATGCCGTGCTCGGCGGCGAACGCGATCAGTCGTTCGGTCGTCTCACCGGATGCATCCTTGCGCGCCCTCTCGAGCAGTGCGGAGGCGGTCGCATGCGCGATGCGCGACTGCTCGGCCGGGTCTGTGGCGCCGACGATGTTGTCGAACGTCGCGGGCGGGCGGCGGACGGGGCGATGGAAGTGTTCAGGCACCCGATCCAGGGTACGCCGATGTCACGCAGTGGGGATGACGATGATCGGATCGCTGGTCGGCATGCCCGTGGGAGAACCACCCGCGGGCTCGACGGTCACCGCGATCACGTCGCCGGCGCGCATCCGCCCTTCGAGCAGCGCCGTGGCGTCGCCGCCCTCGGGACGGAAAGTGCCGGCCGCCACCGGCGCGTCACCGCGAACGAACCAGAGCTCATAGGTCTTCTTCTCATCGAGGTCGTCGAGACCGTCGGCGACCAGCACCACGCTGCCGAGCGTCTCCGACCAGTGCGCGGTCGCCTCGCCGCCGGCGGGCAGCTCGATGCTCGCCTGCTCGGCATCATCGGCGGAACGGATCCGCTCGAGCGCCGACACCGCCTCCGGCTGCAGAAGCTGCGGGATGACGATCGCGGCGCCGACACCGAGGCCGACCAGGAGCACGAAGCTCGCGGCGAGGGCGAAGAATCGCCGGCTCCAGTGTCCGCGTGCGGCATCGTCCACGGGGCCGCGCGGAAGCGCCGCCGCCGGCGCAGCATCTCCGGATTCGGATGTGGGGAGCGTCGCGGGCCCGTCCGACGCGGCGCGATCCGTCGCGGCGGGATCCGTTGCGGCGCGATCCGTCGCGGCAGGCGTCGCGTCGGCCGCCTCTCCGGCGATCGCCGCCAGCAGTCGATCGCGCACCGCAGGCGGCGGTGCGACCGGAGTCAGCGCCTCGCTCAGAGCCGCCGCAGTCTCCTCGTCGGCAGCCATCTGATCGCTCCACTCGGGGTGCGCGGAGAGCGCGTGCTGGAAACGCTGCTCGTCAGCGTCCGACAGCGCGCGCAGCGCGTGGCCTGCGGCGAGTTCAGCGAACTCGTCCCTGTTCATGCGATCACCCCCAGTTCCGTGCGCAGTCTCGAGAGCCCGTCTCTCATCCTCGTCTTGATCGTCCCCAGCGGCGTTCCCACCAGCGCCGCGATCTCGCTCTGGCTGTACCCGCCGTAATACGCGAGGACGAGTGCTTCCTGCTGGGCTTCCGGCAGGGTGGCGAGCGCCGCCACCACTCTGTCCCCCTCCATCCGCGATTCCACCACCTCGGCGACGAGATCACGATCGGTGTCGAGGTCCCGCACGCCGATCCGGTTGTCACGGTCGGCGCTCGCCTGCGACGACCTCACACGGTCGACGGCCCGGCGATGCGCGATCGTCAGCACCCAGGATCGTCCCTGCCCCTTGTTCGGAGCGAAGCGCCCTGCGGATTGCCAGATCTCCAGAAAGACCTCCTGCAGCACCTCCTCGCTCTGCGAGCGGTTCACCAGCACCCTGAGGATGAGGGCGAAGACCCGCGGGGAGAGCATGTCGTACAGCTCCGCGAAGGCGTGCTGGTCGCCATCCGATACGCGAACGAGGAGGTCGGCGGCGAGATCTCCCGCCGAGCCGTCCTCCGGCACGTCCACGCCGTCGATGACCATCTCCACAAGCATGCCGCATCCTTCCCGTGTTGCGCGCCGCGCCTCACCCGAAGGTGAACGAGTACACCGGCACGCCTGGTGAGATCTCGAGGGTGAGCTTCCCGTCGCGCGGCTCGCCGTCGATCCGTTCGTACGATCGCGGAGTGCCGTCGACGGCGATCCCTGATCCGCCTTCCGTCGCTGATGCTTCGGCTCTGAGGTGCCGATCGGATTGGATGCGGTCGATGTCGGACGATGTCCAATCCGATCCGGACGGTGTCCCGAACAACCGACGACGCCGCGGGAAGTCCGCGGCTCCGAATCCCGGAGGTTGACATGCTCAGCACCAAGAAGAAGATCACCGCAGCTCTGACGCTCGGTTTCGCCGGCGTCCTCGTGCTGGCGGGTTGCACGATGAGTTCCGAGCCGGACTCGGCATCCGACGAGCCCATGGCGCCCGAGACGTCCGAGACGACGGAGGACGCGCCCGAGACGATGGACCCGGCGGCGAACCTCGTCGGCCCCGGCTGCGAGGCGTACGCCGAGCAGGTCCCGGACGGCGCGGGCTCCATCCAGGGCATGTCCCAGGACCCGGTCGCCGTGGCGGCGTCCAACAACCCGATGCTGACCACCCTCGTGTCGGCGGTCAGCGGAGAGCTGAACCCCGACGTGAACCTCGTCGACACGCTGAACGGCGACGAGTTCACGGTGTTCGCGCCGGTCGACGACGCTTTCGGCAAGATCGACCCGGCCACCATCGAGGGTCTCAAGACCGACGCCGACACCCTGTCGTCGATCCTGACCTACCACGTGGTCCCCGGCCAGATCGAGCCGGCTGACATCGCCGGGATGCACACGACGGTTCAGGGCGCTGAGCTGGAGGTCACCGGTTCCGGTGACATGTGGATGGTCAACGACGCCAACGTCATCTGCGGCGGCGTGCAGACCGCCAACGCGACGGTGTACCTCATCGACACGGTGCTGATGCCCCCGGCTCAGTGACCTCTCGGCGGATCGACCCTGGGGAGGGCCGACCCGCCGGAGGACCGTGGCGCCGACCCTGGGGAGGGCGCGCGCACCGGGGCAAGAACGCGCTCGTCGGATGCTCCGACGGGCGCGTTCGGCGTTGCGGCGTCATCGATGCGGCGCGTGAGCCCGGCTAGGATGGATCAGTCAGGCCTTCGGCCTCGACGGGCCTCTAGCTCAGTTGGCAGAGCATCGGACTTTTAATCCGCGGGTCGTGGGTTCGAGCCCCACGGGGCCCACCCGGGATCCTTCACGGGTCGCGCACCGAGAGGTCAGACGTGAAGTCCCCTTGACCGCTGCGCGGACCGTGCCCGCACCAGCTGCACGATCCATTCGACGAGCAGCCACAGCCAGGCGCCGAGCCAGATCGCTGCGCACACCGCGAAAAACGACATCGACAGAGATTCACCCTCGCCGGTGGAACTGCGGCCGATCAACACGGTGAACGCCGAGCCGAACCGCCCGTCGTCACCGCCGTCGACGAGGAAGAAGGCGGCGGCGAGCACGCCGGCCGAGGTGAGCCAGGCGGCGATCACGCCGCGCCGGCGGGCGGTCGTTCGCTGGAAAACGCCGCGCTGGCGCAGCAGCGCATTCGCCGCGATCACGACCTGCACCGCGTAGCCGATCAGCAGCAGCGGGCTGCTCCAGATCGCCAGCACCATCATCCAGCCGGGAAACACCGTGAGCTTCAACAGCACGGCCAGCAGCGGCAGGATGATCAGCGCGAGGCCGGCGAGGGTCGCGGTCGTCCGCGCGTTCGCTGTCGTCATGCCGTCGATTGTGGCACCTATCACGCGTGGCCGCGCCTGGCCAGCCCCTGCAGTTCAGCGGATGCGAAGCGCATCCTGACAGCGTCCCCCATCCCTCACGGAAAGGATCGAATCGTGACGAGCATCTCTGAGGCCAAGGTCGCCTTCCTGGCGACGAACGGATTCGAGGACAGCGAACTGACCAGCCCGTGGCAGGCGATCACCGGGGCTGGAGCGACGGCCACGATGGTCTCGCCGGCATCCGACGAGATCACCGGGAAGAACGGCCACGTGCAGGCCGTCGACGTCCCCGTCGCCGACGCCTCCGCCGACGACTTCGATGCTCTCGTGCTGCCCGGCGGCGTGGTGAACGCCGACCACCTGCGGATGGACGGCCCCTCCGCGGGTTTCGCCCGCGCCTTCTTCGAGCAGAGCAAGCCGGTGGGCGTGATCTGCCACGGAGCCTGGATTCTGATCGAGGCCGGTGTGGTCGAAGGCCGCACGATGACGAGCTACCCCAGCCTCGCCACCGACCTGCGCAACGCCGGAGCCGCCTGGGTCGATGAGGAGGTGGTGGTCGATGCCGGGCTGGTGTCGAGCCGCAAGCCGGACGACCTGCCCGCCTTCAACACGAAGCTGATCGAGGAGATCGGCGAGGGAAAGCACCGCGCCCAGCACGCCTGACGCAAGACCGAGACACCGCGCGCGGGCTGCTACGCACTCCGCGCGCGGTGTCTTCGCACCGCATCCCGGTTCGCGCATCGCACCGAGCAGTAGCGCTGGCGGCCATTGCGCGTGACGTCCACGATCACCCGGCGGCACGGCGCGGCGTGACATCTGCCGAGCCGGTGCGCCCCTCGGCCGGTCAGGTGCAGGGCGGTGCCCACGCTGATCACAGCCTCCAGCACGGACGGCAGCGACGTCGTCGCGTCACGGTAGTGCAGGTGCCACCCCTCGCCGTCGTGGTCGACCATCTGCGGGTAGGCGGCTGCGGCCGCCATCTGGCTGTTCAGCAGCACAGCGCGCGTCGCGGCATCGGGTGCGTCGACGACGCTCAGCCACGCGTCGATCACGGCACGGGATCGCGCGTGATCGCCCGGGTCCTCGGCGAACTCCATCGTCATGCCGAAGTCACGGGTGCGCTGTTCAACCCCCGTACGGTCGGCGGGCCAGTCGTTCGCCAGCGAGGCGGCCATGATCACGGCGTACTCACCGTAAGGGTTGAGGTGCATAAGAGCATTACATCATCGTGGATGGCATGACCGCACCGTCGACTCTTCCCCTTGATGTCATCGCGACTCCCGTGGCGCACGAGCACGCCTGGATCGTCGACTCCGCCCATCGCACCTCCGAGGGCGAGATCCTCTACGTGCACTGCACGGGCTGCCCCGCCCGTCGCGTTGACCTGCGCAGCGCCCCGTGGTCACCGCCGCAGGAGGTGAGCCGCCCGACCCGGTACTGAGTCGCACGCTCGCGCACGGCCGCCTCAACCGGTGAGTTCCACGAGCTTGCGCACGGTCAGCAGGTTCCGACCGGTGCCCGCCACGCCGAGGGCTCGATCCAGCGCCGACTTGGTGAGCTTCGTGGACTGCACCCCGCCTGCGCCGTAATCGATCCACAGATCCTGGCCCCTCAGCGCGATCCGCTCCCCCGGCTGCAGGCGGGGGCGCAGCGCCTCTTCGGCGCCGGCGGCCGGATCCCCCTCGAGGAACATGACGTGCAGCATCTTCTCGGCGGCCGCATCCGGGAATGGATTCTGGTCGAGCGCGGCCCTCAAGGGGCGGTGTGCACGAGCGATCACGGGCGTGTCGACGCCGAACTCGTCGGCGATCAGCGCCCGCACCTCGGCGCTCGTCGCCGGGAGGTCATCGGGCTCGTCGCAGATCACGTTGCCGCTGGCGATGTACGTCGAGACGCCGGTCAGCGCGGTGCGCGCGGCGAGCAGAGCGCGGAGCTCGGCCATCGGCACCCGGTTGCGACCGGAGACATTGACGGCGCGCAGCAGCAGGACGCAGCGCGCGGTCACGTGGATTCCTCGCCCGAGCTTGCGCGGTCGGCGCCCGTCGCGGTGGTGCGCGCCTGCGCGAGTTCCGCACCGTGGTGGGCGAGCTCGGCGAGCGCAGCCTCGCTGGAGCCCGAGCCGACGCCTGCGATGAGGTCCGTGAGAACGCGCACGCGCACGCCGTGGGCGATCGCGTCGAGGGCGGATGCGCGCACGCAGTGATCCGTCGCGATGCCCACGATGTCGGCATCCGTGATACCGCCGGCCGAGAGGATCTCGCCCACTGTCTCGCCGCCGTCGGCTACGCCCTCGAACAGCGAGTATGCGGGGCGCCCTTGGCCCTTGCGGACGTGGTGCGTGATCGCGTCCGTCAGCAGCAGCGGGTCGTACTCGGCCCCCGGCGTGCCGGCCACGCAGTGCACCGGCCAGGAGTCCACGAAGTCGGGCTCTTCCGCGAAGTGACCGCCGTTGTCTCCGTCGGCATCGTGCCAGTCTCTGGAGGCGAGGATCACGGCGTAGTCCGCGGCGTGCGCGGCGAGGAGGGCGCTCACCCCCGACGCGACCTCGTCCCCGCCCTCGACAGCGAGGGCACCGCCCTCGGTGAAGTCGTTCTGCACGTCGACGATGAGAAGCGCTCTGCTCATGCCTCGAGCGTACGCGCGGCGGCGGCATCCGAACACGGCGAAGGGCCCGGGATGCAGATCCCGGGCCCTTCCTGTGAGCCACCTAAGGGAATCGAACCCTTGACCTATTCATTACGAGTGAATCGCTCTGCCGTCTGAGCTAAGGTGGCGTGCGCGGCGCACCGCGGCACGATCAACGATATTACCCTGTCCGACCCGTCGGCGACGAATCGGGCGCGCATCGCTTGCGGCATCCGCCGCTCACTCGCAGCGCAGCCCGTCCTCGGGCACGGTGCCGTCGATGAGGAAGCCCTCCACCGCCGCGTCGACGCAGCCGTTGCCCTTGTTGTAACCGGTGTGACCCTCGCCGACACGGGTGACCAGCACGCCGGTCTCCAGCTGCTCGGCCAGCGACTCGGACCACTCGTACGGTGTCGCCGGGTCGTTGGTCGTGCCCACCACGACGATCGGCGCGGCCCCGGGTGCGGTGATGGCCTCGCGGGTGCCGGTCGGCGGGTACGGCCACTGCTCGCAGAGATCGGGCCCCTGCCAGTACGGGGCGAAGGTGGGCGCTCCCTCTTCGATCCGCTTCATCGCGGCGTCCTCCGCGGCGGGGTCGTCCTCGACGGGGTAGTCCATGCAGTTGTATGCGTTGAACGCGTCCATGGAGTTGTCGGCGTAAGTGCCGTCCGGGTTGCGGCCGTTGTAGCTGTCGGCGAGGAAGAACATCGTCGACGGATCGCCCTGCAGCACGGCGGTCAGCGCGTCGGTGAGGTACTGCCAGGAGCCCTGGCTGTACATCGCCATGATGACGCCGGTGACCATCGTGTCGGCGCCCAGCATCCGTCCGTCGCCGTTGCGCAGCGGCGACCGCTCCACTGCGGCCAGCAGGGCACGGAAGTCGGTGAGCGCGTCGTCGAGGGTTCCGTTGAACGGGCATCCGTTCGAGGCGAGGCAGTTCTCGAGGTAGGCGCGCAGCGCCGACTCGAACCCCAGCGCCTGGGTCGTGCCGACGTCCAGACCGGGAATCGAGGGATCGATCGCGCCGTCGAGCACCAGGCGCTGAGCGCGCCCGGGGTACAGCTTGGCGTAGGTCGCGCCGAGGAACGTGCCGTACGAGTAGCCGAGGTAGTTCAGCTGGCTGTCGCCGAGCACCGCACGGATCAGGTCCATGTCGCGCGCGGCGTTGACCGTGGTCACGTGCTGCAGCAGCTCTCCGGAATTCGCGGCGCAGGCCTCGGCGTACTCCTTCTGGTCGGCCTGCAGCTCGGCCTCCCACTCCGGGGTGTCGCGCGGCTCGGTGGTCAGGCCGTAGTTGAACTCATCGCGCTGAGCGGGGTCCTCGAAACAGGTCACGGCGGTCGAGCGGCCGACCCCCCGCGGGTCGAAGCCGATCACGTCGAAGTTCTCGATCAGCGCCGGGCCGACGGCGTAGGTCAGGTTCTCGGCGATGTAGTCGTAGCCGCTCGAGCCGGGACCGCCGGGGTTGACCAGCAGTGAGCCCTGATGCTGCCGGGTCGCCTGGTGGCGCACGAGCGCCAGCGAGATCTCGCCCGCCTGCGGCTCATCCCAGTCGAGCGGGGCGGTGACGTCGGCGCAGTCCATCCCCGTGCCGCACTGCGTCCACTCGAGCGTCTGCGAGTAGAACGGCATCAGTTCGTCCGCGACGCCCGTGGTGTCGGGCTCGCGGGTGACCGACGCCTTGTCCTCGGGGATCTGCGCATACAGGCAGCCGGACAGCACGAGCGCGGCGCAGACGAGTGCCGCACCGGCGGCGGCGACTCGGCGCAGGGCGGGCTTCGATCGGTTCACGGTGTCCTTCCGCTCGAGACGGTGACGAGAAGACTCTCCAGCGCGAGCAGCGGCGCCACGTTGCGCTCCAGCGACTCGCGGGTGTCGGCGATGGCGTCCAGCACCAACAGGGTGCGCTCCACGGGCCAGGCGGCGGCGAGGGCGGTGAGCTCACGCTCGAGCTCGCGGTTGATGAGCGTCTCGCCACGCGCATACTGCAGCATGATCACGTCACGGTACATCGACTGCAGGTCGGTCAGCACCCGATCGATCCCATCGCGAAGGCTGCGGGTCGCGCGCTTCTTCTGCTCCTCCTCGAGCGCGGAGATCTGCGCGCGAAGCGCGGGCGGCACGGCCTGACCCTCGGCGATGCCGACCGTGCGCAGCAGGGCGGCACGCTCGGCCTCGTCGCGTTCGACCGTGAGCGCCTTCGCGTCATCGGTCGCCGCCTGGATGATGGCTCCGGCGGCCTCGATCGCCGTGCCGACGCCTCGCACGCCGAGCACGCTGCGCAGCGTCTCATCGCGCCGGCGGCGGGCGGACATGTCTGTCGCCAGGCGCTGCGCCATGCCGATGTGACGCTGAGCGTGCCGCGCCGCCTGCTCCGCGGTGTCGTGGTCGACGCCCGTGCGCAGCGAGATGAGGCGCGCCACGTCGGCCACCTCGGGCTCCTGCAGCCGCAGTGCGCGCACCCGCGAGCGGATCGTGGGCAGCAGGTCGGCTTCGCTGGGTGCGCACAGCACCCACACGGTCTGCTCGGGCGGCTCTTCGAGCGCCTTGAGGAGCACGTTGGAGGTGCGCTCGACCATGCGATCGGCATCCTCCACGACGATGACACGGTAGCGACCGGCGGACGGCGCGAAGTACGATCGCTCGACCAGCGCGCGCGCCTCTTTGATCGTGATGATCACCTTGTCGGTGCGCAGCGACGTGACGTCGGGATGCGTGCCGGCGAGGACCTGCCGCATGGTGGCCTCGTCGTCGGGCCCTTCGGCGATCAGCGCAGCGGCGAACGCATACGCGAGGGTGGAGCGCCCCGAGCCGGGAGGGCCGGTGATCAGCCACGCGTGCGACAGTGCGGCCGGATCGGATGCCGCAGTGCGCAGCATCTGGACCGCGGCATCCTGCCCCCACACGTCGGACCACGGGAAGGGCGCGATCTCGACGGCGGTCATGGGCTCCAGCCTAACCGGGGGCGCCGACGGAACCGCTCAGGTCAGAGCAGGGGGGCGACGCGCGCACGGACGCGCTCCGCGATCTCGGATGCCGGCAGCGCGGCGTCGACGACGAGGAAGCGGTCGGGCTCCGCCTCGGCGAGAGCGAGGTACGCCGCCCGGACGCGGGCATGGAACTCCTCCCGCTCGGCCTCGAGACGGTCGAAGGGCTTGTCGTCGGCGTCGAGGCGTCGGCGTGCCTCGACAGGATCGAGATCGAGCAGCACCGTCAGGTTTGGCAGCGCGCCCTCGGTCGCCCACAGCGACAGGTCACGCACCTCCGTGGCGTCCAGCACGCGCCCGGCGCCCTGATACGCGACGGACGAGTCGAGATAGCGGTCCTGGATGACGACCTCACCCCGCTCCAGCGCCGGGCGCACGACCGTGGCGACGTGGTGCGCCCGATCGGCGGCATAGAGCAGCGCCTCCGCGCGCGGGGCGATGTCGCCCCGGTGGTGCAGCACGATGTCGCGGATCAGCGTGCCCACGTCGGAGCCGCCGGGTTCGCGTGTGCGCAGAACGGTCGAGCCCTGTGCACCGAGCCAGCTCGCGAGCAGCTCGGACTGCGTGGTCTTGCCCGAGCCGTCGCCGCCTTCGAGGGTGATCCAGAGCCCGGGGCCTGCGGTCACGCGTCCGCCTTCTTCTTCGCGTTCGCGGCACGCGTCGCCGCGGCCTTCTTCGCGGCCGCGGAACGGGCGGCCGCCTTCTCGGCATCCGTCTTCGTCGTCGCCTTCTTGGCCGGCGCCTTCTTCGCGGGTGCCTTCTTCGCGGCGGTCTTCTTGGCGGGAGCCTTCTTGGTGCCGCGCTTCGGCGCCGGGCCCTTGGCGCGCTTGTCGGCGAGCATCTGCACCGCCGCCTCGAAGGTGATGTCCTCGGGCTTCTGCCCGCGCGGGATGGTCACGTTCGTCTCACCGTCGGTCACGTACGGGCCGAAGCGGCCGTCGCGGATGCGGATCGGCTTGCCGCTGACCGGGTCGGCCTCGAACTCGGCGAGCGCGCTGGAGGCACGGCGCGAGCCTGCACCGTATTTCGGCTGCGCGTACACCGCAAGGGCCTGCTCGAGGGTGATGTCGAAGATCTGCGCTTCGCTCTCCAGCGACCGCGAGTCGGCGCCCTTCTTCAGGTAGGGACCGAAGCGGCCGTTCTGGGCGGTGATCTCGTCGCCCGACTCCGGGTCCGCTCCGACGACACGCGGGAGGCTGAGCAGCTTCAGCGCGGTGTCCAGATCGATCGTGTCGACCGACATCGATCGGAACAGCGACGCCGTGCGCGGCTTCGGAGCGGCATCCTTCTTCGCACCGCGTTTGGGCTTGGGAGTCTCCACGACCTCACCGGTGGTCGCGTCGACGGCGTCGTCCTCGGAGACGGGGTCGTTCTCCTGCACGTACGGGCCGAACCGGCCGTCCTTGACGACGACGACCTTTCCGTTCTCGGGGTTCTCGCCGAGCACGCGGTCGCCGGCCACCGGGGCGTCGATGAGCTCCTGTGCCTTCTCGGAGGTCAGCTCGTCGGGCGCGAGATCCTCCGGCACGTTGACGATGCGCGGCTTCGCGTCGGGGTTCGCCGGATCGGCGACCTCGAGGTACGGGCCGTACTTGCCGAACCGCAGCGTCGCGTTCTCGGTGATCGGCGTGGAGTTCAGTGCGCGCGCGTCGATCTCGCCGAGGTTGTCGACGACCTGACGCAGACCCACCTGCGCGTCGGAGCCGTAGTAGAACTGACGCAGCCACTCGACGCGCTTCTGCTCGCCGCGGGCGATCGCGTCGAGGTCGTCCTCGAGGGCGGCGGTGAAGTCGTAGTCGATGAGGTCGGCGAAGTGCTGTTCCAGCAGGCGCACGACGCTGAACGCGAGCCAGGTGGGCACGAGCGCCTGCCCGCGCTTGCTGGCGTAGCCGCGGTCGATCACGGTGCCGATGATGCTCGCGAAGGTCGAGGGCCGGCCGATGCCGTGCTCCTCGAGCGCCTTCACCAGCGATGCCTCCGTGTAGCGCGGCTTCGGCGTCGTGCGGTGGCCCTTGGCCTCGGCATCCGCCATACCGACATCGTCACCGACGGCTACCTGCGGCAGCGACTGGTTCTCGGCGGCGTCGGCGTCGCCGCGCTTCTCGTCGCGACCCTCCTCATAGGCCTCCAGGAAGCCCTTGAAGGTGTAGACGGTTCCCGATGCGGTGAACTTGAGCTTCTCGCCGGCGGCATCCGTCTCGATCGTGACGGTGGTGGTCTCGTACTTCGCGTCGGACATCTGGCTGGCGACGGTGCGCTTCCAGATCAGGTCGTAGAGGCGCTGCTCCTCGCGGTCGAGGTGCGAGGCGACGGATGCGGGGGTGCGGAACTTCTCGCCGGACGGGCGGATTGCCTCGTGCGCCTCCTGGGCGTTCTTGCTCTTCGAGGCGTACACGCGCGGCTTGAGGGGCACCGCCGCGTCGCCGTAGAGCGACACCGCCTGCGCCCGCGCCGCCTGCACCGCCTGGGTGCTCAGCGCGGTGGAGTCGGTGCGCATATAGGTGATGTATCCCTTTTCGTAGAGACGCTGGGCGACGCTCATCGCCTGCTTCGCGCTCATCGAGAGCTTGCGTCCCGCCTCCTGCTGCATCGTGGAGGTGGTGAAGGGGGCGTACGGCCGGCGGGTGCCCGGTTTGGCGTCGACGCCGGTGACGGTGCCACCACCGGATGCTGCGACGGCGGCGGCCAGCGCGGCGGCGCGCTTCTCGTCGAGGACGACGACGGCCTTCTTGAGCTTGCCGGCGTCGTCGAAGTCGCTGCCACGGGCGAGCTGGCCGCCGTCGACGCGCACGAGACGCACGCGGAACCCGGCACCGGCCGAGCGGGCGGTGGCCTCGACATCCCAGTAGTCGGCCGACACGAAGGCCATGCGCTCACGCTCGCGGTCGACGATCATCCGGGTCGCCGCGGACTGCACGCGCCCGGCCGAAAGACCGGTCTTCACCTTGTACCAGAGCACCGGTGACACGTCCCAGCCGTACAGCCGGTCGAGGATGCGCCGCGTCTCCTGGGCGTCGACGAGCGCGAGGTCGAGCTCGCGGGTGTTGCCGACGGCGGCCTGGATGGCGTCCTTGGTGATCTCGTGGAAGACCATCCGCTTGACGGGCACCTTCGGCTTGAGCGTCTCGAGCAGGTGCCAGGCGATCGCTTCGCCCTCGCGGTCCTCATCAGTGGCGAGCAGCAGCTCGTCGGCGCTCTTGAGCGCACGCTTCAGCTCGGCGACCGTCTTCGTCTTGCGATCGGAGACGACGTAGTAGGGGTCGAAATCGTTCTCGACGTCGATGGAGTACTTGCCGTATGCCGGCTTGTCGGCGGCGGGGATGTCCTTCTTGTCCGCAAGGTCGCGGATGTGACCGACCGAGCTCAGCACCTCATAGCCGTCGCCGAGGTACCCCTGGATCGATCGCATCTTCGTCGGGGACTCGACGATGACGAGCTTCTTGCCTGCAGCCAAGAGTGCGTCCTTTCTCCGAAGCACACCATACACACCGCTTTCTTGGTGCCGACGCAGAGTCAGGGCGACGCGGCGTCATCGGGTGGGCACGGCGGCGGTATGCGGGGATCGTCATCGTCCTCCCTCGGGTTGCCCTGCTCGGGCGCGGGAGACGGCGACGAGACCAGCGTACGCCGCTTCCACCTCGACGGTCGCGCGCACCCCTTCCACCGTGCACGCGGACAGGGTCGCCCCGGATGCCGCGGCGACCCGCGCCGCCACGGCGCAGGGCGGGTCGTCGACGACGACGGCGCCGGAGGCGACATCGGCCGCGGCGAGCGCCGCGGCATCCGCGGCTCCGGAGGCACGCTGCGCCGTGACCGCCGCTCCCCCGACGGCGGCGAGTCCGAGCGACAGCGTCGCGGTGACCGTCAGGATGCCGGCGGCGAGCGCGGTGCCTGCCATCGTGTCCTCCTTCTCTCTGGGTGCACGAGCCTGGGTGCACGTGTTCGGGCGCACGAGCCCCGGGTTCACGAGCCCGGGTGCGTCCGCCGGGTCGCGTCAGAGGCCGCCGGCGAGCGCGCAGCTCTCGGCGGTCAACGGCAGGCTGATCAGCCGGCCGACCCGGAACGGCGCCGACGCGGTGGCGCAGATCATCTCGCCGGCCGTGTTCGTTCTCATCTGCGCGCCGGCGACCGCATCGGCGACGATCCCCGCGGCCCTGGCGACGCTCTCGCCGCGGGAGAGCAGCCGCGCGGCGTCCGCCGCGGAGTCCTGCAGGGCGACCTGCTGCGCCGCGGCGGTCAACGCGCCGACGCCGAGCAGCAGGGCGAGGAGCACCGCGGGCAGGGCGACGGCGAGCTCGGCGGCGACGGAGCCCTCGTCACCGCCGAGCCCGCGCAGGCGCCGGTGGCGCATCACGACACCGTGAGAGCCCGTCGGACGAGATCGGTGACTATTCCGCGCACCTCGTCGGAGCGCATGATCACCACCAGGAAGCGTCGCTCGTTCGCCACATCTTCCGCGAGTACATGGCCGGCGCACCGCTGGGCAGATCGCACGAGACCTCACCGACGCCGGCACGCTGACGAGGCGCGGCACGCAGTGGCATAGCTCGACCGTCCGCCGGATCCTCCTCAACCCCCTGTACGCAGCCCTCCTCCCGCCCGCACAGCCGACGCGAGAGCACAGTCTGGCCGCGATCGACCTGGACGCGTGCTCAGCGGGCGCGTGGGAGCCGATCGTGACCCGGGAGGAGGTAACTTGGTCACCCGTACCAAACTCCTCGCTGTACGGCCCCTCCACGGCGGCACAGCACGGCGTTGACTCCTGTCCGGCCTCGCGGTCTGCTCCGTGCGCCGCAAGCCGGTGAAGTCCGCACGCGGCGAGACGCACCCGACCGAGCGCAAAGAAGGTGGCTCGGCCGAGCCCCGGAGGTATCACACCTACCGTTGCTCGGGCAGGCCGTCTCACATCATGCGCAACGGTGAGGTCATCGACGAGCTGATCGAGGAAGTACTGCATCCAGCGCCTCTCCGAGCCCGACATCGTCGACCTCGTCGGCCCGCGAGAGGCGGAGATCGACATTCCGGCGCTACGGACCCGTGTGAGGCTCTCGACGCCGGCCGCGCCGCTGTCTTCCAACTCGTCGGTAGCGACGCGTCACGCCTGGCCGCGGCCGAGCAGCAGCTCGATGAGCTCGAAGAACAGATACGAGCGGTCGACGTAGAGCTGGCGCCGCTGTGCAGCGACACCCGCTCGCGGACCTCATGGGCGTCGAGGACGTCAGGGCATGGTGGCAGACGCGCACTCTCGGCCGCAAGCGCGCCATCATCAACGCGCTAATGACCGTCGCGATCAAACCCATCGGCTACGGCAAACGCCCGCGCGGTGAAAAGCTCATGGAGACGCTGGAGATCACGTCGAAGGGTGACTGAGCAGCTTCGCCCGGTAATTCTGCTAGCTTGCTCAGCCCTCGTCATCCGTCGAATCGGGCAACTCGAACGCGTCAGTAACGTCATCCTCTTCGGTCGTCGCACCAGGCAAAGCAAGAGCATCACGACGGACACGTGCCTCTGAGTGATAAGCGACCGGTGTCACGCGCAGCACGTGATCGATGAGCGTCTTGAGCGCGGTTCCGATGTGCAGCTCAACCGGCACAATCAGGCTGAATTCCTGCTCGATGAGCTCCGTCTTCACAGTGATCTTCGGTGCATGGTCGATCTGAGCCGCGACGGCAGCATCCATGTAATCCATGTCCCGTGCCGCACGGTGGAGCTCATCAGGCACATCGAGCGCCGGCAGGTCAGGGTCATAATCGATCAGCAGCAATGCCACGGCGTCGTACGCATCGTCTTCATCGGAGAGCTTGTTCAGGAGGTCAAGCATCCTGATCGCCGGCCCGGGCTTTTCCCGCACAGCAGGAGCGCCGAACCCGAACACGAAGCCGAGGCTCGCCAGCGGGTGACGACCACGCAGATTCTTCGCGTCGCCGTAGCTTTCTTCGATCCGGTTCGCGGCATTATTGCCGATGCTGCCGTCCATGCGCTTCGTCGAGATGAGGATCTCCGGCCCCGTCATCGCGTCTGTCAGCACGACGTCGACCTGCTTCTCGTACATCTTTCCGAGCACGTTCGCATCGGCCTTCACGAGGCCGCTGGGGCGATTATCGCTGAACAGTCGGGCCTTGACGGGAGCGATCTCCTTGGCAGACGCACCGTTCTTGGTCTCGAACCCCTCGATCAACGCACTGATGGCACGTGGAACGACCCGCGGCCACGTCGCACGTGGCCACACGCTTTCGTGATCGAAGCCTGCGCGGCGAAGCTCGTACGCCAGCCAGGCATCAAGTGCTTTCGAGAGCATCCCCGCCTGTGTGTCCTTGCCGACGACGCCCCGAGCAACTCCGAGTAGCTTCTCCAGGACGTTCCTGTCGAAGTGGTAGGCACCGTCCACCCAAGGATCGGTGTGCCCGCTCTGCGTCGCATCAGCGATGATGCGATCGAACTGGACCCAGGCCAGCTCCGCCAGCGACGCTTTAGCCATTCGAACGTCCTCTTGTCATGCGTCGCTTCGCCTTTCCTGCTCGGTCACGTCGCACCGGCGTCATGTCCTGGTTGAATAGCACCGCGTCGACGGTCTCGACAGCGGCCTCCAGATTCCGAGCCTGCAAGAGCCTCTGCACGCGCGGCTTGATGGCGTTCAGCTCCTCGCGATGCTGCGTCAGCAGAGCAGGACTAGGCATCCACCAGCGGTCGGCCTCTCTCGGTTCGAGCTTCAGGATGCCGCCGCCGTAGCTGCGACCACTGAGCTCCGCAGAGAGCAGCGTGAGCGAGTTCAGCGACGCCACGGGCAGCACGGCCATCGCGAGCTCGCGGTGCTCGCTTGCGAGGTACACGCCGTGGACGCTGTTGAGATGACGCGCTCTTGTGCAATTGGTCGTGAGTCGCGGAGTGTCGGCGTTCATCGCCGTCAGGAACAGGTCCGGTGGTGCCAGCAGCGGGACGCGCCACCAGTCGGGGCGGATCCGGCATTTGTACGCCTTGTGCACGTCCATGCTCTCGCCGGACTCGATGTACGCCAGAGTGCCAGCCGCCGGCTTACCAGAGGGAGCGAGCAGCCACGTCGCCTGGCCTGCCTGACCGAGTCTCGTGAGCGCGCTCTCCGTCAGCGCCAGGCCGCGAAGGTGCGCGCTTCCGGGAGGGCTGATCCTCACCAGGTCACGCTGCGGGATGCCGAGGCGCTGCGCACGCTCAGGCGTCATCGTGAAGAAGCGGTTGTTGCCTGTCACAGCACCCAGCGTGGTATCTCCATAGGTCTCCAGCGAGACGAACGTCAACGAGCCAACGAGCTCTGCGATGAGATCGATCGTTTCCTCGTTCAGCGGGTCAGCATGCCAGCGATCAGTGCCCGACACCGCCCACGAGCGCTGGGCGGCGAGCGTATCGAGTGTCGTTGCGTTGCGCGTCTGCTGCAGCGACGCTTCGACGGTAGATCCCTCGCGGTAGCCGGCAGCCTTGACGAGAACAGTGTCCGCCATCGCGTCAGGGAATACCTGCTCATCGAAGACCACCAGCTCCACGCTGGTGAAGTTCTCTAGCAGATAGCGCCGCACGGGCGCGGCATAGTTCACGCTGAGCAACTCGGCGGGAAGCACCATGCCGAGCTTGCCGCCCATCTTCAGGTGCGCCGCGGCGTGGATGACGAACGCCGCCCATGACGACGCGAGACCCGTCAGCGCTACGCCCTGTTGCAGGGCCGCAAGCCGCGCACGGTCACGGGCATCACCGGAGAAGTCCTGGTATCGGATGTACGGCGGGTTCCCGAGAACGACGTCGTAGTTGCCCCTCGGTTCTGTCGTGAAGAAGTCCGCGACGCGGATCGTGGCGCGTCCGCCGGCCGCGGCGACGATCTCGCGACCGTCCTTGGCGGACATAGCGTGGATTTCGACACCGTGGACATGAGGTTTCTCAGCTCCCAGGCCGTGCAGGCGCGCCACGGCAGCAGTCAGGAACGCTGCTTCGCCGGCACTCGGCTCGAGAATACGGTCGGTCGCGCTGGAAATACCCCACTCTGCCAGATGGCGCGTAATCCCATCCGGCGTGAAGAACGCTCCACGAGCCTTGCGGATCTCCGGCGTGTCGGCAGCGCGAGCGAGATTCGAAGACATGTACCTATTCTGACGTGAAAGCTTGGGATCCGAGCAAACGACCCGCCACGACCTCACCTGAGGTCGCTGAACGGATCCACGACGCTCTGTACGCCATGCTCCGCACACACGAAGGCGATCCGCACGCCCGTGCCGTCCGCACTGAGCGAGGTGTCCGGCGCGCAATCCCCACCGCACTCAGCGCACGTCCGATAGCTCTCGTCCGTCGGCACGCGGATGTCCAGGCCGTCTGGCCCTTCGACATGCTCGAAGTCCATGCGCCCCAGTCTCGCACGCGCTCTGTCGGTGGCCTCGCTCGCGTACCCTGAAAGACCCTCCGCGTCGCTGACGACCCGACGCCCTCCCGCACAGCGAGGATCTGCCAGGGCCATGCGCACAATCGTCCACCACCGCTACCGCGACGCCGGAGACCAGTGGCACACCGGCCACGTCGCGGATTACCTCGTCGCCTACAAGCGCGTCGGACACCCCTGCTGCACGCTGTGCAGGGCGGTGGCACTGACGCTCCTCGACGACCGCGGGAACCTCGTTGCATAGCGGGCGGCCGTAGCTCCTGGCACTTGCCCCGGCTGAATCCGGAACGCAAACGAACCCCGCAGCACCTTCTGCCGGACCCTGTGCGTTCTCACCTCAGGAGAACGCCTGGCGGAGCGCGTCGAGGTCACCCGAGTCGACGACCTCCTGGATGATGTTGATCGTCTCCTGGTCCACAAACATGCCCTTGAGTGTGTCGTTCCAGATCGCTCGCACTCGGTCCAGATCGCCGGCGTCGACGGCTGCCCCTGCGGCCTCGATGGCCTGCTGGTACGGGCCCTGCCGGAAGCCAGGCTCTGTTTCATCTGGGTTGTAGTACGGCACCACCGGAAGCTCAGGGTCTGGGGTGAGCCAGAGCACCTGCCCCCGGCTGGATCGTGCGCACGTGATTCATCGATCCGAGAACGGTGTACGCGCAGAGACGCTCGGCGATGACCGCCTCGACGTCGCCCGCCTCAACCGCGTAGGTCACGGGGGTGCCGTCCTCATCGACGGTCACCTCTCCTTGCGCGTAGGGGCGTGCGCCGAGATCCATCAGGGTGCCCTGTCGCTCCCAGTACAGACCGCCCCGTCGCCTACACCTCAGACATGCGAGAGCAGGTGGGTTCGTTCATTTCTGGCTCCGGCGTCGTCTCGGCGACGATCTCTGCGCGGGCCGTAGGTGTCGGCTCCGTGCCGGTGATCTCTGACGCGGACGTGCATCCGGACAGAACGGCCGCGAAGAGGGCCATTGCTACCAGGCGCAGGGCCGAGATTGTCGGTGCTGGACATGACGCTCCTTGACCTCGTGTGACTCGTCGTCCGAACCGGTGGCGCTAGTTTAGTGCGCCGGTTCATGCGACCTCTCGCCGGTCGACTTCGCGCGATCTGTCAGATTCCTTTGCCCAAGATGCTGGAATGACAGTGGGCACCGCGACGGAGCTGCACACCGACCAGCCTCGGACATCTTCCGTGACGCGGACCGCCATCGCTGTCGTCAGCACGCTCCTCGTCATCGCCAGCGCATACGCACCTCTCCTGGTCGGCATGAACCCGCCTCCGTACGAGCTGAACATCACGATCCTGACCCAGGGCGTTCTCGCGCTGCTGGGGTTCTTCGGCCTCATCGCCACCGCGACGCGCCCCCACTACATCGTTGCCGCCCTCATCGTGACGGCGGTCCCTGCGATCATGGCGATCGGCTTTCTCGGTTTCAGCGCGCTCGTCGGCTGGACTAACGGCGTTCACACCTTCGTCGATAGCTGGGGTCCGCTCAGTCATTCGTTCGCGTACACCGCGCCGTTCTTCATACCCACCCTCGTCGCCGGCGCGCTGCTCATCATCCGGAAGCGACCGGCCTGGGTGAAGCTCCTTGTCGTGGTTCTCGCGATCGGTGTGCTGTATGCGCTGTGCGTATACCGCTGGCTCTTCAGCTGAGAGCAGCACGACCTGCGCGGCATGCAGACGTCCCCCGTTGTGAGCACAGGGACTATTCCGCGTCGCAGGGACATCTCCTTCGCAAGACGAGACCCGACCCCTACCTCCTGACGCCGCGTGAATTGCGTGTCCTCTCCAAGGTGCCAGCAATCGTCGGTATTCTCCGCCGCTCAGCCCTCGCTATCCTGGAGCGATCAATGAGGGGTTGCGTAGTGAGGAATGACGAGACCAAACCAGTCGAGATTCGACAGGTATCCGAGCGGCGGTTCAACGCTCATGTGGTCTGGGCGCGCGGCCATAAAGGGTTGCCGCCGATCAAAGAGGTTGAGTGGCTGGAGATCGAGCCCGCGCAGGTCTTCGGAACAATCTTCGTCGACCTCACTGACAGGGACCTCCATAGCGCGGTTATGGCTCCGGACCTCGCTGGCAGATATCGCGGCGTGGACATCCTTCAAGACCATGCCAACATTCGCGATGCCGTTGAGCGGACGGCGGCGAGCATGGCTCGCGTGCATGAGGACTACGACCACGAACGAGCACAGGGTGATGAGAAGGCGTCGGTGGACTTCTTCGCGAAGGTGGCGAAGGAGAGCAAGCTGCACGAGCGCTTCAAGTACCTCCGCGACAGTCCAAGCGCCGTCGCCGCGAAGCGACTGATCGAGGTCGCGATGCGTTGGTACGAGAACCAGGACGGCTCGTACATCGAACAGTTCCAAACGACGGGGTTCGATGCGCGCGTCTGGGAACTCTACTTGTGGGCCGTCCTGAGAGAGGCGGGGCACCAAGTGGAGCAGCCGAAACCTGCTCCCGATTTTCTCGCTCGCGGCATCGTGGGTGATTTCTACGTGGAGGCCACGACCTCGAACCCTCCGCCTGCTAACCAGGTCGTTCCGCTTCCCGTGACAGAGGCGGACATCTTCGAGTACGTCCATAACTACCTGCCGACTCGGTTCTCCGGTCCACTGTGGACCAAACTGAACGACAAGGGCTACTGGACGCGTGATGGCTTGGACCTGACGATTCCCTTCGCCATTGCCATCCAGGACTTCCACCAGGATCTCTCGATGACCTGGAGCCAGTCGGCGCTCTTCGAGTACCTGTACGGCGTGCGCGTCGAAGAGATCGAGACCGATGGCAAAGTGCAGCGAGTCGAAGTGCCAGTCGCTCAACTTAAGTGGGGTCCGAAGGTGCTCCCCTCCGGGTTCTTCAAGCTGCCGGACTCCGAACGCGTCAGCGCCGTAGCTTTCAACGCAGCTGGAACGCTCTCAAAGTTCAATCGCATGGGTATCGCGGCCGGTATGGGCGATCCGAGTGTGAGCGTGAAGCACGAAGGGCGACGCTTCTCGAAAGACAACACGGGTGTGGAGGAACCGTTCTCGCTGCCAGCGTCCGCGGACTACGAGGAGGACTGGATCGACGGCCTCACTGTGTTCCACAACCCGAACGCCCTCAATCCGCTTCCCTTCGAAGCATTCCCTGGAGCGGCACACGTCTTCGAAGAAAACGGGCTGCACCGTCAAATCGCGCCCGCTGGCCATCTCGTATCGAGCACCACAGAGATCGTCACGTACAACTGAAGCCCTTTGAATACACCGTTCGACGGCTTGCATTGATCAATCGAGCAAGCGGTCTCCTGAGTACTAGACCGCACTTCACTCGCGCCTCTCATCTATTTCACCCCGCTGCCCTCGAAACGGTGGCGAGGGCAGTATGTGCTACCCGTTAGGCGAAACGCGCCGGCGAGGCCTAATTGGAATCGCGAATCCACTTTCCGTCCTCGTCGAGCCGAAGTTCGTACGCGTCCAGCACCTGCTTGATCTGGTAGAGCCGCTCCGATTCTCTATAGATCGACAGTAGGTCTTCACCTCGTCCGGCGATGTGAAGGGCCAGTAGCCGCACGATCATCTGACTGATCTCACTGACGACGTGAAGCTCATCGTGGTCAGGAAAGTCGCCACGGTCGTAGTGCTTGACGTCGTTGTAGGCGTTGGCAATCGCCTTGGAAAGGCCCGCGCGGTCGGTCACGCGCTCCGGCCACTGCACGGCGAGGACGTCAATGCATCGGTAGACGTAGGTCGCCGTTGTCGGCCGGGGCCTCCTGCCGTTACTCCAGGTGGCCCTCTCTCCAGGTCGCTCACCGATGAGCCCACCGGCCGCTTCCATGCTCATGGAAGTCGAGATGACGAGGTCTTCGAGATAGACACCATTGCGCCCCAGGATGCTCGCGCTCGGAAGAATGAAGCGTTTCCAAGTCTCGTAGTTGTTCGCCCAGGCCTCGAGACCTTCTTCACCGATCTCGTGCAGGCCCGCAATCGGATTGCCGAGCTCCTTGACGGAGGGGACCTCAGCGATTCGCTCTCGGTAGGAGTTCCGGCTGATCAATTCAGTCAGCGGCGTACTGATCACGCGCCCGTCGCCGGCGCGAGTCGTGAAGAGGTCGTCTCGCAAACAGTGCTTGCGGAATGACAGCTGCCGGCCGAAGAGAAAGACCAGGAGGTTCGCTACTTTTCGGTGCTCGACAAAGTGGTCCCAGAACGGGGCTGGCCCTGACTCGAACGTGCTGACGATTGCGACGTTGTCGTGCACCGTCGTCTTACGCTCGTAGCCGTTCCGCTCGGGTGCGTGCAGCCATCCAGCACGCAGCGTCAGCGTTGCGTCTCCTTGGTGCCATGTAAAGCTGGCGCTTGCTTCGAGGGTCATCGTCACAGATTGGACTCGAGCCTGCTCATCCGTTTCTCGCTCTGTGTGCACCGATGACAGGCCTGACCACGCATTGAGCCCGTCAGGCCAGCTATGCATCTCGTTCATGACGAGCGGAGCAGCAAGCTCGGCGTCTCGACGTCCCAGTACCGTCAGAGTGGGACGTAACGACCCAACGGATGCGCGGGATCCGCCCCAGGTTTCCGAGTGTCCACTCCAGGTGATGTCAAAGAGCGAGATCGTGCCCTCGTGTGTCAAAAGAAGCATGTTGTTCGGCGGCGTCCGACTGCCAAACCATTCCTGAACGTGATCGAACTGCGCGATGCCTCTGTCTGGCAGATACGGCACTTCCACGACGATGCCCTTGTCCTTCGTCATTCGAATCGTCGCACCGACGCATGGCGTGCCGTCGACGCCGTCGACGAGAAGCCCACTGAGGCTGCTGCCAAACTCAAGACGCTCTACTCCCATGCCCATGATCCTCTCGCACCGCATTCGTCGCGTCGACGATCGGCCTTGTCCTGCATCATTCCTAATGGACGGGTCACGATCGAGGACAGGAGTCGACATTGAGGTGGGATACGCAAGGTCAGCAGCGAGAAGACGCCCGCACGCTATTGACTACTCACTGAGTACTCAGTACTCTTGATATATGAAACAGCGCATCGATCGACGCATCGAGCTTGGCCTCACGCAGACCGACGCAGCCCGCCGAGCAAGCGTCTCCCTCGCGACCTGGCGACGTTGGGAGGAGGATCCTGACTCTGTCAGCCAGAAGACGCGCGACGCGTGCGAGGGCGTCCTCGCGGCACGGTCCGAGCACGAGCGGGCACTCGAAAAGCTGACCAACTCATTCACGACGGCCTGGCAAGACTCGCCGCGCCTCACGCCCCGGCAGGCCTACGCCATCGCTCTCGAGCTCGATACCTGGGACGATCTCTTCCTCAAGCCGTGGCTCGACGATCCGCGGGAGCCACTTCACACGCGACCGCCATTCGACGACTTCGACCTCCGCGTCATGATGCTCATCGGTGAGAGTCGCGCGTGGGTCGCCGCCGTTCAGGAGCGGTGCCGAGTGATCTCCGACGAGATCAAGCGCGGCATCCTGCCGTTCGATCGGCCAGGACCGCTCATCGACGAGGTGCTGATCGGTGCGGCTCTCAGTGGCGCACAGGCCTCGCTGGAGGATCTCCCCGAGAGCTTCGAGCATGTCCCCGCTCGCGAGGCGGTCGACGATGAGGAGAACGATGAGTATCTGATCGGCGACGATGACTGGGACGCCGTCTCTGACGGCTTCGACGACATATGCCGATGGGATGAGTGGGAGGTCCCGATCCGCCTCGGCCACCCCCTACTTCCAGCCGTCCTGGCTCAGCGTCACCCATACACCTGGTTCGACGCTGAAGAAGCGACGGGCCCGGGCTACCTGCAGAGGCTCTCTGGCCTCATCGTCGACGGCTAAACAGCCTTGCCGCCTCTATGACTTCACCCGGTCGCGCGACCGACTGGACCTGGCAACGAAGTTTCCTCAGGAAGAGCTGGCCGGCTCCTCGGGCTCGGCTGGCTCCTCCGAGGCGTCCGGGGTCTCCGAGTGCACGTGTTCCCACAGTGCCAGGAGCTCTCGGTCCTCGGCCTCGTGCCCGGGCTTGCCCACGGTTGCGAAGGGGTTCTCTGGCAGCTCGAACGCGTACGCCGCGTTATTGAGAGTCTCGCCGTTTTTCCCCTCGCGCATGGACTCGAGCATCCGATCAGCCATTGCCTGATCCATGTTGCGCAGGATCCGGCGCATGTTCTGGATCTCCTCCTCGGTCGCCGGCGGGACGTCCTGTTCGGTCTCCAACCGGCGCTTGCCCTCAATGTGCTCGCCGAGGCGCAGCTGCCATCCGATCTGGTGGACGTGCCCGAGCACCTCGCGCACGGCGTCGACGTCTGCGACACCCTCCGGTGTGACCGGATCGCCCTGGGGCGAGACGTCGACGTAGAACCCGCTCTGCTTCAACAGGTTATGGTCCCGCCGCCACTCCTCGATCGTGCCGAGGACACGAGCGTTCTCCTCCGGGTCGGACGGCTCCACTCCAAACCAGTACTGCTCGTTCACGAGGAATCTGTGCACGACCTCGAGCTTGAGTCCGTGGTCGCCCCAGACCCTCTTGAGCCGGTCGTCAACGAACGACTCACCCTCTGGCGCGTATGCCATGCGGACGCGGCGCTCGTGCAGAGCGATCGCCTTGCCCGACTCCTCCATCCCAAGGATCGCCAGCGACCTCGCCAGCGGCGCGCTGTCTCCCTCGAGCATCGCCGCTGCCGCCTGGAGCAGGCGGTCGGCGTTGGAGAGCAGCGCGTCCTGCAGGGCGATGACCTGAGTGGGCTCAAGGTCGTCCGGGAGGTGCTGTCGACGTGCCATAGACCCAGTCTCGCCCCTGCGTCAGACACTTAACGGCCGGGGCATGGTCGCACTGCCGAGTGCGCGCCGGTTCCAGCGCGGTCGCGGGCGATGGCTCAGCACCGGCGATCACTGCAGCTGTGAACAGATCGAATGTTTGGAGTGCTATTGCCTTCGCTCGTCGCGCCAGTCTCTCATTCTCTGCAGGAGCGAACGGCCAGGGTCCTCGCGCAGAACCAGATGAAGTCGATTGCGCGCATCGTCGAGGCTCTCCCATGAGACAAGCACCTCTTGCTCGGCCGCGTCCCTAATGAAGCTCGCTTCGCTGTCCTCTGCGCCACAGATCAACAGTCGTCAGGCCCTCCTTGCGGAGAGCGCTCTGAGTTCGTTCTATGTACAGCTCCACCAGGCCACGAAGTGCGATGTACTCATCGGAGTCCCTCGTTGTGCTGAGAAAGCCTCTAAGCTCGCGATCCGGGTCGTGCATGACTTCAACCATTTTCCGCTGGGCACGCATCCGATCGGAGCCGCCTGAAGCGCCCATCTTCAGCAGACCCGGGAGAACGAGCTGAGCCCAGTCAGCGTCCGAGAGAGCGGGGTCCTCCGGAAATGCGTAGCAGTAAACGCGATCGCTGACGTGCTCCGCTATCTGCTTCCGGAGCGCTGCGATGGGGAGGTTTAGGTTCGGTAATGGTTGCTCGAGTTCCCGCTGAACGGCCTCAAGGAGTTCCGTGTGCCGCTCTCGATCCATTCCCTCACCGTACAAGGACGTCCGGCGTCGACGCGGCCTCATCATCCTCCGCAGCTGCGAAAGAATGGTCGGTAAATACGTTCTAGCTCCACCACGACAGCCATGGTGGTGATCGCGTACTCCGCCGTGGCCGCACCGCTCTCGTCGGCGCACAGCGCCGCTGCTCGGCGCCTCGTCAGGGCGGGCAGGTCGTTCTCGGTCATGTCGTTCCTTCTTTCTTCGTCGGGGACGACGGTCGTCCCGTGGCCAGTCATGGTCGGTGGAGCACATGCGGCCGTCGGGGCGAGCACGGCGTGCACCCGGACGCCGGATCCCAGCCGGACGTCGACGCACGGCGACTGGTCGTCGAGGTGACGCCCGCCGGCGGCGACCAGCGCCACGGCGAGATCGCGCACCTCGCGTTCGGAGGCCCGCCACTGCGGCACATGCTCGGCGCCGTTGCCGCGGTCGACGAACAACCCGCTCGTGCCGTTCACGAAGAGGTCGGTGATGCGCTCGTCGGCCGCGTACTCGGCCAGTGGCCCCAGCGCCGGATCGGGCGCCGTGGCCGTTGCGGGTCGCTCGGCGCGACCGGACGCGGCTCGGGGACGGAACACGAACGGATCGGGCATGCCCCGACGCTACGAGCCCTCCGTGGCCGTGCTGAGCCCGTTCCCCGCGGGCTGTGCACAATCCGTGCCGTCGTGCGGATGTGCCGAGCGAACCCGCCCGCGCGGTCAGGGCAGGCGACGACCGCCGAGGAAGGAGAAGGGCGGCACCTCACGGGGGGAATGAGGTGCCGCCCACGCGCAAGCCCGCTTCGGGGGGGGTGACGGGCGCGCTGAAGCCGGAATACGATTCGGCTGAGGGTCAGTGTACGCACGTGCCGGAGCGCCCACAAACCCGCCGCACTACCGACTTTCGACGGTATGCGCGGGTGGTGCCCGGCGTTAGATTCGCCGTGTCACGGTCGTGTCCTCCCGAGCACGGCCATCATCCCGCGCAAAGGAGCGAGTGCCATGAGCAGCCAGATCGACCACCTCCTCGATGAGTCGCGGCAGTTCCCGCCGTCCGAGGAGTTCGTCGCCCAGACGATCGACGACCCCGCGATGTACGAGCGCGCGAAGAACGACCGCGAGGGGTTCTGGGCGGAGCAGGCGCGCGAGCTGCTGCACTGGAACACTCCGTTCACGCAGGTGCTCGACTGGTCCAACCCGCCGTTCGCGAAGTGGTTCGACGACGGCGAGCTCAACGTGGCGTACAACTGCCTCGACCGTCACGTCGAGGCGGGTCTCGGCGACCGCGTCGCGATCCTCTGGGAGGGCGAGCCGGGCGACGAGCGCCGCATCACCTACGCCGAGCTGACCCAAGAGGTCAAGCGCACCGCCAACGTGCTCTCGGGCCTCGGCGTCGGGCATGGCGACCGCGTCGCCATCTACCTGCCGATGATCCCCGAGGCCGTCGTCTCGATGCTGGCCGTCGCCCGCCTCGGCGCGATCCATTCGGTCGTCTTCGGCGGCTTCAGCGCCGACAGCCTGCGCTCGCGCATCGACGACGCCGGAGCCAAGGTCGTCATCACCGCCGACGGCGGATACCGCAAGGGCCGTGTCTCGGCGCTCAAGCCCGCCGTCGACCAGGCGCTCGGCGACCGCGGCGACGGCGAGCAGCAGACCGTCGAGCACGTTCTCGTCGTCAAGCGCGGCGGCAACGACGTCGACTGGAACGACGAACGCGACATCTGGTGGCACGACGCCGTTCCCGCGGCATCCGCCGAGCACGAGGCGCAGGCGTTCCCCGCCGAGAACCCGCTGTTCATCCTGTACACCTCGGGCACCACAGGCAAGCCGAAGGGCATCCTGCACACCTCCGGCGGCTACCTCACCCAGGCCGCGTACACCCACAAGTACGTCTTCGACCTGCATCCGGAGACCGACGTGTTCTGGTGCACGGCCGACATCGGCTGGGTCACCGGACACTCCTACGTCACCTACGGCCCGCTCGCGAACGGCGCCACCCAGGTGATGTACGAGGGCACGCCGGATGCGCCGCATCCGGGCCGGTGGTGGGAGCTGATCGAGAAGTACGGTGTGACCATCTTCTACACCGCGCCCACCGCGATCCGCTCGTTCATGAAGCTCGGCCGGCAGATCCCGCAGAAGTTCGACCTGTCGAGTCTCCGCCTGCTCGGCTCGGTGGGCGAACCCATCAACCCCGAGGCGTGGATGTGGTACCGCCAGGTGATCGGCGCCGACAGGACGCCCATCGTGGACACCTGGTGGCAGACGGAGACCGGCGCCATCATGGTGTCGGCGCTGCCGGGGATCACGGCGGCCAAGCCCGGTTCGGCGCAGGTTCCGCTGCCGGGTGTCGCGATCGACGTGGTCGACGACACGGGCGTCGAGGTCGGCAACGGAAACGGCGGTCTGCTCGTCATCACCGAGCCGTGGCCCAGCATGCTGCGCGGTATCTGGGGCGACCCGGAGCGCTTCACGGAGACCTACTGGGAGAAGTTCCAGGAGCAGGGCTACTACTTCGCCGGCGACGGCGCCCGGCTCGACGACGACGGCGACCTGTGGCTGCTGGGTCGCGTGGACGACGTGATGAACGTCTCCGGCCACCGGCTGTCGACCACCGAGATCGAGTCGTCGCTGGTGGCGCATGAGGCGACCGCGGAGGCCGCGGTGGTCGGCGCATCCGACGAGACCACGGGTCAGGCGGTCGTGGCGTTCGTGATCATCAAGCAGAGCTACCTCGACGAGCACGCCCCGGAGGGTCTCGCCGCCCAGCTGCGCAGCTGGGTGGGCGAGCAGATCGGCCCGATCGCGCGTCCCCGCGACGTGTACATCGTGGGTGAGCTGCCCAAGACCCGCTCGGGCAAGATCATGCGCCGGCTGCTGCGCGACGTCGCGGAGGGCCGCGAGGTCGGCGACACCACGACCCTCGCCGACACCGCCGTGATGAGCATCATCTCGGCGCAGGTGAAGTAGGCCGAGACCACGAAGCGGCCCCCTCCGATGAGGGGGCCGCTTCTTCGTGCGATCGGGCGGGGTCAGGCGAGGATGAAGGTCACCTCGACCTCGACGGGGGTGTCCAGCGGCAGCACCGCGACGCCGACGGCCGCGCGGGCGTGCGTGCCGGCATCGCCGAAGATCTCGCCCAGCACCTCACTGGCGCCGTTGATGACGCCCGGGTGGCCGGTGAAGGCTGGGTCGGATGCCACGAAGCCGCCGACCCGCAGCACCCCGGCGATGCGGTCGACGCCGCCGGCCGCGTCGGCCGCGGCCGCGAGGGCGTTCAGCGCGCAGGTGCGGGCGTAGCCCTTGGCGGCATCCGCGTCGACCTCTGCACCGACCTTGCCGGTCGCGGGCAGCGCGCCCTCGATGAACGGCAGCTGGCCGGATGTGTAGACGAGGCCGTTGTGCACGACGGCGGGAACGTACGCGGCGACGGGGGCCGCGACGGCAGGCAGCTCGATTCCGAGCTCCTCGAGGCGGGCGGCGATGGTCACAGCTGCTCCCCCTCGAACTGGCGGGCCGCTTCCTCGGCGGCGGCCAGGCCGGAGTTGGCCTCGGCCTCGTGCGACACCGGCCGCTTGAAGTAGGCGACCAGACCACCCTCGGGACCCTGCACCACCTGCACGAGCTCCCAGCCCTGCTTGCCCCAGTTGTTGAGGATCGCGGCGGTGTTGTGGATGAGCAGAGGCGTGGTCAGATATTCCCACGTGGTCATGGCACTCCTGCGGGTCGACGACGACGGCACCGGGCTGTCATCGAGGCTTCTATTCAGGGAACTCCCCTACCATCAAGCGTATGCCTCAAACGAAACGTACGGTGAAGGGTGTGCTCGGCGGACTGCTGGGCCTGGTCGGCCTCAGTGCCGTCGCCGGCGTGCTGGCCACAGCCGCCGTCACCCCCGCCATCGCCATCGCCGGTGTCACCGGCTCCCAGGCGCTGTCGATCTTCGACGAGCTGCCGAACAGCCTGACCCCCGGCACCCCGATGGAGCCGACCGTCTTCTACGGCACCGGCGAGAACGGCAAGCCGTTCCAGCTCGCGAAGTTCTACGACCAGAACCGCGTGCCGGTGACCTTCGAGCAGGTCTCTCCGCTGCTGTACGACGCGATCCTGTCGAGTGAGGACAAGAACTTCTACTCGCACGGCGGCGTGAACCTCGGCGCCACCGCGAGCGCGCTGCTGGACTACGTGAAGGGCACATCGTCTCGCGGTGCGTCGACGATCAGCCAGCAGTTCGTCAAGAACGTGCTGATCCAGGAATGCGAGAAGGATGCCTCGCCCTCCGATGAGAACTATCAGGAGAAGCTCACCGCGTGCTGGACGGAGGCGACGCAGGCTTCCGGCGCCGAGGGCATCGAGCGCAAGCTGCAGGAGATGCGCTACGCGATCCAGATCGAGAAGGACTACTCGAAGAACGACATCCTGCTCGGCTACCTGAACATCGCCAACTTCGGCGGTCAGACCTACGGCATCGAAGCCGCGTCGAACTACTACTTCGGCACCACCGCCGCGAAGCTGAACCTGAACCAGGCGGCGACCCTCGCCGGCATCGTGCAGAACCCGAACCGGTTCCGCATCGACAAGAAGGACGGCTCCTGGACCAAGAACGGCGAGCCGAGCAACAGCGAGGCCGACGGCTACGCCGACACGAAATTCCGGCGCGATTACGTGCTGAACCGCATGCGCATCGACGGCAAGATCACGCAGGAGCAGTACGACGCGACGATCGCAGAGCCGATCACTCCGAAGATCACCCCCACGACGCAGGGCTGTGCCGCCGCGGGCGATCAGGCGTACTTCTGCCAGTACGTGAAGTCGATCGTCGAGAGCGACAAGGCGTTCGGCGAGACACGCGCCGACCGCCTGGAGACCCTGCGACGCGGCGGACTGCAGATCTACACTTCGCTCGACATGCGCGTCCAGCGCCCCGGGGTGGAGGCGATGCGGGCTCGCGCGCCGCAGTATGTCGACGGCCACAACTTCGGCACCTCCGGCGTGACGCTCCAGGTCGACACCGGTCGCGTGCTCGCGATTGTGCAGAACACGAAGTTCAAAGAGAGCTCCAACGCCAACAAGGCCAAGGGCGAGACAGGTCTGGTCTACGCCGCCGATAAGGCTCACGGCGACTCCGCGGGCATGCCTGTCGGTTCGACCTACAAGGTGTTCACTCTGATCGACTGGCTCGAGAAGGGCCACTCGGTCAATGAGATCGTCAACGGCAATACCCGTCTGTTCAAGTCGTTCACACAGTGCGGCGACCCGTTCACGAACAACTCGATGGTCTATAACTTCAACATGCAGCGCGGATTCACCGGCTCGGTGCGCGAGTTCACGAAGCGCTCCCTGAACACCGGCTTCCTCGCTATGGCGTCGCAGCTGGATCTCTGCGACATCAACAAGGTCGCTCAGCGCATGGGAGTCCACTACGGCGACGGTGGTGACATCACGAAGGACGGGCTCGCACCGAACGATCCGTACCCGTCCGTGCTCGGGTCGAAGTACATCGCCCCCATCCAGATGGCCGGGGTCTACGCGACGATCGCCAACAAGGGCGTCTACTGCACGCCGAAGGCGATCGACAAGATCGTGGGCACCGACGGCAAGGAGATGAAGGTTCCGGAGTCGTCGTGCTCTCAGGTGATCACCCCGGAGGTGGCGGCGACCACCGCTTATGCCCTGCAGGGCGTGATGGTGAACGGCGGCACCGGCACGGCCGGGAACCCGTTCGACGGCACTCCGCTGATCGGTAAGACCGGTACCCACCAGGAATGGGCGACGTCGATGGTCGAGTCGAGCACGAAGACCGCGACCTACGTCTACGCCGGAAGGATGGAGGGCAACGAGGACTTCAGCCTGTCGCGCACGTGGATCAACGGCACGCAGCTGAACCAGGTGCGCTTCTACGTGGCCAAGGCGCTGCAGGGCGCGGCGAATCAGGCGTACGGCGGCGACCGGTTCCCCGAGCCCGACCGCAACCTGACGCGTCAGGTGCTGAAGGACCTGCCCGACGTGGTCGGCAAGTCGGTCGAAGAGGCGACGAGCATCCTGCAGGGAGCTGGTTTCTCGGTGCAGGTCGGCGATCCGGTCGACAGCACCGTCGGCGCCGGTCTGATCGCCGAGCAGACGCCGGGTGCCGGCCGGGTGCCCGGTGGCACCACGGTGACGATCGTCCCCAGCACGGGCAAGTCACCCGAGACCGCCGTGCCGAACGTCACCGGTGCGAAGTACGCCCAGGCCAAGAACGCACTCGAGAAATCCGGCTTCGCGGTGAGCGGAGAGGGCTGCAGCGGGGGCGACACGGTCACCGGGCAGAATCCCGGTGGCGACAGCACCGCCGCCCCCGGTGCGACCATCACCCTGACCTGTGCGAAGGAAGAGGATTGACCGCCTCTCGGTCCGCGCATCCGGCCCTCATCGCGCTCGGCGCGGTGGGGGCCGCGGGTGCTGCGGCGGCGATCTGGGGCATCGGGATCGAACGGTATCTCTTCACCGTCCGCGAGGTCTGGGCACCGGCCCTGGCTCCCGGCAGCGCGCCGATCCGCGTGCTGCACCTCTCCGACGCGCACATGGCGCCGTGGCAGCACCGCAAGCAGGACTGGCTGGCCTCGCTCGCTGAGCTCGAGCCCGATCTCGTCGTCAACACCGGAGACAACCTCGGTCACGTCGAGGGGCTCGCCGGCATCCGCCGGGCGTTCGCTCCACTCGCCGGCATCCCCGGCGTGTTCGTGCACGGCTCGAACGATCTCACCGCGCCCTCGCCGCGCAATCCCCTGCTCTACTTCGCCGGGCCGTCGCGGCGGGTCAAGGGCGGGGCGTCGCTCGACACCGACGCGATGGACGCCTACTTCACCGACGAACTGGGCTGGGCCGGTCTGAACAACGCGGCCGCCCGGCTGCAGGTCGCAGGGAACAGCGTCGACTTCGTCGGAGTCGATGACGCCCACCGCGACTGGGACGATCTCGACGCGCTTCCCTCCGCCCTCGACGCCCTCGGCCCGCGCGTCGAGGGCGCCTCGCTGATCGGCGTCACGCATGCGCCGTATCAGCGCGTGCTGAACGGCTTCACCGATCTCGGCGCCGATGCGATCTTCGGCGGCCACACGCACGGCGGCCAGGTCTGCCTGCCGGGCTTCGGGGCGCTGGTCGCGAACTGCGACATCCCGCTGAAGCAGGCGAAGGGCTTGAGCGAGTGGTCGCACTTCGGCCGCTCGGTTCCGCTGAACGTGAGCGCCGGATGCGGGCATTCGATCTACGCCCCGGTGCGCTTCGCCTGCCGCCCCGAGGCGACGCTGCTGACGCTGACCGCGCGCTCCTGACAGTGTGATCCTCGCCGGCGGATGCTGCCGCACCCGGCGTCCCCGTCGATTCGGTGCGGCGCCTTCGACCATGTAGACTTGAACGGTTGCAATAACGGGGTGTGGCGCAGCTTGGTAGCGCGCTTCGTTCGGGACGAAGAGGCCGCAGGTTCAAATCCTGTCACCCCGACAGCATGCGAAAAGGGAGGGGATCCGCCGGAGGCGGATCCCCTCCCTTTTCGCATGCCCGAGGCTGTCAGCCGGGCCCCACGGTGGAATGGCTGTGGGGACGCACCCCGCCTTCCAGCCCCTCACAGCCCGCTCCACTATCCTTGTAACCACCATGACTGCACCTCGCCTGGTCGCCTTCGACCTCGACGACACCCTTGCGCCCTCGAAGGGCCAGATCGACGACCGCATCGCCGACCTTCTGATCGCCCTGCTGCAGCGTGTCGACGTGGCCGTGATCTCCGGCGGTAACGAGGAGCAGTTCCGCACGCAGGTGCTCGCGCGTCTGGGTGCCGCCGCGGCATCCGATCTCGCCCGTCTGCATCTGCTGCCCACCTGCGGAACCCGCTATCTGCGGCACGACGGCGCCGACTTCGCGCCGGTCTACGCCCATGACCTCTCCGACGATGAGAAGGATGCGGCGCTGACGGCTCTGCGCGAGGAGGCGACCCGCCTGGGGCTGTGGGAGGCCGAGCCGTGGGGCGAGATCCTCGAGGACCGCGGCTCTCAGATCACGTTCTCCGCGCTCGGGCAGCAGGCTCCTCGCGAGGCGAAGCACACGTGGGACCCGGACGGCGCGAAGCGGGCTGCGCTGCGTGATGCGGTGGCGGCGCGGCTGCCCGGCCTCGAGGTGCGATCGGGCGGCTCGACCTCCATCGACATCACCCGCGCCGGCATCGACAAGGCGTTCGGCATGCGCGAGCTGACGGCGCACACCGGCATCCCGCTCGCGGAGATGCTCTTCTACGGCGACCGGCTCGATGAGGGCGGCAACGACTACCCGGTCCTCGCGATCGGCGTTCCCTCGGTGGCCGTCGACGGTTGGCAGGACACCGCCGACAAGCTGGACGCACTGCTATTGACCCTGCCGGCGCCCGTCGCGCGCTGAGCGCCCGACGCTGAGGGGTCACCAAGAACGGCATCCACGCGCTCATTCTCGACGTTCTGCGACCCCTCACGCGGGCAGAAATCGTCGAGGGGCCAGAAACTGTCGGGTCGCGGTGCGCGAACCCGACGATTTCTGGCCCCTCGACGGAGGTGTCGGCTAGCGCGCGGCGACCTCGGCAGCCGCGCCGGCGACGGGCACGAGTCGCGCGAGCTGCGTGACATGCTTCGGCTCGAGTTCGGCGAGCGACGAGACACCGAGCAGGCGCATGGTGCGCTCGATCTCGGCGCGCAGGATCGCGATGGTGCGGTCGACGCCCTGGCGCCCGCCGGCCATCAGGCCGTAGAGGTAGGCGCGGCCGATCAGCGTGAAGTCGGCGCCGAGGGCGACGGATGCCACGATGTCGGCACCGTTCATGATGCCGGTGTCGATCATGACCGTGAAGTCGGCGCCGACCTCCCGGCGCACGTGCGGCAGCAGGTGGAACGGGATGGGCGCACGGTCGAGCTGGCGACCGCCGTGGTTCGACAGGATGATGCCGTCGACGCCGGCGTCCTTCAGCCGCACTGAGTCCTCGACGTTCTGCACGCCCTTGATCACGATCTTGCCCGGCCAGATGTCGCGGATGACCGCGAGGTCCTCGTAGCTGATCGTGGGGTCCATGGCGGCGTCGAGAAGCTCGCCCACGGTGCCGCCGGTCGTGCTCAGCGACGCGAACTCGAGCTTCGGGGTGGTGAGGAAGTCGAACCACCACCACGGACGCGGGATGGCGTTGATGATGGTGCCGAGGGTGAGCTGCGGCGGGATCGAGAAACCGTTGCGCTTGTCGCGAAGGCGGGCACCGGCGACGGGGGTGTCGACGGTGAACTGCAGCGTGTCGAAGCCGGCCGCTGCGGCGCGGCGGGCGAGCTCGTAGGAGATCTCGCGGTCGCGCATGACGTACAGCTGGAACCAGTTGCGCCCGTGCGGGTTGGCCGCCTTGACGCCCTCGATCGATGTGGTGCCGAGAGTCGACAGGGTGAACGGGATGCCGGCGGCTGCGGCGGCCCCCGCGCCCGCGACCTCTCCTTCGGTCTGCATGAGACGCGTGAAGCCGGTCGGGGCGATGCCGAACGGCAGCGCGCTCGGACCGTCGAGGATGTCGACGGTGGTGTCGACGTCGGGTGCGGGCTTGAGGATGCCGGGGTGGAACTCCACGTCCTCGAAGGCCTGCCGGGCGCGGGACAGCGACAGTTCACCCTCGGCGGCGCCGTCGGTGTAGTCGAACGCGGCCTTCGGGGTGCGCCGCTTCGCGATGGTGCGCAGATCGGCGATCGTGAGGGCCGCGTCGAGTCGGCGCTTCCTCCCGTTCAGCTCGGGCGCCTTGAACTTCATCAGTTCGAAGATCTCGGCGGGCTTGGGCAGCTGGCGCTGGACCATGCGTGTTCCTCTCATTCGGAGCCCGTCTGCGGGCACGGGGTTCAGTCGGCGATCAGGGCGCGGCCGTCGGGCACGAGCCCCGCCGAGCGGTAGTAGCCGGTGATGTGGTCGTGCACCAGAGTGCGTGCCGCTTCGGGCAGGCCCTGGCCGATGGCGTCGACGATGGCGCGGTGCTCGCCGCGCAGCCCGTCGGCCATCGCGGCCCAGTCCTCGACGCGGGCCGCGCCCTCGAGCACGTACGACTCGATCGATGTGCGCAGACCCGCCATCATCGCGGTGATCACGGTGTTGCCCGACGCCTCCGCGAGCGCGTAGTGCAGCTGCGCGTCAAGCGCGAGGAACTCCTCCGCCGTGAGCGCGTCGTCGTCCATGACGTCGAGGATGCGGTGCGCGGCGTCGAGGTCGCGCTCGGGGTCGGTGGCGAGGGATGCGGCGACGGCATCCTCCAGCACCAGACGGGTCTGCACGACATCCGCCAACGGGAAGCCCTGCGCGGCGACCTGCAGGCGCAGCAGGGCCGACATGCCGCCGGATGGCGTGGCGATCACGATCGCTCCCGCCTGCGGCCCTGAGCCCGTCGCGGTGCGGATCAGACCCATCACCTCGAGCACGCGCAGCGCCTCACGGACGCTGGAGCGGCCGACGCCGAGGTCGGCGGCGAGGTCACGCTCGGACGGCAGCCGGTCGCCAGGAGCGAGCACGCCGTCGAGCAGGTCGCGTTCGATGCGTTCGAGCACGGTGCGCCAGGCGCGCTGCGCCGCCGGCGCGGTCGTGGGCTGCGGCATCCGTCCTCCTGTGGTCTGACCACAGGTTACCACCTCCCGCTGCGCCGACGAACGTCGTACCCACAGTGAGGGCGGAGGACGGTTCCCGGGAGTGAGCATCGGGGAGGGACCCGCGCAGCGGGAGGGGCACCCGCTCTGCGAACGAAGGGAACAGTCCGCAGCCCGCAGCCGAGATGCGGTGGTTCGGAGGAACTAGCCCAACCGGCCGCCGGACTCCTCCAGGTAGCAGTGGCCGCACAGCGACTCGTAGCTGGTGACGAGCTCGTCGCCCGCTCCGTCGATCGCGACCTGATCGCCGTCGAACACGAACCGGCCGCCGATGATCCGCCCGTTGAACACGGCCTTGCGACCGCAGCGGCAGATGGTCTTCAGCTCCTCGAGGGAGTGCGCGACCGCCAGCAGCCGCGCGGAGCCCGGGAAGGCCTGGGTGCGGAAGTCGTTGCGGATGCCGTACGCCATGACCGGGATGCCGTCGAGCACCGCGATGCGGAACAGGTCGTCGATCTGCTCGGCGGAGAGGAACTGCGCCTCGTCGATGAGCAGGCAGGCGACGTCGACCGGCTCGCTGGGAAGCAGCGCGTCCTGAACCTCGTCGCGCACCCGCTCACGCTCGCGCAGGAACAGCTCGCGCGCGTCGTCATCGGCGCCGATGAGGAAGTCGACGTCGCGGGTCACCCCGAGTCTGCTCTCGATCTGCGAGGCGCCCTTGGTGTCGATCTCGGGTTTGGCGAGCAGCACGCGCTGGCCGCGCTCCTCATAGTTGTAGGCGGCCTGCAGCAGCGCGGTCGACTTGCCCGAGTTCATCGCGCCGTAGCGGAAGTACAGCTTCGCCACGGTCGTGGTGTCAGGCCGACAGGGACAGCGCCGACGCGGTCGCGCTCATCGACTGCTCGGCCGCATCCGGGTTCTCGTTGAGCTTCTCGCCGACGGTGGGGATGAGCTCGCGCAGTGTCGGCTCCCACCCGGCGTACTGCTCCGGGAAGCAGCGGCGCAGCAGTCCCAGCATGATCGGCACGGCGGTGGATGCCCCGGGCGATGCGCCGAGCAGCCCGGCGATCGTCCCGTCCTGCGAGGTGATGACCTCGGTGCCGAACTGCAGGATGCCGCCCTTCTCGGGGTCCTTCTTCATCACCTGAGCGCGCTGGCCGGCCTGGATGATCGTCCAGTCCTCGTCCTTCGCGGTGGGCATGAAGACGCGCAGGCTGTCGACCTTCCTGGCGTGGTTCTTGAGCAGCTCGCCGATCAGGTAGGTGATGAGGTCGGGGTTCGCGAAGGCGACGCGCAGCATCGGCCACAGGTTGTGCGGACGCACCTGGGTCACGAGGTCGAGCATCGAGCCGTGCTTAAGGAACTTGGGGCTGAACGTCGCGAACGGGCCGAACAGCAGCGACGATTCGCCGTCGACGACGCGCGCATCGAGGTGCGGGACCGACATGGGCGGAGCGCCGACCGAGGCCTGCGAATAGACCTTCGCCTTGTGCTGGGCGACGACGGCGGGGTTGGTGGTCTTCAGGAACTGCCCGCCGATCGGGAAGACCCCGTAGCCCTTGATCTCGGGGATGCCGCTGTTCTGCAGCAGCTTGAGTGCCCAGCCGCCGGCGCCGACGAACACGAAGCGGGCCTTCACCTGCCCGGGGGTGCGCCCGATCGCGTGACGGTACTTGACCAGCCAGGTGCCGTCCTTCTGACGCTTCAGGGAGCGCACCTCGTGCTCGGTGCGCACCTGCGCGCCGGATTTCGCGAGATGGTCGAACAGCTGGTGGGTGAGCGCGCCGAAATCGACGTCCGTGCCGGAGGGCACGCGGGTGGCCGCGAACGGCTCGCCCTTGCGCCGCTTCTGCATGAGCAGCGGCGCCCACTTGTTGATGACGCGGGAGTCCTCGCTGTACTCGATGCCCTCGAACAGCGGCTGCTGTTTGAGGACCTCGTAGCGCGCCTTCAGATACGCGACATCCTTCTCGCCGCGCACGAACGTCATGTGCGGCGTGGAGTTGATGAACGTCGACGGAGCATCCAGCACACCGCGCTCGACCAGCGACGACCAGAACTGCCGGCTCTGCTGGAACTGCTCGTTGATCGACACCGCCTTCGCCGGGTCGAGCGAGCCGTCCTTGCCCTGCGGCATGTAGTTCAGCTCGCACAGTGCGGCGTGCCCGGTGCCCGCGTTGTTCCACGGGTTGGAGCTCTCCTGGCCCACGTCGCTCAGCCGCTCGAAGGCGACGATCTTCCAGTCCGGCTGCAGTTCGCGCAGCAGCGTTCCCAGCGTGGCGGACATGATGCCACCACCGATCAGCACGACGTCGACGGATTCAGTCACCAGGACAGTCTAGTTCGCGGGCACGGCACGGCCGACCACGGGGCCGGCCTGATCAGACCGGATCCGCATGACGAGGATGCCGTCGGGCTATGAAGCGACGACGCTGAGGCGTCCTGCCAGGACCTCGGCGATCTGCACCGCGTTCAGGGCAGCGCCCTTTCGCAGGTTGTCGTTGCTGATGAACAGAACGAGGCCCTTGCCCTCGGGTGCCGACTGGTCGGCGCGGATGCGGCCGACGAAGCTCGGGTCCTTGCCCGCCGCCTGCAGCGGCGTGGGCACCTCGTCGAGCACGACGCCCGGCGCAGCGGCGAGGACCTCGCGCGCCCGCTCGGGGGTGATGTCGTTCGTGAACTCGGCGTGGATCGAGAGCGAGTGGCCGGTGAACACCGGCACGCGCACGCAGGTACCCGCGACGCGCAGGTCGGGCAGACCGAGGATCTTGCGGCTCTCGTTGCGGAGCTTCTTCTCCTCGTCGGTCTCGTTCTCGCCGTCGTCGACCACGGACCCCGCCAGCGGGATCACGTCGAACGCGATCGGCGCGACGTACTTCGCCGGCTCGGGGAACTCGACGGCGGAACCGTCGTGCACCAGACGCAAGGTGTCGCCCTGCGCGAGCACGCCCTCGACCTGCTCGAGCAGCTCCTGCGCCCCGGCGAGACCCGATCCGGAGACCGCCTGGTAGGTCGAGACGATGAGACGCTCGAGTCCGGCCTCGGCGTGCAGCGCCTTCAGCACCGGCATGGCGGCCATGGTGGTGCAGTTCGGGTTCGCGATGATGCCCTTGGGGCGATCATCCATGGCCTCGGGGTTGACCTCGCTGACCACCAGGGGCACCTCGGGGTCCATCCGCCAGGCGCTGGAGTTGTCGACCACGACGGCGCCCGCGGCGGCGAACTTCGGCGCGTACGCCCGGCTCGCGGTGGCGCCGGCAGAGAACAGCGCGATGTCGATGCCCGCGGCATCCGCCGTCTCGACGTCCTCGACGATCACCTCTGTGCCGCCGAACTCGATCGCCTTGCCCGCCGAGCGGGCCGAGGCGAACAGGCGCAGCTCGCGCACCGGGAACGAACGCTCGGCGAGAATCTCACGCATGACGGTGCCCACCTGGCCGGTGGCGCCCACGATGGCGACGGAGAGTCCTGAGTCGGAGATACGGGTCATGGGGATCCTTGGCGTGGAGACGGTGCGCCAGGCCCAGCCCGGGGTGCGGATGCTGTGCCCGGCGCCGATGTCAGGGTTGCGGGTGAGTCTACCGCGTGGAAGCGAGGTCGGGCTTCACATGCCGTGCAGACGCACCACGGGCGTGACGGGCCGTGCCGCCGCGTCCGGCGGGTGTCAGCGGCCGGTGCCGGCGTGCACGATGGCCTCGATCTCGCTGTCGAGACCGTAGGCGGCGTGCACGGAGCGGGCCGCCTCGGCGAGGTCGTCGCCGCGGAGCACGACCGAGATGCGGATCTCCGAGGTGGAGATCATCTCGATGTTGATGCCGCCCTCGCTGAGCGCCTCGAACAGCGTGGCCGAGACGCCCGAGTGCGTGCGCATCCCCGCACCGACGACCGAGAGCTTGCCGATCTGGTCGTCGTGCAGCAGGTTCTCGAAGCCGATGCCGGGCTTCTCGGCGGCGAGGGCCTTCAGCGCGGTCGCGGCGTCGGCCTTGGGCAGCGTGAACGAGATGTCGGTGCGCCCGGTCGACGCGGCCGACACGTTCTGCACGATCATGTCGACGTTCGCGCCGGACTTGGCCACGACGGTGAAGATCTCGGCGGCCTTGCCGGGAACGTCCGGCACGCCAGAGACGGTGATCTTCGCCTGGGTGAGATCGGTGGCGACGCCGGCGACGATCGGTTCTTCCATGGCTGCTCCCTCGGTTTCACGGGGGGACCTCTGCCCCTCGCCCAGAACGTAGGTGCCCTCGACCGACGAGAAGGTCGAGCGGGCGTGGATGAGCACGCCGTGACGGCGGGCGTACTCGACGGCGCGGATGTACAGCACCTTCGCCCCGTTGGCGGCGAGCTCCAGCATCTCCTCGCTGGTGATGCTGTCGAGCTTGCGCGCCCGCGGGACCACGCGCGGGTCGGCGGTGTAGATGCCGTCGACGTCGCTGTAGATCTCGCACACGTCGGCGTTGAGAGCGGCGGCGAGGGCGACGGCGGTGGTGTCGGATCCTCCACGGCCGAGCGTGGTGATGTCACGGGTGTCGCGGTTGAAGCCCTGAAAGCCGGCGACGATCACGATCGCCCCCTCGTCGAGCGCCTCGCGCAGGCGCACGGGGGTGACGTCGACGATGCGCGCGGCGCCGTGCTTGGCGTCGGTGATCATGCCGGCCTGGCTGCCGGTGAACGATCGCGCCTCGAAGCCCATCGAGTGGATGGCCATGGCGAGCAGCGCCATCGAGATGCGCTCCCCGCTGGAGAGCAGCATGTCGAGCTCCCGCGGCGCCGGGATCGGGGCGACCTCGTTCGCGAGGTCGAGTAGCTCGTCGGTCGTGTCGCCCATGGCGCTCACCGCCACGACGACGTCATGCCCTGCGCGACGGGTGTCGACGATGCGCTTGGCGACGCGCTTGATGCTCTCGGCGTCGGCGACGGACGAGCCACCGTACTTCTGCACGATCAGGGCCACGGTCACTCCTGAGGTCGAAGGGCGCAGTGTCGTCGGGCGGATCCGCCCACGCACATTCTACGGACGCCCCTCATGCCGCCCCGTGCATGTGACAGTGCCCACCCGACTGCGGTCAGCGCCGCTGGTCGGGACCGGGCCCCGTGCCGTCGGGCACGATCGCCTCGGCCGTCTCGGACGTGGTCACCGGCCCGGTGGTGAGGTCGGGAGCGGATGCCCGGGGCCTGAACCGCCCGCCGGTGGCGGCGAGCCAGCATCCGATCAGCACGATCGGGAAGCCGATCAGCAGTCCGGTGGTGACGGGCTCGGCCAGCACGATGGTGCCGAGCACGACGGCGACGATCGGGTTGACGTAGGTGAACAATGGGGCGCGCACGGGCCCCACCTCGCGGATGAGCGCGAAGAAGGCGACGAACGCCAGGGCCGTGCACACCACGCCGAGCAGTCCGAGCGAGATCGTGGAGCGCAGCGTCGGAACCTCGTGCTGCGTGAGCAGAGCGACGGGAAGGTAGGCGAGGCCGATCGCGAACAGGGCGAGGGTGATCGTGCCGATGGAGGGCACGTCCTTCAGCTTGTGGGCGATGATGAACGGCGCGATCGCGTAGAGCAGGGCGGTGAGCATGATCTCGCCGATCGCGAGGAGGCTGCCGGCACCGTGCGGGAAGAGTCCAGGCCCGACGACGACGACCGCCACGCCGGCGAATCCGAGCAGCAGCCCACCGAGGCGCACCGGCGCGAGTGCGGTGCGATCGCCTCGCAGCAGGGCGATGAGCACGGCGAAGAGCGGCACGGTGGCGACGAGCAGACCGGTCAGCCCCGAGGGCAGCTGCGTCTCGGCGTGGCTGAGCAGCAGGAAGGGTCCCGCCATCTCCACGAGGCCGAAGGCGAGAACCCAGGGCCAGTACTTCCACGCCGCCTTCAGCGCGCCGCTGCGGATCGCGAACGGCAGCAGCACGAGCGCACCGAGCAGCGTGCGCCCGGAGACGACGGCGGGCGGCGAGAACGACTCGACCGCCTCCTTGATGAAGAGGTAGGTGATACCCCAGACGAACGCCATGATGGCGAACAGGATCCAGCCTCGGCGGCTGAATCCGGCGTGCGCGGCGTTCACAGTCGTCGGCGGCCTTCGAAGGCGCGCCCCAGGGTGACC
Source organism: Microbacterium sp. NPDC058345 (assembly GCF_042723855.1). Classification (NCBI taxonomy): domain Bacteria; kingdom Bacillati; phylum Actinomycetota; class Actinomycetes; order Micrococcales; family Microbacteriaceae; genus Microbacterium; species Microbacterium sp. NPDC058345. Next base: position 101,564 of record NZ_JBHXIG010000001.1, read on the forward strand.
TCGTCGGCGTACTCCAGGTCGCCGCCGACGGGCAGTCCGGATGCCAGCCTCGACACCGCGATCTGCATGCTGGTGAGCAGTCGGCTCAGGTAGCTCGCCGTCGCCTCACCCTCGAGGTTCGGGTTGGTGGCGAGGATGACCTCCTGCACGGTGCCGTCGGCCAGGCGCGACATGAGCTGCGCGATGCGCAGGTCGTCGGGGCCTACGCCGGCGATGGGACTGATCGCACCACCGAGCACATGGTAGAGCCCGCGGAACTCGCGGGTGCGCTCGATCGCGGCGACATCCTTCGCGTCTTCGACGACGCAGATGAGCTCGGGGTTGCGGCGAGGGTCGCGGCAGATGGCGCAGCGGTCCTGCTCGGACACGTTTCCGCAGATCTCACAGAAGCGCACGCGGGCGCGCACGTCGGTGAGCAGCTCGGCGAGACGCGCGACGTCGAAGCTCGGGGTCTGCAGGATGTGGAACGCGATGCGCTGGGCCGACTTCGGGCCGATGCCGGGGAGCCTGCCGAACTCGTCGATCAGCTCCTGGACGATGCCGTCGTACATCAGTTGAACCTCGTCTGCGGCTGGAAGGGCTCTTCACGCAGGAACGTGGCGCCGAGCACCTGGCGCACGACCGCCTCGCCGTAGCGCTGCACACCCTCCGGTGCGGCGGAGCGCGCCGACACGACGGGTGCGGCCGCGCGCGCCGCGCTGGCTCGGGCGGAGGGGCGGTCTCGTGCGGAGGCGCTGTCCCGTGCGGACGCGCTTGCGCCGGCCTGCGGATGGCGGGTCGGTGCGGACGTCCCAGAGCCGGCGGATGCCGCGGGGCCGGCGAACCCCGCGCGGTCCGCGGGCGCTCCGTGACCGTCGTAGGCCGGATCGTAGGGCGGTTCGTCGTCGAAGGGCGGATAGTCGTCGTCGGGCGGCGGAGGGACGTCGTCATCGACGACACCGTTCGCCGGGGGGCGAGGGGTCGATGCGGCGGCCTCGACCTCGGCGGGCTCCTCGTCGACCGGGAACTGCGGCGGCGGCGCCGTCAGCGTGGCCGACGGCGACGGCTCGGGTGCGGAGCGCGGTATGGGCGCGACCGCCCACTCGGTGACCGCGGCGGCAGCGGAGCGCGAAGCGCCCGACGGAGCGGATGCCCGTCCGGTACCCGCATCGGAAGCGCCGCCGTCACGAGCCCCCGCAGGTGGCTGCATCGGGTTGGCCCATCCCGCGGCCGGAGCGTCGTCGGCCGGTGCCGCGCCGGGGCTCGGCGGGGACGGATCGACAGCCGAACCGACGGAGCCGTCGCCGGCGGCCTGATCCTTGACGGCTCGCGATGCGGCCGGGCCGTCCTGCGCCGGTCCGGCCGGGGCGGGCGATCCGGCACCTCCTCCGCCGCCGGGGGGCAGCGGCGCCGGGCGGTACTTCACGCGCACGCCGAGCTCCTGCTCGATCGCGGTACGCAGGTGGTCTGAGGTGCTCTCACCCGGCTTGGTGCCCTTGAACCGCGGCACGTCGCTCGCGCTGGCGAACCCGAGGGTGAGGATCTCGCTGTCGGCGTCGTACGCGAGCGGCTGAATGCCGGTGACGATCAGCCATGACGACCGGCTGATCGTCTCGAGCCGCGTGAGCACCGCCGGCCAGGCCGCGGTGATGCGCTCGATCGTCACCGGTCCCGGCGCGACCTTCGTCTTCGCCGGATCCGTCCCGCGAGGGTCGGTCGCGCCGCCGGTCTCGGCCGGTCCGGCGGTCTCGGGCTCGACGACCGGCGCGGCCGGATGCGCTGGTGCCCCGTCGGACGGCTGCGCAGCGGCTGCGCCCTGCGCCGACGCGCCGGCGGGAACGGGCTCCGGCGACGAGGCGGCGGAGCTTGCGGGGGCGGCGGAGTCGGCGGTCGTCGACGACGGCGTTCCACCGCTGGTCGTCGCCGGGTCCGCGGACGGCGCCGATGCCTGCGGAGCCGGTGTCCGCTGCGGCGAGGATCCGCCGGCAGCCGTCGTCGCGGGTGCCGGCGCCGTCTGCGGCGGGGCGGCGGCGTGCGGTGCGCGCGTGGCGGGAGCGACCGCGGGCGCGGCACCGGACTCGAGAGCGGAGCCGGCGAGCACACGCGCCACCATCAGCTCCAGGTGCAGCCGCGGCGACGTTGCTCCGGTCATGTCGTCGAGCGCCTGGCTGACGACCTCGGCGGTGCGCGAGAGGCGCGCGGCGCCGAAGGCTGCGGCCTGGCCGCGCATGCGCTGCAGCTCGTCGTCGGGTAGGCCGCGCAGCACGGCGGTCGCGCCGTCGCCCACGGCCGCGATGACGATCAGGTCGCGGAGTCGTTCGAGCAGGTCGTCGACGAAGCGGCGGGGGTCCTGTCCGGTCTGCACGACGCGATCGACCGCGGGGAAGGCTGCGGCGGCGTCGGCCGCGGCGAGCGCCTCGACGATCTCGTCGAGCAGTTCGGCGTGCGTATAGCCCAGTAGCGCGACGGCTCGGGCGTAGGTGACCTGGCCCGCCTCCGACCCGGCGATCAACTGGTCGAGCAGCGACAGGGTGTCACGCGGCGATCCCCCGCCGGCACGGACCACCAGCGGCAGCACGCCCTGATCGACCTGCACGCCCTCCTCACCGCACAGCTTCTCGACGTACTCGAGCATGGCGGCCGGCGGCACGAGGCGGAACGGGTAGTGGTGCGTGCGCGAGCGGATGGTGCCGAGCACCTTCTCGGGCTCGGTGGTCGCGAAGATGAACTTCACATGCGCGGGCGGCTCCTCGACGAGTTTCAGCAGCGCGTTGAAGCCCTGCGGGGTCACCATGTGCGCCTCGTCGAGGATGAAGATCTTGAAGCGGTCGCGGCTCGGAGCGAAGGTCGCCCGCTCGCGCAGGTCACGGGCGTCGTCGACACCGTTGTGGCTGGCGGCGTCGATCTCGACGACGTCGAGCGAGCCGCCTCCGGCGCGCGACAGCTCCACGCAGCTCGGGCACACGCCGCACGGGGTGTCGGTCGGTCCCTCCGCGCAGTTCAGGCAGCGCGCCAGGATGCGGGCCGACGTGGTCTTGCCGCATCCGCGCGGGCCGGAGAAGAGATACGCATGCCCCACCCGGTCGCCGCGCAGAGCGGTCATGAGCGGATCGGTCACCTGCGACTGCCCGATCATCTCGCCGAAGGTCTCGGGCCGGTAGCGGCGGTAGAGGGCTGTCGTCACCCGTCCAGCCTACGGCGTGGCACGGACATCGCGCCCGTCGCAACCCGACAGCGCCGCACGGCAAGACCGCGCGCCACCCACAGGGCCCCCACGCCCCCTCGAGGCTCAGCGCAGCGCGTCAGCGCTGTGCCCTAGAGTCCAACGCCGCAAGCTAGACCCGTGCCCACCCAGAGGGCCCCACGCCCCGAGGCTCAGCGCAGCGCGCCAGCGCTGTGCCTTAGAGCCCAACGCCGCAAGGCAAGACCCGTGCCCACCCAGAGGGGCCCCACGCCCCGAGGCTCAGGACGGCGCGCCAGCGCTGTCCTGAGGGGGCGTGGGGATCAGTCCTCGAGCGCCACCACCGGAATCACCGGGATGGCCGAGGTCGTCACGGGGATGGTAGGCGACATCAGCGTGCCGTCGTCGCGACGAGCATCCGCGAACTGGCGCAGCGTCGGCCGGCCGGGGCGCACCGGGCCCTGGTTCGCCAACGGCACCACAGCGGGATCGCCGACCTCGGCGATGTGGGTCGCGCCGCGCACCGTGAACGCCACGGGCGCACCCGAGCGCACTTCGACGCGCAGGGCGTCGCGGGTCACCGTCACCAGCAGCGACGAGCCCTGCCACTGCAGCGGATACGACAGTTCGGGCCAGTCCCGCGGCAGGCGCGGGTCGAAGCTCAGCTCGCCGTCGTGGTCGCGCATGCCACCGAAGCCGCTGACCAGCGCCGTCCACACGCCGCCGGCCGAGGCCACGTGCACGCCGTCGGAGGCGTTGTGGTGCAGGTCGCCGAGGTCGACGAAGATCGCCTGCTCGAAGTACTCCTGCGCGAGATCCTGGTACCCGACCTCCGCGGCCATGATCGACTGCACCACGGCCGACAGGGTCGAATCCCCGGTGGTCAGCGGGTCGTAGTAGTCGAAGTCGGCGAGCTTCTGCTCGGCCGTGAAGAGGTCGCCCTGCAGGAACAGCGCGAGCACCACATCGGCCTGCTTGAGCACCTGGAAGCGGTAGATCACCAGCGGGTGGAAGTGCAGCAGCAGCGGGCGCTGCTCGCGCGGCGTGCCCTCAAGATCCCACACCTCCCGCTCCAGGAACATCGCGTCCTGCGGGTGGATGCCGAGTCCCTCGCTGAACGGGATGTGCATGGCCTCGGCCGCACGAGCCCAGGCGTCCGCCTCGCCGGCGTCGAGGCCGGTCCTGTCGACCAGCGCGGCGTACGCCTCCGGCGCATCCCGCTGCATCTCGTGCACGATGCGGGCGGCGAAGCGCAGGTTGTACCTGGCCATCACGTTGGTGAACAGGTTGTCGTTGACGACCGTGGTGTACTCGTCGGGCCCGGTCACCCCGTGGATGTGGAACGTCGAGTCGCCGTTCGTGCCACGCCAGAAGCCCAGCGTCGCCCAGAGCCTGGCGGTCTCCACGGCGATGTCGGCGCCTTCCCGGCAGAGGAAGTCCACGTCGCGCGTGGCCCGCACGTACTTGCCCAGCGCGAAGCTCACGTCGGCGTTGATGTGGTACTGCGCGGTGCCGGCCGCGTAGTACGCCGACGCCTCCTCGCCGTTGATGGTGCGCCACGGGAACAGCGCTCCGGCCTCGTTCAGCTGCGCCGCGCGACGGCGGGCAGCGGGCAGCATGAGCACTCGCGCGCGCAGCGCGTTCTTCGCCCACTGCGGCGAGGTGTAGGTGAGGAACGGCAGCACGTAGATCTCGGTGTCCCAGAAGTAGTGGCCGCTGTAGCCCGACCCGGACAACCCCTTCGCCGGCACGCCGACGCCGTCGGCCCGTGCCGCGGCCTGGGCCAGCTGGAACAGGCACCAGCGCGTCGCCTGCTGCAGGTCGTCGCGTCCGGTGATGCGCACGTCGGAGCGATCCCAGAAGTCGGCGAGCCACAGCCTCTGCCGGCGGAACTGCGACTCGACGCCCTCCACCGCGGCGCGGTCGAGCGAGCGCCGGCAGCGATCGACGAGCTCCCTCGCCGGCACGCCGCGCGAGCTGTGATAGCTGACGATCTTGGTGACCCGGATGGGCACGCCGGCCTTCGCCTGCACGCGGAAGACGTTCTTGGCGATGTCGGGCTCGATCAGCGTGCGGGCGCTGTAGTCGTTCTCGGTCTCGATGATGTGGTCCGCCACGACGGCGACCGTCATGCCCGAATCGCTCACCCGGTACGACAGCGCCGAGCGCAGACCGTCCTGCCAGTACTCCTCCGGCTGCAGCACGCGCGCGGTGATCTTCTCCGCCTTGCGCGGATCGAAGCCCGTCTTGCGCTTCGACGACGAGCCCATCGGGTTGCCCGCGTAGATGCCGGCGCCGTCCTGGCGGTTCAGCAGCTGGCAGCTGATGGTCACCGGGGCGTCGGCGTTCTCGACGGTCACCTGGAGGCACAGCACCGCCAGATGGCGCTCGTCGAAGCTGACGATGCGCTCGTCGTGCAGTCGCACCCGCTTGCCGGACGGCGTCTCCCACACCACAGTGCGCTCGAGCACGCCGGTGCGCATGTCGAGGACGCGTTCGTACTCGTGCACGTCGGCCTCGTCGAAGGACAGCGGTTCGTCGTCGATGTAGACGCGCATCACCTTGGCATCCGGGGCGTTGACGATCGTCTGCCCGACCTCGGCGAACCCGTACGCCTGCTCCGCATGCCGGATCGGCCAGGTCTCGTGCAAGCCGTTGATGAAGGTGCCGTGCTCGTGAGCCCCGCGTCCCTCGACATGGTTCCCGCGCAGACCCAGGTAGCCGTTCGCGACGGTGAAGAGCGTCTCGGAGACGCCCTCCTGGTCGTAACGGGTCTCGACGAGACGCCAGGGGTCTACGGGGTAACGGTCGCGATCGATCATGCGTTCTCCGGGGCGAGAGAGGGGGTGAGGGGGTCAGCGCGCGGCGTCGGCCAGCAGACGCGCAAGATCATCGACGATACCGGTCGCGCCGGCCGCGCGCAGCACGTCAGCGCCGGCGCCGCGGTCGACGCCGACGACGGCGCCGTAGCCGGCGGCCGCCGCGGACGCGACGCCGGCCACGGCATCCTCCACCGCGACGGCGGCGGCGGGCGCGACGCCGAGCATCCTGGCGCCCTCGAGGAACATGTCGGGCGCGGGCTTGGACGCGAGATGTCCGCGTTCGGCGACCACGCCGTCGACGACGATGCGGAAGAAGTCGCGGATGCCGGCGCTGCCCAGCACCTCCTCGGCGTTCTTCGAACTCGACACCACGCCCATCGGCACTGCGGCGTCGCGCAGGCTCTGCAGCAGGGCGAGCGAGCCGGGGTACGGGGCGATGCCCTCGCTGCGCAGTGCCGCGGCGAACGCGGCGTTCTTGCGGTTGCCGATGCCGCAGATCGTCTCCGCCTCGGGAGGATCCGACACCTCGCCCCAGGGGATCTCGACGTCGCGGCTGCGCAGCAGGCTGGCGACGCCGTCATACCGCTTCTTGCCGTCGACATAGGCGAAGTAGTCGGCGTCGGTGTACGGCGGCACGATGCCCCACTGGGCGAACACCTGGTCGAACACCGCCTGCCAGGCGCGCATGTGCACCTCGGCGGTCGGCGTCAGCACGCCGTCGAGGTCGAACAGCACGCCCGCGGCGCGGTGCAGGTCGGGCAGAGTGTCAGGCACGAAGCCTCCAGAAGGTCAGCTCGAAGTAGTCGATCCGGCGCCACGTTGGGCTCGCAGACCAGCGTAACGAGAAAGCGGGCGGCCCGTGTCGCCGATCCGGATCGGATGCCGCCGCGGTCCGAGCGTCAGATCGCGCTCAGCGTCTGCCTGGCGATCTCGAGCTCCTCATCCGTGGGCACCACGAGCACCTCGACCGAGGAGTCGTCGGCGGAGATGCGCCGGGTTCCGGCGCCGCGCTCGGCGTTGCGATCGGCGTCCACGCGCACGCCCATGAATCCGAGAGTGGCCAGGGCATCCGCCCGCACGGCGGCGGCGTTCTCGCCCACTCCGGCGGTGAACGAGATGACGTCGACACCGCCGAGCTGTGCGATGTAGGCGCCGGCGTACGCGCGCAGCCGATGGATGTACACGTCGTAGGCGAGACTCGCCGTCTCGTCGCCGGCATCCCGCCGCGCGAGGATGTCGCGCATGTCGTTGCTGCCGCCCAGCCCGAGCAGCCCGCTGCGCTTGTTGAGCAGGGCGTCCAGCTGGTCGGTTCCGAGCCCTCCTCGCCGCGCGAGGTGGAACACCACGGCCGCGTCGATGTCGCCAGAACGCGTGCCCATCACCAGCCCCTCCAGAGGGGTGAAGCCCATCGACGTCTCCACAGAGCGCCCGCCGTCGACCGCCGTGACCGATGCGCCGTTGCCGAGGTGGAAGACGATCTGACGCAAACCATCGAGCGGTCTGCCGACGAACGCCGCCGCCGCTTCGGACACGTACTTGTGGCTGGTGCCGTGGAAGCCGTACCGACGGATGCGGTGATTCCTGGCCACTTCGGCGTCGATCGCGTACGTGTAGGCGGCCGGCGGAAGGGTCTGGTGGAACGCGGTGTCGAACACAGCGACGTGCGGCACGTCGGCGAAGGCGGCCTTCGCGGCGCGGATGCCGGCCAGGTTGGCCGGATTGTGCAGCGGCGCCAGCACCGACAGCTCGTCGATGTTGATCTCCACCAGCGGCGTGATCGGGGTCGGCTCGAAGAAGCGCGCCCCGCCGTGCACGACGCGGTGGCCGACGGCGACGGGCGGATGCCCGGCGAGATCCGGTCCGTGAGCGGCGAACTGCTGCAGCATCACGTCGAAGGCCTCGCCGTGATCGGCGATCGGCCGTTCGTCGGAGTGGCGGACATCGAGCATGGCCGGCACGGTCTCCCCCGGCCGCGCCACGACGCGCACGGTGTGGCTGACGGTGCCGCTCTGCTGGCCGATCCGCTCGATCAGGCCGCCGGCGAGTTCGGCCTCGCGCTCCACGTCGACGAGGCTGTACTTCAACGACGACGACCCGCTGTTGATCACCAGCACGACGCTCATCGCGACTCCTGCGCCTGGATGGCGGTGATCGCCACGGTGTTGACGATGTCGTCGACGAGCGCCCCGCGCGACAGATCGTTGATCGGCCTGTTCAGGCCCTGCAGCACCGGGCCGATGGCCACCGCTCCCGCCGAGCGCTGCACGGCCTTGTACGTGTTGTTGCCCGTGTTCAGGTCGGGGAACACGAACACGGTCGCCCTTCCGGCGACCGCCGAGTCGGGCAGCTTCGCCTTCGCCACGGCGGCGTCGGCGGCGGCGTCGTACTGGATCGGTCCTTCGACGGGCAGCTGCGGCATCCGCTCACGCACCAGACGGGTCGCCTCGCGGACCTTGTCGACGTCGGCGCCGGTACCCGACTCCCCCGTGGAGTACGACAGCATCGCCACTCGGGGGTCGATGCCGAACTGCCGGGCGGTCGCCGCCGACGAGATCGCGATGTCGGCGAGCTGCACACTGGTCGGGTCGGGGATCACCGCACAGTCCCCGTAGACGAGCACCCGGTCGGCGAGCGCCATCAGGAACACGCTCGAGACGACCTCGACGCCGGGGCGCGTCTTGATGATCTCGAACGACGGCCGGATCGTGTGCGCGGTGGTGTGCGCGGCTCCGGAGACCATGCCGTCGGCCAGCCCGAGGTGCACCATCATCGTGCCGAAATACGACACGTCGGTGACGGTGTCGGCGGCGCGCTGCAGGGTGACCCCCTTGTGCGCGCGCAGCCGCGCGTACTCCGCGGCGAAGCGCTCGACGAGCTCGGGATCGGTGGGGCTGACGATCTGCGCGGCGGAGATGTCGAGGCCGAACGACGCCGCCCGCGCGCGGATGTCGCCCTCGTCGCCGAGGATGGTCAGGTCGGCGACGTCACGGGCGAGCAGGATGGATGCCGCCCGCAGGATGCGGTCGTCATCTCCCTCCGGCAGCACGATGCGCTTGCGATCGGCGCGCGCTCGTGCGACGAGCCCGTACTCGAACATCAGCGGTGTGACGACCGTGGACTCGGCCAGCCCCAGCTCGATGGACAGCTCGGTGATGTCGACATGGGTCTGGAACAGCGCGAGCGCGCGCTCGTACCGCTGCACCGATTCGACGCTCATCCGGCCGCGGGTGTTCATGATCCGGGTGGCGGTGTCGAAGGTGCCGAGGTCGGTGGCGACGATCGGGATGCCGATCGCGAATCCCTCCAGCAGCTGCTCGATGGGCTCGGGCAGCGGAAACGGTCCGTTCAGCACGATGCCGGCGATCTGCGGGAACGTGCCGGACGCGGATGCCAGCAGCGCGGCGAGCAGCACCTCGGTGCGGTCTGCGGCGATGACCACCACGGCGCCCTCGGTGATGCGCGGCAGCACGTTGACCATGGACATCCCGGAGACGACGACGTCGAACGCCTCACGATCGAGCAGCGCGGGATCACCCTTGAGCAGCCGCCCGTCGACGGCGTCGAGGATGCCGCGCATCGACGGTGCGACGAGGATCCGCTCCTCGGGAATCGCCCACACTGGCGTGCGCCTCTGCTGTACGGCCTCGACCCGATCGATCGCGGCCTGCAGTGCATCCGGATCGGCGCGGTTGACGACCACGGCGAACAGCTCCGCGCGTTCCTCGGCCAGCTCGGCGAACGCCAGGGCCGCCATCTGGCCGATCTGCTCGGCCGAGCGCGCCGTCGTGGTGCCCAGCTGCTCGGCCTGACGTTGCTGGTCGCGGCCGGAGAGCACCAGCATGACGGGGGCGCCGAGGTTGGCGGCGATGCGGGCGTTGAATCCGAGCTCCGCGGGACTCGCGACGTCGGTGTAATCCGTGCCGATCACGACGACCGAGTCGCACTGCGCCTCGACGGCCTTGAACCGCGCGACGATGTCGGCGAGCGCGCGGTCGGGGTCGCGGCGGACGTCGTCGTAGGTCACGCCGACGCAGGCGTCGTAGTCGAGATGCACGCCGTCGTGCGCGAGCATCAGTTCGAGCACGTGGTCGCGCTCGTCGGCCGATCGGGTGATGGGCCGGAACACCCCGACTTTCGGTGAGACGCGCATCAGGGCGTCGAGCACGCCCAGGGCGATGGTCGACTTGCCGGTGTGCCCCTCGGCTGAGGTGATGTAGATGCTGCGCGCCACGGTGCCAGCCTATGCCGGGCACGCTCCCGACAGGGCGTCGACCACGGCCATCGCATCGTCGTGGAACGGGGCGTAGTGTTCGCTGTCGGAATTGATCTGCACGCGGTGGATGGCGTGCGAGGGCGGCAGCTCCTGCCAGCCGGGGATCGTGCGCAGCCGCGCGAAGAAGCGCGTCGCGGCCGTGGCCGGGTCCATGCGCTCCTCGGCGGTGCCCCACCATTCCTGCTGCTGGAACAGGCCGACGCTGGTGGTGCGGCTGCCGTCCGGGTTCGTCACGCCCGAGGTCTCCCAGTCGCCGTAGTCGATGTTGTGCAGCGAGCTCTCGCCCATGGCCGCCATCACGCCGAGGATCTGGGCCTCGCGCTCGAGATCCATGCGTTCGGCGGCGCGCACGATGGTCGCCGCGTTCTCGAGCTGGTCTCCGCGCCAGCCGTGCACGCCGGTCGCCGGGAACGCCTGCGGACGCTCGGCGCAGTACTCGTGCCGTTGAGCGGTGAGCAGTCCCAGGACGATCAGGAGCGCGGATGTCGCCACGGCGACCGCCACCGTGATCCACGTCGCCCGGAGCATGCGCTTGCGGGCGCGGCGTCGTGCAGCCCTCCGGCGAGCAGTCGACGCCCGCTTGCGGTGCTCGCTCACGCCGGAGTCCCTCGGCGGCGCCCTCCGGCGAGCGCCGCGAGCCCGCCGCCGATGGCCCCGAACAGGTGCGCCTGCCACGACACTCCGGCCGCGGCGGCGAAGATGCCGGCCAGCATGGTCGCGCCGTACAGCACGATGACGATCAGCGCGATGGCGGCATAGGCGATGCGGTGCGGCATCCTGCCCGGCGCGAACACGCGCAGGACCACGTAGCCGAAGTAGCCGAACACCAGCACGGACGCCCCGACGGTGAGGGTGCCGGGGAGGTTGAGCAGCCAGGTGCCCGCGCCGCCGACCAGCGCTGCGACGGCCGTGACGACCCAGAATCGGCCGGCCCCCTCGACCGCCACCAGGCAGCCCAGCACGAGCAGCGGCACGGAGTTGGCGATCAGATGCGGCCAGTTCGCATGCAGCAGCGGCCCGAGCACGATGCCGCCGAGGCTACCGGCATCCCAGGAACGCAGTCCGAACCCGGTGAAGGAGCCCGGCAGCACGGCATCCGCGAACTGGATCACCCACATCACGGCGAGCAGCGCGACGGGCGCGAGGAACCGCGCGAAGGAGGTCGGGCGTCGGAAGGGCGCAGGACTGGTCACGTCACGATCCTGACAGGCCTGATTCGGAACAGGCCGGGAAAAGAGAAGACCCTCCGCGCACCCGACAGAGCCCGGTTACCCTTGCTGCGTTTCCGCCCTGGGGGAATTGGCCTGGATGTCGTCACGCGGAGAGCCGTCGACCAGTCTACCCGACGTGCGGAGGCGGTCTGTTCCCGCCTCCGCCGGGTTACGATCGACACACGCAAGGACGCGCGAAAGGGCATCGCATGCACGAGCAGGTCACCGAGCAGATCACCCCCCGGGCGGGCGCCGCGCCGGAGGGCACGGAGCAGATCACGGCCGAGCAGTTCGCGGCGCACACGTCGCGCATCATCGGCTCGATCTCGTCGGTGATCGACGGCAAGCCCGACGCCGTGCGCAGCGCGCTGATCTGCCTGCTCGCCGAGGGTCATCTGCTCATCGAGGACGTGCCCGGCGTGGGCAAGACCATGCTCGCCAGGGCGCTGGCCGCCAGCATCGACGCCACGGTTCGCCGCATCCAGTTCACCCCCGACCTGCTGCCCGGCGACGTCACCGGCGTCGCCGTCTACGACCCGGTGGCGCGGGAGTTCGAGTTCAAGCGGGGCGCGGTGTTCGCGCACATCGTGATCGCCGACGAGATCAACCGCGCCTCCCCCAAGACGCAGTCGTCGCTGCTCGAGGCGATGGAGGAGCACCAGGTCACGGTCGACGGCGCCACGCACCGGCTGCCCGACCCGTTCCTCGTCGTCGCCACGCAGAACCCGCTCGAGATGGAGGGGACGTACCCCCTGCCCGAGGCGCAGCGCGACCGGTTCATGATGCGCATCTCGATGGGCTACCCGGATGCCGCCGCCGAGACGATGATGCTGCGCCAGCGCGAGACGGTGAACCCGCTGTCCGCCGTCACCGCCGCGACCGACGCCGCCACCGTGCGGCAGCTGATCGGCTGGGCACGGCGGGTGCACGTCGCCGAGTCGATCGAGGAGTACGCGGTCGCGCTCGCGCAGGCCACCCGGATGGACCCGAGCCTGCACCTCGGCGCCAGTCCACGCGCCACCCTGCAGCTGGTGCGGGCTGCGAAGGTGAACGCCGCCCTCGACGGACGCGACTTCGTGGTGCCTGACGACCTGACCGACCTCATCATCCCGGTGTTCGCGCACCGCCTGCTGGCCGCCAGAGGCGTGCATCGAGCCGGTGCGCAGCCCGTGGAGGCGGCGCTGAACCAGATCGTCGCCCGCGTACCGGTGCCCTTCGCCGGCATGCGCGTGTGAGAAGCCGGCCCCGACGATGAACCGAAGGTCGCTGACCGCCAGGGGGGTGGCGTGCCTGACCGCGGGCATCCTGCTCGCGGTCGCCGCCAACGTGGCGGCGGCCCGGCCGCTGCTGTACGTGGGCGTGCTGCTCATCGCCCTGCCGCTGCTCGCGGCGCTGACCGTCTTCGCGCCGCGGCGCAGCGGTGACGTGACGAGGGTGATCTCGACCGACCTGCTCGCCGTGGGCGAGGTGTCGAGGGTCAGCATGCGCGTCGACCTGCGCGCCGTCGGACGCCCGAACGGCACGTGGCGCGACACACTGCCGCGCGCCGTGCGCGGCGACGCTCAGGGCGACTACCCCGGCGACACCGCCACCCTGCGCTACGACGTGGAGGGAGTGCGCCGCGGCATCTCCACCCTCGGGCCGCTCGTCCTGCGGACCGTCGACGGGTTCGGGCTCGCCCAGCGCGAACAGGCGTTCGGCGACACCCGCACGATCACGGTCGTGCCGCAGGTGCTTCCGCTGCCGCCGCTGCCGACGAAGGTGGGCGCCGCGGGCGGCACCGCCCAGACGCGCTCCAGTCGCCTCGGGCAGGGCGCGGACAACCTGATCCCCCGTCCGTACATGTCCGGCGACTCCCGGCGGCGCATCCACTGGCGGGCCACCGCGCACCGCGGCGATCTGATGGTGCGGCAGGAGGAGGAGGAGGCGAGCCCCGACGCCGTCGTCGTGCTCGATCGCGCCGCGGCACGGTGGGCGCGCCCGGGTGACGAGCCCGACCCGGCGTTCGAGGCGGCGGTGTCGCTGTGCGCCTCCGCCGCTCTGCGTTTCGTGCAGGACGGGTACAGCGTCGACGTGGTCGACAGCGCCGGCGGACTGCTCGGCGCGTTGCGAGGGCACGAAGACGACCGCGACGGCCTGATGGTGGCTCTCGCCACGGTGCTGCCGCGCGGCGAGGGCCGCGACCTGCGCACCGTCATCGGCGGAAACCCGCCCGGTCCGCTGGTGTTCATCACCGGCCGCATCGACGCGGCGGATGCCGAGCGGCTGAGCACGGCCGGCGCGGCGGCGCCGATGCTCCTGGCGGCGGCGCCCGCGGCCGACGCCCTGGGGATGGCGGCGGCACACGGGTGGAACACGGCCGAGATCGATCCAGGCGGCGACCTTGCAGACGCCTGGTCGGATGCGCTCCCGATGGCGAAGACGGCTCATGGCTGAGCCACGGCCGGCGACAGACGCGCCCCGGCGTCCGCGCGCGCATCCCGTCGCCGTCGGCGTGTTCGCGGCGCTCGTCGTCCTCGTCGAACTGTGGCCCTACTCCGGGGTCATCTCGCCCGGGCTGTGGAGCTATGTCGCCGTGGTCGTCGTGATCGTCGTCGCGGGCAGCGGCATCCTTGCCCGCCTGCTGCTGCGAACGGCCCGTGCCGGCATCCGCCGACCGGTGACGCTGCTCGCTCAGCTGGTCGCCGTCAGCATCGCCTGCACGCTGCTGCTGGCCGGCGAGACGACCGTCTTCGGCTTGTTCCCCACCGAGACGACGGTGCGGCTGGTGGGTGCGCGCCTGTCGCAGAGCGTCACAGAGGTCATGACCGGCACGGCGCCCGTTCCCGCCTCCCTCCCCCTGGCGACCCTCGTCGGACTCGCGTTCGCGGTCGTCGCGATCCTGATCGACCAGCTGTTCGCGCTGCGACAGGTGATCCTGACCGTGGTCCTGGCCACCGTGGTGGGCGTGATGCCGATGATCATCTCGTTCGGCGCGGTGAACATCGCCTGGTTCCTGCTGCACTCCGTGACCGTGCTGCTGCTGTTCCGTCACGCTGCGCGGCATGATCGCCGCGCCCCACGCGAATCGTCGTACATCGCCGCCGCGAGCGTCGGCGCCGCGGCGATCGTCGTGGCACTCGTCATCTCGCCCGGCCTGCCGGTGGTGGTGGCCACGATGCCCGGCACGGGTCCCGCTCTCACCGTGAACGCAGATCTTCGCCTCGGCGAGGATCTGCGCCGTCCGCAGAACGTCGAGGTGATGACCCTGGTCACCTCGGCGGCGCAGCCGCCGTATCTGAGGATCGCGAGCCTGTCGCGGTTCGACGGCGAGGTGTGGCGGCCGGACCGCGGGCCCCGTCAGGCGCTCGATGCGGGCTTCGGACCCGACGACTGGGGTGACGGGATCGAGGCCGTCGAGCACGAGGTGTCGATCCGGGTGACCGGGGTCTCCAGTGCGCGCCTGCCCGTGCCCTACGCGGCGGAGCGGATCGACGGCGCTCGCGACGGCTGGGAGGCGATGCCCGTGAACCGCACCGTCGTGAGCCGTACGGCGGATGCGGCGGGAGAGGACTACACCGTCACCACCGCGACCGCCACGCCGACTCTGGAGCAGATCCGCGCCAGTTCCGCCCGGGGCGTCGATCGCGAAGAGCAGCCGACCGAGGACCTGCCCGCGATCATCGCCGAGACCGCCCGCGAGGTGACCGCACAGGCGTTCTCCGACTACGACCGACTCATCGCGCTGCAGGACTGGTTCCGCACCGAGTTCAGCTACTCGCTGGACGCGCCCGTCGACGAGGGCTTCGACGGCACCGGCGCGGACGCCGTCGAGACGTTCCTGCAGGAGCGCACCGGGTACTGCATCCACTTCGCCGGTGCGTTCGCGCTGATGGCCCAGACGATGGACATGCCCGTGCGGATCATCGTCGGCTACCTGCCCGGCACCTCGACCGACGAGAAGCGCGGCGACGACACGGTGTACTCCATCACGAGCGACCAGCTGCACGCGTGGCCGGAGGTGTTCTTCCAGGGCATCGGCTGGGTGGCGTTCGAACCGACGGCCACGCTCGGCGTGCCGACGGCGTTCGTCGCCGCCGAGAGCGAAGGCGGGTCCGGCGAGGCGCCCGAGGCGCCCACGCCCACCACGGGGCCGAGCACCGGTCCGACCGCCGGAGCGACCGACCTCGACGATCCGCGCGCCGACGAGCCCGGCGGCGGCGACTCCCTGCGCACCCTCGACCCGACCCCCGTGCTGCTGACCGTGTCGGGCGTCCTGATCCTGCTGCTGCTGCCCGCGGTGGTGCGTCTGCTGCTGCGTGCGGTGCGGTTCGGCCGCGCACGGTCCGGCGACGCGATGGCGGCGTGGCGCGAGCTCACCGCGACGATGACCGATCTCGGGCTGGCGACTCCCGATGCGCAGACCGCACGGATGCGGGCCGCCGAGCTGACCGAGGAGCGCGGCGTGCCCGCGGGGGATCTGTCGGTGCTCGTGCAGGCTGTGGAGCGCACCAGCTACGCGTCCGCCGCCTCCGGGGCCGGCGACCTCGCGTCGGCGTTGCGACAGGCGCTCGCGCGCCTCACCGCCAGCGTCGACGGTCGCCGCAGGGTCGCGGCCCGGCTGCTGCCGGGCTCGCTCTTCCGCCGCGGGTAGCGCACCGTCTCCGCGGTGCCCCCCCGCTACGCGGCGTGCTCCGCGCACGGCACCGCCGCGCATCCGTCGCACACGACGAACTGCCGTCGGCAGGACGGCTCGGGGCAGTTCGCGGTGCGCTTGGTGGCGGTGCCGCATCCGACGCACCGTCCGACGACGGCGGCGTGGTCGGAGAAGTCCACCGAGCCGCGCTTGTCGAACACGTACAGGGAGCCCTCCCACAGGCCGTCATCGCCGAAGGTCTCGCCGTAGCGGACGATACCGCCGTCGAGCTGGTACACCTCGCCGAACCCGCGCGAGACCATCAGGCTCGACAGCACCTCACAGCGGATTCCGCCGGTGCAGTACGTGACCACCGGCTTGCCCTTGAGATCGTCGTACCGTCCCTCGTCGAGCAGACGCACGAAGTCGCGCGTCGTTTCCGTATCGGGCACGATCGCGCCTCGGAACCGACCGATCTCAGCTTCGAGCGCGTTGCGGCCGTCGAAGAAGACGACCTCGTCGCCGCGCTCGGCCAAGAGCTCGTGCAGCTGCTCGGGGCTGAGCCTGGCGCCTCCGCCGACGACGCCGTGCTCGTCGACCGCGAGCTCACCGGGTGCGCCGAACGACACGATCTCGTCGCGCACCTTCACGCTCAGCTTGGGGAAGTCGACGCTGTAGCCGTCGGGGTCGACGCCCGTGCCCTCGCTCCACTTGATGTCGGCCTTCGTGAACGCCGGGTGCTCGCGGAACCGGCGCACCCACTTCTTCACCGCGGGCAGATCGCCGCCCAGCGTGCCGTTGATGCCCTGCCCGGAGATGAGGATGCGGCCGCGCAGCTTCAGGCTCTCGGCGAGGTCGCGCTGCCACAGCCGGATCGCCTCGGGGTCGGCGAGCGGCGCGAACGCATAGAAGAGCACGATCTTGGGTGTGGGCACCAGGGTTCTCCGTCCGGACGGGAGGAACCTCGAAAGGGCCCCGCATTCGCGGAGCCCTTTCGAAGTCTGGCGGTGACGGAGGGATTCGAACCCTCGGTTGCTTGCACAACACACGCTTTCCAAGCGTGCTCCTTCGGCCGCTCGGACACGTCACCAAGGAACAACCTGTCCATCCTATCCGATCCGCTCGCAGGCGAAGGACGGACCACGTCGCGCGCTCAGTCGTCGAAGCGCACGCCGTACATCGTCGTGTCCGGGTCCGACTCGAGCCGGTGCATGCCGATCCGCTCGTAGAACGCGCCTGCTCCGGTGTTGGCCGGGTTCATGCCCAGGTGCAGTCCGGGAACCCCGCGGCGGCGCAGCTCGTCGAACAGGGCCTCGATGAGGCGTCGCCCCAGCCCCTGGCCCTGCGTCTCGGGCAGCAGGTCGATGTGCAGATGCGCAGGGTAGTCCGCCGCATGCGGCTCTCGCCCCGGTCCCCGTCGGCTCGCGTAGAGGATGATGCCGTCCTCGCGCGTGGGCTCGTCTGCCCCGGAGAGCGGGTAGTCGTCGGAGATGCGGGGCCACCACTCGTCGCGGAACCACTGCTCGAAGGCGTCGGTGTCGTCCGTCGCCACGATGTAGCCGGTCGTACGCCCGTCGGCCGATTCCACCACCCAGGCGAGATCCGGATGCCGCTCGACGTAGGGCACGGCGAAGACGTCGCCCCACAGCCGGTCGTCGGTGAACATCCCGGTCGCGTCGCCCCCGGCATCCGCCGTCTTCACGCACACCTCATAGAGGGCATCCCGATCGGACGGGCGGTACGGACGGATGCTCGACACGGGCGGCTCCTCGGTTGCGACGGACGGACGTGCCCAGCCTAGTGACGCCCAGGCGCCGAACGCCGCCGCGACCAGCAGCGCGCCGGCCGCGCCGACGAGCATCCCGCCCGCGGTGTCGGTGATCCAGTGCACGCTGAGCACTGTCCGCGACAGCGCCATCGCCAGCGTCCACAGCACCCCGATGATCGCCACGCGCCGTCGGGGGAACACCAGCCACAGCACGACGGCGATGGTCGTCGCATTGGCCGTATGCCCGGAGGGGAATGAACCGTAGTCGGACGCGACGAGCATGTCATCCGGCCTGGCGCGTCCGAAGATCTCCTTGGTGAGCTGCACGAGCGCGGCGCTCACCAGGAAGGCGGCGGCGGTGTACACGGCGGCGCGCCAGCGGCGCATCAGCAGCAGCACCGTCGCGATCAGTCCCGGAACCAGGAAGATCGCGATCCACCCTCCGCCGATGCGGTTGAGCACGTGCGCGAGCGCCAGCATCCAAGGCTGCCGCACGTCGGCCATCAGCCGGTTCCAGGCCATGTCGAAGCCGTTGGTCGCCTCGCCCGGCAGCACGACCACGAGCACGCCGAGCACGAGAGCAGCGGTGAGCAGTGCACCGCCGGTGATCAGCATGCGTCGGCGAATCATCGTCCCATTCTGCCTGCCGATGCGACGTCGCCTCAGAGCGACTGCCGGTTCGCTCGCATACCGCCTGTCAGGGCGCGAGCATCCCCACCGACCTCGGTCGCACGATCAGCCACAGCGACAGGATGGCGACCACCGCGCACCCGGCCATCACCGAGGCCATCGTCGTCGCAGTGATGCCGGATCTGCCCGAGATCAGCCCCACCACGGGCGAGATCACCGCGGCGACGCCGTTGTTGCTCGCTCCGAGGATGGATGCCGCCGTGCCGGCGGCCTTGCCGTGCCGGTCGAGCGCGAGCACCTGCACGCACGGGAAGGTGAAGCCGCACGCGGTCATGAAGAGCCACAGCGGCACGACCGTTCCCCAGAACCCGAGGCCCAACTGGTCGCACAGGATGATCGCCGCTCCGGCGAGCAGCAGCATCCCGGTCGAGAACGCCAGCACCCACTGCGGCCCGAACCGCGTCGCGAGCCGTGACGAGATCTGCACGCCGCCGACGACACCGAGAGAGTTCGCGGCGAACAGCAGCCCGTAGCCCTGCGGGTCGAGTCCGTGCGTCTGCTGGAAGAGGAAGGGCGATGCCGACAGGTACGAGAACAGCCCCGAGAAGGTCATGCCGCCGATGACCAGCACACCGAGGAACACCCGGTCGGTGAGCACGCTGCGGTACCGCTGCAGCACGGTGCTCGTGCCGCGCTCCTGACGTCGCGCCTTCGGCAGCGTCTCGGGGATGAGCGCGGATGCGGCGATGAGCATCACCATGCCGTACGCAGCGAGGACGACGAAGATGCCGCGCCACGGCATGACCACCAGCAGCGCCGAGCCGATCAGCGGCGCGACCACCGGCGCGACACCCGAGACCAGCGCCAGCCGGGAGAGCATCACCACCAGTCGACGGCCGCCGAACAGGTCGCGCACGATCGCCATCGCGACCACGCCGCCCGCGGCGGCGCCGATGCCCATCACGACGCGGGCGGCGCCGAGCAGGAGCAGGTCGGGAGCGAGAGCGGCCGCGACGCTCGCGAGCACGTGCAGCGCCGTGACGGTGATCAGCGGCACACGCCGACCGACCTTGTCACTGAGCGGGCCGACGACCAGCTGCCCGATCGCGAAGCCGATCATCGTGCCGGTGAGGGTGAGCTGGATCATCGCGGCCGACGTCGCGAAGTCCTCCTCGAGCTGCGGGAACGCCGGCAGGTACAGGTCGATCGTGAACGGGCCGAGGGCGGTGAGCGCCCCGAGCAGGATGATGTACAGCACCCTCCTGCCGGTGGCGATCGCGTCGCCGGGGTGCAGCACGATCGGCGCGGTGGCGGGATTCGGGCCGAGGGTGCGGATGGCACCGGTCGAGGTGGAGGTGCGGATGGCGCCTGTGATGGCGCGGAGGCTGCCGGTGGGGGTGCGTTCGTCGGTCACGGAGCGCTTTCACGAGTGGGCGGATGCGGCGCCGAATCGTTTCGACGCGAAGACCTGTCCATGCTACTCCCGCCGGGCGCCGTGCCCGGGCCGCGTGCCCGATCGTCGCGGGAGGAGGGTGCACCGCCCACCGCATGAAGCCGCGTCAGGATGCGGCGATGCGGGCGAGTCCCTCTTCCAGGTCGGCGATGAGATCGGAGACGTCTTCGATGCCGACCGACAGGCGCACGGCGTTCTCGGGCACGGCGAGCGCCGTGCCGCGCACCGAGGCGTGCGTCATCTCGGGCGGGTAGCCGATCAGCGACTTCACTCCCCCGAGCGAGTCCGCGAGCTGGAACAGCGTCGTGGCTTCGGCGAAGGCGCGGGCGGCACTCGGGCCCGCGGTGAGGCCGAGCGACAGCATCCCGCCGAACCCATTCATCTGCCGGGCGGCGATCTCGTGTCCCGGATGAGAGGCGAGACCCGGGTAGAAGACGGTCTCGAACTCCGGGCGCTGCACCGCCCATTCCGCGATCGCCTGCGCGTTCTCGCTGTGCTGGCGCACCCGCACCGCGAGGGTCTTGATGCCCCGCGTCGTGAGCCAGGCGTCCAGCGGCGCGGACACCGCCCCGACGGCGAACTGCTGGAACTTCACCGCCTCCGCGAAGCGGTCGTCGCCGAGCACGACCGCGCCGCCGAGCACATCGGAGTGCCCGCCCAGATACTTGGTGGTGGAGTGCACGACGATGTCGGCGCCCAGCGAGAGGGGCTGCTGCAGCGCGGGAGAGGCGAAGGTGTTGTCGACGACGAGCACCGCCCCTGCCGCGTGGGCGACCTCGGCGACAGCGGCGATGTCGACGATCGTCAGCAGCGGGTTGCTCGGCGTCTCGAGCCACACGACCTTCGTCCGCGGGCGCCGCGCCGCGCGGATGGCGTCGAGATCCTGCAGGTCGACCATCGTGGTCTCGACGCCCCAGGGTGCGAGCACCTGGGTGAGCAGGCGGTGGGTGCCGCCGTAGACGTCGTTGCCGAGGATCACATGGTCGCCGGGGCGCAGGATGCCGCGCAGCAGCGCGTCTTCGGCGGCGAGGCCCGACGCGAACGACAGGGCCGAGGCGCCGCCTTCGAGCGCCGCCAGCTGGGCCTCGAGCGACGAGCGCGTCGGGTTGCCGGCACGGTTGTACTCGTAGCCGCCGCGGAAGCCGCCGATGCCGTCCTGCACGTGCGTGGAGGACTGGTAGATCGGCGGGATGATCGCGCCGGTGACGGGATCGGGGGCTTGACCTGCGTGAATGGCGCGGGTGGCGAAGGCACGGTCGGTCATGGCGCTCCTCTGCGGCGGATCGGCGGGCTGCGGACCTCTCACGCTACGCCCGCGCGCCGCAGCGTCCGGCATCCTGTTACCTTCCGAGTCCCGCTCTGCGCGGGTTCGCCGGCGTCGGCGCCGCCGCACGTGCGGATGCCGGATGCTGAGACCCTGTCAGCATCCGGCATCCGTCCCCACGCCTCCGATCTGACGCCGTGCCGGCCTGCGGCCGCCGGCGCCGGACCTCAGCCCTTGGTCGCGCCGGCCAGCAGACCGCGCACGAAGAAGCGCTGCAGAGCGAAGAACACGATCAGCGGCACGATGATCGAGATGAACGTTCCCGCCGACTGCAGGAACCAGCGGTTGCCCCACGTGCCCGACAGCGAGTTCAGCGCCTGCGTGATCGGCAGCGCGCCCGGCGAGGCGAAGATCGTCGCCACGAGCAGGTCGTTCCACACCCACAGGAACTGGAAGATGCCGAACGACGCGATCGCCGGCATCGCCAGCGGCAGGATGATGCGGAAGAACACCTGCCCGTGACCGGCGCCGTCGACACGCGCCGCCTCGACGATGTCGCCGGGGATCTCGGAGATGAAGTTGTGCAGCATGAACGTCGCCAGCGGCAGGGCGAAGATCGCGTGCGCGATCCACACCCGCGCGAAGCTGAACTCGACGTCGTTGAGCGTGAGGCCCGGGAACACCTGCACGTCGCCGATGGTCAGACCACCGGAGAACAGGCTCAGCAGCGGCACCAGGGCCATCTGCAGCGGCACGATCTGCAGGGCGAACACGAACACGAACAGCATGTTGCGGCCCTTGAAGTCGATCCATGCGAACGCGTACGCGGCGAGCGAGGCGATCACGATCGGGAACACCGTCGCGGGGATGGTGATCGCGAGGGAGTTCACGAACGCGGTCGCCAGGGTCGTCGAGGTGCCTCCCGAGTTCAGCGCCTCGATGTAGTTCGAGAGAGTGAACTCCGGGTTGGTGAAGACGGTCCACCAGCCGGTGGACTGGGTGTCGGCGCCGGGGCGGAACGAGGTCACGAACAGCCCGAAGGTCGGGATCGTCCAGAACACCGCGATGATGACGGCCGCGATGGTCGCGCCCTTCGAGGTGAGCTTCTTGTGCGCGATCGCCTCGTTGCGGCGCGTGTCGCGCGCGACCTGCCGCTTGGTGCGGTTGTCGGTGATGACGGCTTCGGTGGCGCTCATCAGCGGATCTCCCTCTGCTTGCTCAGCGATCGAGCGTTGTAGATGATCAAAGGCAGCACGAACAGGAACAGCACCACGGCGAGTGCCGAGGAGTGTCCATAGCTCTGGAAGCGCTGCTGCTGATTCACCATCTCGAAGCCGAGGACGGTGGTGTCGTCGCGCCCTCCGGTCATCACGGCGACGATGTCGTACACCTTCAGCGAGGCGATCGTGATGGTGGTCAGCACGACGATCAGTGATGAGCGGATGCCGGGCACGGTCACGTTCGTGAACCGCTGCCACGCGTTCGTCCCGTCGAGCTCCGCCGCTTCGAGCTGCTCGGCGGGAACCGCCTTGATGGCCGCCGACAGGATCACCATCGCGAAACCGGTCTGCGTCCAGATGAAGACGATCAGCAGCATCAGGGTGTTGATGACCGGCTGCACGGCGAGCCAGTTCACCGGGTCGCCGCCGAACATCGTGACGATGGCGTTCAGCAGGCCGAGCTGGTCGCCCTGCCGGTAGTCGTACATGAACTTCCAGATGATGCCCGCGCCCACGAAAGAGATCGCGACGGGCATGAACACCAGCACCTTCAGGATCTTCTCGCCGCGCGCCCTGTCGATGAACACCGCGTACGCGAGTCCGAACGCCACCGAGATGGTCGGCGCGAGGAGCGCCCAGATGAGCGTGTTGATCACGGATGCCGCACCGACCGGGTTCGTGAAGACCCAGATGTAGTTCTCCAGGCCGACGAAGTCGGTTCCCGTCTTGTCGAAGAACGACTTGAAGAACGTCGAGATCGCCGGGTAGATCAGGCCGAGCAGCAGCATGATCGCGGCGGGCGCCATGAACAGCACGAGCTGGAACAGGTACCCGGCACCCTGCCGGGACCGGTAGTCCGCGAAGAAGAGCAGCCCTCCGACCAGCAGTGCGATCGCGACCACGTACAGCACGGCGTTCGAGTACGGCCTCAGCAGCATGAAGGCCAACACGGGGATGACCAGGCAGGCGACGAGGCGCATGATGAAGTAGCCGCGACCAGGGCGGGGCGCGAACTCGATGAGGACGAGCACGATCCCGACGACGGCGCCGAAGACGAGCAGCACGACGGGGATCTGCGCCAGCGGATGCAGCCCGCCCATCCACAGGAAGAAGGTGTTCAGCGACACCGGGCCCATCGCGATGCGGGCCGGATCCTCGACGGGCGTCGAGAAGATGAGCAGGAACAGCAGCGCGGCGACGAGGACGAAGCCGGCGATCACGACGATGCGGGTGATGGCGCGGCCTCTCGGGTCGGCGCCGTGCGTCGTCTGCGGCAGCTCGCTCGTCTGCTGCTGTTCGTCGACGGAGAGTAGTGACATGGGTTCCCCTTCTGAGTGCGGCTCCGGACTCAGCCGATCCAGGTGGGCCGCCAGCGGCGGCCCCTCGTTGATGCGGGTGCGGGGCCGGACCGTGAGGCCCGGCCCCGCACCTGTCAGCGGGTAGCGCTCAGACTAGCGCCACCGGTCAGTTCTCGTAACCGGCCTGGATGTCGCTGAGCACCTGGTCGGTCGCCTTGCCGTCGATCCAGTCGACCATGCCCTTCCAGAACGAGCCGGATCCCACCGTGGACGGCATCAGGTCGGAGGCGTCGAATCGGAAGACGGTGGACTCGTCCTGCATGATCTCCATGGCCTCCTGCAGGAACTCGCTGCTGGCGAGGCTGGCGTCGGCGCCCTTGTTGGCGGAGATCACGCCGCCCAGCTCGACGCGCGCGTCGGCGAACTCGGGCGATGCCATGAACTCGAGTACCTTCACGGTGGCCTCGTCGTCGTTGAAGGCCGCGACGAACTCGCCGCCACCCTCGACCTGCAGCTCGCCCTCGCTCATACCGGGGGTGATGAAGGCGTACACGTCACCGTCGGGGGCCACCTCGGGCGTCTCGCCGTCGGCGTTCTTCACGTCGAGGAAGTTCGCCGAGAGGAACGATGCCTGGTGGGTGAGCGCGCAGCTGCCATCGGCGACCTTGGCCGCGACGTCGGCGAACGCGGTGGAGTTGATGCTCTTCACCCCGCCGAAGCCGGCGTTGACGTAGTTCTCATCGAGCAGGATCGACCCCACCGCGTCGAACGCGTCCTTGATCTCGGGGTCGGTGAATTTCACGTCTCCGGCGATCCACTGGTCGTAGACGTCAGGGCCGGCCTGGCGCAGGACGAGGTCCTCGATCCAGTCGGTGCCGGGCCATCCCGACGCGGCATCCGCTGCGAAGCCGGCGCACCACGGCGCCTCACCGGTCTTCTCGCGGATCGTGTCGGTGAGCGCCAGCATGTCGTCCCACGTCTGCGGGACCTCGACACCCCACTCCTCGAAGCTCGCGGGCGAGTACCAGACGTAGCCCTTCAGGTTCGCGAGCATCGGGGCGGCGTAGAACGTGTCGTCGAAGGTGCCGTAGCTCTTCCAGTCCTCAGACCAGTTCTCGTCGACGGCCGACTCCACGCCCTCGGGTGCCGGCTGCACCTCGCCCGTGTCGACGAGCGTCTTGAGCAGGCCGGGCTGCGGGACGATCGCGATGTCTGGCGCGTCTCCACCGGTCACCTTGGTGACGATGTTGCCCTCGAAGCTCTTGTCTCCGGTGTACTCGACCTTGATGCCGGTCTCTTCTTCGAAGGCCTCGAACGACTTGTTCAGATCATCGGCCTCGATGCCGGTGATGCCTCCGGAGATGCGGACGGTCGCGCCTTCGCCGCCGTTGCCGCCGCCGCCCGGTTCAGCCTCCGCGCAGCCGGTCAGCACGAGCGCAGTCGCTCCGACCAGTGCGAGGGGAGCCAGCAGGCGGTATCGCTGTGACAGAGCCATGTGTTTTCTCCTCTTCGGGTGGTCCGTCCCTCGATGCGCCGATTTCCGCGCGGTGAGGAACCGATTCCAGGACAACCTACTTGGCCGAACGTGGCCGACACAATGCCCCGCCGGGACTTTGGAACAACCGTTGCCCAGACGTGACCCCCGTTTGTGGGAGCGCTCCCAAACCGCTCGACCTGGAACCGGTTCCCTTCGTGGATGAATGCAGATACGCTGTGCTGGACCTCGCTCCCGAATGGAACACCGATGACGACCATCGCCGATGTGGCCGCGCGCGCCGGCGTCTCGAAGGCGACGGCGAGCCGCGCCCTCAGCGGTGGAGGCTACGTGTCTACTGACACTCGAGAGCGCGTGCGCGCCGCGGCACGCGAGCTCGCGTACGTCGCCCACTCCTCGGCGACGAGTCTCGCCACGGGGCGGAGCTTCTCGGTGGGCGTCATCATGCCCGAACTCGAGCGCTGGTTCTTCGCCGAGCTGCTTCGCGGCATCCAGGACGCCCTGTTCGGGTCCGGCTACGACCTCGTGCTGTACGGCATCCAGGAGGGCTCCGCCGAGCGCCGCCGGCTGTTCGAGCAGGTCCTGCCTCGCCGGCGGCTCGACGGCATCATCGCCGTCGGCATGCAGCCGAGCGCACACGAGCTGCGCCGGCTGGTGCAGGTCGGCTCGCCCCTGGTCACGATCGGCGCGTACGGCGATGACTCCAGTGCGGTCTCGATCGACGATGCGGCCGCCGCGCGGATCGCGACCGAGCATCTGATCGACCTTGGCCACCGCGACATCGTGTTCCTCGGCGCCAGGGCGGATGCGGCCACGCACGCGTACGGCGACGAGCGCCGCATGGACGGCTACCGCGCCGCGATGCTCGCCGCGGGACTGGAGTCGCGCATCCGCCACGCGCCGGGTGCGCCGACCATGCCCGGCGGGTATGAAGCCGGGGTGCGGATGCTGGGAGACCGGCAGAACCGCCCGACCGCCTTCGTCGGCGTCTGCGACGAGGCGGCGATCGGCGGCATCATCGCGGCGCGCAGGCTGGGTCTGTCCGTGCCGGCCGAGATCAGCGTCGTGGGGGTTGACGACCATGCGCACGCCGAGATGTTCTCGCTGACGACCGTGCGGCAGCATCCGCGCGCGCAGGGCATGCGGGCCGTCGAGCTGCTGCACCGCCGCATGACCGCGCCGGATGCCGACATCGAGCGGATCGTGATGCCCTCGGAGCTCGTGGTGCGCTCCTCCACGGCGGCACCGCGCTGAGAACGCAAGAAGGCCCCGGGGCGAACCCCCGGGGCCTTCCTGACCGAGTGAAGCGTGATTACTTCAGGGTGACCGTAGCGCCGGCCTCTTCCAGAGCGGCCTTCGCCTTCTCGGCGGTCTCCTTGTTCGCGCCCTCGAGGACGGCCTTCGGAGCGCCGTCGACGACAGCCTTGGCCTCGCCGAGGCCCAGCGAGGTGAGCTCGCGGACGGTCTTGATGACCTGGATCTTCTTGTCGCCGGCAGCCTCGAGGATGACGTCGAACGAGTCCTTCTCCTCCTCGGCAGCGGCCTCACCGGCACCGCCGGCGGCGCCTGCGACGGCGACGGGGGCAGCAGCGGTGACGTCGAACTTCTCCTCGAACGCCTTCACGAACTCGCTGAGCTCGACAAGGGTCAGGCCAGCGAACTGCTCGAGCAGCTCCTCAGTGGTGAGCTTCGCCATGATGTTTCTCCTAGATAAAGGTGTGGTTTGTGTGGGGGGATCGCTGGTCGCTCACGCGGCCTCGGCGGTCTCCAGCTTTTCGCGAAGCGCGTCGATGGTGGCAGCAGCCTTGCCCATCGTCGCCTTCATCATGCCCGCCGCCTTCGCCAGCAGAACCTCACGGCTCTCGAGCGAGGCGTACTTGTTGACCTCGTCGGCGGTGAGGGTGTTGCCCTCGAACACGCCGCCCTTGATCACGAGAAGCGGGTTGGCCTTGGCGAAGTCACGCAGAGCCTTTGCGGTGGCGACGAAGTCACCGTGCACGAACGCGACGGCCGACGGACCCTTCAGGTCGTCGTCCAGCGTCGAGATCCCCGCGTTGTTGGCGGCGATCTTGGTCAGCGTGTTCTTCACCACGGCGTACTCAGCGTCCTGACGGATGCTGTTGCGCAGCTCCTTGAGCTGGGCAACCGTCAGACCGCGGTACTCGGTCAGCAGGACGGCGTTCGAGTTCTCGAATGACTTCGTGAGCTCGGCGACCGATGCATCCTTCTGCGCCATGGTCACTCCTTGATGATGACGTGGTGCCGCACGGCGGTGCGACACCGGCCTCGACCCCCACACGACCCAAACAAAAACGCTCCGGCGCAAGCGCACGGAGCGTGGTCCTCGAGGGATTCTGTTCGTGACACCTGCGCGGGCCCCTGCTGAGCAGTGCTTCGATCCCCGTGTTCGCACACGACGATGACCGGCGGTCTTCGGTTGCCCCCACTCTACGGCATCCGCCCCTCTCCCCCAAATCCACCCCGCCCCCCTCCGGTTCACGCGCGAGTGAACCCCTTCCCGTCGAGAGCACCGCTTGCCGACGTCGGCACGTGGTTCACTCGCCGGCAGGTGGTTCACTCATCGACGGATGCCGCTGCGACGTCTCCGCCTCACGGAGCGCGCACTCCGAAATCCGCGAGGCGAGCGCCGAGGGAGCGCGCGGTGAGGATGTGCCGCGACCCCCACCGCGCCATTCCCCATTGCGTGCGTCCGCGGATCCAGTCCTCTCGCTGCTTCTCGTCGAGCAGCACATCCTCGAGGGACAGCCCCCGGCGCATCGCCTCGTCGCGGTACTTCGTCTCGCCGTCGAACTCACCGAAGGTGCGCACGTCCTCCAATCCGAAGTCGACGAAGTACAGCCTCCCGTGCGGACCTTCGATCGGCACCTGCAGCCGGGGAGGCGCGAAGCCGAGCCGGTGCAGCTGCAGCCTGCTGACGCTCTCCCCTGGTAGTTGTGCCCGCCCATCGGCGAAGCCGGAGACCCATCGCGCCTGCGCGATGCCGCGTGCGCCGGGGTGATCCGAGATCCGCTGCGCCATGCCGATGCGCCATGACTCCAAAGCGTCACGATCCCATTCGCGGCCCCGCTGGGCGATCATCCGCTCGGCGGCGTCGGCCACGGCGACCGCCGCCTCCAGAGGAAGGGTCCGGATCAGATCGAAGACGGTCCGCGCGAGGCTCGTGCACCGGATGCCGTCGATGACCTCGACATCGAACGGGCCGAGCGGCTCCGGATGCCGCTTCACATCGCGTCCGCTGGAGTTGCGGCTTCCGGGCCCGCAGATCGTGTGCACACACTCCGGACTCAGGCGGTAGAGCGGCAGACCCCATAGCACCGCGGCAGAAGTGCGACAGACCGGTGCGGTGGTGCGCGCGTCCCGCACGACGGCGATGACGTGCGCGCGGTGTCGCTCCTCCGGCCAGAGCTCCCTCCACTCCTCCGCCGCCATGTACCAACCGCGACGCACGACATGCAGCGTCTCGCTCGCGACCGCGGTCTGGAGACTCCGCTCGGTCCAGCCGTCGAGCAGCAGCATCCGGCGGGAGCGGATCGCAGGAGCGAGGGCGGCGACGGTCTTCGGCATAGGTCATGCTGGACGCATCCGGCTCCCTCACCCGGCCCGCAGGACCGGGGAATGTGGAGAACTCGCGGGACCCGCCTTCCGTGGAGACGGATCACCCCTGGTCCACGGAACCACTTGCCGCCGAGCGCACCACTTGGTCGCGTCAGCAGGTGGTGCTCTCGACGGGAGGTGGTGATCTCGACGGGAGGTGGTGTTCTCGACGGGATCGAGCGGATGCGGGCGGCGTGTGCGTGACGGGGATGTCGGGTGCCGGGCTTAGGCTCATGAGGTGACTCCCGAACTACAGGCCAGGATCGTCGCGGACTCCCGCGACCGGGTCGCGTGGCTACGGGCGAGGGCCCGCGGGATCACGGCCACCGACGTCGCAGGCCTCTCCGGAGAGGCGTCCATCACCCGTGCAGCCGACTCCAAACTGGGCGCCGGGCCCCGCTTCGGCGGGAACGCGTTCACCGACCACGGCCGCCGCCGTGAGCCCGAGATCGCGGCGTGGGTCGCTGCCACGCACAGCATCCTCCCCTCGTCGGCTCTCTTCCACGCCGAGGCCGAGAAGCGCCACCTCGCCACCCCCGACGGCATCTGCGTCGACGGCGAAGGCCGGGTGCTGCTGGCCGAGATCAAGACGACGAACAAGTCGTGGCGCACCATCCCGCGCACCTACCTGCGACAGGTGTGGTGGCAGCAGCACGTGCTGGGAGCCGAGCGGACGCTCTTCGTCTGGGAGGAGCACGACGCCTTCAACCCGATCCACGACGAGCCGCGCTGCGTGTGGATCGATCGCGACGACAAGGAGATCGGCCGGCTGGTCGGTCTCGCCACCCGCCTGATCGACGAGCTCTATCACCGCACGACCGGACAGGTTCCGCCGTCGCGCTCGATGCCGGCGCCGCCGCGCCGCGACGCGCTGCGCGAGCGCGACATGTTCCGCGCCCTCGCGCTTTCCGACTGACGACGGCCGTTCCCGCGCGCTCGGCGCGCTCGCCGCTGCATCTCGCGCCGGTGTCTCGCCGAGCGCACCGGATCGCGCCGAATGCACTACGTGGCCGCGTCGGCATCCGGTGCACTCGACGGCATCCGGTGCACTCGACGGCATCCGGTGCACTCGTCGGCATCCGGTGCACTCGTCGCGAGCGCGCGCCTAGAGCGGTGCGAGCACCTGGCGAGCCTCGGCGGCGACCTCGGCGGCGATGGCGTCGAGCAGCGGTGAGCGCAGGTTCCACTGCTGCCAGTAGAGCGGCACCCTGGTGGGCGGTCCGCCGAGGTCGACGAGATCGTCGGTGGCCTGGGGCGACGGGATCATCCCCCAGCCGAGCCCGAGTCGCACGGCCCGCGAGTAGTCGAAGGACGCCGGCACGTAATGCCGGGGCACCGACCACGGATCGACACCGCGGCCGCGCAGCCAGTCGTGCTGCAGGGTGTCACGGCGGTCGAAGTCGACGAACGGCGCGGCTCGCAGGGCGTCGTGCGTGATGCCGTCGGGAAGCCACCGGGCGATGTAGTCGGAGGTCGCCATCGGCCGATACTCCAGAACGCCCAGCGCCGTGACGGCGCTGCCGCCCACGGGCGCGGCCTCGCTCGTCACCGCCGCCATCACTTCACCGGACTCCAGCAGCCGGGCGGTGTAGTTCTGGTCGTCGCGATGCAGATCCACGTCGATCGGATGCCGGCCGGCGACCCGTGCGATCGGAGCGAGGAACCACGTCGCCATGGAGTCGGCGTTCACCGCGAGCGGTACGCGCACGCGGGGCGCCGACCCCTCGGCGTCGCCGAGGCCGAACGCGGCGACCGCGTCGTGCTCGAGCAGCTGCACCTGTCGCGCCAGACGCACCAGCGCCTCACCCGCCTCGGTCGCCCGCACCGGTCGCGAGCGCACCACGACGACCCGGCCGAGCTGCTGCTCGACCGCCTTGATGCGCTGACTCACGGCGGAGGGGGTGATGTGCAGTCGGCGCGCGGCCGCGTCGAAGCTGCCTTCGTCGATGACCGCGGCCACCGTCGCGGCCAGTTGCGCGTCGATTCTCACATAAGCGATGCTAATGCTGATGCAGTGATCTTCGCTGGTGCTCATGTGCGCGCGGTTCTAGCGTGGGAGGATGCTCACGTTCCTCGCCGGCCTCGGGCTCGGACTCTCCCTCATCATCGCCATCGGCGCGCAGAACGTCTTCGTGCTGCGTCAGGGACTGCGCCGCGAGCATGTGCTGACCGTCGTCGTCATCTGCGCGGTGTCGGATGCGGTGCTCATCCTCGCGGGGGTGGCCGGGCTGGGCTTCGTGATCGGCAAGGCACCCTGGCTCGTCGTCGTCGCTCGTTGGGCCGGTGCCGTGTTCCTGATCGCGTACGGCCTGCTGGCGGCGCGACGCGCGTGGCGCGGCGAGGATCAGGGCCTGACGGCCGAGGCGGGCGAGGGGGCCACAGGCAGCGCGCCGACCGGCACGATCACCAGAACGCGTGTCGCCCCCGCCACACGGGTCGCGCCGGTGATCGCGACCGTGCTCGCGCTGACTTGGCTGAACCCGCACGTGTACCTGGACACCGTGCTCATGCTGGGTTCGGTCGCCGCCACGCACGGCGGCGACCGGTGGATCTTCGCCGCCGGCGCCATCGCGGCCAGCATCCTGTGGTTCACCGGCCTCGGATTCGGGGCTCGCCATCTGGGTCGTTGGCTGCGCACGCCCCGCGCGTGGCGGGTGCTCGACGCCGGCATCGCCGTGGTCATGATCATGCTCGCCGTGGGCCTGGTGCTTCCGGTGTTGATCGGCTGAGTGCCCGGGCATGCGGAAGGCCCTCGGACCGGCGGGTCCGAGGGCCTTCGCGAGAGCGTCAGGCTCAGATGGCGTTGACGTCCAGCGGGATGCCGGGGCCGAACGTGGTCGACACAGCGCCCTTCTGGATGTAACGGCCCTTCGAGCTCGACGGCTTCAGCCGCACGATCTCCTCGAGGGCGGCCTTGATGTTCTCGTCGAGCTGCTCAGCCGAGAACGAGGCCTTGCCGACGATGAAGTGCACGTTGGCGTGCTTGTCGACGCGGAACTCGATCTTTCCGCCCTTGATCTCCTCGACGGCCTTGGCCGGATTCGGGGTCACGGTGCCGGTCTTCGGGTTCGGCATCAGGCCGCGGGGGCCGAGCACCTTACCGAGACGACCGACCTGGCCCATGAGCTCCGGGGTCGACACTGCTGCGTCGAAGTCGGTCCACCCTGCGGCGACCTTCTCGATCAGCTCGGTGCCGCCGACCTCGTCCGCACCCGCGGCGATGGCGGCCTCAGCGGCCGGGCCGTTCGCGAACACGATGACGCGGGCGGTCTTGCCGGTGCCGTGCGGGAGCATGACGGTGCCGCGCACCATCTGGTCGGCCTTGCGCGGGTCGACGGAGAGCTTCAGCGCGACCTCGACCGTGGAGTCGAACTTCGCCGAACCGGTCTCCTTCGCGAGGACGACGGCCTCGGTGGGCGTGTAGAAGCGGTCTGCCTCGATCTTCGCGACGGCGTTCTTGTAAGCCTTGGACTTGGTAGCCATAGTTATCTCCCTCAGCCCTCGACCGTGATGCCCATCGAGCGCGCGGTGCCCTCGATGATCTTCGACGCGGCGTCGATGTCGTTCGCGTTCAGGTCGGCCTGCTTGGTCTCGGCGATCTGACGAACCTGGTCCTTGGTGATCTTGCCGACCTTGACGGTGTGCGGGGTGGCCGAGGCCTTCGGCACACCGGCCGCCTTCTTGATCAGCTCTGCTGCCGGCGGGGTCTTCAGGATGAACGTGAAGCTGCGGTCCTCGTAGACGGTGATCTCCACGGGGATGACGTTGCCGCGCTGCGACTCCGTCGCGGCGTTGTACGCCTTGCAGAACTCCATGATGTTGACGCCATGCTGACCGAGCGCGGGGCCGATCGGCGGCGCCGGGTTGGCTGCACCGGCGTTGATCTGAAGCTTGATCAGGCCGGTCACCTTCTTCTTCGGTGCCATTCTCTTTCCTTTCGTCGAGTGGATGCCGTGCGGCATCCCTCTCCCGCGGACCCGGCGTCTCCGGGGCGCGGTGCTGCTCGCGCGCACGCCGAAGCGGCACACAAACCCTGTCAGTCTACCCGATCCGGACGGATGCGCGGTCCGGGTCCCGGGAACGCGAACGCCCCGCGCCGGAGAGCCGGCCGGGGCGTGCGCGAAGCGGTTCGTCAGATCATCTTCGTGACCTGGTCGAACGAGAGCTCGACCGGGGTCTCGCGCTCGAAGAGCGAGACGAGGACCGTGAGCTTGCCGCTCTCGGGCTTGATCTCGCTGATCGAGCCGGGCAGGCCCGCGAACGAGCCTTCCTTGATGGTGATCGTCTCGCCGATCTCGAAGTCGACCTCTGCCATAACGGGGCGTGCGACGGCGACGCCGCCCTTCGCCGCGATGGACTTGGCGGTGGGGACGTCCTTGACCTCGACGAGCGACTTCAGCATGTTGAAGGCCTCTTCGAAGCGCAGCGGCGTCGGGTTGTGAGCGTTGCCGACGAAGCCGGTGACACCGGGCGTGTGGCGCACGACCGACCAGGTGTCCTCATTGAGCTCCATGCGCACCAGCACGTAGCCGGGGATGCGCACGCGGGTGACCATCTTGCGCTGGCCGTTCTTGATCTCGACGACGTCCTCCATGGGGACCTCGATCTGGTAGATGTCGTCCTCGACCTCGAGCGTCGACTTGCGCTGCTCGATGTTGGCCTTCACCTTGCGCTCGAAGCCGGCGTACGAGTGGATGACGTACCACTTGCCGGGCAGCATCCGCAGGTCGGCGCGGAACGCCTCGTACGGGTCCTCCTCCGCCGGCTCCCCGTCGTCGTCGCCGTTCACGTCGGGTCCGTCGTACGGGGTCACCTCGGATGCCGAGGCCTCCTCCGCTTCGGCGGTCTCCTCCGCCACAGCGTCGTTGAGAACCTCAGCGGCGGCCTCGGATTCGGCCGCTTCGTTCAGGTTGAGAGCGTCGTTCACGATCGCGTCCGCCTCCGGGTCGTCGATGTCGGTGTCGTCATCCGTGCTGTCGTACTCCTCGACCTCGCCGTCACCCTCGACATGCAAGGCGACGTGCTCCGCCGAGGTGGCCGAGAGCTCCTGCTCGGCCAGGACGTTGCCCTCCTGGGCTTCGTCCTCCTCGCTGGACTGCTCTGCGGCGGTGGCCCAGTCGGCGTCGTCGGAATATCGTTCAGACACTTTAAATCTTTCCAATCACTGCGACAGTCGCCGCAGGTGCGTCAGCTCGGCACTCCGAACACGTAATGAGTGGCGGTTCCGAACACCCAGTCCAGACCGTAGACCAGGCCCATCACGATCACCACGAAGACCAGCACGACGAGCGTGTACTTGATCAGTTCCTTGCGGGTCGGAGTGACGACCTTGCGCAGTTCACTGATCACCTGGCGGAAGAACAGGGCGATCCGGCCGAAGAAGCCGAGCTTCTTGTCACCCAGGGAGTACGAGCCTGCTGCGACGACGTCGCCGCGAACTTCGTCCTGATCCATCCTGACGTACCTTTCGTGAGTCAGCGTGTGCGCTGACGCGCAGGGCGGACAGGAATCGAACCTGCAACCTGCGGTTTTGGAGACCGCTGCTCTGCCAATTGAGCTACCGCCCTAGAGACCGGGTGGCCTCTGGGTCCGCGTCCGTCGCGCGCCGTCTCGGGCACGGCGAAGGATGCAGACAACTGCCCCTCAAGTGTACGTCATCCTGGAGGCCCGGCCGAACCGAGGGCGACTCCCGCGTGCGTCGCACCCCCGCGACCCGGCACGCAGCCGACTCGGGCAGACTGTTAGTCTCGGCGAGCGGCACGGCGGGAGGGGCCTCGATGAGCGCGGATGTGCAGCAGTTCCAGGTCGACCTGCGGGGCGTCGTCGACCTGCTGAGCCGGCACATCTACTCCAGCCCCCGGGTGTACCTGCGGGAGCTGCTGCAGAACGCCCGCGACGCGATCGCCGCCCGCTCCGAGGTGGACGGCGCCGGCGGCAGCATCCGCATCACCCCGCTCAGCGACTCGAGCGCCGAGTTCGTCCTGCGCGACGACGGCGTCGGCCTGACCACCGCCGAGGTCGCCGACCTGCTCGCCACGGTCGGCCGCAGCTCGAAGCGCGACATCTTCGACATGCCGCGCAGCGACTACCTCGGACAGTTCGGCATCGGCCTGCTGAGCTGCTTCATGATCTCGGACCGGATCGTGATCCGGTCGCAGAGCGCCAAAGGCGGCGCGAGCGTGGAGTGGACCGGCGACGC
Source organism: Microbacterium sp. NPDC058345 (assembly GCF_042723855.1). Classification (NCBI taxonomy): domain Bacteria; kingdom Bacillati; phylum Actinomycetota; class Actinomycetes; order Micrococcales; family Microbacteriaceae; genus Microbacterium; species Microbacterium sp. NPDC058345. The sequence continues at coordinate 136,587 of NZ_JBHXIG010000001.1, forward strand.
CGACGGCACCTTCCGGGTCGTCGAACTCGAGGAGCGGCTGCCGGTGGGCACCAGCGTGCACCTGACGCCGCGTTTCGACGCCGACGACCTGCTGCGCCCCGCGGCGGTGCGCGAGCTGGCGACGACGTTCGCCGAGTTCCTGCCGGTGCGGGTGATCGTCGAGACGCCGGGCGGCGAGCGGGAGATCACGCGGCCGGTCCCCTTCCTCGGTGAGGGCGGGACGGATGCCGCCCTCGAGTACGGCCGCGACCTGATCGGCGCCGCACCCCTGGACGTGATCGAGATCGGCGAGCCGGCCACCGGCACGCGGGGCCTCGCGTACGTGCTGCCCTATGCACCGCCGCCGAGCGCCCGTCAGGCGACCCGGATGTATCTCGGCCGGATGCTGCTGTCCGAGCGGGCTGCAGACGTGCTGCCCGACTGGGCGTTCTTCGTGCGCGCCGTGGTCGACTCGTCGGGGCTGTCTCCCACCGCCGGCCGCGAGTCCCTCGTCGAGGACCGGGCCCTGGAGCATGTGCGCGAGCAGCTGGGCGCCGGCATCCGCCGCTGGGTGCTGGAACTGGGCCTGACCGCGCCACATCGGCTCGCGCAGTTCGTCGCCGTCCACGAACTGGGGCTGAAGTCGCTGGTGCGGCACGATGCGGAGCTCGCCCGCTTCATCACCCGCTGGCTGACGGTCGAGACCACACACGGCTCGATGCGCATCGACGATCTCGTCGAGCGGTTCGGTCACGTGCGATTCGCCCGCACCGTCGACGAGTTCCGGCAGGTGGCGGGCATCGTTCCGGCATCCGAGGTGCTGGTCAACGGCGGCTACCTGTTCGACGCCGATCTCGTCGCCTCGCTGCCGGAGCAGTACCCGCACCTCACCGTCGAGCAGATCGACGTGACCGGTGAGCTCGACCGCCTCGACCCGCCCCCGCTCGATGATCGCGCCGCCGCCGTCGCGCTGGAGGATCGCGCGAGCGCGGTGCTGGCGGCATCCGGATGCTCGGTGCTGGTGCGCTCGATCGACCGCACCGACCTCACCGGTCTGTACGCCGCCGACCCCACCGTCCTGCGCGCCATCGACCGCGGCCGCACGAGGGGCATCACGAACGCACTGTGGGGCGGCGTGCTGTCCCGCATCGACGATGCGACGGGGGCGCCGCGCGACGATGCGCAGACCGCCCGACTGTGCCTGAACTGGTCGAACCCTGTGGTGCGCACGCTCTCCGGCGTCGACGACGAGGCGGTGTTCTCGCGCACCGTGCAGCTGCTCTACATCCAGGCCCTGCTCGCCGGGCATCACCCGCTGTCCGACGCCGACCGCACCCTCATGACCGCGGCGCTGACCGATCTCGTCGCCCTGTCTGCCGGCGTCCGCACGGACGGGTTCCCCTTCGACCTCTGACCTGCCGTTCCCGTCCGATCTCAGGAGGATCTCGATGGCATCACCGGAAACGCGCTTCTCGCAGCTGCTGGAGGAGATCGACCGCACGCCGTGGGGCCCGGCCGAGCAGGCGCTGGTCGCGGAGGCGATCGCTCTGGCGCAGGAGCTCGGTGACGAGCAGCGCGAATATCAGGCCCGGATGCGGCAGACCGCATCGGCGAACATGGGCGGCCAGACCGACCTCATGCTGAACTCCTTCGCCTGGTGCCTCGCGCGGCACGACGCCGACCCCGTGCGCTTCCCGCTCGACATCGAGAGCGGCGCCGCCGACCTGATGTGGCAGTTCAAATGGATGGCGTCGGCACTGCGCTCCTCCCCTGCGTTCTCGGCGGAGCAGATCGCCGCCGTGCTCGATGACATGGAAACGCATTATCAGCGCGCCGGGCTCGGCATGAGCGGTGTCCTCACCGCCCGCTTCGAGGACGCCTGGGACGCCGGCCGCTTCGATGACGCCGAGCGGCTGCGGGTGCAGCTGGAGACCACGCCCCGCGACGACTACAGCCACTGCGATGCGTGCGGACGCAGCCAGGTGGCCGGGTTCTTCGCCGAGACCGACCGCGATGACGAGGCGATCCGCCTGGTCGAGGAGATGATCGAGGGCGGTTTCTCGTGCGGCGAGGAGCCCGAGCACGCCCTGTCCCGCGCACTCCTCCCCTATCTGCGAGCGGAGCGCCTCGACGACGCCCGCTCGGCGCACCTGCGCAGCTACCGTCTCGCGAAGGACAACCCCGACAACATCGGCATCATCGCCAACCACCTCGTCTTCGCCGCCGTCACCGGCAACGAGGCCAGGGCGCTGGCAATGGTCGAGCGCCACCTGCCCTGGCTGGCCCACGATCCACTGAACGTCGAGGGGCACTTCGCCGCGCTCTCGGCCATCGCCTTCGCGCTCGACCGGGTCGTGGCGGTCGGCCACGGCGACACGCCCGTGCGCGGTGCCGACGCGCGGGCTCTGGAGACGTTCTTCGGCCCGCGGGAGGGCGTGTGGACGGCATCCGAGCTGGCGACCGTCGCAGGGGCCGCCGCCGATCGCATCGGCGCGGCGTTCGACGAGCGCGACGGCACCGACGGCCATGCCATCCGGCGTGCGCGGCTGCGCGGACTGAGCTCCGCGCGCTGGGACGTGCCGATCCGCTCCGACGCCTTCCTCCCGACGGCGGCGGCTCCGGCGCCGCAGGACGCCGAGGGCTGGTTCGATCGCGCGGTGGCGCTGGGCAGCTACGGCTCCGAGGCGGATGCGCTGTCGGCGGCAGCGCATGCGGCATCCGTCGAGGGCGAGAAGCGGGCGCGGCTGCTGGGCCTGCGCATCGGCGCGCTGGCCTCGCTGGAGCAGTGGGACGATGCGTCAGGCCTGCTGCCCGCGCGCTCGGAGGCGCTGCGCCAGGCGGGCATGCCCGAACAGGCCGCGCTGGAGGACAGGGTGGGGCTGGCCCTGTTCGGCCGTGCCGACGACGAGGATGTCGCCGCCCTCGAGCGGGAGTGGGCGGATGCCGGCCGCCTGCCGGCGTGGACACGAGGCGATCTGGCGCTGACCCTGGCCTCGTGCCTGCTGTGCCGCGACGACAGCGCGGGCGCCCTGGATCTCGCGGAGCACGCGGCGCGGGCGTTCGATGAGGCGGGCGACGCGCGCCTGGTCGCCGGTACGTCGTTGATGGCCCTCATGGCGCTGCTGCGCGCCGGCGACATGGAGCGCGCCGAGGGCATCGTGGAGGCGCTTCTCGCGCAGGACGACCTCAACCCCGGTCAGCGCGCCCGCGTGCTCGAGACCCGGGCGCGGATGCGCGGCGGGGCCGGTCGTCTCGCCGACGGCGCGGCGGACGCCGATGAGGCGGGGTCGATCCTGGCCGCGCTCGGAGGGTCGCAGTCGCTCGCGGCGGCACAGATGCTCGCCGGCGCCCTCTGGGAGGATGCCGGCGACGCCGACAGCGCCCTGCTGCGGTTCCGGCTCGGCGCGCAGCTGATCAGGCAGCACGGCGGCGATGTCGCCGGCGCGAACTTCCGGCTGGGGCGTGCGATGCTCAACGCCGGCCACGCCGCTGAGGCGGCCGAGCTGCTCGGCGAGGTGCTGCAGCACGAGCAGGAGACGTCCGTTCCCGAATCGTCGCGGGCGCTCACCGTCGGCATGCTCGCCCGCGCCCTCGCGGCGTCCGAGGAGTTCGGGCAGGCTGTGGGCGCCTTCGGCTACGCCGCCGAACTGCACGGTGCCGCCGCGGAGCCGGCCGAGCAGGCGCTCATGCTCACGGAGCAGGCGAAGATCCTGGCGCGCTTCGGCGAGCACTCCGACGCGCGCGAACTGCTCGAGCAGGCCGCCGAGCTGGTGCGGCCGACGCAGGCCGTCGGCGCGATCGTCGAGGTGCTGCACAACCTGGGGCAGGCGTACGGCGGAGCATCCAACGAGCGGGCGTTCGGACTGTTCGACGAGGTGGCGGCCCTGGCGGTCGAGCACGAGGCGGACTGGCTGCTGGCCGACGTGACCGACTCGCGCGGACGGGCGCTGGTGGAGGTCGGCCGGGTCGACGAGGGCGTGTCTGCGCTGCTCACCGCCGCCGACGGATTCGGTGCCCTGGACGATGCAGCGTCGGCGGGTGCGTCGGAGCTGTTCGCGGCCCGCACGCTGGTGTCGGTCGAGCGGCACGACGACGCTGTGGCGCTGTACCGCGGCGTGCTCGATCGGGCGGCGGAGAGCCCGCCGCTGCGTCAGGTCGCGGCGCTGGAGCTCGGTGACGTGCTCGAGCACCTGGGTCGCTCCGGTGAGGCCGCCGAGGTGCGCGCGCTGCTCGACTGAGCACCGCTCTCCTCTGTCTTGTGCGCGTGAACGGACGTTCTCCGACCCCTCGACGCCCGACCCGCGGTCACCGGCGCGCGAACAGCAGGCGGCGGATGCGGGCGACCAGTGCCTGCGGATCGTCGAAGTCCCGCCGCGTGACGACCGTGACCCGATACCCCATCGCCTCGAGGCGTGCCCGTCTGATCTGGTCTCTGCTCCACTGATCGGGATCGCGATGATAGTCGCCGTCGTACTCGACGATCACTCCGGCATCCCGATACAGCAGGTCGACCCTCGCCACGAACTCGCCCCGATCGAAGATGTCGACGTTGCACTCGGGGCGCGGCAGCCCGGCGAGCACGAGGATCACCCGCACCATGGATTCGCGCGGCGACTCCGCGCGGTCATCGCGCAGCTCCAGTGCCTCACGACGCCGCACAGCTCCGCGCCCGCCGCGGAAGCGCGCATCCGCGGCGCGCAGGTCGTCGAGATCGGCGAGCGGATTCCGACGACTCAGCACAGCATCCGTCACCGCCACGAGCCTGCCGAGCGGAAGCACTCGCGACAGATCGATCCAGGTCCGCGGTACGGACAGCGTGCGGATGCCGGATCGTTCCACGACGTCCTCGGGAGCGATGTGCAGCCGGTGGCCGACGACCTCGGGACGCCGGATCCGTGTGTCGGACTCCGGCACGCCGATCCTCGGGCGACCCCAGGCGTCACGCTCATCCCGCTCCGACAGCGGCATCCCCCACAGTGCCCCCGCGGTGAGACCACAGACGAAAGCCTGCGCGGGCAGCACCTCCATGAGAAGCCGCAGCGCCTCCGCCGCGTCGAGCTCCGTCCGTGCACGAGTGCCGTGGAAGGGCATCGTCAGGTCCTTCGCGCGCAGCCGACCCACGCTCACGCCGCGTCGCCGCGCCGCCGCGACGGTGAACGCACGGGGTGTACCCGGTGGCAGGGGTGCGGGACGCATGTTCCGATGCTCGTCCGCCCCGACACGAGAATCGCTTCTGTCCACAGGGTCCGCCCGCTTCCCCGCTTTCTCCCGGAATGTGCAGAGCGATCGAAAGGTCAGAGAGCGTCGGATCTTCGCCCCTCCACCCGACGGTTCGCGGCCTCTCGACGAGATGCGTGCTCGCGAGAGGTCAGGAACGGCGGCATGGGGACGCGCGGATGCGACGTTTTGTGGCCCCTCACCCGCAGGGGGACTCAGAAACGCGAACGCCCCGCACCGGGGAACCGGTGCGAGGCGTCGGTGCGGGGCGTCGTCTCGGTGATCCGAGCCGCGCTCAGGCCTTGCGGACGAGCTTCTTGTTGACGAACTCGTCGGCGGCCAGCAGGCCCAGCTCGCGCGAGGTGCCGCTGCGCTTCACGCCGCCGAAGGGCAGCTCCGGGCTGTCGGCGAGCACGAGGTTGACATAGACCATGCCGGCCTCGATGCCGTTCGCGACGCGCTCCGCCTGCTCCGCGTCCGTCGTGAACACGTACGAGCCGAGACCGAAGGACGTGTCGTTCGCGAGCTTCACGGCCTCGTCCTCGTCCGCCACGCGGTAGACCACCGCGGCGGGGCCGAAGAGTTCCTCGCGGTACACGTCCATGTCGGCGGTGACGTCGGCGAGCACCGTCGGGGCGAAGAACGCGCCCTCGCGGGTGCCGCCGGTGAGCAGCGTCGCGCCCTGCTTCACCGCGGTGTCGATCTGCTGCTGCAGATGCTCGGCGGCGGCCAGCGACGACAGCGGGCCGAGCACGGTCGACTCCTGCGTGGGGTCCTCCGCGTCGACCGCCGCGAGCGACGCGACGAACTTCGAGGTGAACTCCTCGTACAGCCCGTCCACGATGATGAAGCGCTTCGCGCCGTTGCACGACTGCCCGTTGTTGTCCAGACGGGCGTCGACCGCGTTCTGCACGACCGCGTCGAGGTCGTCGGCGCTGAGCACGATGAACGGGTCGGACCCGCCCAGTTCGAGCGCGACCTTCTTGAGGTTGCGACCCGCGACCTCGGCGACGGCCGCCCCGGCCCGCTCCGACCCGGTCACCGAGACGCCGTGCACGCGCGCGTCCGCGATGATCGTCGCCGCCTGATCGTTCGTGGCGTACACGTTGACGTACCCGCCGTCCGGCAGGCCGGCGTCGCGGTAGATCGCCTCGATCGCGGCTGCGGACCCCGGGCACTGCGGGGCGTGCTTGAGGATGATCGTGTTGCCGATCGCGAGGTTCGGCGCCGCGAACCGGGCGACCTGATAGGCGGGGAAGTTCCACGGCATGATGCCGAGCAGGGCCCCCAGCGGAGCGCGGCGCACCACGGCGGTGCCGTCGCCTTCGATGTCGAGCGGCTGGTCGGCCGTGATCTTCTCGATGTTGTCGGCGTAGAACTCGATGATGTCGGCGGCGAACTCGACCTCGCCGACGGCCGCGGCGATCGGCTTGCCCATCTCGCGCACGATGATCGCGCCGAGTTCGTCCTTGCGCTCCCGGTGCAGCTCGGCGATGCGACGGATCACGGCGGCGCGGTCGGCGGGCGCGGTCGCCGCCCACGTCACCGCGGCGGATGCCGCGCGCGCGATGGCGTCTTCGATCTGGGCGTCGGTGAAGGTGTCGTAGGTGGCCACGGTCTCGCCGGTGGCGGGGTTGACGACGGCGTAGTCGGTCATGTCTGGTCCTTTCCGGGGATGGATGCGGCGGTCAGCTGTTCGGGATGAGCGTGTACTTGGTGGACAGGTACTCGTGGATGCCCTCGAAACCGCCCTCGCGGCCGATGCCGGACTGCTTCACACCGCCGAAGGGGGCGGCGGCGTTGGACACCACGCCCACGTTGAGGCCCATCATGCCGGTCTCGAGCGCGTCGATCATGCGGTGCCCGCGGCCGAGGTCCTCGGTGAACACGTACGACACCAGTCCGTACTCGGTGTCGTTCGCCATGCGCACGGCCTCGGCTTCGTCGGCGAACGTCGCGATCGCGAGCACCGGTCCGAAGATCTCCTCGCGCAGGATGTCGCTGCCCGCGACCACGTCGGTGAGCACGGTCGGCTCGTAGAACGTGCCCGAGCCCTGCAGGGCGTTGCCGCCGGCGAGCAGTCGCGCACCGCGATCGACGGCGTCGCCGACGAGCTCCTGCGCCTTGGCGACGGCATCCGCATCGATCAGCGGGCCGATCGCCACACCCTCCTCGGTGCCACGGCCGATCTTCATCGCCTGCACTCGCTCGGTCACCCGGCGGGCGAACTCCTCAGCGACGTCCTGGTGCACGATGAAGCGGTTCGCCGCCGTGCAGGCCTGCCCGATGTTGCGGAACTTCGCCAGCATGGCGCCGTCCACGGCCTTGTCGAGATCAGCATCCTCGAAGACGACGAACGGGGCGTTCCCGCCCAGCTCCATCGACACGCGCAGCACGCCCTCAGCGGCCTGCGCGATGAGCTTGCGACCCACCTCGGTCGATCCGGTGAACGAGAGCTTGCGCAGTCGCGGGTCGGCGATGATCGGGCCCGACAGCGCACCCGAGCGGGTGGTCTGCACGACGTTCACGACACCGGCCGGCAGACCGGCCTCTTCGAGGAGCTTCGCGAAGAACATGGTCGTGAGCGGGGTGAGCGCCGGGGGCTTGATCACCACGGTGCATCCGGCGGCGAGCGCGGGGGCGATCTTGCGGGTGGCCATCGCGAACGGGAAGTTCCACGGCGTCACGAAGAACGACGGACCGACCGGACGCTGCGAGACGACCATGCGGCCGGTGCCCTCGGGGTTCAGTCCGTAGCGGCCGGTGATGCGCACGGCCTCTTCGCTGAACCAGCGCAGGAACTCGCCACCGTACACGACCTCCCCGCGCGACTCGGCGAGCGGCTTGCCCATCTCGAGCGTCATCAGCAGCGCGAGATCCTCCTTGTGCGCCTGCACCAGGTCGAACGCGCGGCGCAGGATGTCGCTGCGGGTGCGGGGCGGTGTCGCCGCCCAGTCGTCCTGTGCGGCCACGGCGGCGTCAAGGGCGCGGGTGCCGTCGGCGGGCGTCGCGTCGGCGATGGAGGCGATGACGTCATTCGTGGCGGGATCGTGCACGTCGAAGGTGCGTCCCTCCTCGGCGTCGATCCACTGGCCGCCGATGAACAGCCCGGAGGGCACGCGGGCGAGCAGCTCCTGCTCGTTCGATGCGAGTGTGCTCATGATTCGTCTCGATTCTGTGGGGGATGGAAAGGTCAGCGGCGACGCAGGCTGGGCGGAGCGTCCATACCCAGGGTCTCACCGCGGAAGAAGGCCGGGCGCCGGATCGACTGCCAGATCATGATCGCGACGCCGACCACGATGATGCCGACGCCGAGGACGAACACCAGCCCGAGCCCTCCGATGCTCGACCCGCTGCCGTAGGCGGGGTCCATGGAGTCGATCAGCGTGGTCACGAACAGCACCGCCAGGATGCCGCCGCCCACGAGCGGGAACAGGAACGTGAAGAAGAAGCTGCGCGCCGAGTCGAACCACTGCCGGCGGAAATACCAGACGCAGGCGAAGGCGGTGAGCCCGTAGTAGAAGCAGATCATCATGCCGAGCGACAGGATGGTGTCGGTGAGCACGCTCTCGCTCAGCAGACGCATGACCGCGTAGAACACCGAGGCCACGACCGCCGACACGATGGTGGCGTAGCCAGGGGTGAAGAACCGCGGGCTCACCCGGGCGAACGTCTTCGGCAGTGCGCCGTAGTGCCCCATCGCCAGGAGGGTTCGGGCCGGGCCGACCGCGGTCGACTGCAGTGACGCCGCCGAGCTCGACAGCACGGCGAGCGAGACGAGGAAGGCCAACGGGCCGAGCACCGGGTCCGACAGGGCGAAGAAGACGTTCGCCGAGATGTCCTCGTTGGCGAGTCCGAGGCCGCCGCCGCCGACGCCGGCGAACATGATGAGCCCGATGGACAGCAGCAGATACAGGCTCACGACGATCACCACGGTGACCATCGCGGCACGACCGGGGGTCTTCTCGGGGTTCTTGGTCTCCTCGTTCATGGTGAGCACCACGTCCCAGCCCCAGAAGATGAAGATCGACAGCGAGAGGCCCGCGGCGAACGCGCTGAACGTGGGCACCTCGAACGGGTTGAACCACGACCATGAGAATGCCGTCGGCTCGGGCGCCTCACCCTGCACGGCCTTGACGATGGCGACGCCGGCGAACATGACCAGCACGAGCACCTGGAAGCCGACCAGGATGTACTGGAACTTCTGAGTGGTCTGCATGTCGCGGTACGACACGAGGGTGGCACCGAGCATGAACAGCAGGCAGACGATCACGTTGATGAACGGGTTGAACGCGAGATCGGCGATGGCGGCGTTGCCGCTGAGCTGGGCGATCAGTAGGAACAGGAACTCCACCGCGATGCCTGCCAGGTTCGACAGCACGATGACCGTCGCGGCGACGAGACCCCAGCCGGTCATCCAGCCGATCCAGGGTCCGAAGGCCCGCACGCCCCAGGTGAACGACGTCCCGGAGTCCGGCATCACGCGGTTGAGCTCGCGGTAGCCGAAGGCGGTCAGCAGCATCGGGATGAAGCCGACGAGGATGATCGCGGGCACCTGCGTGCCGGCGACGGCGACGGTGGGTCCGAGCGAGGCGGTCAGGGTGTAGGCGGGCGCGATCGTGGAGACGCCGATGACGACGGCGCCGAGCACGCCGACCGCGCCGGCGCTCAGCCCCTTCTGGGAGATCCCGGTCGTCACTCCGGATTCGGGCTCCATCGCCCGGTCTGTGCTGGTCATCAGCGGACTCCTGCCTCTGCGCGGGTGCGCGGTACGACGATCATGGGGACGGGCAGCACGTGCAGCATCTTCGCCGCGGTGGAGCCCAGGAAGAGACGGCGCGGCTGGGCGAGCCGGCTCGAGCCGACCAGCACGACCTCGCCCGGCATCCAGTCCAGGTGTGCGACGGCGTCCTCGACGCTGTCGCCCGGTGCCTGCTCGTTCTCGACGCGGACGCCGTCGGGCAGCAGCTCACGGGCCGCCGCCAGCACGTCCTGCGCGTGGGCGTCGCCGACGAGCCGGATCATGCCCGTGTCGAGCCCTGGCGGCACGTCGAACGGCACGAGCGAGACCAGGCGCAGTCCCGCACCGGCGTCACCGGCCAGGGCGACGGCCTCATCGAGCAGCGCATCGGCACCGGGACGGGTGCCCAGCGCTGCGGTCACCCGGGTCACGGCCTGCTCGTCCTGCCGGGCGATGCCCGCCGGAGCCAGGGCGACGGGGACGGTCGACGAGTGCAGCAGCTCGCCGGCGACGCTGCCCAGCCGGTGCCGGCCGAACAGCCCGCCGCCGGCGGCGCCGACCACGATCAGTCGTGCGCCGAACTCCTCGCCGGCGGCGATGAGCCCCTCGGCGAACGACTCGGCGAAGCGCACGTGGCCGCTGCGGGTGAGGCCGTCGGGCACGCGCGTGACCGCCTCGGCCAGCCAATCGCGCGCCTGGCCGCGCAGCAGGTCCTCATAGGCGCGCTCCGGCGCCACCGCGGCGTTCCTGGTCCCTTCGGCGGGCAGCACCATCACGAGGTGCAGTGCGGCGTCGAGACTGCGGGCCAGGCGGATGCCGAGCGCCAGGGCGTCGGACCCGGCATCCGTCGCGGTGTACCCGACGACGAGGGGCGCGCTCACGAGCGGCTCTCGTCGACGATGGTCTCGGCCACCAGACGGCCCATGCGGATCGCGCCGTCGACGTGCTGATAGCCGGCACCGGCCATGTCGCTGCAGGCGAAGTGGATCGGGCCGACCGCGGCGCGCAGATCGGCGCCGTAGCGGTGCAGTCCGCCGAGGTCGAAGCTCGCCGCGTACGCGCCGCGGGTCCACTCCTCGCTGCCCCAGTCGCTCTCGTAGTAGACGACGGGATCCTTCGCCTCGGCACCGTAGTAGTGCGACAGCGATTCGAGGATGCGCGCCCTGCGCTCCTCGGCCGAGAGCTCGAAGACGCCGTCGGCGTTGCGATCCGACACGAAGCCGACGAGGGTGCCCCGCTCGTCGGCGTGGTTGGTGTTGTCGTAGGCCTCGTGCACGAGCTCGTAGGGGCTGAACGCGGTGCCGCTGAGTCCCTGCTCGCGCCAGAACGGGCGGTCGTACACGGCGTGCACCTTGATGACGAAGCCCATCGACAGGTGCTGGTGCAGCTGGTGCTGGCGGCGCGGCAGCGGCGGCTGGAACGCGATGCGGCTGTACAGCACGGGGGCGTGGGCGAGGATCGCGAAACGCGCCCGCACGGCGATGTCGTCGGTGTGCGCGACGACCCCGCTGTCGGACCACTCCAGGCGGTGGACCGGCTGGTTCAGGCGGACGTCGTCGCCCAGCCGCTCGGCGAGCAGAAGCGGCACCTGCTGCAGGCCGCCGACCACGCGCTTGTCGAGGATGAAGTCGGCGTCGACGAGGTTCGAGTACGATCCGGCGGATGCCGCCATGAGCAGCGACTGCAGCAGCGAGAAGGCGTGCGTGGGCTTGGTGAGCATCGCCGAGCCGGTGGCGAAGGCCAGGTTGCGGATGGCCTCGTCGTCGTCGGTCTGCCGGTGCAGCCACGCGTCCCATGACACGGAATCCCACTCGGCCGCGTTCGGGTGCTCCCAGGGACGGTCGGTGTCGATCTCGGCGACCATGGCGTCGAGCCGTTCGGTGATCTCGGCGATCACCGCCTCGGTCTCGGGTGCGACGGGGAACATCTCGCCGGTGAAGCGCCGGGACCGGCCGTCGGGGCCGACGTAGACGCTGTCGCCGTCGCGGTAGCGGCTGAAGGTCTCGAGCCCCAGTTCGGCGATGGTCTGCTTCAGCGCATCCTGATCCGGCGAGACCCACTGGCCGCCGATCTCGAGGGTGGCACCGTCGATGACGTCGGTCCACAGCCGGCCGCCGACGCGGTCGCGCGCCTCGAGCACCGCGACGGAGAGCCCCGCCTTGCGCAGCTCGTTCGCGGCGGTGAGCCCTGCGGCGCCGGCGCCGATGACCACGACGTCGCGGCTGATCTCGTGCTCGGTCATGGATGATCTCCTTCGATACGGGAATGCTCGGGGTAAGGGTGTGCCGGCCGCGATCCGTGATCCCCCGACCGGGATCGCGGCCGACGGTCTCAGGCGCCGGCCAGGGCGGCGGCGACGACGTCCAGGCCCTCGCCCAGCAGGTCGTCGCCGATGGACAGCGGAGGCAGGAAGCGGATCACGTTGCCGAAGGTGCCGCAGGTGAGGACGATGACGCCTTCGGCCACGCAGGCCTTGGCGACGGCAGCGGTGAGCGCGGCGTCCGGTTCACCGGTCTCGGGGTTCACGAACTCGGCCGCGACCATGGCGCCGTGGCCGCGCACCTCGCCGATGCGGGGGTCGTTCTCGCGGATGTCGTTCAGCCGTGCGAACAGGATCTCGCCGATCTGCCGGGCACGCTCGATGAGGCCGTCGTTCTCGAAGGCGTCGATCGCCGCGAGGGCCGCCGCGCAGGCGATCGGGTTGCCGCCGTACGTGCCGCCCAGGCCGCCGGCGTGGGCGGCGTCCATGATCTCGGCGCGGCCGGTCACACCGGCGAGCGGAAGACCCGCGGCGATGCCCTTGGCCGTGGTGATCAGGTCGGGCTCGATGCCGAAGATCTCGCTGGCGAACATCGCACCGGTGCGGGCGAAGCCGGTCTGCACCTCGTCGGCGATGAAGACCACGTCGTTGGCGCGGCTCCACTCGACGATCGCGTCGAGGAACCCGTCGGCCGGCACGATGAAGCCGCCCTCACCCTGGATGGGTTCAATGATGACGGCCGCGAGGTTGCCGGCGCCGATCTGCTTCTCGATGAGGGTGATGGCGCGCGCCGCGGCCTCGGGGCCGGTGAGGCCGTCGCGCAGCGGGTACGACCCGGGCACCCGGTACACCTCGGGGGCGAACGGACCGAAGCCGCTCTTGTAGGGCATCGACTTGGCGGTCAGGGCCATGGTGAGGTTGGTGCGGCCGTGGTAGCCGTGGTCGAAGGCGACGACGGCCTGGCGGCCGGTGTGCTTGCGGGCGATCTTGATCGCGTTCTCGACCGCCTCGGCACCCGAATTGAACAGTGCGCTCTTCTTCGCGAAGTCGCCGGGCGTGAGCCGGTTCAGCGCCTCGGCGACCTCGACGTACGACTCGTAGGGCGAGACCATGAAGCAGGTGTGGGTGAACTGCGCGGCCTGCGCGGCGACGGCGGCGGCGACCTTCGGGTGCGCGTTGCCCACGGTGGTGACCGCGATCCCGCTGCCCAGGTCGATGAGCGAGTTCCCGTCGGCGTCGACGACGACGCCACCGCCCGCGGCGACGACCGAGACGGGCATGGAGTGCGCCACGCCGGCGGCGACCGCGTCGGACTTGCGGGCGAGGATCTCGGCCGAGCGCGGGCCGGGCAGCGGGGTGGTGACGCGACGGACCTGCGCAAGAGCGGGCCCGCCGGTCGGCGCGGAAGTGGTCTCGTCGATGAGTGTCATGCGGCGAGGCTACGACGACCGCGACCGCCATGCACTCGCCGAACCGTACAATCGAGACGAGCCATTCGCCGGACTGGACAACGCCTCGAGGAGCACCCGTGGAACCCGTCGCCGCGCCGACGCTGCGCACCCTGATCGAGCGCAGCGATCTGCGTCTGCGCCTGGTCGTCGACGAAGCGGCACTGCCCGACGACGCCCTCGATCGTCCCGTGCGGTGGGTGCACAACTCCGACCTCGCCGACCCGACTCCGTTCCTCGCCGAGGACCTCGTGCTGCTGACGACCGGTACGCAGTTCGCCGAGCACGACGCCGAGGGCGTGGCCGCTTACGTGTCGCGCCTCGAGCGCCGCGGCGTGCTGGCACTCGGCTTCGGGTCGGGGGTGCACCGCGTCGGCGTGCCCGACGAGCTCGTCTCGGCCTGCGTCGAGCGAGGACTCGCCCTGTTCGAGGTGCCCTACGACATCCCGTTCCTCGCGATCGCACGCGCTCACGCCGAGGCGATCGCCGCGCAGGCGTACGCCAGGCGCACCTGGGCGCTCGAGGCGCAGCGCGCCCTCGCGATCGCGGCGCTGCGCCCGCGCGGGCTGGAGGCGACGCTGTCGGAGCTGTCACGGCGGCTGGGATGCTGGGTCGGCATGTTCGACGCCACCGGCGCGCTCGCCCACGAGCATCCGTCTCGGATCGCGGACTCGACGGAGGTCGCCGCCGGAGTGACGGAATTGCTGGCGCGCGGCGGCTCGGCGAGCCGCACCGTCGAGAGCGCAGACACCGCCTACACGCTGTTCACGCTGGGGCGCACCGGTCACCTGCGCGGCGTCATCGCGATCGCCGCGGCCGCACTCGATCCGGAGACGCGCGCCGTCGTGACGTCGGTGATCGCCATGGCCGGACTCGCGCTCGAGCAGAACGAGCAGACCTCCCGCGCCCGGCGCCGGCTGCACACGCAGCTGCTCGCCTCGCTGCGCGACGACGACCCGGCGCTCGCCCGTCGCGTCCTCGGCGCCCTGCCGCCGGCACCCGTCCTGGTCGCGATGACGGATGCTCCGCGCACGACGGCCGTGCTCGACTGGTGGGATCGCCGTCGTGCGGACACCGGCACGGCGGCGTTCATCGCCGAAGGCCCGGAAGGGCTCGTGATGTGCATCCCGGCGGCGGACGCGGATGCGCTCGACCAGCTCGCGGCGCAGCTGCAGATCCGCATCGGCGTCTCCGAGCCGACCGATTACGCCGCCTTCTCGCAGGCGTACGCGCAGGCGCTCACCACCCTGCGCCGTGGATCGGTCGGCGCCGTGCGCTATGCGCTGACGGCGAGCGGAGGCATGCTGGACGCGCTGGCCACCGACGAGGCCAGGCTCATCGCGCAGAGCAGGCTCGCGCCGGTGCGCCGGCACGATGCGGCCAACGGCACCGAGCTCGAGCGCACGCTGATCGTCTGGCTCGAGCACGACACCAGGGCGGAGCCGGCCGCGACGGCGCTGGGCATCCACCGGCACACCCTCCGCACCCGCATCGCGCAGGCCGCGGGTCTGCTCGATGCCGACCTCACGTCGTTCCCGGCGCGCGCAGAGATCTGGGCGGCGCTGCGCGCATCCTCGGGTGCACCGCCGGCGGTCCGCGACGCCACGCGTCCCGCGCCCTGATCCGGGCGCGACCTAGCATGGCAGGCATGATGTCGACTCCGGCGCCGCGCACGACACGTCTCGCTCCCGCCGCACGCCGTGCGCAGATCCTCTCCGCCGCCGCCGAGCTCGCCCTCGCCGACGGCCTGGAGCGGGTCACGCTCCGCGCCGTGGCCGAGCGGCTGGAGATCAGGCACGGACTCATCACGCACTACTTCAGCGCCGCCGAGGATCTCGTCGTCGAGGCGTTCGTCGCCGCGGCATCGGCCGACCGGGAGCTGATGTTCCCCGCAGAGGGCACGCCGATCGAGCGCATCGCGCATCTGGCGCGGGTGAACGACAGTGTCGACGCCGGGCCGCTCGCGCGCCTGTGGCTGAACGCACGGCACCTGTCGCGGTTCAGCCCGCCGCTGGCGGCGGCCCTGGCCGAGCAGGACGGCAAGGATCACGAACGCCTTCGCCGGCTGATCGACGACGGCGTGCGCAGCGGTGACTTCTCCGCCCGCGATGCCGCGTCCGCCGCCGTGCGCATCCTGCTCGCCGTCGACGGGGTCTGCGCGTACGCCAATGACCCTGAGGCCTTCGCGGCGGCGACCGCCGCCGGTTTCGTGGCCGAGACGGCGGAGCGCGTCCTCGGCCTGGACAGCGGCAGCCTGCAGCGCATCGCTTGACGCCGCGGACGAAGGCGGATAGCCTCGCTGTTGTTATACACGCGGCCAATAAGACACGGGAGACTCCATGACGTGGCGCATGCCGGCCGAGACCGGTCAACACGAGCGGATCTGGATGGCCTTCCCCCGCGAGGGCGTCACGCTCGGCGACACGGACGCGCTGCGCGATGAGGGGTATGCGACGTGGACCGCCGTCGCCCACGCGGTCAGCGAGTTCGCGCCCGTCACGATGCTCGTCGATCCCAGCGAGCTCAGCAGAGCCCGCCGGATGCTGTCGGCGCAGATCGAGATCCTCGAGGCGCCGGTCGACGAGTTCTGGATGCGCGACTCCGGCCCCACGTTCGTCGTCGACGACGAGCGGCCAGGAGTCCTCGGCGCCGTCGACTGGGTGTTCAACGGCTGGGGTGCACCGGAGTGGGCCGAATGGCGGCGCTCCGCCGAGCACGCCCGCGTCATCGCGGCGCACGTCGGCGCCGAGCGGATCAGCTCGGCACTGGTGAACGAAGGCGGCGGCATCCACGTCGACGGCGAGGGCACCGTGCTGCTCACCGAGACCGTGCAGCTCGATCCGCGGCGCAATCCGCATCTCGACCGCGCTCGCGTCGAGGCCGAGATGCGCCGCACCATCGGTGCGACGACGGCGATCTGGCTGCCACGCGGCCTGACCCGCGACTACGACGAGTTCGGCACCAACGGCCACGTCGACATCGTCGCCACGATCCCCTCACCCGGCCGGCTGCTGCTGCACTCGCAGACCGACCCGGCGCACCCCGATCACCACGTCACCGAAGAGCTGCGCGCGCACCTCACCGGGCAGACGGATGCCGCCGGCCGAGCCCTCGAGATCGTCGACCTGCCCGCTCCGTCGACGCTGCGCGACGACGAGGGCTTCGTCGACTGGAGCTACGTGAACCACCTCGTCACGAACGACGGCGTGATCGCCTGCAGCTTCGGCGACGAAGGGGCCGACGCGACGGCGAGGGCCATCCTGTCGGATGCCTACCCCGGTCGCACGGTCGTCTCGGTCGACGCCCGCCCGCTCTTCGACCGCGGCGGCGGAATCCACTGCATCACGCAGCAGCAGCCCGCGCTGCCGAAGGGGGCCTGAGATGTTCGACGTCGTCGAGAAGTCCATCGCCGAGCTGCGCACCGCCCTGGAGTCCGGGCAGACGACGGCCGTCGAGCTCGTGGACTCGTACCTCGCCCGCATCGACGCCTACGACGGCCCTGCGACCGCGACCCGT
The DNA here is from genome assembly GCF_042723855.1 of Microbacterium sp. NPDC058345. NCBI lineage: Bacteria > Bacillati > Actinomycetota > Actinomycetes > Micrococcales > Microbacteriaceae > Microbacterium > Microbacterium sp. NPDC058345. The sequence goes on from NZ_JBHXIG010000001.1 coordinate 153,748, forward strand.
CTGAACGCCGTCGTGGTGCGCAATCCGCAGGCGCACGCCGAGGCGGTCGCCTCAGACGAGCGGCGCGCCGGAGGCGCGACGCTCGGGCCGCTCGACGGCATCCCGTACACCGCCAAGGACAGCTATCTCGTGCGCGGGCTCACCGCGGCGTCCGGCAGCCCCGCCTTCCAGGACCTCGTCGCACAGCGCGACGCCTTCACGATCGAGCGGCTGCGGGAGGCCGGCGCGATCTGCCTCGGGCTGACGAACATGCCGCCGATGGCGAACGGCGGCATGCAGCGCGGTGTGTACGGGCGCGCCGAGAGCCCGTACAACGCGGACTTCCTCACCGCGCCGTTCGCCTCCGGGTCGTCCAACGGCTCGGGCACCGCCACGGCCGCGAGCTTCGCGGCGTTCGGCCTCGGCGAGGAGACCTGGTCGAGCGGGCGCGGACCGGCCTCCCACAACGCACTGTGCGCCTACACGCCCTCGCGCGGGATCATCTCGGTGCGCGGCAACTGGCCGCTCGTCCCCACTATGGACGTCGTCGTGCCGCACACCCGCACCATGTCCGACCTGCTCGAGGTGCTCGACGTCGTGGTCGCCGACGATGACGAGACCCGCGGGGACTTCTGGCGGGCGCAGCCGTGGGTCGCCCTGCCCGCAGCGTCGGCGGTGCGCCCGTCGTCGTATCCGGCACTGTCCGACGGCGCCGCACTGGCGGGTGTGCGAATCGGCATCCCCAGGATGTACATCAATGCCGACCCGGATGCCGGGACGGCCCAGAACTCGGGCATCGGCGGCCCGACCGGCCGGCGGATCGAGACGCGCGATTCCGTGATCGCGCGCTGGGAGGCCGCGCGCCGCGATCTGGAGACGGCCGGGGCCGTCGTCGTCGACGTGGACTTCCCCGTGGTGTCGCACTACGAGGGCGACCGACCGGGGGCGCCGACGATCGCCACCCGGGGGCTGGTGAGCCCGGAGTACCTGCGGCGCGAGATCGTCGACCTGTCGGCATGGGGCTGGGAGGACTTCCTGCAGGCCAACGGCGACCCGGCGCTGCACACCCTCGCCGCCGTCGACGGCGCCACGATCTTCCCGCATCCGGAGGGCGCGCTGCCCGACCGGTACACCGGGTTCGATGACGACATCGCCGAGTATCCCGCGTGGGTGCGCGCGCACCCCGGCGCCGGACTGGCGGACATGCCCGACCTCGAGCAGGGCCTGCGCGGCCTCGAGGAGACCCGGCGCGTCGATCTCGAGGCGTGGATGGACGAGCTCGGCCTCGATGCCGTGGCGTTCCCGGCGGTCGCCGATGTGGGTCCGGCCGACATGGACGTGAATCCCGCGTCGGCCGACCTCGGCTGGCGCAACGGCACGTGGATCGCGAACGGCAACCTCGCCATGCGCCACCTCGGGATCCCGAGCGTCACGGTGCCCATGGGGCTGATGGCCGACATCGGGATGCCGATCGGCCTGACCTTCATCGGCCGCGCGTACGACGACGCGGCGCTGCTCCGCCTGGCCTGCGCGTTCGAGGCGGCCGGCGCACCCGGCGAGCGCCGCACTCCCCCGCCGCGCACGCCGCGGCTCTGAACCGCCGGAGACCTGAGCGGGCGGAATCGGGTCGACGGCGGACGGACGCCCCGCGTCAGCGGGCGAGCGCACCCAGCAGCTCGTCGACCGAGCCGTGGAACTCGGGCCCGTGCCCGGGGACGATGCGCCGCTCCGGCAGTCCACGCAGCCTCTCGAGGCTGTCCGGCGTCTGCTCGGGCGCGTCGCTGAACGGGGCGATCGCGACCGTCGAGACCCCGGTGAGCACGTTCCTGGTGGTGATCGCGTCACCGACGAACAGCGCGTCGACGGCGGGCACGCGGATGGCGACCGACCCGGGCGAATGACCGGGCAAGGCGATGATCTCCGGCCTGCCGGGCAGGTCGAGCACGTCGCCGTCGCGGAACACCCGCACCTCGCGGATGCTGCGCGTGCGCAGGGCGCCGCGTCGCACGCCGGCGAACAGGAAGCGGGCGGCCGCCGGCAGCTTCCATGCGCCTCCCGGCGCGTGCGACTTCACCTCTCCCCTCGCCCGGGCGGCGTCGTCCTCATGGACGTGCACCGCCACCCCGTGCGTGGCCCGCAGCCACTCGGCCACGCCGATGTGGTCGCTGTCGCCGTGAGTGAGGACGACGCCGCGGATGTCGGAGAGTCCGCGTCCGGCGGCGCGGAGTGCTCGCTCGAGCGTCCGGCGGTCTCCCGGTAGGCCGGCGTCGATCAGTGTGACGCCCTCGTCTGTCGCGACGGCGTGCATGGCGACCAGGTCGTCGCCGATGCGGATGAGCTGTGCATTCATGTAAGTTACGGTACGTAGCCTTGATGGCTAATGTCAATAGCCATAGGATCAACGCATCGGATCGGAGGAAGCACATGCCCGCACCCCGGCGCGTCAGCCAGGAGGACCTCGTCGCCGCCATCCGCAGGATCGCTGAGGCGGAGGGGATCGACGCGGTCACCATGAGCTCCGTCGCCGCCGAGGTGGGCGTGCGCACGCCCAGCCTGTATAAGCGCGCAGCACACCGGCACGACCTGCTGCGCCTCGCGGCGGAGGACGCCGTACGCGAGCTCGTCGACGGCATGGCGGAACTCGGCGCACCGGGCCGCACGCCGGCGGAGACCCTCACCGGCCTGGCCCGCGCGCTGCGCGCCTTCGCCGCCACGGCACCCCGGGTGTCGGCGCTGCTCTTCGCCGCACCCTCGGAGCGGGCGGCGCCCTCGCGTGCATCCGCGGAGCCGCTGCTGGGGGCGCTGCTCACCGCGGTGTCGGCCGCGGTTCCTGGTGACCCGCTGCCCGCCGCGCGCACCTTCACCGCGTGGGTGTACGGCTTCTGCACGATGGAACAGGCGGGCGCCTTCCGTCTCGGCGGCGACGTGGACGAGGCGTTCGAGTACGGACTGGACGCCCTGCTCAGCACCATCGGCGCGCGGCCCTGAAGCACCCCGCGAGGCGACGTCGCTGACTACCGGGGCGCGTGCGCCTCGAGGAACTCGTACACCTCGGTCGCGTCGACCCCCGGGAACGCACCGGTGGGAAGGGTGGCCAGCAGCGTCCGCGGAGTGCGCACGTTCGGCCACGAGTTCTCACGCCAGCGCTTCTCCAGATCGGCCGGCGCACGGCGGCAGCACGCCTCGACGGAATGCTTCGACACGCCGCGATGCGGAGTGTCCCGCCCCACGAACCACTTCGTGTCGTCGAAGCGCACGCCGACGCTCACCGAGTGCATGCCCTCGCTCGACGCCTCGACGCGGGCGGTGCACCAGTAGGTGCCGTTGCCGGTGTCGGTGTACTGGTAGTACGGGTTGAACCGGTCCTCGACGTCGAACACGACACGGCTCGTCCAGCGCCGGCAGCACATCTGCCCCTCGATCGACCCCAGCCGGTCCGTGGGGAAGTTCACGTCGTCGTTCTCGTACGCCTTGGTGATCGTGCCCGACTCGTGCACCTTCAGGAAGTGCACGGGGATGCCGAGGTGGCGCGTCGCGAGGTTCGTGAACCGGTGCGCCGCGGTCTCGTATGAGACCGAGTACGCGTCTCGCAGATCCTCGATCGAGATGGCGCGACGCGCCTTCGCATCCTGCAGCACCGGCACGACGTGCGCCTCCGGCACCAGCAGAGCTCCGGTCAGATAGTTGGTCTCGACCCGCTGGCGCAGGAACTCGGCGTAGCTGCGTGGCTCGCCATGACCGAGGATGCGACTCGACAGCGCCTGCAGCACGGCGGCGCGCGCGTCGCCCCTGGTCGGCACGCGGCTCGAGAGATACAGCCGGCCATGGGCGATGTCGGCGACGCTGCGGGTGGTCTGCGGCAGATCCGGTGCGTAGTGCAGCGTGAATCCGAGGTGCGCGGCGATCTCCGACGCGGTGCGCTGGGTGAGCGGCCCGCCCGGATGCTTCACCGCGGTGAGAATCTCTGCGGCCTGCCGCTCCAGGTCGGCGAAGTAGTTGTCCTGCGTGCGCATCAGGTGCCGCAGTTCGACGTTCGCCCGGCGCGCCTCCTCCGGCGTCGCCGCGCGCTCGTCGCGCAGACGCTCGATCTCGCCGTGCAGGGCGAGCATCACCTTGAGCGCGTCCGTCGGCACGCTCTTGGCGATGCGGAACGGCGCCAGGCCGAGGGCCTGGAAGGTCTGTCCCTTCATCGCGCGCTCCAGGGCGATCTCCATGGTGCTGCGCTCATCGAGCGGCTCGCCCTCGAGCAGCGCGTCGATCGTGGTGCCCAGCGCCCGCGCGATGGACTGCAGGAACGACAGCTTGGGCTCGCGCCTGCCGTTCTCGATCATCGACAGCTGGCTGGGCGCGCGATCCACCGCGGCGGCGAGTTCCTCGAGGGTCATCCTGCGAGCGGTGCGGAGCTGACGGATGCGGCGCCCCATCGTGAGGGCATCGGTGTCTTCTGCGACGTCAGCGGTGCTCATGGCGCCGATTCTGTCACAGAAACAGAATTTTCCAGAACCTTCTCCGCCCAGGTGGTCGAAGAGACGCTCGTTCTTCTCTCAGAGTGGATGCCAAGCCACCCGGCGCTCGACACACGCCGTGTCGACCGACATCTCACGGAGGAGACAGATCATGACCATTCACACCGCGTCGCCGACCGCCCCGACCCGGATCGCCGGCACCGCCGCATCGGTCGGCATGGGTCCGGCGATGCGCATCACCGGCCCGATGCACGAGCGTTTCGCCGAGATCCTCACGACGGAGGCCGTCGCCTTCCTCACCGAACTGCACCACCGCTTCGCCAGTCGCCGCCACGACCGACTCGCCGACCGGATGCGACGCCGCTTCGAGATCGGCAACGGGCACGACCCGCGCTTCCGCGACGACACCGCGCACATCCGCGCGGACGCCGGCTGGCGCGTCGCCGGTGCGGGCCCTGGTCTCGAGGACCGTCGCGTCGAGATCACCGGGCCGACCGACCCGAAGATGACCATCAACGCGCTGAACTCCGGCGCACGCGTCTGGCTGGCCGATCAGGAGGACGCCACCAGCCCCACCTGGCGCAACGTGATCGGCGGGCAGCTGTCGCTGCGCGACGCCATCCGTGGCGAACTCGCCTACACGTCGCCGGAGGGCAAGCAGTACCGCGTCACCGCCGACCGCACCCCCACCATCGTGATGCGACCACGCGGCTGGCACCTGCCCGAGATGCACATCGAGTTCACCGACCGCGCAGGGCGCCGGACGGCGGCATCCGGCTCACTGGTCGACTTCGGGCTGTACTTCCTGCACAACGCCCGGCAGCTCATCGCCGACGGCCGCGGTCCGTACTTCTACATCGCCAAGCTCGAGTCGAGCGAGGAGGCGAAGCTGTGGGACGACGTGTTCTCGTTCGCTGAGGAGTACCTCGGCATCCCGCACGGCACGATCCGCGCCACCGTGCTCATCGAGACCCTGCCCGCCGCCTTCGAGATGGACGAGATCCTCTACGAGCTGCGCGACCACTGCGCCGGCCTCAACGCCGGACGCTGGGACTACATCTTCTCCATCATCAAGAACTACCGCGGCCGAGGCGCCCGCTTCGTGCTCCCCGACCGCAGCGAGGTCACGATGACCGTCCCGTTCATGCGCGCCTACACCGAGCTGCTCGTGCAGACCTGCCACAAGCGCGGCGCGTACGCGATCGGCGGCATGAGCGCGTTCATCCCCCACCGCCGCGACCCGGAGGTCACCCGGCGCGCGATCGAGAGGGTCTCTGCGGACAAGAAGCGCGAAGCCGGCGACGGCTTCGACGGCACCTGGGTCGCCCACCCCGACCTGATCCCGACCGCGCGGGCCGAATTCGACGCCGTGCTCGGCGAGCGCCCCCATCAGCTCGACCGTCTGCGCGAGGACGTGCACGTGACGGCATCCGATCTGCTCGACCTGCACATCGGCCGGCCGATCACCGCGCAGGGCGTCCGTGACAACGTGTCCGTGGCGATCCGCTACCTCGAGGCGTGGCTGCGCGGCCTCGGCGCCGTCGCCATCGACAACCTGATGGAGGATGCCGCGACGGCCGAGATCAGCCGCTCCCAGGTGTGGCAGTGGATCCACCAGGACCGCAGCACCGAGGACGGCACGCCGATCACCTCCGAGTACGTCGAGGGTCTGATCCGCGAGGTGCTGTCGGAGGCCACCCGCTTCGAGGGCGACCGATTCGACGACGCGGCGGACGTCTTCCGCGAGGTCGCACTGCAGCCCGAGTTCCCGGCCTTCCTCACCCTCGGCGCGTACACCCGGTTCCTCACCGAGACCGCCTGACCGTTCACCCACGCACGAAGGACCTGACATGACTCAGTACCAGGACGACATCGACGGCATCCGCGCCCTGAAAGAGGCGCACGGCTCCGCCTGGAGCGCCATCGACCCCGAGTCGGCCGCACGCATGCGGGCGCAGAACCGCTTCCGCACCGGGCTCGAGATCGCGCAGTACACCGCCGACATCATGCGCCGCGACATGGAGGAGTACGACGCCGACTCCTCGCTGTACACGCAATCGCTCGGCGTGTGGCACGGCTTCATCGGGCAGCAGAAGCTGATCTCCATCAAGAAGCACCTGAAGTCGACGAAGAAGCGCTACCTCTACCTGTCGGGATGGATGGTGGCGGCGCTGCGCTCCGAGTTCGGCCCGCTTCCCGATCAGTCGATGCACGAGAAGACCGCGGTGCCCGCGCTGATCGAGGAGCTCTACACCTTCCTCCGTCAAGCCGACGCCCGCGAGCTGGATCTGCTCTTCACCCAGCTCGACGAGGCGCGCGCCGGCGGCGATGAGACGGCGGTGGAGTTCCTCCAGTCGCAGATCGACAACCATGAGACGCACATCGTGCCGATCATCGCCGACATCGACGCCGGGTTCGGCAATCCGGAGGCGACGTACCTGCTCGCCAAGAAGATGATCGAGGCGGGCGCCTGCGCGATCCAGATCGAGAACCAGGTGTCCGACGAGAAGCAGTGCGGTCATCAGGACGGCAAGGTCACCGTGCCGCATGAGGACTTCATCGCGAAGATCAACGCGGTGCGCTACGCCTTCCTCGAGCTCGGCATCGAGAACGGCATCATCGTCGCACGCACCGACTCGCTCGGAGCCGGACTCACGCAGAAGCTGGCCGTCAGTCATGAACCCGGAGACCTCGGCGACCGGTACAACTCCTTCCTCGACGCGGAGGAGATCGCGGCCGGCGAGCTCAGCGACGGCGACGTCGTGATCAGGGGCGACGGCAGGCTGCTGCGACCGAAGCGCCTGGCCAGCAACCTGTACCAGTTCCGGTCCGGAACCGGCGAGGACCGCGTCGTGCTCGACGGCATCACGTCGCTGCAGAGCGGCGCCGACCTGCTGTGGATCGAGACCGAGAAGCCGCACATCGAGCAGATCGCCGGCATGGTCGACCGCATCCGCGAGGTGATCCCGAACGCGAAGCTGGTCTACAACAACAGCCCCTCGTTCAACTGGACGCTGAACTTCCGGCAGCAGGCGTACGACCAGCTCGTCGCCGAGGGCGCGGATGTGTCGGCATACGAGCGCGACAGGCTGATGAGCGTCGACTACGACGACACCGCGATCGCCCGCATCGCCGACGAGAGGATCCGAAGCTTCCAGCGCGACGGCTCGGCCCGAGCCGGCATCTTCCATCACCTCATCACGCTGCCGACCTACCACACGGCCGCCCTGTCGACCGACGACCTCGCCAAGGGCTACTTCGGTGACGAGGGAATGTTGACCTACGTGCGAGACGTGCAGCGCCGGGAGATCCGCCAGGGCATCGCCACGGTCCGACACCAGAACATGGCCGGAAGCGACATCGGCGACAACCACAAGGAGTACTTCGCCGGCGATGCGGCCCTGAAGGCCGGGGGTCAGCACAACACGATGAACCAGTTCAGCTGACCCGGCCGCGGGCGTAACCTGAGCCCATGGCCGAGGCGAAGTCCCCCGAAGTGCTCGTCGTACGGCGCGTGGCCGCGGGCGTCGCGATGGAACGGCTACAGGAACGACGCGGCGACGGCGTTGCGGTGGTAGTCGAAGACGATGCTCGTGCGGGTGGACGCGACGCTGCTCTGCGCGGACAGGTGCTCGAGCACGAACTCGCGCATCTGAGACGAGTCGGCGACGGCGATGTGCAGCAGGAAGTCGTCGTCTCCGCCGAGGAAGAACACCTGGATCACCTGCGGCAGGGTGCGCACCCGCTCGGCGAAGGCGACGATGCTCTCCCGGCGGGCGCTCGGCCGCAGGCTCACGCCGATGACGGCCTGGAGGCCCGCCCCGAGCTTGCGCTCGTCGACACTCGCGTGAAAGCCGGTGATCACGCCCCGGTCGACCAGCGACCGCAGACGCGCATGCGCGGTCGACGGGGCGACGCCGAGCCTCGCGGCCAGCTCGGCGTTCGTCATCCGCCCGTCGGCCGTCAACAGCTGCACGATCTTCACATCCACGGCGTCCAGCGCGGCGGGTTGCACGGTGTTCGGCGGAACGGCCTCGGATGACATGTCCATCCGAATGATTATTCAGCATCGGAGTGAGGATCGAATCTTCTTCGAACTCAGCGCGAAACACCCGGCGTTTCTGCGATTCTATTCTTCGCCCTGCGGACCGACGCACCCACCCTTGGAGGATCGATGAAGATCGGCGTACCCACCGAAGTCAAGAACAACGAGAATCGTGTCGCGCTCACTCCCGCCGGCGTCGATCGACTCGTGCACGAGGGTCATCGCGTGCTCGTGCAGTCCGGCGCCGGACTCGGCTCGCGCATCGATGACGAGGCGTACCGCGCGGCGGGCGCCGAGATCGTCGACTCGGCCGAGGATGCCTGGGGCGAAGCCGACCTGCTACTCAAGGTCAAGGAGCCGATCGCCCAGGAGTACGGTTTCCTGCGCCCCGACCTCACCCTGTTCACCTATCTGCACCTGGCCGCGGACCGCGCACTGACCACGGCGCTCGTCGATGCGGGAACCACCGCCGTCGCCTACGAGACGGTGCAGCTGCCCGACCGCAGCCTGCCCCTGCTCATCCCGATGAGCGAGATCGCCGGCCGGCTGTCGGTGACGATGGGCTCGTACTCACTGCTGCGCTCGAACGGCGGTCGCGGCACACTGCTCGGCGGCATCGCCGGCACCCCGCGCGCGAAGACGGTGGTGATCGGCGGCGGTGTCGCCGGAGAGCACGCCGCGGCGAACGCGCTGGGCCTGGGGTCGAGGGTCACCGTGTTCGACATCTCGCTGCCCCGGCTGCGCGAGCTCGAGCACCGCTACGGCGGCGCGCTGGAGACGAGGGCGTCGAGCCGGTACGACATCGCCGAGGAGCTGGCCGACGCAGACCTGGTCATCGGCTCTGTGCTCATCCCGGGAGCTGCGGCACCGAAGCTCGTCACCGACGACATGGTGGCCGCCATGAAGCCCGGGTCGGTGCTGGTGGACATCGCCATCGACCAGGGCGGATGCTTCGAGGGCTCCCGCCCGACGACGCACGACGATCCCACGTTCGCCGTGCACGACTCCATCTACTACTGCGTCGCCAACATGCCCGGCGCCGTGCCCGAGACCGCCACGCGGGCGCTCACCAATGCCACGCTCCCCTACGTCTCGGCGATCGCCGGAAAGGGCTGGGAACGCGCGGCCGACGACGACGCCGCCCTCGCCAAGGGCCTGAACGTCGCCGGCGGCCGGATCACGCTGCATGCCGTGGCCGAGGCGCACGGGATGACCGGCTGACACGACAGAAACCGGGATCGGCGGATGCCCGTCAAGAACGCCCGTTCTTGACGGGCATTCGGCCTGTGGCCGCACATCCCGCCCGGGTACGCTTCTGATGTGACCGAACGCGCACCTCTCTCCCGCAAGCTTTCCGCCATCGCCGAGTCCGCGACCCTGAAGGTCGACGCCAAGGCGAAGGCCCTCAAAGCCGAGGGCAAGCCCGTCATCTCCTATGCCGCCGGCGAGCCCGACTTCGCGACGCCGCAGTTCATCGTGGACGCCGCGGCCGAGGCTCTCGCCGATCCGGCGAACTACCGATACACGCCGGCCGCCGGTCTGCCGCCGCTGCGCGAGGCGATCGCCGCGAAGACGCTGCGGGATTCCGGTCTCGACGTCTCGCCGGCGCAGGTGATCGTGACCAACGGCGGCAAGCAGTCCGTGTACCAGGCCTTCCAGGCCGTGGTGAACCCCGGTGACGAGGTGCTGCTGCCCGCGCCGTACTGGACCACCTACCCCGAGGCGATCCGCCTCGCCGACGGAACCCCGGTCGAGGTGTTCGCCGGTGCCGAGCAGGACTACAAGGTCACCGTCGAACAGCTCGAGGCCGCACGCACCGAGCGCACGACCGTGCTGGTGTTCGTGTCGCCGTCCAACCCGACCGGATCGGTGTACACCACCGAGGAGACCAAGGCTATCGCCGAGTGGGCGCTCGAGCACGGCATCTGGGTCATCAGCGACGAGATCTATCAGAACCTCACCTACGAGGGCGCCAAGGCGACGTCGATCGTCGAGGCGCTGCCCGAGATCGCCGGGCAGACCATCCTCGTCAACGGGGTCGCGAAGACCTACGCGATGACCGGCTGGCGAGTCGGTTGGATGGTCGGCCCGGCCGATGCCATCAAGGTCGCCGCCAACCTGCAGTCGCACCTTTCCAGCAACGTCAACAACGTCGCCCAGCGGGGAGCCATCGCCGCCCTCACCGGCCCGCAGGATGAGGCGGAGCGGATGCGCGAGGCGTTCGACCGTCGTCGTCGCCTGATCGTGTCGGAGCTGTCGAAGATCGACGGTCTCGTCGTGCCCAACCCGCTCGGAGCGTTCTACGTCTACCCCGATGTGCAGGGGCTTCTCGGTCGCACCTGGGGCGGTGTCACGCCCGCCACCTCCCTGGAGCTGGCCGACCTCATCCTCGAGCAGGCCGAGGTCGCCGTCGTCCCCGGCGAGGCGTTCGGCCCGTCCGGCTACATCCGCATGTCGTATGCCCTCGGCGACGACCAGCTGCTCGAAGGCGTGCAGCGCCTGCAGCGCCTGTTCTCGGCCTGAATCCGCGGGCGCCGGCGCTCATCCCGGGATGCGACCCGGGCGGCGTCGACCTTCTCTAGAGGTCGACGCCGACGAGCACCGGCTCGGGCTGCAGCAGCAGACCGTACTCCGCGTGCACGCGGCTTTGGATGAACCGGGCGAGTTCGCTGAGTTCGCCCGCGGTCGCTCCCCCGCGGTTGGTGAGGGCGAGGGCGTGCTTGGTCGAGACGCCGGCACGCGAGCGGGGCAGCCGGAACCCCTTGCGGATGCCGGAGTTCTCGATGAGCCAGGCGGCGCTGACCTTCACCAGGCCCTCCGGGCGCTCCGCACGCGGTGACAGGCCGGCGTAGCGCTCCAGCGGGATCACGGTCACGGCATCCAGGTCGGGTTCGACCGGCCAGCGGGGGCACTCCGGGGGGAGGGCGCGGGCGACGTGCTCCGGCACGATCGCGTTCTGGAAGAACGATCCGGCGCTCCACGTGTCGGGATCGGCGTCGTCGAGCAGCATGCCCTTCGCGGCGCGGGTCTGCAGAATGCGCGAGCGCACCCAGCTCAGCGGCACGGGTTCATAGTCGTCCAGGCCGAGCGCGCGACGCAGCTGCTCGCCGCGCACCACACGACCTGCGTCGCCGGTCACGGCCAGGTCGAGGGTGACCGAGAGGATCACGGCACGGCGGCCCTGCGCTTCGCCGTAGTGGTGCTTGAGCACCGACGTGCGGAACCCGAGACCGAGCTCCGACGCCGGCACGACGACGGAAGCGTCCGCGTGCTCGTCGATCAGCTCGACCTCGACGAGGGTCTCCTGGATCTCCTGTCCGTAGGCGCCCACGTTCTGCACCGGAGCGGCGCCGACGGTACCGGGGATGCCGCTCATCGCCTCGATGCCGGCGTAGCCGCGCTCGACCGCGTACGCGACCAGCCCGTCCCACGAGTGCCCTGCCTGCACGCGAAGCCGGATGCGCCCCTCATGCGGTGAAGGCAGCTCCTCGATGCCGGAGGTGAGGATGCGGATCACGGTGCCGTCGAAGGAGTCATCGCCCGCGAACAGGTTGGAGCCGCCGCCGAGTACGAACCAGTCTTCGCCGCGCTCCCACACCGAGCGCAGCTCGGCGATCAGAGCGGCCGTGGTCGACGCCTCCCGCATGGTCCCGGGTGCGGCGCCGGTGCGGAGCGTGGTGAGCTCGCGGAGCGCAACGGATGCCTGCGTCATGTCAGAGCGCGACCCGCAGCTGCGCCTTGACCAGCACCGTCGTGTCGGCGTGTTTCACCGTCAGATCGATGCGCGCCGACTGCTCGTCGACGGCGCCGACCTTGGCCAGCACGTGCACGTCAGCGCCGTCAGACGGGTGCACCACGACCGGCTTGGTGAAGCGCACGCCGTAGTCGAGGATGCCCTTCACATCGCCCAGCGCGGCGACGACGACCGAAGAGGCGATGCCCATGGTGAGCATCCCGTGCGCGAGCACACCGGGAAGCCCCACCTCGGTGGCCACGTCGTCGCGGTAGTGGATGGGATTGAAATCGCCCGAGGCTCCGGCGTAGCGCACCAACGACTCGCGGGTGAGGTGCAGCGTGCGCTCTGCGACGACGTCTCCGACGGCGAACCCGGCCATCACTGCGCCTCTCCTTCGGTCTCGGCGCCGATGAGCAGGACGCTGGTCGCGGTGACCACGTGCTCCCCCGCGGCATCCGTGATCTCGGCCTCGCTGGTGATCATCGAGTTGCCGCCCAGGGCACGGATGCCGGTGACGCGCAGCCGCCCCGAGAGCTCGTCGCCGGCGACGATCGGCCGCGTGTAGGTGAACCTCTGCTCGGCGTGGATCGTGCGCGACAGCACGATGCCGGAGTCGGGTTCGGCGAGCAGCTGCTGCAACGTGTGATCCTGGATGACCATGGCGAACGTCGGCGGCGCCACCACGTCCGCATAGCCGAGACCGCGCGCGGCCTCGACATCGGTGTGCAGGGGCGCGTCGGCGAAGACGGCGCGGGCGAACTCGCGCACCTTCTCCCGTCCGACGAGGTACGGGGCGGTCGGCGGGAACTCCCGGCCGACCAGATCGTTGTTGACGGGCACCCCTCGATCCTATCCGGGGCACCCGAGACTGTTCCCGGCGTCCGCTCAGGCGAGAGCAGGGTCATCTTCCCGCGAATCCTTGACGCACAGACGGAGATGTGTTGCTATGTGATTGTTTGGTGCAGTTCCCACGCATAGACAATCAAGAGATCGGCGAACAATGACGTCACCCTCTCCGCGCCGGCATGCCCGGCGACAGCTCACCGCGCTCGGCCTCGTCGCCGCCCTCGCCGTCACCGGCATCGGGCTGACCGGTGTCGGCGCATCCGCCGCCGTCTCCCCAGCGGCGGCATCCTCCTCCGAGCCCACACCCGTGACACCCGACCCCGCCAACCCCGAGGTGCCCGTCGACGACTCCGGTTCGTCGATCGGCGCGATCACGGCCGTCTCACGAGACGGTGCGAGCGTCACGCTCACGGGTGAGGACGGCGCCATGCGCATCAGCTTCCTCGAGGGCGGCACCTTCCGCCTCGAGGCCGACCCGAGCGGATCGTTCAGCGACCCGGCGAACACCCCGCAGGACGACCCTGCGCGCACGGCGGACATCGTCGTCGGCGCAGACACGTTCGACGGCGCCGACCTCACCGTGGAAGAGGGCGGCACGATCACCGTCGCCAGTCCCGACGTCACCGTGACGGTCGACCGGGCCACAGGAGCCGTCCGGGCGACGCGCGCCGACGGGACGCCGATCTTCACCGAGTCGGCGCCGATCACCTTCGGCGCGACGTCGGCCACCCAGCACCTGGCGGCGGCCGACGGCGAGCAGTTCCTGGGCGGCGGCATGCAGAACGGCCGCTCCATCCACACCGGCTCGGTGATCAACATCGCCCGCAGCTACGACTGGGACGATGACGGCTACCCCAACGCGGTGCCGTACTACATGTCGTCCGAGGGCTACGGCGTGCTGCGCAACACCTTCGCCCGCGGCACCTACGACTTCAAGAACGGCACCACCACCCACGAGGAGCGCCGCTTCGACGCGTACTACTTCGTGGGCGACTACGCCCAGTCGCTGGAGTCGTACACGCAGCTCACCGGACGGCCGATCATGCCGCCGGTGTACGCCCTCGAGTACGGCGACGCCGACTGCTACAACCGGTCGAGCCCGACGTACAGCGGCACCCGGACGCCGTCGAAGCTGCGCACCCCGCAGGCGCTGGACTTCGCGAAGGAGTTCGTCGAGCACGACATGCCGGCCGGCTGGATGCTGGTGAACGACGGCTACGGCTGCGAGTATCAGGACCTGCCCGAGACCGTCGACGCCATCGAGGAGCAGACCGCACTGAAGACGGGTCTGTGGACGCAGCGGTCGCTGACCGAGCAGGAGTACGAGGTCGGCGACGCCGGCATCCGGCTGCGCAAGCTCGACGTCGCGTGGGTCGGCGCCGGCTACCGTCTCGCGCTCACCGGCTGCGAGGCCGCGCACGACGGCATCGAGCAGTACTCCGAGGCTCGCGGCACCTCCCTCATGGTCGAGGGCTGGGCCGGGTCGCAGCGCTGCGGCATGCAGTGGACCGGCGACCACTCCGGCGACCTCGACGCGGTGCGCTGGCAGATCTCGGCCCTCACCGGCGCGGGCAATTCGGGCCTGGCGTTCTCGACCGGCGACGTGGACGGCATCTTCGGCGGCTCGCCCGAGAGCTACGTGCGCGACCTGCAGTGGAAGGCCTTCGCCCCGGCGCTGTACTCGATGAGCGGCTGGGCGTCCGTCGACAAGCGGCCGTGGCTGTACGGCGGCGAGGCGACGAAGATCAACCGCGCGTACCTGCAGCTGCGGCAGCGGCTCATGCCGTACATCTACACGCTGGCCGCCGAGTCGCACCGCACGGGGCTGCCGATGATGCGCTCCCTCGCGCTGGAGTACCCGGAGGATCGCGGTTCGTACAGCGCCGAGGCCAACAACGAGTTCCTGCTCGGCAGCGACTATCTCGTGGCCCCGGTGTTCACGAAGACGACCGTGCGCAACGGCATCTACCTGCCCGCCGGCGAGCGATGGGTCGACTACTGGACGGGGAGGCTCTACCAGGGCGGACAGGTGATCAACGGTCACCCGGCGCCGCTCGACAGACTGCCGATCTTCGTGCGCGCCGGTGCGCTGGTGCCGCAGGGCATCGTCGCCCGCAATGCCTCACTCGTGCCGGAGGACTCCCCGATCACCCTGTCGCTGTTCCCGCAGGGCGAGAGCGCCTTCACCCTCTACGAGGACGACAAGGTGACGCGCGGCTACGCCGACGGCGAGTCGAGCGCGCAGCGCATCGACGTCGACGCTCCGGATGCCGGCAAGAAGGGCACCGTGACGGTGACCATCGGCGAGCGCGACGGCGACTACGACGGCAAGGCCGGTGCCCGCCCGTACGTCATCGAGGCGCACACCGGCTCGGCACCGAAGAACGTGACCGTCGACGGCAAGCGCCTGACGCAGGCGGATTCGCTCGACGCGCTGTCCGAGCAGGAGACCGGCTGGTTCTTCGACGCCGAGAACGCCGGCGGCGTGATCACCGTGAAGACCGGCACCGTGGCATCCGACCGGAGTGCCACGGTCGTGCTGGCCGCGACCAGCGCGGTGGGCGGACGCGATGCGGATGCCGCGGCGGCATCCGTCGCCGTCGACCTGGCCGACCGGGTCTTCCAGGGCGAGAACACCACGGTGACCGCGACCTTCCGCAACACCGGCACCAAGAAGAAGGACGGGGTCACGCTCACGCCGCAGGTTCCCGAGGGCTGGACACTGGTGTCATCCGAGGGCGACGAGGCGGGCACGGTGAAGCCGGGCGCGTCGGCGACGGCGACCTTCGAGTACACCGTGACGGATGCGGCCGAAGCCGACCTGCAGACTGTGACGGTGGTCGCCGCGTACACATCGCAGAAGTCGCCGCAGACGGTGTCGGGCGCCCACCAGATCTACGTCGCCTACGGGTCGCTGGCCGGCGCCTACAACGCCGACTCCGTCACCACGCTCGAGACGGCGAAAGCCGGTGACTTCGACGGCGGCGGAGCGACCTTCTCGGCCGAGGCGCTCGTCAGAGCCGGAGTGGAGCCGGGATCGACGGTGACCGTCGGCGAAGGCGACGCCGCCATCGAGTACACCTGGCCCGCGCCGTCCGGCGCGGACGACTCGGTCGCTCCTGCCGGTCAGACCGTCTCCCTCACCGGAAAGGGCACGCACCTGGCGGTCCTGGCATCGGCGGCATCCGGCGGCGGTGTGAACCCCGCCCTCGAGTTGCACTACGCCGACGGCACCGTCTCGACGCAGAACCTGTTCATCCCGAACTGGCTGCCGCAGGCATCGGGGCTGGGTGGCGCGAGCGTGGCGATCTCCTCGCTCGGGCGCAACAGTGCGACCAACCCGGACGTGTACGAGTATCCGACCTACCGGTACCAGGTGTACTCCAACCTCGTGCGCCTGAACCCGGCGAAGGAGCTCGCGTACGTCGTGCTGCCCACCGAGAGCAGGCTGAAGATCTTCGACTGGAAGGTCGTCGACCAGCCGCTGCCTCCGGCACCGAGCGGCACGATCGGGGCGGCCGAGCTGCCCTGGCTCAGTGCGGTGAACGGGTGGGGCGTGATCGGCAAGAACGTCGCCAACAAGGACTCGGCGTCTTCGCCCGACGTGCCCTTGGCGATCAACCACGTCGATCCGGCCACCGGCGAGAACCCCACCTATGAGAAGGGTCTCGGCGTGCACGCCCTGTCGAAGATCACCTACTACACAGGCGGCGCCTGCACGGCGTTCACCGCGGACGTGGGCCTCGAGGCCGGATTCGCCGGCAACGTGATCTTCAGGGTGGATGCCGACGGCGAGAACCGGTACCAGTCGCGCACGTTCACCCCGGGTTTCGCGCCCGAGTCCCTGAACGTCGACCTCACGGGTGCGCAGTACGTCGATCTGATCGTCGAAGCTCCCGGCAGCATCAACGGCGCGCACGGCGTGTGGGGTGACGCCACCTTCCACTGCGAGTGAGCTGACCTCGGGGGCGGTGTCTTCTTTCGGAGGGCGCCGCCCCTTCCGTGTGCCGCCCGAGGCCACCGATCGGCGAAGAGGAGAGACGTCAGCGGCGGCGGCTGCGGATCGCCTTGATGCTCATCTGCACCGCGATGACGACGAGGTATGCCGCGAAGAGCACGTTGCCCAGCAGCGGGTCGATCAGCGTGGCGAGCCACGCGCCGAGTGCGGTCGTCGTGCATGCCGAGAGACCGATGATGCCGGCGGCGACCAGGTCGACGTTCCGATGCCGCAGGTTGCCGATGGTGCCCGAGACGGCGGTCGGGATCATCATGAGCAGCGAGGTGCCCTTGGCGATGAGGTCGCTGGTGCCGAAGGCCAGCATCAGCACAGGGACGACGATCACGCCGCCGCCCACTCCGATCAGACCCGCCATGATGCCGGTGAGGACACCCACCCCGACCAGACCCGCGCCGTTCAGCAGATTCACCTCGAACGCGGCCCCGCGGGAGGGGATCACCAGGAACAGGCTGACGATCACGATCATGAGAAAGCCGACGAAGCCCCAGCGCAGCACCGTCTGCGAGATCTTCGGCAGCAGTCGCGAGCCGATCTGGGCCCCGACGACGGCGCCCGCGGCGAGGATGAGCGCGGCGATCCACGCGACCGAGCCCGACATGGCGTAGGAGATCACCCCCACGCTGGCGGTCGGCACGATCGCCGCCAGCGAGGTGCCGGCGGCGCGGCGCTGATCGAAGTGCAGCATCAGCACGAGAAGCGGCACGATGACCGTGCCGCCGCCGACGCCGAAGAGTCCGGACAGCAGGCCGGCGGTGAGGCCGATGAGCACGTAGGTGAGATACGCGCGGGGCTCCCGGGTGATGGCCAGATCCGCGTGCACGGATCCAGCCTATCCCGGGAGCCCGCTGCGTCCGACCGCGGTCAGGACCCTTCGGCCGGCCCTCACCTGCGGCCGTCAGATCTCTGACGCGGCTCCACGTCGGCGCCCGGCCGCACGACGAAGCCCGCCACCCCAGCGGGGCGGCGGGCTTCGTCATGAAGGATGCTTACTCGGACTTGTTCTCGACGGCATCCTCGGCGGCGGCCTCAGCGGCAGCGCCCTCGGCCTGCGACTCTGCGCCGGCCTCGGCGGCCGGGGCGTCGGTGGTCTCGGTGGTCTCCTCAGCGGGAGCCGCCTCTGCCTTGTCGGCCTTGTCGGCCTTGTCAGCCTTGTCGGCCTTCGGCGTCTCGGTCTTGGCAGCCGGCTTCCCGGCCTTCTTCTTCGGGGTGACGGGCTCGAGGACGAGCTCGATCACGGCCATCGGTGCGTTGTCACCCTTGCGGTTGCCGACCTTGGTGATGCGGGTGTAGCCACCCTCACGCTCGGCGACCAGCGGAGCGATCTCGTTGAAGAGCACGTGCGCGGCGTCCTTGTTGGAACGCAGCACGGTCAGTGCGCGACGACGAGCGTGCAGGTCACCACGCTTGGCGAGGGTGACAAGCCGCTCAGCGAGCGGACGCAGGCGCTTGGCCTTGGTCTCGGTCGTCTTGATCGACTTGTTGGTGAAGAGCGCGGCCGCGAGGTTCGCGAGAAGAAGGCGCTCGTGGGCGGGGCCGCCTCCGAGGCGGGGACCCTTGGTGGGCTTGGGCATGATCGTCTAGCTCCTGGTCAGAAAGATGTCGGGTTTCAGAAGGATTCGTCTTCGCCTGCGCTGTAGAAGTGGGCGCCGTCGAAACCGGGCACCGAATCCTTCAGCGACAGACCGAGGGAGACGAGCTTGTCGCGCACCTCGTCGACCGACTTCTGTCCGAAATTGCGGATGTTCATCAGCTGCGTCTCGGAGAGGGCGACCAGCTCCGCGACGGTGTTGATGCCCTCGCGCTTGAGGCAGTTGTACGAGCGGACCGACAGATCGAGGTCTTCGATCGGCATGGACAGCTCGCTGGAGAGCACGGCCTCGACCGGCGCGGGGCCGATCTCGATGCCCTCGGCCTCGACGTTCAGCTCGCGGGCGAGGCCGAACAACTCGGTGAGGGTCTTGGCGGCCGAGGCGACGGCGTCGCGGGGGCTGATCGCCGACTTCGTCTCGACGTCGAGGACGAGCTTGTCGAAGTCGGTGCGCTCGCCCGCACGAGTGGCGTCGACGCGGTAGCTGACCTTGAGCACCGGCGAGTAGATCGAGTCGACCGGCACCTGGCCGGCCTCGGCGTACTCGTTGCGGTTCTGGGCAGCCGAAACGTAGCCGCGACCGCGCTCGATGGTGAGCTCCAGCTCGAAGCGCGCGGTGTCGTTGAGCGTCGCGATGACCAGGTCGGGGTTGTGCACCTCGACGCCCGCCGGTGCCGAGATGTCGGCCGCGGTGACCTCGCCTGCGCCCGTCTTGCGCAGGTAGGCGGTGATGGGCTCGTCACGCTCGCTGGAGACGACCAGCTGCTTGATGTTGAGGATGATCTCGGTGACGTCCTCCTTCACACCGGGGATCGTGCTGAACTCGTGCAGCACGCCGTCGATGCGAATGGTGGTGACCGCGGCGCCGGGGATCGACGACAGCAGGCTGCGGCGCAGCGCGTTGCCGATCGTGTAGCCGAAGCCGGGCTCGAGCGGCTCGATGACGAACCGGCTGCGGTTCTCGGAGATCTTTTCCTCGGTGAGAGTGGGACGCTGTGCGATGAGCACTATGTGTTCCTTTCGATCACATGCCCGCTATATGACATGTGGTGGGTGAGGTCTTGAGTTGTGGAAATCTGCGGGCGACGAGGCGCGCCGGGACCCGCAGCGGGTCCGAGCGCGCCTCGTCGCACGGAATCAGACGCGGCGACGCTTCGGCGGACGGCAGCCATTGTGAGCCTGCGGCGTGACGTCCTGGATCGAGCCGACCTCGAGGCCGGCGGCCTGAAGCGAGCGGATCGCGGTCTCGCGGCCCGAACCCGGGCCCTTCACGAACACGTCGACCTTCTTGACGCCGTGCTCCGCAGCCTGGCGGGCAGCGGACTCCGCGGCCATGCCGGCGGCGTACGGCGTCGACTTGCGCGAGCCCTTGAAGCCCACGCCACCCGACGAGGCCCAGCTGATGACAGCGCCGGACGGGTCGGTGATCGAGACGATGGTGTTGTTGAACGTCGACTTGATGTGGGCCTGGCCCAGCGCGATGTTCTTCTTGTCCTTGCGGCGCGGCTTGCGCGCGGCGGCCTTGGGTGCAGCCATGAAAGTGTTCTCCTATTCCCTGGCCGCTTAGCGGGCCTTCTTCTTGCCGGCGACGGTGCGCTTCGGTCCCTTGCGGGTGCGCGCGTTCGTCTTGGTGCGCTGACCGCGGACCGGCAGGCCACGACGGTGACGGAGGCCCTCGTAGGAGCCGATCTCGACCTTGCGGCGGATGTCTGCGGCGACCTCGCGGCGCAGGTCACCCTCCACCTTGTAGTTGCCCTCGATGTGGTCGCGCAGTGCGACGAGCTGCTCGTCGCTGAGGTCCTTGACGCGGATCGACTCGTCGATCTCGGTCGCCTTGAGGATCTCGACGGAACGGGTGCGGCCGATGCCGTAGATGTACGTGAGGGCGATCACCACGCGCTTGTCGCGCGGGATGTCAACGCCGGCAAGACGTGCCATGCGGTTCTCCTGGAGTGTTGTTGGAGGTGTGGAGCAGCATCCGGTCCCGGGCCTCCGCCCCGAGGTGTCCCCCGCTCGCGCGGGTTCCGATGCTGCCTGTCATTCGATATTGAGTTGTGAGATGCCGGATCGGATGCCGCGAAGGCAGCCGATCCGGCCCCGGGGCTCAGCCCTGGCGCTGCTTGTGGCGCGGGTTGCTCTTGCAGATCACCATGACGCGACCGTGACGACGGATCACGCGGCAGTGGTCGCAGATGGGCTTGACGCTGGGGTTGACCTTCATGATGTTTCCTAATCGCTGTCTTCACCGGGCAGGCGAGATGCCTGGGGTGTTACTTCTCGACCGATCAGCGGTAGCGGTAGACGATGCGGCCGCGGGTCAGGTCGTAGGGGCTGAGCTCCACGACCACGCGGTCCTCGGGGATGATGCGGATGTAGTTCTGTCGCATCTTTCCTGAGATCGTCGCCAGGACCTTGTGCCCGTTGCTGAGCTCAACGCGGAACATCGCGTTGGGCAGCGCCTCGGACACGACGCCCTCGATCTCGATGACACCGTCTTTCTTAGCCATAGCCTCGCTGACGCTTCTGCAGACCGGTCGATCTGCGGTGGATGGGTGGTGTGATGCCGTCTTGTTCAGACACGCCAAGAAAAGGCGCAAGGCACCAAAGATCTATGTTAGACCGTCCGGGCGCTCCCGGCAACTCGGGTCAGCTGATGACGTCGAGCATCTCCTGGATCTCGCCCTTCTGCAGGTCGAGGCGCTTGCCGTTGACCTCGACCGTCGGCGTACCGGCGATCTCGTGCTGCTTCGCCTGGGCGACGCCCCACTTGCCGTACGTGCCGTCTGCGATGCAGGATGCGGCGCCGTCGGCGCCGACCTCCTCGGCGTACGTGGCGAGCTGCTCGTCGGTGAGACCGGTCGTGTTCTCGGCGGGCTGGTTCGTGAACAGCGTCTCCATGTACTCGAGGGTCTTGCTCGGGGAATCCTCCGCGACGCAGAAGACCGCTCCTGCGGACCGCGACGAGTACTCCGAACCCTGCGAGAAGCGGTCGAGGATCGAGATCGGGTGGTATTCGAGGGTGATCTTGCCGTCCTCGGCGGCCTGCTTCAGCGCTTCGCCGTACTGCTGCTCGAAGTCGTTGCAGATGGGGCACATGAAGTCAACGTAGACCGCGACCGTGTCATCGCCGTCGCCGAAGCTGATCGCGCCGGTCTCGGAGTTGATGATCTCTCCCTGGGGGGCCGGCCCCGCGTCGTTGGCCTGGTTGTTCAGGTAGACGACGATCGCGCCGAGGGCGACGAGCACCACGACGACGGCGATCGAGATGCCGATCGCGAACCAGTTGTTCTTGCGCTGTGCTGCCGCAGCCATGGATGTCCGTCCTGTTCGGAGAAAGCAATCGCCCCATTCTGCCGTGCATTCGCTATGCCTGTCATGTGAGCCCCGCCCGTCCGCAACCGCCCGCCCCTCATCCGCCCGCCCCTCCCCCGCGAGAAACCAGTTCGTGCATGAGACACGCGTTCTCCGTCGGTTTCTCACGCGGACCCTGGTTTCTCGCCACGACGTTACTTCTGCACCGATCAGCCCGCGGTGCGATGTGTCCACAGATCGTGGGAGGCCGACGCCCGACGGGGTCGGCGAACGCCCATGCTCGGAGCATGACCATCACTCTTGCCCGACGTGCGCTGTCACGTTCGCCGTTGCCGTTGATCACAGCCTCGGAAGGACGGATGCTCGGCATCCGCCTTCCTTCCTCCCGTCACGTCCGAGTGCGGGCAGGCGTCTACGCCGATCGGGCTGGGTACGCCGCGCTGCCCGCCTGGAAGCGGTACGCCGTCCGGGTGCACGCGTTCCTCCGCACCCACCCGGATGCCGTGCTCTGCATGGAGTCAGCGGCGGTCGCGCTGGGCATCCCGTATTTCAACGAACCGAAGGACATCCACGTCTACGATGCCGGGCGAGCGGCATCACGCCGTTACGGCGACGTCGTCGTGCACACCAGCGCCGATCCGCGTGAAGTCGGATCCACCGCTGGAATCCTCACGACCTCGCCACTGGACACCGCGGTGGATCTGGTGCGCGTGCTGCCGCCGGCACAGGGTCTGGCGGTCGCCGATGCTGCGATCTCGGCCGCGCAGCGTGGATTCACCGACCTGGCCACGCTGTGTGAGCGTGCTGACGCGCAGCAGAACACACGGGGCCGGGCGCGTCTTCGCTGGGCATGGGATCACGCCGACGGACGCGCGGAATCACCGGGTGAAAGTGTGAGCCGCTCGATCATCGGCTGGTGCGGGTTCGAGACCCCCGAACTGCAACAGCGGTTCGACTACGAGGGCTACGACGATCGCGTCGACTTTCTCTTCCCCTCCCGCGCCGTGATCGGCGAGTCCGACGGCTGGGACAAGTACGCGCTCGGCGATCCCAAGGAGGCGGCGAAGAACCTCGCCGATGAGAAGCGCCGGGAGGACAGGCTGCGGCGCCACGGGCATCCCTTCGCGCGCTGGGATCTGACCGACGCCTGGCGGGTTGCACCGCTCGCGCGCGCTCTTCAGTCGGCCGGCGTTCCGCTCCGCCACCCACGACGACCGGCAATGCTCGCGACGATCCGACACCGCCCGCGCGAGAAACCACTTCGCTCATGAAACACGCGCGCACAGACGGTTTCTCGTGCGGAACGTGATTTCTCGAGATCAGCGGCGGCGCCGGCGCTACGCGATCGGGACCGGCGTGACGCCGAAGGGCGCGAGGCCCGCGGCGCCGCCGTCGGGCGCTGTCAGCACCCAGACGCCGCCCTCGTGCCGGGCGACGCTGTGCTCCCAGTGCGAGCCGTCCGTGCCGTCGGTCGTCGACACGGTCCAGTCGTCGTCCTCGACGAACGTCGACTCGCCACCGGCGGTGACCATCGGCTCGATGGCGAGCACCAGACCGGGTCGCACCTCGGCGCCGGCATCCGGCGTGCGGTAGTTGAACACGCTCGGGGCCTCGTGCATCTTGCGTCCGATGCCGTGGCCGACGTACTCCCGCAGGATGCCGTAGGTCTCCCCCGACACCTCCGAGACGCCCTGCGCCTCGATGTACTCCTGGATCGCCGCACCGATCTCGCCGATGTGCGCGGCGGTCGCCATGGCGGCGATGCCGGCCCACATCGACCCCTCGGTGACCCGGGAGAGCTCCTCGCGCCTGGTGACCAGCTCGGGCCTGGCGGCATCCGGCACGACGATCGTGATCGCGCTGTCGCCGTTCCAGCCCTGGAACTGCGCGCCGCAGTCGATCGACACGATGTCACCCGCCTGCAGCACCCGGTCACCGGGGATGCCGTGCACGACCTGCTCGTTCACCGAGATGCAGGTGGCGTGGTGATAGCCGCGCACGAGCATGAAGTTCGGCTCCGCTCCGCGATCGCGGATGACGCGCTCCGCCGCAGCATCCAGCTCGGCCGTCGTGATACCGGGACGCACCAGCGCCCGTACCGCGTCCAGGGCCGCCGCGGTGATCAGCCCCGGCTCGACCATCCCGCGCAGCTGCGCGGCGGTCTTGTAGATCGACCTGCGGAACATGCCGGTGTCAGACGAGCTGCTGGCCGACGCCGCGTGCGTTCAGCGCCGTCGAGATGCGCTCGGTGATCTCGTCGAGCGAGCCCACCCCGTCGATGCGGTCGACGATGCCGCGCTCCTGATAAATCTCGATGATCGGCGAGGTCTCGTGCTCGTAGATGTCGAGACGGTGCGCGATGGCCTCGTCGGTGTCGTCGGAACGGCCCTGCTCGATGGCGCGCAGACGCAGGCGCTCGAGGCTCTCCTCGCGCGGCACATCCAGCAGGATGACCGCGTCCAGCGACTCGCCGCGCTCCTCGAGGAACGCGTCGAGCTGCGCCACCTGAGCGGTGTTGCGCGGGTAGCCGTCGAGCAGGAACCCGTTCGACGCGTCGTCCTGCGCCAGCCGGTCCCGAACGATCTCGCTGGTCAGCTCGTCGGGCACGAGGTCGCCGGCGTCGAGGATGGCGGTGACCTTCTTGCCGAGATCGGTGCCCTGCTTGATGTTGGCGCGGAAGATGTCACCGGTGGAGACCACGGGAATGCCGAAGGTCTCGGCGACGCGGACGCCCTGGGTGCCCTTTCCCGAACCCTGCGGGCCGACGATCAGCAGACGTGCGGATGCGGTCATCGGAGGAGCCCTTCGTAGTGGCGCTGCTGCAGCTGCGCGTCGATCTGCTTGACGGTCTCGAGGCCGACACCCACGATGATGAGGATCGACGCACCGCCGAACGGGAAGTTCTGGTTCGCCTGCACCGTCGCCAGCGCCACCAGCGGGATCAGCGCCACGATGCCCAGGTACAGCGAGCCCGGGAAGGTGATGCGGGTGATGACGTAGTCCAGGTACTCCGCGGTGGGGCGGCCCGCACGGATGCCGGGGATGAACCCGCCGTACTTCTTCATGTTGTCGGCGACCTCGACGGGGTTGAAGGTGATCGCGACGTAGAAGTAGGTGAAGCCGATGATCAGCAGGAAGTACGCCGCCATGTACAGCGGGTGGTCGCCGGTGGTGAAGTACTGCGACACCCAGGTGACCCATGCCGGCGGCTCGCTGCCGTCGGTCGGCGTGTTGAACTGCGCGACCAGCATCGGGATGTACAGCAGCGACGAGGCGAAGATGATCGGGATCACGCCCGCCATGTTCACCTTGATCGGGATGTAGGTGTTCGTGCCGCCGTAGGTGCGGCGGCCGACCATGCGCTTGGCGTACTGCACGGGCACGCGTCGCTGGGACTGCTCGACGAAGACGACGAGGCCCATCACGATGATGCCGATGATGAGCACGAGCAGGAACGTCTCGAAGCCGCGCGCCTCCCAGATGCCCCACATGGCCGAGGGGAAGGTCGCGGCGATGGAGGTGAAGATCAGCAGCGACATGCCGTTGCCGATGCCGCGCTCGGTGACCATCTCGGCGAACCACATGATCAGGCCGGTGCCGGCGGTCATGGCGATGATGATGAGCAGCTGCGCCCACCACACGTCGTTGGTCAGCAGGTTCTGGCACGCCGCGACATCGGTGGTGCCGAACAGCTGGCCGGTGCGCGCCACGGTGACCAGCGTGGTCGACTGCAGCAGCGCGAGCGCGATCGTCAGGTAGCGGGTGTACTGCGTGAGCTTGGCCTGGCCCGCCTGACCCTCCTTGTGGAGCGTCTCGAAGTGCGGGATGACCACGCGGAGGAGCTGCGTGATGATCGTCGCGGTGATGTAGGGCATGACCCCGAGCGCGAAGATCGACAGCTGCAGCAGAGCGCCACCGGAGAACAGGTTGACGAGCCCCAGCAGGCCCTCGGTCCCGGCGTTCGCCGCCAGACACTGCTCCACGTTCGGGAAGTGCACGAACGGAGCGGGCACATTCGAGCCCATGCGGTACAGGGCGATGATGCCGATGGTGAAAAGGATCTTCTGCCGCAGGTCGGGCGTGCGGAAGATTCGCGCGATGGCGCTAAACAAGGGCGTTCCTCCTGAAAGGGAATCCGGCCGTCGACGGACGGCCGAAAGTCCAGGGTAACGCACAGGAGGGGCCGGAGAATCTCCGACCCCTCCTGGCGCATGTCACCTGCGGATCACTCGACGGATCCGCCGGCGGCCACGATCTTCTGCTCGGCGCTGCCCGAGACCTTGTCGACCGAGACCGTGAGCTTGACGGAGATGTCTCCGTCGCCCAGGACCTTGACCTTCTCGTTCTTGCGCACGGCACCCTTGGCGACCAGGTCGCTGACGGTGACGTCGCCGCCCTTCGGGTACAGCTCGGCGAGCTTGGCCAGGTTCACGACCTGGTACTCCACGCGGAACGGGTTCTTGAACCCGCGCAGCTTCGGGGTGCGCATGTGCAGCGGCATCTGCCCACCCTCGAAGCCGACGCGAACGGTGTTGCGGGCCTTGGTGCCCTTGGTGCCGCGACCGGCGGTCTTGCCCTTCGAGCCCTCACCGCGACCGACACGGGTCTTCGCAGTGTTGGCGCCGGGGACAGGACGCAGGTGGTGCACCTTCAGCACGGAGGGACGGGATGCCGCGGCATCCTCTTCCTTCTTCGCCGGGGCCTTCTTCGCCGCAGCCTTCGCCGGGGCTGCCTTGGTGGCTGCCGGCTTCTTGGCGGCGGTCTTCTTCTCGGCCTTCTCGGCCTCGACGGCCTCGTTCTTCTCAGCCATTAGTCGATCTCCTCAACCTTCACGAGGTGAGCGACGGTGCGGACGTATCCGCGCGTCTGTGCGTCGTCGGGGCGGACGACCGAGTCGCCGATCCGCTTGAGACCGAGCGAACGCAGAGTGTCGCGCTGGTTCTGCTTCTCACTCACCTTGGACTTGATCTGCGTGACCTTGAGGCGCTCAGCCATCAGGCACCTACCTTCTGCGCGGCGGCGGCAGCGGCCTTCGCCTCGTTGCGGATGATGATCTCCGGCACGACGGCGTCGTAGTCCAGGCCACGACGAGCGGCGACGGCGCGCGGCTCCTCGAGCGACTGGAGGGCCTCGACGGTCGCGTGCACGATGTTGATCGTGTTCGACGAGCCGAGCGACTTCGACAGGACATCGTGGATGCCGGCGCACTCGAGCACGGCGCGAACCGGACCACCGGCGATGACACCGGTACCGGCAGCGGCCGGACGCAGCAGCACGACGCCGGCAGCCGCCTCACCCTGCACGGGGTGCGGGATGGTCGATGCGACGCGGGGCACGCGGAAGAAGTTGCGCTTGGCCTCTTCGACGCCCTTCGAGATCGCGAGCGGGACCTCGCGCGCCTTGCCGTAGCCGACGCCCACCAGGCCGTTGCCGTCGCCGACGACCACGAGAGCGGTGAAGCTGAAGCGACGACCACCCTTCACGACCTTCGAGACGCGGTTGATGGTGACGACGCGCTCCAGGAACTGGTTGTCGCCGCGGTCACGCGAGTTGCGGTCGCGACCCTGGCCGCGGTCACGGCCACCACGGCGGCCGTCGCGCTGCTCGCGCTGCGGCTCGGCCTGAGCCTCGGCCGGAGCGGTTTCGGTCACTTCGTTCTCCTTGTTGTCACTCACAGTGCCAGCCCCCCTTCACGGGCGCCTTCGGCGATGGCCGCGACACGACCGGCGTAGCGGTTGCCGCCGCGGTCGAACACCGCCTCGGAAAAACCGGCGGCCTTCGCGCGCTCGGCGACGAGCTCACCCACCTTGCGGGCCTTGGCGGTCTTGTCAC
The DNA here is from genome assembly GCF_042723855.1 of Microbacterium sp. NPDC058345. NCBI lineage: Bacteria > Bacillati > Actinomycetota > Actinomycetes > Micrococcales > Microbacteriaceae > Microbacterium > Microbacterium sp. NPDC058345. The sequence continues at coordinate 181,570 of NZ_JBHXIG010000001.1, forward strand.
CGTCGAAGGAGCGCAGGTCGGTCTCGAGCGTGGAAGCGGATGCCACGGTGCGGCCCTTGCTGTCGTCCACGAGCTGCACGAAGACGTGACGTGCAGAGCGGGTGACGACCAGACGCGGACGCACCTCGGTGCCCTGGATCTTCTTGCGAAGACGGGCGTGACGCCGCGCGCGGGCGGCGGACTTCGACTTCACAGCCATGGTTACTTACCAGCCTTTCCGGCCTTGCGACGCACGACCTCGCCGGCGTAGCGCACACCCTTGCCCTTGTACGGCTCGGGCTTGCGGATCTTGCGGATGTTGGCGGCGACCTCACCGACGGCCTGCTTGTCGATGCCGCTCACGGTGACCTTGTTCGTGCCTTCGACCGTGAACGTGATGCCGGCCGGCGGGTCGACCAGCACGGGGTGCGAGAAGCCCAGGGCGAACTCGACCGAGCCGCCCTTCTGCTGCACGCGGTAACCGGTGCCGACGACCTCAAGGCCCTTGGAGTAGCCCTGGGTGACGCCGATGATGTTGTTGTTGATGAGCGTGCGGGTCAGGCCGTGAAGCGACCGCGACTCGCGCTCGTCGTCGGGCCGGGTGACCAGAACCTGGTTCTCCTCGACCGCGACCTCGATGGGGCTGGCCACCTGCAGGGTGAGCTCACCCTTGGGGCCCTTCACCGCCACCTCGCGGCCGTCGACCGAAACGGTCACGCCCGCGGGGATGTCGATGGGAAGTCGTCCGATACGCGACATGTCAGATCACCACACGTAGGCGAGAACTTCTCCGCCCACGCCCTTCTGCTCAGCCTGACGGTCGGTGAGAAGACCGGAGGAGGTGGACAGGATGGCAACGCCGAGGCCACCGAGGACCTTGGGCAGCTCGGTCGACTTCGCGTACACGCGAAGACCGGGCTTCGACACGCGCTTGATGCCGGCGATGGAGCGCTCGCGGTTGGGACCGTACTTGAGCGACAGGGTGAGGTTCTTGCCGACGCGGGCGTCGACGACCTCGAAGCCGGCGATGTAGCCCTCCTGCTGGAGGATCTCGGCGATGTGCGTCTTGAGCTTGCTCGACGGCATGGTCACGGAGTCGTGGTGCGCCGAGTTCGCGTTGCGCAGACGGGTCAGCATGTCTGCGACCGGGTCTGTCATTGTCATTGTTGTCTTCTTTCGATCATGAGGTTCCGGCTGCCGTTACACGACAGACGGCCTGCGATGAACACGCAATCTTCAATTGTACGGCACGCCCGGAGGGATGCCGGACGCCGAAGCATCCGGCATCCCTCCTGCGCGCCGGGACCGATCCTCGCGGATCAGGCCGCGGCGTCGGCCTGCTTGAACGGGAAGCCGAGGTGGCGCAGGAGCGCGCGGCCCTCGTCGTCCGTCTTCGCGGTCGTCACCACGGTGATGTCGAAGCCGCGGACGCGGTCGATCTTGTCCTGGTCGATCTCGTGGAACACGCTCTGCTCCTGGAGACCGAAGGTGTAGTTGCCGTTGCCGTCGAACTGGTCGCCCGACAGGCCGCGGAAGTCGCGGATGCGGGGCAGTGCGAGGTTCACCAGGCGGTCGAGGAACTCCCACGCGCGGTCGCCACGGAGGGTGACGTGCGCGCCGATGGCCTGACCCTCGCGCAGCTTGAACTGCGCGATCGACTTGCGGGCCTTGGTGACGATCGGCTTCTGACCGGTGATCTTGGTGAGGTCGTCGACCGCACCATCGATCACCTTGCTGTCACGAGCCGCCTCACCGACACCGGTGTTGACGACGACCTTCACGACACCGGGGATCTGCATGACGTTCGCGTAGCCGAACTGCTCCTGCAGAGCCTTCTTGATCTCGTTGTTGTACTTCGCCTTCAGGCGGGGCTGGATCTTGCCAGCACCCGCGGCGTCAGTCGCTGCCATCAGAGGTCCTTACCTGACTTCTTCGCGTAGCGCACGCGAACCGTGCGCTTCACGCCGTCCTTGACCTGCTCCTCGACGCGGTGACCGACGCGGGTCGGCTTCTTGGTCGAGGGGTCGACGACGGCGACGTTGGAGATGTGGATCGGGGCCTCGACGGTCTCGATGCCACCGGTCTTGGTGCCGCGCTGGGTCTGGCCGACACGGGTGTGGCGGGTGACGTAGTTCACGCCCTCCACGACGACGCGGTTCTGCTCGACGAGGACCTCGAGGACCTTGCCCTGCTTTCCGCGGTCGCCGCCCTTGTCCTGCTTGCGGCCCGTGATGACCTGAACCAGGTCACCCTTCTTGATGTTCGCCATGATCAGATGACCTCCGGGGCGAGCGAGACGATCTTCATGAACTTCTTGTCACGAAGCTCACGGCCGACCGGCCCGAAGATGCGGGTGCCGCGGGGCTCCCCGTCGTTCTTCAGGATGACGGCGGCGTTCTCGTCGAACTTGATGTACGAGCCGTCGGGACGGCGCGTGGACTTGACGGTGCGGACGATGACGGCCTTGACCACATCGCCCTTCTTGACGTTGCCGCCCGGGATCGCGTCCTTGACCGTCGCGACGATGGTGTCGCCCAGACCCGCGTAGCGGCGGCGCGAGCCACCGAGGATGCGGATGGTGAGCAGTTCCTTCGCGCCGGTGTTGTCGGCGACCTTGAGGCGGGACTCCTGCTGAATCACTTGGCCTTCTCCAGAATCTCAACCAGGCGCCAGCGCTTCGTGGCGCTCAGCGGCCGGGTCTCGTTGATGAGGACCAGGTCGCCGATGCCGGCGGTGTTGTTCTCGTCGTGCGCCTTGACCTTCGAGGTCACGCGGATGACCTTGCCGTAAAGCGGGTGCTTCACGCGGTCCTCGACCTCGACGACGATGGTCTTGTCCATCTTGTCGCTGACGACGTATCCACGGCGAGCCTTGCGGTAACCGCGGGCTCCTGCGTCGCGCACGTCGTGCTCGGCGTGCTGGACAGCCTCCGCTGCCTTCTTCTCAGCCATTACTCGGCCTCCTCCTTCGGCGCGTCAGCCTCTTCGGACTTCTTCGCCTTCGCCTTGGACGCCTTCTTGGCCGGAGCCTCGACCGGGGCCGGCGTCGCGCGGATGCCGAGCTCCCGCTCACGGATCACGGTGTAGAGGCGCGCGATGTCGCGCTTGACGGCGCGGATGCGGCCGTGGCTCTCCAGCTGGCCGGTGGCCGACTGGAAACGGAGGTTGAACAGCTCCTCCTTGGCCTTGCGCAGCTCCTCGACGAGGCGCTGGTCTTCGAACGTGTCGAGCTCGGCGGGTGCGAGCTCCTTGGTGCCGATCGCCATTACGCGTCGCCCTCCTCGCGCTTGATGATGCGTGCCTTGAGCGGCAGCTTGTGAATGGCCCGGGTGAGCGCCTCGCGTGCGAGCTGCTCGTTCACGCCCGCGACCTCGAAGAGGACGCGGCCCGGCTTGACGTTGGCGACCCACCACTCCGGCGAACCCTTACCGGAACCCATGCGGGTCTCGGCAGGCTTCTTGGTGAGCGGACGGTCGGGGTAGATGTTGATCCACACCTTTCCACCACGCTTGATGTGACGGGTCATCGCGATACGAGCGGACTCGATCTGACGGTTGGTCACGTAGGCGGGGGTCAGAGCCTGGATGCCGAACTCGCCGAAGGAGACCTTCGTGCCGCCGGTCGCCTGGCCCGAACGCTTCGGGTGGTGCTGCTTGCGGTACTTGACCTTGCGAGGGATGAGCATTATGCCGACGCTCCTTCTGCGACAGGTGCCTCGCTGCGCGGGCCACGGCGGCGGTCGCCACCACGGTCGCGCGACGACTTCTGGTTCGCCTGCTCGCGTGCGAGTTCCTTGTTGGTGAGGTCGCCCTTGTAGATCCAGACCTTCACGCCGATGCGGCCGAAGGTGGTCTTGGCCTCGTAGAAGCCGTAGTCGATGTTCGCGCGCAGCGTGTGCAGCGGCACACGACCCTCGCGGTAGAACTCCGAGCGGCTCATCTCCGCGCCGCCGAGGCGGCCGGAGACCTGGATGCGGATGCCCTTGGCGCCGGCGCGCTGCGCGCCCTGCAGACCCTTGCGCATCGCACGGCGGAACGCCACGCGAGCAGAGAGCTGCTCGGCGATGCCCTGTGCGACGAGCTGAGCGTCGGCCTCGGGGTTCTTGACCTCGAGGATGTTCAGCTGGATCTGCTTGCCGGTGAGCTTCTCGAGGTCACCGCGGATGCGCTCCGCCTCGGCGCCGCGGCGGCCGATGACGATGCCAGGACGTGCGGTGTGGATGTCCACACGCACGCGGTCGCGGGTGCGCTCGATCTCGATGCCCGAGACACCGGCGCGGTCGAGCTGCGTCTGCAGCAGGCGACGGATCTTGATGTCCTCGGCGACGTAGTCGGCGTAACGCTGGCCCGGCTTGGTCGAGTCCGAGAACCAACGCGACACGTGGTCCGTGGTGATGCCGAGACGGAAGCCGTACGGGTTGACTTTCTGGCCCATTACTTGCTCGCCTTCTTCGTCGTGGCCGCGGGAGCCGCGTCAGCGGCCTCGGGCGTGGCCAGCACGACCGTGATGTGGCTCGTGCGCTTCTTGATCTGGAACGCGCGGCCCTGAGCGCGGGGCTGGAAACGCTTCAGCGTCGTGCCCTCGTCGACGTACGCGTTCTTCACGTACAGGTCCTGCTCGTCCAGGAACTCGCCGTCGCGATCCGCCTTGACCTGTGCGTTCGCCATGGCGGCGTGCACGAGCTTGTAGATCGGCTCGCTTGCGCCCTGAGCGGCGAACTTCAGAATGGCCAGTGCCTCCTGCGCCTGCTTGCCCTTGATGAGGGCGACGACACGACGAGCCTTCTGAGGGGTCACGCGGATGTGCTTGACGCGTGCGATGGATTCCACCATTGTTCTCCTCCTCTGCTTCTCTCCAGAGTGTCGCCGCGTCAGCGGCGACGACCCTTCTTGTCGTCCTTCTCGTGGCCGCGGAAGGTGCGGGTGGGCGCGAACTCGCCCAGCTTGTGGCCGACCATGGTCTCGGTCACGAACACAGGGATGTGCTTGCGACCGTCGTGCACGGCGATGGTGTGACCCAGCATGGCCGGGATGATCATCGAACGGCGTGACCAGGTCTTGATGACGTTCTTCGTGCCTGCCTCGTTCTGCACGACCACCTTGCGAAGCAGGTGCTCGTCGACGAAGGGGCCCTTCTTAAGACTGCGTGGCATCTTCCTCTACTCCTACTTGCGCTTCTTGCCGGCGTTACGGCGACGCACGATGTACTTGTCGCTTTCCTTGTTGGCGTGGCGGGTGCGACCCTCAGCCTGGCCCCACGGGGAGACGGGGTGACGTCCACCGGACGTCTTGCCCTCACCACCACCGTGCGGGTGGTCGACCGGGTTCATGGCGACACCGCGGACGGTCGGGCGGACGCCCTTCCAGCGCTTGCGGCCGGCCTTGCCCCAGTTGATGTTCGACTGCTCGGCGTTGCCGACCTCGCCGATCGTCGCACGGCAGCGCGCGTCGACGTTGCGGATCTCGCCCGAGGGCAGACGCAGCTGAGCGTAGGGGCCGTCCTTCGCGACCAGGCGCACCGAGGCGCCGGCCGAACGGGCCATCTTCGCTCCGCCGCCGGGACGCAACTCGATCGCGTGGATCACGGTACCGGTGGGGATGTTCTTCAGCGGCAGGTTGTTGCCCGGCTTGATGTCAGCGCCGGCACCCGACTCGATGACGTCGCCCTGCTTCAGCTTGTTCGGCGCGAGGATGTAACGCTTCTCGCCGTCGAAGTAGTGCAGCAGCGCGATGCGCGCGGTGCGGTTGGGGTCGTACTCGATGTGAGCGACCTTGGCGTTGATGCCGTCCTTGTCATTGCGACGGAAGTCGATGACGCGGTACTGGCGCTTGTGTCCACCACCGATGTGGCGGGTGGTGATGCGGCCCTGGTTGTTGCGGCCACCGGTCTTCGACAGGGGGCGCAGCAGCGACTTCTCAGGCGTCGATCGGGTGATCTCGGCGAAGTCGGCCACCGACGAACCGCGGCGACCCGGGGTCGTGGGCTTGTACTTGCGAATAGCCATTATCTGTCCTTATCCCCCGGTCAGCCGACGGCCGTGAAGATGTCGATGGAACCCGACTTCAGCGCGACGATGGCGCGCTTGGTGTCCTTGCGCTTGCCGGTGCCGAAGCGGGTGCGGCGGGCCTTGCCGACGCGGTTGATCGTGTTGACCGAAGCCACCTTGACACCGAAGATCTTCTCGATGGCGAGCTTGATCTCGGTCTTCGAAGCGCGCGGGTCGACGAGGAAGGTGTACTTGCCCTCGTCGATCAGCCCGTAGCTCTTCTCGGAGACGACCGGGCCCAGGATGATGTCGCGCGGGTCCTTGTTCAGGGCCGTCGCGAGGATGTTCTGCTCAGTCATGCCGAGACCTCCTCGGTTGCGCCGGTCTTCGAGGCGATGAACGCCTCGAGCGCGGCCTTGGTGAAGACGATGTCGTCGGAGACGAGCACGTCGTAGGCGTTCAGCTGGTCGAAGCTGAGCACGTGCACGTTCGGCAGGTTGCGAACGCTCTTCACGGTCAGCTCGTCAGCGCGCTCGATCACGATGAGCACGTTCTTCGGACCGGCGACGGCGGCGAGCAGGCTCGCTGCGGTCTTGGTCGAAGGGGTGCTGTCGGCGACGAAGGCCTCGACGGCGTGCAGGCGCTCACCGCGGAAGCGGTCGCTGAGCGCGCCCAGCAGGGCGGCGGCGATCATCTTCTTGGGGGTGCGCTGCGCGTAGTCGCGCGGCTTCGGGCCGTGGACGATGCCACCACCGGTCATGTGCGGCGCGCGGATCGAACCCTGACGGGCGTTACCCGTGCCCTTCTGCTTGAAGGGCTTGCGGCCGGCACCGGAGACCTCACCGCGACGCTTGGTCGAGTGGGTGCCCTGGCGTGCCGCGGCGAGCTGCGCGACGACGACCTGGTGGATCAGGGGGACGTTGGTCTTGACGTCGAAGATCGCGGCGGGCAGCTCGACCGAGCCGGCCTTCTTGCCGTCGACCGACACGACGTCGAGCGCGAGAGTGGAGTCAGCCATGGTCAGGCACCCTTCACTGCGTTGCGGACGAAGACGATGCGGCCACGAGCACCGGGGACGGCGCCCTTGACGAGCAGAAGTCCCTTCTCGGCGTCGATGGAGTGCACCGTGAGGTTGAGGACGGTCACGCGCTCGCCACCCATACGGCCGGCCATGCGCATGCCCTTGAACACGCGGCTCGGGGTCGACGATGCGCCGATCGAACCGGGCTTGCGGTGGTTGCGGTGTGCACCGTGCGATGCCGAGACGCCCTTGAAGTTGTGGCGCTTCATGACACCCGCGGTGCCCTTGCCCTTGCTGGTGCCGACGACGTCGATCAGCTGACCGGCCTCGAAGGTGCCGTCGACCGTGAGCTCCTGGCCCAGCGCGTAGTCAGCGGCATCCGCGGTGCGGATCTCGGTGACGTGACGGCGCGGCGTGACGCCGGCGGCCTCGAAGTGTGCGGTCAGGGGCTTGGTGACCTTGCGGGGGTCGATCTGGCCGTAAGCGATCTGAACGGCGTTGTAGCCGTCCTTCTCGGGGGTGCGAACCTGGGTGACCACGTTCGGAGCCAGCTCGATGACGGTCACGGGGATGAGCTTCCCGTTCTCGTTCCACACCTGGGTCATGCCGAGCTTGGTGCCGAGCATGCCCTTGGAGATCTTTGCGTTGATGTCAGCCATGTCGAACCTCAGAGCTTGATCTCGATGTTGACGTCGGCCGGAAGGTCGAGACGCATCAGCGAGTCGACAGCCTTCGGCGTCGGGTCGACGATGTCGATCAGACGCTTGTGGGTGCGCATCTCGAAGTGCTCGCGGCTGTCCTTGTACTTGTGGGGCGAACGGATCACGGCGATCACGTTCTTCTCCGTCGGAAGCGGCACCGGGCCGACGACAGTCGCGCCCGCACGGGTCACGGTGTCGACGATCTTGCGCGCCGACGTGTCGATGACCTCGTGGTCATACGACTTCAGGCGAATGCGGATCTTCTGTCCCGCCATTGTCTGCTCTCTCTCTTCAAGCGTCTTACCGTCCTGGGCCGGGTGACCCTGGGGCATTGGACGCACGTCGGCGCTGTTCACGCCTCGGCACTCGAGCGGTTCGGAGAACCGTTCTGCTGCACCACTGTTCTGCTGTCAGCCCGCACGCCGGAGCACGCGGATGCCGACTCCTGCCGCGCAGGCACGACAGGACCCCCGTGAGGAGGTGTCGGATTGTGTGTTCTGCTGTCCGCGGCCTAGAACCCTGCACGCCTCCCGGAGGAGCATGCCGCCTATGCACTGTCGTGACAGTGATCCCGCGCATCACGCAGAGCGCAGGAATGTGGAACCTGTCTATTCTGCCATGCCGGATTCACGTACTGCAAACCCGGGCGTGTCGCGCGTCGTTCCGCGGATCTCCAGACGCGGGACGGGGCATCCCCATGCCCCGTCCCGCGCTATGGGGTGTCCGGTGGGAGGGGGGAGCACCGGACAGGGCCGACCGGCAAGAAGGGATGCCGGACGACCGTCCATGGGCCCGGCCGATCGGCCGCGCGGACATGGTGATGCATCGGCGGCATTCCCGCACACGGAGTACGTCGCGTCCCCAAATGAATCCCCATTCATGCGGGCGCTTCCCCAGCGCCCTGTGTCGCACAGACCCCCAGGCGACGCTCACAGTCTAGGGGCAGAACGCGTCCACGGTGAAGTTCGTTTTTCGCGGCATCCGATGCGTGGCGCGTCGGGCAGGCAGAAGGGCGGTGCACCTGCGCGGTGCACCGCCCTTCGACGTCTGCGCGTCGGCGACTACTCGTTGCCGAGCGACCGGTCGGCGTTGTCGCGGATCTCGTCGATCTTGTCGGACGCGCCCGGGGCGATCTTCTTCGCGAAGTCCGCGACGCCGTCGAGCACCCTGTCGCTGATGTCCTCCGCCTGCTCGCTCTTGACGGCCTCCGCGATCTTGTCCTTGTTCTCCTCGTAGAGATCCTTGCCCTTGTTGACCATGTCGTCGATGCCCATGGGGCCTCCCCTGTCGTCGTCACGCAGTTCTCTGCGCTCGTTCCTTTTCTACGCGATCCGCCGAGAAGTAGAAAGGGCGCGTCATGCACGCGCGTTTCTGACTTCTCGATGCCCGAGGCGGATGCGGAGGCGCGACGCAGGGGGCGGATGCCGAGGGGCGGAGCCGGGTCAACGACAGAGGGGCCGGACCCGCAGGTCCGACCCCTCTGTGTGCAGCAGTGCTTACTCGACGACCTTGGTCACCGTGCCGGCGCCGACGGTGCGGCCACCCTCACGGATCGCGAAGCCGAGGCCCTCCTCCATGGCGATCGGCTGGATCAGCTCGACCGACATGTCGGTGGTGTCGCCGGGCATGACCATCTCGGTGCCCTCGGGCAGCGAGATGACGCCGGTGACGTCGGTGGTGCGGAAGTAGAACTGCGGGCGGTAGTTCGTGTAGAAGGGGTTGTGACGGCCACCCTCGTCCTTGGACAGGATGTACGCGGTGCCCTCGAACTTCGTGTGCGGGGTGATCGAACCCGGCTTCACGACGACCTGGCCGCGCTCGACGTCCTCGCGCTTGGTGCCGCGGAGGAGAAGACCGCAGTTCTCGCCGGCCCATGCCTCGTCGAGCTGCTTGTGGAACATCTCGATACCGGTGACCGTGGTCTTCTGCGTCGGGCGGATGCCGACGATCTCGACCTCGGAGTTGATGGCGAGGGTGCCGCGCTCGGCGCGGCCCGTGACGACGGTGCCACGACCGGTGATCGTGAAGACGTCCTCGATCGGCATCAGGAACGGCTTGTCACGGTCGCGCTCCGGGTCCGGCACGGAGTCGTCGACGGCCTGCATGAGCTCGAGGATCGCGTCGACCCACTTCTGCTCGCCCTCGAGGGCCTTCAGAGCCGAGACGCGCACGACCGGAGCGTCGTCGCCGGGGAAGCCCTGCGACGAGAGCAGCTCGCGGACCTCGAGCTCGACGAGCTCCAGGATCTCCTCGTCGTCGACCATGTCGCTCTTGTTCAGCGCGACGAGCAGGTAGGGAACGCCGACCTGCTTGGCGAGCAGCACGTGCTCACGGGTCTGAGCCATCGGGCCGTCGGTGGCGGCGACCACGAGGATCGCGCCGTCCATCTGAGCGGCACCGGTGATCATGTTCTTGACGTAGTCGGCGTGGCCGGGGGCGTCGACGTGAGCGTAGTGACGCTTCGGGGTCTCGTACTCGATGTGCGAGATGTTGATCGTGATACCGCGCTGACGCTCTTCGGGCGCCGAGTCGATCGAGGCGAAGTCACGCTGGACGTTGGTGTCCGACGGGTAGGTGTCGGCGAGCACCTTCGAGATCGCCGCCGACAGCGTGGTCTTGCCGTGGTCGACGTGCCCGATGGTACCGATGTTGACGTGCGGCTTGGTCCGCTCGAACTTGGCCTTGGCCACTGGGTCCTCCTCAGGACGATCGTGTAGAGATTCCGGGCACTGGATTGCGACCGGTTCGCTACGGGATAGGTTCTCAGTTTAGTAGAGAGTGAATGTGAAGTTGTGGGGTGTCCCGGATGCCGCCGGCGAGACGACTCCGCCTGCCCGCGGCATCCGGGATGAAGGGCTTACTCGCCCTTGGTCTTCTGGACGATCTCGTCGGCCACGGCGCGCGGGACCTCGGCGTAGCTGTCGAACTCCATCGAGTAGACCGCACGGCCCGAGGTCTTCGAGCGCAGGTCGCCGATGTAGCCGAACATCTCGGACAGCGGGACCGACGCGCGCACGACCTTGACGCCCTGTGCGTCCTCCATCGACTGGATCTGCCCGCGACGCGAGTTCAGGTCGCCGATGACGTCGCCCATGTACTCCTCGGGAGTACGGACCTCGACGGCCATCAGCGGCTCGAGCAGCACCGGGTTCGCACGGCGCACGGCCTCCTTGAAGCCCATGGAGCCGGCGATCTTGAACGCCATCTCCGAGGAGTCGACATCGTGCGCTGCGCCGTCGACGATGGTCGCCTTGACGCCGACCATCGGGTAGCCGGCGAGCACGCCGACGTTCATCGCGTCCTGGAATCCAGCGTCGATCGAGCCGATGTACTCGCGCGGGATACGGCCACCGGTGACGGCGTTCTCGAACTCGTAGGTCTTCTCGCCATCCAGCTCGAGCGGCTCGATGTTGAACTGGATCTTCGCGAACTGACCCGAACCACCGGTCTGCTTCTTGTGCGTGTAGTCGTGCTTCTCGACGGCCTTGCGGATCGTCTCGCGGTACGCGACCTGCGGCTTTCCGACGTTGGCCTCGACCTTGAACTCGCGCTTCATGCGGTCCACGAGGATGTCGAGGTGCAGCTCGCCCATGCCCTTGATGGTCGTCTGACCGGTCTCGGGGTTGAGCTCGGTGCGGAAGGTCGGGTCCTCTTCGGCCAGCTTCTGGATCGCGGTGCCCAGCTTCTCCTGGTCGGCCTTGGTCTTCGGCTCGATGGCGACCTCGATGACCGGCTCGGGGAACGTCATCGATTCGAGGACGACCGGGGCGGCCGGGTCGGCGAGGGTGTCACCGGTGGTGGTGTCCTTCAGGCCGATCACGGCGTAGATGTTGCCCGCGGTCAGCGAGTCGACCGGGTTCTCCTTGTTGGCGTGCATCTGGAAGATCTTTCCGATGCGCTCCTTCTTGCCCTTGGTCGAGTTGACCACGGCCGAGCCGGAGTCGAGGTGACCCGAGTACACGCGCACGTAGGTCAGGCGACCGAAGAACGGGTGCACGGCGACCTTGAACGCGAGCGCCGAGAACGGGTCGTTGGCGTCGGGGTGACGCTCGATGACCTTCTCCTCGTCCTTCGGGTCGTGAGCCTCGATGGCGCCCACGTCGAGGGGGTTCGGCAGGTAGTCGACGACGGCGTCCAGCATCGGCTGCACACCGCGGTTCTTGAACGCCGAGCCGCAGAGCACCGGGTAGATCTCGTTCGCGACCACGAGCTTGCGGATCGCGCCCTTGATCTCGGGGATGGTGAGCTCCTCGCCGCCGAAGAACTTCTCGAGCAGCGCGTCGTCGGTCTCGGCGACGGTCTCGAGGAGCTGCTGGCGGTACTCCTCGGCCTTGTCCTTGAGGTCGGCGGGGATGTCCTGCACCTCGTACGAGGCGCCCATCGTCACGTCACCCTTGGCATCGCCGGGCCACACCAGGGCGCGCATCTCGATGAGGTCGACGACGCCGACGAAGTCGTTCTCGGCACCGATCGGCAGCTGCAGCACGAGCGGCTTCGCGCCGAGGCGGTTCACGATGGTGTCGACGGTGTAGTAGAAGTCGGCGCCCAGCTTGTCCATCTTGTTGACGAAGCAGATGCGGGGCACGTTGTACTTGTCGGCCTGGCGCCACACGGTCTCGGACTGGGGCTCGACGCCCTCCTTGCCGTCGAAGACGGCGACCGCACCGTCAAGCACGCGGAGCGAACGCTCCACCTCGACCGTGAAGTCGACGTGGCCGGGGGTGTCGATGATGTTGATCTGGTTCTTGTTCCAGAAGCAGGTCACGGCGGCCGACGTGATCGTGATGCCGCGCTCCTTCTCCTGCTCCATCCAGTCGGTCGTCGAAGCGCCGTCGTGGGTCTCGCCGAGCTTGTGGTTCACACCCGTGTAGAACAGGATGCGCTCGGTGGTGGTGGTCTTGCCGGCATCGATGTGCGCCATGATGCCGATGTTGCGGACCTTGCTCAGGTCGGTGAGCACTTCTTGTGCCACGGGGGTTCCTCCGGGATGGTTCAGGAACGATCAGAGTGTGTGGGAGCGGATGCCGCGGGTGGCGGCATCCGCTCTGCCCATTACCAGCGGTAGTGAGCGAAGGCGCGGTTCGACTCGGCCATCTTGTGGGTGTCCTCGCGGCGCTTGACCGCGGCACCCAGGCCGTTCGACGCGTCGAGGATCTCGTTCTGCAGGCGCTCGGTCATCGTCTTCTCACGACGACCCTTCGCGTAGCTGACCAGCCAGCGCAGCGCGAGGGTGTTCGCGCGGTGCGGCTTGACCTCGACCGGCACCTGGTAGGTCGAGCCGCCGACGCGGCGGCTGCGGACCTCGAGGGTGGGGCGCACGTTGTCGAGCGCCTTCTTGAGCGTGGCGACGGCGTCCTGGCCGTTCTTCGCCTCGACGCCGCGGAGGGCGCCGTAGACGATCGACTCGGCGAGCGACTTCTTGCCGTCGACGAGGATCTTGTTCACCAGCGAGGTGACGATCGGAGCGCCGTAGACCGGGTCGTTGACGACGGGGCGCTTCGGGGCGGGTCCCTTACGAGGCATCTAACTCAACCCTTCTTCGCGCCGTAGCGGGAACGAGCCTGCTTGCGGTTCTTGACGGCCTGGGTGTCGAGCGCACCACGGACGATCTTGTAGCGGACACCGGGGAGGTCCTTCACACGACCGCCGCGCACGAGCACCAGCGAGTGCTCCTGCAGGTTGTGGCCCTCACCGGGGATGTAGGCGGTGACCTCGGTGCCGTTGCGGAGCTTCACACGGGCGACCTTGCGCATCGCCGAGTTCGGCTTCTTCGGGGTGGTGGTGTACACACGGGTGCACACGCCGGCCTGCTGAGGGTTCGACTTCAGGGCGGGTGCCTTGGTCTTGGCGACCTTGGGCGAACGTCCCTTGCGAACCAACTGCTGAATAGTTGGCACGTTCTCTCCTAATAGCGCTGCACGGTGACAGCCTGATGGGTTTCACATCATGACCCACCGGCACAGCGGAACCGCTGTGCCTTTGGTGTGGTGGGTATGCCGTGGGGGCGGAACCGGCGGTGCCGGCGCCCAGCGAGCGCACACGGTCGTGCGCACACCCGATCAAGTGTAATGCCGCGTAACCGTGGCGGTCAAATGAAAGCGGCGGATGCTGTGCTACGCGGCATCCGCCCGCCGGTCACGGCGTGTCCGGATCGAACGGGGAGTCCAGTGCCTCGCTGAGTTCGCTCAGCATCGCCTCGATCTGCGGCTCCACGTACTGCGAGATGGCGGCCTGCACGCTCAGCCGGTGCCGCAGCAGCAGTCCGCAGATCTCTCGACCGACCAGGTTGGCGTATTCGTCGGCGAGGGCGACCTCCTGCCGCAGGGCCGCCTTCTCGTCCTCGCTCAGCGGCGGAAGCGGCGGAAGCGCCGCGACCGCCTCGTCGGCCATGCCTGCGACGGTGAACAGGAACGGTGCCCCCGGCACCGGGTCGGGGTCGAGCGGCATCCCCTCGTACTCCGGATCGAGCCCCTCGGCCGGCCGATACGCGCGAGCCCTGTTGCGTGCCGCCTGCTGGTCGAGTTCGGCCTGCAGCATCGGCAGGTTCCGCGCGGTGTACTCCGCGACGGCGTGATCGACGATCGTCTTGATGCGGGTCGACAGGCCGTGCTGCACGCCGTGCGGCACGTTCGCGCCGATGCCCGCCGCAGACAGGATCGGCGAGCCGAGGCAGCGGCGGCAGGGTGCGACCCTTCCGCGGTGGGTGGCCGGCTCCCAGCGGGGCACCCAGCGCAGCCAGGCCTCGACGGCCTGGCTCACCTGCGTCTCCAGCGAGCGCTCCACGCATACAGCGTACGGCCGCGGAGCCCGCGCAGTCTGCAGGGCGCCGCCGTTGCGTCACTCCTCGTCGGTGCGCTCCCACGGCCAGTGCGGGGCGGAGGCGCTGGTCCGACGCAGCGCGATCGCGATCCACGCGCCGGCGACGGCGGTGATCAGCAGCACGAGACTGGCCCCGCTCACGACGAGCTGCGACGCCGCCGCCGCCGCATGCACGAGGCCCACGCCGGTAACGAGCGCGCCCAGCCACACCACCGCCAGGTGCACGAGCGCCGCCGCGAGCCCGATGATCAGGACCGGCCGGAACGACGGATGCGGCTGCGAGAGCACCGGTCGCAGCACCGCGGCGAACAGCAGGACGGCGGCGGCCATCCCGCTGATCCCCGGCCACACGCTGAGCCCTGGCACCGAGACGATGTCGACGTCGGCGAAGTAACTGAGCATGCCAAGCCCGAGGATCGCCAGCGACAGGAAGCACGCGGCGCCGATGACCAGGGCCAGGACGGCCGAGACCCCCGCCGGCTGATCGCCGCGGGGGTCTCGGATGGTCATGTCGTCACTCTACGCTCCGCGCAGAGCGGCGGGCGGCTCAGCGCAGAGCGGCGGGCCCTGCTTCGAGCGTGCGCTCGTATTCCGCCTGCGCCTCGGCGTTCAGCACCTTCTTGCGTGCGCCGCTGCGCGCGACCCATGCGCCGAACCAGATGGTCA
This sequence comes from Microbacterium sp. NPDC058345, assembly GCF_042723855.1. Lineage (NCBI taxonomy): Bacteria > Bacillati > Actinomycetota > Actinomycetes > Micrococcales > Microbacteriaceae > Microbacterium > Microbacterium sp. NPDC058345. The sequence continues at coordinate 196,741 of NZ_JBHXIG010000001.1, forward strand.
GCTCGCGCCCGAAGATGAAGGCGGCGATCGCGAGCGGCGCGAGCAGCTGCTCGTTGACGAGCTCTGCCGACTCGCTGGCGGTGACACGCCAGAACGGCTCCTGGAAGAGCTGTCCGAGGATGTGGCCACCATAGGCGGCGGCGCCGACGAGCAGGCCGAAGATGACCCATTTGCCCCAGCGTCCGCGGTTGATGAACGCACCGAGCAGCCAGAACGCCAGGAAGAACACGACCACGGGCACCCAGAACGACCAGGTGGTCAGCGGTGCGAGGGCAGCGTCGCCGATGTTCTCGCCGGTGACGTCTCCGGCGAGGGCGCCGAAGCCGAGGATCGCGCCGAGATAGAGGATGCCGAAGGCGACGGCCGCCACGAGGCCGATGGCGCCGGCCGCACCGCGATTGCCGAGTTCCCGCGGCGGCTCGGGCGCCTGCACGAAGATCGGCTGCGGCGCGGCGACGACGGTCGGCTCGGCCGGCACGACGCGGGTCTCGGCCGCGGCATCGGGGGCTCCGTAGGCGGTATCCGCCACGTTCGGCTCGTGCTCCGCAGGCCGGTCGTACTCGGCAGAGCGCTCGTACTGCGCGAAGCGATCTTCATCCGCGACCGACGCGGCCCGGGTCGCCGCGGCCGCGGTCGTCACGGGCGCGTCATCGGCCGCGGGCGCCTGGCGGGTGGCGGTGTCGTCTGCGGCATCCGAACCGCCGAAGGTACCGGGGTGCTCGCGCTCGGCAGCTTCGAACGCGGCCAGATCGGCGTCGTGGTCGGCTGCGGCGCGGTCGTCGACCGGGTTGCTTGCGGCGGGCGATTCTTCGGTCGCGGGTGCGTCGACGGCCGGCTCGTCGGTGCCGGGAACATCGGCTCGGGCCGCGGCGGCGGCGTCGAGACCCTCGTTGGCGCTGCCCACGACGTGGTCGACGTCGTGCGGCTGCTCGTTCTTGGGAACCTCGGGGTCGCTCATGGGGTCGCCTCTCCTGAATGGGTGCACAGTGAGGGTAACGCCCGCGTGAACCCCGGCGAGGGAGGCTTGCCGACGTGTCGCCGGGATGCTAGCGGCGAGTCGGGTCTCAGCGGGGCACCGTTCCGTCCAGGAGAACGCCGATCACGGTGAGCACACCCGGCCCCGCGGGCAGCGAGAGCCACAGCAGCGCACCCACCACGGCGGCGCACAGGACGCCGACGATCCAGCTGATCGCCGGGCTGCGCCCGCCCACTCGTGCCCTCATGACACCGAGGGTAAGCCAGCCCGCGCGCCGTGACGGTCAGGCACGTGTCGTGTCGAGCGGAGTGCGCCCGCGCAGGCGCCAGAGAAGCCAGAGCCCGGAGACCGGGACCAGTACGAAGCCGACGAGGATGGCGGAGTGCCAGCCCATCAGACCGACGTCGTACCACGTCGGCACGAGAGGGTTCGCGCCCGGCGCGGCGAACTCGCCGGATCCCCCGCCGCTTTCGGCCGCAACCGCTGCCGACAACACGGAAGCCGCGATCACCAGCGCGATCGTCACGAAGGGCAGCAGCACGGCGACGAGCTTCTCCCACGTTCGCCACATCGCGCTCATGAGCACCATCACCACGCCGGCGAACCAGCCGACGATCGGCACGACGAACCCGCCGGCGCCCAGCGTGATCGCGGCGGCGATGGCGAATCCGCGCGTCCGGGTCAGCGGCACGCGCGGCGCCTGTGAACCGGGCACGGCCACCGGCGTCGCCTGCCCCGCGGCATCCATCACCTCACGGGCGATCTGCTCCGGATCGCCGAGCTGCGCGATGCGCGCCTGCGCGGCATCCGACTCGAGGCTCGAGAGCTCCTCGGCGATCCCGGCGCGGATGTCCGAGGCGATCCCGTGCGGCACGTCGCGCAGGGCGGCATCGAGTCGGGTGAGGTATTCGGCGGCTGCGGTGATCATGATCGTTCCTCTCCCACGAGCGATGAGACGGTTCGGGCGAACGGCTGCCACTGCGACCGGAACTGCGCGAGCTGTGCTGTTCCGGCATCCGTGAGCAGGTAGTACCGGCGCACCGGCCCCGCCTCCGACGGCTGATCGAACGTGGTCACCCATCCGTTGTCGCGTAGCCGCCCGAGCAGCGGATACAGGGTGCCGATGCTGGCGATCAGCCCGGTTGCGGTGAGCGCGTCGGCGAGCTGCCAGCCGTACATCGGCTCGCGCGCGAGCAGGCCGAGCACGCAGTACTCGACCACCCCTTTGCGCATCTGCGCTCCGACGTCGACTGCCATGCATGACAAGCTACCGTGTCATGCAAGATACGACAAGTGACGGCAGTCGGCTCCTGCGAGCCGCCCGTCATCCGGCCGCCGACGAGCCGAACTGCCACGCGGTGACGTGCACCGTCACCCCGGGGACGATGTCGAGCCTCATGTCCCAGCTCAGCCGGGCTTCGCCCGGGCGCACCGCGACCCAGACGGTGCTCGCGACGAGCTGCCCGTGCATGGAGTTCGCGTCCCAGCCGATGGCGGCGAAAGCGCTGTCTCCGGGCTGCAGGGTGAGGGACTCCGGTCCGGGATCCTGCGCCATGAACGAGCCGCCGTGATCGATCGCCACGTCGAGCAGGTGACCGTTCTGGTCGCCGTAGGCGACATCCGGATACCCGTCGAGCGTGCACGACGCGTCCGAGGTGTTCACCAGCTGGAGCACCTGCCCGCGATGGCCCGTGGCAGCGTCCGGCGGCGGCGTCATGATCGTGGTCGTCCGAGCGGTGCAGGCGCCATCGGCCGAGGGTCCGTCTGCCGGCGCCGCGCTCGGAACCGGCACTCCAGGGGCGTCGGGATCGGCCGGAGCCGCGCCGTCGGGGTCCACGGCAGCCTCGGCCTGCGCCTGGTCCACACGCAGCTGCTGCTGCGTAGCGTCATGGCCCGCCTCCGCTGCGATCGGTAGCGCGATCAGCGACGCGGCCGCGATCAGCGCGACCACGAACCATGGCGAGCGCCCTGGCGGGGCATCCGCTGCGCGCCGCGAGTCCCCAGGCTCACGCGCGACGAGCGCAGGGATCCAACCGAGGGTCACCGCCCACCAGGCGGTGACCTGGGTGGCGCCCATCGTGCGCAGCGCACCGCGGACGCCGAAGTCGCCCAGCCAGGCGAAGAAGCTGCCCAGATCGAGCGCGGCGCCGATTCCGAAGCCGATGAGCACGGCGGTGATCCACCCGGTGGCGAATGTCGTCCGGCCGCCGCGTGCGAACCAGAAGGAGATGAGCGCGAAGCCGGTCACGACTGCGATCACCGTCAGGCACTGCACGAGCACCGCCCATGCGGGTGGCGATCCGAAGACGCCCCTGGCCATCGGCGACGGCACCAGTTCGCCCAGCGTCGCGATGCTCCCTCCGGCGCGCAGCATCCCGAACGAGATCCAACCGCACGCGATCCACAGCACGGCGAGCACGGCTCCCCCGGCAAGACGTCGTCTCATCGCTCCCCCTCCGGTGGGAGTCTCTCACGCGCACCGCCGCAGCCGCAGGACGCGGAGTCAGGCGGCGGGCATGCGCACGCCGGGCAGACTCCAAGCCGCGAAAGCGGGGCCGTCGGCGGCGAGCGCCACCGCGCCGTCGGATGCCACCGCGAGCGTGGCATCACCGTACAGCGCCTGTGCTCGCTCGGCGCAGGGCAGGGCGCCGGGCGTCAACTCGGCATCCGCTCCCCCGCGTGTCGCGAGCACGAGCACGCTCTCGTCCGCTCCCTCGCGCACGAACACGACGGTCTCCTCGTCGACGTGCAGCCAACGAAGGCTGCCGGAGCCGAGCACGGGATGGGCGCGGCGCAACCCGACCAGCTCGCGGTACATCGCGAGATGCTCGGCCAACTCCGGCTCGGTCTGCCGCGACCACGGCATCGGGGTGCGGCTGGACTCGCCGTCGGCGCCCGTCAGTCCGAACTCGTCGCCGGCGAACACCACCGGCACACCCGGCAGCGTCATCGACAGACCGACCGCCACGGGCACGGCGCCCGGCGCGGCGTTGGTGGCGAAGCGGCCGGTGTCGTGGGTGTCAAGCGGCTGCATGTTGCCGAGCCGGACACGCCACGGGATGCCGGAGGTGAACCGCGTGACGGCATCCACGAACTCGCGCGCCGTGTAACGCGGGATGCCTCCGATCGGCTGCCCGAAGAACCAGGGCTCCGTCCGCTCCTCGCCTTCGGCGGTGAGGTAGGGCTCTCCGGTCGGCTCGCTGAGCCATCCCCACAGCGGGCGGGTGAAGGAGGGGTAGGTCATCGCCCCGTGCCAGCCGTCGCCCTGCAGGTCACTGACGGCGTCGTTGGTCGATTCGCCCAGCAGGATCGCGTCGGAATTGATGCGCAGCATCGTCTCGCGCAGAAGCCGGCGGACGTCGGCGTTGAGGTCGACCTCGCCCAGCCTGCCCGTCATGTTCGCCACGTCGATGCGCCACCCGTCGATCGCGTACGGCGGCTTCAGCCATTTCGCCACGACCGAGTCGTCGCCGGTGATGAAGCGCTCGCGCAGCGCCTCGGACGCCCAGTCGAACTTCGGCAGCGTCGGCGTGCCCAGCCACGACTCGTATCGCGTGTTCTCCGCATCCGTGAAGTAGTAGTAGCTCTCGGTCTCGGCTCCGGGGTTGCCGAGCGCCTGCCGGAACCACTCGTGCCGGTCGCCGGAGTGATTGCTGGTGAGATCGCCGATCACCCGGATGCCGCGGGCGTGCGCCTGCTCGATCAGCCGGATGTACGCCTCGTCGCCGCCGAGGAGCGGGTCGATCGAATCGAAGCCGGCGGCGTCGTAGCGGTGGTTGGATGCCGCGGGGAAGACGGGCGTCAGATAGAGCAGGTTCACGCCGAGGTCGACGAGGTGATCGAGACGCTCGATGATGCCGGGGATGTCGCCGCCGTAGTACTGCTGCGTGCGGCCTGGCATGACGGGGTCGACCGGGTCGTCCCACGCGGCCGGGATCGCCCACTCGGGGGTCGGATGCTGATCGGCCTCGGCTGACCGCGCGAACCGGTCGGGGAACACCTGGTACATCACCGCATCCCGCAGCCACGCCGGCGGCGCCGGGTTCGCGACCAGCGCGAAGTCCTCGGCATCGAGGGTCTCCAGCGTGTGGATGCCTGCCTGGTTGAGCCATTCCACCCGACCGTCCTCGTGCACGAGGACGAAGCGGTAGCCGTGGCGCGGGTTGCGGACGGTGACCGGCGCCTGCCACCAGTCCCAGCCGTCGGCCGACCCGATGAGCGCGGCATCCGTCCACTCCGGCTCGTGATCCGGGTTGGACCGTGTGCGCACGGCGGCGAGCGGGCCGTAGCCGGCGGGCACGCGCAGCCGCACGGTCACGGTCTCGCCGAGCACGGGAGCGTCGTTCGAGACGTAAAGCCCCGAGCCGTCGTGATGGGGAAACAGAACGGACATGTCCGGCCTTTCGTGAGGTCGGCGGTGCACCCGCCGCGCGTCGACGTGGTTGCACGGCCACGGCCATGACAGAGCCCTTGGATTGTTCTTCTGTGGGGAAGTCTGGCACGCTTCGGCCACGACGCGTCCGATGCTGCTCGCTACACTGGCCTGCATGGCTGACTCTTCGTTCGACATCGTTTCCAAGGTGGATCACCAGGAGGCCGACAACGCCCTCAACCAGGCCCGCAAGGAGGTCGAGCAGCGCTACGACTTCAAGGGCACGGGGGCATCGATCGCCTGGAGCGGTGAGCAGATCGTGATCACCGCGAACTCCGAGGAGCGCGCCAAGGCCGTGCTCGACGTGTTCCAGTCGAAGCTCATCAAGCGCGGCATCTCGCTGAAGAGCCTGGAGTCGGGCGATCCCGTCGCCAGCGGCAAGGAGTACCGCATCGTCTCGACGCTCAAGGACGGCATCTCGAGCGAGAACGCGAAGAAGATCGGCAAGATCATCCGCGACGAGGGTCCGAAAGGCGTGAAGAGCCAGATCCAGGGCGATGAGCTGCGCGTGCAATCGAAGAGCCGCGACGACCTGCAGGCCGTGATCGCCCTGCTCAAGGGCAGCGATCTCGACATCGACCTTCAGTTCATCAACTACCGCTAGCGCCGGCGCGGAGCAGGAGCCGTCGTCGGCTTCCGTGCACGACACCACCAACGCGGTCAGCCCGTCGGGGTCTCCGTCGGCTCCGGCGACGGCACCGGCGACGCTTCCTCGTCGTCGGCCTCTTCCTGCGCCTTCTCGTCCTGCTTCCGCTCCTCTTCTGCGGCCTTCTCGGCGTCCTTCTGCGCCTTCTCCGCATCCCGCCGAGCCTTCTCCGCCGCCTTCTCGGCGGCCTTCTCCGCTTTCTCGGCCGCCTTCTGCTGCTCCTTCGACTCGCCCTTGCCGTCGTCGACCGGCTGCACGGCCGTGTCGCCCGGCACGGCGCCGTCGTCCACCGTCTCGGCATCCGTCGGGGCAGTGGATGACGGATCCGGTGCGACGGACTGCTCGGTCACGGGCGTGACGGCGGGATCCGGGGATGGCGCCCCGGCGATCCCCGCCGCCCAGACGCCCACGGCGATCGCGATGGCCGCCGCCGCGGTGAGCCACCCTCCGACCATGGTCCTGCGCCGCCGACGCGAGGCATCGGACGCTCCTCCTCCGGCGCCGGTGGTCACGGCAGGGAGGGGACGCGTGCGTCTCGTGTCCGACATGGGGGACGCCGCGGCTGCCGTCGACGCCGCGAGCGCTGCCGCGGGCACGGTCGATGCCGTGGCGGATGCCGGCGCCGCGAGCGCTGCTTCAGGCACGGTCGGTTCCGCGGCGGAGGCCGAGAGAGCGCCGGCCCGCCCGCCGCCGGCCCCCGACGCGAGTTCGGAAGCCGCGAGGGCGACCTCCGCGGCGGTGGGCCGCCGTTCCGGTTCGATGCTGGTCATTCGCGTCAGCAGATGAGTCCAGGCCGGCCCGACCGACTCCGGAATGACGGGAGGGCTGCTGAGCCGGGCCAGTGCAGCGCCGACGCCTTCCGCCTGGGGATACGCGCGGGCACCCGTGAGCGCCTCGAGCAGCACGAGCCCGAGGGAGTAGATGTCCGCGGCCGGCGACGGCTGTGCGCCCCGCACCTGCTCCGGTGCCAGGTACGCCGCCGTGCCGATCACGATGCCCGGCGCCGTCACTCGCGCCGTGTCGAGCAGCCACGCGATCCCGAAGTCCGCCAGCTTGGCCCGGCAGCGCCCGCCGGGCAGCTGCGACGGCGACAGCAGCACATTCGACGGCTTGATGTCTCGATGCACCACGCCCGCACTGTGGACGACGTGGAGCGCCTCGGCGAGATCCGCGGCGATGTGCGCGAGCTCGTCGGCGGGCATCGCCCCCTGCGCCAGCCGGTCGCTCAGGGTGGGGCCGTCGACGAACTCCATGACCATGTACTCGGGCTGGCCGGGAACGAGGCGCGCGTCGAACAGCGTCACGAGCGACGGGTGGTTGAGCGAGGCGAGCACGGTCGTCTCGCTGCGTGCTCGCTCCGGCGTCGTCGTGCTGTCGACCGTCGGGCGGATCATCTTGATGGCCACCGTGCGGCCGAGGATGATGTCCTCGCCGCGGTACACGCGGGCCATGCCGCCTTCGCCCACGCATTCTCCGAGGCGGTATCGGCCGTCCAGCATCGCCTCTGTCGGAGGCGGGTCCTCCGGTGTCATCGCAGTCCTTCCCGTCGACCGCATCTCCGAAACCGGGCGATTCCCGGGAACCGGGCGACGGTGCTCCACGTTATGCCGAGATCACCGTGGTGGCAGCGGCCTTGACAGCGCCGCGTGCGTCATGCAGGGCGAAGATGCGGCCCACCCGGTGCGGATCACGGATTCGCCCTGTCGGGAGGGAAGCGGGACACGCGACCGCGTGGGCCGCCTGGGCTCACTCCCCGCGCGAGATGCGCACCATCTCGTCGCGCGGCACGACCTTCACGCGCGCCCGCTCGTGCGGTGCGCCCAGCGCGACCTCGTGCTCGTCGAGTCGGTGCCAGCCCTCGAGGTCGGTCCAGGCCACCCCGCGGGACTCCAGCAGCGCCGGGATCGCCGCCTCGGACGGCTGCTCCGGCTGCCACCACGAACCCTGGTCGTTGATGAGGTGGCGCACGGTCTCCATCGCGTCGGACTTGGTGTGACCGATGAGACCCACCGGTCCGCGCTTGATCCAGCCGGTGGCGTAGATGCCGGGGACCCGCTGGTTCGACTTCGCCTCGAGCGCCTGGCCCTCGCGGTTGGGGATGACGCCGTGCTTCTTGTCGAACGGCACTCCGGGCAGCGGCGACCCGAAGTACCCGACGGCACGGTACAGCGCCTGCATCGGGACCTCGCGCAGCTCACCCGTGCCGATGATGCCGCCGGCGTCGTCGGACCTGGTGCGCTCGTAGACGAGCGCGGCGACGCGACCGTTCTCGTCGGTGCGCACCTCGACGGGCTTGGCCCAGAAGTGCAGGTGCAGGCGACGGGATGCCGTCCCTCCGGCGTTGTTCACCGAGTCGAGCTTGCGCCACGACTGCAGGATGCGGTCGATCACCATGACCTGCTTGTTGCTGGACACCGCATCCCGTGACACGGCGTCGTACTCGAAGTCCTCGTCGTAGACCACCATGTCGACGTCGCGCAGTTCGCCGAGCTCGCGCAGCTCGAGGGGCGTGAACTTCACCTGGGCGGGGCCGCGCCGCCCGAACACGTGCACGTCGGTGACGGCGCTGGCCTTGAGACCCTGGTACACGTTGTCGGGCACCTCGGTGACCAGCAGGTCCTCGGCGTGCTTGGCGAGCATGCGCGAGACGTCGAGGGCCACGTTGCCGTTGCCGATGACGCCGACGGATGCCGCGTCCAGCGGCCATTCCCGCGGCACGTCGGGGTGCCCGTCGAACCAGCTGACGTAGTCGGCGGCGCCGTACGAGCCGACCGCGTCGATGCCGGGGATGTCGAGACGGGCGTCGCGCACGGCACCGGTCGCGAAGATCACCGCGTGGTAGTGGCGCTTCAGGTCGTCGAGCGTGATGTCCTCACCGAAGCGCACGTTGCCGAAGATGCGGATGTCGCCGCGATCGAGGACGTCACGCAGCGCGTTGATGATGCCTTTGATGCGCGGGTGGTCGGGCGCGACGCCGTAGCGCACCAGGCCGTACGGAGCGGGCAGCTGCTCGAACAGGTCGATCGAGACATCGAACTTGCGCTCGGCCTTGAGCAGGATGTCGGCGGCGTAGATGCCTGCCGGTCCCGCCCCGACGATGGCCAGCCGGAGCTTCGTCATGGGGTTCCTTCCATCAGCTGCTGCGGTCGGCGAGCGACTCGGCGAAGCGGGTGAGCGCTTCGCGGACGGTGCCCTTCGGCAGCGGTTCCAGTGCCGCGATCGCGTCGGCGGTCCAGGTGCGGGCGAGTTCGAGGGTGCGCTGGGTGGCCTGGTGGTCGCGCAGTTCGGCCAGCGGCCCGTCGAGGACCGCCGGGTCGGCGCCGGCGGCGATCTGGGCGACGCCCTCGTCGATGCGCCGTGCGAGTGCGGCGTCGGCGGGGTCGGCACCGGTTTTCAGCAGCAGCGAGGGCATCGTCGGCACACCGGCGCGCAGGTCGGTGCCCGGCACCTTGCCGGTCTCACCGGGATCGGCCGACAGGTCGATCACGTCGTCGAGCAGCTGGAACGCGACGCCCACCTTCTCGCCGTAGACCCGCAGCGGCTCTTCGAACTCCGCAGCCGCGTTCGAGAAGATCGCACCACCCTGCGTGGCTGCCGCGATCAGCGAGCCGGTCTTGTCGGCGAGCACCTGGATGTAGAACTCGATCGGGTCATCGCCGGGCTGCGCGCCGACCGTCTCGTGCATCTGGCCGAGCACGAGCCGCTCGAAGGTGTCGGCCTGCAGCCGGATGGCGCGGTCGCCGTAGCGCGACATGATCTGGCTGGCCCGGGAGAACAGGATGTCGCCGGTGAGGATCGCGACGCTGTTGCCCCAGACGGCGTGCGCGGCGGGCACGCCTCGGCGCTTGTCGGCGCCGTCCATGACGTCGTCGTGGTACAGCGATCCGAGGTGGGTGAGCTCGAGCGCCTTGGCGACGTCGATCACGGCGGGGATGTTGCCTTCGCCGAGCTGCGCGGTGAGCAGAGCGAGCACGGGCCGGATGCGCTTGCCGCCGGCCTCGTACAGATAGCGGCTGGCGGCGTCGGCGACGGAGTCGGCCACCTTCAGGTCTTCAGCCAGCCCCGCCTCGACCAGATCGAGCCCGTCCTCGATCCGCTTCGCGATGCGACGCGCTGCGGGGCCGACGAAGACGCGGTCGCTGAAGCCGAGTCGGCTCGCCAGTCGCGTGCCCGGGGCTGCGGGGCTCGAAGTCACGCCTTCCAGCCTACCCGCGCGGGGACCCGCCGAAGTCCGTCGGGTCGGCGCGATCCGCCACCAGCAGAGCGGACATGCGGGCGCGGGTCGCCGCTCAGGCGAGAGCGTCGACCAGCGGCCGGAACTTGACGCGGGTCTCGAGCAGCTCGGACTCCGGGTCGCTGCCCGCGACGATGCCCGCGCCCGCGAACGCCGTCACGCGGCGGGCGCCGGACTCGTCGACCGTGACGTCACCGAACTGCGCGCAGCGCAGCGCGATCGCCCAGTCGCCGTTGCCGGCGGCATCCACCCATCCCACCGGGCCTGCGTACCGACCTCGGTCGAAGGGCTCGAGCCGGCGGATCGCCTGGATCGCGCGGGGGGTCGGTGTGCCGGCGACGGCGGCGGTGGGATGCAGCGCACCGACCAGATCGAGAGCGGATGCTCCGTCGCTGAGCACCCCCGCGACGTCGGTCGCCAGATGGAAGAGGTTCGGGAGTTCCAGGATGTAGGGCCGCTCGTCGGCGGACAGCCGCGCCGTGTGCGGGGCGAGAGCGTCGAGCACGCTGCGCACCGCGTACGCGTGCTCGTCGAGGTCCTTCGCACTGCCGGCGAGCGCGGACGCGGCGTCTGCGTCGGCATCCGAATCCGCCCCCCGCCCTGCCGTGCCGGCGAGCACGCGTGCGGTGACCGCGCGCTCATGCACCGTGACCAGCGTCTCGGGGCTCGCGCCGATGAGACCGTCGACCGCGAAGGTCCAGGTGTCGGGGTAGCCCGTCGACAGGGCCCGCACCAGACGGCGCAGGTCGGCATCTGCGGGGACCGTCCCGGTGAGATCGCGCGCGAGCACGACTTTGCCGAGCTCGCCGGCGGCGATCTCGTCGAGCGCTCGGCGCACGGACTCCTGATATCCCTGCGGGGTCTGTGCGCCGGGGCCGACGCGGCCGGCCCAGTGCGGGCCGTACGCGACGGCATCGGGAACGGCGGCGAACTCGGCGCCCTCGGCACGGATGCGGGTGACCCAGCTGCGCCCGTGGCTGCGCCCGATCACCGTCGACGGCACGATCAGGATGCTGTCGGCACCGGAGTCCTCGTCGAAGGTGAGGGTGCCGAACGCGACGAGTCCGGTCCCGGGCAGGCGCACGGGGTCGTCGATCTCGGCCCCCGCGGCGAGGGCGCGCCAGGCCTCGGCGATCTGCTCGGCGCGACGCTGCCCGTGTGAGGCGGGCACGCGGAGGACCGTCGGCGCCGCGTCACCCGCGGCCACGATCCCGTTGCCGCGGCGCAGCCACGCCAACGGGTGCGACGCGGAGGTGTGGGCCAGCAGATCATCGACGGGTGGGATCTCGCGGGTCTGCGCGACCAGGCGGATGCTGCTCACCCGTCCAGCCTACTGTTCACCCTGCGGGTGGCGGTCGAGGCCGAGGGCTTCGAGGCGGTCGAGCCAGACGTCGGCGGTGGCGTCGTCGAAGGGAGGCAGCTTCGCGCGGACCTTCTGCTCGAGGTCGACGGCGAGCGCTTCCAGGCGCGTGATGACATCCGCGGGGTAGCCGTACTGCACGAGGTGCTCCTCCCACTCGTCGCGGTCGTCGATCCAGGTGCCGCGTTCGCCCTCGACCCGTACGACGTCGAGGTCCATGTCGATGCCGGTGGCGTGCACGGGGAGCGCGAGGTCCGTGCGGGTGCTGCCGGTCCAGCGCAGGTCCCAGGCGAGGTCGATGTAGATGCGCATGCCATGGGGATGGCGGCGGTTGACGGTGAGGGCGAAGTCGGCCGCGCCGAGCGCAGCATCCGGATGCGGGATCAGGGTGACGTTGGGACTGCTCGCCGCGAACGCACGGCCGGGCCGGGTGTTGCGCCAGCCGACGGGCTGCCCGACCCAGTCGCCCCACTCGTCATGGCCGAGGTAGACCTCCTCATTGGCCCAGTGCGGTGATCCGTCCCACTTGCTCCACTGGACGATCATCGGCGTGCCGGGCTGGGGACGATTCGCATTCACCCGCCGAGTCTACGACCGGCCACCACCCACCCCGACGCGACCGAGAGTGGCGCGCGCGGCTCGAACTAGGATCGAGGCATGGAGCCGAACCGCGCCGATCTCGGCAAAGACCCGTCGCGAGTGAGCGGCATGTTCGATCAGGTCGCCGCGGGCTACGACCGCACGAACACCGTGATGACCTTCGGCAATGACGCCCTCTGGCGCGCGGCGACGACCCGCGCGGTCGCACCGAAGCGCGGCGAGCGCATCCTCGACCTGGCCGCCGGCACGGCATCGTCCTCCGCCTCCCTCGCGGCCAGCGGCGCCGACGTCGTCGCCGCGGACTTCTCTCCCGGGATGCTCGCCGAGGGGCGCCGTCGGCACGGGCACTTGCCCAATCTGACGTTCGTCGAGGCGGATGCGACGGCGCTGCCGTTCGGCGACGGCGAGTTCGACGCCGTCACCATGTCGTACGGCCTGCGCAATGTGCAGGACCCGAAGAAGGCGCTGCGCGAGCTCTTCCGGGTGACGAAGCCGGGCGGTCGCCTCGTGATCAACGAGTTCTCCACTCCCCCGGGCAGGCTCTTCCGCGGGCTGTACCGCTTCTACAACGCTCAGGTGCTGCCGAAGGTGGCCCGGCTCGCCGGCACGAACGGCGACGCGTACGACTACCTCAACGAGTCGATCCGCGACTGGCCCGATCAGCGCACCCTCGCGGCCTGGCTGCGCGAAGCGGGCTGGACCGAGGTGGCGTATCGCAACCTCAGCTTCGGCATCGTGGCGCTGCACCGCGGGCGCAAGCCGCAGCGCTGAGGGCGGCTCTCAGCTCGCCGCCAGCCGCTTCTTCTCCGCCGCCACATCGAAGTCGGCCTCCGGCCACTGCGGATCGATGTCCTCGAGCGCCGAGATCAGCAGCTCCTGCACGGCCAGCCTGGCGTACCACTTGTGGTTCGCGGGGACGACGTGCCATGGCGCATCCGCGCTCGAGGTGCGCTCCAGCGCCGTCTGGTACGCGGCCATGTAGTCGTCCCAGCGCAGCCGTTCGTCGACGTCACCGGGGCTGTACTTCCAGTGCTTGTCGGGCCGGTCGAGGCGCTCCATGAGCCGTTCCTTCTGCTCGTCGCGTGAGATGTGCAGCATGACCTTGACGATCCGGATGCCGGATTCGGCGATGCGGTGCTCGAACGCGCGTATCGCGTCGTAGCGTCGCTCGATCTCGACGTCGTCGGCCAGGCCGTGCACCCGGGCGATGAGCACGTCCTCGTAGTGCGAGCGGTCGAACACGCCGATGAAGCCGGGCTGCGGCAGTCGCTTCTCGATGCGCCAGAGGAAGTCGTGCGAGAGCTCCTCGGGTGTCGGGGCCTTGAACGCGGCGAGTTCGACGCCCTGCGGGTCGACGCCGCCGACGACATGGCGGACGATCCCGCCCTTGCCCGCGGTGTCCATCGCCTGCAGCACGAGCAGCACGGCATCCGTCGCATCGCCGGTGCGGGTTCCGGCGTACAGCCGCTCCTGCAGGTCTCCGAGCACCCGCGAGCGAGCGGCGAGCTGCTTCTTCCCATCGACCTTGTCGCCGTGGAAACCCGGCGTCGCGCCGGCGTCGACGTCGTCGAGCCGGAAGCCCGCCGCTGCCCGCAGGATCTCGTCGGGTCGCGCTGTCCAGGCTTGTCTGTTCATGGAGACATCATGCACCCGCCGCCCGATGTCGGAGGCACCCGGCACAATCGCACCATGGACACCACGGTTCTTGTCATCGTCGTCGCTGTGATCGCCGCGGCTCTCGCCGGCGGGCTCGGGCTGGTGCTCGGGATGCAGCGCGGCCGCTCATCGGATGCCGCGCAGCAGGCGGAGGTGCAGTCGGCGCGACTGCGGATCGACGCACTGCAGCGGGATGCGGAGGCGCTGCGCGCCGAGATCGGTGTCCGCGTGCAGGAGGAGAGGGCGCTCGCCGAGCGTCGTGTCGCCGAGACGCGCCAGCTCGGCGAGCGCGCCGCCGCGCAGGTGCGGCAGGACGGCGAGGCCGCGCTGGCGCAGGCGAAGAGCGAGGCGCAGGCCCGGCTGAGCGACGAGCGTGCGGAGCACGTGCGGCGGCTGGCGGAGCTGCGTGAAGAGGCCGAGGCCGATCTCGCGCTCGAGCGGCGCCGCGCGGGCGAGCGGCTCGAAGAGCTGCGCGCTGACCAGAAGAGGCTGTCCGACGAATTCGACGCGCTCAGCCGCAAGGCGCTCGAGGCCAACAGCAGGGTGTTCCTGCAGCAGGCCGAGGAGCGTCTGAAGCGCAGCCAGACCGAGGGCGCCGCCGAGCTGCAGAAGCGCCAGGACGCCGTGCAGCAGCTGATCGAGCCGATCCAGAAGACGCTCGACACGGTGAAGAGCGAGATGACGACGGCCGAGAAGGCGCGTCTCGAGGCGAATGCGGCGCTGGCCGAGCAGCTGCAGATCATGCGGCAGTCCTCCGAGGCACTGGGGTCGGAGACCCGCAATCTGGTGAACGCGCTGCGGGCACCGCAGGTGCGCGGCCGCTGGGGCGAGCTGCAGCTGCGCCGTGTCGTCGAGGCAGCAGGCATGCTGAACCATGTCGACTTCGACGAGCAGCTGCACCATGACACCGACGAGGGAGCGCTGCGGCCCGACCTGGTCGTGCACCTCGCGGGCGACAAGCGCGTCGTGGTCGATTCGAAGGTCGCCTTCAGCGGCTACCTCGAGGCCATGGAGGCGACAGACGAGGCGGTGCGCGCGCAGCGCCTGCAGGCCCACGCGCGACACCTGCGCAAGCACATCGACGACCTCGGCGCCAAGGAGTACTGGGACGTGGTCGCCGGCTCACCCGAGTTCGTGGTGATGTTCGTGCCCGCCGAGCCCTTCCTCGTGGCGGCGCTGGACCAGGACGCCACGCTGTACGAGTACGCCTTCGAGCGCAACGTCGTGATCGCCACGCCGTCGACTCTGATCGCGCTCCTGCGCACCGTCGGTCACGCCTGGCGACAGGACCAGCTCGCGCAGGAGGCGCAGCAGATCTTCGCAGTGGGCAAGGAGCTGCACAAGCGGTTGGGCACGCTCGGCGGTCACCTCGCCAAGCTCGGCCGCAGCCTGAACACCACGGTCGAGGCGTACAACAAGTTCGCCGGCTCGCTCGACCGCAACGTCGTGACGCAGGCACGCCGGTTCAGCGCCCTGCAGGGCCTGGAAGAGGTGCTCACCGACACCTCGCCAGTCGAGGCCCTCGCCATCCCGCCCTCGAAGACCGACCTCTACGACGACGGTCTGGCCGCGATCGAAGCAGCCCCGGCGGATGCCAGATTCGCCAGCGCGGACGTCACGTCGATCGTCGACCGGCTCAGCTGATCGGCGGCGCTGCCCCGGTCCCCCGCCGACCAGCGCCGTGCGTCCGGATGCGACGCTCAGCGCTCCAGCGGAACCTCGATGATCTGGGGCCCGCTGACCGGTGAGGTGAGGACCTGATCCAGCGCCGAGCGGGTCGAGACCTGCGCGTAGTCCCATCCGTAGGCGGCGGCCAGCTGACGCAGGTCGGCCGTGTGCGGGGTGTAGAAGACGCGGTCGAGATCTTCGCCGGGCGCCGAGGTCGCGACTTCGAGGCCGTCGAAGATCGTCCCGCCGCCGTCGTTGCCCACGATCACCTGGATGCGGGGTGCCGGCTCATCCGCCGGCAGCAGAAGCGCGCCGACATCGTGCAGGAACGCGAGATCGCCGAGCAGCACCCGCGTCACACCGGGCGCGCCCTCGGCCTGACTGGCCACGGCGATGCCGGTCGCCGTCGCGATCGTGCCGTCGATCCCGGCGAGGCCGCGATTGGCATGCACCGGCACCTTCTTGCCGCCGAGCACCTGGTCGGCGACCCGGACGAGCCGGGACGACCCGAACACGAGCCGGTCGTGAGGCCAGGTCGCCCGCCACACCGCATCCGCCAGCAGCGCGCGATCGACCGGCCGGCGCACGACGTCGAGCTCGGCGCGCACCGCGTCGCGCCGAGCCGCCGTGTCGGTCGACGAGAGGCCGTCCTGATCCGGTGCGGGAGCGCTCAGATCGACGGATGCCGCTGCAGAGGCGGACATCCAGGCACCCAGCCACTGGCGGTCGGCCGGTCCCGGATCCACGGCGAGCGCATCGACCGCGCGCGTGCGCCCGTTCAGATTCAATGGCTCTCCGCCGGAGCGGACCGCGATCACCTCGACATCGTCGCGGGCGAGCAGCGCCGCCACCTCGCGGCTGAGGGTCGGATGCCCGAAGACGACCGCCCGCTGAATGCTGCCGCCGAGCCCGTCCTGGCGCAGCAGTGCGCGATAGCCGTGCACGAGGAGCCGCCCGTACCGGGCACCGCTGACGATCTCGGCGATCAGCGGCCAACCCCCGGCGTGCGACACCGCTTCGGCATCCGGCCCGGCATCCGCGCCCGCGATGACGACCGTGCGCGGGCCGCGAGGCAGTTCCGTCGTCTCGAGATGCGGACCCGTGGGCGCATCGCCGCGCGACACCACAGGAACGGTGGCGTCGGAGAGCGGCTCCCTGGCCGGCAGGTTCAGGTGCACGGGACCCGCCACCCCGGGCGTGCCGGCCCCGGTCAGCCCGAGCGCCGCCGCCACCGCGTCCCGCCCGAGACCGGACCACGCGGACGTCGTTCCGGGTGCCGACGCGGGCACCGCGGCATCCGCCTGCCACCGCACGAACGGCCCGAAGATGCCCGGCTGTACGGTGGCCTGGTTGGCGCCGACGCCACGCAGCTCCGGCGGACGATCGGCGGTCAGGAGCAGCAGCGGCACACCGGAGTGGAAGGCCTCCATGGCCGCCGGCAGCAGGTTTCCCACCGCGGTGCCCGACGTGCACACGACGGCTGCGGGCACCCCGGTCTCCCGCGCGATGCCGAGAGCCGTGAACCCGGCGACCCGTTCGTCGATCCGCACGTGCACCCGCACGGCGCCCCTGCGGGCGAGGGCCGTCGCGGCGAGCGCGAGCGCCTGCGAGCGCGAGCCGGGCGAGAGCACCACATCGCGCACACCGCTGCCGATGAGCTCGGCGAGCAGCTCACCTGCCGCCGCGCTCGCGGGCGACGCGATCACGGGCGATTGTCCGTGCCGTCGGTCTCGTCATCCAGACGCGCGAGCTCCTCCTCGAGCTGCTTGATGCGCGCGTCCTGCTCCTTGCGGGAGATGCCGCGCAGGAACTCCGGGTCATCGTCGGGGCGGAACAGCGGCGAGTCGTCGTGTCCTGGGCGTCGCCTGCCGATCGCGAACCACAGGATGCCGCCGATCACCGGCAGAAGCACGACGATCAGAACCCACTTGGCCTTGGACACGCCACGGTGCCGCTCCGCCGGCTGCACGGCGCAGTCGACGATGCTGTACACCCAGAAGAGGACGGCCAGAAAACCGCCGATGATCAGGACGCGTGCCATGCTTCCAGTGTAGGTCGCCTGCGATCGTGCGGGATCGGCCGCGCACCGCGTGGAGTCTTCGGCCACGGCGGTCGTGCACAGCGGGCGCCTAACCGGCGGCTCCTACACTGGACGAGTGAAGTTGCCGCCCCTCCTCGTCTACACCGTGCTGCGGCTGCTGGCCTTCCTCGTGCCCCTGGCGATCCTGTGGTTCTTCTTCCCGATCTTCCGTGAGTACTGGTGGCTGGCGGCACTGTTCTCGGCGCTCATCGGCATGAGCATCTCACTGCTGTTCCTTCGCACGCCGCTCTCGCACGCGTCCCGCGGCCTCTACGAGAAGCGGCGCCGGAGCAGGCCCGACGAGGACGCCGAAGACGGGGCCGACCCCGAGCGCTGAGCACGCGGGGCCGGCCATCCGCCGCCTCAGGCGTTCGCCGGGTTCGTCGCCTTTCCGTCGAGCCACAGCGTGTCGGAGTCGTCGGCGTGCGTCCCCGTGGTGCCGACGTGCTTCGCACTGATCTGCGGCCCCTTGGTGATCACATGCACGAGGGCCATGCCGTAACCGCGCGACAGGTCGTAGTCGGTCTTCAGCCAGTCCAGGATCGGCGTCGCCTTGGTGTCGGGGCCGAAGCCGCGTTCGGATGCCAGCTCGACGAACTGACGCGGCGTCAGGCCGGTCTTCGTCTCGATGTTGTCGAGGTATGCCTGAAAGGACATGATTCTCCTTGGTGGGATGAGGCGGTGTGCGGTGCGGTTCAGTCGAGATTCGTCTGGATGATCACGGCCGAGGCGTGGATGCCGATCAGGCGCATGGTGCCCGTGCCGGTGTTCGTGAACCTGTGCGGCACGAACGCGGGGCCGGTGACCGTGTCACCGGCGGTCGCGACGATCGTCTCGTGCCCGACGGCGAAGGTGACGTCGCCCTCGAGCACGACCCAGGTCTCGGGGTACGGGTGCCAATGCAGGCCGGAGCCCTGACCGGGCTGGTTGTCGACGAAGAAGTACGAGATCCCAGCGCCGTGATCGGCGCCTTCGAACCGGCGCCCGCGGCCGCTGCCGAGCCGGATCTGGTCCGGTGCGACGAGGGTGGGTGTCGCGAGTGTGTCGACCATGAGGTGCTCCTTTCATCGTTGCGATCTCACTCTCCCGCGCCTGTTCGGCGTCGGCTAGAGTTTCGATGTGAATCGAAAGACGCAGCGGGTCGAAGGTGTCGAGCATCCCGATCACCGCGTGAGGTTCCGCCTCAGTCCGGGAGACGTCGAGGCGGTGCGCTTCGGGGTCTCGCCCGGGCATGAGCTCGCGCACGCCGTGCGTGCCCTGCTTCGCCCGGCGCAGCATCCTCTGCAGTGGGGATGGCTGCGCCAGGTGCGCTCGCGCCTGCCGCGGGAGCCGTTCGCGCTTCTCGCCGACGTGATCGGCGCGGATGGCTATGTCCCCGACTTCCTGACCGCCGAGCCGCGCTGGGATCGCACGCCGGAGGCCGAGCTCGCGGAGCTGCGGGCCGCGTCACTCGCCGGGATGCGGGTGGATCTGGGCAAGATGGTCGTCCGTGCGTCCGGGGCGCGCCGTGAGCGGCTCGCACGCATGCAGGAGCACCCCGGCCGGGCGCGCAGCATGATCGCCGACGCGTGGGAGCAGGTCTGGCATGTCGCGCTCGCCCCCGTCTGGCCGCAGCTCGATCGTCTGCTGCGTGCCGACATCGCGTTCCGCTCGCGGATGATCGCGACGGACGGGATCGCGGGCATGGCCGCCGGCATCCACCCGGCGGTGAGCTGGACGGACGGCGCCGTTCGGGTCTCCCTTCGCCGGCACAGTGAGGAGGTCGACTGCCGCGGGTCGGGCCTGGTGCTGGTGCCATCCGTGATGAGCTCCTTCGGATGCCAGGTGCTCACCGAACCGCCCGCGCAGCCGACCCTGTTCTATCCCGCCCGCGGCGTCACCGCCGGCTGGGCACGGGAGGCATCCGACATCGCCGTAGCCCTGTCCGCCCTGCTGGGTCCCGCCCGTGCCGAGATCCTGTTCGCGGCGCACGTCGCTCGCACGACGTCGCAGGTGGCCGCCGACACCGGACTCGCCGTCTCGACGGCATCCCACCATCTCACCGTGTTGCGCGATGCGGGCCTGATCGGCAGTTCCCGCGAGGCGAACCGGATGCTTCATCTGCGCACGCCCCTCGGCGAAGCGCTGATCGGCGCCACGCTGTGACACGCGTCACATCAGCGCGGCGACCAATGCGATGTCGTCATGCGGCTTGGTGAACGGGGGCACACCGTGCGCGTCCTCCGCCGCACGGATCTCCTGCGCGATGCGGGCCAGGTCACCCCGGCCGGCGAGCTCCCCGAACCGTTCGAGCGAATGCGCCCCGAGCAGCTGGTACCCGCGCGTTCCTCCGTCGGATGCGGCGACGATCCCGCGCAGGTCGCGGATCGGGGTGCGCCCCGTGAACGCATGCCGCGCGGCGTCCGGGTCTGTGTGGCAGCACCAGAAGCCGCCCTCGACGTTGCGCGTCTGATCGAGAGCGGCGAAACGGGCGGCCGCGGCCTGCGAGAACGCGCCGCCCTCCAGCAGCTCTGCGGACCGGCGCTGCACCGCGTCGTTGATCCGGTCGTCGGTGACCTCCTGCACGGTGCCGTCGGCGCCGATCAGCACGATGGAGGCGTCGCTCAGCACCAGGTGCTCGACCTCGTCGCCGTCCATCCGCCAGGCAGCCACCGTGGCGCTCGGGGATCCCCGTCGAAGCTCGCACGTGCCGGCATGCGCCGCCGTCACCTCGGCGATCGCCCCGGCGAGGGCGTCGGTCATCGCCGTCGCGCGGTCCTCGAGCCGCATCCGGAACGCCTCCGCGAGGATCCGGGCGTACCAGGCGACCGAATGCGAGCATCCGCGTCGCATGTCCTTTGGCAGCCCCGCCCCGTCGACGACGACCGCGACCCCGTCACCCACCGCGCAGGCGTCCTCGCTCTCCCGGCCCGGCTCCGCGGGCAGGGAGTAGACGATCGGCGACATGCTCAGCCGACCAGCCCCCAGTACACGAGGCCCGCGTAGACGAGGGCGGTCAGCGACGTCAGGCCGAGCGCGATCACCAACTCACGCGGCTGACGATAGGTCCAGACGATGAGGACCGCGGGGATCCCGGCCAGCAGCGCGAACGGCGCCAGCCAGGCGATCGGGTAGAGCAGTGCGATCCAGCTCGACAGGACGAACGGCAGCAGCACGAACAGCGTGAACAGCGTCTGCGTGGCGCGTCGGCCGATCAGCACGGTGAGCGTGCGCTTGCCGACCAGCCTGTCCTGGTCGATGTCGCGCAGGTTGTTCGCGAGCAGCACGGCACACGCGAAGAGACCGGCCGCGATCGCGGCGAGCCACGCCTCGAGGGGCAGGAAGAACGCCTGCACCCAGGTGGTGCCGAGGGTCGCGACGAGTCCGAAGAACACGAAGACGAACAGCTCGCCCATCGCGTTGTACCCGTACGGCCGCTTGCCGCCGGTGTAGAACCAGGCGGCGACGATGCACGCTGCGCCGACGGCGAGCATCCACCACTGTTCGGTGCGGATCACGATCCCCAGGCCCACCGCCGCGGAGAGTGCGAAGAAGACCAGCGAGACCGTCAGCACCCGCCGGGCGGGGATCCGGCCGGATGCGGTGAGGCGGGCAGGCCCTACGCGATGCGCATCGGTGCCGCGGATGCCGTCGCTGTAATCGTTGGCGAAGTTGACGCCGATCTGCAGCAGCACCGCGACGGCGAGGCAGGCCAACGCGATCACCCAGTGCAGGCTGCGGTCGACCGTCTGCGCGGCTCCGGTACCGAGCACGACCGGCGCCACGGCGAGCGGCAGGGTGCGCAGTCGCGCCGCGCCGATCCAGTCCTTCGTCGTCACCGGCCCCTGCTCGACGATGGGCCGCTTCGCCGGGTTGCCGCTCGTACGCCGCTTCTGCGGTGCGCGCTTCTTCGTCTGCTTGGAGGTTCGTGCCACGCAGGCATCCTAGCGAGGGCCGCGATGAGCGCCCCGCCCCCGGTGCCCCACCCCGAGCGCTCCACCCCGAGTGCTCCACCCCCCAATGTCACACTTTTCAGCGAATGGCACGTCGATCGCCATGACAGATGCAGAAAAGTGTGACAGTCAGGCCGGCGAGACGATAGGGCGGTTCTCGTAGTAGGTCTGCAGCACGATCGTCGTCCGCGTGCGGACGTTCGCGACCGCTCGGATGTCGTTGACCAGCTTCTCCAGCGCTCGCGGGCCCGCGACTCGCACGAGCAGCATGTAGCTCGCCTCCCCGGCGATCGAGTGGCACGCCTCGATCTCGTCGAGGCTCTCCAGCAGCTCGGGCGCGTTGTCGGGTTGACCGGGGTCGATCGGGGTGATCTCGACGAACGCCGAGAGCGGCTTTCCGACCTGCTCGGCATCGAGCACGGCGCGATATCCCGTGATGACGCCACGGGTCTCGAGTCGGCGCAGCCGTGACTGCACGGCCGACGTCGACATTCCGACGACCTCGGACAGCTGAGCGAGGGTCGCCCGCCCGTCACGGGAGATCGCGGCCAGGATCGCGTGGTCGACAGGATCATCCATACATGGAAGACTAACGGTGATATCCGAAAACCGCCGGAAATATTCCGGCAACCCTCGCGATCGGAGGATCCGATGTCCATCAACACCGCCAGCACTCAGGCCATCATCGGCGAGCCCGAGGTCGTCGACGACGCCGCGACCGCCGAGACCAGCGCCGCGTGGAAGCTGCTGAAGGACGCGGCGATCGCCATCCGGCCCCTGCAGGTCAAAGACGGCTCGATCCCGACCGCCGACGACCATGCCGAGGCCGCACAGCATGTGGCCGCGATCATCAGCGGCATCCGTGCGCTCGCACCCGCCTTCCCGCACGACGCCGAGTATCTCGAGGCGCTGGTGAAGGACTTCCAGCGCTGGGCCGACGAGGGGTTCGGCGTTCCCGACTTCCTCGACTCGCTCGTCGCCTTCCAGCCTCAGCAGCACCGTGTCGACGGCATCCGTCACCTCGTCGTGTTCCCGATGTACACCCAGAACGGCTCGAGCGAACGGCTCGTCGAGGCGCTCATCGTCGAGACGATCTGGCCGGAGTTCATCGCGGAGCTCGAGGCCGGCGATTACGGCAACAAGCTGTTCGTCTCGCTGCGCCTGGTGGACTTCACCCCCGGCTACGACACGAACTCGGCGGTGCTGTTCCCCGAGACCGTGGCCATGCGTGAGATCCCGCCGTTCACCTGGGGCGCGATCTTCCAGGACCGCGAGGCGGCCCGGTACCGTCGCGTCGTCAGGGCAGCTTCCGAGATCACCAAGCTCGACCTGCCCGAGCAGGCGGCGCGGATGCTCGACGACCAGGCGCTCACCGAGAAGACGTTCGTGATGTGGGACATCATCCACGATCGCACCCACATGCGCGGTGACCTGCCGTTCGATCCGTTCATGATCAAGCAGCGCATGCCCTTCTTCCTGTACTCCCTGGAGGAGCTGCGGTGCGATCTGACCGCCTTCCGGGAGTCGGTGAAGATCCAGAAGGCGCTGTCGACGCGTGCCGACGAGCTCACGGATGCCGAGCAGGAGACTCTCGAGCACTCGGCGCTCGTGCAGTACGCGGTGATCTTCGACCGCATCTTCCGCTTCGCGATCACCGGATCGCGGGTGCGCAACTACGACGGCCTCGGCGGTCAGCTGCTGTTCGCGTGGCTGCACCAGCGTGGTGTGCTGCACTGGACAGACACGCAGCTCACCTTCGACTGGGAGGGCGTGCCCGATGCGGTCGTCGCTCTCGGCGATGCGATCGACGAGCTGTACTGGCGTTCGATCGACCGGCCGAAGACGGCCCACTGGCTGGCGGCCTACGAGCTGGTGCGCGGTGTGCTCACCCCGCATCCGGCATCCGCTTGGGCGCGCGGCCTATCCGACGAGGTGCTCTCGGGCGCTCCGAAGGGTTACACCGACGCCGTGCTGGACGACGAGTTCCCGCTGTCGATGTTCTTCGAGGCGCTCGGCAAGAAGATGAAGCCGGTCATCGAGTCGACGGTCGGCATCCGCGGCACCGACGATTGACCTGAGCGCGCACGTCTGAGGGACGATCTGAAGGACGATCCCGGCCGGATCGTCCCCCAGACGTGCACCGGCCCTCGATCCGCAGACCTGACAGGAGTCCCCGCATGACCGCATCCGGACGCACCGTCCTTCTCGCCGGCGCCACGAGCGCCGCCGGTCTCGCGACCGCGCAGGCACTCATCGCCGCCGGGGCGCGGGTGATCGCGTCCGGCCGCTCGGCGGACAGGCTGGCGCCGCTGTCGGACGCCGGCGCGCAGACCGTGATCGCCGACGCGACGTCGCTCTCGGCGATGACCGCGCTCGGCGAGCGCATCGGCGCCGTCGACGCCGTCGTCCCGCTGGTCGGCGGTTGGCGCGGCGGCGGCGGGCTCGCCGGGCAGAACGACGCGGATCTCGATGCGCTGCTGCCGGCCTTCCACGCCGTGCGGGCGACCAGCCGGGCGTTCGACGCCGCGATCAGGGCGTCGGATGCCGGCCGCTTCGCGATCGTGTCATCGACCGTGGTCAGCCGGCCGCTCGCCGGGGGCGCGAACTACGCGAGCGTGAAGGCCGCGAGTGAGGCCTGGGCTCGCGCGGTGGCGCAGGGTTACGCCAAGGCGGCACGGGATGCCGCGACGCCGCTGCGTGCCGCATCCGTCATCTTCCGCGCCCACGGCGCCCTCGACCCGGCGACGCTCGCCCGGGCCGTCGTCGGCCTGTGGGACGGCACGGCCGAAGAGCGCAACGACACCGTGCTCACGCTCGACGCCACCGCACCGGTGACGGGCTGAGGCGGCGCGCCGGCCTACCGCTGTTCGTCCGGCGCTTCCGAGCCGTCCGGCTCGTCGGCCACCTGACCGACCGCCGACTCCCCCTCCGCATGACCGCCTCGAACCCCGACCGGATCGAGGATGAGGTCGGCCTCCGGCCGCTCCCCGTCAGCGCCGGCCTCCGGGGCGTCACCGGCCGCCGGAGCATCGCCCTCGCCGGGCGCACGGGCGTACAGCGCGGTGAGCTTGCGATAGGAGCGGGTGAAGAACGCCAGACCGGCGGCGATCACCATGACGATGCCGGCGAACAGGCAGACGAGCGCGATCCCGCGCGCTTCGCCCTCGCCCAGCAGCCAGCCCCACTGCCGCCGCCCCTCGCCCTCGCGCATGTACGGGATGACGAGGAACTCCGCGATCGGGGCGATGAGGAACGCGGTGATCGGCGCGGCCGCGGCCTCCATCGCCGCCGCCATGCCGAACACACGACCCTGGCGCGTGAACGGTACGACTTTCTGGATCACCGTCTGCTCGGCGGCCTCGACCGGCGGCACGAGCATCATGTAGAACCACATGCCGACCACGAACAGCGGCCACCACTCCCGCACCATGAAGACCGAGCCGAGCGCCCCCATGGCGATCACCACGAGCAGCATGGTGCGCACCGGCTTACGGCCGAGCCCGAACTTCGCCACCAGCGCGCCGCCGATCAGGAAGCCGGTCGACGCGAACGCCAGGGCGATGCCCCACAGCTGCGCCGAGAACAGGGTCAGACCGTACGGGTCCATCAGCGCCATGTAGACGCCGCCGATGAGGTTGTTGAACGTCGAGAAGACGATCAGCGCGAAGAGGCCGGGCGCGAGGCGTATCGCCCGCACGCTGCCGTGGAAGTCGAGCGCGCTCGGCGCATCAGGATCGGGCGTGGGCTGCTCCTCCGGAACGCGCACGAAGAGCAGATGCGCGAACGTCAGGATCATCGCCGCGATCGCGATGACGAGCGTCCACCCCATGCCGAGGAAGCCGATGGACAGACCCGAGAACACGCTGGTCACCAGGAACGCGATGCCCTGCACGGTGCCGACGAGTCCGTTCGCGTTCGCGTGGCGCTCCTCGGGGATCAGCAGCGTGACCGTGGTCGAGAGCGCGATGCTGCGCAGCTGCTCGATGACGCCGCCGAACAGGATGATGCCCGAGAACAGCCAGAACCAGGGGCCGCCGAGGTCGAGCAGAGCGCTCTCGGGCTGCCAGAGGTAGAGGACGCCCGCGATCGCGAACGCCACCGCCGACACCACGCTGGAGAGCACCATCACCGTGTGCTTGCGGTGCCGGTCGACGATGGTGCCGAACACCATCGAGAAGAACGCGATGAACAGCATGTACGCGCCGCCGATGACGCCCGTCGCCAGCACCGACTGGGTCTCGATGTAGACCCAGAACGTCAGCCCGAACCACAGGAAGCTCGTCGTCACGTTGGCGATGAGCGTGTTCACCAGGACGTTCGCGAATGCCCTGGTCTGGACAGTCTGTGTCACGGGTTCGAGCGTAATCCTGGCCGCAGACATCCGACAGAGGATGTGCCCCCTCTCGCACCCCGCACGGGCTCGCTCGGTTTCCGCGGAGCCCATAGGCTGGTGCAGTGAGCGTTCTGCATGACACCGCTGTTCGCGGCTTCGCATCCGACAACTACTCCGGCATCCACCACGAGGTGCTCGCGGCCATCGCCGCGGCCAACGACGGGCACCAGATCGCCTATGGCGAGGACGTCTACACCGAGCGCCTGCAGCAGGTCTTCGCCCGGCACTTCGGCGAAGACGTGCAGGCGTTCCCCGTGTTCAACGGCACGGGCGCCAATGTCACCGGCCTGCAGTCGATGCTGCCGCGCTGGGGCGCAGTCATCTCGGCATCCACCGCTCACATCAACGTCGACGAGGGCGGTGCCCCCGAGCGCATCGGCGGCTTCAAGCTGCTCACCGTGCCGGCCGAGGACGGCAAGCTCACCCCCGAGCTGGTCGACCGTGAGGCCTGGGGCTGGGGCGACGAGCATCGCGCGCAGCCGCTGGTCGTCTCGATCACTCAGTCCACCGAACTGGGCACGCTGTACACGGTCGAGGAGATCCAGGCGCTGGCCGATCACGCGCATGAGCGCGGCATGAAGCTGCACCTGGACGGCGCGCGGATCTCGAACGCCGCCGCAGCCCTCGACCTGCCCCTGCGCGCGTTCACCCGCGACGCCGGCGTCGACGTGCTCAGCTTCGGCGGCACGAAGAACGGCGCGATGCTCGGCGAGGCGGTCGTCGTCCTGAACCCCGACGCGTCCGACGGGCTGGTCTACGGCCGCAAGTACAACATGCAGCTCTCGTCGAAGATGCGCTTCGTCTCGGCGCAGCTGGTGGCCCTGCTCGAGGGCGACCTCTGGCTGCGCAACGCGCGCCACTCCAACGCCATGGCGCAGCGCCTCCGGTCCGCGGTCGAGTTGGGACTCGCCGACGGCAGCATCCGTGGCGTGGCGTTCACTCAGCCCACCCAGTCGAACGGCGTCTTCGCGACCCTGCCCGACGGCATCGCCGACCGCCTGCGAGAGAAGTTCCGCTTCTACGACTGGGACGCGTCGCGCAACGAGGTCCGCTGGATGTGCAGCTTCGACACCGAGGAGTCCGACGTCGACGCCTTCGTCGCGGAGCTGGGGCGCCTCACCACAGCCTGACGACCGGCCGCGTCCGGACGGCCCGAAGGCTGTCGATGTGCGTCAGGCCGTGGGAGCGCCCAGGAACTCCCGGTACGCGTCGACCGTGAACGGCCGCCCCAGGAACGACTCGACCAGCTCCGCCGCGTCGCGGCGCCCGCCCGGCTCGAGGATCTCGCGGCGGTAGCGGCCGGCGGATGCGGCATCCATGAGACCGCGGAAGCCGGTGAGCAGGTCGCGGGCGATCACCAGGCTCCACTGGTACGTGTAGTAGCAGGAGCCGTACTCGGTGAGGTGCCCGAACGAGGCGTACGTGTGGGTGCCGGGCAGCGTGCGCACCCTGTTCGACACCGCGTACCAGTGATCGGTGGCCGCCGAGAGATCGGCGGGCCGGTCCATGTGCAGCTGGTACGAGACCCTGGCATGGCCCAGCTGCATCCGCACGTGGGTGGCGCGCCCGAACGCATCCGCCTGCCGCATCCGCCGCACGAGGTCGGCGGGGATCGGAGCACCCGAGTCATCGGTCGCGAAGGTGCCCAGCACCTCGGCGTCCCACACCCACTCCTCGAGCATCTGACTGGGCGCCTCGACGAAGTCCCATTCGGTCGCCACGCCCGAGAACGCCGCCCAGCGCTGGTCGCCGCCGAGGATGTCGTGCACGAGATGACCGAACTCGTGGAAGAACGTCTGCACCTCGCGGTGCTCCATCAGGCCGCGAGGGAAATTGCACGCCAGCACCGACTCGGCGAGCACCCGGTCGCGCACGCCAGGGGCGAGCGGGAAGCAGGCGGCGTGGTTGAACTTGCCCTCACGCGGATGCAGGTCGAGGTGGATGCGCCCGAGCCGCTCCCCCGCGCGGACCACATCGTAGGAGTGCACGTCCTCGTGCCAGGCGGCGTCAGGCGTGGGCACGTACTCGATGTCGAAGAGCCGTCCCGTGATGTCGAGCAGGCCGGCGAGCACCCGGTCGAAGTGCAGGTGGCGACGCACCTCCTGCGCGTCGACGGCGAAGCGCTCCTCGTGCAGTCGCGTGAGCAGGTACTGGTGGTCGGCGCCGGTGACCTCTGACGCTTCGGGGACGTCCTGCCGAAGCCGGGCGAGCAGCAGCTCGTACTCCGCGTCGGCGACCGCCCGCGACGCGTCGTCGACGTCATCGAGGAACGCGGCGACGCGCGCTGCGGAGCCGGCCATGCGGGTCTCGGTCTCGTAGTCCGCCCAGCTCGCATAGCCCAGCAGCTCGGCACGCTGCTGCCGCACATCGAGCAGCTCGGCGAGCACGGCGTCGTTCTCGGGCCAGGCGAGGTCGGCCCTGGCCCTTCGCAGCGCGATGCGGGTCTCGCGGTCGTGCGCGTAGTTGATCACGGCCATCACGTCGAGGTTGTCGGTGGAGAGCGCGACGAGCCCGTCGTCGCCCGCCGGATGCCGATCGAGGAAGTCCTCCGGAAGCCCGGCGAGCGATTCCGGCGCCACCCGGATCTCGCGGCGTCCCTCGCGGATGTTGCGCGCGAACGCGAGGCTGAGCTCGCTGTCGCGGGCCGCCAGCTGCCGCGCCCGCTCGCGGGTGGCGTCATCGCGATCGGCGCCGCCCCGCCGGAAGTCGCGCAGCAGGTGCTCGCGCACGCGCGCCGCGTCGGGATCGAGCCCGACCGGGTCGGTCGCGGCGAAGACGGCGGCCAGCTCGGCATCCGCCATCAGCGCGGCCTCGGCGGCCTGCGCGGCGGCGACGCTCTTCTCCGCGGCTGCCCGCACCTCGGCATCCGGGTGGACCTCGCACAGCACGTCGGACTCGCTGCGAGCCTGCCGCAGCGCGATCTGCAGCTCGTTCCAGAGGTCCAGAGTCTGGAGCGTGGTGCGCCGGGCGCCGTCCTTGAGACGGTCTGCGAGCGCGGCGACCTCGGCGAGCCGGTCCTCGGCGCGGGTGGTCACGAACGCGAGCCAGTCGACGGATGCGGTGGGGAAGACGATGTGTGCGGTCACCCGCCCGAGCCTATCCGGGCCGCCCTGTCTGCGGTGGGAGGGCGCTCAGCGCAGCAGGCCGAGGTGGGCCAGCGCCTGGCGGATCAGCGTGCCGCGGCCGCCCTCCATCTCGGCGGAGAGCGCGTCGGACGCCGCCTCCTCGGGCGAGAACCAGGTGACCTCGAGGGCATCCTGCCGCGGTTCGCAGGTGCCGGTGACGGGAACGACGAAGGCCAGCGAGACGGCGTGCTGCCGGTCGTCGTGGAAGGCGCTGACACCGGGGATCGGGAAGTACTCCGCCACCGCGAAGGGAGCCGGCGAGGCCGGCAGCAGCGGGAAGGCCATGGGACCGAGGTCGTTCTCGACGTGCCGGAACAGCGCGTCGCGGATCGTCTCGCCGTAGCGCACCCGGCCCGACACGATCGTGCGGGTCATCTCGCCCATCGGCGTCGAGCGCAGCAGCACGCCGACGGAGGTCACCTGACCGGATCCGTCGCTGCGCACCGGGATCGCTTCGACGTAGAGCATCGGCAGCCGGCGCCGTGCCTCTTCAAGTTCGATGTCGCTGAGCCAGGCGGGATTCCCGTCCGCCGACGGCACGTCGTTGAACCCGAAGCCGCCGTCGGGGTCTGGGTCAGGGGTGCGCACCGCCATGTCTCCTTTCTACCAGCCGGTCCCGCCGGGAGGTCGGGGTCTGCCTGCGGCATGTCGGCGCAGCCCGGCATGATGGAGGCGTGAGCCTCTCGATCGATCCCGCCGCCACTCTGTGGGCGCCCGGCGAGCGCGCCGGGAAGCCCCTGCTCGTGATGCTGCACGGCTACGGCGCCGATGAGCACGACCTGTTCGGGCTGGCGCCCTTCCTTCCCGACGGGCTCGCCATCGCGTCTGTCGCCGCGCCGCTGTCGCCGCCCTGGCCGATGCCGGGCCGCTCCTGGTTCCCCATCGATGCACTGGACACCAGGGATGCCGCGGGCATCACCCTGGCGGCGGAGTCGCTGCTCGGCTGGCTCGACGCCGAAGCCGCGGGAGCGGCATCGGTGGCCCTGCTCGGGTTCTCGCAGGGCGCTGCCGTGTCGCTGCAGGCGCTGCGGCTCGCGCCCGATCGCCTCGACGCCGTGGCGGCGCTGAGCGGCTACGCGGCTCCCGGCGACCTGCCCGGCGACCTGACACTGCGGGAGCAGCGGCCCCCGGTCTTCTGGGGTCGCGGCACGCATGACGACGTCATACCGGCCCACCTGGTGGACCACACCGCGCAGTGGCTGCCGGATCACTGCGAGCTCTCGGGCCGCGTCTATCCGGGCCTGACGCACGCGATCTCGGAGCAGGAGCTCGCGGACGTGCGGGTGTTCCTCTCGCAGTGGAAGGATGCGCGGGGCTAACGGTCGTCGTCAGCGGCCGGCGGCGCCGCACCGTCGCCGTCCGACGACTCGGCCGCTCACGCTTGCCGGCCCTGGCCGCCGCCGCCGTGAACGCGCTCATCAGTGCGATCCCGATCGCCAGGCCGATACCGATGCCGAGGATCATGTCGTCGAGTGCGGAGCCCAGCGCGACGCCCACACCCATGCCGATCGCAAGGCCCGCACCCCAGCTCAGCCGCGTGAAGGTCTCGCGGGAGCTCGGCGTCCTGTCATCCATGCTTCCAGGCTACGGAGGCCGTGCCCCTGGCGCATCCACCCTGCGACGGATGTCGGGACACGCCCGGGGGTTGCGCGGCCGGGTGACCGCCGGTACAGTCGTCAGGTCCTGTCCGCCGTGTCTGGAAGTCCATTGATCTGAATCGTCGCCTCCGCGTTCACCGCCACGCGCTGATCCGACGATCCTTCCTGCCACCGGCATCGAGTCTTCCCACGCCTTCCACGACGTGATGTGACTGTCGGCATCCGCGCACCCGTACACCCGGGAGTCGCCCATGTCATCAACCACCACCACCTCACCCGCGACCGCCGCCGTCACCCTCGACCGGGTCACGTTCGCCTGGCCGGACGGGTCCGTCGCCCTCGACGCCGTGTCGGGGTCGTTCGGATCCGGCCGCACCGGGCTCGTCGGCCGGAACGGCACAGGCAAATCGACGTTGCTGCGCCTGATCGCCGGGTCGCTCACCCCGACGAGCGGACAGATCGTCGGCAACGACGAGGTCGCCTATCTTCCGCAGCGACTGACGCTCGACACCGCCCGACGGGTCGCAGAGCTGCTCGGCATCGCCGCTCCGCTCGATGCGGTGCGCGCCATCACGTCCGGAGACGTCGACCCGGTTCACTTCGATGCGGTCGGCGACGACTGGGACATCGAGGCGCGCGCCGAGGCGTCCCTCGCCGAGGCCGGTCTCGACCCGTCGTTCCTCGATCGCACGGTCGGAGAACTCTCGGGAGGCGAGGCCGTGCTGGTCGCGATCGCCGGCATCCGCCTGCGTCGTGCGCCGATCACGCTGCTCGACGAGCCGACGAACAACCTCGACCGTGAGGCGCGGGCGCGGCTGGCCGAGATGGTGCGCACCTGGAAGGGCACGCTCATCGTGGTCAGTCATGACATCGCACTGCTCGAACTGATGGACGACACCGCCGAGCTGTACGCCGGCCGGTTGAGCGTCTTCGGCGGTCCCTACTCGGAGTGGCGCTCGTGGCTCGACGCCGAGCAGGATGCCGCCCGCCAGGCCGAGCGCGATGCGGCGCAGAGTCTCAAGAAGGAGAAGCGCCAGCGCATCGAGGCGGAGACGAAGCTGGCGCACCGCGCCCGCACCGCCCGCAAGGCCGAGATCGAGAAGCGCGTGCCGAAGATCGTCGCGCACGGCCGCAGGATGGCCGCGCAGGTGTCGGCGGGCCGGCTGCGGGTCGAGGTCGGCGCGAAGGAGGATGCCGCGCGCCAGGCTCTCGACCAGGCGGGCCGGCGCGTGCGCGATGAGGACAGCATGAGCATCGAGCTGCCCGACCCGGGCGTATCGGCTTCGCGCCGCATCGCGAGCATCCGCGACGAGGAGCGCACCTGGGTCATCCAGGGGCCCGAGCGTGCGGCGCTGATCGGTCGCAACGGGGTCGGGAAGACGACGCTGCTGCGACGCCTCATCGCCTCCGCTTCCGGCGCTTCCGCCGTCGACTCTGAAGGGCGCACGCAGGAATTCAGGACGGATGCCGCGGATCCGTCCTTCGGAGTTGCCTCCATCCTGCGGACGGAGGCGCACACCGACCGGATCGGCTACTTGTCCCAGCGCGTGGACGGGCTCGATGAGACGGCATCCGTCGTCGAGAACATCGCCGCGGCCGCACCGCACGTACCTGACAAGGAGGTGCGCAACCGGCTGGCGCGGTTCCTGATCCGCGGCGGCACCATGGACCGACCGGTGAGCGCCCTCTCCGGCGGCGAGCGCTTCCGCGTCGCACTCGCGAAGCTGCTGCTCGCCGACCCCGCCCCGCACCTCGTGGTGCTCGACGAGCCGACCAACAACCTCGACCTCGACACGGTCGATCAGCTCGTCGAGGCGCTGCGCGCCTACCGCGGCGCGGTGCTCGTCGTCAGCCACGACGATGTGTTCCTCGGCAGGCTGGGGCTCGACCTCACCCTCGAGCTCGGGGAAGACGGCCGGCTGACGGAGATCGCCTGAGGGTTCCGCATCGCGATCCCGGCGGGCAGGATGAGGGGATGAACCCTCTCGTCCGGCCCCGCCGGGATCGCCTCATCGCCGGGGTGTGCTCGGCCGTCGCACGGCGTTTCGACGTCAGTCCCACGATCGTGCGCATCATCGCCGTGCTCGCCGTGCTGTTCGCGGGCCTCTCGCTGTGGGCGTACGTTCTGCTGTGGATCGTCATCCCGAAGGAGGAATGAGGCTCCGGTCACTCCCCGTGCGGGCGGTGCGTCAGGTCTGACCCGGTCGCCGTGCCGGACGGTCGAGCGGCGTCACCGAGACGGTGACGCCGCTCGCCTGGGATCACCACCAGCGGTCGTCGAACGTCACCGTCGCCGTGTCACCGTCCACGGCGATCTCGCCGTACATGCTGAACGGTGTTTCGTCGTCCTCGTCACGGGTGGTGCCGAAGAAGTCCTCGGTGTAGCTGCCGACAGCCACGCCCTGCACCGACACCCGGGTGCCGGCCTCGTCGAACTCCAGCGTCGGCTCCTCCGTCATGGTCCATGTGACCTTCGTGTCATCGTTGTAGGTGTAGACCCCGAACGGGCATCCCTCGGGGCTGGCGGTCGTCTCGGCGAGGCACTTCTGCAGTAGTGCGTCGACCTGGCTCTTCACCTCGTCACGGAGGGCGTCGGTGGGGGCGAAGGTGAGAGTCGACCCGATCATGCTGCCCATCCCCGCGACCGTCAGATCGGTCTCCTCGAGGGCGAAGTAGTCCGATCCGGTCGATGTCAGCGGGTAGGTGCCCGGATAGAGCACGATCTCGGCGTGCCCGTAGTCGCCGTCGAAGCTGATCGGGATCTGCGTGTCGCCGATCGTCGCAGCGCCCTGGCCGATCACCTGCACGTCGACCGTCCGTGCCAGCGAGTCCTCGATGGTCCAGGTGTCGAGCACCAGGAACTCGGGCTCGCCCTTCACCACGGTGAGCATCTCCTCCTGCTCGACGCCGTCGAGTCGATACGTCACGGTCACATAGGCGGAGTCGGAGCTGCCGCCCTCCGCGGTCTTGGTCGAGACATCGGTGATGCGCTCGGCTGCCACGGCCATCGTGTCGTCGGAGAGGAACTGGCGCTGCGCGTTCGGCACGTTGGGGTCGACGAGAGCGTTGGCCGCCTCGGCGCGCCCTGCGGCGATGTGATCGACATACTGCTGGACGACGGCTTCCGGAGTACGCGACGCGTTCGCGATCGCGATCGCGATGCCCGCTGCGACCGCGAGCACGATCACGCCGCCTACCGAGATGAGCGCGATCAGCAGTCCGCGCTTCGCTCCAGGGCTGAGAGGTTTCGGTTCCGGCAGCGCGGAGGCGGCGGCCACCGCGGGGGCGGGTGCCCCCGTGGTGCCGCCCGGCGCGGCCGGGATGCCGACGAACTCGGCGCCTGGCACCAGTGCGGCTGCGCTGTTCGCGCCGCCGGCGGGTACTCCCGCAACCCATGCGGCGAGCGTGCGTCGGCCGACGATCGCCGCGTGCGCCCGCGGCATGATGCCGTACGCCACGCGCGGCAGCGTCTGCGCGCCGATCTCCACCGCGGCGGCCCAGACGAAGAAGGCCAGGCCGCTCCACAGGGCGATGCCGACGCCTCCGTTGACCGCTCCGCCGAAGAAGCCGGCGGAGCCGACCGCACTGATTCCGACGCCGAAGAAGATGGTGCCGAAGACGAGCCAGGCGACGAGGGTGA
Organism: Microbacterium sp. NPDC058345; assembly: GCF_042723855.1. Lineage (NCBI taxonomy): Bacteria > Bacillati > Actinomycetota > Actinomycetes > Micrococcales > Microbacteriaceae > Microbacterium > Microbacterium sp. NPDC058345. Next base: position 231,081 of record NZ_JBHXIG010000001.1, read on the forward strand.
CGACGGGCAGCTGCCAGGCAGTCCGCCAGTCGATGCGCTCCGTGCGCGGTCGGCGCGTCCCGATCCACAGTGCGACGAAGACGGTGAGCAGCACGGCGGCGAGCACCGCGATCCACAGCGACGGCTGGTCGGCGCTGAACACCGTGAGAGTCGACGACGACGTCGCGCCGCCCAGCGCACCGGAAGCGCTCACGCCGCCGAGGTGGCCGAGCGTCGCTGCGAAGGGCGCCGCGTTCAGGAGCGCGACCAGCGCGACGCCGATCGACGTGAACCCGGCACCGTCCCACATCGAGACGACGAGGCCGATCGCACCGAGAACGGAGAACAGCGCTGCGCCGAAGGCGGTATAGGCGAGCCAATCACGCAGAACCCGCGGCGTGGTCGACAGCAGCCGACGCAGGGCTGTGATCCAGAGGTCCGAGGCCCGCGCGAGCGCACCCGCCTCGCGGCCGATGTACGCAGCCGCGCCCACGAGCAGAGTGCTGAACAACACGACCCTGTATCCGGCGGCAGTCAGCTCGAAACCGATGCCCGCCTGATTGACCCGAACCGCGAAGATGAGCGCGACGATCAGCAGCACGAGCCCGGTGACCAGGCCGACACCAGCGCCGTACAGGGCACGATGCAGGTGTGTCGGCAACGGGTTCACCCGGCCCTGTCGCACACCCCACCACAGCACCGCGGTGAGCGCCGCGACCGTGACGGTGAGGGGGAACAGCCAGGCGGAGGCGGTACCTCCGGCGCTGAACATCCCCATGTCTCCGCCGAGCCCGACGGTGAGCTCCCCGCCGTAGACGAACGCGGTCAGCGTGAACAGCAGGCTGCCGATCACGCCGAAGCCGTCGAGCACGTCGCCGAGCGATCCGATCGGCGTGGCCGCCGCATCCGATCCGCTCATCATGAGCAGCATGACGAGCAGCACGAGTCCGCCGAGCCAAGCGACGCCCGTCGCGATGCCCACGTGCGCGAGGCCTCCGAGAAGTGAGCGCGGAGTGAAAGCGGTGAGCGGTGCGCCGCCTGTGCCAGCCGCCGAGGCGACCGGCGCACCCGCGCCGACGACTGCCGGCGGCGGTGGCGCGACCGGCGGGGCCACCGCCGTCGGGGGCCTCAGGTCCGAGGCGGCATCTGCGTGAGCGTGCGGAACATCACCGGCGTGGACATCGGGCGTCTGGTCATGGCGCGGCTGATCGCTCATCGCTCCCCCTCTTGAGTCTGAGTATTCCCTGTGTACCAGGTGACGGCCGCGTGCTCCAACACGCGCTCCGCTCAAGCGCGTCTCGAGCGCATCGCCCTCGTATGCGCCAGCGCAGGGTCGGCGGCGAGGCGCGCGTACTCCTCCGATTCACGAGCGACGAGCGAGACTCTTCCCTCGGCGTCGTGCAGGACGCCCCAGCCGTAGCGCTTGCCGAGCGGGGATGAGCGAAGGCACGGCTGCCCCTTGGTGAAGAACGCCTCGCGGGCGGCGACCCGATCGGCGTCGCCGATGCCCTGCCGGATGGCGTGGGTCTCGAAGATCACGTCGTCGGATGTGCGCGCGAAGGGCTGCTCGGCGATCAGCCGGTAGTGCAGCGCGGCGATCGTCGGCTTCTCGCCGCTGGGCGGCTCCTGCGCGTGGTCTGTGGGGCAGTCCTCGGCGACTTCGATGAAGGTGGCGGTGTAGTTCGTCGTGTGCGCGGCCATGCCGCAAGACTGCCCCGCCCCACCGACGTCGGCAACCGTCAGGCGAGCCGCCGGATCCAGGGATGCTCCGGAAGCGTCCGCTCCAGGGCATCCGACAGCCACCGGCGGCGTCGCTCGTCGAGGAAGTCGAGCGTCGCATCGAAATCGGCTTGGTCCTTGTCGCGAAGCCCCCTCGCCTTGTACAGAAGCTGGATCTCGGGTTGCAGGTAGCGGACACCGTCGCGTTCCCAGAGCGCCTCGTGCATCGGCATCCGGATGCGGGGGTCGCGTTTGTACTGCCACTGGTCGGGCGTTCCGGGACCGAGCAGGATGTCGTATTCCCAGGGGTCGGCGGCGCTGCGCCGGCACCACAGCTGCTGGCTGCCCTCCGGCAGCGCGTCCGGATCGTCGGACATCACGGGCCGCAGCGCACCGGAGAAAGGGGCCCAGAGGTCCATCCGTCCCCTGACATGCTCGCGCAGCAGCGGGAGATCGTCGCGCAGGATGCCGGGGTCGATGTCCTCATGGTGGCGCTCCACTCCGGTGAACGCCTGCAGCGCCCAGCCGCCGGCGACCCACCAGACACCCGGGTAGCCGTCGAAGAACGCGCGGACGTCCCGCGGATCGCGGCGCTCCCACTGGCCGTACAGGCGGGTGAACTCGGCATCATCCATCCGGCCACGCTACCGCCGGTGCCGATGTCGGTACCCTCCCCCATGATGGAGGGGTGAGCGATGTGCTCGACCGATTCACGCCCGCGACCCAGGACTGGTTCCGTGGGGCGTTCGACGCGCCCACGGACGCGCAGGCCGGCGCCTGGGAGGCGATCTCGGCGGGGCGCAACGCCCTCGTCGTGGCGCCGACCGGGTCGGGCAAGACGCTCTCGGCCTTCCTCTGGGCGCTCGACAGCGTCTTCCGCGAGCGGACGGATGCCGCAGCCGCCGACGACGCGGCGCGCACCCGCATCCTGTACATCTCGCCGCTGAAGGCACTCGGCGTCGACGTCGAGCGCAACCTGCGCTCGCCCCTGGTCGGCATCGGGCAGTCCGCTCGTCGCCTCGGCGTGCCCGTGCCGCAGGTGACCGTGGGCGTGCGCTCCGGCGACACGACGTCGAGCGACCGGCGCAAGCTCGTCAGCGATCCGCCCGACATCCTCATCACCACGCCCGAGTCGCTGTACCTCATGCTCACCAGCCGCGCCGGCGAGACGCTGCGCGGGGTGCACACGGTCATCATCGACGAGGTGCACGCGGTGGCCGCCACCAAGCGCGGCGCCCACCTCGCGGTCAGCCTCGAGCGACTGGACGCGTTGCGCAAGGCGCGCGGGGAGGATGCTCCCGCCCAGCGCATCGGCCTGTCGGCGACCGTGCGTCCCATCGACGAGGTCGCCCGCTTCCTCGGCGGTTCGGCGCCGGTCGACATCGTCGCGCCGCGAGCGGTCAAGACCTTCGAGCTCGGCGTCGTGGTGCCCATCGAGGACATGCGCAACCCTCCCCCGCCCCCGGGCGCGGCCGCGTCGACCGATGAGCCGGCGGAGTACACCGAGGTGACCGGCTCGGTGTGGCCGCATGTCGAGGAGGCGATCGTCGACAAGGTGCTCGAGAACCGCTCGACGATCGTCTTCGCCAATTCGCGACGTCTCGCCGAGCGGCTCACCGGACGGCTGAACGAGATCTATGCGGAGCGCATCGGCGTCGCCGTGCCCGAGCAGACCGCACCACCGGCCGCGATGATGGCGCAGGCCGGCGCGACCGCCGGCGCGGATCCCGTGCTGGCGAAGGCGCACCACGGCTCGGTCTCGAAGGAGCAGCGCGCGCTCGTCGAAGAGGAGCTGAAGTCGGGGATGCTGCGCTGCGTGGTCGCCACCAGCAGTCTCGAGCTGGGCATCGACATGGGCGCCGTCGACCTCGTCATCCAGGTCGAGGCGCCGCCGTCCGCGGCGTCCGGCCTGCAGCGCGTGGGCCGCGCGGGCCACCAGGTCGGCGAGATCAGCAGGGCGTCGCTCTTCCCCAAGCACCGCGGGGACGTGCTGCACACGGCGATCGTCACCGAGCGGATGCTGGCCGGGCAGATCGAGGCGATCACCGTGCCGCGCAACCCGCTCGACATCCTCGCACAGCAGACGGTCGCCGCGTGCGCGCTCGACGCGCTGTCGGTGGAGGACTGGTACGAGACGGTGCGGCGCAGCGCCCCGTTCCAGACGCTGCCCCGTTCGGCGTACGAGGCGACACTCGACCTGCTGGCCGGAAAATACCCATCCGACGAGTTCGCCGAACTGCGCCCGCGTGTGGTGTGGGACCGGGACGCCGGCACGCTCACCGGCCGCCCCGGCGCGCAGCGCATCGCCGTGACCAGCGGAGGCACGATCCCCGATCGCGGCCTGTTCGGGGTGTTCGTGGCCGGCGAGTCGACCGGGGCGCGCGTGGGCGAGCTCGACGAGGAGATGGTGTACGAATCCCGGGTCGGCGACGTGTTCACCCTCGGCACGACGAGCTGGCGGATCGCCGAGATCACCCACGACCGGGTCAACGTCCTGCCCGCCTACGGCCAGCCGGGCAAGGTGCCGTTCTGGCACGGCGACGGCATCGGCCGGCCGTTCGAGCTCGGCGAGGCGCTCGGCCGCTTCTCACGCGAGGTGTCGACGGCAGCGCCCGCCAAGGCCCAGCAGCGGCTCATCGACGCGGGGCTCGACGAGATGGCTCGCGAGAACCTGATCGGGTATCTCACCGAGCAGCGCGAGGCCACGGGCACGTTGCCCACCGATCGGACTCTGACCGTGGAACGCGGGCGCGACGAGGTCGGCGACTGGCGCGTCATCCTGCATTCCCCGTACGGCATGAAGGTGCACGCGCCGTGGGCGCTGGCGATCAACGCCCGGGTGCGCGAGCGTCTCGGCGTCGAAGGCTCGGCGGTCGCGAGCGACGACGGCATCATCGTGCGCATCCCGGATGCCGACGCCGAGCCGCCCGGTGCCGACCTCTTCGTGTTCGACCCCGACGAGCTGGAGCAGATCGTCACCGCCGAGGTCGGCGGATCGGCACTGTTCGCCTCGCGCTTCCGCGAATGCGCGGCACGTGCCCTGCTGATGCCGCGGATGAACCCGAACAAGCGCACACCGCTGTGGCAGCAGCGCCAGCGCTCCGCCCAGCTGCTCGAGGTGGCCAGGCGGCATCCGACGTTCCCCGTCATCCTCGAGACGCTCCGCGAAGTGCTGCAGGACGTCTACGATCTGCCGTCGCTGCGCCGGCTCATCACCGACGTCTCCGATCGCCGCATCCGGCTCGTCGAGACGGAGCCTTCGCAGCCCTCGCCGTATGCTCGCGACCTGCTCTTCGGCTACGTCGGGGCGTTCATGTACGAGGGCGACTCGCCGCTCGCCGAGCGCCGCGCCGCCGCGCTGTCCGTGGATCCCGCCCTGCTGGGCGAGCTGCTCGGCACCGTCGAGATGCGGGAGCTGCTCGACCCCGACGTCATCGCCCAGTTCGAACGCGAGGCGCAGCGACTCGACCCGCAGCGCCGAGCGCGCGGCGTCGAGGGCGTGGCCGACCTGCTGCGCATGCTCGGCCCGCTGGACGAGGCCGAGGTCGCGGAGCGGTTGGAGGACGCCGACGCCGCACGCGCGCCCGCTCTGCTCGCCGACCTCGTCGCGGCCCGCCGCGCGATCCCCGTCAGCGTCGCCGGCCGACCCCGCTTCGCCGTCATCGAGGACGCCGGGCGCCTGCGCGACGCGCTGGGCGCGGCCCTGCCCACCGGCATCCCCGTCGCGTTCCTCGAGCCCGTCGCCGACCCGCTCGGAGACCTGATCTCACGTCACGCCCGCACGCACGGACCTTTCACGACCGAGTCCGTGGCCACCCGCTACGGCATCGGCGCCGCGGTGGCGAGGCATACTCTGCAGCGCCTCGAGTCGGCGGGCCGGCTGACCAGCGGGTTCTTCCTGCCCGCGGTCGATGCCGATCCGAGCGGAGCGGCGGAATGGTGCGACGCCGAGGTGCTGCGCAGACTGCGCATGCGCTCGCTCGCGGCCATCCGCGGCAGCGTCGAGCCGGTCAGCCCGCAGGCGTATGCGCGCTTCCTGCCCGACTGGCAGCACCTCACCCGCCCGCTGGAGGGCGTCGACGGCGTGCTCAGCCTGATCGAGCAGTTCGCCGGGGTGCCGATCCCGGCGAGCGCCTGGGAATCGCTCGTGCTGCCCAGCCGGGTGCGCGACTACACGCCGGCGCTGCTCGACGAGCTCACCGCCGCCGGCGAAGTCGTCTGGTCAGGGCACGGGGCGCTGCCCGGACGCGACGGCTGGGTGTCGCTGCATCCCGCCGACCTCGCGCCGTTCACGCTGCCCGTTCCCGAAGAGGCACCGGCCGCGGGTTCGCTCGAGGAGAGGATCCTCGACGTGCTGCGGCTCAGCGGCGCGTCGTTCGCGGCTGCACTGCGGTCGATGACGGATGCCGAGAACGAGCAGTCCGTGCTCGACGCGCTCTGGACCCTCACGTGGCAGGGGCACGTCACCAACGACACCTTCGCCCCCGTGCGCGCGCTGATCGCGGGCGGCTCGCAGGCGCACAAGACGACTCGCCGAGCACCCCGCACGCGCACGTATCGAGGGATCTCGCTGGCCCGCCCCTCGTCACGGCCCTCGTCAGGAGGCTTCGGCGGTCGCTGGGCGGTGCTGCCGGAGACCGACCCGGATGCCGCCCGCCGAGCGACGGTCACCGCGGGTCTGCTTCTCGACCGATACGGGGTCGTCACCCGTGGTGCCGTGCAGGCCGAGGGGGTGCCGGGCGGCTTCGCACAGGCGTACCGGGTGCTCGCCGGCTTCGAAGAGGCCGGCCACTGCCGCCGCGGTTACGTGATCGAGAAGCTGGGCGCCGCGCAGTTCGCGGCGTCCACCACCGTCGACCGCCTGCGCACCTTCGCCGGCCTCGCCGACCCACCGCCGCGGCACGCCGTCACGCTCGCCGCGACGGACCCCGCCAACCCGTACGGAGCGGCGCTCGCCTGGCCGCGCCTCGACGAGGTGTCGCACCGCCCCGGCCGCAAGGCCGGCGGACTGGTGGTGCTCGTCGACGGCGCTCTGGTGCTCTACCTCGAGCGCGGCGGCCGCACCGTGCTGGCGTTCGACGACGACCCCGATCTGCTGCGCGCCGCCGCATCCGACCTGGTGGCGACGGCGCGCAGCCGCCGACTCGACACCCTCACGGTCGAGAAGATCAACGGCGCCGGTGTCTACGGCACCCCGTTCGCCCTCGCACTGCAGGAGGCCGGTTTCGTCGCCACCCCCCGCGGCTACACGCTGCGCAAAGCGGTCTGAACGGCCGCTGTCATAGTCTGGCGATCATGATCAGCGAGTTCATCACCGGCGTCCGGTTCCTCGGCCGCGGGTTCGGGTACTGGCGGAAGCGTCCTGGTCTCATGACGCTCGGGCTCGTTCCCGCGCTGATCGCGCTCGCACTGCTGGCCGCCGCGCTCATCCCGCTGCTGCTCTCGCTCGGCTCGATCACGGCCTGGATGACGCCGTTCGCCGACGGCTGGGATCCGTTCTGGGCGACCGCGCTGCGCTCGGCCCTGGCCGTCGTGATCGCGATCGGCGCACTGGTGCTCGCCAGCGTGCTGTTCACCGCGCTGACCCTGCTGATCGGCGACCCGTTCTACCAGCGCATCTGGCGGGCGGTCGAGAACGACCTCGGCGGTGACGTGCCCGAGGGCGACGGCGGACTGGGGGTCGCCCTCGCGGAGAGCGTCCGCCTCGTCGCACTCGGTGTTCTCGTCGCCGTGCTCGCGCTGCTGCTCGGGTTCATCCCGGTGGTGGGCGCTGCGCTCGCCACGATCACGAGCATCATGCTCACCGGGCGGCTCCTCGCCCGCGAGCTCACCGGGCGCGCCCTGAACGCCCGCGACATCAGCAGCGACGACCGCTCCCGCCTGTTCGCCACGCGGCGCTCCCGCCTGCTCGGCTTCGGCGTCGCCACGCAGCTGTGCTTCATGGTGCCGCTCGGCGCCGTCTTCATCATGCCCACCGCGGTCGCCGGCTCCACCCTCCTCGCGCGGGAGCTGCTCACCCGCTCCGCTCCGCAGGGTGCGCCGCGTGCCTGAGGGCGACACCGTGTTCCAGACCGCGCGTCGCCTCGACGACGCGCTCGCCGGTCATGAGGTGACCCGTTTCGACCTGCGCGTGCCCCGCGCCGCGACCGTGGATCTCACCGGAAGCACGGTGCACGGGGTCGTGCCGCGCGGCAAGCATCTGCTGATGCGCATCGGCGAGCACACGCTGCATTCCCATCTGCGCATGGACGGAGCCTGGCGGGTCTACCGGCCGGGCGAGAAGTGGCGGCATCCGGCGTTCAAGGTGCGGGCGATCGTCGGCACCGAGAGCCGCGAGGCGGTCGGCATAGACCTGGCCGAGGTGAAGGTCGTCGCCACCCGCGACGAGCACGAGCTCGTCGGTCACCTCGGCCCCGATCCGCTCTCCGACCGGTGGGACGCGGCCGAGGCGGCGCGCCGGCTCGGCGCCGATGCGCGCAGCATCCACGTCGCACTCCTCGATCAGCGCAACGTCGCCGGGTTCGGCAACGAGTACGCCGCCGAACTGCTGTTCCTGCGTGGCGTCCTGCCCGAGACGCCCACCGCGCAGGTCGACGTCGGGGCGCTGCTCGATCTTGGTGTGCGCACGATCCGCGCGAACCGCGACCGCGTCGACCGCACCTTCACCGGCGACGCGCGACGGGGCTTCACCGACTGGGTGTACGGCCGCGCCGGCCGCCCGTGCCGACGGTGCGGCACGCTCATCCGGCGGGGAGAGCTCGGCGCCGATCCGACGCGCGAGCGCATCATCTTCTGGTGCCCGAGCTGCCAGCGCTGACGCGAACCCCGCCCCTCCGAGGTGCACCGGCGGCAGCGGACCGGCAAGCGATGAGCGGTATCCCCGATGAGGAATGAAATCACCGTGTCCGCGGTTGTAGATATATCGGGAACACCCCGGACACGGGAGGAAAAGTGGGCAAGAACTACATCGACATCGAGGACGACCAGGGCGCGACGCTGCGGTACCGCAAGCACGCGAACGGCCGCGGTCTCGTCGCGCATGGCGCGAAGGTGCATCCGAAGGCACTCATCGAGGCCGGCGCCTATGTCGAACCGGGAGCGCGCGTCGGAGCCGGCGCACAGATCGCCCGGGGAGCGTGGGTCGAGCCGGACGCGGTGATCGGCGAGAACGCCCGCGTCGAAGCGCACGCGCACATCGGACAGGGTGCCGCCGTCGGTGACGGCGCGCATATCGGCGTCCGCACCGAGATCGGTGCCGGCGCCAAGATCGCGCGCGGAGCGCGCATCGGCGACGACGAGAACGTCGCGGCCGGTCTGCGCATCTCCACCGACCAGAAGGGCCTGTGGCTGGCCGCCTGATCGCGGTCACGCCGCCGGGGCGTCGACAGAGAACGGGTGAGAGCGCCTCGGGCCACCTCGCGGCGCGCCTGATCCGAGGCTCCGCTGATCTCTAAAAAGCGCTAGGCTCTGACTTAGAGGTCAGCATGGACATCTCCCACAGCGCAGCGAGCATCGGCACCCTCGCCGACGACACGCGGCGCGCCCTCTACGAGTACGTCGTCGCGCAGCAGGATGCCGTCGGACGCGAGGCGGCCGCCGAAGCCGTGAACGTGCCAGGCCACATGGCGCGCTTTCATCTCGACAAACTGGTCGAGGCCGGCCTGCTCGACACGGAGTTCCGGCGCCTGAGCGGCCGCTCCGGTCCGGGCGCGGGCCGGCCGTCGAAGCTCTACCGGCGCGTCGACCGGACCGTCGCCCTGTCGCTCCCGGAACGACGATACGACCTCGTCGGCCACCTGCTCGCGCTGGCGATCGAACGCGCCGCCCAGGGCGTCGACCTCGACACCGCCCTGCACGAAGTGGCGCACGCCGAGGGCCTGCGCACCGCCGCATCCGCGCCGTCTGCCGAAGAGGACGAGCTGGCACGGGCGGCCGATGTGCTCGACGCCCACGGTTTCGAACCCCGCGCGACTGATGCGGCGATCCTTCTCGCGAACTGCCCGTTCGACTCCCTCGCCCGCGAGCACACCGCCGTCGTCTGCGCCGCCAATCATGCGTTCGTCGGTGGGCTGCTCGACGGTCTCGGCTGCGAGCACCTGCGCGCGCACGCCGAGCCGCACGAGGATCGCTGCTGCGTGACCGTCCGCCAGGCCGGCTGACCGCATCCGCCGCCGACGACAGGACGGATCACGCGCATCCGTCCTGCTCCCGGCGACGGCCCTGTCCTGGCTGAGCCCCACGGCGGCATCCAGCCGCGGCTACGCTGTTGCAGTGAGCAGAGACCGGCGCCGACCCGCACGACCCCGCCCGGGCAGGCCGGCCGCCAAGGGGGCGGCGCCGAAGAAGGCGCCGAACAAGACACCGCGACCCCAGCCACAGAGCGCGCCGGCACCGTCCTTCGGCGAGCCGCGCACCTTCCGGCTGGGCGTGATCCCCGGTGCGACGCCGGGCAAGTGGGTCGACGCGTGGAAGCAGCGGATGCCGCATGTCGAGATCGAGCTCGTGCCGATCACGGTCGCCGAGCAGCGCGCCGCACTCGATGACCTCGACGCCGCGCTGGTGCGCCTGCCGCTCGAGCGTTCCGACGAGCTGCACGTGATCCGCCTCTATGACGAGATCCCCGTCGTGGTGGCATCGGCCGAGTCGCATCTGATGGCGGCCGACGAGCTCACCGCGGACGACCTCACCGGCGAGGTGCTCATCACCCCGCTCGACGACGTGCTCGGGCCCCTCGACCTTCCGACGGTCGCGCCCCGCTTCCCGACCCTCGAGAGCACCGCAGACGCCGCCGCCACCGTCGCCACGGGCATCGGCATCGTCGTGCTGCCGATGTCGCTCGCGCGTCTGCACCACCGCAAGGACGTCGACTACCGGCCGCTCCTGCAGGGTCCGACGTCGACCGTCGCGCTCGCCTGGAATCGCGATCACGCGACCGACGACATCGAGACGTTCGTCGGCATCGTGCGCGGCCGCACGGCGAATTCCTCCCGCTGACACGGAAAGAGGGCGGGAGAACCCTCCCGCCCTCTTCGCCGATGCGCTCAGGCGGCCTGAGCGGCTGCGACCCGGGAGGTGACCGTCAGCTCGCCGCCCGCGGCGTCGAGCACGACGCGTCCGCCGTCTCCGAGCTCACCCGACACGAGCAGGTCGGCGATGCGGTCGTCGACCTCCCGCTGGATCAGCCGGCGCAGCGGGCGGGCTCCGTACTCCGGCTCGTAGCCGTGTTCGCCGAGCCACTGGACCGCGGCATCCGTCGTCTCGAAGGCGATCTCACGCTCGGCGAGGCGCTTCGCCGTCGCCTGCAGCATGAGCCGCACGATGCGACCGAGCTCGTCCTGGCTGAGCTTCTGGAACAGCACGATCTCGTCGATGCGGTTCAGGAACTCCGGCCGCATCGCCTCGCGCAGCTTGCCCATCACCCGCGCCCGCAGGTCGTCCTGCGAGGCGAAGCCGTTCGCCGACGCGTCCTGCGAGGCCACGAAACCGAGCGCACCCGAGCGGGAGGCGAGGAACTCCGAACCGATGTTCGAGGTCATCACGATGACGGTGTTGCGGAAGTCCACCGTGCGGCCCTGACCGTCGGTGAGGCGGCCGTCGTCGAGCACCTGCAGCAGGAGGTTGAACACGTCGGGGTGCGCCTTCTCGATCTCGTCGAACAGCACGATCGAGTACGGATTGCGCCGCACGCGCTCGGTGAGCTGCCCGGCCTCGTCGTAGCCGACGTAGCCGGGAGGGGCGCCGACCAGCCGCGACACCGTGTGCCGCTCGCCGAACTCGCTCATGTCGAACCGGATGACGGCGCTCTCATCGTCGAACAGCCGGTCGGCGAGGGACTTCGCCAGCTCGGTCTTGCCGACGCCGGTCGGGCCGAGGAACAGGAACGAGCCGACGGGCCGGCGTGCATCGCCCATGCCGGTGCGGCTGCGCCGCACGGCGCGTGCGACCGCCGCGACCGCGTCGTCCTGTCCGATCACGCGGGCGTGCAGCTCGGACTCCAGGTCGGCGAGGCGCTCGCGCTCGCTCTCGGTGAGGCGGCTCACCGGGATGCCGGTGGCGCGCGAGATCACGGCAGCGATCTGCCTCTCGTCGACGACGGCGTCCGCCGTCGCGTCCACGGCAGGTGCACCCGCCTCGTCGATGCGGCGCTGCACATCGGCGATCTCGTCGCGCACGCGCGAGGCCTCCTCGTAGTGCTCGGCGCTGACGGCGGCGTTCTTCTCCGACTCCAGTTCGGCGAGCCTGGCCATCAGGGCCGACACGTCGGTCACGATGCCCAGCCGCAGGCGCAGCCGGGCACCGGCCTGGTCGATCAGGTCGATCGCCTTGTCGGGCAGCACCCGGTCGGGCAGGTAGCGCGCGCTCAGCTCGACGGCGGCGCGCAGCGCCTCGTCGGTGTAGGTCACGGCGTGGTGCTCCTGATACGCGGGCCTCAGCCCCTCGAGGATGCGCACGGCGTCTTCGATCTGCGGCTCGCCGACCTTCACCGGCTGGAAGCGGCGCTCCAGTGCCGGGTCCTTCTCGATGCGGCGGTACTCGCTCAGCGTGGTCGCACCGACCAGGTGCAGGTCGCCGCGCGCCAGGCGAGGCTTGAGGATGTTTCCGGCATCCGTGCCGCCGTCACCCGAACCGCCGGCACCCACGACGGTGTGCACCTCGTCGACGAACACGATGATCTCGCCCTTGTGCGCGGCGATCTCATCCATCGTCTTGGTGAGGCGCTCCTCGAAGTCGCCGCGGTAGCGGGTGCCGGAGAGCATGGCCGGCAGGTCGAGGGCGATCACCCGGCGGCCCTGCAGCTGTGCGGGGACGGCGCCGTCGACGATCGCGCGGGCGAGGCCCTCGACGATCGCGGTCTTGCCGACACCGGCCTCACCGATCAGCACCGGGTTGTTCTTGGTACGGCGGCTGAGGATCTCGATGGTCTGCTCGATCTCGGCCGAGCGGCCGATCACCGGGTCGAGTTCACCGGCGCGGGCGCGGGCGGTGAGGTCGAGTCCGAACTGGTCGAGCATGGGCGTCTCGGATGCCGCATCCGGGGTCGCCTCGGCCGCGCCGACCTCCGTCGGCACCGGCTCGCGCAGGCTCTGGGTGAGCGCCTCGGCGGTGACACCCGCTCGCGCCAGGATCTGTCCGGCGGGGGCATCCTGCCCGAGCACGAGCGCGAAGAACAGGTGCTCCGGCTCGATGTAGGTCGCGCCAGACGAGCGCGCCACCTGGTAGGCGTGGAACAGTGCGCGGCTGGCACTCGGCATGATGGTGGCGGCGCCCTGGCGCGACGCCGTGCCCGGCATCGGCAGTCGGGCGTCGACCGCGTCGATGATGGTTCGCGGCTCCGCGCCGATGTGCTGGATCGCCTGCGCGACGGCGTCGTCCTCGACGATCACCCGCAGCACGTGCAGCGCGTCGAGCTCGGTCTGGCCGCGTTCGAGCGCGAGTCGGCCGGCACGCTGCAGGATCTGCTGAGTGCGCGCGGTGAGGAACCGGCTGAGGTCGATCGATCGCGCCTGCCGGGCCTGCTCACCTGCGAGGTAACGGGCCAGGAACTCGTCGAACGAGCCCGCACCCGCCTCGTTGAAGTCGTTGGGCATTGCGTTTCCTCTCAAACTTGAGCGTCCTTCTATCAAGTTTAACGTCACATGATGACTCGTATTCCCCGCCGACGTCAAACCGGCCGAATAGAATCGCCCCATGTCCTCGGTGCTGTACGTCTGCGCTCGCCCCGAGCGAAGCGCGGCGGATGCCGAGCACCGCTCGTTCCGGCGGGACTTGGGTCTCGCGACCCTCGATCGCGTCGACCTGCTGCATGCCTCGCTGGAGACGGTGGAGTGGCAGCGCTACGACGGCTTCGTCGTCGGCGGGTCTCCGTTCAACGTCACCGACGTGGTCAAGTCCGAGGCGCAGCTGGCCGTCGAGCACGACCTCGAGCGCATCGCCGCGCTCGCGATGGCCGGCGGCGCGACGGCGCTCTTCACGTGCTACGGCATCGGCGTGGTGACCCGGATGCTGGGTGGCGAGGTGACCATGGCGCATCCTGAGCGTGTGCAGGCCGCCCGGCTGCGGGTGACCGCGGAGGGGGCACGCGATCCGCTGTTCGGGCCGAGCGGGCCGTCGCTGTCGGTCTTCACCGCGCACAAGGAGGCGGCCGCCGAGACGCCACCGGGAGCCGTGCTACTCGCCACCAACGACGCGTGCCCCGTTCAGGCGTACCGGGTGGGTGAGCACCTCTACGCCACCCAGTTCCATCCCGAGGCATCACCGCAGGACTTCGCCGATCGCATGGCGGTGTACCGGGCGTCGGGCTACTTCGATCCGGAGCAGTACGTCGCCACCGAGTCGATGGTGCTGGCGGCATCCGTGCAGGGAGCGGACCTGCTCGGCCGGTTCCCGGCGCTGCTGACGCGCTGATTCCACCAGCCGCCTTCTGGCACACTTTTCCGCAGCTGTCACAGCGATCTGTGTGCCCGATGCTGAAAAGTGTGCCATTCGGAGCGCGCGACGAGCGAGCGGGGCTCGTCAGGGATGCAGCAGGGCGATCCGCTCGTCGAGATAGCCGGCCAGCGGCACCAGCGCACCGCCGGGCGACCACCGGACGTGCGGCGCCCCGTCGATCAGCGCGAGCGGGCCGGATGCTCCGCCGGCGTCCACCGCCGGCACATCGATGTACTGCCAGCCGAGGTGCACGACCTCGCCCTCGCCGAACCCGCCGCGGCGGGCCATCGCTCGGCGCTCGGCGCGCCGGCGGGACGACTCCGCAGCATAGCCTCGCCGCACCTCCTCGGCGGCGCGCAGGATCTCGCCGGTGGCGAGCACCCCGTCATCGGTGAGCAGCAGCACCCCGAGGTGCCAGGCCGTGCCCGCCCGCACGATGCGGTCGGCGCGCCAGCGCGAGGTGCGCAGCATCCCGAGCCCCTCGCGTGGCACACCCGTCAGGCGCCCTCGCGCGTCGTCGAGCAGTGCGGCGGTCGTGGTCACCTCCCCAGGGTAACGATTCGCCGACGCCGGCCGGATGCAGGCAGAATCGATGCACACCCCAGCTCAGGAGCGCTCATGTCCCAGACCGACACCGCCCGCCTTCTCATCGCCTGCGACGACCAGCCCGGCATCGTCGCGGCCGTCGCGGGCGCGCTGGCGGCGCACGGCGCGAACATCATCTCGCTCGACCAGCACTCCACGGATTCGGCGGGCGGAAGGTTCTTCCAGCGCACCGTGATCCACCTCGACGGGCTGGCCGCACGTCGGCCCGCGCTGGAGGCGTCGATCGCCGAGGTCGCCGAGCGGTTCGACATGGAGTGGTCGCTGCACGACGCGTCCCGGCGCAAGCGGGTGGCGATCTTCGTCTCGAAGTACGATCACTGCCTGCTCGAACTGCTCTGGCGCACCCAGCGCGGCGAGCTCGACATCGACGTGACCATGGTGGTCTCCAACCACCCGGATCTGGCCGAGGCCGTACGCGGTTTCGGTGTGCCGTTCGTGCACGTCCCGCGCGGCACCGGCGAGGACGCCAAGGCCGAGATGGAAGGTCGTCAGCTGGAGCTGCTGCAGGGCAATGTCGACCTCGTCGTGCTGGCCAGGTACATGCAGGTTCTCACCGAGGACTTCATCCAGCGTCTGGGTGCGCCGGTCATCAACATCCACCACTCCTTCCTCCCCGCGTTCATCGGCGCCAATCCGTACGCACGGGCGAAGGATCGCGGCGTGAAGCTGATCGGCGCGACCGCGCACTACGCGACGGCCGACCTCGACGAGGGCCCGATCATCGAGCAGGACGTCACTCGCGTCACACACGCCGAGTCGGCCGCCGAGCTGCAGCGGCGCGGCGCGGACGTCGAGCGCTATGTGCTCGCCCGCGCCGTGAAGTGGCACGCCGAGGACCGGGTCATCGTGCACGGCCGTTCGACCGTCATCCTGTAGCCGACGCGATCAGGCGGGCACGCCCGCCACAAGCTCGGCGAACACGTCGGATGCGGCATCCCACCGCGCGAGCGGGGCGGACTGACCGAGCCAGAGCGACTGCAGCTCGCCCATCCCGCGCCGGGCCGCCTCGGTGCGGAAGCGCCCGGTGAGCCAGTTCTGCGCCGGGAACGGCGCGATCGCCCCGGACTCCTCGATCGTGGCGATGGCGCGGTTGCGCGCCCCGCGCGCCA
Source organism: Microbacterium sp. NPDC058345 (assembly GCF_042723855.1). NCBI lineage: Bacteria > Bacillati > Actinomycetota > Actinomycetes > Micrococcales > Microbacteriaceae > Microbacterium > Microbacterium sp. NPDC058345. The sequence goes on from NZ_JBHXIG010000001.1 coordinate 246,923, forward strand.
GCCGGCCGCTCATCGCCCGGGTGAGCACGCTCTCGTCGGCGGCGGTCGTGCGAATCGCGGCGCGGTGCGCCTCGCTCGCGGCCGACTCCGCGGTGGCGAGGAACGAGGTGCCCACCTGCACGCCGTCAGCCCCCAGCGCGAACGCGGCCGCCACGCCGCGGCGATCCGCGATGCCACCGGCGGCGATCACCGGCGCGCTCACGGCGTCGACCACCTGCGGAAGCAGCGACAGCAGCCCCACCAGCGAATCGGACGCCGGCTTCAGGAACGACACCCGATGCCCTGCGGCCTCGATGCCGGTCGCGATGATCGCGTCCACGCCGGCTGCGTCCAGCGCGATCGCCTCGGCGACCGTCGTCGCGGTGCCCACGACCCGGATGCCACGGCGATGCGCCTCCGCGAGGATCGGCGCCGCGGGCACGCCGAACACCACGCTCAGGACGGCCGGCGCCGCCTCCCAGATCGCCTCGAGCTGCCCTTCGAGCGAGGGCAGGTAGCGCTCGGGCCGTGCGGGCGGCTCGACGCCGACCTCCGCGAAGAAGGACGACAGTGCTGCCGCCTGCGCGTCGTGCTCGTGCCCTGGCTGCGTCTCGTCGCCCGTCGGCAGCCAGATGTTGAGCGCGAACGGCGCCGATGTCGCCGCTCGCAGTTCCGCGGCGGTCGCGCGGATCCGCGCGCCGTCGTAGCCGTACAGGCCGTACGACCCGAGCCCGCCGGCCTCGCTGACGCTCGCGGTCAGCGCGACCGAGGAGAGCCCGCCGAACGGTGCGAGCACGATCGGATGCCGGATGCCGAGCAGTTCGCGAAGGTCGGTCATCCTCCGAGACTAAGCCCCCGGCGCCCGCGTATGACGGTCGGCAGCGCAGCACCCCCGCCGCCAGGTCGCCGACGGGGGAGGGTGTCGGCGGTGGCGACGGGGGTGGATGAGGCCGTGGGGTCGGCGATACGGTTCAGAGCGGCGGAAGATGGCGGATCGCCACCGGAGGCCGCGAGCGGTCGGACGTCGCCGCGACGGCCTCGTCGAGGGCGGCGAGCAGCTGGGTGATGTCGCGGAATCGCGAGCGACGCGGACACGGGGTCCGCAGCCACAGCACATCGAGCGTGCCGGTGCTGTTGCGCTCGACGTACGCGATCAGGCAGTCGGCGTCGCCCTGCTTGCGCGCGCGGTCGCAGATGCGCCAGTTGTCGCGTCCCAGCGGCGTGATCTCCCAGTCCCCTTGCGGGGCGGGCGATCTCGGAACGTCGGAGAGTACGGTGCTCATAGTGCTTTGCCTCCTGTCACAGCGATGACGCTGCCTGATGTGTACGACGATTCCTCTGCGGCCAGGTAGACATACGCCCCCGCCAGCTCGGCCGGCTGGCCGGCCCTGCCCAGCGGGGTATCAGACCCGAAGCTCTCGACCTTGCTCGCGTCCCAGCCGGTCGCGGGGATCAGCGGAGTCCAGATGGGGCCAGGGGCCACGGCGTTGACGCGGATTCCGCGCTCGCCGGCCTCGGTCGCGAGCGCCTTGACGAAGGCCACCTGAGCCGCCTTCGTCATCGCGTAGTCGATGAGTCCCGGTGACGGGTTGTACGCCTGGATGGAGGCCGTGACGATGATGCTGGCGCCGGCCTCGAGGTCGGGGTACGCGGCGCGTGCCGTGAAGAGGGTGCCCGCGAGGTTCGTGTCGAACACCCGCCGCATGTCCTCGGTCGCCAGGGAGCCGAAACCGTCGATGTCGTGCTGGTAGGCGGCGTTCAGCACCAGCACGTCCAGCCCGCCGAGCGCTTCGCGCGCTCTGCGCACGGCATCCGTCGCGAAGCTCTCGTCGCGCAGGTCGCCGGCGATGCTGACTCCGGTGCGACCCGCGTCCTGGATGAGGCGAACGGTCGCGTCGCCGTCCTCCTGCTCCTCGGCCATGTGCACGATCGCGACGTCGGCGCCCTCGCGGGCGAACGCGATCGCCACGGCCCGTCCGATGCCGGAGTCTCCACCGGTGATCAGCGCCTTCCGGCCCTTCAGGCGGTCGTGACCGGTGTACGTCTCCTCGCCGTGGTCCGGCGTGGGCTGCGTCTCGTCGGTGTGGCCCGGCTGATTCTGCTGCTGGGGAGGGAACTTCTCGTCGTGATGCTCGTGGCGGGGATCGGACGTGGAATCGGTCATCGTCGCGCCTCTCTTCAGATGTCGAGTCAGTGTCGGATGGGGGAACCCGTTCAGACAGCATCGGTCGGGCTCTCCTACGGAACCAGGGGGTTGACAGTTCGGCGGGTTGACGGCATGTGCGCGTTTGCAGGACACGGCGTCACCGGTGCCCGCTATCCCCTGACCCGACCGCTGTCAACGGGCGTGCTTCGCGGTCGATGCACTCGCATGCTGAAGGCATACCCGCACGAGAGGAGAGCACGATGAGCGATGCCAGCGGAGCACCGGACTATGACGAGGATGTGCCCGAACAGGACTCGGCGATCGCCGGCAGGCCCGACCTGCAGCCGGACACGCAGGAGGATGTGCCGCTCGACGCCGAGCTCGGCGAAGACGGCCAGGGCGACCTCGCGGAGGGTGATGGGCGCACGCAGCATTCCGGCGACGCGCCCGACGATCTTCGCACTGAGGCGCCGTCCGGCGACGTTCACGAGGAGCGCTCGTGAGCGGCATCGACGACCAGGGCATGATGCCGCCGCACGTGCAGCCGCAGCAGGCCGACGACCGGACCATGGATGAGCGCGTCGCCTCACCGCCGGACGCCGATGACCCGGATGCCGCGACGGGCACGGCCGGCGAGGGACGGCCGCGCGAGGAATCCGCGGAGCAGACCGAGGTCGACCAGGCGCTCGCCGGCATCTCGGAGGATGAGCGTGCAGACTCGGCGCGCCTCGCCCGCGGGGGCGTGCCTCAGCCGGGCGAGGATGTCACGCGCAGCCAGCGGAATCCGTAGCCGTCCAGCAGCTGCTCGGAGTGGGCGCCCTGCGGCGCGCTGTTCCGTGACTCGAAGAGGACCGTGGCGGTCTGCCCTTCGCGCAGTTCGGGCAGAGTGGCGGTCAGCGGTTCCGACGAGAAGTTGTGCAGTGCGATGAAGGCGGTGTCATCGCATGCCGACTCGTGCACGAGTACGCGGGAGTCGCCGCCGTCGAGCACGCGCAGTCGTCCCCAGGAGATCTCCGGAGTGGATCGGTAGCGCGACGCGAGCGTCGAGATGAACGACCACAGCGATTCCGGGTCACGACGCTGGTCGTGCACGTTCACGTGCTCGGGGCCGTATCCCTCGACGGGGCCGGGGCGACTCAGGCGACCGCGGCGAGCAGTGGTGAAGCCGCCGAACCGCCCGGCATCCCACTGCATGGGCCCTCGGACCGTGCCCCGGCCGAGGTCGCCGTCGAGCTCTCCCATGCCGATCTCCTCACCGTAGAAGAGCATCGGTGCTCCCGGCAGTGAGAACAGCAGACTGTACGCCAGCCGCAGCCGGCGCGGGTCGTCGCCGAGCATGGGTGCGAGCCGGCGCACGATGCCTCGGCCGTACACCCGCTGATGCTCCTGGGGAGCGAAGGCCTCGAAGACCTCTTCGCGCTCCTCGTCGGTGAGCAGCTCCAGGGTCAGCTCGTCATGGTGGCGCAGGAACATGGCCCAACCCTGGCGCACGTCGACCTCGGGCCGGGCGGCGAGGACCCGGGCGAGCGGCTCGCCGTCTCCACGCGCGAAGGCGAGGAAGATCGTCTGGGCGGTGACGAAGTCGAACTGCAGGTCGAGCTCGGTGGCCTCGCCGCCGAAGTAGTCCAGCTGCTGATCGTGCGTCACGGCGACCTCGCCCAGCAGCAGCGCCGACCCCTCGCGCCGTGCGACGAACCGTCGCAGTTCGCGCAGGAAGGAGTGCGGATCCTGTGTGCCGGGCGTGCCTTCGCCCGAGATCAGGAACGGCACCGCGTCGACGCGGAAGCCGTCCACGCCGAGCTTCAGCCAGAACCCGATGATGCGGGCGATCTCGGCCCGCACTTCGGGGTTGCCCAGGTTCAGGTCGGGCTGATGGCGGTAGAAGCTGTGCTGGAAGTACTGGTCGGTTCGCTCGTCGTACTCCCAAACGCTGGTCTCCTCGCCGGGGAAGACGAGCTTCTGCTTCTTGCGCGGCGGGTGGTCGCGCCACACGTAATAGTCCCGGAATCGCGAGTCGCGGGAGCGGCGGGCGGCGCGGAACCAGGGATGCTGGTCCGAGGTGTGATTCACCACCAGATCCATGACCACCCGGATGCCGCGGTCGTGCGCGATGCGGATCATCTCGGCGACGCGCCCGAGATCACCCAGCCGGGGATCGACGCTGTAAAAGTCGGAGATGTCGTAGCCGTCGTCACGGTCGGGGGTGGGCTGGAAGGGCATCAGCCACAGACAGGTGACGCCGAGGGCGTCGAGGTCGTCGATGCGCCGGGCGAGACCGGCGAAGTCGCCGAAGCCGTCGCCGTCCGAGTCCTGGAAGGTCTCGACGTCGAGGCAGTAGATGACCGCCGTGCGCCACCACAGGTCGCTGGTGTCGGCGGGGTTCACAGCAGTTCCCGCAGTGCCGGAAGCAGCTCGGCTTCGCACCGGTCAAGGAACGTCACCTGGTCCGGGCCCACCTGATGCAGGAACACCGCGTCGAATCCGGACGCGACGGCGGCGATCCGCTCGGCGACCTCTGCGGTGTCGGCACCGATGACCACCGCCTGCCGCAGCTTCTCGTCGGTCGGGTCGGCGTGGGCCTCGAACTGTGTCGGGCTCTCCAGGTCCCACATCAGTCCTGGCGGCACGGTGGCCTGCGCCCACTGCTCACGAGCGGCGGCCATCGCACGCTCCTTCGTGGACTCGAGGCTGATGTGCAGCTGCAGCAGCACGCGGCCACGGCCGCCGGCGTCGCGGTATGCGTCGCGGGCCTCGCGCACGCCGGCCGGGTCGGACCCGACGGTGATCAGGCCGTCAGCCCACGGTGCCACCATGGTCGCCGTGTGCGGGCTGATCGCGGCGGCGAGCAGAGGCGGAGGCGGCGAGGCGAGGGACCACACCCGTGCGCGGTGCATCCGGATCGGCCCATCGGCATCCACCTCCTCGCCCTCCAGCAGCCGTCGCATGGCGGTGGCGGAAGCGACCAGGCGCGCGTCCCGGTCGTCTTTGGCGGGCCACGGGTCGCCGGTGATGTGCTCATTCAGCGCCTCTCCGCTGCCCAGCGCCGCCCAGGTGCGGCCGGGGAACATCTCCTCGAGTGTGGCGAGCGCCTGGGCGAGGATCACCGGGTGATACCGCTGCCCCGGTGCGGTCACCAGCCCGATCGGCAGACCGGTGCGGGCGAGGGCGGCTCCGAGCCACGACCAGGCGAAACCGGACTCGCCTTGCGCCGTGAGCCATGGTGCAAGGTGATCCGAGCACATCGCCTCGTCGAAGCCGATCTGCTCCGCACGGATGACATCGCGAAGCAGAAGACTCGGCGCGTGCTGCTCGTGCGAGGCGTGGAATCCGATCTGCGTCATCGGCGCGTCCCGACGCTCAGCGCTCAGACGCGAGGGTCCGGGTCACTGCCGAAGACGGTGTCGCGACCCTCGCCTTCGATGTTCTCTTTGAAGCGACGCAGATCCGCATCCACCGCGCCCTGGTCGAGGTGCAGCGCCGCGCCCGCCTTCTCGACGAAGGACTTCGGCGCCCACCCGAGTTCGACGGAGACACGGGTGCGCTCGGCATCCAGCGGCACGAAGCGCACGGTGCCGGAGTGCATCTCCTCGGCGACGCTCACCCACGAGATCCTCTCGTCGGGAACCAGTTCCGTGGTTCTCGCGTCGAACTCACGACGGACGCCTGCCACGCGGACGGTCCAGTGCGTCAGGTCGTCACCGGTGCGGCGCACCTCTTCGACCATCGACATGAACGACGGAAGTTCCTCGAGGCGTGCCCACTGCTCGTACACGCGACGCACGGGAGCGTCGACTTCGATCTCCGCGGTGACCTTCTCCATGCCTTCATTCCTCTCGTCGCGTTCGACGCTACGAGTCCGGCAGTCGCACCGCGCGGGGGTTGACGGGTGACGGGAGTTGACCTAGCGGGCGAGGTCGCGGCCGAGGGGAACGCTCAGGGGAGGTTCTGTCCGGCGCCCGCCTCGTCGGTCTGCGGCTCCTCCGCGGGCTCGGGCACGAGGTGCAGGCCGGCGGGCGAATTCGCCGTGAACGCGAGCGCCTCGATCCAGGCCCGGTTGATCGCGGGCTTGCGGCTGCCGTAGTACTTGAAGACCAGCGAGCTGGCCGAATGCAGCCACACCGTGGTGCGACCGCCACCCACACTCGGGTCCTCACGCCAGCTGAACGGGAACGGCTCGCCACGGCGAAGCTTGGCGGTGATGACGAGCTGCAAGTGCGTCAGCGCACGGTCTTCCACCTCTGTCTTGACCGTGCCGTCGTAGATGAACTTGCCCATGGATGATCAACCTCTGCTCGTCGTTCGCCGATGGATTCGGCGAATTGTTTTGGATTCCCCAACTCCGCCCGGCTAGCTTATCGGCATGGGCTTGCTTTACTACGGCGGCAGCCGCGATCCGATAATGGTCGAGGATCGGGCGCTCGCTCACCTCAAAGTGGTGGTGGCCACGAAGCTGCGGCGCAATGAGAGCTTCACGCTCTCCTGGCAGCACCCCGAAGGGGCGGAGCCGGGGCGCTCGACGATCTGGCTGCACCCCTCGATCCCCCTCCGGTTCGTCTTCGACGAGTCGGAGCCGCCGGAGCTGAGCGCCGAGTGGATCACCGCGATGGCGCACTCGGCTAACAGCAGCGGCGGCATCATGCTGCTGCCCGAGCAGGTCGAGAGCGAGGAGTGAGCCGGCGTCACTGAGACGCTTCGGCCGACTCCGTGTGCGGCGCGCCGACCGGCTTGGCCTCGGCCGACGAGCGCTGACGCAGGAAGATCGAGAAGGCGACCATCGTGCCCACGGCCAGGAACTCGCTCTGCCAGTTCTGCAGGGTGCGGTCCCAGAACTCGGGCGAGACGATGTACTCGGCCCAGCTCATCGGGGCTTCACCGTGCTCGGCGTTCTCCTGATTCATGACGACCGTGCCGCTGAGCGACTGCATCAGCCACGAAAGCACGAAGATCGCGCCCATCACGATCACCAGCGAGTTCTCGTAGACGACGCGGCGCCAGCCGCTCGCTCGTGCCCACGCGGCAGCATCCGGCGGAGCGTACGGGCCGACCTTCTGATCCTCGTCGGTGCCGACGCCCTCGTCACCGGGCTTCTTCGACTCGGGCGAGCCGCGCTGCACGAGCCACACGGTCGCGGCGATGAAGAGCAGGAACTGCAGGAACTCGGATTGCCAGTTCTCGGCGACGTCGACGACGAAGTCGCTGGAGAACAGGAACGACAGGTACCCCTGTTCGGGCATGCCGTGCTGGACGAGGTCCTCGTTCGTGCGCAGGAATCCCGCGACGGACTGCCCGGCGAGCGCCAGCACGAACAGGGTGAAGAAGAACAGGCTGAGGGCGTTGTCGCGAACGAAACGGGACGGATTCATGATGGTCACCGCCCGCTCACGAGCACGAGGGCCATGGCGATGAACCCCGCGATCAGCGTTCCCGCCCACATCCAGAAGATCGTCCTCGCCCCGATCGGCTCATGCTGAGACATGCCCTCTCCCCTCATCCGGTTCCCTTGATGCTGGCGCCGCGACGGCGCGCGGAGAAGGGGCTTGACGGACCAGACGCGGACTGTCAACCCCATTAGCAGGCGGCATCGCACTCCCTAGCGTCGAGTGCAAGGGAAGACAGACGAAAGGAGCAGGGCGATGACACTGACGCGGGACGTCATGACAGCGGATGCCAGGTGCATCGGCGAGAACGATGCACTCACGATCGCCGCAGAGATGATGCGCGAGTTCGATGTGGGCGCCCTGCCCATCTGCGGCGAGGACGGTCGGCTGAAAGGGATGCTGACGGACCGAGACATCGTGGTGAAGGCGGTCGCCGAAGGACAGGATCCCGACACGACGAACGCGGGGCGCCTGGCGACGGGCAAGCCGATCACCGTGAGCGCGGACGACGACGTCGAGGCGGCGGTCGAGGTCATGCGCCGTCACCAGGTGCGCCGGGTGCCGGTGATCGCCGATCATCGCCTGGTCGGCATCATCAGCCAGGCCGACATCGCCCGGCACCTCGAGGCCGAGACCACCGGCGAGACCGTCGAGCGCATCTCGCGCTGACGACCGCCACCACCGGAGGAGGACATATGAGCAACCAGCCTGAGAAGCACGGCGACATCACCACGCACGCATCCTGGGGAGCCGGAGAGCCCCGGCTGCTCGTCTCGCGCGAGGACGCCGACCGCTCCGTGTTCGAGATCACGGGCGACAGGGTGAGCCTGGGTTCGGCGGCAGGCAGCGACCTGCTGCTCGAGGGCGCCGACCCGGTGCACGCCACCATCGTGCACGATGATCGTGACGAGTACGTGCTCACCCTGCATGGCGAGGGCGAGATGAACGCCAACAGCGCCGAGGGGGCAGCCGGCGAACGGTCCGAGATTCTGCGCACGGGAGCACGATTCACCATCGGAGAGTGGACGCTCGTGTTCGCTCGCGATGAGTTCGCCGACCATGGACGGCCGTACGGCGGCCGCGAAGGCGGCGAGCTGTCCGACCAGCCTCCCCAGCCGCAGCGTCCCGACTACCCCGCCGAGCGGACCGGCGACGAGTCCGACGGAGATGGCCAGGAGGTCAAGGACGGCTGACGCACGCGGCGAGTCGACAGCCGGGCGGTGTAGCCTCGTCGCGAAGGAGGCCGCATGGGCGAGATGATCGGCACGCTGCTGCAGCTGATGCTGACGGCGCTCGGCGCCGCGCCTCAGACTGACGGGATGCTCGGCGTCGCCGCAGTGCTCATCGCCGTGGCCGTTCTCGCCGTGATCATCGCGCTCGCTGCGCCGCACTCCGGAGTCCGCCTCTCGATGCGTCCCGGCGGCGCGATCGACGCCTCGGTTCTGCTCGCCCAGAGTGATCCGGATGCCGACGGGCATCCACGTCCACGAGCACCAGGGGCGGCGAGCGCCGCCTGATCCCGTCGTCCTTTCGCGATGGGGGATCGCGGCGTTCCGCCGACCCTTCCTCCTCGTGAACGGACTTCCATGGACATCTTCGCCTTCCCGCCCCTGACCCTTCTTCTCGACGGCGCCTACCGCGCCCTGCTCTCGCTGTCCCAGCTTCTGGAGCCGCTCGCCGGCGGCGCGTCTGCGGCGCTGGCCGTGATGCTCGTCACCCTGCTGGTGCGCGCACTGCTCATCCCCGTCGGCGTCTCGCAGGCAAAGGCGGAGCAGATGCGCGCCCGACTCGCGCCGCGACTGCGCGAACTGCAGAAGCGCCATGGGAAGGATGCCGAACGGCTGCAGCGGGAGACCCTTCAGCTGTACCGCTCCGAGAACGCGTCGCCCCTGGCCGGCTGTCTGCCGCTGCTGGTGCAGGCGGCGGTGGTCGGCATCCTCTACACCCTCTTCCTGCGTCCCGAGATCGCCGGGCACGCCAATGAGCTGCTCGCGCACGATCTGCTCGGTGCGCCTCTCGGCACGTCGCTGCTCTCCGCCATCGGCGGCGGCATCGACCTCGCCACCGGGCTGGTCTGGGGCGCGGTGCTCCTCGTGATCCTCGTGGTGGCCGAGATCACCCGGCGCTTCTTCCGCCCGCAGGTGCCCGACGAGGGTCCGCTGGCGGCGCCCGGGATGCTCGGCGTGCTGAATGCGCTGCACTATCTGACGGCCGCCTTCGCCGTCATCGTGCCGCTCGCGGCAGCGCTGTACCTGGTGGTGACGGTGACGTGGACGCTGGTGCAGCGGGTGCTGCTGCGTCGGCGGTACCCGCTGCCCGCCGCCTGACCCGAGCGCGTCCCGGTGACCTCGGCTCACGGCGCACGGCTCCCGGGCCCACGGCTCCCGGCCCCCCGGCCCCCCGGCTCCCGGCTCCCGGCTCCCGGCTCCCGAAGGCACACTCCTCCCTCAGGCCGCGATGTCGTATCTCGCCCTGCCCCCGAGGCGCGGCGTGCGGAGCGGATCGACGTACGGCGGTGGAATGAACCACACTCGCGCTATGACGCCGATCCCCTCGATCCTGATCTCCCAGCCGTTGTCGTGAATGCGGTGGTGACAGGTGTCGCACAGCAGCACGCCGTTGTCGAGATCGGTCGGCCCGGCATCCCTGGCCCACCAGCGGATGTGGTGAGCTTTGGCCAAGCCGGGCGGCAACCCGCACATGGCGCATCCTCCGTCGCGCTCGGCGAGCGCCAGACGTTGCGCTGGGGTGAACAGACGTTTCTCACGGCCCCAGTCGAGGATCTCGCTGTCACCGCCGAGCACGCAGGGAATGACTCCCCCGGATGCCGCCATGCGACGCACCGCAGCGATGCTGACCGGCTCATCGGTGCCGTCGACCGTGCCGAATCCGACGCCTTCGGTGAGGTCTTCGAGACGGACGCGGACGATCACCGTCGCTCCGTTCAGCGGAACCGAGCTCGCTGCGCCGCATCCGAGCGCGTGCTCGCAGATCGCGGTCAGCGCGTCGGCCTGGATCATCGCGACCGTGCGCTGATCGGCATCCGCGGCGTCGGCGGCGATGGCATTCTTGCGGGCGGCGAACGCGGCGGAGACGTGGCCTTGCACAGCGGTGCGGATCGGTGCGCCCTGCTCGGCGGTGGTGATGAGATTCAGGTGGAACTTGCCGTCGCGTTCGAACATGGTCGCCGAGCGGCGGGCGCGACGCTGATCCTCGCGCTGCTCGATGCCGTCGGGGTCGAGCCAGGCCTCGGCACGCGCGAGCAGCTTGCGCACGTCGTCGACCGAGAATCCGACCGCCTTCGCGACGAGGATCTCCTCGGCTTCGGCGATCCGCTCGGCTCCGGCGGCCAGGCGGCACCGCTCGAGCACGCCGATGATCAGCCCCGCGACCTGCGCGCTCAACGCGCCGGCGTGAACGGCGCGCTGCACGGCCGGATACCGCGCCGGAAGAGGCTCGCCCACCAGGTTCGTCCGTGGTGCGATCGCCTCCCCGACCTTGACCAGCCGCGCCGAGTCGCCGACCGACGTCCCCGTGGTCGAGGCGATCAGCTGCGCCGTGCTGCGGTACCCCTGTTGCCTTGCCAGCGAATCCGCCCCCAGCTCGGGTCGCGACTCGTGGGCGATCTCGGCCGCCACCTCGACCCGCAGCGCGTCCAGCCGACGCTGCAGCAGCCCGATCGCCTCGTTCGTCGCGATCAGGCGCGGACGCGGCAGTCCCGACGCGTCTGCGGCATCCGCCCACGCGTCGTCGAGGCGAGTCATCGCCTCGTGCAGGGGTGCCAGGTGCTCGGACATGATCTGCTCTCTGGATCGCGGAAGGGAAAGCCGGTTTCGGGCATTCGTGCTGCAGAGAGCGTGATCGGTTCTGTCCGGTGGTTCCAGCGTACGAGGGGCCTCCGACATTCGGCCCGGGACGCTGAGCTCCGAAGCCGAAGAGCGATCACCACCACCCCGCGAGTCAGATCCCGCGCCCCGCCGGCGGCCCGCTGCCCGACAGGCCCCGCACCGGTTCGCCAGGCCGCGCCGACTAGCATCGAAGGCATGCCCGTCAGTCCCGCCGCCCTTGCGCACGCCACCGATCTCGCCGATTTCGTCGCCGCCTCCCCGTCGAGCTACCACGCCGCCGAAGAGGTCGCCCGCCGTCTCGAGGACGCCGGCTTCGTCCGCCTGGACGAGACGGCGGAGTGGCCGGCGCAGCCGGGCGGGCGCTTCGTCGTGGTGCGCGACGGCGCCGCGATCGCCTGGGCAGTGCCGTCGGATGCCGTCGCGACCACGCCCGTGCACGTGCTCGGCGCGCACACCGACTCCCCCGGCTTCAAGCTCAAGCCCCAGCCGACCATCGGCACGAAGGGCTGGCTGCAGGCCGCGGTCGAGGTCTACGGCGGCCCGCTGCTCAACTCCTGGCTCGACCGCGAACTGCGCCTCGCCGGCCGGCTCGCGCTGGCCGACGGCCGCGTGGTGCTGGCCGCGACCGGTCCGCTGCTGCGTCTGCCGCAGCTGGCCATCCACCTCGATCGGGGCGTGAACGACGGGTTCGCCCTCGACAAGCAGACCGGCACGCAGCCGGTGTGGGGACTGGGGGATGCGGAATCCGCCGATCTGCTCGCGGAACTGGCCGATTCGGCCGGCGTCGACGCGGCCGAGATCCGCGGGTTCGACGCCGTGGTGGCCGATGCCGCGCGCGGTGCGGTCTTCGGCAAGGACGACGCGTTCTTCGCCTCCGGCCGGCTGGACGACCTGGCGTCGGTTCACGCGGGTGTCGTCGCCCTGATCGAGGCGACCGAATCCGCCTCGGGCGTGATCCCCGTGCTCGCCGCGTTCGACCACGAGGAGCTCGGCTCGGAGTCGCGCTCCGGCGCCGCGGGGCCGTTCCTCGAAGACGTGCTCGTGCGGGTGTACGCCGCGCTCGGCGCGGATGCCTCGGAGCAGCGCCGCGCCCACGCGGCGTCCTGGCATCTGTCCAGCGACGTGGGCCATTCGGTGCACCCGAACTTCGCGCACAAGCACGATCCCGTGGTGCAGCCGCTGCTCGGCTCCGGCCCGATCCTCAAGATCAACGCCAACCAGCGTTACGCGACCGACGCGGTCGGTGCCGCCGCCTGGGTCGGATGGTGCACGCAGGCCGGGGTCTCGGCGCAGGAGTTCGTGTCGAACAACGCGGTGCCGTGCGGCTCGACCATCGGCCCGATCACGGCGACGCGACTCGGCATCCGCACGGTGGACGTCGGCATCCCGATCCTGTCGATGCACTCCGCGCGCGAGCTGGCGGGCGTCAGCGATCTGCACGACCTGTCGCGCGTCGCGCGCGCCTTCTTCGCCGGCTGATCACCGCAGACGCGCTTCGGCACCGCGGGCCCGCGCTACTCGGCGACCCCGCGATGCGGCGTGCGTCAGCAGCAGCCGTTCTCGCAGCAATCGCCCATGTCACACCTCCTTCATCGATGCTCATCGATATGTGAACGATGCGATCGTGACGCATATATTGACGAGTGTCAATGTCTGACGCAGAATCGAGGGGTGACCACGATCGAGGCGCTCCCCCTGCGTGACCTGCGCTCCTGCTGCGCTCCTCTCACCCGCGCACCCCTCAGCCGCGCCAACGCCGAATCGCTGGCGGCGTCACTGAAGGCGCTCGCCGACCCCACCCGGCTGCGAATCCTCTCGATGATCGCCGCGCACGCCGACGGCGAGTCCTGCGTGTGCGACCTCACCGATCCGCTGCAGCTCAGCCAGCCCACGGTCTCGCACCATCTGCGCGTGCTCACCGAGGCGGGGTTCCTCGAGCGCGAGAAGCGCGGCACCTGGGCGTACTTCCGCATCGTCGACGATGCCTTCGCATCGATCGCCCATCTGCTCGGCCGCGACTGACCTGTGCCGCCGAGGCCGACGCAGTGCCAGGATGAAGGCATGACCGCCACGCCTCCGGCATCCGCCACGCCCCCGGCATCCGCCACGCCCTCCGCGCCGCCGGCATTGATCGAGCGCACGGGCATCGAGATCATCCCCGAGTCCGACCGATCGGCCCGGCCGCGGGATCTGTTCTGGCCATGGTTCGCCGCGAACGTCTCCGTCTTCGGGATGAGCTACGGCTCCTTCGTGCTCGGATTCGGCATCTCGTTCTGGCAGGCGACGCTCGTGTCGGTCATCGGCATCGTGGTGTCGTTCTTCCTGTGCGGGCTGATCGCGATCGCCGGCAAGCGCGGATCGGCTCCGACCATGGTGCTCTCGCGCGCCGCCTTCGGCGTGCACGGGCAGAAGGTGCCCGGCATCGTGTCATGGCTCACGTCGATCGGGTGGGAGACGTTCCTCGCCATCTTGGCGGTGCTCGCCACGGCGACCGTCATCACCAGGCTCGGCGGCGACGGCGACAGCGTCGCCGTCAAGGTCATCGCCACCGTGATCGTGGCCGCGCTCATCGTGACCGCCTCAGTGCTCGGCTATCACACCATCATGAAACTGCAGTCGGTGCTCACCTGGGTCACCGGCGTCGTCACGGTCGTCTACATCATCCTCGCCGCACCGAGCATCGATCTCGCCGCGGTGATGGCCAGGCCCGACGGTGGCATCGGGCAGGTCATCGGCGCGCTGGTCATGGTGATGACCGGCTTCGGACTGGGCTGGATCAACATCGCCGCCGACTGGTCGCGCTACCAGAAGCGCACCGCGTCGGACGGATCGATCATCTTCTGGAACACCTTCGGCGGCGCGATCGCTCCCGTGCTTCTGGTCGTCTTCGGCCTGCTGCTGGCGGGCTCGAACGAGAACCTGTTCACCGCCGTGCAGAACGATCCGATCGGCGCGCTCGCCTCGCTGCTGCCGATCTGGGTGCTCGTGCCGTTCCTGCTCACCGCCGTGCTCGCCCTGGTCTCCGGCGCCGTACTCGGCATCTACTCCTCGGGGCTGACCCTCATCAGTCTCGGCATCCGCATCCCGCGCCCCTCGGCGGCGGCCATCGACGGCGTGATCCTCACACTCGGCACGATCTGGGTGGTGTTCTTCGCCGCCGACTTCCTCGGCCCGTTCCAGAGCTTCCTCATCACCCTCGGCGTGCCTCTGGCATCGTGGGCCGGCATCCTCATCGCCGACATCCTGCGCCGCCGTCGCGACTACGACGAGAACGCGCTGTTCGACGCGAGCGGACGTTACGGCTCCTGGGACTGGACCTCCATCGGCACGATGATCGTCGCCTCGGTGATCGGGTGGGGCTTCGTCATCAACACCTTCGCCGACGCCGCGCCGTGGAACAACTGGCAGGGCTACCTGCTCGGGCTGGTGGGCGGCAGGGACGGCGAGTGGGCGTACGCGAACCTCGGCGTCTTCTTCGCCCTCGTGCTCTCGTTCGTCGTGACCTGGTTCGCGCGGAAGGGCACGATCCGGCGGCAGGAGCAGGGGTGACGGATGCCGCGGGCGGCGACGCCTGGCTGGTCGTCGTCGACCCGCAGAACATCTTCGCCTCACCGGATTCCGCGTGGGGCTCGCCGTTCTTCCCTCAGGCGATCGCGAACATCCGCCGGCTCGCCGGACGCTTCGCCGAGCGCGTGCTCGTGACCCGGTGGATGCCGACCGCCGATCGAGCGACCTCCTGGGGCGACTACTTCGCGGCCTGGCCGTTCGCCGACCGGCCGGCGACCGACGCGCTGTTCGACCTGGTCCCCGAGGCGAAGCGGCTCTCGCCGCACCCGACCCTCGACCTGCCCACCTTCGGGAAGTGGGGTGCCGAGCTGGAAGCGATCGTGGGCCGCGGTGCGCGGGTCGTGCTCACCGGGGTGTCGACCGACTGCTGTGTGCTCTCGACCGCGCTGGCGGCGGCGGATGCCGGAGCACGCCTGACGGTCGCCACCGACGCCTGCGCGGGTTCGACCGCCGAGAACCACGCGGCCGCGCTGCACGTGATGGGCCTGTACCCGCCGCAGATCACCCTGGCGACGACGGCGCAGATCCTGGCCTGACCGCGGGCGGGATGCGGATCAGTCCCACCAGGTGTGCACGGGTTCACCCGCGCGCATCCGCTCCAGGTAGTCGGCGAGCATCCCGTGCAGCGCCTCCTCGCGCGTCTCGCCCGCGGCCTCCCGCGCCGCGACCTGTTCACGCTGCCACACGGCGCCGTTGCGACCCGTCAGGCAACGCTGTTCGATGATGCCGAGGCAGCGGTCGCGGACCTCGGCATCCACGCCGTACGCGTCGAGCCCCTCGGCGGCGGCGGGCAGCAGCCGACGCAGCACCAGGTCACGTGCGCCGACCCGTCCGATGCCGGGCCAGGACAGTCGCGCCTCGATGCCGTCGCGCGCGCCGGCGTGCAGGTTCTCGCGCGCGGTGTCGAACGTCATCTGCGTCCACAGCGGGCGGTCCGCGGCCGCGAGGCTGTGCACGAGGCCGTAGTAGAAGGCGGTGTCGGCGAGCACGTCGGCCATGCTCGGCCCACCCGGCAGCACCCGGTTCTCCAGCCGGAGATGGTGCCCGCTCTCGGTGACGTCGTAGATCGGGCGGTTCCAGCGGTAGACCGTGCCGTTGTGCATCCGCAGCTCCGACAGGGCGGGGCTCTCGCCACGGGCGAGCACCTCGAACGGGTCCTCGTCGCTGCACACCGGCAGCAGGGCCGGGAAGTAGCGCGAGTTCTCCTCGAAGAGATCGAAGATCGACGAGATCCAGCGCTCACCGAACCACACCCGCGGCCGGACCCCCTGGTTCTTCAGCTCCTGCGGGCGAGTGTCGGTGGCCTGCTCGAACATCGGGATGCGCGTCTCGTGCCACAGCGCACGACCCGCGAAGAACGGCGAGTTCGCCGCCAGCGCCACCTGCACCCCGGCGATCGCCTGCGCGGAGTTCCAGTACGAGGCGAACTCCTCCGGCGGTATCTGCAGGTGCAGCTGCACCGACGTGCAGGCCGCTTCGGGAAGGATGGTGTCGCACACGATGTCGAGGTCCTCGGCCTGCCCCGGATGCAGCGGGCGGCCGTCGAGGCGCAGCTCGATGTCCTCGCCGCGGGCCGCGAGGATCTGCTGTCCGAGCAGGCTGTAGCGCGGATCGGCGGAGAGCCACTGCTCGGTGAAGTGGTGCTCGTCGAGAGTGGGCAGCATCCCGATCATCGCCAGCCGCGAACCGGTGCCGCGTGCACGGTCGTCGGCCGCACGGAACGCCGACTGCAGCGCGCTCTCGAGCTTGGAGAGATTGTCGCCGTCGAGCGGGCGGGGTGCGACGTTGATCTCGATGTTGAAGCGGCCGAGCTCGGTCTGGAATGCCGGATTGGCGATGGCCTCCAGCACGGTCTCGTTGGACATCGCGGGCGCGCAGTGCTCGTCGACGAGGTTCAGCTCGATCTCGAGTCCGAGCTGCGGCTCGGCGATCTCGAAGCGCGCGTCGGCGAGCATCTCCGCCAGTGCATCCAGGCATCGTGCGACGCGGCTGCGGAACAGCGTCCGATCCTGCCGGGTGAAGGTTCTGTTGCCGACGTCGTCTCCCATGGGAAGACGCTATCGGGCGAACCCGACAGCACTCTCCCAGCCGTCGTTCGCGCGTTTCACGATTGTGACGGTCGCCACCACAGTGATATCGTCGCGCCATGAGCACCGAAGCCAACGAACGCGCGATCGAGGACGGCATCGTCACCGATCTCGCCGACCGGATGACGTACGGCGGGTACCTCGACCTCGACCGGCTGCTCGGCGCGCAGCATCCGGTCTCGCAGCCCGAGCACCACGACGAGATGCTGTTCATCATCCAGCACCAGACGACCGAGCTGTGGCTCAAGCTCGTGCTGCACGAGCTCGGCACCGCGCGCGACCGGCTCGCCGGCGACGACCTGCGTTCGGCGCTGAAGCACATCGCCAGGGTCAAGCACATCCAGGAGGTGCTCACCCAGCAGTGGTCGGTGCTCGCCACGCTCACCCCCACCGAGTACGCTCAGTTCCGCGGCGCCCTGGGCAACTCCTCCGGCTTCCAGTCGGTGCAGTACCGCGGCGTGGAGTTCGCGCTGGGCAACAAGAACGAGCGGATGCTGAGCGTCTTCGCGAACCACCCCGAGAATCTCGCCCTGCTCACCGCCGAATGGGAACGGCCGACCCTGTACGACGAGTTCCTGCGCTACGTGGCACGCCGCGGACTCCCCGTGCCGCACGAGATCCTGGAACGCGACGTGCGCCTGCCCTACCGCGAGCATCCCGAGCTGGTCGGCGCGATCCGCGAGATCTACGAGAACCCGCACGAGTACTGGGATCTGTACGAGGCGTGCGAGGAGCTCGTCGACGTGGAGGACAACTTCCAGTTCTGGCGCTTCCGCCACCTGCGCACGGTCACCCGCACGATCGGCATGAAGAGGGGCACCGGTGGGTCGAGCGGCGTCGGGTTCCTGCAGCGGGCACTGGATCTCACGTTCTTCCCCGAGCTGTACAGCGTGCGCACCGAGATCGGACGCTAGATGAGGGTCGTCACCTTCTTCGCCGCGGGGATGCTGCACGAGGGCTCCCTCGTGCAGCACGACGGCGCCCTTCGCCTGCTCGAGGAGCCGGCACCGACCGGCGCCCCGCGACTGGACGGGATCGTCACCGGGCTCTTCACCGACCACCACGTGCACCTGCAGCTCGTCGACCACGCGCTGCTGGCCGGGTCGCGGCTCGGCCGGGTGGTCGACCTCGGCGCGGATCTCGGCTGGATCGCCGGGATCGCCCGTGGCACGCGGATGGATTCGGCAGGCTCAGGGGGTTATGCCGCATCCGTTTCCATCCGTGACGACGGGGCACGGATGGATTCGGCAGGTTCCTGGGCCGTTCGACCGGCGGAATCCATCCGCCCCGTCGCGGTGGACTACGCGGGGCCGTTCCTCACGGCGGCGGGCGGCTACCCGTCCGATCGCGCGTGGGCGCCCGAGGGCGCCGTGCGCGAGATCCCGGATGCCGCGAGCGCGGGCCCTGTGGTGGATGAGCTCGCCGCGGCGGGAGCATCCGTCATCAAGATCGTCGCGAACAGCGACGCCGGCCCCGTGATCGACGACGAGACCTTCGCCGCGATCGTGCGCGCCGCGCGGGCGCACGACCTTCCCGCCGTCGCGCACGCGGAGGGTGCGGGCCAGGCGCAGCGCGCCGTCCGACTGGGCGCGAGCCGACTCGCTCACGCCCCGTTCAGCGAGCGGCTCACCGACGACGAGATCGCCGAGCAGGCGGCATCCGCGTCGTGGATCTCGACGCTCGCCGTCCATGACGATGCCGCTCGGGCGATCGCGATCGACAACGTGCGGCGCTTCTGCACCGCCGGCGGCACGGTGCTCTACGGCAGCGACATGGGCAACGGCGACACCCCGGTCGATCTGCGCGACAGCGAGATCGCCGCGCTCCGCGACGCCGGCGTGGACGGCATCCCGCTGCTGCGCGCGCTCGACCCGCTCAGCCCGCTCACGCCCGGCGCCGCCCTGCTCGTGCTGCCCGCGGGAGATCCCGCGCTCGCGCGACGCCTCTCACCCGCCGATCTGGAGGTCTGATATGCCCGAATCGCTGGAAGACGAGCACCGCCGCGTCGCCGGCGTGCTCTCCCCCGACCTGCTCGCCGAGGCTCGACGGCTCGACGCCGCCGACCCGCTCGCCGCTCACCTCGCCGCGTTCGCCGAGGCTCCGGGGGTGACCGCGTACCTCGACGGGAACTCGCTCGGCCGACCGTTGAAGGACATGCCGGAGAAGGCGGCGCGGTTCATCCGCGACGACTGGGGCACCCGGCTCATCCGCTCCTGGGACGAGCAGTGGATGGATCTGCCGATGCGACTCGGCGACCGGATCGCCGCGGTCACCCTCGGCGCCGCCGCGGGACAGACGGTCGTCGCCGACTCGACCAGCGTGCTGCTCTACAAGCTGATGCGCGCCGCTGTCGCCGCGCGCCCGGGTCGCAACGAGATCGTGATCGAAGGCGGCAACTTCCCCACCGACCGGTTCATCGCCGCCGGCGTCGCCGAGGAGACCGGCGCGACCCTGCGGTGGATCGAACCGGATGCCGTCACCGGCGTGACCGCCGACGACGTCGCCGAGGTGGTCTCGGATCGCACCGCGCTCGTCGTGCTGAGCCACGTGGACTATCGCTCCGGAGCGCTGGCCGACATGCCGTCGATCACGCGGGCGGTGAAGGATTCCGGAGCCGTCATGCTCTGGGACCTGTGCCACTCCGTGGGCGTCGTGCCGATGCAGCTGGACGCCTGGGGCGTCGACATGGCCGTCGGCTGCACCTACAAGTACCTGAACGGCGGGCCAGGATCGCCCGCATTCGCCTACCTGCGCACCGAGCATCAGGGCCGGTTCGCGCAGCCGATCCACGGCTGGTGGGGAGCGGCGGACATCTTCGCCATGGGGCCGGAGTACGCGCCCGTCGGCGGCATCCGCCAGCTGCTCAGCGGCACCCCGCCGGTGCTGTCGATGCTGGCCATGCAGGGCATGCTCGATCTCATCGCGGACGCGGGGATGGCGGCCGTGCGCGCCAAGTCGATCTCGCTCACCGACTTCGCCGTGCGCGCCTATGACGAGCTGCTCGCACCGCGGGGCGTGCGGCTGCTGTCACCGCGCGCGGCATCGCGGCGCGGTGGTCATGTGACCATCGGGCACGACGCGTTCCAGGAGGTCACTCAGCAGCTCTGGAAGGACGGCGTCATCCCCGACTTCCGATTCCCCGACGGCATCCGGCTGGGCCTCTCGCCGCTGAGCACGTCGCATGAGGAGACGCTGCGCGGCATCGTCGCCGTGCGCGACGCCCTGGTATGACCACCACCATGCGCTCGCCGGCGGCTGCGGCGGATGTTGTGGTGCTCGACGACATCGATGCCAGGCCGGGCAGCACCACCTCGCTGCTGCGCACCCTCATCGGGCTGTACCTGCGTCCACTCGGAGGCACGATCTCGCCCGCAGCGCTGGTGCGGCTCGCCGCCGACCTCGGCATCCCCGCGGCGCGCGCGCGGACGGCGATCACCCGGCTCAAGCAGCGCGGACTCCTGATCGCGGTGCCGAGCGCCGGCTATAAGCTCAACCCGGCCGCCGTGCCGATGCTCGAGCGCGGCGACCGGCGCATCTTCGAGGTGCGCACGATGCGTGCCGGAGACGACTGGACCCTGGTGTCCGCGACCATCCCGGAGACCCGTCGCGATCTGCGGCACCAGCTGCGCCGCCGGCTGCATTTCCTCGGCGCCGGCGCGGTCTCCCCCGGCCTGTGGATCGTCCCCGGCCACCTCGACGGCGAGATCGAGCTGCTCCTCGATGAGATCGGCGCCCGCTCGTTCGCCACGCTGTTCCGCACCACCGACCCGCGGCCGGCCTCCCCGCTGGCCGAGGCCGTCAGCGCGTGGTGGGATCTGCCGGCGCTGCGCGCCGAGCACGAGCGCTTTCTGACGTCGGTCGCCGCGCTCGACCCGTCAGCGCCGTTCGCCGCGTACGTGCGCCTGATCGACAGCTGGCGGGTGCTGCCGTACATCGACCCGGGGCTCCCGGCCGAACTGCTGCCCGCCGACTGGCCTGGTGCACGCAGCGTGACGGTGTTCGAGAGGCTGTCCCGCGAGCTCTCCGGTCGTGCACTGCAGCACATGCGGCAGTGCACGACCGGCTGAACCGACGATCGTCCATGATGAACGTGCGGTCGGGGCCGGCAGGGCGAACGGATCCGCCCTGCGATCAGCCCAGCTCGCGCACGAACGCGGTCACGTGTTCCCGCAGCTTCAGCATCCGCATGTCGCGGGCGAGTTCGCGGTCGTAGCCGTCGTACGCCAGCGGAGGCAGCCGGCGCACATTCGCGGAGCAGCCGAAGTTCTCGCAGATGAGGGTGCCGATCGTGCCCCCGCTGCGACCTGCCGCACCCGCCTTGCGGGCGGCGAAGAACTGCACGTCGTTGCGCAGCGTGACGTCCTCGCACCACGCGCACTGCGCCCGGCGGACGATGCGCTGCTCGGTGCGCTGCAGCAGCACACCGACCGGCTCGTCGTCGATCTCGGCGACGATATAGGCCCGGCGGGGCATCTTCGGATCGAACCAGCCGAGGTAGTCGAGCCGGGCGAAGTCCCGCTCGGCGACGTCGGCGGGCAGGGTGAGCGAGGAGACCTCCTTACGGGAGGCGTTTCGGAAGGAGGCGCGGATGGCGCGTTCGTCGATGGGACGCATGAGAGTGCTTTCTGTTCGAGACCGTCGGTCAGGACGGGGTGAGAGGAGGGCATCCTCCAGATCGGATGCCGGGGTGCGACGAAGCTCCGGTGACGGGAGTTCCGCCGCCGGATCGCTCTCAGCCTCTGCCGTCGGCGCGCGATGCGCCGACGACCGCCTCTCGCGCCACGCGGGCGCTCTCTGCGAACAGCATCAGACAAGTCTAGGTGCCGTCCGGCAGGAGTAGGGTCAGGCTGTGACGCCGTTCACCTCTCTTCAGCGCCTCGTCGTGACGGTGGCGATCCTCGCCTCGTTCGTGACGTTCCTCGACGGCACCGTGGTCACCGTGGCGCTGCCGGCGATCAGTCGTGAACTCGGCGGCGGGATCGTCACCCAGCAGTGGGTCGTCGACGCATATCTGATCACGCTCAGTGCCCTGATCCTGCTCGCCGGATCGGTCTCGGACGCCTATGGCCGGGTGACCGTGATGCGCATCGGGCTGGTCTCGTTCGGCATTGCCTCCGTCGCCGTCGCGCTGGCGCCCGACCCGCTGGTGCTGATCATCGCCAGGGCGGCGCAGGGAGCGGCTGGCGCGCTGCTCGTGCCGAGCTCGCTCGCCCTGATCACCGCGACCATGCGCGGCGAGGTGCAGTCCAGGGCGATCGGCGTGTGGACCGCCTTCACCACCGGCGCTCAGCTGGTCGGGCCCCTCATGGGCGGCGTCTTCGTCGACCTCCTCTCTTGGCGCTTCGTCTTCCTCATCAACGTGCTGCCGATCGCCGTGAACCTCGTCCTGCTGCGACGGCTGCAGCTGCCCGAGCATCCGCGCGGCATCCGCGTGGACTGGTGGAGCGGTGCGCTCTGCGCACTCGGCCTCGGCGCACTCGTCTTCGCACTCATCGAGCAGGAGCGCTTCGGGTGGGGATCGCCCGCGATCTGGATCCCGGGAGCGGCCGGTGTCGCGCTCACGGCCCTTTTCCTCGTGCGGCAGGTGCGGTCGGAGGCTCCTCTCATGCCGCTGTCGCTGTTCCGCGTGCGCAACTTCGGCTGGGGAAATCTCGCCACGCTGTTCATCTACGCCGCGCTGTCGCTGAACGGATTCGTGATCGGCGTCTACCTGCAGCAGGGCCCGGGGCTGAGCGCGACGGCGGCGGGACTGGCCAGCCTGCCCATCACGATCCTGATGATCCTGCTCAGTTCGCGCGCCGGCACCTGGGCGGGCCGGCTCGGTCCGCGGCTGTTCATGACGCTGGGTCCGCTGCTCATGGCCGTCGGGGCGCTCCTGCTGCTGACCGTCGGGCGGGACTTCGACTACTGGTGGCAGGTGCTGCCCGCGATGATCGTGCTGGGACTGGGGCTGTCGCTGACCGTCGCCCCGCTCACCTCGGCGATCCTCGGCGCGATCGACGAAAGCCGCAGCGGCATCGCCTCGGCAGTGAACAACGCCGTCTCGCGCGTCGCCGGCCTGCTGGTCGTCGCGCTGCTGTCGACCATCGTGGGCGGAGCGCTCGACCTCGACGGGTTCCACAACGCGGCGTGGGTCACCGCCGCGTTGTTCGCGCTGGGCGGGATCGTGTCGTGGATCGGCATCCGGCGCAATCCCGCCGATGCGGACGCCGGTGCCCTCGACGACGGCACAGCGCCGGACGCCGCGCGACGGAAGAGCTGAACCGCCCGAGCCGCCCCCAGTCCCCGTCGGATGGCGAGCCGGTCCGCCGCCAGGCAGGGCATGCCACATGAGGTGCCGGCGCGCAAGCCGCTCGTGCGCGCTCGGTGCGAGGGACTAACGTCGAACGCACAACGACGACGACGGAAGGCCGACGCGATGTCGCGCAATGTGAGGGTGTTGCGCTGCGCACCCGAGGACGTGTTCGAAGTGCTGTCCGACGGGTGGCTCTACCCGTCGTGGGTCGTCGGCGCCTCGCGGATGCGCCAGGTCGACGAGATCTGGCCGCACCCCGGCGCGCGGCTGCATCACTCCTTCGGTGTGTGGCCGGTGCTCATCAACGACAAGACCGTCGTCGAGGCGTTCGATCCGCCGCACACCATGCAGATGCGCGCGCGGGGGTGGCCCGTCGGCGAGGCGCTCGTGACGATCCACGTCAAGGCCCGCGGCGACGAGACGGTGGTGCGCATCCAGGAGGAGCCCATCGCCGGTCCCGCGCGCCTCGTGCCGCGCCCGATCATGGATGCCGTGCTGCTGTGGCGCAACGCCGAGACACTGCACCGCCTGGCCTATCTCGCAGAGGGCCGGGCCGTGGTTCGTTCGTCGAACACGACGGCCGATCGTGAACAGGCGGAGGCGCCGGACGGCAGTGGAATGAGCGACAGCGACGGAAGCGACGCGTCGCAGACGCAGACCGAATCGCGCGTGAGCGATCAGGAGACCAGGGAATCGTGAGTGCGCGCCGTCGGGGTGGCGACGCCGACCTGGATGCCGTCGTCGTCGGTGCGGGTCCGAACGGCCTGGCGGCGGCGGTCACCCTCGCCCGCGCGGGGCTTCGCGTGCGGGTGTACGAGCGCGCCGATCAGACCGGCGGCGGCGCGGCCACGCGGGCGTTGACGCTGCCCGGCTTTCAGCACGACGTGTGCTCGGCGGTGCATCCGATGGCCTTCGAATCGAGATTCTTCCGCGAGTTCGGGCTGCGCCGACGCGTGGAGTTCGTGACGCCCGAGGTGTCGTTCGGGCAGCCGCTCGACGGCGGACGCGCCGGCATCGCCTACCGGGACCTCGCGCGCACCCGCGATGCGCTCGGCATCGACGGCCCCGCCTATGAAGCCCTGATGCGTCCTCTGGCGGCACGGTCGACGAAGGTCGCCGACTTCACCGGGTCCACCCTGCTGCGCATTCCGCCTGATCTGCCCACCGCTGTCCTCTTCGGGCTCCGCGCCCTCGAGCAGGGCACCGGAGCTTGGGACGTCCGCTTCCGCGAAGATGCCGCCCCCGCGATGCTCACCGGCGTCGCCGCGCACACCATCCTGGCGCAGCCCAGCATCGCCGGCGCGGGCGCCGGACTCGCGCTCACCGCCTACGCGCATGCGCGCGGCTGGCCGATTCCGGTCGGTGGCAGCCAGGCGATCGCGGATGCGATGGTCGACGACCTGCGCGCCCACGGCGGTGAGATCGTCCTCGACCACGAGGTCACAGCGCTCGACGAGCTGCCGCCCGCGACCGTGACCCTTCTCGATGTGACGCCGAAGGCGCTCATCCGCCTCGCCGCTGACGCCATGCCGACCCGCTACCGCCGCGCGCTGCAGCGGTTCCGCTACGGCGACGGCGTCGCCAAAGTCGACTTCGCCTTGAACGCCCCCGTGCCGTGGCAGCATCCGGAGCTGCGCCGTGCCGGCACCGTGCACGTCGGCGGCACCCGTGCGGAGGTCGCGGATGCCGAGAACCAGGTGCACCGCGGTCAGCTGCCCGAGCAGCCCTACGTGCTCGTCTCGCAGCCGTCCCTGTTCGACGCCACGCGTGCGCCCGACGGGATGCACACGCTGTGGACCTACACGCACGTGCCCGCGGGCAGCACCGCTGACCGCGAGGAGGCGGTGGTACGTCAGATCGAACGGTTCGCCCCCGGCTTCCGCGACACGATCGTCGCCAGCAACTCGCGCAGCGCGCGGGAGGTCGAGCAGCACAATCCGAACTATCCGGGCGGCGACATCGCGGCAGGCGCGCCGGACCTGTGGCAGCTGTTCCGCCGGCCGGTGCTCAGTCCCGACCCGTGGCGGACGCCGATGCCCGGCGTCTACCTCGCGTCGGCATCCGCATCGCCCGGGCCGGGCGTCACCGGGATGCCGGGGTGGCACGCCGCCCTGAGCGCCCTGCGCCACGATTTCGGAACGCACACCCTTCCCGACCTCTCCCCTCGCTGACCCGACCGGGCCGCGGCGCGTGCTGTCAAGGGGGACGCCGGAAGGTTTCTGCAGCGCCTACGGTCGCGGGCATGGGTTCCCCGCAGACATCGGCCGACGAATGAGCGCGAAACACAGCCCCGTCGTCGTGGTGACCGGCGCGTCGAGCGGAATCGGGCGCGAGACCGCACGCCTGCATGCCCGCAGGGGCGGGCGCCTGGTGCTCGCGTCCCGCAGCCGGGCGGCGCTCGAGACGGTGGCGCAGGAATGCCGTGAACTCGGCGGACAGGCACTGGTCGTGCCGACCGACGTGACCGACGAGCGCGCCGTGCACGCGCTGGCGGCGGCCGCCGTGTCGCGGTTCGGGCGCATCGACATCTGGGTCGGCAACGCCGGCACGTTCGCGTACGGCGCCTTCGAGGATCTTCCCTCCGACGTGTTCCGACAGGTGGTGGAGACGAACCTCATGGGCCAGGTGCACGGCGCGCGTGCCGTGCTGCCTCACCTGCGTCGCCAGGGACACGGCACACTTGTCCTCGTCGGGTCGCTGTACTCGCACGTCGGATCGCCGGCGATCTCGCCGTACGCGACGAGCAAGTTCGGCCTGCTCGGGTTCGCCGAGTGCCTGCGCGCCGAGCTGCGCGGCAGCGGCATCCGCCTGCGCCTGATCCTGCCGAGCACGATCGACACCCCGATCTACCAGCACGCGGCGAACTTCACCGGCCGCCGCGTGCGTCCGCTGCCGCCGGCGTCGTCGCCGAAACGCGTCGCCCGTGCGATCCTGCGCGCGCCGCGGAGCCACCGCTTCGCGGCCTTCGTGGGTCGCACGCAGACCGCGGTGCGACCCGTGCACGATGTCGCGCCGCCCGTCTACGATGCCGTGGCGTCGTGGCTGATGGACCACGTCGAGCTGCACGGGCGGGACGCCGAGGCATCCCCCGGCACCGTGTTCACGGCGCCCGAGACGGCGAGCCCCGTGACGGGAGGCTGGCGGCGGACGCGACGTCGCGTGCTGTTCGGCGCGATGGTGGCGGCGGCGGTGCTGGCGCTGCCGCTCCGCTCTGAGCGCAGGCGCTGACCCGTCGGACGCAGAGCAGACGAAGCGTCACCGCATCCTTCTGCAGCTATCTGACATGTGCTATGTTACTGCTGCCCGGAGGTTCCCGGCCTCCATGGAAGCCCGTCGACGCTGCGGGCGACGACCCGAATCAAGGAATCAAGGACGACTCTATGACTCGCAAGAAGATCTCCCTGCTCGCTCCCCTGGTCATGGCGTCGGCCGTCGCCCTGGCGGTCACCGGATGCTCCTCAGCCGGCGGCGGGGGCGGCGACGGCGAAGCCGGTGAGCCCCGGACCGGCGGCACCCTCAAGGTGCTCTCCAACGGCGACGCCGACCACATCGACCCGCAGCTGGTCGCGTACGTACCCTCGAACAGCATCACCCGCGTCATCTCGCGCTCGATCCTCAGCTACGAGACCTCGAACGACGAAGCCGAGCGCACGGCACTGGTCGGCGATCTCGCCACCGAGGTGCCGGAGCCGGCCGATGACGGCCTCAGCTACTCCATCACCCTGCGCGACGGAGCGACCTGGGATGCTGCCGACGGCGCACGCCCCATCGTCTCCGCCGACATCGAGCGCGGCATCAAGCGCATCTGCAACCCGCACATCGGCGCCGCCCTGGGCGGGTACTTCATCAGCCTCATCGAAGGCATGGCGGAGTTCTGCGAGGGCTTCTCGTCGGTCACCCCCGAGGTGGAGCCGATGAAGGATTACATCGAGTCGAACGACATCTCCGGCATCGAGACACCCGACGACAAGACCGTGATCTTCCACCTCGTCGAGCCGGCATCCGACTTCACCTCGATGCTCAGCCTGCCGACGGCGAACCCGGCCCCGATCGAAGCGCTCGACTACATCCCGGACTCCCCCGAGTACCGCAACAACTTCGTCGCATCGGGGCCCTACACGATCGCCGAGCACAAGCCCGACGTGAAGATGACCCTGGAGCGCAATCCCTCCTGGGAGGCGGACAGCGACCCGCTGCGCAAGGCGTACGTCGACTCCATCGAGATGACGATGGGCGTGGAGGTGGATGCCGCGATGCAGCAGCTGCAGGCGGGATCGGCGGACCTGCTGTTCGACCTGCAGCCCGGCCCCGCGAACATTCAGCAGCTCAACAGCGTCGGTGACGACAAGTTCTCCACGCTCGAGAACGGCGGCGTGGATCAGTTCCTGTGGATCAACACCAAGACCGACAACAACGACGGCGCGCTGCAGAAGCTCGAGGTGCGTCAGGCGCTGCAGTACGCGATCGACAAGACCGCCGTCGTGCAGGTCATGGGCGGCGAGGACATCGCATCGGTGACCAACGGCATCTTCGGCCCCGGCATCAACGGTTACGAGGAGTATGCACCGTACGGCGACGGCAGCGGCAAGGCCGACCCCGAGAAGGCCAAGGAGCTGCTGGCCGAGGCGGGCGTCGAGTCGCTCACCCTGAAGTTCCCGTATCGCAACCTGGGTTCGCAGCCGGACATCGCGCAGACCGTGCAGGCCAGCCTGGAGGAGGCCGGCATCTCCGTCGAGCTCTTCCCCGTTCCGCCGACGGACTACTACGCGAACTTCATGACGAACCACGAGAACGCCACCAGCGGCGAGTGGGACGTCGCACTCGTCGGGTGGTCGCCCGACTGGGTCGGCGGTGCGGCGCGCAGCGTCTTCCAGCCGCAGTTCAGCTTCGACGGCAACCCGCAGTCGTACAACTACGTCGACTACAACAACGACGAGGCCAACGAACTCGCCGCGCAGGCTCTGGCCGCCGGTTCGCCGGAGGAGGCCGGCAAGCTGTGGCACCAGGTCGACCAGGTCGTCATGGCGGACTCCCCGATCGTGAGCATCGTCGCGAAGAAGAAGGCGAACTACCACTCCGAGCGGGTGCAGAACTTCGCGATCTACTCCCTGGCGCAGAACGGGGACTGGGCCAACGTGTGGCTGAGCGAGTAAGCACACGCTGACCGTGCTGCTGCGGTGCCGCCAGGCACCGCAGCAGCACGCATTCTGAGGAGGAACCGCATGCCGATACTCGAGATCTCACAGCTCACCGTCGACATCCCGACCGAAAGCGGCGACGTGCACGCCGTCAAGGGCGTCTCCTTCGACGTCGCGGAAGGCGAGTTCTTCGGCATCGTCGGCGAGTCCGGATCGGGCAAGTCGGTGCTGGTGCAGTCGGTGATGGGCCTCATCCCGAACGCGCGCACCAGCGGCTCGGTGCGCTTCCAGGGCGAGGACCTGCTCACCCTGGACGCCGAGCGGCTGCGCCGCAAGCGCGGGCGGGAGATCAGCATGATCTTCCAGGATCCGCTCTCGAGCCTCCACCCGCAGTACACCGTCGGCTGGCAGATCGTGGAGCAGATCCGCGCGCACGAGAACGTGTCCCGGCAGGCGGCCAAGGCCCGCGCGATCCAGCTTCTGGAGAAAGTGCACATCGCCGACGCCGCGTCGCGCTTCGATGCGTACCCGCACCAGTTCTCCGGCGGCATGCGGCAGCGTGTGATGATCGCCATGAGCCTGTCGCTGAACCCCGCACTGATCATCGCCGACGAACCGACGACGGCCCTGGACTCGACCGTGCAGGCGCAGATCCTGCAGCTGCTCGGCGAGATGAAGGAGGATCTCGGCGCCACGGTGCTCATGATCAGCCACGACCTGGGCGTGATGGCGAGCGTCGCCGACCGGGTGATGGTGATGTACCGCGGCGAGCAGGTGGAGATCGGCGCGAGCCGGGAGGTCCTCACCCGGCCCCGCGATCCGTACACCGTCTCGCTCATCGAGTCGTCCTCGTTCACGCAGAGCCGGCGCCAGGCGCCGCTCGGCCGCGTCGAGGACGCAGCGACGGAACCGGCGCCCATCGCCGAGGTGTCGGGCGTGAGCGTCTCCTTCTCACAGCGCCGCGGCCTCGATCGCCCCGTGCTCGACGGCATCGACCTCGAAGTGCGGCGCGGCGAGACGCTCGGCCTCGTCGGCGAGAGCGGATGCGGCAAGACCACGCTGGCGCGCACTATCGCCGGCCTCGTGCCGCCGTCCGAGGGAACCGTCCGCTTCGACGGCAGAGACGTCTCTCAGATCAAGGGAGCCGAATGGCGGCGGATGCGGCAGAAGGTGCAGGTCGTCTTCCAGGACCCCTTCTCGTCGCTGAACCCCAAGCGTCGCGTCGGCTCGATCATCGGCGATCCGCTTCGGATCCACGGCGTCGGGAACGCGCGGGAGCGGCAGCGGCGCGTGCTCGAGCTCCTCGAGATGGTCGGACTGGACCCCGACCACTACAACCGCTTCCCGGCACAGTTCTCCGGCGGCCAGCGCCAGCGCATCGGCATCGCCAGGGCGATCGCCCTCAACCCCGACCTCGTCATCCTCGACGAGCCGGTGTCGGCACTCGACGTGACCGTGCAGGCACAGGTGCTCCAACTGCTCGACGACCTGCAGCGCGACCTCGGACTGACCTACCTGTTCATCTCGCACGATCTCGCCGTCGTCCGGCACATGTGCGATCGCATCGCGGTGATGGAGCACGGCCGGATCATCGAGCTCGACGACGCCGAGACCATCTACCACTCGCCGCGCGAGCCGTTCACGAAGAAGCTGCTCGCCGCGGCCTTCCTCGAGTCGCTCGACGCCGCCGCCCCGGCATCCGATGAGGCGCGGGAGGTCGCATCATGAGCGTGTTCTCGAAGGAGACCCTGACGCTGCTCATCCCCTCGCGGGGGGCGCAGGACGCCGCGCAGAGCGCGAAGGGCTCGTGGCACCTGACGTTGCGCCGGCTGCGCAGAGACCCCGCCAGCATCATCTCCGCCGTCGTCATCCTGCTGATCGTGGCCTTCGCCCTCGCCGCTCCGCTCATCGCGCAGTGGACGGGGCACGGACCAACGGCGCAGTTCCGCGAGACGGGCCTCTCCCCCTCCGGCATGCCCGTCGCGCCGAACGGCGAGTTCCTGCTCGGCACCGACCAGCTCGGCCGCGACGTCTTCGTCCGTCTCGCCTACGGCGCGCAGGTCTCGCTGCTCGTCGGCGTCGTGGCGTCACTGGCGGCATCCGCCATCGGCATCCTGATCGGCATGACCGCCGGGTTCTTCGGCGGCATCGTCGACACCGTGCTGAGCCGCGCCATCGACCTGGTGATGAGCGTGCCGTTCCTGCTCGTCGCCATCGCGACGGTGTCGGTGCTCGGCCCCAGCCTGCAGCTGTCGATCTGGGTCATCGTGTTCTTCAGCTGGGCGGGTCTCGCCCGCGTCATCCGCGGACAGGTGCTCGCCCTGCGCGAGCGCGAGTTCATCGAGACCGCCCGCTCGCTCGGACAGTCCAGTATCGCGACCATGTTCCGCGACGTGATGCCCAACCTCGTCGTGCCCATCGTCGTCTACACGACGCTGATGATCCCCGCCGCGATCGTCTTCGAGGCGACGCTCTCGTTCCTGGGGCTGGGCGTCGTGCCGCCGACGCCGAGCTGGGGCAACATGCTCGCCGACGCCGCCAACGGGTCGATGTACATGGTGGCGCCGTGGATGGTGCTCGTCCCCGGCCTCGCCCTGCTGACGCTCACCCTCACCTTCAACCTGCTCGGCGACGGCCTCCGCGACGCCCTCGACCCGTCCTCGACGAAGGGAGCCCGCGCATGATCCGCTACATCCTCTCGCGCATCGGCTTCGGCCTTCTCGTGCTGTTCATGCTCAGCATCTTCATCTTCGTGCTGTTCTACGTGACACCGTCCGACCCGGCCCGCATCATCGCCGGCGACAAGGCCACCGAAGAGCTGATGGCGCAGATCCGCACGAATCTCGGGCTCGACAAGCCGATCTGGGAGCAGTACCTCCTCTTCCTCGGCAACCTGCTGCAGGGCGATCTCGGATACTCCTACCGGTCGAGCCTTCCGGTGGCCGACCTGGTGCTCGCCCGCATCCCGGCCACCATGTCGCTGGTGTTCGGCGCGGTCGTGGTGTGGCTCGCGATCGGCATCCCGATCGGCATCGCCTCGGCCAAGCGCCCCGGCAGCGCACGCGACCGGCTGGGTCAGGGTTTCGCGCTGGTCGGCATCAGCTTCCCGACCTTCGTGCTCGGCATGATCGCGCTCTACACGCTGTACTTCCTTCCGACCCGGTTCGGGGTGAACCTCTTCCCGCCGTCGGGGTACGTGCCGCTCACCGTCGATCCGCTGCAGTGGGCGTGGCACCTCGTGCTGCCCTGGGTGACGCTGGCCATGGTCACCGCGGCCGTCTACGCGCGGCTCACGCGAGGGCAGATGCTCGACGTGCTCGGCGAGGACTACGTGCGCACCGCGCGCGCCAAGGGCCTGACCGAGCGCCGCGTGATCTACGTGCACGCGTTCCGCAGCGCCATGCCACCGCTGGTCACGCAGCTGGGCATCGACATCGGGCTGCTGCTGGGCGGCGTGATCGTGATCGAGCAGGTCTTCGGCCTGCAGGGCGTCGGCGCTCTCGCCGTCACGAGCGTGGCCAGGCAGGACCGGCCGGTGGTGATCGCCATCGTGCTGCTGGGCGGACTGTTCGTCGTGCTCTCCAACCTCATCGTCGACCTGTTCTACGCTCTCCTGGACTCCCGCGTGCGCACCCGCGCGCGCTGAACGGAAAGGCGGGTCAGCACGCATGACCGATGACTTCGAATACTTCGTCGGCACGGAGATCGTCGCTCGCGACGTCTGGACCACGGTTCCCCTGGACTGGAACGACCCGGATGGCGAGACCATCGACGTCTACGCGCGCGAGTTCGTCGCCGCCGAGCGCAGGAACGACGATCTGCCGCTGCTGCTGCACCTGCAGGGCGGCCCAGGGGGCAAGGGCATCCGTCCGCTGGGCCGGGGCGACTGGGTCGCCGCGGCGCTGTCGCGATTTCGGCTGATCGTCCCGGATCAGCGCGGCACGGGACGCTCCACGCCCCTCTCTGGCGCGCAGTTCGCGGCCCTTCCCGCCGAGGAGGCCGCCCGGCGCCTCTCGCTGCATCGCGCGGATTCCATCGTGCGCGACTTCGAGGCCCTCCGCGCCGTGCACTACGGCGGACGGCAGTGGTGGACGATCGGTCAGAGCTACGGCGGCTTCCTGACGCTGCACTACCTGTCCACCGCTCCGCAGGCCCTCGTCGCCTCGGTGGTGGCCGGTGGGCTGGCCTCGCTCGACCCGGATGCCGAAGAGGTATACCGGCGCACCTTCCCGCGCGTGGCCGAGAAGAACCGGCTGTTCCGCGACCGCACCCCGCATCTCGCGGCGCGCATCGATCGGGTCGCGGACCTTCTGCAGGCGGAGGATGTGCGGCTGCCGGACGGCGACCGCCTGACCGTGCACCGGCTTCAGGCGCTCGGGCTGGACTTCGGCATGGGCCCGGGCTTCGACCGCGTGCACTGGCTGTTCGACGAGGCATTCGCGGACCGCGCGGAGACCAGGCTCAGCGACACCTTCCTCGCCTCCGTCGGCGCCGCGACCGGGTTCGCCGGCAATCCCCTGTTCATCACCCTGCAGGAGAGCATCTACGGGGCGGGGCCGACCGGCTGGGCTGCGCAGCGCGAACGCGATCGGCATCCGGAGTTCGCCGAGTCGGCGCGGCCGCTGCTGTTCACCGGCGAGATGGTCTTCCCCTGGATGTTCGAGGAGATCAGGTCGCTGCGCGGATTCCGCGCAGGAGTCGAGCTGCTGGCCGCGCGCGAGTGGCCGATCGACCTGTACGACACCACGCGGCTCGCCGCCGGCGACGTGCCGGTGGAGGCGGTCGTGTACTTCGACGACATGTACGTCGACGCCGGCCTATCGATGGAGACCGCGAAACGCGTCGGCGGCCTGCACGCCTGGGTCACCAATGAGCACGAACACGACGGCATCACCCAGGAGGGCGTCGCGGAGCGGCTGTTCGTCGCGCTGGAGAGGCGGCTCGGCGGCACGCCGCGCGAGCGCCGATGACGATCGGGAGGTCGGGACATGAGCAGTGAGCATCGGCATCAGGGTGGATACGGGGACGTGGTCCACGTCGTCGACTGGGAGGGCGGCATCCCCAACGCGCGCGCCGCGGCGCACGACCCGCGGATGCCGTCGCTGGCGACGTCGCCGGGCTTCGTGGAATGGATGCGGGGCGGCTGGGGCGAGGCGGACCGCACCCCGCGCGTCGAGCCGGGAGCGGCGGATGCGGCACGCCGTCATCGTGAACTGCTCTCGTCGGCGATCCCCGGCGAGACCCTGGTCGTCCTCGCCGGGCGCGCGCAGGCGCGGCTGAACGACTCCTTCTTCGACTTCCGCGCGCACAGCGACTTCCTGTGGCTGATCGGGATCGGCGTGGAGGACGGTGTGGTCGTGCTCACTCCAGCCGGAGGCGGTCACGATGCGACCCTCTACCTCACCCCGCCGGCGCGTCCCGGTGCGGCGGCGTTTCACGCCGACCCCGCCCATGGCGAGCTCTGGGTGGGACCGCTCGCGGGCACCGCGGAGCTCTCGGCCGCGCTCGGTCTGCGCGTGCGATCCCTCGAGGAACTCGAGGTGCCGGACGGCGCGCTGATCGCGGGGCATCCGGTCGTCGGAGCGGGCACCGGCGCGAAGCTCGGCGGCCGCGTGCGCTCTGCCGCTCTCGCGCGCACGCTGTCGGCGCTGCGCATGGAGAAGGATGCATGGGAGCTGGCGGAACTGCGTTCCGCGGTGCAGCACACGGTCGACGGCTTCGCCGCGGTGCGCCGCGAGATCCCGACGGCCGTCGACTTCGGCGGCGAGCGCTGGCTGCAGGGCACCTTCGACCGCCATGCGCGAACGGTCGGTCAGGCCCCCGGCTACGCGAGCATCGTGGGCTCGGGCGCCAATGCGCCGATCCTGCATTGGGTCCGCGCGGAAGGCGCGGTCGACCCCGAGGCGCTGCTGCTTCTGGACATGGGCGTGGAGAACCGCAGCGGATACACCGCTGACGTCACGCGCACGCTTCCCGCGAGCGGCCGGTTCACCACCGCGCAGCGCGAGGTGCACGACCTGGTGGAGCGGGCGCACCGCGCCGGGCTGGCCGCCGTGGCGCCGGGCCGGGACTGGCGGGACTTCCACACCGCGTGCATGGAGGTGCTGGCACGCGGCCTCTCGGACTGGGGGATGCTGCCGGTGTCGGTCGATGAAGCCCTGTCGGCGGCGGGCCAGCAGCACCGCCGCTACATCGTGTGCGGGGTCGGCCAC
This sequence comes from Microbacterium sp. NPDC058345, assembly GCF_042723855.1. Lineage (NCBI taxonomy): Bacteria > Bacillati > Actinomycetota > Actinomycetes > Micrococcales > Microbacteriaceae > Microbacterium > Microbacterium sp. NPDC058345. The sequence goes on from NZ_JBHXIG010000001.1 coordinate 281,573, forward strand.
CACCTCGGTCTCGATGTGCACGACTGCGGTGCGGCGTCGTACGAGCAGTACTTCCAGACGACCATGCGCCCCGGGATGGCTTTGACCGTGGAGCCGGGCCTGTATTTCCACGCCTGGGATGAGACGGTACCGCCCGAGCTGCGCGGCATCGGGGTGCGCATCGAGGACGACCTCGTCGTCACGGCCGACGGGCATGAGGTGCTCAGCTCGGGCCTGCCCATCGACGCAGCGGGGCTGGAGCACTGGATGGCATCCGTCATGTCCACGGCGAAGGGACACGGACACTGAACGACTCACAGGCGCGACGGCGCGGCGCTGTCACGGACGGGCATCGTCGAGTACTGTCATTGGACAGTGCCATGCCGCATTGCACAGATGATTTTCTTCGGATCGGCTCACGCTCATGACTCTTCCCTCCCTCGTCACCCCGCTGCAGCCGGTGATGAATCTTCGGGAGCGCGTCGAGGTGGCGCTCGAGGCCGCGATCCGCTCGGGCGAGATGCCCCCGGGTGAGCTGTTCTCGGCCCCGGCGCTCGCCGCGCGTTTCAACGTATCGGCGACACCCGTGCGCGAGGCCATGCTGAATCTCGAGAAGCTCGGCTTCGTCGAGGCGGTGCGCAACAAGGGCTTCCGCGTCACGATGGTGCGCGACGAGGACGTGGAGAACATCGTCGCGGTGCGACGACTGCTCGAGCCGCCGGTCATGCGCGACCTCGCCGGGTCGATTCCGGCAGACGCCTACGCCGATCTGCGCGCGCGGGCGCAGGCCATCGTCGAGGGAGCGGCGAGCGGCGACCTCGCATCGTATCTGGAGGCCGACCGCGCGTTCCACGAGGCGGTCAACTCGTTCAGCGGGAACCCGCGGCTGACCAGCCTGATCACGCATCTGCGCCGCGAGACCCGCATGCCGGGCCTGGCCGGGATGCTGGCCACCGAAGAACTGTCGAAGTCCGCCGCTGAGCACCACGAGCTGCTCGACCTGCTCGAGGCGGGAGAGGGCGAGGATGCCGAGCGGCTCATGCACCGGCACATCGGCCATGTCATCGGCTGGTGGGCGGGGCGGTCGGAGAACGCCTGAGCGGGCCGAACCGACGGGCGGCGGGCTGGTCGGCCTCAGCCCTGAACGGCCTGCTCGTGCAGCGCTGAACTCAGGTGCGTGCCGTTGATCTCGAGGTAGACCTGACGCTCGGTGACCGAGACGCTGACGGTGTTGCGTCGCGCGAGAGCGCCGGCCGCGTCGTCGATGAATCCGGCGTCGAAGCTGCGCAGCGGGATCCGCCCGGCCTCGTGGATCGTCTTGCCCGCCCATTGCAGCGTCACCTTCGCGGGATCGCGGTGCGTGTAGACGACGGTGCGGTCGGCGAGCTTGCTGCCGAAGTGCAGCCTCGCGGCATCCGGAGCCCCCACCTCGATCCACGCGATGACGCGACCGGTGAGGTCGCGCACCAGCACCGCAGGCTCATCGACCGAGGAGATGCCGGCCGTGAAGGCGATGCCCTCCTCGAGCTCGAGGCAGTACGCGAGCAGGCGCGTGACCATGTAGGCGTCCGTCTCGGACGGATGCCGCGCGACACGCAACGAGAACTCCTGGTAGACACCGCGGTCGACGTCCGCCAGGTTCACATCGAAGGTGTGGATCGTCGCGCCTGCTGCCATGAGTGTCGAGCTTACGGGGTCCGCGAGCGCGCGCGGCGTCAGTGGTGAGGCGTCGGGTTCGGCTCCTCGGCGGCGGCCGGGCGCCGGACGAAGAGCGTCAGGACGACGGCGGCCGAGGCGACGCACGCGCCGAGCAGGAACGCCGCGTGCACGCCTTCGCCGGTTGCGGTGACGGCATCCGCGCCCGCGGCGAGCGCCTCGGCGGATCCGACCGACATCAGCGTGACGAACAGCGCCGTGCCTGCCGCGCCCGCGACCTGCTGCAGGGTGCTGGTCATCGCGCTGCCGTGCGAGTACAGATGCCGAGGCAGCGAGCCGAGCGCCGAGGTGAGCAGCGGCGTGAAGACGAAGCCGAGTCCGAGGTTGAGCGCGACGTGCACCGCGATGATCCACCCGATCGAGCTGTGCGCATCGAACGTGGCCATCCCCCAGAGGGCACCGGCCGCGACGACCATACCGGGAAGAACCAGCGGCCGCGGGCCATATCGGTCGAACAGCGATCCGACGATGGGTGCGATGACGCCCATCAGGATGCCGCCGGGCAGCAGCATCAGGCCGACGGCGAGCGTGTCGAGCGGCAGGACCTGCTGCAGGTAGATCGGCAGCAGGATCAGCGAGCCGAAGAGGGCGGCCATCACGACGACGACCAGCACCACGGCCAGCGAGAACGAGCCCGAGGTGAAGGTGCGCAGGTCGAGCAGCGCGGAGTCGGTCTTCTGCAGGTGCAGCTGCCGCATGACGAAGACCGCGAGCGACGCGGCGCCGACGACGAGGGGGATCCAGACGGGGACGGGCGCGTGACCCGACGCGGATTCGCCGATCGAGCTGAGCCCGAAGATGATCCCGCCGAAGCCGAGGGCGGAGAGCACGACGGAGAGAGCGTCGAAGCGCGCGTGCCGAGTCTCGGTGATGTTGCGCACCCAGACCGCCCCGAGTGCGAGCGCGATGACCGCGATGGGCAGCACCAGCCAGAACATCCAGCGCCAGTCGAGCGCGGCAAGGATCACGCCGGAGACGGTCGGGCCCACGGCAGGGGCGACGGCGATGACGATGGAGATGACGCCCATCATGCGACCACGGTGCGTGGCGGGCACGACGTTGAGCACGGTGGTGAACAGCAGCGGCATCATGATCGCCGTGCCCGAGGCCTGCACCACGCGCCCGGCGAGCAGCACCTCGAATCCGGGCGCCACCGCCGCGATCAGCGTGCCGGCCGCGAACAGCGACATCGCGGTGATGAAGAGCGAGCGCAGCGGGAACCTCGCCAGCAGGAAACCGGTCAGGGGGATGACGATCGCCATCGTCGGCAGGAACCCGGTGGTCAGCCACTGCGCCGTCGCGGCGGTGATGTCGAGATCGACCATGAGTCGCGGCAGCGCGACGCCCATGATCGTCTCGTTCAGGATGACGACGAACGCCGAGGCGACGAGGAGCGCGATGACCGAACCGGCGCGGGCGGGGAGGACGGCGTCCGTCGGGGCGCTGCCCGTCGGGACGGGGGCGGTGGCCGGGTTCTTCTCGAGAGTCACGAAGGTGCTTTCTGTTCTGGGTGCGTGGGTCGCAGGACAGGCACACCGGTGGGCCGCGTTCAGTATATGGCAGAAACTGTCACTTCGGCAGACAGTGCGAGAATGGCGTGGTGACAGGATCACCGAGTTCGGCGGCATCCCCCGCACCGGGACTGCGAGAACGTCGCCGCCGGGAGACACGGCGGGAGCTCGCGGCCGCCGCCCTCGAGCTGTTCGAGCAGAAGGGCCTGCATCACACCACGACCGACGAGATCGCCGAGGCGGCGGGCATCTCGTCGCGAACGTTCTTCCGCTATGCCGAGACCAAGGAGCACGCGCTCTTCGCCGACGATGATGGTTTCGACATCCTCGTCGCGCGCGTGCGCGATGCACTCGCCCGTGGCGTCGACGTCATCAGCGCCATCGAACAGGCGCATCTCGATCTGCTCGACGACTTCGACCGCGAGCCCGCGGACCGTCAATCCCGCGTCCTGAGGGTGCGACGACTGGTCATCGCGGAGCCGAGTCTCCTCGCCCTCGCCCTCGCGTCGGATGCCGAGCATGCGCGCGTGCTGCTCGAGCTCGTGCTCACCGCGAATGCGGCGATCAGCGAGTTCGAGGCGCGCACCGTCCTGACCGCGATGGGAACGACGCTGCGCCTGAGCTTCGACGAATGGGTGATCAGCGCAGAGCGCGGCGAGCGCGTCTCGGTGCGGTCGATGTACGAGCGGGTGCTCACCAGGCTCAGAACGTACTTCGCGGGCTGACCCGCGTACGCCCGCGGCGGCGACGGGTGCGTCCCGCGGGTGATTCACGCGGCCGGCACGCCCACCCCGGCCGCCCGGAGCGCTGCATCCACATGCAGCGCCGTCGTGGGGAACACCGGAACCGGCGCGTCGGCCGACGAGACGAGCAACTCGATCTCCGTGCAGCCGAGGATGATGCCCTCGGCCCCGCGCGCCACGAGCCGTTCGATGACGTGACGGTAGAGCTCCCGCGACTCCGGCCGGATGACCCCGTGCACGAGCTCGTCGTAGATCACCCGGTGAACGTCGGCGCGATCATCGGCATCGGGGGTGAGCACACTGATCTCTCGCGCTTCCAGCCGCTCGCGGTAGAAGGGACGCTCCATCGTGAACGCCGTGCCCAGCAGGCCGACCCGTCGCAGACCAGAGCCGATCACGGCATCCGCCGTGGTGTCGGCGATGTGCAGGAAGGGGATGCTGATCGCCTGCTCGATGCGGTCGGCGACGAGATGCATGGTGTTGGTGCAGAGCACGATCAGGTCTGCACCGGCGGACTCGAGGCGGGCGGCGCGCTCCGCGAGCAGGGCTCCCGCCGCCGGCCAGTCGTCCGCCGCCTGAAGGGCTTCGATCTCGGCGAAGTCGAGTGAATCGAGCAGGACGCGCGCGGAGTGATGTCCGCCGAGCTGATCGCGCACGCGCTCGTTCGCCAGCCGGTACCACTCGAGCGACGACTCCCAGCTCATGCCGCCCAGCACTCCGATGGTCTTCATCACCGCGGATTCTCCAGCACCTCGCGGAGTCTGGCGGCGAAGGCCTCGGGCTGACCCGCGTAGCCGAACTCCCCGCCCATGAACCCACCGTGGTGACTCGGGAACACGGTCGCCTGCTGCCCGAGCTGCTCCGCCAGGGCGGTCGCGGTTCGACCGGTGTACACCTTCAGCGACTCCTCACCGACCGCGATCACGATCCGAGTCGGTGCCGCCTTCAACGCCTCCAGGTCGGGCCGGTAGAGGGGCACGGCCCATGACGCATCGGACAGCAGCGGGTCGGAGCGTACGCCGTCGTCCTCGGCCGGCATCCCGAACGCCGCCGGGTCGGGAGCGGGCTGGGCGAGGAACTCCTCCGTGATCTCGCCTTCCCACGCGGTCATCGCCACGAACGCCGCCATGCCGGCGCCCCAACCCTTCTCGCGGTACACCCGGGTGTACGCCTCTCGGGCACGCTGGACGGCATCCGCGTCGGGCAGCACGGCGTCGATCGGCGGCTCGTGCGCGACGAGGGTCGCGACATCCGTGGGGTGCGCGGTGATCAGGGCGAGCGCGGTCACCGCGCCCCCACTGCTGGCGAACATGTCCACAGGGCCGGCTCCGAGCGCCTCGATGAGCGCGTGCACGTCCTCGGCCTGAGTCTCCGGCTCGTTCGTGACGCGCCCGTCCTTGCGGACGCTCCGCCCGAGCCCCCGCGGGTCGTAGGTCACCACGGTGCGATCCTCGAGCAGCCTCACCTGCGCCTGGAATCCGCTCGCGTCCATCGGCTGACCGATCATGAGCAGCGGCGGACGCCCATCGACGGTCGGCAGCGGGCCGTGCAGGTCATAGACCAGATCGACCTCCGGCAGATCGAGCGTGTGCTGCACCATGGAATGCCTTCCCGTCACGGACCGATTCCCTCGGATGCTATGACGCGCGCTGCCGATCGCGCTAGGGCGGGCTGTCGAGTGGGCGGAGGAGCGTTCTTACGTTTCGTCTTGTACCGCGGCGAGCAGGCCTCGTACGTCTTCGGCGCATGGTTCACAGGCCTTCAGGTGCGCTGCCATTCCGGGATACCTCTCGATGGGGTCCAAGCCCTCGGCGAGAAGATCGACGTAGACATGCATGATGCCCATGGCTTCGTCGCATCCAACGTCGCGGGGATCAGTGGCGAGGAACTGCTCGAACTGCTGCCACCAATCGGTCATGCCTTCTCCATCTTCGCCGTACGACGACCTTCTCGAGCTCCCGGAGGCACCGCGTCCAGATAACCATGAGCGGTCAAGTGGTCGCGGATCTTACGTCGAGCGTCGAAGATGATCTTATAGATCGCGCCCAGGCTCGTGGCCGTCTCCGCCGCGAGGACGTCTGTGGAGATGCCATTGACGACAGACGCGACGAAGAAGCGGCGCTGACGATCTGTGAGGCTCTCGTCGACGGCCCGCCGTACCGCTGCGATCAGGTCGGCGTGCTGAGTCATCGCGAGCGGGTCATCACCGAAGTTGGCCGGGAGCCGGTCCCATTCCTCAGCATCGAGGGAGACCTGCGGCTTGTTCGATGGGTGACGGGAGACCTTGTTCGCCACTTCGATCACACCGAAGCGATACACCCAGGTCGTGAACCGGCTCTCACCGCGAAACGTCTCAAGCTTGCTCAGCACCGCGAGCAGCGCGTCGTCTGCGGCCTGATGCGCGACGTCGTCCAGCTCCGGTCCCCCGAGGCGCACCAACGACGCGCGACGGTAGGCCTCTTTCATGCACACCTTCAGCAGCATGGCGTGCAGACGAGACAGCGCGGCGTCGCGTCGGGAGCCGACGTCTCGCAGCTCACTCAGCCACGCATCGGAATCCGCATCCATGGATCCGCCCCCGTCAGACGACGTCATGTTCGAAGGCACGAAGGTGGTGTTCGTCACCGTCCAGCGCCGCGGAATCAGAGGGCGGATACGCGCCGGCACCGGGGTGCATCCTGTCGATCAGGTCGAGGTACTGCGGGTTGCGGGCGATGAACTCCCCGACGACCGGACAGATGATCGTGATCTTCTTGCCGGTGCCGCGGATCTCGTCGAGCACGCGCGCGATGAGCTCCGTCGCGACTCGGCGATTGCGATAGGCCTGGTTCACCCAGGTCGACAGGAGCACGACCCTCCCACCGACGAATCGGTAGGTGAGTTCACCGATCGCGTCGGCGCCGAGCGCGACGATCCAGCGTCCTCGTTCAGGGTCATTGATGATGTCGAGCTCGAAATCGGATTCGATGTCGCTGCGTGCGGAGGTGTGCAATGCCGCGATCAGCGCAGAGTTGGACTTGTTGCGACTCGCCTCTTCGGTTTCGACGGTGGCTGTCATGAGTGGGCTCTCTGCTCGGGGCTTTCCGGATCGGTGGCGGCCTGCACTCTGCGGTAGATGCCGGGATGGTCGCGGTCGATGACGTCGGCATAGTCCGCGTGGCTCTCGATGAAGGTGGCGACGACCGGACAGTAGTTGGTGATCGTCTTGCGGTTGGCACGGACGTCGTCAAGAGCGGCGCGGATCAGGTCGGTCGCGATGCCCTGTCCGCGGAACTCGGGAAACACCGACACAGCGAGGAGCGCGATGCGGTCATCGCCGACGAGGTTGTAGGTGACGCCTCCCACTTCCCGGTCACCGACGAGCGCCTCGTAGATACCAGCGCGTTCATCGTTGACGACCCGAAGATCGACGGCACGTTCACCGGCTGCATCAGCGTTCGCATCGGCGAGGACGGCCTGTTGTATCGCCCTGACCTGCTTCGGGCTGCTCGTGTTGTCGGGATTCTTCAGTTCGCATCGCGCCAGGGAGGTAACGGGATGGGCCTGGGCGTAGTCCGGCCGTTCTTTCTGACGCTTCTGATGCGCGCCTTCACCGCCGTTGCGGCCACCGTACGGCCGCCCGTGATCGGCGAACTCATCGCGTGCGTACACCAGCCGCCAGGGTCCCGCGGTGAACTGCGCCCCGGTTCGCAAGGTGGCGTCGGGACCGTGGCTCGAGTCGCCTTTCCCGACCATCTCGAGGACGTACTCGTCTCCGAGGTCGTGCTTGATCTTGGCGTGCAGCGGATCGGTGTCGCGAAGGAGGAGATCGGCATCCTCTGCCGATCCGACGTGCGTGACCTCACAGTCGATCTCGTGCACGAACCTGTCGTTCTCACTCGCGACCAGCAGCCGTGGATGGCCGGCGCCCCAGTCCGCGTGCGTGGTGGTCGGGTGATAGCCGGCCGACGTCGGTTCAGGGTCGGACATGATGCCTCTCCTTCGTTCCTATCGATGGGTGTGATACGGCGAGCGCTTATCCCACGCCCACCTGGCAGCGGCCGGTCTTGACCGCTCTGCGACGGGGCGAGATGCGATCATCACGGTCGCACCCGGATGATCGTCTTGCCCTTGATGCGCCCCGTTGGGTTCAACGCATCGCTCGCCTCCTCCAGGCTCGCGATGTGACCGATGTTCGTGCGCAGCCGCCCGTCGCGAACGCGAGTGACGATCTCGCCGAGCTGGTCGCGGTCTGCTTCGACGACGAAGTCGACCGCCAAGCCCTCCTTCGGATGCGCCTCAGGCGGACCGGCGATGCTCACGAGCATTCCGCCGGCGCGGACGATGGCTGCCGAGCGCTTGCCGATCTCTCCGCCGATCACATCGAACACCAAGTCCACGCCTCCGGCGTCCTCCAGCGCATCGCTGTCGAGATCGAGGAACTCCTGGGCACCGAAGTCGAGCGCGATCGCCCGGTCCGCAGCACGGCCGGTGGCGATGACGTACGCACCAGCCTCCTTTGCGAGCTGGGTGACGACGGACCCGACACCGCCCGCCGCTCCGTGCACCAGCACCGTCTGACCAGACTCGAAGCGCCCGTGAACGAAAAGCCCTTGCCATGCCGTCAGGCCGGATATCGGAAGACTCGCGCCCACGGTGAAGTCGACGTCGCCGGGAAGGGGCGCGAGGTTTCGGGACTCGACGACCACGGACTCTGCGAGCGTGCCATCTCGATCCCACGCGGTGAGCCCGAACACGCGCTGACCGATCGTCAGACCTCGGGTTCCGTATCCGAGAGCCGTGACGATTCCGGCCACCTCGTGGCCGGGAATCGACGGAGTGCGGTCGCGCCCCTGATGATCCACCCACGTTCCGGGCCACGTGAGCTCCCCCGGAGTGAATCCTGAGGCGTGGACCTCGACGAGGGCATCGTTGCCGCCCACGACAGGATCCGGCCGCTCGACCAGGGCCATCCCGGCCGTCCCGGCCGACTCGTCCGTCACCACGATCGCTTTCATCTGGCACCTCCTTGTCGCCAACGCCGTCTCATGCGGGACGGTCTTTCCCCTGCGCTGAGTGAGACGTCGTGTGGCATCCGAGTTCCGCCAGGATCAACTCTGATCTTATCTCAAATATGGACCGAAAAGTCCAGATATTTCCTTCGGATTGCCCTTTGCGTCGAGGTGGCCGCCAGGCCGGCTTCGCTATCGCGGGGACAGACTCTCGATGTGCGCCAGTGCCATGGTGATCGAGGTATTCATCGGGGCCACATCGTGAGCGGTCTGCGCGAGCAGGTATCCGCCCTGGACGGCCCCCATCAAGCCTGTCGCCAGCTGTGTCACCGAGGCGTCCGCTGACAGTGCGCCGCCGTCCTTGAGCCTTTGCAACACTCCCTCGAGCAGGTCCTGCCACTCTCCGAACAGCCGAGCCAGCGTTTGGCGCGCGACATCGTCGTGGTCAGCCACATCCGAAGCCAGCGACCCGAGCGCGCACCCGTACGCACCGTGTCTGAGCGCGTTGTTCTGCAGGAGGGCGTCGCGCCATCTCTTCAACCCGGCCATCGTCGACACGTGACTGAGCGCATCTCGTTCGCGCTGCAGCACCCGCTCACCCGTGAGTTCGATGACAGCGCGGACGAGCATGCTCTTGCCTGTGAAGTGGTGATACAGCTGAGACTTGCTGACGCCGCTCGCTGCGACCACCTCGTCGAGAGTCGTCGTGCCGACACCGCGCACGTACATCAGGTCGGCCGCCGCCGCGACGATCTTGGCGCGCGTCTTGGCGCCACGCGCCGTCAGGCGTTTCACGGCGGACGCAGGCACGGAAGTCATCACCCCACTATGGTACCGACGGCCCTGTTCTTCACTCCGACGGCTGCCGACTCGGAATGCCGAAACAGCGGTGCGATCGCGAGCTCAACGGAGATCTCGAGGGGACCGGGGTCATCCGTGAGACGGCTGAGGATCGAACCTCCGTACAGGGCGGCGAGGATCGAGACGGCCAGCTGACGAGCGTCGATCTCGGCGCACGTCTCGGGGTCGGAGTACACGACGCGGGCGAGCGTGGCCGCGATCAGATCCTGCCATCGCTGCAGGAACGCCGTGCGCTCTTGTGGATCTCCCACCGGCCGCAGGACCTTCGCGTAGGCGGAGTCCGCGGTCGTCGCCCTTTCGATCAGACGATGTCGCCATCCGTCGAATGTCGTCTTGTCCGTCACCGCGGCAAGGGCGGTCACCTCCTCGGCGAGAACTCCCGCGAAGGCTGCATTCATCGTTCACTCCTCACACTCCGAAGCGTGCGCATGCCCACACTCCACACTGGACGGCTTGGTCCAGTCTATGGTTTCCGAGCCGCACGGTCTCGATCGTCTTGTGCATCCCGCAGGAGCTCGAGGATGTCGTCGGGCAGCAGCTGTCCGATCGCGCCGCAGGAGTACACGCTGACGACCACGTCCCCTTCCGGGTCGATCACGAAGCCCGTGGACTGCAGCTGCGGCGGTTCAAGCGTGACGAAGGCATCGGTGCGGTCACGGATCTCGGATGGGTCAGCGCTGTGCGCCACGGCATAGGCAAGGCCGTACTTCGATCTGAGCGCTTCGGTCGTGGCTTCGTCATCCGTCGACAGGACGATCACCGAGATCCCCGCCTTCTCGAAACGTCCTTGCGACCGTTGAAACGCGCGCAGTTGCTCGACGCACGGTCGACATGAGGCGCCGCGCGAGAACAGCACCACCCCGTAGGTGCCGGCGAACACGTCCGGCACGGTCACGTCCTCACTGCCCGCCACACGCATGACGATCTGAGGGAAGCGGTCACCCGCATGCAACAGAGCCATGGACGTCACCGACCGTCGTCGACGACGACGTGGATCGCGGCCTCTTCAGCGGACGCCGCGGCCCCATCGATGCCCACGTCCCTGGCCCAGTAGTCAGCCTGCGGATCGAGGCTGCTCGTATCCGCCAACACCAATCGCCCGGCGCGCACCGACCCCACCTGATCATCCAGGAGTTCCCCGTCGGTGTCCCATGCGTCCCCGAGGCCGTCACCCGGGTCGTCATCCGTGATGTCCGGCAGCTCGCGAGCAAGCCGTTTCGCGAGAGGCTCGTGACCGCGCGCTTCTCGCTCCGTGAGACCCCAGGACAGGTTGCCGGAGCGATATTCCAGCGGCGAATAGCCTTCATCTTCCAGCGCGCCTTCATCGAACTCGTCCGAGTCGAGACTTTCCTCCACGGGCAGCAACCCGAGTTCGTCTGCTGCGGTGTATTCGATCGCATCGTCGTTGCCGGACATGATGCCGCCTTCCTGTCAGTGTGCATGGTTAGCGCCTTCACGCCGCCTCGCCTTACCTCGAGGGATCGGGCATCCCCGGCTCCACCGCGACCTGCGACCTTCGCGCGCCGACGTAAGACCGGGGAGCGAGCTGTCGCTCACCATGTGATGACCGTTCGATACCGCGGGCGCGTGACCGCTGGAACCATCGATCGCGACAAGGAGCACGTCATGACCGACACCCCACTGATGGTCGTCCTGACCGAGGACGATGCCGCAGAAGCCGCCCAGGAAACCAAGCCGGCTGAGGACGCTGCTGCATCCCGGCTGGTGATCTCCGACGATCGAGACGCGGGAGTCTTCGAGGGCATGCTGGAGGGCACCACCGCGGCGGGTGCCGTGTACACGCGATCGGGGAAACGCATCACGCTGCTGGCCACCTCGGTCTTCCCCCAGTTCCGCGGCCGGGGTATCGCCGCGGCGCTGCTGGCCGGGATCTTCGACGAGATCCGGGCGAACGGCGACACCGTCACCATCACCTGTCCGTTCGCGGCGCGCTTCGTCGCCGAGCATCCCGAGTATGCCGACGTCATCGACACCGGCCTGCCCGGGGTGCCGCGCCGCCAGCACTGACCCGAACCCCAATGCCACGAGGAGGACACCATGACCACCATTGAACTGACCGACGAGAACTTCGAAGACACGATCAAAGGCAACGAGATCGTGCTCGTGGATTTCTGGGCGACGTGGTGCGGCCCCTGCCGACAGTTCGCCCCGATCTTCGAGCAGTCTGCTGTGTCCAACCCTGACATCGTCCACGGCAAACTCGACACCGAGGCCGCGCAGCGAGTCGCGACGATGGCGCGGATCACTGCCATCCCGACGCTGATGGCGTTCCGCGAGGGGATCGTCGTCTTCAATCAGGCCGGTGCGCTTTCGGCCCCCGCGCTCGCGCAGATCATCGAGTCGATCCGTGGCCTGGACATGAAGGACGTCCATGCGCACATCGCCCAGGCGCACGCGTCTGCTCAACCCGAGTCTCCTGAGGCTGCGTCGGCGTGACGGATCCTCGCCCCGGCGAAGATCCGGCAGGGACGCCAGACCGACCTGAACCGGAACTCACCCATGCGCACGCCGGCGCCGAGCTCGAGATGCTGATCGCCGCGATCCCGGAAGGCTGGTCCCGCACCAGCATCGATGATCACCCCTGGGCTGTGACGCGGCGAAGCCGCGCCGGCGGGAAGGTGATCTCGTTGGAGGCCGAGCGGCTCGGCGCCGCGGAGTCCCTCGGCGCCAATATCTGGATCACGTCGAACGGAGCGATCCTGAGGCCGTGTGAGATTCCGCCGGAAACCGTGCTGCGGTTCCTGCGAACCGCAGCACGGACGATGGCTTCCTCACGTGCGGAAGCGGTCAGGGCGCGGCACGTTGTGGGCGAACCAGCAGACGGAGATACTCGATAGACACGTCGATGGCCGATGCCATCGGAGTGATGTCACCCGCCGTGCGTGCCAGCAGGTAGCCACCCTGGACGGCCGCGATGAAGCTGGTGGCGATCCGGACGATATCGGCATCCGCGGGAATCAACCCGCGGTCGCGGAAGCGCCGCAGGAGTGCTTCGAACAGCCCCCTCCAGTCGCGGAACACGTCATCGAGCTTCTGGCGCGCGAGCTCATCCTGATCGGATACGTCGACGACGAGCGCGCCGAGCGAGCACCCGATGCGGCAGCGACGCGCTGCGTTGGCAGCGAGCATGGCGTCTCGCCACCGCTGAAGACCCTCGAAGCTGTCCACCTTGCCGAGCCGCTCACGCTCGACTGCCATCGTCTGGTCGCCGACGAGATCGATCACAGCGCGCACCAGGGCGGACTTGTCCTCGAAGTGCCGATACAGCTGGGACTTGCTCACGGCGGAGACCGCGATGACCTCATCGAGGGTCGTGCGACCGGCTCCCTGTAGCTGAATGAGTTCCGTCGCGGCCTCCACGATTCGCACTCGTGTGATCGCTCCGCGCCTCGTCAATCGCTGGACGGGAACCGCCTGGTCCGCCCTGTCGCCGGTACTCAACGTCTCATCGACCTTTGCGAACATTCCAGCGGATGCGAACAGGTCTTCTGATCCATGCTCGTCAATCTCCTCCGGCGCCGCCCGCATCGGCGGGCACGGCACCTTGGGCGAGCTTCAGCCTGGTCCAGACGTTCATGTTGATCACCACGGACGCGATCTCCGCGATGCCCCTCGCATCGAAGAGTTCTGTCATCCGCGCGTGCGCATGCGAGAACGCCCTTTGGTCGAACGTCGTCAACGCCTCCGCATACGCGAGCGCCGCAGCTTCCTGCAGGGTGAACATCGTGCTCTCTCGCCAACTCGTCAGGTGCGCGATCTTGGCGTCACTCAGCCCGATCTCGTGTGCGACCCTGGTGTGCAGGATGAGGCAGTACGAGCACGGGTTGAGCTGTGCGACACGGAGCCTGAGCAACTGAGCGAGAACACGATCCACCGTCAGTTCCGCCGTATAGCCGGCGGCCGCGGCCATCTGCCTGGCGATGTCGTGGATTCCGGTCAGGTCCGGATCGAATCGGGTGTTGATGAAGCGCACATCGTCCATGCGCTGCCCCTCTCATGAGAACGTCCGCAGCAGCGAGGAGCCGTGCGGTCCCGCCGTTCGGTCGGTTCAGCCGGCAGGACGTGCGGCGGGTCCGGCGACCTGCATCCAGGTCAGGCCGCGCATGTCCAGATACGTCCGGCCCGGCCTCTCCACGATGACGACGAGGACCGCGTCACAGTTGCGGCAGCGGACCACGAAACCCATCGTCCCGCCGTAGACCATCGCCTGAGCGAGCGTTGCGACATCCGCACAGGCGGCGCATCGCCCGCTTGCGGCGGTCGCGTCGAAAGCGAACAGGTCAGCGGCCGCGCCCGCGAGCACGTTGCCGTCGAGATGGCTCATCAGCTGCCTCCGAATCGTTCGGTGCGGATGTCGTCCGGCGCATGCCCGAGACTTGTCAGCATGCGGGCGGCCGCTTCCACGAACCCCGTAGGCCCGCAGATATAGGTGAGAGGCTTCCTCTCGGGCGGCATCGCTTTCACCCGCAGGTCATCGACCGTCAGCCGGCCTGGTCGGTTCGGCCATCCGGATGGCGCAGTGCGCGTGTAGTGCCACGTGGTGACCGTGGGCGCAGTCTCACTGATCAGCTCGTCCCGGTACAGCGCGTCGTCAAGAGAACGCAGCGAGTACAGCAGTTGCATCGGTGCTGTGCTGCGTGCGTCTGCGTGCGCCCGTATCATGGCGACCAGAGGAACGACCCCGGAGCCGCCGGCGATCAGCTGCACCGGCCGATCCTGATCGGGGCGCCAGACGAACCATCTGCCGAGCGGCCCGCGTAGCTCCGCAACATCACCGAGATCGAGCTCGTCAACGAGAAAAGGCGACACCTCCCCATCGGGAAGGCGTTCCACGGCGATCTCGATCCGATCATCCTGACCGGATGCGGCGAGAGAGTAGGAGCGGACGGCCTGATATCCGTCGGGAGCGGTGAGACGGATGTCGACATGCTGGCCGGCATCGTTACCGGGCCACCCCGGCACGGTGAACGTGAGGCTCCGGGCTGACGCGGTCAGCGAACGGGCCAGCGCGAGTCGTCCACGTCGCCAGCCGAAGTCGGCACCGCTCACGAGTAGCGTTCCTCCCGCCACGGGTCTCCGTGCAGGTGGTAGCCGTACTGCTCCCAGAAGCCCGGCTTATCGTCGCTCTGCATCACCAGCCCACGCACCCATTTCGCACTCTTCCAGAAATACAGATGCGGAACCAGCAACCGCGCGGGCCCACCATGCTCTGGATCGAGCGGAGCGCCATCGTACTCATAGGCGATCCATGCCTGCCCCTCGAGGATGTCTTCGAGCGGGAGATTGGTCGTATATCCCCCATAGGAGTGGGCCATTGCGAAGTCGAAGCTGGTCTCGACGTCCGCGAACAGTGTGTCCAGTGAGACGCCTCGCCAGCTGGTGCCGAGCTTGGACCAGCTGGTGACGCAGTGGATGTCCGTCGTGATCTCTTCCGACGGCAGCGCCAGAAACTGCTCCCAGGACCATCTGCGAGTGTCCCCGGTCTCCGTGTGGATGAAGAACTCCCAGTTCTGCGGTGCTATCGACGGCGTGGGACCGGCCGAGAGCACGGGGAACGACTCGGTCAAGTGCTGCCCCGGCGGCAAAGCCGGATCATCATTACGCCGTCTACCTCCGAAAACAGCCATGGTGTCTCCTTCACACTCTCGCGTATCGGCCGACGGAGATCGTGCCCCGAGCGAGCTCGACGAACCGGACGCCGACCGTCTCGCCTTCATCGATGACCCACGACACGTCGTACTCCGCACGATACGACGGTGGCCAGAACGACCAGAACCGACCCTTTTCGTCCACGCCCCACTCGCCGGAGGTCGTCGCGCCGTTCCGCTCGGTGAATGTCGTACGTCCGTCGGCCGTGAAGACCTGGGCGGTTCCATCGGTGTACGCGAACGGCGCCCGTGTCAAAGCTTCGACGACGGCATCGGGAGCGATCCGATCACCGTCCTCGCGCGCGCTCACGGGCGGTTTCGTATGGTTCTCAGACACATCGGCTCCTGTAGATCGGACGGCTGCATTGGATCCGTGGACGCATCGCCGTCGCCTTGCCCTTGTCGTGTCCGCGGCGTGTTCCCTTCCTACCGCAAATAGGACCCTCGCGTCCAGTACCGATCGTCGCTCCGACGAACAGGGAATGGTCGTCGTCCACAGCCCGCCGTCCTTCGGATCGACGATCGCGTACCACCGGACGACACCGTCGCATGTGCCCCGAGCCGCCATCGTCTCGCGCGCCCGACGTAAGTTCCGCCGTTGCCCCACCGCTAACGGTTGTGCGGACGGGAAAGCCCGGCCGGCAACGGATTGATCAACCGGACGGGAGAGCAGAGCGCATGACCCAGCGCTGGACGCAATTCGATCAACGTCCTGGCACGAATCCGCTCGACGCCGAATGTGCCAGGACGTTGGCCGTTCTGCACGTCTATGTCGACCTGCTTCGTCTGGGGGTCGATGCGCCCGCACGTCACCCCCGCGCGGCGGCGCATGTCGTCGCCTGCGATTCCTGCGGGCGGATACTCCAGGGGATCGCGACTGCCGTGCGAGAGCACGACATGCGCTCCTCAGATCTGTGAGAACAGAGTGCCTCACCCGGCGACGACAACAAAGGAGAGAATCATGTCGCAGAAGTATCGCAAGACCCCCGAGGCTGTCAGCCGCCTCACCGAGAATCAATTCCACGTCACGCAAGAAGATCGGACGGAACCGGCATTCCGCAACGAGTACTGGGATCACCACGAGGACGGCATCTACGTCGATGTCGTTTCCGGACAGCCGTTGTTCTCGTCCCTCGACAAGTTCGACAGCGGCACTGGATGGCCCAGCTTCACCAGGCCGATCGTCGCGGATGCGGTGGTGACCAAGACGGATATGTCGTACGGGATGCTCCGCACCGAGGCTCGCTCGTCTGGCGCCGACAGCCACCTCGGACATGTCTTCTCGGACGGCCCAGCCAACGGTGGCGGGGAGCGGTACTGCATGAATTCGGCGGCGCTGCGATTCGTCCCCGTCTCCGAACTGGAAGCACAAGGGTACGGAGAATTCACGCCCCTCTTCGAGACCATCGAAAAGACGATCACTGCGGAGAAGGCATCATGACCAGCGGAATTCACGACACCGGACAGATCACTCACGACCCCGGCACCGAGACGGCAGTACTGGCGGGCGGCTGCTTCTGGGGGTTGGAGGATCTCATCCGCCGCCAGCCGGGCGTACTGGACACGCGCGTCGGCTACACGGGCGGTGAGAACGACCATGCCACGTATCGGAATCACCCCGGGCACGCGGAGGCCGTCGAGATCGTCTTCGATCCGACTCAGACGACTTACCGGGACATCCTCGCCTTCTTCTTCCAGGTGCATGACCCCTCCACGATGAATCGGCAAGGCAACGACATCGGCAGCAGCTACCGTTCCGCGATCTTCCCGCTCACCCCCGAGCAGGAAGAAGTCGCCCGGGACACGATCGCCGACGTCGACGCCTCCGGGTTGTGGCCGGGCAAGGCGGTCACGACGATCGAGCCCAGTGGCCCGTTCTGGGAGGCCGAACCGGAGCATCAGGATTATCTGATCACCTACCCGAACGGTTACACCTGCCACTTCGTGCGCCCCGACTGGGTGCTGCCCAAGCGCACAGCGACGCCATCCTGAAGCCGGCCGGGGTGTCCTCGCTCCTGGACACCCCGGCTTTCGGGTTCACATAGAAGTGGAGAGCTCGAAGAGATGTCGCCGGCTGGGCTGTCATCGTCCGGCGAGCACTGCTCGACGGGAGCGGTCCGGATGCGACCGGGTCACCGTGCCGAGGCGCCGGTGTCCGCGGCTCCGTACAGTCGGCCGATGAACTCCAGTGACCAGCTTCGGTCCGCGTTGTAACGATGCCAGTTCAGGCGAACGATCTCGGACGAGTGATCTGCACCGTCGAGCGTCGATCGGGAGATGACCGAGCTCTCGTACGCGAGCACCTCGTCGATGGACAGGATGCGACGGCGCAGCCCATCGGCGAGCTCCGCGGGGGTCAGGACCCGGATGAAGTACAACAGCGGCAAGAGGTTGAACGGCTCGAAGGACTGCACCGTCAACAGTCGAAGCAGGAGCTGGTGAAGCTGATCGCGCCCCTGCTGTGTACAGCGCAGACGTACCTCCCCCGAGTTCTGGGCCTCCTGCTCGATGGCTCCGGAATCCGCGAGCACGCGAATCTGACGTTCGATCGACTCGTCGGGGAACGTCGCCCACCGGCGCACTTCCCATTCTCGGAGCATTTCGGCGACGCCGGCCATCGCCAGCGGACCGCGAAAGGCGATCGCGCCCAGCACCATGATCTGCGCGACGCCATCGCCGCGCGCACCGTCGGCCTCCATGGTCGCGGAACCGTCGCGTTCGGCGGTTGGCGCCGCAGACACGTCGCTCCTGGAAGCACCGTGCGCAGTTCCCGAGATACCCGAGCCGGGATGTACGGGATCCACGAGGTCGAAGTAGCCCGGGTGACGAGCGATGACGTCGCCGATGAACGGACAGATGACCGTGATCTTCTTGCCCGTGGTCTGGATGTGGTCGAGCGCGTCGATCGCGAGTCTTGTCGCGAGCCCCTGGTGGCGGTGATCGGTGTCGACGTGAGTCGATATGAGCACGAAGCGATTGCCAGCGAACTGGTACGTGAGGGCACCGACTGTTCTGTCGCCGACCTTGGCCGCCCATCGATTCCGATCTGGCTCCTGCACCAGAAGTACGTCTGCATTCACGTGTGCGACTCCCGTGTCGTTCGATGCCATGGTCAGCAGCCCTTCTTCGTTCGCACCCGGCCGCGTCAGGCCAGACCCGTTCCGGCGGTGATGTCGCCGTTGAGACCGTCGGGGTAGAAGCCGCCCGATGTGCCGGCGTCAGCTGACAGGTACACGATGTTGAGGATCTGCTGTGGCGTACGTCCGAAGGTGCGCCCGAACTCGTCGGTGGGGATGAGGTTCGCTTCGACGGCCGTGCCGATACCCTGATCGTCGTCTTCCGAGCCGCTGACCGCGTTGCGCACCGCGGAGACCTTGCTGATGGCGTCGAACACCGAATCGTCTGCGAGGCCCTCGCTGAACAACGTCGCGCGCACGATACCTGCGTGGTAGGCCTCGGTCGCGAGGAGACCAGCGGCAGCGTTGAGGTAGGTCTTGTTCGTGATGAACGGCGCGGCGCCCTTGAACGCCGTGACCCCGACGTCCTCGAACAGGAACGCGGCGAAGAGGAAGTTGCGCTCGTTCGCAAAGGCGTCGAACACCTCACCGGCCCGGATGAGGCCGGCCGCGGTGGCGGCCGCCGTGAAGCTCTCATCGAGCGAGATCCGCGGGCGGGCCGCCGCCGATTCGCCAAGCGCACTGCGGAGGAAGGCGACATGCTGCTTCTCGTCAGAGGCGATCTCGCGCGCGATGTTCCGAACCAGGGTGCTCTCGAAGTTCACCTTGCGTCCACCGGTGACCTCGCCGTAGACACCTGTGCCGCCGATCATGTCACTGGGGAGTCCTTCGCCAGTGGCCGCCCGGAGGTAGAACTCGGCCTCGAGGTACTCCAGGTTGAGGGCGAAGTTCAGGATCGAACCGTCGCTGGGTCCGGCTGCATCGCCGGCCTTGCCGCCAGCGGTCTCCGCGACCATACCGGCCAGCGCGTCGCGATCCGCGGCGGTCTCCGCACTGTTGTTCACCGCATCGTTGAGGAACTGATTGTCGGACATCTCGACTCCTGATCTGAAGGGGACTCGGCACAGGATGTGCCGGCCGGCACAGGATGTGCCGGCCCGGTCAGTTGTACGCGTCGGTACGCGGGTGGTCCTTACCGTGATCGGCAGATTCCGCCTGGTCCGCGTGGTCGCGGTCGCGGCGACCGGCGGGCGCGTCGCCGCAGAAAGTCTCAGCTGACGAGTAAGCCACGGGCTCGAGTCGTACGCGAACCCTCTGACTGCATCACATCCGCGTCATGGGCGAGCAGCCATGGCGCCCACACCCCTAACCGAAAGGAAGCAGGACCCTGTGGACCTCGCCACGCTCATGAACCCGCACCTCGGCCGCTGTCTCGACACGATCATCATGACCACCCGCGCGGAGATTCCCGAGGGGCACGTCGGCGCCGTGTTCGACAGGGAACGGGGGGCGGTGAGCGACTCGTACGGCCTTGTCACGGGCACCGCTGCCGCGCGGCGGACGAGGACACGACAGGAGCGCGTCATGATCGGACTCGGAGTACGCGTTCCTGGTGGACCGTTGGAGATTCTGCGCCTGCCGGCCCCTCGTCATCCCGGCCGCGGTGAACTCACCATGGATGTGATCGCCGCAGGCATCGGCCCTTGGGACGCATTGCTGCACACCGGCGGATGGGACGTCGATCTCGAACCGCCCGGGGCACTGGGGGTCGAAGGCGTCGGCCAGATCAGCGAAACCGGGCCCGGGGAGACCGAATACCGTGTCGGCGACGTCGTGATGGTCCACGAGGCTCCCCTCCCTGGTGGCAGCGGCACCTGGGCGGAAAAGGTCCTGGTGCGCTCCACAAGCGTCGCGCTCGTGCCGGCGGGCCTGCCGACGGCGACCGCCGCAGCGCTCCCGGTTGCCGGACTCACGGCGTTGCAGTCACTCGACGACCTTCAGGTCGGTGCCGGGACGCGACTGCTGGTCGTCGGAGCATCCGGCCCCACGGCATCCCTCGCTGTGCAGCTCGCGCACCACCGTGGCGCCGAGGTCGTTGCCGGAGCCGGACCGGATCACGCGAATCGCCTGCGCGCTTTCGGTGCCAGCGAGGTCGTCGACACTCATGTCGACGGCTGGGCGGGACGGATGCATCGATGCTTCGACGCTGTTCTCATCGCCGCAACGGGAACCGCCGAAGCCGCCCTCACCGTGATCTCCGACGGCGGGCGCCTCACCTCGATCACCCTGGATGCGCCGCAGCCGACGCGAGGAATCACCACGAACAACCTCTACGTGCGGCCGGACGGGCGCGCGCTCGACGACCTGGCCGCACTCGCGGCCTCGGGGGCTCTGCGACTCGACGTGCGGGTCACATCCGTTCAGGACGGAATTCCGATCGCAGACGAGGTCGCGGCCGGACGTTCCGGAGGCGTCAAGCACGTGCTCGAGCTTTGAGCTCCGGCCCGGTACCGCGTGATCGCCAACCCCTTGGATCCGAGCTCAACCCAGCCTGTCATTATTGGACTATCTCGTCTACTCTGCCCGACGCCGACTTCCCCATGGAGCACCTCATGATCAATGCCGAACAGATGCAGCGATTCGTCACCGGGCGGGGATTCATCGCCGCGCTGGACCAGTCGGGGGGTTCCACGCCGAAGGCCCTCGCGCTTTACGGCGTCGACGAGTCGCAGTATTCGAGCGAGCGAGAGATGTTCGACCTCATCCACGCCGCTCGCAGCCGAATCGTCACGAGCGCCGTGTTCACCTCCGACCGAGTCCTCGGGGCCATCCTGTTCGAGGGCACCCTCGACCGCCAGATCGACGGCCACGATGCGGCGGGCTACCTGTGGTCACAGAAGCGGATCCTTCCGTTCCTCAAGATCGACAAGGGGTTGATGGACGAACGAGATGGTGCGCAGCTCATGAGAGACATCCCCGGTCTTTCAGAAACGCTCGCGCGCGCCGCCGCGCAAGGCGTGTTCGGCACGAAGGAACGATCGTTGATCCACTCTGCCGACGACGCGGGGATCGCCCGCGCCGTCGAGCAGCAGGTGGAGCTGGCCCAAGAGGTGCTCGATGCAGGATTGCTTCCGATCCTCGAACCCGAGGTGAGCATCGGCGCGGATGACAAGGAGCGCGCTGAAAGGCTGCTCAACACGGCGCTGCTCGAGCGACTTACCTGGCTGGGCGACCAGAAGGTCGCTGTCAAGGTGACGATTCCCAGCGTGGACGGGTTCTACGGGGAACTCATCGAACACCCGAACGTGGCTCGCGTCGTGGCGCTCTCCGGCGGATATCACCGCGCCGAAGCCAACGAGCGACTGGCCCGCAACCCGGGCCTCATCGCCAGCTTCAGTCGTGCCCTGCTGGACGGGCTGACCGCTGCACAGAGTCCCGACGAGTTCGACCGCACCCTCGACGCATCGATCGAGACGATCTACCGAGCCTCGATCGCCTGACCCGGTGGACGTGGCGATGAGCATCAACGGCGCGCTCTTGGTATCCGACGCGCAGTACCGCGACATCCACGCCGGTCTGCGGGTCGTGCGCGCCTGGGCGGAGGCCGATGACTATCCGGAAGCCGCGCTGGACGAAGCACTGCAACGCGAGGATGGACCGGCCGGCACCGCCATCGGTCTCGCGACCGTCGCACGCCTGCTCGCCATCGAACTCGCGGCCGCAAGCGGAAGGACCGAGATCGCGGTCCTCGACGACCTCGCCGCCACGATGCATCGGCTTCAGTATCCGTTATCCCGCGCTCCCAAGTGATGACGCAGCACGTACTTCATCACACCACCGTGCCGGAACAACTCGTGTTCTCGCGGCGTGTCGAGTCGGACGATGACATCGAACTCGATCGAATCGGCCCGAACCGTGACGCGGGATGGCATTGATCCGGCATGGAGCGTGGCGAGACCCCGGATATCGAAGTGCTCGGCGCCCGTGAGACCCAGGGTGCGAGCGCTGACGCCAGCGGGAAACTCAAGGGGAAGCACCCCCATTCCGACGAGATTCGCCCGGTGGATGCGCTCGAAGGATTCAGCGAGTACGACTCGCACGCCAAGCAGGGCTGGTGCCTTCGCAGCCCAATCACGCGAGGACCCTGTGCCGTACTCCTTTCCGCCGATGATCACGAGGGGGACCCGATCCGTGCGGTATGACTCTGCGGCATCGTAGACAGTCTGCTGCTCACCACCGCGCAGAAAGTTTCGCGTGAATCCGCCTTCCACACCCGGAAGCAGCAGATTGCGCAGCCGGACGTTCGAGAAGCATCCGCGCATCATCACCTCATGATTCCCGCGGCGCGACGCGTAGGTGTTCAGCGCTGTCTGCGGAACGCCTTGGTCGGCGAGATAGCGACCGGCGACGGACGCCGCGGGAATCGCCTGGGCGGCACGCTCACCGGCGAGCACGGCATCGGCACGCTGAAGAGCCGCTGGCTCGCCGCCGAGCTGGGTGACGATCAATGGCAGCTGCAGCGGCAGATCGTGCAGCTCTTCGACCCGCAGGGCATCCTCAACCCCGGCAAGGTGTTCGCCGATGCCTGACATCCACGTCAGCGCCGCCGTCGTGGTGGACGCCGACGGCCGGGCGCTGGTGGTACGCAAGCACGGCACCACGCGCTTCATGCAGCCCGGAGGCAAGCCCGAGCCCGGTGAGACGCCGGCGCAGACCCTGGTGCGCGAACTCGAGGAGGAGCTCGCGCTGCGCGTCGACGAATCGCAGCTGCGACCGCTCGGCACCTTCATCTCGGCCGCGGCCAACGAACCGGGCCACCGGGTGATCGCCACGGCGTTCGCCATGCGCGCCAAGGCGTCCGACGTCGCCGTGCAGGCCGAGCTCGCCGAGCTGCGCTGGCTCGCGCGCGGCGAGTGGAACGCGGTGCCGCTCGCCCCGCTCAGCGAGGAGCACCTGCTGCCGATCGCCTGGGCCTGACCTCCGGCCCGCTGCATAAAGCATCCAGGTGCTGCACGGGCGTCGCTCGCTCGGCGGGATGAGCGTGCGGTTCGACGATGCCTGGGTCAGATCCCCTGCCAGTCCGGCTTGTTCGCGAAGGTGTACCGGTAGTAGTCGGCGAGCGTCAGCTTCGACGCGGCGGCCTCGTCGAGCACGACCGTCACGTGCGGGTGCAGCTGGATCGCCGACGCCGGGAGCATCGCGCTCACGGGGCCCTCGACCGCCGCGGCGACGGCATCCGCCTTGCCCTCGCCGAACGCGAGCAGCACCAGGTGGCGGGCGCGCAGGATCGTCCCGAGCCCCTGGGTGATGCAGTGCCGCGGCACGTCGTCGATCGATTCGAAGAAGCGTGCGTTGTCCTCGCGAGTCTGCTCCGTGAGCGTCTTCACGCGCGTGCTGGAGGCGAACGAGGATCCCGGCTCGTTGAAGCCGATGTGTCCGTCGGTGCCGATGCCGAGGATCTGCAGGTCGACGCCCCCGGCGGCGTCGATCGCCTGCTCGTAGTCGTCGCCGGCGTGCTCGATGGTCTGCACGGCGCCGTTGGGCACCCGGATGCGGTCGGGATCGAGCCCCAGCGGCTCGATGACCTCTCGGGTGATCACCGAGCGGTAGCTCTCGGGGTGGTCGGGGTCGAGGCCGACGTACTCGTCGAGCGCGAAGCCGCGCACCCGCGAGACGTCGTGGCCGGCGAGACGCTCGCGCAGCGCCTCGTACACCGGCAGCGGCGTCGAGCCGGTGGCAAGGCCCAGAACCGTGTCGGGCTTGGAGTCGATCAGGGCCACGATCTCGTCGGCGACCAGCGCACCGGCCGCGGACTTGCTCTTCACGATGACGACTTCAGCCATGAACGATGATCTCCTTGTCGAGGGGTGTGTGCGGCGAGGAGTCCGGCCCGAGAAGGGCTGCTCCGATCGCCGAGACCGGCGACGTGGCCGGAAGCAGTTCGATTCTCTCATCGAGGTGCAGCGAGCGCAGGAACGCGGATTCCCGGGCGTCGTCGCGCAGCGCCTGACGGATGCGGGGTTCGAGGCGATCGGCGAGCGCGGTGAGACCCCCGCCGATCACGACGGTCTCGACGTCTGCGGTCAGCACCAGCACGCGCACGGCCGCGGACACGCCGCGGGCGATGTCGGCGCGGAGCGCCGCAGCCACCTCGTCTCCGGCATCCGCCGCGTCGAGCACGTCCTTGACGGGAAGGTCTGCTGCGCGCCCCCAGGCCCGCGCGATGGCCCCGCCGCCGCAGAGGGTCTCGATGCATCCGCGCTGTCCGCATCCGCAGACGCGCCCGCCCGGTTCGACGACGAGGTGACCGACCTCACCCGCCGTTCCGCGTGCGCCGCGCCAGATGCGGCCGCCGATGACGATGCCCGCCGCGACGCCCGTGCCGATGTTCAGGTAGGCCATCGGCTCGTCGCCGCCGCCACGCAGTGCGGCCGCGCCCAGTGCCGCCGCCTTGACATCGTTCTCGACGTGGCACGGCACACCCAGCTGCTCGCTCACCCGAGGTCCGACGTCGAGTGATTCGACGCCGAGGTTCACGGCGTGCAGCACTCGTCCGGCATCGGCGTCCACGAGGCCTGGAATGCCCACGCCGACCGATCGGATGCCGCCGGCGGAGGAGCCGGCCTGTGCGGCGAGCTCCTGCGCCGCCGTCACGATCCCCTGCACGACCGCCTGCCCGCCCCAGCCCGTCGCGCGGCGCGTGCGGGCGACGATCTCACCGTGCGGGGTCAGTGCGACGCCGGCGATCTTCGTGCCGCCGACGTCCAGGCCGATGCGCAGACCGCTGCCGGGCGTGCTCACGACACTCCCAGCTGTGCGGAGAGCACCATCACCGCGGCGCCGCGCAGCACGATGTCGCGCTGCGTGCTGAAGCGGATGATCACGTCTTCGAACACCCCGTCGAGGGTGCGCTCGTGCAGCGTCCGCGTCGCCGCGTCCACGAAGACGGCGGACAGCGTCGCGCGGTGGCCCGAGAGCACCACCTCCGACAGGTCGAGCGCGGCGACGATCTGGGCGATGCCGATGCCGAGCCGTTCGCCGGCCCGACGCAGCGTCTCGTCGCGCTCGTCCGGCGCATCGGCGATCGCGCGCTCGATCCGCGGCAGATTGACCCACGCCTCCAGACACCCGTGCCTGCCGCAGGCGCACTCCGGTCCGGGGTCGGTGCCGACCACGACGTGCCCGATCTCGCCTGCCGCGAAGCGGCCGCCCATCAGCGGCTCTCCCCCGGTGATGAGTCCGGCGCCGACACCCCGGCCGATGCGGATGAGCATCAGGTCGGCGGGCGCGTCACCGAAGGTGTACTCGGCGAGCACCGCCGCGTTGGCATCGTTGCGCACCAGTACCGGCAGCTGCAGCTCGTGCTGCAGGCGCCCCTCCAGCGGGAAGTCCGTCCAGCCCAGGTTCGGGGCGCTCAGCACCATGCCGTCCGCGTGGACGACGCCGGGGGTGCCGATGCCGATGCCGAGCACCGGCCGTGTGGCCGCCTCGAGCAGCATCCTGGCCAGACGCAGAGCGGCGTCGTAAGCGGATTCGGCATCCGCGCTGTCCGGCAGCGGCACCGACCGGCGTTCCAGCACCCGGCCGTCGAGGTCGAGCACCGCCCCCTCGAACGCGGTCGCCCCCGAGAGGTCCACCCCGATGATGTGGTGCCCGGCGCGATCGATGTCGACGAGGATCGCCGGCTTGCCCGGCCCCGCCGCCTCGCGCACCCCGATCTCGGCGACGATCTCGTCGGCGATGAACTCGGCGACGAGATCCGAGATGGTCACGCGGGTGAGTCCCGTCTCCCGTGAGAGATCGGCGCGACTCATCGCCCCGCGGTGATAGAGGGTCTGCAGCACGAGGGCACGATTGTGCGCGCGGGCCTGTTCCGGCAGCACCTTGCCGGTCGAGCGGAGCCGCCTGCCCGCACCGAACGAATGCGCGCGACCGGCGGCGTGGAGGGTCGCACGCCCGGGGCCGGATTCCGGTGGGGTCATATTTGTTAGTAGACCTTACGAACCCGCCCTGCGCAAGGCCGGACGCCGTCGTGGTGCGCGGGTTACCGAAACGTTACTCCATCCGCGCCCGGCAGCGCAGGACGTTGCCCCGTCGTTATCACCCGTCCCGTACCATGAACGCAGAACGTCACGCTGATCATTGGGGGGTGAGTCCGTGACTGATGTGATCTCCGGACCGGACACGGGTGCACTCAGCGTGTTCTCGTCCGAGATGCCCACCGAGGCTGCGCCTCCCGCCGACGGCGATCGTCCGATGGAGTGGGCCCCTCAGGAGCCGGCACCGAAGCGACGCCGCACCGGCCTGTGGGTCGGCCTGGGCCTCGGCGCGCTCGCACTCGCCGCGGGTGGCGCCTCGATGGTGCTCATCGCCCCCGGCACGACGATCGCCGGGGTGGCCGTCGGAGGGATGACCCCCGGCATGGCCGCCGAGGCCATCAGCGGACATCTGGCCTCGGCGCGCATCGAGCTCACCGGGGCAGGCGGCGGCGCCACCGTCAGCGGGGCCGATCTCGGGGCGAGCGTCGACGCGTCGGCGCTGGCCGAGCAGGCCTTCGCCGATCGCCCGCTGTGGAACGTCGGCGCGTGGATGGGCGAGCCCGTCCTCGTCGACGTCGCCCTCGACCCGGATGCGGCCGACCGCGCGCTGCGCGCCGCCGTCCCGGACAGCTACGTCGATCCTGTCGACGCGACGGTCGCCTACGACGCCGCCGCGAAGAAGTACGTCATGACCGCCGACGAGTCGGGCACGGGTATCTCGGTGCCCGACCTCGAGGCGGCCTTCACCGCGGCCACGCAGGAAGGCGACTTCGACTTCACCTTCCCCGGCGACGCGACGGAGGCCGTGGCCGACATCACGGCCGACGAGGCCACCGCTGCGACCGAGCAGCTCAACGGGATGCTCGCCGAGATCGGCTTCTACGTCGGCGACGAGCGCACCGTGCCCGTCGCCCCCGACGTCGCCGCTCAGTGGCTGACGGTGACCCCCGTCGACGGCCGGCTCACGGTGAGCGCCGATCCTGCCGCGATCCAGACCGTGGTCGACACACTGCCGAAGCTCGTCGATCGCGAGGTGGTCAATGCCGCCAACATCGTCGACTCCCAGGGCACGGTGCTGCGCGAGGTCACGGCGGGCAAGGAAGGCCGTGTGCTCGGCGACACCTCCGACACCGCCGACGACTACGCCACCGCACTCGAGAGTGGCGACGCCGCATTCCAGCTGCCGGTGACCACCACCCCGTTCGAGACCACCGACCTGTACCGGCGCATCGAGACCGACCTGGGCAGCCAGCGGGTGTACCTCTACGAGAACGAGAAGCTCGTCGACTCGTGGGCGATCTCCTCCGGTCTGTGGGAGACGCCCACTCCGACCGGACGCTTCAAGGTCTTCGCGCACACCGCCATGCAGGACATGGGATGCTTCGAGGGCGCCGCCTACTGCACCGAGAACGTGCCCTGGAACACCTGGTTCGCCCCGAACATCGCATTCCACGGCGCGTACTGGCACAACAACTTCGGTCAGCGCATGAGCCACGGCTGCGTGAACCTGCCGCCGTCGCTCGCGAAGCAGATCTACGACTGGGCACCCGTGGGCCTGGAGGTCTGGGTGCACAGCTGAGCGCCGGCATGAACGACGGAGGGCGGATGCTTCGCAGCATCCGCCCTCCTTCTTCGTTCGATCAGATCGCGTCGACGATGCCGTTGAGCGTGGCCGACGGACGCATCGCCTCGGTGACCTTGGCGGCATCCGGCCGGTAGTAGCCCCCGATGTCGACCGGCGAGCCCTGCACGGCGTTCAGCTCCTCGACGATCTGCTGCTCCTTCGCGGTGAGTGATTCGGCGATCGGCGTGAAGGCGGCGGCCAGATCGGCGTCCTTCGTCTGCTTCGCCAGCTCCTGCGCCCAGTAGAGGGCGAGGTAGAAGTGGCTGCCGCGGTTGTCGATCGTGCCCAGCGCACGGCCAGGCGAACGGTCTTCCTCGAGGAAGGTGCCGGTCGCGGCATCCAGCGTCTCGGCGAGGACGCGCGCCTTCTCGTTGCCGGCACGGTCGGCGAAGTGCTCGAGCGACGCGGCGAGGGCGAAGAACTCGCCCAGCGAGTCCCACCGCAGGTAGTTCTCGCCGACGAGCTGCTGCACGTGCTTCGGCGCCGAGCCGCCCGCGCCGGTCTCGAACAGGCCGCCGCCGGCCAGCAGCGGCACGATCGAGAGCATCTTGGCGCTGGTGCCGACCTCGAGGATCGGGAACAGGTCGGTCAGGTAGTCGCGCAGCACGTTGCCGGTCACCGAGATGGTGTCGAGACCGTGACGCATGCGAGCCAGCGTGTAGCGCGTCGCCTCCTCGGGGGCGAGGATCGTGATCGTCAGCCCCTTGGTGTCGAGCGTGGCGAGTCCCTGGTGCACCTTGGCGATGATCTGCGCGTCGTGCGAGCGGTTCGCATCGAGCCAGAACACGGCAGGGGCGCCGGTGGCGCGAGCGCGGGTGACGGCCAGCTTGACCCAGTCCATCACCGGGATGTGCTTGGTCTGGGTCGCGCGCCAGATGTCGCCCGCCTCGACTTCGTGCTCGATGAGCACCGTCCCCTCGCCGTCGAGCACCTGCACGGTGCCCGCCGAGGCGATCTCGAAGGTCTTGTCGTGGCTGCCGTATTCCTCGGCCGCCTGAGCCATCAGGCCCACGTTGGGCACGGTGCCGATGGCCGCGGGGTCGAGCGGACCGTTCGCGATGACGTCGTCGATCACGGCCTGGTAGACGCTCGCGTACGACGAGTCGGGGATGACGGCGATGGTGTCGGCCTCGCCGCCGTCGGCGCCCCACAGCTTGCCGCCGTTGCGCACCAGGGCGGGCATCGACGCGTCGACGATCACGTCGCTGGGCACGTGCAGGTTGGTGATCCCCTTGTCGGAGTTGACGTACGACAGGCGCGGTCCCTCGGCCATGGCCTTGTCGAACGCCGCGGCGATCTCGTCACCGCCGGCGACCCCGGCCAGCCCCGAAAGGATCGACCCGAGGCCGTCGTTGGCGCTGAGTCCCGCTTCGGCGAGCGTGTCGCCGTACCGGGCGAAGACGTCAGCGAAGAACGCCTTCACCACGTGACCGAAGATGATCGGGTCGCTGACCTTCATCATCGTGGCCTTGAGGTGCACCGAGTACAGCACCTCGTCGGCCTTCGCCGCTTCGAGCGTCTCGGCGAGGAAGGCGTCGAGGTTCTTCGCCGACAGGAAGGTGGCGTCGACGATCTCGCGCGGCAGCACCTTCAGGCCGTCCTTCAGCACCGTGACGGTGCCGTCGGTCGCGGTGTGACGGAAGGTGAGCACGTCGTCGTGGGCGGCCACCCAGGAGCGCTCGTTGTGCTTGAAGTCGTCGTGGCCCATGGTGGCGACCCGCGTCTTGGAGCCCTCGGCGAACGGCTTGTTGCGGTGCGGGTGCTTCTTGGCGTAGTTCTTCACCGCGAGCGGCGCGCGGCGGTCGCTGTTGCCCTCGCGCAGCACGGGGTTGACCGCAGAGCCCTTGATGCGGTCGTAGCGCGCGCGGACGTCCTTCTCCTCGAGGGACTGCGGCTCATCCGGGTACTCCGGGATGTCGTAGCCCTGCTGCCGCAGCTCGGCGATGGCGGCCTTCAGCTGCGGAATGGACGCCGAGATGTTCGGCAGCTTGATGATGTTCGCCTCGGGAAGCGTGGCGAGCCCGCCGAGCTCGGCCAGCGCGTCGCCGACCTGCTGCTCGGGGGTGAGCTTCTGCGGGAAGGCGGCGAGGATGCGGCCTGCCAGGGAGATGTCGCGGAGCTCGACCTCGATGCCCGCCTGACCCGTGTAGGCCTTGATGATCGGCAGGAAGGAGGCGGTCGCCAGTGCCGGCGCCTCGTCTGTATAGGTGTAGATGATGGCGTCGTCGGTCACCGGAACTCCGTTCGCGAGGGCTGTTTATCTCGATACCAAGATACCCGAGACTTGTTTCGGCCACGGATCGTCGCGGAGGGTTTAGCCTGGGACCATGTCGGAACTGCGCGTGGAAGAACTCTCTGCGGCGACCATCGTCGCCGTCAACAATCTGTCGCTCAAGCCCGGGCAGGAGCAGTTCCTCGCGCCGGTCTCCTACGGCATCGCCGCGACCGCGGTGAACCCGCAGACCTCCTGGCAGCGCGTCGTGCTCGACGGCGACGAGGTCGTCGGCTTCGTCAGCGCGAGCTTCGGCGCGGACACGCCGGACGAGCACTTCCACAACGTCCTGTGGCGGATCAACGTCGATGCCGACGATCAGCGTCGCGGCATCGGCCGCTTCGCCGTGAACGCCCTGATCGACGAGGCCCGCGCACGCGGCGTCGATCACGTGAACGTGATCTATGAGGCCGGCGCAGACGGACCCGAGGCGTTCTTCCGACGCGTCGGCTTCGAACCGGTCGGCGAGACCGAGTACGCCGAGGTCGTCGCCACGATCCGAGTCACATCGTAGACCGGCGGCGGGGTCCCGGATCCCCTCCCCCACCGGGGCTCCGTCGCCGCTGGTCGAGCCGACGGCCGATGCGCTGCCCGCTTCGCGCCGGCCGCCGCCCCCACGTTTTCAGGATGCATGCACTTCTGAAGGATGCAGTGGCATGCCGCATCCTTCAGAGTTGCATCCATCCTTCAAAGTTGCGCGGCCGTTCGCCCTGCACAACCGACATCCCGCGAGGTCGTTCCACAGATCGCGCATTCTCGGCGCCGACCGCTGCCTGCATCCCGGATGCTGGCGGGATGAGCCTGCTCTCCTGGCTGCGCGAGCGACGCGGCATCGGTCACCGGGAGGACGCCGCGGATGCCGGTTACGGCCCGTCGCGTGTCCGTGCTGCGATTCGCGCCGGCGTCGTGCGCCGCATCCGCGCGAAGTGGATCGCGCTCGATTCCGCGGCGCCTGAGCTCGTCGGTGCCGCTGAGTCGGGTGGCGCGCTGACGTGCGTCTCGCTCGCTCGTCGGCGCGGTTGGTGGGTTCCCCCGGATGCCGACGGGCTGCTCCACCTTCATCTTCCGGCGAACGGCGCCGTTCGCGCCGAGGGTATCCACGCGCACTGGTCGAAACCGCTCGCACCGTCGCGGCCGCGCATCCTCGAGGCCTCGGTCGAGGATGCGCTGGCGGATGCTGCGCAGTGCTTCGCCCTGGACCAAGCGGTCGCGATCTGGGAGTCGGCGCTTCGCGTCGAAGCGATCTCGCTCGATTCGCTCCGCCGCGTGCCATGGCGCAGCGCCTCCGCGATGCGCTGCCTGGAGCATGTGCGCCCGGGAACCGGCTCCTCACTCGAGACCGTCTTCCATGTGCGGCTGAGTGGCTGGGGAGTGAGGCTGCGATGTCAGGTGCGCCTCGCCGGACACGATGTCGATTTCCTCATCGGCACGCATCTGATCGTGCAGATCGACGGCTGGGCTCACCACTCCTCATCCGCTGACCGCACGCGCGATCTCGCTCACGACGCCGAACTGCGGATGCGCGGGTACACCGTGCTGCGCTACTCCTACGCACAGGTGATCTACGACTGGGATCACGTCGAGCGAACCCTGGCTGCCGCGATGAGCCGCGGATTGCACCTGGCACCGGAAGTGCGGCGGCGCGCCTGATATCGTCGGTGCGCCGGGCCGGTCCGAGGCCGGGTCAGCGCTGGTCGCGCGTCTCGTCACCCGAGCGGTCGTCGGAGCGTCCGCGATCGCTCCACGCGCTGAGCATGTCGGTGGTGCGGTTCAGCACCTCGGTGGTGCGCACCATGAAGGTGCGCGCGGCATCCCGCAGCGCCTCGGGCATCTCCGGCTGGTGCGGCTCGCCGCGCACGGCGCGCTCGGCGATGTCGAAGGCGCGCTCCAGCTTCTCGACGGCGTCGCGATAGGCCGCGAACTCGGATGCCGTGAATCGCGCCGCATCCGCCCTCGGCCGCAGCTCGCGCGCCGTCTGCAGCGCGGCGAGGAATGCCGATGTCGCAGGATGGCGTCCGTCGCTCATCGCGGGGAAGGCCAGCAGCTTCGCCGGATCGGTCTCGTACTCCATCCACCGGGCCAGCACAGCGTCATGGCGCGAGCGGAGCCGGTCGAGCGGCAGCTCGCCGCCGGCAGTCAGTGCGGTGCGCTCGGCGGACAGGCGTGCCCGTTCGGCCTTCACCCTGGCGGCCGCGGCCTTCGACTGCAGCTGCAGATCGTGCAGGGTGCGACGCGCGGCGGCGACCGCTCCGGCATCCGCTCTCGACGCCGCCCGCTCGGCAACCACGCGCGCCACCTCCGCCCGAGCGACCCGCACGGCGTCGACCGCGGCCCTGGCGTCCTGCTGGGCGCGACGCAGCTCGAGGCGCGCAGCCTCGTAGCCGAGCCGCTTGCCGCTCACCACGGCACGCCTCCGGAGCGCGGCGATGCCGATCGCTCCCGCACCGCCCGCGGCGGGGGCGATCCACCACAGCTCGGCTGCGGCCGCCCAGATCTGATCCACACCTTCCACCTAACCATGCGGCAGCCACCCGGGAACAGAAGAACGTGCCGCGCGGTGCCGACCGCTCGGGTCGTTCCGCGGGCACGTCCTCCCGGATGCCGGGCGTCAGACGAGCGTTTCCTGCCACGCCGCATGCAGCTGGGCGAACTTGCCCGTTCCGCCGATGAGCGCGTCAGGAGTGTCGTCCTCGATGATCCGACCGTGCTCCATCACCAGCACGCGATCGGCGATCGCGACCGTCGACAGGCGGTGCGCGATGATGATCGCCGTGCGGTCGGCGAGCAGGGTCTGCAGCGCCTCCTGGATGAGGCGCTCGGATGGGATGTCGAGCGACGCGGTCGCCTCGTCGAGGATCAGCACCGCCGGGTCGGCGAGGAAGGCGCGGGCGAACGAGATCAGCTGACGCTGTCCCGCCGACACCCGGCCGCCGCGCTTGTTGACGTCGGTGTTGTACCCGTCGGGCAGCGACGAGATGAACTCGTCGGCGCCGACCGCCCGCGCGGCCGCCCTGATCTCGTCGAGGGTGGCATCGGGCTTGCCCAGCGCGATGTTGTCGGCCACCGTGCCGCTGAACAGGTACGCCTCCTGCGTCACCATCACGATCGCCCGGCGCAGATCCTTGGGATGCAGCATCCGCAGATCCACGCCGTCGAGCGTGACCGTGCCCTCGGTCGGGTCGTAGAAGCGCGACACGAGCTTCGCGAGCGTCGACTTGCCGGCGCCGGTGGTGCCGACCAGCGCGATCGTCTGGCCTGCGGGGATGTCGAGTGAGAAGTTCGGCAGGATCGTCTTCTCGCCGTTGTACCCGAAGGTGACCTCGTCGAAGCGGATCGCCCCGCGCGACTCCCACAGGTCGACCGGCTTCTCGGGGTCGGGCACGGTCGGCTGCTCTTCGAGGACGCCCGACACCTTCTCCAGCGCCGCCGTGGCGGACTGGTAGGAGTTCAGGAACATCGCGATCTCCTGCATCGGCGCGAAGAAGTTGCGCACGTACAGCACCGTCGACAGCAGCACGCCGACCCCGAGGGCACCGTCGGACACCCGGATGCCGCCCCACAGCACCACGAGTGCCAGCGTGAGCGCCGCGACACCCATCAGCCCGGGTTCGAAGGTGCCGAACAGCACCATCGAGCGCCGGTTGACGTCACGGTAGTCGCCGGCGACCTTGCGGAAGGTCGCGTCGTTGCGCGGTTCCTTGCGGAACGACTTCACGGCGCGGATGCCGGTCATCGTCTCGACGAACTGCACGATCACCTTCGCGCTGATCACCCGTGATTCGCGGTAGACCAGCTGCGAACGCCGGTAGAACCACCGCATCAGCAGCACCAGCGGCACACCGGCCAGCGCGAGGATGATGCCGGACTGCCAGTCGGCGATCGCGAGCGCGATGAAGGTGAACAGGCCGAACAGCACGCCGGAGACGAGGTTGTTCAGTCCCCCATCCAGCAGTTCGCGGATCGAGTCAAGGTCGCTGGTCTGGCGCGAGATGATGCGGCCCGACGTGTACGACTCGTGGAACTCGAGGCTGAGGCGCTGGGTGTGCAGGAAGATGCGCTTGCGTAGATCGAGCAGCACCGCCTGGGTGATGCGGGCGGCGAGCACGACGTACAGGCCGATGAGCGCGGCCGCGCTGATGCCGGCGATCAGGAAGATCGTGGTGATCATGAACGCGGGCATCCAGTCGCTGTCCTCGAGCAGCACGGGCAGGGCCCGGTCGAGTCCGATGCCGATCAGGATGGGCCCGGCCACCTGCAGTGCGGTCGAGACGACGAGCACGACGGCCGCGATGACGATCCGCAGCCGCAGCGGTTCGATGAGCGACCCGAGCAGCCGCAGCGATCGCTGGCGGATGGCGCGGCTCTCCTCCTTGGTGTAGTTCGAGCGGTCCTCGCCCTGAGTGCCGATGATGGTCATGCCTGCACCTCCTCTTCCTCGTCGGCTCCTGCTTCGGTGAAGGCGGCCTCCGCCTCTGCCGCGGCATGCGCTTCGGCGACCGCGTCGGTGATGACCGGGATCGCGCCGGTGCGCGCGGCCTCCTCGGCCTCGAGGCTGGAGATCACGTGTCGGTAGTGCCTGCTGCTGCGCAGCAGCTCGCTGTGCGTGCCGACGGCGGTGACGCGGCCTCTCTCCAGCAGCGCGACCCGGTCGGCCAGCGCGACCGTCGACGGACGATGCGCCACGATCAGGGCCGTGGTGTCGGCCAGCACGTGGCGCAGGGCTTCCTCGACGAGCGCCTCGGTGTCGACGTCGAGCGCCGACAGCGGATCGTCGAGCACGAGCACCCGAGGGTTCGCGGCGACGGCGCGGGCGAGCGCGAGGCGCTGCCGCTGGCCGCCCGAGAGGCTCAGCCCCTCCTCGCCGATGATCGTCTCGACACCCTCCGGCAGCGATTCGGTGAAGCCGGCCTGCGCCACGTCGAGCGCCTCGCGCAGCACGCGCTCGGCCTCGTCACTGTGGATGTCGAGGTCGGCCCGGCCGAGCAGCACGTTCTCGCGCACGGATGCCGAGAAGAGCGTGGCGTCCTCGAAGGCCATCGCGACGTGCCGGCGCAGTTCGGAGAGCTCCAGGTCGCGCACGTCGACGCCGTCGAGCGTGACGCGGCCGCCGGTGACGTCGTACAGGCGCGCGGGCAGGGTCGTGAGGGTGGTCTTGCCCGATCCGGTCAGCCCGACCAGCGCCATCGTCTCGCCCGGACGCAGCACCAGGTCGATGCCGTCGAGCAGGTCACGCTCCGACGCACCGGCATCCTGATAGCGGAAGTGCGCGCCCTCGAAGGCGAGCTCACCGCGCGGCTCGTCGATCCGCACCGGGGTCTCGGGATCAGTGATGGTGTTCGTCGCCTCGAAGATCTCGAACACGCGGTCGGTGGCGGTGCGGGCGTCCAGCATGAACGAGAACAGGAACCCGATCGACTCGATCGGCCAGCGCAGCACGGTCGCCATCGCGAAGAAGGCGAACAGCTGGGGCAGTTCGATGGCACCCTGCCAGATCAGCCAGATGCCCGAGATCAGGCTGAGCCCGAACGCGATCTGAGGCATCAGGTCGAGCCAGAACCAGATCTCGGCGATGGCGCGTGCCTTGCTGAGCTCGGTCTCGCGCAGCGTCTCGGCCTGACGGCTGAATCGGCCGAGGGCGTGCTTGCCCCGGCCGAACGCCTTGAGCACGCGGATGCCGTGCACGCTCTCCTCGACACTCGTGGCGAGGTCGCCCGCCTGATCCTGGCTGCGCCGGGCGAGCGTGCCGTAGCGCTTCTCGAACAGGTACCCCTGGATCCACATCGGGATGCCGGTGACGAGGAAGATCACGCCCAGCAGCCAGTGCCACTGGAACAGCAGCACCGCGCCGATGATGATCGTCAGGATGTTCACCACGAGCAGGATCAGGCCGAACGCCAGCCAGCGCCGGATGAGGCCGATGTCCTGCATCATGCGGCTGAGCAGCTGACCGGACTGCCAGCGGTCGTGGAAAGCCACCGGCAGCGACTGCAGCCGCGAGTAGAGCTGCGAGCGCATCTGGAACTCGACCTCGGTCGCCGGAGTCAGCACGAACCAGCGGCGCAGCCACACCATGGCGGCCTCGCCGAGCGCCAGCGCGAACACGGCGAGCGCGCCGGCGACGATCAGCCCCACCACACCCGACTTCAGCGGGCCGGCCACGAGCTGTTCGAGCACGATCGGGATCATCAGGGCGATGACGGCCGCGCCGAGCGCGCTGAGCGCACCGCCGACGAGACGTCCGACGACGGGGCGGACGAAGGGCTTCAGTCGCCACAGCGCGGCGAAGGTGGACAGGGACGACGAGGATTGCGTGGCAGACATGACTCTCAGGCGTGATGAGCGGACGACGAAGAAGGAGTCGGAGGCCGTGGGCCTCCGAGATCGGGCGGCGGGCGCGAACGATGCGCGCTCCGCGCTGTCTAATCGCGCAGGAGAGGCGCGCGCGAGCCGAGGGCGATGAACGTCGGGACTGTCGAGATCATGGTGTCCTCCTCGGGCTCGGCTTGGTCGGCCGGTCGGCGCGACAGCCTTTGAGCCTATTGCTATGAACCCGCTGAGGGCAAGAGGAATTCCGGCTTTCTGCTGTCGGCAGTCGAGCCGACGGGCGGCACCCCCACCCGCACGGCGGCGGGTGGGGGTGTCGGCGGGTGCCGTCGGGCGGGATCAGGCGGCCGGCGCGAAGGCGGCCGCCTCCCGTGCCAGCAGGCTCTGCTTCACGTCGAGTCCCCAGGCGAAGCCGCCGAGAGTGCCGTCGGACCGCAGCACACGATGGCAGGGCACGAACAGCGCCGGCGCGTTGCGCGCGCAGATGGAAGCCGCCGCGCGCACCGCCCGCGGGCTGCCGAGCGCGATGGCGAACTCGCTGTACGTCAGCGGCCGTCCCGGCGCGATCCGGCGCAGCGCCTCCCAGCCGGCGTGCTGTAGCCCGGTGCCGACCTGGTGCACCGTGACGGCGTCGATCGCCGACAGATCGCCGGCGTAGTACGCGGATGCGGCCGCGGCGGCATCCGTGTCTCCGTCATGCACGGCCGACGGCCGCAGCGACGGATGCACGCGGGCGAGGATCGTGTCATGGTCGGCGGTCCAGCCTGAAGCCAGCACCCGCTGGTCACTGTCGGCGAGGATGGTGAGGGCGCCGTCGGGGGTGTCGATGGTCTGGATGAGAGCGTTCATGTGGATTCCTTCTCGGTTACGGTCGTGGCCACCGCGCGCCGGGCGGGGCGCACCGGTGCCGCGCGCCACAGGTGCGCGGTGAGGTAGCTGCGCCAGGGGGCGGTGCGGGCGGCCCATCGGGTGATGCCCGCGGGGTCACTCGGGATGCCGGCCGCCGCCGCTCCGGCGCGCATGGCGACGTCTCCCGGCAGCAGCACATCGGGATCGCCGATGACCCGCATCCGCACGTAATCGGCCGTCCAGGGCCCGATACCGGGCATGGCGAGCAGCGCGGCGCGCTGCGTCGCCGCATCGTCGCCGACACCCAGCCGCAGAGAGCCGTCGGCGAGCGCTGCGGCGGCTCCGGTGACGGCACGGATGCGTGCTGCCGGACCACGCAGCACCTCGGACCCGCGCTCCGCGATGGCCGTCATCGTGGGGAAGAGCGTGCCGGAGGTGAGGCCCTCGCCGACACGCTCGCCGAGGGCCTCGGTGAGGGCGGTGAGCGCGGTGCGGGCGGCGACGACGGTGATCTGCTGGCCGATCATGGCGCGGATCAGCATCTCGTGCGGGTCGACTGCGCCCGGCACGCGGATGCCCGGCACCCGCGCCACCAGGGGGGCGAGTTCGGGGTGGGCGGCGAGCGCCTCGTCGACGGCGAGCGGATCGGCGTCGAGGTCGAAGAGCCGGCGGGTGCGCGCGACCAGCGGTGAGAGGTCGCCCAGCCTGGTCAGGCGGGCCCGCAGCCGGATGCGGCCGTCG
Organism: Microbacterium sp. NPDC058345; assembly: GCF_042723855.1. Lineage (NCBI taxonomy): Bacteria > Bacillati > Actinomycetota > Actinomycetes > Micrococcales > Microbacteriaceae > Microbacterium > Microbacterium sp. NPDC058345. The sequence continues at coordinate 319,849 of NZ_JBHXIG010000001.1, forward strand.
TCGCTGCGCCGCAGCTCGAACCACGCCGGCCCGCCATCGAGACGAAGATGCCGGGCGAAGGTGCGCTCCCCCGCCTGCTCCGTGCCGGCGATCGCCCGCGCGGCCATCCAGGCGAACAGCCCGTCGGTGTCGATCGGATCTCGGTGCGGCAGCACCAGGTCGATCGCCCCAGGCGCCTGCGCGACGTCACCCCGTGCGGAGTGCCGGCGCGCGCGCAGCGCGCCCGGTGCCAGATCGAAGACCTCGCGGATGGTGTCGTTGAACTGGCGGATGCTGGCGAAGCCGGCCGAGAACGCCACATCGGCGATGGGCAGGTCGGTGCCGACGAGCAGCATCCGGGCCGTGTGCGCACGATGCGCGCGCGACAGGGCGAGCGGTCCCGCGCCGAGCTCGGTGACCAGCAGCCGGGTGAGGTGGCGTGACGAGTAGCCGAGTCGCTGTGCGAGCCCGGTGACACCCTCGCGCTCCACGACGCCGTCGGCGATGAGGCGCATCGCGCGGGCGGCGAGGTCGCCGCGCACATCCCAGTCCGGCGACCCGGGCGCCGCCTCGGGCAGGCAGCGCTTGCATGCCCGGTATCCGGCCTCGTGCGCGGCGGCGCTGGTCGGATAGAACGTGACGTTCACCGGCTTGGGGGTGCGTGCCGGACAGCTGGGCCGGCAGTAGATCCCCGTCGAGCGCACCGCGGTCACGAACTGGCCGTCGAAGCGGGTGTCGCGCGCGCTGATGGCGCGGTACCGCTCATCGAAGGTCATCGTCGGTGCGTTCATGCCTCCACTCTGTCACGTCCGAAACCCACCAGCTGGCGGAAATCGGACATCGCAGTGCCCCGCTGCCCGATCGCCCTCCCCAGGCAGCCATGCGCCCCCCACCCCCACGACCGTCACACTTTTCAGCAACTGTCACACCGATCAACGTGCCATTCGCTGAAAAGTGTGACAGGTGCGGGGTCGAGCGCGCGAAGCGCTGTGCCGAGGGGCGCGTGGGGATCAGTGGAAGAAGTGACGCTCGCCGGTGAAGAACATCGTCACGCCGGCCTTGCGCGCCGCATCCACGACCTCCTCATCGCGCACCGACCCGCCGGGCTGCACGATCGCCGTGATGCCGGCGTCGATGAGCACCTGCGGTCCGTCGGCGAACGGGAAGAACGCGTCGGATGCGGCGACCGAGCCCGCTGCCCGATCGCCCGCCCGCTCCACGGCGAGGCGGCACGAGTCGACCCGGTTCACCTGTCCCATGCCGACACCGACGGTCGCGTTGCCCTTGGCGAGCACGATGGCGTTGGACTTCACCGCGCGGCACGCCTTCCACGCGAAGATGAGGTTCTCCATCTCGGCGTCGTCGGGACGCTCACCCGAGACGAGTTCCCAGTTCTTGGCCACCGAGACGATGTCGTCGGGGAACCGGTCGGCGTCCTGCAGCAGCAGGCCGCCCGAGACCAGGCGCACGTCCATGCGCTCCTGCTGCCAGTCGACGGGCAGCTTCAGCAGGCGCAGGTTCTTCTTCGCCTTGAAGACGGCGAGGGCCGCGGGCTCGAAGTCGGGCGCGACGATCACCTCGGTGAAGATGTCCTTCAGGTTCTCGGCCATCTTCAGCGTGACGGTGCCGTTCGCCGCGATCACTCCGCCGTATGCCGACACCGGGTCGCACTCGTGCGCGCGCAGGTGCGCGCTGGCGATCGGGTCGAGGGCGTTCGGGGCGGTGGTCGCGATGCCGCACGGGTTGGCGTGCTTGATGATCGCCACCGCCGGCAGCACCATGTCGTACGCGGCGCGCAGCGCGGCATCCGCGTCGACGTAGTTGTTGTACGACATCTCCTTGCCCTGCAGCTGCGTGGCCTGTGCGATGCCGTGCCCGCCCGCGCGGGTGTAGATCGCGCCGCGCTGGTGCGAGTTCTCGCCGTAGCGCAGCGTGGCCAGGCGCTCGGCCTTGATGGTCAGGTGCGCCGGAAGATGGCCGCTGTCGGCGAGCGTGCCCTCGGCGAACCACTGCGCGACCGCGGAGTCGTACGTCGCGGTGTGCGAGAACGCCCGTGCCGCGAGCTCGCGGCGCTGCGTGAGGGTCGTGCCGCCTTCGGCGACCGCCTCGATGACCGCGGGATACGACTCCGGTGAGACGACGATCGCGACGTTGGCATGGTTCTTCGCGGCGGCGCGCACCATCGCGGGGCCGCCGATGTCGATCTGCTCGACGACCGCATCGGGCTCGGCGCCGGAGGCGACGGTCTCGACGAACGGGTAGAGGTTGACCACGACGAGTTCGAACGGCTCGATGTCGAGCTCGCCGAGCTGACGCTCGTGGTCTTCGAGCCGCAGATCGGCGAGCAGGCCGCCGTGGATCTTCGGGTGCAGGGTCTTGACCCGCCCGTCGAGCATCTCGGCCACGCCGGTGACGGCGGCCACGTCGGTGACCTCGTGGCCCGACTCGCGGATCGTGGCCGCGGTGGAGCCGGTGGAGACGATCTCCACGCCGGCGTCGGCGAGGGCGGCCGCGAGCTCGAGCAGGCCGGTCTTGTCGCTCACCGAGACGAGTGCGCGGCGGATCGGAACGAGATCGCGGTCGCGGTACAGCGAGGGGTCCAGGCGAGGGCCGGCCATGGGGATGCTCCTTCGTTCGGGCGTTCGTGGGGAGGGGTCAGGGGGCGAGCACGAGATCGCCGGTGGCGATGCGGCGCACGACGTCGATGAGCAGGCGGCGCTCGACCGGCTTGATGCGCTCGTGCAGGCTGTGCTCGGTGTCGCCGGGAAGCACCGGGATGCGCTCCTGAGCGAGGATGGGTCCGCTGTCGACGCCGTCGTCGACGACGATCACGCTGGCACCGGTCTCGGTGACGCCCGCGGCGAGCGCGTCGCGGACGCCGTGCGCTCCGGGGAACTCCGGCAGGTAGGCGGGGTGGGTGTTCACGATGCGGGGTGAGTAGCGGGTGACGACGGATGCCGGCAGCAGACGCATCAGGCCGCTGAGCACGATGAGGTCCGGGCTCCACACGTCGAGCTGACGTGCCACCTCCTCGCCCCAGTGCTCCCGGCTCTCGTGCATGTGGAACGGCACGGTGAAGGTCGGGATGCCGAACTCCTCGGCGTGGGCGAGCCCCGGGGCGTCGCGGTCGGCTCCCACGACGACGACGCGCGCGGGGAAATCGCTGTGGCTGGCGGCCTCGAGCAGGGCTCGCAGGTTGGAGCCGGTACCGGAGATGAGAACGGCGAGCGTCAGCACCGAGCCAGTCTACCGGCGCGCGTGCGCCGTCCGAGACGCACCGGCGTGGGGCCGGTCAGTCGTCGAGCGCGGCCATCTCGGCGCGCCAGCGGTCGGTGCGCTCCTCGGCGAGCTCGTCGCGATGGCGCGGGGCGAGCATCAGGATGCCGCAGCCGATCAGCACCTCGATCCCGATCGCGAGGGCGAGCGGCCCCGGCGCCGGCCCCGCCTCGGCGAGGCGACCCGGCCCGATGGATCCCGAGACGAGGACAGCGGCCATCGCTGCCACGCCGGCCGACAACGCGGCGACACCGCCGACGATGACCGCGCGCGGCCAGAGGGCGTCACCCTGCCCCTCCCACACCAGCTTGGAGCGGATCATCCAGCCGGCCAGCGCACCGGCGGCGACCGGCACCAGCACCGAGACCAGCATCCAGATGGTGGCGTTCTCGGGAACGAGCCCGAGCACAGGGATGCCGGGCACGACACCCAGCTGCGTGCCCGCCGGCGACACCGCGGTGCCGGCACCCAGCGCGAAGCCGGGGCCGGCGAGCCAGCTGACCGACCACACGACGAAGGTCGGCAGGTAGGCGAGATGCCCGAGGGTGAGCATGGTGGCGCCGAGCGCGTCGACGCGCGCGGCCTCGAAGAGGGCGATGACCTCTCCGCCACGCAGCAGCGTCATGACGGCCACGCCGACCGCTCCGCATCCGGCGAGGGCCGTGACGACCACCGCCGCACCGCGCACGGACTCCGCAGGCACGGGCGCCCACTCGCCCCATCCGTCGACGATGTCGTGCACCCGGTCGACGATGCCGCCGTCGCCCTCCGACCAGGCGTGCCGGACGGCGCCGGCCAGCAGCCCGGCGGCGTAGACGGCCGCGGGAACGACGATCGCCGCCCAGAGCGCATCGCGCAGCAGGTCGGAGCGGGCGGTGAGGGCGACCAGCACCGAGATCGCGGTGAAGGCCACCGTGCCGCCCGCGACGCCGACCGTCCAGGCTCCTGACGACGCCGCACGTCTGCCGGAGCGCGCGGCGAACAGCAGGGTGAACAGCAGGATGGCGAGCGGGGGCACCGAAAGGCCGAAGCGGGCGGCATCCGCCGGGATCGCGAGGTTCGACAGCAGCTGCGGCGGCAGCACCACCTCGAGCGGCACGCCGTGGGCGAACTGCCAGAGCGTGCCGCTCACCGGCCAGAGCGCACCCCAGTCGGCGGACAGTCCGAAGGCGAGCACCCACAGCAGCGTCAGCGGCGCGAGCAGCGCCGCCAGACCGACCGCCGCGGCGATGGCGGCGTCGAGGGCGGCGAGAAGCGCGACGAGAAGGCGTTGCATGACGCTTCGAGCCTACGACGGCGACCCGGTCGCGCCCGTGCGCCCACGCGCATCGGCGCGCACGGGCGCCGGACGACACGATAGGTTTTCTGCGGAGGTTCCCCCGATGACAACTGGCCCTGCTGCCCCTGCGCGCGAAGCGCGACCCGACACCGAGCCGCGGAACGCGGTCGACCGTTTCTTCGAGATCACCAAGCGCGGCTCCAGCTTCGGCGCCGAGATCCGCGGAGGCCTGGTGACGTTCGTCACGATGGCCTACATCGTGATCCTGAACCCGATCATCCTGTCCGGCACGCCCGACGTCGCCGGCGACGTCCTCGACTTCGGTCAGGTGGGGGCTGCGACCGCACTCACCGCCGGCGTGATGACCATCCTGTTCGGACTGGTCACCCGCCTGCCGTTCGCCTTCGCCGCGGGACTGGGCATCAACGCCTTCGTGGCGTTCAGCGTGGTCGGGCAGGTCACCTGGCCCGAGGCGATGGCGCTGGTGATGATCAACGGTGCGATCATCGTGCTGCTGGCCGCCACCGGGCTGCGCAAGGCCATCTTCGACGCTGTGCCGTTCCAGCTGAAGATCGCGATCACGGTCGGCATCGGTCTGTTCATCGCCTTCATCGGCTTCATCAACTCCGGCTTCGTCACGGCGACCGGCGCATCCTCTCCCCCGGTCGGCCTGGGCGTGAACGGCTCCGTCGCCACGGTGCCCACCCTGCTGTTCGTCGTCACGCTCGTGCTCACCGGCATCCTCGTCGCGCTGCGGGTCAAGGGCGGGATGCTCATCGGCCTCATCACCGGCACCGTGCTCGCGGTCATCGTCGAAGCCATCTGGCACATCGGCGCTCGCGGCTTCGACGCCGAGGGCAACGTGGTGAACCCCGGTGGCTGGGGCCTGACCGTCCCGGCGCTGAACGGCTCGCCCGTGAGCCTGCCCGACCTCGGCCTCGTCGGTCAGGTCGACTTCACGTTCGACCTGAGCAAGGTCGGCGCCGTGGCCCTGGTGATGATCGTCTTCACGCTGCTCTTCACGAACTTCTTCGACGCGATGGGCACCATGACCGGGCTCGCCAAGGAGGCCGACCTCGCCGATGAGAACGGCGACTTCCCGCGCATCAAGTCGGCGCTGATCGTCGAGGGCGTCGGCGCGATCGCCGGTGGTGCCACCTCGTCGTCGTCGAGCACCGTGTTCATCGAGTCGGGTTCCGGAATCGGCGAGGGCGCGCGCACGGGCCTGGCGAACGTCGTCACCGGCATCGTGTTCCTGATCGCGATGTTCCTCACTCCGCTCACCTCGATCGTGCCGACCGAGATCGCGGCCGCCGCCCTGATCATCGTGGGCGCGATGATGATGGCGCAGATTCGTCACATCGACTTCGGCGACTTCCGGGTGCTGCTTCCCGTGTTCCTCACCGTCACGGTGATGCCGCTGACCTACTCCATCGCGAACGGCATCGGCGCGGGCTTCGTGAGCTGGGTGATCATCCACGCGCTCTCCGGCCAGGCCCGCAGGATCAGCCCCCTGCTGTGGGTCGTCGGCGTCGGCTTCCTGATCTTCTTCGCGCGCGGGCCGATCGAGATGCTGTTCGGCGCCGGTCTCTGACCTGCACGCAGGAGGGGCGGATGCTGCACAGCATCCGCCCCTCCTCTGTCCTCAGGGTCCGGCGGCTCCCGGACATGACGAAGGCCCCGGGGTGGAGCCCGGGGCCTTCGTGAACAGCTTAGCGGATCAGAGCCCGGCGATGAGGTCGCGCATCAGCGCGGCGGTCTCGCTCGGGGTCTTGCCGACCTTGACGCCGGCGGCCTCGAGGGCCTCCTTCTTGGCCTGTGCGGTGCCGGCCGAGCCCGAGACGATGGCGCCGGCGTGGCCCATGGTCTTGCCCTCGGGGGCGGTGAAGCCCGCGACGTACCCGACGACGGGCTTCGTGACGTTCTCCTTGATGTAGTCGGCCGCGCGCTCCTCGGCGTCGCCGCCGATCTCACCGATCATGACGATGGCCTTGGTGTCGGGGTCGGCCTCGAACGCGGCGAGCGCGTCGATGTGCGTCGTGCCGATCACCGGGTCGCCGCCGATGCCGATCGCGGTCGAGAAGCCCAGGTCGCGCAGCTCGAACATCATCTGGTAGGTCAGGGTGCCCGACTTCGACACGAGGCCGATCGGTCCCTTGCCGGTGATGTTCGCCGGCGTGATCCCGGCGAGCGCCTCGCCCGGGGTGATGATGCCGGGGCAGTTCGGCCCGATGATGCGGGTCTTGTTGCCCTTGGACTTCGCGTAGGCCCAGGCCTCGGCGCTGTCGCCCACGGGGATGCCCTCGGTGATCACCACGAGCAGCGGGATCTCGGCGTCGATGGCCTCGATCATCGCGTCCTTGGCGAACTTCGGCGGCACGAAGGCGACCGACACGTCGGCGCCGGTCTTCTCCATCGCCTCGGCGACCGACCCGAAGACCGGCAGCTCGACCTCGCCCTCGTGCGGCTTCTCGTGCGTGACGGTGGTGCCGGCCTTGCGGGCGTTGACGCCGCCGACGATGTTCGTGCCCGCCTTCAGCATCAGCGCGGTGTGCTTGGTGCCCTCGCCGCCGGTGATGCCCTGGACGATGACCTTGGAGTCCTTGTTGAGGTAGATCGACATTTCTCTCGTTCCTTCAGTCTCAGTCGGGGCTCAGGCGTTCGCCAGCTCGGCGGCCTTGTCGGCGCCCTCGTCCATGCCTGCCGCGAGGGTGACCAGCGGGTGGTTCGCCTCGGCGAGGATCGCGCGGCCCTCTTCGACCTGGTTGCCGTCGAGACGCACGACGAGCGGCTTGGTGGCCGAGTCGCCGAGGATCTCGAGCGCCTTCACGATGCCCTCGGCGACCGCGACGCACGACGTGATGCCGCCGAAGACGTTCACGAACACGCTCTTGACCTGCTCGTCGCCGAGGATGACGTCGAGGCCGCCGGCCATGACCTGCGCGTTCGCGCCGCCGCCGATGTCGAGGAAGTTCGCCGGCTTCACGCCGCCGTGGTTCTCTCCGGCGTAGGCGACGACGTCGAGGGTCGACATGACCAGACCCGCGCCGTTGCCGATGATGCCGACCTCTCCGTCGAGCTTGACGTAGTTGAGGCCGGATGCCTTGGCCTTCGCCTCGAGCGGGTCGGCGGCCGCCTTGTCCTCGAGCTCTTCGTGCTCGGGGTGGCGCACCTCGCTGCCGTTGTCGTCGAGCGACACCTTGCCGTCGAGGGCGATGATGTCGCCCTCCTCGGTGCGCACGAGCGGGTTCACCTCGACGAGGGTGGCGTCCTCGCCCTTGTACACCTCGAAGAGCTTGACGAACACGTCCGACACCTTCTCGATGAGGTCTTCGGGGAAGTTCGCCTCGCGGGCGATCTCGACCGCCTTGGCCTTGTCGATGCCGGTCAGCGGGTTCACCTCGACGCGGGCGAGCGCCTCGGGCTTCTCGACGGCGAGCTGCTCGATCTCCATGCCGCCCTCGACCGAGCACAGGCTCAGGTACGAACGGTTGGCGCGGTCGAGCAGCACCGAGAAGTAGAACTCCTCGGCGATGCGGGCGCCCTGGGCGACCATCACGCGCTTGACGACGTGCCCCTTGATGTCGAGACCGAGGATCGCCTTCGCGGCCTCGTACGCCTCATCCGGGGTCTTGGCGACCTTGACGCCGCCGGCCTTGCCGCGTCCGCCGGTCTTGACCTGCGCCTTGACGACGACCACGCCACCGATCTTCTCGGCCGCTGCCTTCACCTCCTCAGGGGTGTCGGCGACGATACCGGCGAGAACCGGCACTCCGTAGCTTTCGAAAAGGTCTCGTGCCTGGTACTCGTAGAGATCCACGTGCTGTCCTTCGCTGGTTGCGGCGGTTGGGACGCGACAGTTCTGTCGGGTGTCGATAAGATTCGACCCGATTCACCAGCCTACTACCGCTGACCACCGCGGGCTGACGGCCCCTCCCCCTGTCCGTCACAGCCGCCCGCCGCCGGACGGCGGACAGCTAGGCTTCTCTGCTATGACCGAGCACGCCGACGTGTCCCGCGCCCGCACCGCCGTCGTCGCGGCCGCCCTCGATCTGTTCTCCCGGCATGGGTTCGAGCAGACCTCCGTGGAGCAGATCGCCAAGGCGGCCGGTGTGTCGCGGTCGACCTTCTTCCGCCAGTTCGGCGGCAAGGAGGACGTGGTGTTCACCGATCACGAGACGCTGCTCGACGAGCTGCGCTCGTTCCTCGACGAGCCGCACGACGATCCGTGGGCGGCGGTGTGCGAAGCGTCGGAGCGAGTCTTCGGGTACTTCGCCCGCGATCCCGAGATGGCACGGCATCGGTATCAGATCGTGCGCGACGTGCCGGTGCTGCGTGAGCGTGAGATCGTGACGGTGTTCCGCTACGAGCGTCTCTTCGACGAGTACCTGCGCGAGGCGCTTCCCGGCATCGCACCGGTCGACGCGGTCGGGTTCTCGGCACTCGTGACGGCGGTGCACAATCACGTGCTGCGCCAGCTGCTGCGCGGCAAGCGCGTGCCGCTGTCCACGCTGCGCACCGCGCTCGACGATGTGCGCCGGCGCTACGGCGTGCTGCCCGAATCGTCGCCGGCCGCGTCCGACGACGTGGTCGTCGCCGTCTTCCCCCGGAGCATGCCGATCGCCGAGATCTCGAGGAGAGTGCAGGCCGAGCTGACCGAGACGTGAAACCGAGTCCCAGGCGATATGGGACTCGGTTCGCATTCGGAGTAGAGTGCCGCCATGAGCAGCGCATCCTTCCCCGGCGAGAGCGTCGAGCGCTACGGGGTCACCTCGCGGCTGGACAGCGACTACTACGGGGTGTTCGCAGACATCCCGGATGCCGACCGTGCCGTGTGGACCCGTGCGAAGGAGTACGTCGACGAGGTCGCCCCGCGGATGATCTCGGCCTGGGACCGGGCCGAGTACCCGCTGGAGGCCGCCCGCAGGCTGGGCGAGTACGACCTCGTCGTCGACGGCATCGACCACCCCGAGCTGACGCGCATCTCACCGCTGGCCGCCGGCCTGGTGAACATGGAGATCTCGCGCGGGGACGGCTCGCTCGGCACGATCCTCGCCGTGCAGGGCGGCCTCGCGCTGCGCACGCTCGCTCTGTTCGGCAGCCCGGAACAGCAGCGACGCTGGCTGAAGCCCGTCGCCGAGGTCTCGGTGCTGGCCTCCTTCGCCCTCACGGAACCCGATCACGGCTCGGACTCGGTCTCGCTCGAGACGAGCGCCAGACGGGATGCCGACGGATGGGTGCTGCGCGGAGCCAAGAAGTGGATCGGCAACGGCGCATCCGGTGGCATCACGTTCGTCTGGGCGCGGGTCGACGATGAGGGCGCCGAAGACCATGGCGCGGTGAGGTGCTTCCTCGTCGAGCAGGAGCAGCCCGGATATCAGGGCACCGTCATCGAGGGGAAGGCGTCGCTGCGCGGCATCCATCAGGCGCACATCCGCCTCGACGACGTGCGCGTGCCCGCCGACGCCGTGCTGCCGGGCGCGAAGAGCTTCAAGGACGCGTCGGTCGTGCTGTACTCGACGCGGTCGGGCGTCGCCTGGTCGGCACTCGGGCACGCGACCGCCTGCTACGAGGCGGCGCTGTCGTACTCGCTGCAGCGCGTGCAGTTCGGCAAGCCGCTGGCGAAGTTCCAGATGGTGCAGGAGCGTCTCACGCACATGCTCGAAGACCTGACGGCGATGCAGCTGTACTGCCGGCGGCTGGCCGACCTCGAGCAGTCGGGTCAGCTGCGGCCGACCCAGGCGTCGCTGGCGAAGTTCCACAACACCCGTGCGGCCCGGCGCGTCGCCGCGACGGCGCGCGATCTGCTTGGCGGCAACGGGATCCTGCTCGAGAACGGCGTGATGCAGCACATGGCCGACATCGAGGCGATCCACACCTACGAGGGCACCGAGAGCGTGCAGGCCCTGCTGCTGGGCCGTGACATCACGGGCATGAGCGCGTTCACGTGATCAGCGCTCCGCGACCCCGAAGGGCGCGCGCGGTTCGATGAGCAACGCCAGCGCGTCGAGGACGCGCGCGAGTCCGAACTCCCAGGACCGCGTCTCGCTCCAGGCTGCGTTCTGCGCCTCTCCCGCGGACGCTCCGATTCGCACCGCCCTCGGATACGCCGCGGCGTCGAGCGCATGCTCGAGAATCGGCTGATTCGCCGCCCACCAGTCGGCGTCGCTCATCGCCGAGTCCGTGGTCGCCCGATGAGCATCGTGCGCGGCCCGACAGTGTGACTGGACGAATCCCAGCAGGAACGTCAACGAGGCATCGATGTCGACATCCGCAAGCCCCGTGTCGTCGAAGGCTGCCAGTTCGTGTTCGTACTTCGCCATCAGACCGGGCCCGAGCGGCGGACGGCTGAGCGCGGCGACCTCGGTCATCCACGGATGCTCGGTCAGCAGCGTCCGATTCGCCTCCGCGACCGCCGTCAGCCGCTCGCGCCACGACTCCGCGCGCCATTCGCGGCGTTCCGACCGCGCGTAGAGCGCATCGACCATGAGGTCGAGCAGTTCGGGCTTGCCCGGCACGTAGGTGTACACCGACATGGGCGAGATGCCGACGCGCTGCGCCACGGCGCGCATCGTCAGGGCGGCCAGCCCGTCCTCGTCGGCGAGCGCGAGTGCGGCGTCCACGATCTGCGGCACCGCGACCGACCGAGCGGGACCCTTGCGAGGAGCGGTCTCAGCGGGAGTACCCCACAACAGACGAAGGGTGACGCTGGGCTCCCCCGATCCGGTGCGATTGGCGGTCATGTCTCCATCCTTGCACTCTTTCGCTGTACGCGTTACATTATACGTCGTACGTAGTAGAAACAGCGGAAGGATCTGCATGCACATCACCGGATCAGCCATCTCACTCAACGTCGCCGACGTCGAGGCTTCGGCCAGGTGGGTCCAGTCCCATCTCGGTTTCCAGGTCGCGATGGAAGCCGATGGATTCTGCTCGCTGTCCCACCCGGATGCCGGGGTCACCCTCATCTACTTGCGCGTCGGCCTGCCGACGTTCAAGCCTGAGACGATGGCAGGTCACGCCAGCGGGCTGCTCGTCGTGTTCACCGTCGGGAATATCGACGCGGAGTATGCCCGTCTGCAGCAGCAGGGGGTGCAGATCATCACGCCGATCGAGACGGAGCCGTGGGGAGAGCGCTACTTTCAGATGGGCGATCCCAACGGTGTCGTCTACCAACTCGTGCAGTGGGTGACGCCCCTCGGACAGACACACGAGTGATGCTCGCGGGCACGAGTCCGGAGCGCCGCCCGCGCTCCGCGGCCGTGCCCGCGGCGCAACTCATCGCATCCACGAAGGAGAACCGATGCACCGCATCCCCGACCCGAACGAGAAGCATCCGACGACCCGAGCCGACCTCACGAACGTCACCTTCCTCAAGAACGAGATCCGCTCGCCGCTCATCGAGGTGGGCGACTTCACCTATTACGACGATGAGGGCGTTCGAGCGCCCTTCGAGCAGGCCAATGTCAAGTACCTCTACGGGCCTCAGCGGCTGGTGATCGGCCGGTTCACCGCGATCGCCCCCGGTGCCGTGTTCCTGATGCCGGGCGGCAACCACCCGATGGCAGGGCCGTCGACCTACCCGTTCACGATGTTCGGCGGTGAGTGGGCGGAGAGGACCCTCGACGCGTTCCTGGCGATCGAACAGCCCGGCGACACCATCGTGGGCAACGACGTGTGGATCGGGCGGGAGGCGACCATCCTGCCCGGAGTGCGGATCGGGGACGGGGCCGTGGTCGGCGCCGGCTCCGTCGTCACCAAAGACGTGGGACCGTACGAGATCGTCGCCGGAAACCCCACGAGGCAGGTGCGCAGGCGGTTCGAAGACGAGGACGTGCGGCGTCTACTCGACGTGCGCTGGTGGGACTGGCCGGTCGAGAAGATCACCGAACACGCCGCGGTCATCATGTCGGGAACGCCCGACGAGCTGGAACGAATCGCCTGAATGCGCCTGCGGTCGTGAAGGGCGCTACGCGCGATCAGTCGCAGCCGCAGGCGCCCGAGGGACCCCGCACCATGAAGCACACGTCGCAGACGCCGTAATCGCGCTCGGCGACTTTGGTGACGCGTGGCGTGCGCGGCTCGGCCTTCGGCTTCGTCGAGGTGCGGCTGTTCGCCGAGCGCTTCACCGCGGCCACTCCGGGCAGCTCGCTGGGGTGCGTGACGTAGAAGTACGGTGCACGGCCCTCGCTGGGCTTCAGCCGAAGCGGCCCCGAGGGCAGCACGATCTGCTCGTCCTCGGTGAACCCGTTCGTGTAGGTGCGGCCGATGTGCAGTGGCGCGCCGTCGCCACGGCGCAGGGCCTCGATGTAGCGGCCGCGGTCGATGAAGGCGGAGACACCGACGGCATCGACGATCGCGGAGATGAAGGCGTGGTTCTCCTCGGCGATGCGGTGCGCGCGCAGCGCTTCGGCGAGGGATCGGTACGGGCGGGAGGTTCCTGCGGGGGTCGGCCCCTGGACTTCGTTCATCCCTTCAAGGATCCCACGCCCGGCCGCCGCACGGCGCACGATCTCCGCCGGCGGGGCTCAGAGCAGATCGCTCACCAGTCGCTCGACGCGGGCGCGGATGTCGTCGCGGATCGGGCGCACCGCGTCGATGCCCTGACCGGCGGGATCGTCGAGCTTCCAGTCCTCGTAACGCTTCCCGGGGTAGAACGGACAGGCGTCGCCGCAGCCCATCGTGATGACGACGTCAGACGCCTGCACGGCGTCCGCCGTGAGCACCTTGGGCTGCTCGGCGGTGATGTCGATCCCCACCTCGGCCATCGCCTCGACGGCCACGGGGTTGATCCGGTCGGCGGGCATGGACCCCGCGGAGCGGACCTCGATGCGCTCGCCGGCGATGCTGCGAAGGTATCCGGCGGCCATCTGCGAGCGGCCCGCGTTGTGCACGCAGACGAAGAGCACGGAGGGCTTGGCAGTCTCGGTCATGGTGACATCCTTCCCGCGGCACGCGGATCAGTGCCGAACCAGCGACGCGCCGCCCAGAGCGAGACGTAGACCAGTCCGACGAGCACGGGAACCTCGATGAGAGGTCCGACGACACCGGCGAGAGCTTGCCCGGATGCCGCGCCGAACGTGCCGATCGCCACGGCGATCGCGAGTTCGAAGTTGTTGCCCGCCGCGGTGAAGGCCAGGGTCGTCGATCGCGCATAGTTCAGCCCGAGCGCCCTGCCCGCCAGCAGCCCCGTGCACCACATGATCGCGAAGTACACCAGCAGCGGCACCGCGATGCGGACGACATCCCACGGATGCTGCGCGATCTGATCGCCCTGCAGCGCGAACAGCAGCACGATCGTGAAGAGCAGACCGTACAGTGCCCATGGACCGACGCGCGGAAGGAACTCCGCCTCGTACCACACCCTTCCCCTGCGCCGCTCCCCGAGGTGACGGGACGCGAACCCCGCGGCCAGCGGGACGCCGAGGAAGATCAACACGTTGAGCGTGATCTGCCAGACGGAGATCTCGAGTCCCTCGGTGTGCAGTCCCAGCCAGCCAGGCAGCACCGTGAGGTAGAACCAGCCGAGCAGCGAGAACGCGACCACCTGAAAGACGGAGTTGATCGCGACGAGCACTGCGGCCGCCTCGCGATCGCCGCAGGCGAGATCGTTCCAGATCACCACCATGGCGATGCAGCGCGCGAGCCCGACCAGAATGAGCCCGGTGCGGTACTCGGGCAGATCCGGCAGGAACGTCCAGGCGAGAACGAACATCAACGCAGGTCCCACCAGCCAGTTCAGCACCAGTGATGAGATCAGCAGTCTCTTGTCACCGGTGACCGCGGTGACTTTGTCGTAGCGGACCTTGGCGAGAACCGGGTACATCATCACCAGCAGGCCGAGGGCGATCGGGACGGAGATTCCGCCGACCTCGAGACCGGCGAGAAGATCGGCGACTCCCGGAACGAACCGTCCGAGCAGCAGACCGCCGATCATGGCGAGCCCGATCCAGACGGGCAGCCAACGATCCAGGGTCGACAAGCGCGGGGTCGCGGAGACGTCGCTCACCGCTTCCACGTGCTGCATCGACATGACTCAATAGTGACATTCCTCGACGTCGCCTGACGCGAAACGGACGGCTCCCGGTGACAAGGGCGGGGATGGGCGTGGCGCCGGAATCGGGGCAGGATGGACGCCATGTACACGATTCCCGCGCCGATGCTCGCCAAAGCCGCCGCGAGCGTGCCGGCTCCGGCCGACAAACCGATGCTGTACGAGCCGAAGTGGGACGGCTTCCGCGGCCTGATCGCCTGGGATGGTCAGACGCTCGAGATCGGATCTCGCGGAGCGAAGCCGCTGACCCGGTACTTTCCCGAACTGGTCGAACAGCTTCCCGCCATCCTCCCTGGCCCGTGCCTGCTGGACGGTGAGATCGTCGTGGCCACCGGGCCGCAGGGCGCGCAGCGCCTGGATTGGGAGGCGCTCAGTCAGCGCATTCACCCGGCCGCATCCCGAGTCGCGAAGCTCGCCGTCGAGACCCCGGCCATGTTCATCGCCTTCGATCTGCTGGCCGAAGGCGACGACGACCTGCAGCAGCATCCGTTCCGCGAGCGCCGGTCGCGACTCGAGCGGATGCTCGCGGATGCGCGGCATCCGCTGCACCTCACGCGCACCACCGAGGATGCGGATCTCGCCCGTCGCTGGCTGGCCGAGTTCGAGGGTGCGGGCCTCGACGGCGTCGTGGCCAAGCCTCTCGACGATCCGTACGCTCCCGGCAAGCGGACCCTCATCAAGGTGAAGCACGCCCGCACGGCGGATGTCGTGGCGGTCGGCTACCGGGTGCACAAGAGCGGCTCGGGGGTGGGATCGCTGCTGGTCGGACTGTACGACGATTCCGGAGTGCTGCGTCAGGTCGGCGGCGTGGCCGCCTGGAGTGACGCCATGCGGCAGAAGCTCGTGGACGAGCTTGCACCGCTGGTCGAACGCGACGAGTCGGGCGAGGCCGTCACCGGCGAGAGTGAGCGCTCGCGGTTCTCCGGCGCGAAGGACGTGTCGTTCGTCCGGCTGCGCCCGGAGCGGGTGCTCGAGGTGCGCTACGACCAGCTCGAAGGCGCCCGCTTCCGGCACACGGTGCAGTTCGAACGCTGGCGACCCGATCGGGATGCCGCCTCCTGCACCTACGCGCAGCTCGACACCGTCGCCGGCTACGATCTCGGCGATGTGCTGACCTGAACCGGCAGGTCAGTCGTCGATGCGGTTGCCCTCGTCGTCCCAGTTCGCGGCGAC
The DNA here is from genome assembly GCF_042723855.1 of Microbacterium sp. NPDC058345. Taxonomy (NCBI): domain Bacteria; kingdom Bacillati; phylum Actinomycetota; class Actinomycetes; order Micrococcales; family Microbacteriaceae; genus Microbacterium; species Microbacterium sp. NPDC058345. The sequence goes on from NZ_JBHXIG010000001.1 coordinate 335,610, forward strand.
CTTCTTGCTGGGCTGCACCCGGGGCGGCTCGCCCGGCATCTTCGGGAACTCCGGAGGGAACGGCATCTCCCCCAGTCCGTTCTCGAGGTCTCGCTCCCACCACTGAAGCAAGGTGTCGATGCGCCCCGGGTTCGCCTGGATCCCGTCCCACGGATCGCCGATCTCTTCGAGTCGCTTCGGGATGGTGCGCACGGTGAACGCCGCCGGATCGACGTCGTCGAGCTCGTCCCAGAGCAGCGGCGTGGCCACGGGGGCATTCGGCAGCGCGCGCGGACTGTAGGCGCCCGCCATGGTGCGGTCGCGGTTCGCCTGATTGAAGTCGACGAAGATGCGCTCTCCGCGCTCCTCCTTCCACCAGCGGGTGGTGACCTGCTCCGGCATCCTCCGTTCGAGTTCGCGGCCGGCGGCGATCACCGCGTGACGCACGTCGAGGAACTCGTGCGTCGGTTCGATGGGGCAGAACACGTGCAGTCCCCGGTTGCCGCTGGTCTTGATGAACGGCTCGAGTCCCGCTTCGCGAAGCACCTCGCGCAGTCCGTGCGCGGCGACGACGGCCTCCGCGAAGCCGGTGCCGGGCTGCGGGTCGAGGTCGATGCGCAGTTCGATCGGGTTGTCGGTGTCGGTCGCGAGCGACGACCAGGGGTGGAACACGACGGTGTTCATCTGCACGGCCCAGACGATCGCGCTCGGCCGGTTGAGGACGATCTGCGGATGCCTTCGGCCGCTGTTGTAGGTCACCGTGACGGCGTCCACGTAATCCGGCGTTCCCTTCGGCGGGTTCTTCGAGAAGAACTCCTCGCCGCCGATGCCTCCGCGGAACCTCTGCAGCGAGACGGGTCGATTGCCGTTCGCGTTGAGGAAGGGGCCGGCCACCCGCTGCGCGTACTCCGCCAGCTCCGCCTTGGTGATCGGCCCGCCGTCGGCGTCGGGCCAGACGGCCCGGTTCGGGCTCGACAGATCGACGTCGCGATCTCCTTCAGGGTCGGCGACGGTCAGTGTCACGCGCTCAGAGGCCATGCTCCGACCCTATGCGCTGGGGCTCACGCCCGGAAAGGGTCCAAAGACGTTCGGGGGAAGAGCGCCGCGCTACTCGGCGTCGAGGTCGACCGCCAGTACCATGACCGGTGTGAGCGCCTCGCGTTCGACCGCGATCGACGGGCCGGCGACGTCGATCAGCACGCCGGCGATGTCGGGATGGCTGCGCAGCACCTTGGCGAGCTGTTCGGGAGGGAAGGGCATCGGCTGGTCCTTGCGTCCGAGCACGACCACCTCGAGCGGGTGCGAGAACAGCTGCAGGTACCGGCGCCCGTCGGCGCTGCGCGCCTCGGCGATGCCGACCGGCTGGCCGTTACCCGCGTCGTTCACGGCGACCCAGGTGCGCTTCTTGGCGAGCACCTCGGCCACGCGCGCGGGTGTCGCCTCGTCGCGGGGAGCGGCGAGGAGCCCCTTGAGCTGTGTGTCGTCGTCACCCTGCTCGAGCGCCTTCTGCAGCAGCTCGGCAGGGAACACGGCGCGGTGCGGGCTCGAGGCGTTGTCGATGACGATGCCGGTGAAGCCGCCCGAGACGACCTGGCGGTACACCGAGGCAACCGGCTGCGCGATGGCCGAGGTCGCCGCCGCGTCGTCTTGGCCGTGCACCGAGGCGCGCAGTGCGGCCCCCGAGCTGTAGGCGAGCATGAAGGAGCGGTCGCCGTCGCGGATGACGCCGACCGACAGGGGCTTGCCCTCGGTGATCTGCTCGCGCGCGTCGCCGTGCACGCGCAGATACAGGTGCCCCTGCAGCGACTGGCGCATCACGCCGAGCAGCTGCTCGTTGGTCGCGCCGTCTTCGAGCTGCGCGAGCGCCTCGCGCAGCAGCACGTTGTCGTCGAGCCCCTCGACCGAGTGGGTCTGCTCGGGCGGCAGGGCCGCGGCGAGCGGCAGCCGGGGCGCGGCGGCGGGCTCGGCGGGCACGCTCGCCGGCGCGGCAGCCGGGTCGGCGGGCGCGCTGGGAGTCGTCGGCGTGGCGCGCGCGACCGGCCGCGATGGAGCCGCGGGGTCGTTCTGCGAGGGCTCGACGGGCAGGCTCACCTCGGGGCCGGCCTCGGCGCCGACGCCGCGGAACGCCTGCACCGAGATGCCGACATTCGGCGCCGGCTCTGCAGGCTCCGCGGGCACCCCCGTCACGGCGGCCGGCTGCTCGACCGCGTCCTCCGCGGGCTGCTGGTCGACGGATCGACCGGCATCCTGCGGGTCGACGGACTTCTTGCGGCGGGAGAAGAGGGCCATATCTGCCAGCCTAACCGCACGTCGCGAGCCGGTTCCGCCGGGCGAGCACGGCGTTCGGCGGCCCGACGACGGCAGATCCTCAGAGCTTCGTGATCGGCGCGATCTTGATGAGCAGCTTCTTCTGCCCGGCCGAATCGAAGCGCACGTGGGCGATGCGCTTCGCCCCCTCCCCCGTGACCGCCTCGATGCGTCCCTCGCCGAAGTCGTCGTGCCGGATGCGGTCGCCCGCCGCCAGTTCGAGCTCGCCGTTGTCGCGCACCTTGCCGGTGACCTTGTTCGGGAACCGGTCCATCGCGGTGGACAGCGGCTTCAGCTGATCGCGCTTGGGCAGCGGGCTGACGCCGAAGCGGTCGCCTCCGCCGAACCGGTCGCGTCCGCCGGGGCGCGCGTTCAACGCCCTGGACTGCATACCGCCGCGCGAGTTCACATCGCCCGGCGACTGCCGCCAGTCGATGAGCTCGGCGGGGATCTCCTGCAGGAAGCGGCTGGGCATCGCGACGGACACCTCACCGAACTGCGCACGCGTCATCGCCAGCGAGAGGTGCAGGCGCTTGCGCGCCCGGGTGATCCCCACGTAGAACAGCCGGCGCTCCTCCTGCGGCCCGCCCGGCTCGCCGGCCGAGATGCGGTGCGGGATGAGGTCCTCCTCTACGCCGGTGACGAACACCGCGTCGTACTCGAGTCCCTTCGCGGTGTGCATTGTCATCAGCGAGACGGCACCGGACTCGTCGTCGAGGTCGTCGGCGTCCGAGACCAGCGCGACCTCGGTGAGGAAGTCCACGATCGTACCGTCGGGGTTGTTCCGCGCGAAGTCGCGTGCGACGGCGACGAACTCGTCGAGGTTCTCGAGGCGCGCCTCGTCCTGCGGGTCGCGGCTGGCACGCAGCGCGTCGAAGTAGCCGCTGCGGTTGAGCAGCACGGTCAGTCCCTCGGCGACCGAGGTGGCCGGAGGCAGCTCGCCGGATGCCGGCAGCACGATCGCGGTCGCCTCGTCGAGCACCGCGTCGAGCTGGGCGATGGCACTCTGCAGCTTGGGGCCGACGCCGAGTTCGCGCGGGTGGCGCAGCGCCTCGCGGAAGCTGATGCCTCTCTCGTCGGCGAAGCGGGCGATGGCGGTCTCGGTGACGTCGCCGATGCCGCGGCGCGGCTTGTTCAGGATGCGGCGCACCGCCATCTCATCGGCCGGGTTCGCCACCGCGACGAGGTAGGCGAGGGCGTCCTTGATCTCGGCACGCTCGTAGAACTTCGTGCCGCCCATGATCTTGTACGGCACGGCCGAGCGGATGAAGATCTCCTCGAGCGCGCGGGACTGCGAGTTCGTACGGTAGAACACCGCCATACCCGAGTACGGGATGCCCGATCGCCGCAGCGCGTCGATCTCGTCGGCCACGAACTGCGCCTCATCGTGCTGCGAGTACCCGGTGAAGCCGACGATCTTGTCGCCGGGGCCCTTGTCGCTCCAGAGGTTCTTGGCCTTGCGGTCGAAGTTGTTGCCGATGACCGCGTTCGCCGCCGACAGGATGTTCTGCGTCGAGCGGTAGTTCTGCTCGAGCAGCACGACCTTCGCCCCGGGGAAGTCGCGTTCGAACTCGCTGATGTTGCGGATGTCGGCGCCGCGGAAGGCGTAGATGGACTGATCCGAGTCGCCGACGACCGTGAGCGAGGCGCCGCCGGCATCGGCGTCGCCCGGCGTCTCGGGTTCGGGCTCGAAGATCATCATGCCGTTCGAGGCATACGGTTCCGGAGCCGAGGCCGACACGGGGCGGGTGAGCTCGTGGATCAGCGCGTACTGAGCGTGGTTGGTGTCCTGATACTCGTCGACGAGGATGTGCCGGAATCGGCGCCGGTACGTGTCGGCGACCTGCGGGAACGCGCGGAACAGGAAGACGGTCTGCGCGATGAGGTCGTCGAAGTCGAAGGCGTTCGCCTTCTGCAGCGCCCGCTGGTAGTCGGTGAAGATGTCGGCGAACTTGCGTTCCGCCGGATCCGACAAATTCGCCTGGCGGGCGAAGCCCTCGGCATCCGTCAGCTCGTTCTTCAGCTTCGAGATGCGTGATTGCGCGGCCCCGGGGGTGAGACCGTACGCGTCGGCCTCGTGCTCCTTGACGAGCCGCTTGAGCAGCGCGCGCGAGTCACCCGAGTCGTAGATGGTGAACGACCTCGTGAAGCCGAACTGCTCGGCCTCGCGGCGCAGGATGCGCACGCACGCGGAGTGGAACGTCGAGATCCACATGCCGCGCGCCGCCTGGCCGACGAGCGCCTCGACGCGCTCGCGCATCTCTCCGGCCGCCTTGTTGGTGAAGGTGATCGCGAGGATCTGACTGGGCCAGGCTTCGCGCTCGCGCAGCAGCAGGGCGATGCGGCGGGTGAGCACGCTCGTCTTGCCCGAACCGGCGCCGGCGATGATGAGCAGGGCGGGGCCACGATGCGTGACCGCCTCGAGCTGCGGCGGGTTCAGCCCCGCGAGCAGAGCGTCATCCGTTCGCCCGGAGGGGCCGGATGCGGACGAGGGGGGCACGATGAGAGGGGCGTCGGTCATGGCCTTACGAGTCTAGGCGCGGCCACGGACACCGGGCTGCACGAGTGCCGCCGCTCAGGCGATGCGCGTGCCCGGCGGCAGCCGGCGGGCGGGCGTGCGCGTGCGCGCCCAGGCGCCGGCGAACAGCCCGCCGGCGATCAGCACCTGCACGCCGAGACCGACGAACCAGCTCGGCACGCTGCGTGCGACGAGCTCCTCGGGTGTGGGGCCCAGCTGCTGCATCTCGAAACCGCGGTCGCACGGATCCCAGTGCTCCGATGCCGGCGCATGCTGCGCCGATCGCACGCCCACCTTGATCTGCCCGAACAGATCCTGCGGGTATCCCTCGCGGAACTCCACCGGCGTCGCGTCGGCCAGCACCACGAAGGGATTCGCCGCCAGCACGCCCCACACCAGGTCGAATCGCGGGGTCTCGTACGCGTACGCCTCCCAGCGATCGCAGTACGGCTCACCGGTCTGATCGTTCCACGGCCGCTGCTGGCTCACCGCCTCGGTGCGGATGGCCGATCCGGCGAGGGCGAACACGATGAGGGTGCCGACCACCAGCGCGGCCACGGCGAGGTAGGTGGTGGCGATCGAGAACAGCGGGCGGGCGATCAGTCCGCTCAGGCCGACGCCGATCGTCGCGATGACGATGATCTCTGCGAGCAGCACCAGGATCGACACGGCGAACATACCGGGGCTGACGCCGCCGCCGAGCAGCGAGAACGCCAGGAAGGGCAGGGCGACGAGCAGGAAGGCCGCACCCGTGGCGACCGCCGCCAGCAGTTTGCCGAGCATGATGTCGCCGGTGGTGGCGAGCGTCACCTGGACCGGCGCCAGTGTCGCGGCGTCGCGGTCGCCGTTGATCGCGTTGCCGCTCAGCGTCGGTGAGACGAGCACGACAAGCAGCAGCACGAAGTTCACGACGATCGAATAGACCCCCGCGCTCGGCGCCTGCTGGAACGAGAACACGGCGAACGAGAGCCCCGTGATGCCCAGCAGCAGCAGCGCGAAGATGCCCAGCAGCACGTACCAGCCGACGCTGCGCAGGCGCTGCGTGAGCTCCAGCCGGGCGATGGTCACGATGCGTGCGACGCTCATGCGCCCGCTCCTTCCGCCGAGGGTGCGACCGGCGGCGCAGGCGGAGCCGGCGGCGCTGCGGGAGCCGGTGGCTGCGGCGGCGTCGACGGGCCGAGTGGATGCTGCAGTGCGAGGAAGGCGGTCTCCAGCGAGCTCTGCGCGAGCGCGAACTCCAGCACCGGCAGGCCCGCCGACACGAGACGGCGCAGCCCCTCCACCGCGGCCGGCTCGTCGGGGAACGCGAGCACGGCATCGCCTCGGTCGTCCGCCACGGCATCGGCGGGCAGCCCGAGCGCTTCCGCGACGGCCACCACCGCGTCCTGGGCGGCCAGGCGCACCCGATACGTGCGTGCGGCCGGCGCGACGCCGGGGTCGACCACCGATCCGGCGACCAGGAACACCGCGTCGTCGATGACCTCCTCGAGCTCCGAGAGCACGTGGCTCGAGATCAGCACCGTCGTGCCCTGGGCTGCAAGGTGACGCAGCAGCATCCGCAGCTGCACCCGGGCCTCGGGATCGAGACCCGACGCCGGTTCGTCGAGCAGCAGCACCGCCGGCCCGTGCACCAGAGACCGCGCCAGTCCGAGCTTCTGCTTTTGGCCGCGAGAGAGCACCCGCGCCGGCGATGCGGAGTGCGCAGCGAGGCCGACCATCTGCAGCAGGTCGTCGGCGCGGCGGGCGGCGTCGTCGGCGGTGAGGTCATGCAGTCGCGCGGTGGTGATGATGCTCTCGCGAGCGGTGAGCGACGGCCACGCGCCCAGGGCGTCCGGCATCCACCCGAGCATCCGGCGTGCCGACGACGGGTCGGTCACCGGATCGATCCCGCCGATGCGGATCGTGCCGGCGTCGGGGGCGAGCAGCGAGGCGAGCATCAGCAGCAGAGTGGTCTTGCCTGCACCGTTGGGACCGACCAGCCCTGTCACCCGTCCCGGCCTCGCTTCGAACGTCGCGTCGCGCACGGCCTGCACCCTGCCGAACGACCGTCTCACGCCCTGCACGACGATTCCACTCATGGCCACACCCTAGGCGACCGATGCGACAATCAAGGGCATGCGCACGATCCTCAACATCATCTGGGTCATCTTCGCCGGCTGGGCCCTGTTCCTGGGGTACGTGGTCGCCGGCGTGCTGCTGTGCGTCCCGATCGTCACCATCCCGTGGGCGATCGCCTCGTTCCGCATCGCACGCTATGCGATCTGGCCGTTCGGACGGCAGATCGTCGACAGGTCGAGACCGGGCATCGGGTCGCTCCTCGGCAACGTCGTCTGGGTCGTGCTCGCCGGCTGGTGGCTCGCCATCGGCCACATCCTGTCGGGCATCGCGCTGTGCGTCACGATCATCGGCATCCCGATGGGGATCGCCGACTTCAAGATGGTGCCGGTCTCGCTCATGCCGCTGGGCAAGGAGATCGTGTCGACCAGGACGGGCCCCTTCGCCCGCTGAGCCGTCGAGGGTACGATCGTCGCACGGCGGCCCCTCCCCCGGCCGTCGGGGAGGTGGACGCCATGATCACCATCATCGACGAGGACGAGTGCTTCGCGCTGCTGCAGACCACGACGGTCGGCCGCATCGGCTTCGTGAATCAGGGACGCATCGAGATCATCCCGGTGAACTATCGGATGCACGAGCACGACGTGCTGCTGCGCACCCGCGCGGACGGCGTGCTCGCCGGGCTGCCCGACGAGCCGGACGTGGCGTTCGAGGTCGATCACCACGACGATCTGGGTGGCACGGCCTGGAACGTGCTGCTCAGCGGCCACGTGGAAGTCATGCCGGTCGAGGAGGTGGAGGCCCTTCCCGCGGCGGAACGGGTGCGGTCCTGGGCGGGCGGCGAGCGGACGCTGTGGCTGCGGTACGTCGCCGACCGCATCTCCGGCCGGCGCGTGCGACGGCCGCAGTCGGGCTGACCGAAGACCCCACCTCGTGGAGTCCGCAGAGCTCCACGGGGTGAGGCGGCTGCGGGTCAGGCCCTGCGGCGTCTGGCCACGGCGAAGGCGCCGGCGCCCAAGAGCAGCAGCGCCGACACGACCGCAGCATACGGAAGGGCCGATCCGGTCGCGGCAAGCGATCCGCCCGCCGCATCCGGCCGCTCGGCGCCGGGCCGCGCCGGATCGTCATTGCCGGGCTGCTCGCCACCGGGCTGCTCGCCACCGGGCTGCTCACCACCGGGCTGCTCACCACCGGGCTGCTCGCCGGTCGCGGACGGCAGCGTGCCCGCCCTGAGCGCCTCGGATGCGAACCCGTCGGCGAACCACCACACCGGCCGTGCGCCGTCCTGCGACAGCGAAGCCGGCGCCGTCGCGAACCCCTCGTTGTTGACGTCCGGCATCCCCGTCGGACGGGCGAAATGCGCGATCCCGGGCGCCGCCGCGCCGTTCAGCGTGATCTGCGCCGACCGGCCCTGGCATCCGTCGTCGCACACCGCCCACAGCACATCGAGCACCGAGTCGTAGTCCAGGCCCATCACCCCCGCGAGTCCGGGAGCGATCTCGGCGACCTGAGTCGCCGAGCCGTCCGCGCCGAGGGCGAACGCGAACACGTGTCCGCCATCTTCCACGGCGACGAAGAACAGCCCGTCCCCGTGGCCGGGGTGGTCCGCGGGGCGGTAGGCCGCGTTCCTGGTCTGGTCGAACAGCGCGCCGGCGAGAACGTCGTCCGGAACCCACTCGACGGCCTCGATGCCGAGGTTCGCGCCCACCGCGGGCAGCAGATCGGTGAGATCCCACTCCTGCTCGGCGATCAGGTCGCCGGCCGCGGCATCCGGGTCCACCTTCAGCACGACGTTGCGGTTGACGCCCTTCGCACTGTTGTCACGCTCGGCGGCCACGTAGACGGCGCCGTCGTCGTCCACTGTCACGCCCTCGGTGTCCGGCCCGGCGGCGCCGGGGTCACCGGCATCCTTCTGGAAGCGGATGCGTTTGCCGTGCTCCCAGCCGGCGAGCTGCTCGACGGCGCCGTCGGATGACGCCTTCAGCTTCCAGAGCCGGCCCTCGCCGTTGTCGATGCCCCACAGGAACGCACCGTCTGCGGTCTGCTGCACGTCCAGGCCAGAGCTGTCCTCGAGGAACGTCGGGGTCGTGTCCAGCGCGCGCACCTCTGGCGATCCGGGCCACGGCGACACCGCGATCTCCCTCGCGCAGGTGTTCGCCGCCCCCTTCGTGGATCCGGCGGTCACCGCGAAGGCACCGGTGGCTTCGGGGCAGCGCCCCCAGGTGCTCGCCGCGTGGTCGGATCCCCAGGACGTCTCGTCGATGAGCAGCTTCCCGTCGAACAGCCGCACGGCGTCCGCGCTGCCGAGCCCGAAGCCGAGCTGATCGCGTTCCACGACCACGTGTCCGCCCGGCGCGATCGACGTGCCGTCCGGGATGCGGTACTCATGGGCATCGTCGTCGTCCTTCACCACGACGCCCGAGACGTCGAGCGGCGCAGAGGTCGGGTTCACCAGTTCGATCCAGTCGTCGGGCGAGCCGCCGTCGGACTCCACCTCGTTGATGCGAACGGGATTCCCGCACGCGTTGCGCTCACCCTTGGTCGCGTCCGCGAGATCGACGAAATCGCCCGTGCCATCGGGGCAACGCGCCCAGACACCGCCGGCGTGTGCTGCGTAGACGTGCTCGTCGACCGTGCTTCCGGTCGCGTCACGGAGCGTGACCGTGTCGCCGCCGCCCAGTCCGAAGACGAAGTCACCCGGCTGGTCGAACACGAAGACCGCGCCCGGCTCGAGGATCGTGCCGCTGACGAGCGGCGTGGTCTCCCCGGCGTGCCCGACCGGGTCGCCGTCCATCACGGACCAACCCGACATGTCGACCGCGGTCGTGCCCGTGTTGATCACCTCGACCCAGTCGGTGTCGTCGCCGTTCGACTCGATCTCGTTGATCGACACGTCCGGCATCACGCACGAGTTCGACGCCCCGGCAGTCGGGTGCGCGAGCAGGAAGGCGCCCTTTCCGTCGGGGCAGCGGGCGAGCGTCGCGGCGGCGAAGTCGCCGTCGATCGACGCGTGCTCGGTCCAGGGCTGCGTGTCGTCGATGAGCGTCCCGGCGGGGTCGAAGAGCTGGATGCGGTCGGCGCTGCCGATGCCGATCGCGTCGCGGAACGCGGCCTCCGATCCGCCCACGCGCCCGAGCGTGGCCTCGTCGACGACCAGGAATCCGCCCGGCTCGATCGCGGCCCCGGGCGGGAATCGCCAGCTGTGATCGACGGAGTTGTCGCGGATCTCGTAGCCCGAGATGTCGAGGGCCGAGTCGCCCGGGTTGTGGAACTCCACCCAATCGGCCGGCTGTGAGTCGACCTCATTGATCACGAGCGCTCCGGCGGCAGGCGGCGCCTCGGCATCGAACAGGTTCGGACCGCCCTTGGTCGACTCGGCGGTCATGGCCCAGACCGGCACGCCGTCGACATCGCGCACACCCCAGCTCGGCAGGGCGTGCGTGCCGGCCGGCCAGGTCGTCTGCAGCAGCGGGCTCGCGCCGTCGGCATCGCCGGGTGCGAAGACGCGGACGCTGTCACCCTTGCCCAGGCCGAAGTCGAAGTCCCCCTGCCCGGCATCGTCGATCGTGTCGATCACGAGATATGCGCCGGGGGCGATGATCGTGTCGGCCGGGAAGGTGTACGGGTTCTTCGGGCTCTCGTCCTGCACGATGTAGCCGCTGAGGTCGACCGCGTGATCGGTGGGGTTGTGGAACTCGATCCAGTCGTCGGGACTCCCGCCGTTCGAGACGACTTCGCTGATGCGGATGCCGAGGTCGGCGACGGCGCCGGGGTCGGCGGCGTGGACGGCGGTGGGCGCAGCGAGCAGGGCAGTGGCGCTCAGCGCGCCCACCGCCATCGTCGCGAGCCCGCGATGCGTGCGGGACATGAGGCTCCAGGGTGGAATCGGACGGGTCCGACTCAGATCACCGGGTGCGGCTTACCACCGGGGAGCCGGGCAGTGTCCGCCCGGTGAACTCGGCGTGACCGATCCGGTCAGTCGCGGAAGAACCCCACTCCGAGGTCGGGATGGTCGACGAAGACCCCGTCGACGCCGGTGTCGGCGATGACCCGCCACTCGGCCTCGTAGTCGCCGAACGCCGCTTTGCCGCCGCCGGCGCGGTACAGCGCGGCGAGGAAGGCGTTCTCGGGGCGGCACGTCCAGGTGAAGACCTTCAGGCCGCGGGCGTGCGCGTCGGCCACGATCGTGGCTGACGGCTCGAGCAGCATGCTCTTGCTGACGCTGATGCCGTCGACGGCGCCGGCCAGCCGATCGAGTCCCGCCGGAGTGACCGCCGAGCGGTACGTCGGGGCGGCCTTTCCCATCGCCGCGACGAGATCGAAGGGCTTCCCGGACGCCTCGATGAGGTACACGTAGGATGCCGCGATACCGGCCGCACGCAGCCGGCAGAGCACCGTCTGCTCGAACGCCTCGATCACCAGCGGCAGCGCGCCGTCGGCCCACCCTTCCTGGCGCAGGTCGCGAACGATGAGCGGAACGAGGTCGAGCCCGATGCTCTCGAAGTACGTGGCGTGCTTGACCTCGAGGACGATGCCGATCTCACGACCGTACTCGTCCGATGCCGAGCTGATCATCTGCAGCAGATCGGTGAGGCGCAGGATGGGCTGTGCGTCGTCGAAGCTGGCGCTGGAACGGCGCACCCTGGGCAACCGCTCCCGCGTGCGCAGCGTGGCGAGCTCGGCCCAGGTGAAGTCCTCGGTGAACCATCCGGTCAGCGAGACGCCGTCGACCTTCTTCGTGGTGCGGCGCGACGCGAACTCCGGATGCTGGGACACATCCGTCGTTCCGGAGATCTCGTTCTCGTGCCGCAGCACGAGCACACCGTCCCTGGTCGCCACGATGTCGGGTTCGACGGCGTCGACGCCCATTGCGAGGGCGAGCTCGTAGGAGGAACGGCTGTGCTCGGGACGGTAGCCGGGGGCGCCGCGATGCCCGATCACGAGCGGCGATTTCCTGGGCACGCTCACAGCGTAAAGCACCCCGCTCATAGCCTCCCGCCGGTATTGTTTGAGAAAGCGTTGACCGATCCCTCGGGAGCAGAGGCCATCATGAGCAATTTCGCATTCAACAATCCGGCGTTCCAGCAGCAGGACCCACGCAACGTCGCGACGTATCCCGGGGGCCGACAGGCCGCTCAGGGGCAGTACGCGCCTCCGCCCGCGCCGGGCGCCGCCGCTCAGACCGCGTCGTTCGCGCACGCGGGCACGGATGCCGCCGCGAACGCGCACCTCGAGGGCATGTACGCCGCACCCCCGGCGGGCGCACTCGAGACCGACCGCATGTCGGTCGAGGACACGGTGTGGAAGACGGCCGGCCTGTTCGGCATCCTGCTGGTCACCGCGGTGGTCGGCTGGGTCTGGACCGCCACGAGCTTCGCCAACACCGGTCAGCCGGACATGGTGCCGTGGATCGTCGGTACGCTCGGCGGTTTCGTCCTGGCGATGGTGATCACCTTCACCTCGCGCAAGAAGATCCGCCCCGCGCTCATCTGGGCGTACGCCGCCTTCGAGGGCCTCTTCATCGGCGGCATCTCGGCCTTCTTCGAGATCCTCTGGCCCGGCATCGTCATGCAGGCCACGCTCGCGACCCTCGCCGTCGTCGGCGTCACCCTCGCCCTCTTCGCCAGCGGCAAGGTGCGCGCCAGCGCGAAGATGACCAAGATCTTCATGATCGCGATGCTCGGCTACCTCGTCTTCTCGGTACTGAACCTCGTTTTGATGTGGACCGGCGTCAGCGACAACCCCTGGGGTCTGCGGGGCGACATCGTGATCCTCGGCATCCCGCTCGGCGTCATCATCGGCGTTCTCGTCGTGTTCATGGCCGCGTACTCGCTGGTGCTGGACTTCGACCAGATCCAGCAGGGCGTGCGCAACGGCGCACCCCGCAAGTACGGCTGGCTGGGCGCCTTCGGCATCATGGTCACCGTCGTCTGGCTGTACGTCGAGATCCTCCGCATCCTGGCGATCCTGCGCGGAAGCGACTGACGACTCACGTCCCTGAAGAAGGCCGCACTCCCTCGGGAGCGCGGCCTTCTTCGCTGCACGGGAGACTCATAGCCCATTTCGGGATGCGACCACAAGGGGTTCACCTCTTCGCCCCGGATCGGGCATTGTTGGGTGCACACACGGCAACCCGTCGTGGCACCCAAAGAACGGAGACTCACATGGGCTTCCTCGGATTCCTTCTTCTCGGTCTCATCGCCGGCGCGATCGCCAAGCTGATCCTGCCCGGCAAGCAGGGCGGCGGCTGGATCGTCACACTGCTGCTCGGCATCGTCGGCGCGCTCCTCGGCGGATGGATCGGCGGCATGATCTTCGGCCGCGGACTTGAGGAGTTCTTCGACCTCGGCACCTGGCTGCTCGCCATCGGCGGGTCCATCATCGTTCTGCTGATCTACGGCCTCATCGTGGGTCGAGGAGATCGCAGCAGGGCCTGATCTCCGCCCTTACGCCGAAGAAGGCAGGTCCCATCAGGGACCTGCCTTCTTCGCGTTCGCGCGGAGCGGCTCACCCCCGGGACTTCTGCTCGAGCACCGCCCGCTCGCGGTCGTTCCCCGCCAGCCGGGCGGCGACGGCGAACTCCGCCCGTGCCTCCTCCCGGCGGCCCAGGCGCAGCAGCAGCTCGCCGCGCGTGGCGGGAAGCAGGTGATAGCCCTTCAGCTCGCCTCGGGCGACCAGCGCATCGATGATGCGCAGGGCCGACGCCGGACCGGTGGCCATCGCCACTGCGGCGGCCCGGTTCAGCTCGATCACGGGCGACGGCGTCAGCCGGCCGAGTGCCTCGTAGAGCAGGACGATGCGGTCCCAGTCGGTGTCGTCGACGGACGCCGCCACGGCGTGGCACTCGGCGATCGCCGCCTGCAGCGCATAGCCGCCGCGGCCGCGACCCAGTGCGTCCACCCGTGCCAGTGCGGCTCGCCCGCGGGTGATGGCGGCACGGTCCCACCGGGTGCGGTCCTGGTCGGCGAGCAGCACGGGCTCGCCGTCGGCACCCACCCGCGCAGGGAAACGCGCGGCGGTGAGCTCCATCAGGGCCAGCAGTCCATGCACGTCCGGTTCGCGGGGCACGAGTCCGGCGAGGATGCGCGCGAGCCGCGTCGCCTCGCGGCCCAGGTCAGGGCGCATCCAGTCCTCGCCCGCACTGGCCGTGTGCGCCTCGTTGAAGATCAGGTAGAGCACGCCGAGCACCGCACCGAGCCGCTCGCGGAACTCCTCGCGCGGAGGCAGCTCGAAGGGCGTGTTCGCCGCGCCGAGGGTCTTCTTCGCCCGTACGATGCGCTGCTGCACGGTCGCCACCGGCACGAGGAACGCGCGGGCGATCTCCTCGCTGCCGAGGCCGCCCACCACCTTCAGCGTGAGGGCGACCTGCGCCTCGCGGGAGAGCACGGGGTGGCAGGCGATGAAGATGAGGCGCAGCACGTCGTCGTCGATGGCGTCGGGGTCCCAGGGCAGCGCATCGGCCGCCTCGTCCTGCTCACGCTCGAGGTGGTGGGCGATCGCGGCGATGCGCTCGTCGTAGCGCTCCCTGCGTCGCCACCCGTCGATCGCTCGTCGTTTCGCCACCGCCGTGAGCCAGGCCGCAGGGTTGCGCGGTACGCCCGACTCCGGCCACTGCTCGAGCGCCTCCGCGAGAGCGTCCTGCGCGAGGTCCTCGGCGAGGGCGAAATCGCCGACCATCCGCGTGAGGGTCGCGACGATCTTCGCCGACTCGATGCGCCAGACCGCGGCGACGGCGCGCCCCGCGGTCGCCGCGGGGTGCGCCGTCACCTCAGCGGTGTCCATGGTCAGCTCTGGGCGCGCTGCGCCTGCTCTTCACGCCAGCCCGCTTCCTTCTCGATCCACTCGTTGTCGTCCGGGAAGTCCGACATCTCGGTGACGCGTCGCACCTCGAGGAACGACCCGGGTCCGAGCGGGGCACGTCCCGCCCATTCGGCGGCCTCCTCGCGGGTGGCGACCTCGATGATCCAGAAGCCGTTGAACAGCTCCTTGGTCTCGCCGTAGGGGCCGTCGGTGACCAGCGGCTGCTCGGCGCTGAAGTCGACCACGAAGCCTTCCGCCGCGTCGGTCAGGCCTTCGCCGGCCAGCAGCACACCGGCCTTCATCATCGACTCGTTGTACTTGCCCATGGCCTCGATGACCTGCTCGAAGGGCGTCTCCTCGTACGCCTTCACAGCCTCGTCGGTCGCGCGCATGATCAGCATGAACTTCATGATGTGTCTCCTTGTCGAGGGGCCGTCTCTCGACCCTCTCACTGAAGACGTCGAACGAGAAGACGGCGGATCGACATCGCCGCGAACTTTTTCGCAGATTCTCTTCTCCGACATTCTCCGCATCCGTGTCCGAGAAGATGTGACTGCCAGGGCAGCACGCCGACACTTCCCCGACACGCCCGACGCTGAGCCGGTTCGGACCGCATCCGCCACGTGCCGTCAGCGGCGCGGCCCACCGGACAGAGCGACGCGCACCGCGCCCGCGAGGGCCGTCATCGCGGCATCCTCGCTCCAGGCGGACGCCGCGACCGGCGCCTGCGCGGCCAGGCGCGCGAGCAGCGCGGCATCCGTGAGCACCCGCCGGACGGCTTCCGCGAGTGCGTGCTCGTCGCCGGAGGGGACCAGCATCCCGCCGCCCCGGCGCAGCACGTCACCGGGGCCGTAGCGGACGTCGTAGGAGATCACCGGGCAGCCGGCGGCGAGCGCCTCGACGATCGACAGGCCCTGCCCTTCGAAGGCGGTCGCGGTCACCATCAGCGACGCGCGACGCAGCACCGCGTCCGGGTCGTCGGTGCGCCCCATCAGGCGCACGCGGTCGCCGGCGCCGAGGCCGTCGATCAGCGCCGTGAGGGATGCTGCGGCCGGGCCGTCTCCCCAGATCTCCAGGTGCGTGTCCGACACATCGGCGGCGAGGAAGGCTCGCACGAGATGGTCGATGCGCTTGCCCGGTGCGAGACGGGACATACTCACCACGAGACCGGTCACGCGCTCGTCGTCGCTGATCGGGCGCAGCGGGATGCCGTGCGGCGCGACGAGGTGCACGGCGTCGCCGCCGAAGCGCTGCACGACATCGTCGCGCTGCGCCTGCGTCGGCCAGATCACCGCGTCGAAGCGGTCACTGATCGCGAACCACCGCGTCCACAGGGCGTTCAGCGACGCATCCGGCGTGAAAGGCGGCTCGAGATGCATGGTGTGGATCGTGTGCACGATGCGCACGCGAGGGTGCCGCCACCCGGCGAGCAGTTCGCCGAGCTGGCGCGACTCGCAGATCACCACGACCGGGCGATCGGTCTCGTCGACGAGCCGGTCCAGCCAGGCGCGGTAGAGCCCGCCGAACCCGGGCAGCGTGCCGATCGTCTCGCCGTGCTCGCCGTACACGAAGACGGGCGCCGTGCTGAGGTGCCAGTCGGGATCGCCCTGGATCACGGGCAGTGCCGCGAAGCGCCGCCCCGCGGCATCCGTCAGCTCACGGTACTCGTCGGCGGTCGCCGAGTGCACCACGTCCCGTCGAGCGAACCGCTTCTCTGCGTCGGTATCCGGTGCACTCGACGACATCCGGTGCACTCGGCGTGACGGCGACGCGGATGCGGCGTGGCGCAGCCAGGGCGCCGCGCCGCCTGCCGAGTCGCTCGCCTCGTCGAAGAGGTTGCGCAGCGGAATGCTCCGGGGCAGCATCCCGAGCCGGTCGAACTCCGCCCGGTGCGTCGCGTGCGCGGCGGCATCCCCGGGATCCACCGTGAGCACCTGCACGTCCGCGCCGCGCTCGGCCATCTGCCTCGCCCGTGCCGCCGTCGAGATCGTGTAGCCGCCGTCGAGTCCGGGAATCAGCCGGCTCGACAGCACGAGATACGCCGCGTCGGGGAAGAGCGGCTCCCCCGGCGCGGCGTCGCTCCTGCGGTCTACTCCCACTCGATGGTCGCCGGCGGCTTCGAGGTGACGTCGAGCACGACGCGGTTGACCTCGCGGACCTCGTTGGTGATGCGGTTCGAGATCCGGGCCAGCACGTCGTATGGCAGTCGGGTCCAGTCGGCGGTCATGGCGTCTTCGCTCGAGACGGGACGCAGCACGATGGGGTGGCCGTAGGTGCGGCCGTCGCCCTGCACACCCACCGAGCGCACATCGGCCAGCAGCACGACCGGGCACTGCCAGATGGCCTCGTCGAGGCCGGCCCTGGTGAGCTCCTCGCGGGCGATGGCGTCCGCCTCACGCAGCACCTCGAGGCGCTCGCGGGTCACCTCGCCGATGATGCGGATGCCGAGGCCCGGCCCGGGGAACGGCTGGCGGCCGACGATCGCCTCGGGGATGCCGAGTTCACGGCCGATCGCGCGCACCTCGTCCTTGAACAGGGCGCGCAGCGGCTCGACGAGCTCGAAGTCCAGGTCTTCGGGAAGCCCGCCCACGTTGTGGTGCGACTTGATGTTCGCGGTGCCCGCGCCGCCGCCCGACTCGACCACGTCGGGGTACAGCGTGCCCTGCACGAGGAACTTCACGGGGGCCCCGCCCGACGCCTTGGCCTCTTCGACCAGGTCGAGCTGCACCTGCTCGAACGCGCGGATGAACTCGCGGCCGATGATCTTGCGCTTGGTCTCGGGGTCGGTGACCCCGGCCAGGTGACCCAGGAACGTGTCGGCGGCGTCGACCGTGATCAGGCGCACGCCGGTGGACTCGACGTAGTCCTTCTCGACCTGCTCGCGCTCACCCTTGCGCAGCAGGCCGTGGTCGACGAAGACCGCGGTGAGCTGGTCGCCGATCGCCTTGTGCACCAGCGCGGTCGAGACCGCGGAATCGACGCCTCCGGAGAGGGCGGAGATGACGCGGGCGTCGCCGACCTGCTCGCGGATGCGCTCGATCTGCTCGGCGATGACGTTGTCGCTGTTCCAGTCGGCCGGCAGGCCTGCTCCCTTGTGCAGGAAGTTCTCGATGATCGCCTGGCCGTGGTCGGAGTGCTTCACCTCGGGGTGCCACTGCACGCCGTACAGCCGGCGCTCCTCGTTGCCGAACGCGGCGACCTTCGTGGCGTTCGTGGTGGCGAGCACCTCGAAGCCCTCGGGGGCGCGGGCGACCTGATCGCCGTGGCTCATCCACACGTTCTGCTCGGCGGGCTGACCCGACAGCAGGGTGCTCCCGTTCTGAGGGATGTGCGCGTCGGTCGCGCCGTACTCGCGCAGGCCGGTGTTGGCGACCTCGCCGCCGAGGCTCTGGGCCATGTACTGGAATCCGTAGCAGATGCCGAGCGTGGGGACCCCGAGGTCGAACACGGCCGGATCGAGCTGCGGAGCGCCGTCCTCGTACACCGACGACGGACCGCCGGAGAGGATGAGGGCGACGGGGTTCTTCGCGGCGATCTCGGCGGCCGTCGCGGTATGCGGCACGATCTCGCTGTACACCCCCGCCTCGCGCACGCGTCGGGCGATCAGCTGCGCGTACTGCGCGCCGAAGTCGACGACGAGCGCGGGGCGCTGCTGGGTCTCGGTCTGTTCGGTCAACGGACACCTTCCGGGGCAGAGGTCGAGGCGGGGGTCACGGAGCCCGTCGATGCGCCGACGGCCTCGCGGGTGGCGAGATACGCCTTCACGTCGCGCGCGACTCTGACCTCCATGAAGAAGGACAGCAGCGGGATCACGCCGCCGAGGGCGAGCAGGATGAAGCGCACGAACGGCCAGCGCATCAGGCTCCACATCCGGAAGCACGCGAAGAGGTACACGACGTAGAACCAGCCGTGCGCGATGAGGATGCCGAGCGACAGGTTCAGGCCGTCTCCGGTGGACTCGAGTCCCTCGGGCCCTTCGACGACGTCGGCGAACCAGAGCAGCCCGCCGGAACCGCCGGCGAACAGCTCGAGGTGGATCGGTGTGTACTTCAGCACCATCTCGGCGACGAGCAGGAGCAGCATGACTCCGGTGATGATCGACGCGATCTGGTAGAACTTCAGCGCGCCGCGGATGGCAGGGAAGCTGGCCGCTTTCGGTTCGGGCATGGGTCCATTCTAGTCGGGGTCCCTCCGCCGGGATTCCGCGCGGGTATGCGCTGTTTCGGGCGGGAGCGCGATCGGTCAGGAATCGAGAAGCGGGCCGGAAGACGCCCTCCGTAGCGTCGGAGTCATGAACAACACCATCGACTCCATCACCCTCGACGTCACCGACATCACCGCGGCGCAGACCTTCTACGACCGCGCCTTCGGACTCGACGAGCGCCTGCGGTTCCGCCTTGCGGATGCCGAGACCTCGGGATTCCGCGGCTACACGCTCTCGCTCGTGGTCTCGCAGCCCGCGAACGTGCACGCCCTCATCGACGCGGCGGTCGAGGCCGGGGCGTCCGTCATCAAGCCCGTGACGAAGTCCCTCTGGGGCGTGGGCGGCACGGTCCAGGCTCCGGACGGTGCGATCTGGAAGGTCGCGACCTCCGCCAAGAAGGACACCGCCGCGCCGAGCCGAGCCGTCGACGAGATCATCCTCCTCCTCGGCGCCGAGGACGTCGTGGCATCGCGGGCCTTCTACGCGGGGCGGGGCATCGCGGTCGCGAAGAGCTTCGGACGCAGCTACGTGCAGTTCGACACCGGCTCGAGCCCGATCGGTCTCGGCCTGTACCGCCACGCATCGCTCGCCAAGGACGCAGGGGTACCGGCCACCGGTTCCGGTTCGCACCGGCTCGTGGTGAACGGGGTCATCGGCGCCGCCGTCGATCCGGACGGCTTCGTGTGGGCGCCGGCCGACGCGCACGCCGAGCGGGCCTGAGCGCGCTCCGCGCTGTCACCGGCCGGTTCCACGACCGGCGGATTCCACGACGTCGGCGCCCGCCACCCCTCGGGGTGACGGGCGCCGACGTGATCTCAGCGCGCGACCGGCGTCACGAGCGCTTCGCCCGGCGGCGAACCGCCACCAGCGCGAGGCCGAGCATCAGCAGCAGCACGCCCAGCACGAGGTACGGCATCGAGTCCGCACCCGTGATGGCGAGATCGCCGTCACCGGTGCCCGCCGCGGTGACCGTCAGCGCGGCGGTCGCCTCGGCGCCGTCGCCCTGGATCACCGCGATGGTGTGCTGCCCTGCGGCGGTGCTCGTCGGGATGCGGACGGTCGCCGAGAAGGTGCCGTCTGCCGCCACCACGGCGTCGCCGAGGGTGACCGGCGTGGACCGCAGCTCGATGCGCAGCTCGTCACCGGAGGGGAATCCCTCACCGGTGATCGTCACCGTGCCGCCGGCCGCGACCGACAGCTTGTCGAGCGAGATGGTGCCCTCGGCGGCCGGGGCGGCGGCGAATTGCACCGGAACCTCGGCCGTCGTGCCGGTGCCGGCGACCGCGACGCTGAGCATCTGCTCGCCGTACACGCCCTCCGGGACGTCGAACGACAGAGTCGCGCGGCCCACTTCGTCGGACGCCTCGATCACCGTCGGATCGATGGCCGCGGTGGCCAGCTCCGCTCCCTGCAGCGAGATCGACACCGAGGTCGGCGCCTCCTCACCGGCGCTGAACGCGAGCGACGAGAGGTCGACCGTCACCTGCTCGCCGGCGGCCGCCCCGCTGGGCGACACGACCGCGCCGACCGCGCGCTGCGCGAGGTCCGGCGTCGCCGTCTTGTTCGCCGCGAACCAGTCCACCATCGACTGCAGGTCGATCTTGCCGGTGTCCTTCTTGTCGGTCCCGTCGGCGAAGGTGAAGAAGTTGTCACCACCGCCGGCGAGGAACGAGTTCGCCGCGACCGTGTACGACGCGGCCGCGTCGATCGCCGTGCCGTCCAGCGTGATCGAGGTGATCCGCGAGCCCTGCGCCGCCGTCGGGTCGTAGGTGTACACCAGGCCCTCCGAGACGCCGAGCTTCAGGAACGGGCGGCTCGCTTCCGCGGGCTGCCACTGCTCTTCGAGCACGGATTTCAGCTGCGCGCCGGTGAGCTGCAGCGTGACCAGCGTGTTCGCGAACGGCTGCACGGTGGCCGCCTCGCGGTAGGTGACGTTGCCCGCGGGGTCGCTTTCCGCGGTGGCAGCATAGCTGAGGTCAGCCCGGATGCCGCCCGGGTTCATCAGCGCGATGTCCGCTCCTGTCGCCCACTTCTGCACGTCGGCCACGAAGTTGCCGATGGTCGACTCCCCACCGCGGTTCTCGGACTCGCCGTCGCTCTGACGCGCCCGGTTGAAGTCGGCGGTGACCTCGCCGACCTTGACAGCGCCGAGAACGTCGGCCTCCTTCTTGGCGGCGTCGACGATCGCCTGCACCTCGGGCACAGCCGGGTACTGCGCGACCCAGTCGTCGCCGACCTCCTTCATGAGCGGGCGGATCTCGTTGACGATCGAGATCAGCTCCTTGGTCTCACGGTCGACCTTGACGTTCATCACGCCGAGGTTCTCGCCGTACTGTCCCGCCGACACGACGGGTCGCCCGTCGATGACGTGGTTGTAGGCGAGGTGCGTGTGCGCCGAGACGATCGCATCCACGTCGCCGTCCACGCCGTAGACGACCTCGCCGAGCGGGGAATCGGGCGTGATGCTGTCGACCTTCGTCGTCGATGCGCCCTCGTGCACGAGCAGGATCACGACGTCGGCCTCGCCGTTCGCGGCGTCGCCGTCGCGCAGGTCGTCTGCCACGGCGTTCACCGAGTCGACGATGCTGCGCACCTCGAGATCCTTGATGCCCTCGGGCGAGACCAGCGAGGGAAGATCCTCGGTGACCGCCCCCACGAATCCGACGCGCACGCCGTCGAGCTCCTTCACCCAGGCGGGGGCGAGCGCGGGCTCACCGGTCTCGGTGAGGAACACGTTCGAGGAGATGTACTCCCAGTCGGCGCGGTCCTGCACGCGGTCGCGCAGGTCCGCCCAGCCCTTGTCGAACTCGTGGTTGCCCGCCGCGCTCACGTCGAGCCCCGCGAGGTTGAGCGCGTCGATCGTCGGGTTGTCGTCCTGGATGAACGAGGTGAACGTCGAGGCGCCGATCAGATCGCCCGCCGCGGCGAAGATCGTGTTCGGGTTCTCGTCGCGCACCTGCTGCACCGCACCGGCCAGCACGGCGGCACCGGCGCTGGCGTTGTCGGCCTCGATGCGACCGTGGAAGTCGTTGATCGTGGCGATGTCGATGCTGACCGGCGGCTCGTCGGCGGAGACGCCGACGACGATCGGATCGTGATCACTGGAGCGGAACGGCGTTCCCGACTCGGTGGCGCCGAACGCGTAGCCCCGGTCGCTCCACTCCGGCGAGTTGATCGTCCACACCCCCGCGCCGGTGATCGACGCCGCCAGCGAGGGCGAGGCGATCACGTGATCCAGCGAGCCGAGCTCGCCGTCGAACGTGTAGGTGTACTGCCCGTCGGTCCGATCGGCGACCAGGTCGCTCCATCCCTCGGACGTGAAGACGTCGATCGGGTCCTCTTCGCTGTACGCGTTGAAGTCGCCGATCAGCAGCATGTCCTCGCTGCCCGCGGTGTCGCCCAGCTCGGCCGTGAAGTCCAGCAGCGACTCGGCCTGCGCCACGCGGTCCGCGTTGAAGTGGCCCTGCCCGTCCGACGGCTCTGCGCCGTCGCCGCCCTTGGACTTGAAGTGGTTCGCCACCACCGTGACGGTGCGGCCGTCGATGTCGAACGCCTGCGCGATCGGCTCCCGAGCATTGCCCCAGACCGTCTCGTCGCTGATGGTCGCGCTGTCGCCCTCCGGCGTCACCGCACCCTTCTTGTAGATGATCGCGTTCGTGATGAAGTCGGTGGTCGCCGCATCCGTCAGCGCCTCGGGGGTCGGCACGTAGGCCCACACCTCGGCGCCGGCGGCCGCGTTCAGCCCGTCGACCAGGTCGGCGAGGGCGGTGTCGACCGGCTCGCCGAACTTGACGGAGTTCTCGATCTCCATCAGGGCGACGATCTCGGCATCGAGGTCGTTGATCGCCGCGACGATCTTCGACTTCTGGATCGCGAACTGCGCGGCGTCGGCCGCGCCGCGGGCGCTCGAGTCCTCGGACTTCAGGGTCGTGAAGTAGTTGTACACGTTGAACGACGCGACCTGCACGTCGCCGCCCACCGAGGGAACCTCGGGGCGGGGATTCCGGGTCGTGAACGACACCTTCTCGTCGTCCGGCGACTCGCTGGACAGCGGCGTCACCGGCTGCAGGCGCCAGTCGTCGAAGCCGTACTGCAGCACGAAGCCGTTGCCGCCGAAGTCGACGACGTCGCCGTTGCGCACCACGACATCCTCGGTGAAGTACGGCTGGTCGCCCTCGTGCGCGGCGTTGCCCACCTGGATCGAGTATCCGTCGTCCAGCAGGATGCGGTCGGCGCGGTTCGCCTGAGCGATCGCGTCGGCGTCGGCGCCGGGTCGTTCGACCTCGGTGCTCTTCACATTCAGCTCGCCCGGGTTGAGCCAGAGCGTGCCGTAGTTGTAGAGCTGGTGACTGGATGCCACGGCGTAGTCGCCGGTCGGCGTCACGAGCATGCTCTCGTACGCCTCGCGGTCTGCGCCGACGACCGTGGTCGGCAGCGGGGTCGTGGCGGGAACGCCCGCATCCGGGGTGACGACCGACACATCATCGGCGGATGCCGGAGTGATCTGGGTCTGCCCGAAGTGCTCGCCGACCGAACCGGTGACCGACACGAGGTCTCCGATCTCTCCGGCGACGTCCTTGCCGTTCAGGTAGACGAAGACGCCGTCGGATGCTCCCGGCGTGGCGTCCTGCTCGCCGCCGGAGCCCGCGGTCTGGATCACGATGCCGTCGTAGCCGCCGCTGCGGTAGTCCGCGGTGATGACGCCCTCGACGGTCACGGTCTCGCCGTCCAGCGGGGAGCTTCCGCCGCTGCCCTGCACCTCGGCGATGCTCGCCTCGGTCGGCTCGGCGCCCGGGTCCGGATCGCCGCCCGGGTCGGGATCGCCGCCCGGGTCGGTGTCGCCGCCGGAGTTCTGCGGGGTGATGTCGGCGGAGAGCGAGAAGTCGGCGGCGTTGCGGTCGCTGTCGCCGCCCTCTGTGCGGTTCAGCGACTTCACGTCGGTGTTGCCCGCCGGAGCTGCGGCGGCCTCGCCCTCGAAGGTGTTGGAGGTGCCGTAGCCGAGCAGGTCCACGACTCCCTCGGCGCCCGCCGTGTCGCCGGTCGGCAGCGTGACGGCCGCCTCTCCCTCGACGAGGGCGATCGTGCCCGCCGATCCGCTCACGTTGAGTCCACCGCTCGTGGCGTCCGGAGTGGGAAGCGCCTCACCGGCACCACCGTTGCTGCCACCCTGCACCAGGAAGTAGCCGCCGGCGGGAATCGTGCCCGAGAGCGCGACGACGCCGGATGAGGCGCCCTCGCCCTTCGCGGAGCGGTACTGCAGCGTCATGCCGTCGAGCGTGACGTCGACGGACGTGGGGTTGTACAGCTCGACGAACTTGTTCGTGAACGCGGCGCCGGCGCTGCCGCCGGACAGGTACGCCTCGTTGATGACCACACCCGTGCCCGCGGGATTCGCGAAAGCGGGTGCCGCGACGAGCGAGCCGAAGCCCAGTCCTGCGGCGGTGGCCATGGCGAGGGCGCAGGTACGCCCCCTGCTTCTGTGCTGCCTGATGGAAACCATGGGGCTTCCTTCAGCGGGGGCGGACATCATCAATGCTGTCTCCTCGATCGGATCGGACGCCGGGTCTCGTGAATCCGCCGCCGTGCGCGCGCATGCGCACGAGAGCGACCCTAGATCCGATCGCCGACACGGGGCAAGCATGTTCGACGACAGGTCACCTGCTGGTCACCGAATCGTCGCCTCGCCGCGTTCGGGCGCTGCGTCAGGCGGCGGACTCCTCGAACTCCTCGACTTCGCGCTCCCACGCGTCACGCGCGAGCCGGTACCAGAGGTAGAAGGCGAATCCGGCGAAGACCGCCCATTCGGCGGCGTAGAAGACGTTCAGCCAGTTGACGGGCGACTTCTCCGCCGGAGGCGGCGAGGCGATGTCGACCAGTCCGGCCGGAGCCTCGGCCGAGGCGAGATACGGCCGGTACACGTCGAGCTGCTCGGTGTCGTGCCAGCGGCTGAGCAGCGCCGCCGTCGACATCCGGGTCAGCCGATGCGGGTCGCTGCGTGGCGGCAGCTCGACGCCCTCGTCGTCGATCACCCGGCCCGTGATCGACGCCTCCGCCGCACCGGCGGCGGCGAGGTCGGATACCGCGGCATCCGCCTGCTCCCGGGTCTCGGCCCATCCGAGCGCGACCGCGATCGAGGTGCGCTCCGCGATCCGCAGCTGACCGGTGACCCAGTACCCCTCGGCGCCGTCGTTGAACCTCGACGACACCACGATGAAGTCGTCCGGCACCCAGGTGCCGCTGGTCTCGACCCGCTGCCCGCCGAGAGGCTCCGGCAGGTACTGTCCCGGCTCGACGACCTCATCGAGCGGACGCACGTTCTCGGTCGCGCCAGGCTCGGGGGGATCGGTGTCGATGGCGCGCGCGAGCTGCCACTGGCCGAGCCACGCGAACACGCCTGCCACGACCAGGCACAGCAGCAGGGTGCCGATCCAGCGCCCGCGCAGCATCACCTCCCGCAGCGTCGGCGGGAACTGCTGCGGCACGTCGGGATCGGCGGAGGTCATCCCAGCTCGTACGGCGCCAGCACGACCTCGACCCGCTGGAACTCCTTGAGGTCGGAGTAACCGGTCGTGGCCATCGATTTGCGGAGGGCACCGATCAGGTTGGCGGTGCCGTCGGCGATCGGGGCCGGGCCGTACAGGATCTCCTCGAGCGTCGCGATGCCCTCCACGGGCACGCGGCGTCCGCGGGGCAGCTGGGGGTGGTGCGCCTCGGCGCCCCAGTGGAAGCCGCGACCTGGCGCATCCGTCGCCCGTGCCAGCGCGACGCCCAGCATGACCGCATCCGCACCCATCGCGAGCGCCTTGACGATGTCGCCTGAGGTGCCGACGCCGCCGTCGGCGATGACGTGCACGTAGCGTCCGCCCGACTCGTCGAGGTAGTCGCGGCGCGCGGCGGCGACGTCGGAGACGGCCGTCGCCATCGGCGCGTGGATGCCGAGCGTCGCCCGCGTGGTCGATGCCGCTCCCCCGCCGAAGCCGACCAGCACGCCGGCCGCGCCCGTGCGCATGAGGTGCAGCGCGGCGGTGTAGGTGCCGGCGCCGCCGACGATCACCGGCACGTCGAGGTCGTAGATGAACTTCTTCAGGTTCAGCGGCTCGGCCACGCTCGAGACGTGCTCGGCCGAGACGGTGGTGCCCCGGATGACGAACAGGTCGACGCCGGCGGCGGCGACGGTGTCGTACAGCTCCTGGGTGCGCTGGGGGGTGAGCGAAGCCGCGACCGTGACCCCGCCCTCGCGGATCTCGGCCAGGCGCTGCGTGATGAGCTCGGGCCGGATCGGCTCGGAGTACAGCTGCTGCATCCGCACCGTCGCGCGCTCGGCAGGCAGCGCGGCGATCTCGTCGAGCAGCGGCTCCGGGTCGTCGTAGCGGGTCCACAGACCTTCGAGGTCGAGCACGCCGAGGCCGCCCAGCTGACCCAGCATGATGGCCGTCTTCGGGCTGACCACGGAGTCCATGGGGGCGCCGAGCACGGGGACGTCGAACGGGAACGCGTCGATCGTCCACGCGGTGGAGACGTCCTCCGGGTTGCGCGTGCGCCGGGACGGCACGACCGCGATGTCGTCGAACGTGTACGCGCGGCGTGCGCGCTTGCCTCGGCCGATCTCGATGTCCATACTCACGACCCCAGCCTACCCGGCACCGCCCACGGCGCCCCCGCGTGCGCCGTCACCGTGCACGAGCCACCCGGCGCTCGTCCCACACCGGCGCATCCGACTCGTAGACCGCGCCGTCCTCGCCGAACACGAGGAACCGGTCGAAGGAGCGCGCGAACCAGCGGTCGTGCGTGACCGCGACGACCGTGCCCTCGAAGCGGGCGATGGCCTGCTCGAGCGCCTCGGCCGATTCCAGGTCCAGGTTGTCTGTCGGCTCGTCGAGCAGCAGCAGCGTGGCGCCGCTCAGCTCAAGCAGCAGCACCTGGAACCGTGCCTGCTGTCCGCCCGACAGCTGTTCGAAGGCCTGTTGCGCCTGCCGCACCAGTCCGTAGCGGTCGAGCGCTGAGCTCGCGGCATCCCTCGGCATCCCGGATCGGCGGTCGTCGCCGCGATGCAGGATTTCGAGCAGCGTGCGCCCGGCGAACTCCGGGTGCGCGTGCGTCTGCGCGAACAGACCCGGGACGACGCGCGCGCCGAGCACGGCCGTGCCGGTGTGGGCGACCCGATCGAGCGTCTCGGACGCGTCGACGAGGTGCCCGAGGGTCGGATCGGGGTCGCTCCCTCCGCGTGCGAGCAGCCGCAGGAAGTGCGATTTGCCCGAGCCGTTGGAGCCGAGCACGGCGACCCGGTCGCCGAACCAGATCTCGGCGTCGAACGGCCGCATGAGTCCGGTCAGCTCCAGGCGGGTGCAGACGATCGCCCGCTTGCCGGTGCGGGCACCGCGCAGCCGCATGTCGAAGTCCTGCGCGGGCGGGCGCTCCTCGGGCGGTCCGGCCTCCTCGAACCAGCGCAGCCTGGTCTGCGCGGCGCGGTACCGCGACGCGAAGCCGTCGTTCGCGGCCGCCTTGACCTTCAGCGTCGCGACGAGGGTCTTCAGCTTCTCGTGCTGCTCGTCCCACCGCCGGCGCAGCTCATCGAGCCGGTCCATGCGGTCTTCCCGAGCCTGATGGTAGGTGGCGAAGCCGCCGCCGTGCACCCAGGCGGTCGCGCCCGCTCCCCCGGGTTCGAGCGTCACGATGCGGTCGGCGGCGCGGGCGAGCAGCTCACGGTCGTGCGAGACGAGCAGCACCGTCTTGGGGGTCTCGCGCAGCCGCTCCTCGAGCCAGCGTTTGCCGGGCACGTCGAGGTAGTTGTCGGGCTCGTCGAGCAGCAGCACGTCGTCGGGTCCGCGCAGCAGCGCTTCGAGCGCGAGCCGCTTCTGCTCGCCGCCGGAGAGCGTGTCGAGGTCGCGGAAGCGGACGCGCTCGAACGGCACCCCGAGGGCGGCGATGGTGCACTGGTCCCACACGGTCTCGTGCTCGTAGCCGCCCGCATCCGCATAGTCGGCGAGCGCGGTGGCGTACCGCATCTGAGTGCGCTCGGTGTCGTCTTCGATGAGCGCGTTCTCGGCGGACTCGAGCGCCTCGGCCGCCCCGCGGATGCGTGCGGGCGCGACCCGGACGAGCAGATGGTGCACGGTGGTTCCCGCCTCGCCGTGTCCGATGAACTGGTCCATCACACCGAGCGACCCGTCGATCGTCACCACGCCGGCATCCGGCGCGACATCGCCGCGGATGATGCGCAGCAGGGTCGACTTGCCGGCGCCGTTCGGGCCGATCAGGGCGCTCGTCGAGCCCGCGCCCACCCGGAACGAGGCCTCGTCCAGAAGCGGCCGACCGTCCGGGAGGGCCAGCGAGACCGCACTGACGTCGATGTAGCCCACGGCGAATCCTTCCGCCCGCCGTGCGTCCGTCGTGCAGCGAGCCGACCAGGCTATCAGGCTCGGGCGTTCGGCGGGAGTACGCCGCGACGAGGCGGCCGCGTCACGGCAGGCGGGCGGGGGACGCGTCAGCGCGGCTCGGACAGCCGGGCGAGCAGTTCGGTGAGCAGAGCTTCGGCGACCGGCGCGGGAAGCCGCTCGATGAGCGCCATGAGCAGCGCCATCGGCTGGGTCGCCGACACCCGGCCGGCGCCCGCCAGGCGCAGCAGGCGCCACGCGGCGGCCGGTCCTGGCACGCGACCGCCGTCGCCGTAGCCGAGCGCACGCAGCGCGGCGAGGAGCATCCGCGGGTCGGCGGGTGGCGCTCCGCGGACGGAATCGGATGCCGCCCGCAGCGCCGCGCCGAGTTCCGGCATCCCCCTCTCGAGCACGGGCGTGAGCGTCAGATGCGCGCTGTGCGGGATGCGGGTGCCGTCGGCCTGCCTGAAGCCCGGCTGATGCTGGATCTTCCACCCGTGCGCCATCAGGGCGTCGGCCAGCCGGTGCGGATCGACGCGTTCGCGCGGCGGCACGCTCTCGTCGGCGACGACCGCGATGGCCGGTCCTGCCGGGTCTCCCATCACCGTAAGGCCCCGGATGCCGTCCACGAGGCTTCTGACCTCGGCGGCCACGCGCGCGATGGACGCGGTCAGTTCCGCGTAGCCGGGATCACCGAGCCGCTGGGTGATCGCCCAAGCGGCCGCGAGAGGCGAAGCCGAGCGCGAGCCGAGCAGCGTCGGGTTCACCACCGGATAGCCGGGCCAGCGCGTCGTGGCGAAGAACTGCGCACGATGACGGCGGCGGCCCCGATGCAGCAGCACCGAGACGCCCTTGGGCGCGTAGCCGAACTTGTGCAGATCGGCGGAGATGCTCGTCACCCCGCGCACCCGGAAGTCCCATGCCGGAACCCCGGGCCACCACGGCAGCACGAACCCTCCGAAGCAGGCGTCCACGTGGCAGGACATGCCCCGGTCGGCCGCCGCCGCGGCGACCTCCGCGATCGGATCGAGCGCCCCGGTCGGATACGCCGGAGCAGAGACGACGACGAGGGCGGCATCGTCTCCGAGCCGGCCGATCAGCTCCGTCGCGCGCACGGTGCCGTCGGGCGCGCACGGCACCGCATCCCACTCCAGATCGAACAGGCCGGCCGCCTTCTGGAATGCGGCGTGCGCGCTGCTCGCGGTCACCAGGCGCGGTCGCGCCGTCGCCCCCGGATGCTGCGCACGCCACAGGTCCCTGGCGGTCTTCACCGCCAGCAGGCAGCTCTCGGTGCCGCCGCCGGTGACCGATCCCACGACCGAGCGGCCGCCGTGCAGCATCCGCCGGGCGAAGCCGACGAGATCGCGCTCCATCGCGGCGATCGACGGGAACACCGTGGGGTCGAGCCCGTTCAGCGGGCGGGCGAGTGTGGCCGCGGCATCCGCCAGCTCATCGAGGTCGTCGCGCCCCGAGTCGTACACGTACGACAGCACCCGGCCGCCGTGGGTCGGCGCGTCGGCGGCCCGCAGGGTCTGCAGGCGCTCGAGCACCTCGGCCGCTTCGGTCATGCCGACGTTCCCAGGATGTCCTGTTCCCGCAGCCGATAGCGGGTGACGACGACCAGGCTGGCCGCCATGAGCACGGCAGGCAGGATGCTGAACGACACCGCGATGCCCGCCACCGCGGCATCCGGCTGCACGACCTCCTCGCCCGCCGTGGTCTCGAGGTATCCGGTGGCCGCCAGCACGAGCGCGAGCACGGTGCCGCCGAGCGCCATCCCTGTGGTCTCCCCCGCGGTCCACACGCCGCCGAAGACGCCGGCGCGGTTCCCACCGCCGCTGCGGCTGCGATCGTGGGCGATCACGTCGGGCAGCATCGCCATCGGCAGGGTCTGCATCCCGGCGTAGGCCGCACCGGCCAGTCCGACCGGCGCGAGGATCCACCAGCCGGGCAGCCACACCATGGCGGCCAGGATCAGCGTGGCGAGCAGGAACACCGCGCTGGCGAGCCGGAACGCGCGCTCCTTGCCGATCCGGTCGGCGATCATCTTCCACACCGGCGCCATGAGCAGTGCGGGCGCGATCAGCGCGACGAACAGCTGCGTCACCGCCGTCTCGTCGTCGAGCACCCAGCGGGCGACGTACTGCGCGGCCGCGAGCATCAGGCCGGTCGCCAGACCCTGCAGCATGAAGGTGACCAGCAGCACCCGGAACGGCTGACTCTGCCGCAGCACGGCGATGCCGCCGCGGTAGTGCTCGGCGATGGATGCTCCCGGGCGCACCGGCAGCAGCGGACGCCGCGGCGCGACGCTCGCCGAGACCGACATCGCGACGCCCAGCACGACGGCGGCGACGGCGGCCATCACGAGGTAGCCGAGCAGCGGGTCGTCGGGGAACAGCGCGCGCAGTTCGGGGCCGCCGGCACCGAACAGCAGGATCGCGACGGTCAGCAGCACCACGCGCCAGCTGAGCAGGCGGGTGCGCTCGCGGTAGTCGTCGGTGAGCTCCGCGGGCAGGGCGATGTACGGCACCTGGAACAGGCTGAAGCAGGTGGCCGCAGCCATGAACGCGATCAGCACCCAGATCGCGGCCGGCACCGGGCCGAGTCCCGCCGGCACCGCGAACGTCAGCACGAAGGCGAGCGGCAGCCCGATGGCGCCGATGAGCATGGTGCGCCCGCGCGTGCCCGTGTGCGCGAGCGATCGGTCGCTGAGACCGCCGATGACCGGATCGATCAGCACGTCCCAGATCTTGGCGGCGGTCACGATCGCGCCGGCGGCCAGCGCCGTGACGCCGAGCGAGTCGGTCAGGTAGTAGACGAGCACCAGCCCCGGCAGCGTGGCGAACCCGCCGGTGCCGAGCGACCCGATCGCGTACCGCGAGATCTGGCCCCGCGTGAGCCGGGTGCCGGTGATCTGATTCGACCCTGAATCCATGGGCTCACTCTAGCCGCGGCATCCGATCCGACCTCGTCCGCGCGCGAGCGGCGCTGAGGGGCCACGAAACGCCGGGTCGGCGGGCATCGACGCGACGGTCTGTGACCCCTCAGCGGAAGGAGTCTTCGTGAAGGGCCACGAAACGCCGGGTCGGGGGGCGTCGACGCGACGGTTTGTGACCCCTCAGCGGAAAGGGAACGCAGCGCGCGGTCAGGCGGCGTAGCGGCCGGCCGCCACCGCGCGGGCGCGGCCCTTCGCCGCCTCCTCCTCGCGGTTCTTCGGCGGGCGTGTGGCCACCAGGTCGTTCAGCAGGTGCTGCGTCGCATGCGCGATCTCGGCGACCGCGCGATCGAAGGCCTCCTGGTTCGCCTTCGAGGGCTTCGTCGTCCCGGCGATCTTGCGCACGTACTGCAGGGCGGCGGCGTGCACCTCGTCAGAGGTCGCGGCCGGCTCGAAGTTGTGAAGGGTGTGGATGCTTCGGCACATACCGGCACGCTACGCCGCGCATCCGGCATCCGAAACCCCCGCGCCCCTGTCACACTTTTCGTCGACTGTCACACCTATCGACGTGCCATCTGCTGAAAAGTGTGACATCCGGGGGCGGCGGATCGCTGAACGCCGAACGCTGAACGCCGAACGCCGAACGGGTGAACGGCGGAACGGCGCGGCGCCCCGGGCCGGTCACTTCTTGTAGTTGGGCGCCTCCACGACGATCTGCACGTCGTGCGGGTGCGACTCCTTGAGTCCCGCCGAGGTGATGCGCACGAACCGGCCCCGCGCCTTGAGCTCGTCGATCGTGCGAGCGCCGACGTAGAACATCGACTGACGCAGGCCGCCGACCAGCTGGTAAGCCACGGCCGAGAGCGGGCCGCGGTACGGCACCTGGCCCTCGATGCCCTCGGGGATGAGCTTGTCATCGCTGGGCACATCCGCCTGGAAGTAGCGGTCCTTCGAGTAGGAGGTCTGCTTGCCGCGGGTCTGCATGGCGCCGAGCGAGCCCATGCCGCGGTACTGCTTGAACTGCTTGCCCGACTGGAACACGATCTCGCCCGGCGACTCGTCGGTGCCGGCGAGCAGCGAACCCAGCATCACGGCGTCCGCACCGGCGACGAGCGCCTTGGCGATGTCGCCCGAGTACTGCAGACCACCGTCGGCGATGACCGGCACGCCGGCGGGCTTCGCGGCCAGCGACGCCTCGTACACGGCGGTTACCTGCGGCACGCCCACGCCGGCGACGACGCGGGTGGTGCAGATCGAGCCGGGACCGACGCCCACCTTGACCGCGTCGACACCGGCGTCGACCAGCGCCTGCGCGCCCTCGCGGGTCGCCACATTGCCGCCGATGATGTCGATGGCGTCGAACGTCGGGTCGGCCTTCAGCCGCTTGACCAGGTCGATGACGCCCTGCGACTGGCCGTTGGCCGTGTCGACCACGAGCACGTCGACACCCGCGTCGCGCAGCGCCTCGGCGCGCTCCCACGCGTCGCCGAAGAAGCCGATGGCGGCGCCGACCCGCAGGCGGCCGTGCTCGTCCTTGGTGGCGAGCGGGTACTTCTCGCTCTTGTCGAAGTCCTTGATGGTGATGAGGCCGGCGAGCTTGCCGTCCGCATCGATCAGGGGCAGCTTCTCGACACGGTGCTTCGCGAACAGCGAGATGACCTCGCCCGCGGCGACCCCCACCTTCGCGGTGATCAGCCCCTCGCTGGTCATCACGTCCTTGACAAGGGTCGACTGGCGCTCGAAGCCCGAGACGAAGCGCATGTCGCGGTTGGTGATGATGCCGACCAGACGTCCGTCGGCGTCGACGACGGGCAGGCCCGAGATGCGGTACTGCGCGCACAGCGCGTCGACCTCTTCGACCGTGGCGTCGGGAGTGGTGGTGATCGGGTCGGTGATCATGCCCGACTCGCTGCGCTTCACGCGGTCGACCTGCGCGGCCTGGTCGGCGATCGACAGGTTGCGGTGCAGGATGCCGAGGCCGCCCTCGCGCGCCATGGCGATGGCCATGCGCGCCTCGGTGACGGTGTCCATGGCGCTGGACAGCAGGGGCGTGGCGACCGAGATGCGGCGCGTCACCCGAGACGACGTGTCGGCGTCGCTGGGGATGACATCGGTGTGCCCGGGAAGGAGAAGCACGTCATCGTAGGTGAGTCCGATGAAACCGAACGGGTCGTGCTGCTCCATAGGGGGGCTCCTCTGCGCCTGCGCGCGGTCGATGGGGATGCGGAGGGGGCGACGGCGGCCGGGGGACGGTGAGCGTCCGTCGTGTACTGATTCTAAACGCCGAGACGCGCCCGGTATTCCGATCAGGACACGGAATGTGCGGGCGTGCGCTCCGGCACGTTACGCTCAGTGCGACGTCCGTCACCCGACCGGCACACCCTGGCCGTCCGGTATGCACTCGATGTGGAGGATGCGTGGGACTCAGATCAACGGCTCTTCGGCGATCCCGAAGCTGGCTCTTCGCCCTGTTCGTGTCGTTGGCGGCGGCTGTCCTGGTGCTCGGTGCACCGGTGAGCGCGCACGCCGACACCACAGACGACGGCCAGGAGATCACCGACTTCTACTTCGGCGGCAACATCACCTTCGAGGGCGAGCCCATCGAAGGCGTGACGCTGACGGTGGAGGGCGGCGGTTTCGACGCCGAGACCGAGACGGATGCCGAAGGGAAATGGCGACTGTACGTCCCGGAGAGGGACAAGTACACCATCTCGGTCGATGAGGACACGCTGCCCGAGGGCGTCATCGTCGACACCGATCAGCTGCCCGAGGGCGTGAGCCCGGTCGACGGCACCAGCGGCTCGTTCGAGGCGGAGTTCGGCCTGACCGGCACGAAGATCGTGAACCTCTTCCTCGGCGAGGGCGAGCGGGTGTCGGTGTCGATGCTCGATCAGATCGTCTCCCGCGCGGTCGGCGGCCTCAACTTCGGTCTGCTGCTGGGCCTGGCCTCGATGGGGGCCGCGCTGATTTACGGCACCACCCGCCTGTCGAACTTCGCGCACGGCGAGATGGTCACCTGGGGCGGCGTCGTCGTCGTGCTCGTCGCCGGGTTCTGGCAGCTGCCGCTCTGGCTGGGCATCGTCGTCGCCGTGCTCGCCGGGGGCCTGCTCGGCTGGGCGATGGACGCCGGGCTGTGGCGCCCGCTGCGCCGGCGCGGGCTCGGCATCGTGCAGCTGATGATCGTCAGCATCGGCCTGTCGCTCGCGATGCGCTACGTGCTGCAGTACATGATCGGCGGCGGCACCCTGCAGTTGCCCGGGGCGAGCCCGACTCCGATCCGTTTCGGGCCGGTGGCGCTGTCGTACATCGACCTGATCGGCATGGGCGTCAGCCTGATCGTTATCATCGGCATGGCGTTCTTCCTCACCCGCACGCGGATCGGCAAGGCGACCAGGGCGATCTCCGACAACCCGCAGCTCGCCGCCGCATCCGGCATCGACGTCGACAGGGTGATCCGGATCGTCTGGATCCTGGCCGGCGTGCTGGCCGCGATCTCCGGCATCCTCTGGGCGTACTTCCGCCCCGGCGTGAAGTGGGACATGGGCATGCAGATGCTGCTGCTGATGTTCGCCGCGATCACCCTCGGCGGGCTGGGTTCGGCGGTCGGCGCCCTGATCGGCTCGATCATCGTCGGCCTCGCGGTCGAAGTGTCGACGCTGTGGATCCCGTCCGACCTCAAGTACGGCAGCGCCCTGCTCGCGCTGATCCTGATCCTGCTCTTCCGTCCGCAGGGTCTGCTGGGACGCAAGGAAAGGCTGGGCTGACGCATGGACTTCGGATCGATCTTCGGCAACTCGCTCGCCTACCTCTTCAGCCCCGTCACCATCGCCTACGCCCTGGCGGCCACCGGACTCGCCGTGCACTTCGGCTACGCCGGTCTGCTGAACTTCGGCATGGCGGCGTTCATGGCGGTCGGCGCCTACGGCTACGCCATCCCTGTGCTCAGCTTCGGCCTGCCCTGGTGGCTGGGCATGCTGATCGGCCTGCTCTCCGGAGCGGTGTTCGCTCTGGTGCTCGGCATCCCGACGCTGCGGCTGCGCGCCGACTACCTGGCGATCGCGACCATCGCGACGGCCGAGGTGGTGCGCCTGCTGTTCCTGACCGAGCTGTTCGCCGAGTACACCAACTCGTCGGGCGGCCTCACCGGCTATCACAGCGGCTTCCGCGACATCAACCCGTTCCCGCCCGGCACCTACGGGTTCGGACCGTGGACGTACAGCGCCACCCAGCTCTGGGACCGGGTGTTCGGCCTGATCCTGCTCATCATCGCCGTGCTGCTGGTGTGGGCGCTCATGCGCAGCCCATGGGGACGCGTGCTCAAGGGCATCCGCGAGGACGAGGACGCCGTGCGCTCGCTGGGCAAGAACGTCTTCGCGTACAAGATGCAGTCGCTGGTGATCGGCGGCGTGATCGGCGCAGCCGGCGGCATCGTGTTCGTACTGCCGTCGGCCGTGGTGCCGGGCAGCTACTCGACGTCGCTGACGTTCTTCCTGTGGACGGTGCTGCTCCTCGGTGGCGCCGCCACCGTGTTCGGCCCGACGCTCGGCGCCCTGCTGTTCTGGGTGCTGTTCGCCTTCCTGGGCAACCTGCTGCCGCAGATGGCGAGCGCCGGCATCCTGCCGATGTCGAGCGCCCAGGCCGAGATCGTGCGATGGATCCTCGCCGGCGTGGTGCTGATGCTCATCGTGGTCTTCCGCCCGCAGGGCATCCTCGGAGACAAGAGGGAGATGACCTTTGTCAAGTGAGAACGAGCCCATGGATGCGGCGGGCGCAGCGCCCGCCGCAGGCCGGCGTGAGAAGTCGACGGGCCTCGCCGAGGGACCGGCGGTCCCCGGCGTCGCGAAGGTCGATCCGATCCTCGTCATCGACGGCGTGGAGCGCCACTTCGGCGGCCTCACCGCGGTGAACGTCGACCATCTCGAGATCCCGCGCGGCGCCATCACCGCCCTGATCGGTCCGAACGGCGCGGGCAAGACCACGCTGTTCAACCTGCTCTGCGGCTTCGACAAGCCGAACAGCGGATCGTGGGTCTACAACGGCAGGAACCTCGCCGGCATCCCGTCGTTCAAGGTCGCCCGGATGGGCCAGGTCCGCACGTTCCAGCTCACCAAGGCGCTGTCGCTGCTGACCGTCCTCGAGAACATGAAGCTCGGGTCCCCCGATCAGCCGGGCGAGCGGTTCTGGCCGAGCCTCTTCCCCGCGCTGTGGCGGAAGAAGGAGGCCGAGATCGAGGAGAAGGCGCGCGACCTGCTCGTGCGGTTCAAGCTCGATGCGAAGGAGAAGGACTTCGCCGCCGCCCTCTCCGGTGGCCAGCGCAAGCTGCTCGAGATGGCGCGGGCGCTGATGAGCGACCCGAACCTCGTGATGCTCGACGAGCCGATGGCGGGCGTGAACCCCGCGCTCACCCAGTCGCTGCTCGAGCACATCCTCAGCCTGAAGGACCGGGGCATGACCGTGCTGTTCGTCGAGCACGACATGCACATGGTGCGCCATATCGCCGACTGGGTCGTCGTGATGGCCGAGGGACGGGTGGTCGCCGAGGGCCCGCCGGAAGCGGTGATGGAGGACAAGGCCGTCGTCGACGCGTACCTCGGTGCGCACCAGGATGTCGACCTCGGTGTGGTCACCGGGCGCGTCCCGACGCTGCCGGATGCCGACGCCACCCGGTTGCGGCGGACGATCGAGGCCGAGGCCGAGGCGGAGCTCGAAGAGGAGGAGCAGTCGTGACGGATGCTGCAGACGATGTCGTCGTCGAGTTGACCGACGTGCACGCGGGGTATCTGCCGGGGGTGAACATCCTCAACGGCGCGAACCTCATCGCCCGCAAGGGCGAGCTGGTCGGCATCATCGGCCCCAACGGCGCGGGCAAGTCGACGCTGCTCAAGGCGATCTTCGGCTTGGTGCAGGTGCGTGACGGCGACATCACGGTGAACGGGTCGAGCATCCTGGGCCTGAAGGCCGACAAGCTCGTCGCCCGCGGGGTGGCGTTCGTGCCGCAGACCAACAACGTGTTCCCCTCGCTGACCATCGCCGAGAACCTGCAGATGGGCCTGTACCAGAACCCGAAGATCTACGCCGAGCGGCTGGAGTTCGTCACCGGCATCTTCGACGAGCTGGGCAAGCGCCTCAAGCAGCGCGCCGGCTCGCTGTCGGGCGGTGAGCGCCAGATGGTGGCGATGTCGCGCGCGCTGATGATGGATCCGTCTGTGCTGCTGCTCGACGAGCCGTCGGCCGGGCTCAGCCCGGTCCGTCAGGATGACGCGTTCATCCGCGTCTCCGACATCAACAAGGCGGGGGTGACGACCATCATGGTCGAGCAGAACGCCCGCCGCTGCCTGCAGATCTGCGATCGCGGCTACGTGCTCGACCAGGGCAGAGACGCGCACGAGGGCACCGGCCGCGATCTGCTGAACGACCCGAAGGTGATCGGCCTGTACCTCGGAACGCTGGGCACCGACGCCGCCTGACAGACGCGGAGGGGGCGGACGCTTCGCGGCATCCGCCCCCTCCTCCGTCTGTCGCGGCCTCTCGGTGGTGCGGTCTGGAGCGGCGGCGGGTCCGGGAAGGTGCGGGTCGGAGCCGCAGGCAACCGCCGGTTCTCCGACACGGGACGTACGCATGTCCGAGAAGGGGTGGGTCGGGGTCATCGACACCCGCCACTGCTCGGACATGCCACGCGGACGCAGAAGACCCCGGATGCCGCAGCATCCGGGGTCTTCATCGCGTCTTACTTGATGCGGGTGTGGGTGTTGCCCTCGCCGTACTCGTACACGCCGATGGCCGCGCCCTCGGGGTCGTTGTCCTCGTTGAAGGTGACCTCGCCGGAGAGTCCGTCGTAGTCGGCCTCGCCTCCGCCGTTGATGATCTCGGCGCACTCGGCGAAGGTGGAGCACTTCTCGCCTTCACCCTCACCGCCCGAGACCGAGCGCATCTCGGACGCGATGTCCGCGCCCTCGACCGACTGGGCCTTCAGGGCCGCCAGCGCGATGAGGATGACCGCGTCATACGCCTCGGCCGAGTAGGTGACGGCGTCGATCGGCTCGTTGCCCTCAGCCGTCCAGATCTCGTTGAGCTGGTCGATGAAGTCGTCGGGCAGCTCGGCGCCGGCGCGAGTGCCCTTCGAACCGGTCAGGTCGGCCGACAGGTCGGGCCAGTCCTTCAGGTTGCCGTCGACGAGGTACAGCTTGCCGGTGTCGATGCCGGCGTTGCCGAGCAGCGGGGCGATGGTGGCGAACTGGTCGTACGACACGATCGCGACCGCATCCGGCTTCGCAGCGGCGATGGTCTGCACCTGGGCGTTGAACTGGCCGTCGCCCTGGTTGTACGAGGCCTCCTCGACGACCTCGCCGCCGGCGCCCTCGAAGGTGTCCTTGATCGACTGGAACAGGCCCTTGCCGTAGGGGTCGTTCTGGTAGATGATCCCCAGCGTCGTGTTGCCGTCCTCGGCGATCTGATTGCCCAGCACCTCACCCTGCAGGTTGTCGCTGGGCGCGGTGCGGAAGTACAGCGGGTCGAGCCCGGTGAACTCGGCTGAGGTGTTCGACGGCGAGACGGTGACGATGCCGGCACCGACGTTGCCGTCGAGGATCAGCTTGGTGACGCTCGACGAGGCCGCACCGATCATCGCGGTGATGTCCTCGCTCTGCAGCTTGGCGATCGAGGTCTCGTAGGCCTTGTTATCGAGGTCGCCCTCGTCGGCGGTGGTGAGATCGATGGTGACGCCTGCGGCGGCGTCGTTGACCTGCGAGACGGCCAGCTGCACACCGGCTTCCATCGGGGCTCCGAGGAACGCGAGCGTGCCGGTCGCCGGCAGCAGCGATCCGAGCTTGAGAGTGAGGTCGACCGCCTCGCGAGGCTGCTCGGAGCCCTCGCTGGGCGATTCCGCGGGCGTGCTGCTGCAGCCGGCGATCACGAGTGCGGAGGCGCTGATCATCGCAGCCGCCGCGAAGACCCTCGCTGTGCGCGAGCCCTTCAATGCGTTCATGTTGCTCCCTTGCTTAACTGAACGTGTTTCACCACGGTCGGGTGCTTTCACCCTATGCGATCGGATGCGGCGCTTCTGTCTCGGTCGCCTAACGATCCGCGGGTTCGCCGGCGCTCGAGCGAGGGGCCGCATCACCGCGATCAGAACAGTGCGTGCGGTCTCTCAGACGAGGACGATCGGCCTCTCACGCCGACCGCGACGAGCGGCGAGCACCAGGTCGACGATGAACACGGCGATCGCGATCCAGACGATGATGAAGCCGGCCCAGCGCTCCGGCGGCATGGGCTCGCCGAGCAGCGCCCAGCCGACGACGAACTGCATCACGGGGGTGATGAACTGGATCATCCCCACCAGGCTGAGATCGACCCGGCGGGTGCCGGCGGCGAACAGCAGCAGCGGCACGGCGGTGGCGATGCCGGCGAACGCGACGAGGGCGGTGTGCCACGCGCCCTCCGCGCCGAACGTGATCCGGTCGGTCTGACCGACCACGATCAGGGTGACCACGGCGATGGGAATGAGCCAGAACGACTCGAGGGTGAGACCGCTCACCGCATCCACCGCCGGGCCGATCTTCTTCTTCACCAGCCCGTACATGCCGAACGACGCGGTCAGCGACAGGGCCACCCAGGGGAACGAGCCGTAGGCGACGATGATGACGACGACGGCGACGGCCGCGATGCCGATCGCCGCCCACTGCAGGCGTCGGATCCGCTCGCGCAGCACGAAGACGCCGAGCAGCACGGTGAAGATCGGATTGATGAAGTAGCCGAGGCTGGTCTCGATCACCTTGTCATCGAGGGTGCCCAGCAGGAAGACCTGCCAGTTGATGTAGATCAGCAGCCCCGCCAGCGCCGTCCAGCCCAGCAGGCGCGGCTGCCGCACGATCGCGAGGAACGCCGGCCAGCCGCGCATCACCGTGAGCAGGAGCAGGCAGAACACGAACGACAGCAGCACCCGCCAGGCAACGACCTCCCACGGCCCCGTCGGCGCCAGAGCGATGAAGTACAGCGGCAGCACGCCCCAGATGAGGTACGCGCCGACCGTGTACGCGATTCCGCTGCGCGATGCGCCCGAGGCGCTCGACGCGCGGCCGTCGTGCACGACAGGATCAGAGGTCACTCACAGAACCCTAACGCGCGCTGCACGGCCTCAGGGTCGCAGCGGGGCACAACGGTGCTACACGGGTAGACGGCTCTTCCGCTGTCATCGGTTAAGGCCTATAGTTGCCCCATCCGAGAACTGGGTACTGGGGAAGACGGCGGATGTCATGGGCGAGTCGTTTGTACTCGCGCTCGACGCAGGCATGACCAACATCACGACGGTCATTGCCGGTGCTGGGGCGCGAGATGGGGTTGAGATCTTTCCGCTTGCGGTAGGACGCGAGTGGGGCGATATCGCCGCGCTCGCGTTCGTCACCGATGAGGGTGACGTGCGCTTCGGCGAGGAGGCGGTGCAGCTGGGGCTCGAGCGCCCCGAACGGCTGGTGCGCGAATTCACCGGCGCCGTCGGCGACCACGTGCCGATCGTGGTGGGCGGGTTCGCCGTCAGCGCCGAAGACCTGTTCGCCCGGATGGTGCTCTGGATCGTCTCGGCGGCCGCCACCGAGCGAGGCGCCGCGCCGGGAATGGTGGCGATCGCGCATCCGACCGGCTGGTCGGGCCACCGGGCCGGTGCAGTGCGCGCCCGCCTGGCGGAGCTCGGCCTCGACCGGGTCGTGCTGATGCCCTCCGCGGTCGTCATCGCCCAGCAGTACGCCTCATCGGCGGCCCGCGGCCACACCGTGGCGGTCTACGACCTGGGCGGCAGCATCTTCGAGGTCACGGCGCTGCGCGGCGGCCGGATGCTGCACGAGCCGCAGGCTGTCGACGTCGGCGGCTCCGATGTGGACGCCGCGCTGCTGCGCCACGTGCTGGCGCTGACCGGGTCCCCGGAATCGGGCGATGCGCGGCCGGACGGCTCACGTGCGGAGCTTCTGCGGACCCGTCGCGCGGTCACCGCTGCGAAGGAGGCGCTGTCGTTCCGATCCGACGCGTCGGTGCCGGTCGAGCTTCGCGGAAGCACGTCGAGCGTGCGCGTCACGCGATCCGAGCTGGAGGCGATGACCGCCCCGGCGATCACCCGAACCATCGATGCGCTCGAACAGACGCTGGACGCCGCGCAGCTGGACGCCTCCGACGTGGACGAGATCATCGTCGTCGGCGGCTCCGCGCGCATCCCGCTGATCGCACAGCTGCTCTCCGATCGGCTGGATCGCCCGCTCACGGTGCCCGAGGCGCCGCAGTCGGCCGCCGCCGTCAGCGCGGCGAAGGCCGCGTGGGCGCAGCTGTCCGAGGCCCGGACGGCCATCGAGCCGGCGCCCGCGCGGACCGAGATCGAGCACGTGCCGCAGCGCACGGCCGCCCCCGCGCTCTCGCGCCGGATCGGACCGCTGGTGCTGAGACTCACCGGCGCCAGGAACAGCATCCCCTACAGCGCCGCGGCCGCGCTGGCGGCCAGCGCGATCCTCGTCGCGGCGGGGATCGTGTTCGCGTCGACGACGCCGTTGGGCAGGGACACGGCGGTCGGGGCCTCCGGCGATGGGGAGGTGTCGTCACCGGGTCTGCTGTCGCTGTCGCGCCACGCCTCGGAGTACACGGTCGGCGAGGCGACGTCCCCGGATCGGCCGACGTCCGACCCTGGGGCCGGGGCCGAACCGGACCGCGACGACGCCGAGTCGTCGCCTCGCACGCCGCAGCGACCCGGCTCCTCGGAGTCGACGGCACCGCGGAGTGGCCGGGGCGGCGGCCGGACGGTCCAAGCGCCCGACCAGGACCTCGGAACCGGCTCCACGCCGGGCACCACGCCGGCCCCGGCCGCCCCCGCGCCGTCGAAGGCGGATCCGCCCCAGCCGGCATCCGATCCCACACCGACGACCGACCCGACGCCGACACCGACGCCGGAACCCACCACCGACCCGACGCCGGAGCCCACCACCGACCCGACGCCCGATCCGACGCCGACCCCCGAGCCGACGACCGATCCGACGCCGGAGCCGACCCAGGGCCCCGTGCCCGAGCCGACGACGGACCCGGCACCCGAGCCGACGCCAGAACCCGCGCCGGAGCCGACGACAGAACCCGCCCCGGAGCCGACGCAGGCGCCGGAACCGGCACCGGACCCGCCATTGGAACCTGAACCGGTCGGCGACGGCACTCTGTGACCAGGGCGGACCGTCACCATGCCCACCTCCCCCGCCGCGCTCACCGAGCGCCCGACGAACATCCCGCTCGCCTGGGAGCGGCAGATGCGCCCGGCCCTGGCGGCCATCGATGAACGCGCACCGCGTGCCGCCCTGGTCGGCACCGCCGGGTCGGGCAAGTCGGCGAGTCTGCAGCACCTGCACCAGATGTTCCGCAGCCGGGCGCGCGACGCACGCCTCGTGCGCGCCGACACCGTCGACCTCGAGGACATCCCGCACGAGCAGGTGCTGCTGGTCGACGACCTGCACCTGCTGCCCGACACCCACCTGCGCCACCTCAGCCGACGCACCGAGGATCCGTCGGCATCCCTGATCATCGCCCGACGGCCGTGGCCGGCACGGCCCGCCGTCCGCGAGATCGCACGTCGACTCGAGGATCACGTTCCCGCGATCGTCCTCGGGCACATCTCGCGCTCCGACCTGCTCGACCACCTCGCCCGTCACGAGCTGACGCTGCACGACACCTGCCTCGACCACATCCTGGGCGCCACGCGAGGGATCGCCTGGCTTGTCGCGGCGGCGGTGCAGCACCATGACGCGCGTGACTGCGCGCACGACGGCGCGCACACCGAGCTGGACCGGTCTCTCGCCGAGCTGATCGTCCATCGCCTCGACATGGTCGATGACGACCTCCGTCGCGCGGTCGAGGAGGCGTGCGTGGCGGCACCGCCGGATGCGCATGTGGTCATGGGCTCCGCAGACGACGCCTGGGTTCTGCAGGGCTACGCGCAGGGCCTGCTGCTGCGCGGCGGCGACACCGCGCCGATCGTGCGGCTGGCCGTGCGCCAGAGCCTGCCCGCTCGACGGCTCGTGGAGCTCTTCACGCGATTCCCGCGGGCGCTGGAGCATCGCGAGGGACTGCGCCCGCTCCGTGATCCTCGGGTCGCCGACGCTCTGATCGCTCACGCCGATCGCCTGCTGTCCGCGCAGCCCGCTCGCGCCGCCGAGCTCTACGACGCCTCGATCGAGTGCGGTGCGGACGCGGATGCCGTGTCGGCACGCCGGGCGTACGCCACCTGGTCGGCCGGCGATCTCGATCGGGCGACCGCGCTCGTCGAGGAGACGATCGCGACGGCGCCGGGCGTCGTCGACGCCACGACGACCGCCGTGTCCGCCGCGATGTGGTCGGCCAGGGCGATGATGACCCAGGCCGACGAGGTCTACCGGCTCGTCCCCCCGCGGGACGCGACAGCGCTCGCGAATGCCACGATCGCGGCGTTCGGAGTGGGTGCGGTGACGCCGCCGGCCGCGCCGCCGCCGGCGGACCGGCTCCCCTCTCCGCTCGGGGTGTCGATGGCCCTGCTGCGCAGCGGCCTCGAGACGACCGTCAACGGCTCCGAGAACGGGGAGGCGTCGCTGCCCCTGCTGGTGCGCTCGTGCGAGATGTACGCGGGCGCGCGGCACGACGAGGCGC
The DNA here is from genome assembly GCF_042723855.1 of Microbacterium sp. NPDC058345. Taxonomy (NCBI): domain Bacteria; kingdom Bacillati; phylum Actinomycetota; class Actinomycetes; order Micrococcales; family Microbacteriaceae; genus Microbacterium; species Microbacterium sp. NPDC058345. The sequence goes on from NZ_JBHXIG010000001.1 coordinate 379,418, forward strand.
TGTGCGAGCTGCCGGCGGTCATCGCCGCGATCGTGGCGCTGAACCTCGGTCGGCTGGCCACAGCGCAGTCCGTTCTCGACGATGCGATCGCGCGCGAGCACCGCGGCTCATGGGCGGCCAGGCGCCTGCTGCTGTGGCGGGCATGGATCGCCGTGCAGCGCGCCCATCCGATCGAGGCGCGGGACCTGCTTCGACGCGCATCGGCCACCACGTCGCCGGCACTGCCCGTACGGGACGAGCTGCTGATGCATGCGGTCCGGGTGGCGATCGCTCGACGCTATGAGGACGCCTCCGGACTGGAATCCGCCTGGCGTGAGGCGCGCGGATGCCTGCTGCGCGCGGAGATCGATCTGTATCTGCTGCATCCGCTGACCGAGCTGATCAGCGCCGCGACCCGGGTCGGCGACGCGGCGCGCGTCGAGACGCATCTCACCCGCGCTCTCGAGATCGTCGAGGCCCTCGGAGACCCTCCGGTCTGGGCGGCGCACATGCACTGGGCGGGCATCCAGCAGGGCATCCTGCTGAGCCGGCCCGACCGGCTCGCCCCGCACGCGAAGGCGCTCGTCGCCATCGCTCCGCGCAGCCGCGTCGCCGCCATGATGGCGAAAGCCGGGCGCGTGTGGACCGATGTGCTGGCCGGGTCGGTCGACGCTGACGCCATCATGGGCGCGGCCGCCGGTCTCGCCACCGTCGGCCTGATGTGGGATGCCGCGCGGCTGGCCGGTCACGGCGCCGCCCGCACGGACGACCGGCGGGTGGCTGCTCAGCTTCTCGCCTGCGCCCGCGAGCTGCACCCCAATGACGGTACGCGCCGGCCGGCTCCCGCCACCGACGAGGACGTGCAGCACGCGACCCAGGCACCGCCGCAGGAGGTGCTCAGCGAGCGTGAGATCGAGGTGGCGCGCCTCGTGCTGCAGGGCAAGACGTACGCCGAGATCGGCCAGTCGATCTTCATCTCACCGCGCACGGCGGAGCATCACATCGCGCACATCCGGCGCCGCCTCGGTGCCACCTCGCGCTCCGAGGTGCTCGCCCGGCTTCGGCTTCTGCTCGGTGAGAACGGGGTGAGCACGGGGGGTCCGGAGGAATCCCCGTGAACCCCCTATGCGGTATCGGGCAATCCCCCGATGCCCTCGCGCGAGCGTCGCGGTTACGATCCGATACAGCGGTTCTCCCGGCTGCTGGGGCAGTGTCGCCGGGTTACCGAGGAGTTGAAGGGGACTTCTGATGACATCACCGGTTGAGACCATCGCGGATGCGCTGATCGCGTTCATTCTGAGTCTCCTGAGGGATCCCGATGCCGCGGAGGATTTCGCCTCCGCACCGCAGGGCATGCTCGCCGCCAACGGCTTGGAGGGCGTGTGCATGGCCGACGTCGCGTCGATCAGACCCGTCCTCGTGGACCACCCGACGGTGGTGCGTCACGACAACCCGCCGCCGCCCCCTCCCGGCGACGACGGCGACGACGGTGCCGTCAGGGAGATCGTCCGGATGATCCAGCAGTACACCACCGTGGATGCCCGTTCGACGATCCTCGACCAGTCCGTCAATCAGAACATCTGGACGGAGGGCGGGGACGTCACCCAGCTCTTCGACCAGGACGCCGTCGTCGCGTCCGGCGACGGCTCGCTCGCCGCAGGCGACGATGCCGCGGTGGTGGACTCCGATGTGGATGTCACGATCGGCGACGTCGCGATCGGCAACGAGACCAACGACGGCAGCTTCAACCAGACCGGCGACGGCAGCTTCAACCAGGACGGCGAGGACACCGACGAGATCGAGTCCGCCGACGACGCCGAGACAGACGGTCAGACGGCGGATGCCACCGAAGGGGCCGGCGATGCCGTCTCGGACGAGACGCCCGCAGAGGCCGCCGACACGGCGACCGCCGCTCTCGACCAGGTGGTCGACACGGCGGCGGGGGCCGCTCAGCCCGCGCCGGCCTCGGCTCCCCCGGCACCCGCCGATGTCCCGGAGCCCGCCGATCTGCTCGAGGGCGACATGACCTCGGGCGGAGGCGATTCGTACGAGGCCGACGCGTCGAGCGCCGCCATGGACGACCAGCCGCTCGACGTGCCGCTCGAGGATGACTGACACGCCGCGCCACACGCACCCGCCGGTCCCGCCCCCCTCATCTGATGGGACCGGCGGGTCGGTTCCACCGTACGGCGCACGCGAGCTGCCCGCACGGCCGCCGCTGGTGAACCCGAACGCAGCTCCGGTGCTGGTGAAGGCGACTCCTCCGTTCTCGATCCGCATGGCCCAGTTCCTGTGGATCGTCAGCTTCGCGGTCGGCGGCTTCACGACGGTGTACCTGTTCGTGATCCGTCAGGAGCTGCTGCCACTGATCACCGACGTCGCGAAGACGGTGGCCGAGGGGCGCAGCGACGAGGTGTACGAATCGGCGGCGGACATCGTCTTCTGGGTCGTGTTCGCGACCGTGGTGGCGGTGCTGTTCATCCAGATCGCGCTGCTCGTGTCGTTCATGGGCAGGCGACCTCAGATCCGGTGGTGGCAGCTGCTCACCCTCGGCATCCTCGCGGTGCTGGTCGTGCTCTCACCGGAATGGGTGGCGCTGGGCGCGAGCGGCGCGCCACTGCAGCCGCTTCTTGCTGTGCAGGCCGGGCTGGTGCTCCTCGCCCTGCTCTGCAGCATCCTGCCCAAGGCCATCGCCTGGTCCGCCCGGCGCTTCGACGTGCGGCGCGGACCGCAGGGGTCGGGTGGCTCCGACTTCTGAGGCGATCTCGGCGAGGCTGCGCAGCACCGCCTGATAGACGGCGAGAGCCGCCCGCTCCGCGACCGGCGATGCGCTGAGCGCACGCCAGCGATCGATCTCGGTGGTCACCCGTTCGGCCACGTCGCTGCCGGCGGCAGCGGCCGGAAGGCCCAGCCGGGCGGTCGGCTCGATGCCCGACGCGCCGAGGATCCGCGCGGCGTCGACGGCATCATCCGCGGCGACCGGAAGCCCGTGCGCGCGCGCCTCGGCGAGCAGCGACAGCTCACGGAGCATGTGGGCGGATGCGGCGAAGCGCTCGATGCCGGCACGGATGCGGTCGGTCCCGTCCCGCGGACGGTCGCGCAGCAGCCGCTGCACCTGCAGCACGACACCGCGCGCCTTCAGGATCTCGGCGCGCGGCTGGAACTGGGCCTGCACGAACTCCTGCAGCTGGATCAGCCCGCTCTGCTGCACCAGCGCTTCGGACAGCTCCGAGGAGCTCGCCACGCCGTCGCGGATGAGCGCGGTCGCCAGACGCACGCCGAAGATGCCGAACCGGGCGAGCAGTGCCTCACGGACGGCGACGCTGAGACCGGTGACGGCGCTGTCCCGGGTGAACCGGTCGGCCGAGACCAGAAGCCTCTCCCGTTCCGCGCGCTCGATCCCCGCCAGCTCACGGAACGCGATGTACTCGCTCTCGCGCAGGGTGCGCGCGCCCTCGGCGAGCAGTCCGGCGACCGGCACGACGCCCAGGGCCAGCGTCGCCAGATCCCCGTCGCGTTCGTAGCGCTGCGCCACCCGCCGGGCGGAGAGCAGCGAGTCGATGCGCCCGGAGCCGACCTCGTCGGATCGGGAGAGCACCGCGACAGCGCAGATGCTCTGCGCGACGCCGGCGGCGGTGTCGCGGAACGCCTCGAGGAATTTCACATCCGACCCGTGCAGATGACGCATCAGGTACACCACGGCGTCCGCCGAGGACGGCGCGTCCTCCGGGGTGAGGAACCGCGTCGTGGCGGCCGAGGTGTCGGCCGAGATCGACGCGATCCCCGGGGTGTCGATGAGGATGAGCGACGACAGCCCGTCCAGCGGCCATTCCACGTCGATCCACTCGATCTCCTCGGCCGTGCGCCCGCCGAGGTCGAACACGAGCAGCCCGGTGTCGCGCCGGATCGGCATCCGTGCCACGCCACCGTCGCGCAGATGCATGGTGATGCGCGGCGTCGGCGAGTAGCGGTACCAGGTGACGATGCGGGTGCACTCGGCAGTGTCCGTCGCGGCGATCCGCTCGCCGAGCAGCGCATTCAGCAGCGTCGACTTGCCCGCCTTCACCATTCCTGCGATAGCGAGCCGGAGGGGCTCATGCAGGCGCACGTCGAGCTGATCGATCAGGGCGATCGCCTCTCGATCGTCGGCGTACACGGTGCGGGTCGTGCGCAGCAGATCCTCGGTGTCGGAGAGCACCGACATCAGCGAACCGCCCGCTCGCCGATCGCGGGCACCGGCGGTGCTCCCGCGCCGAGGGTGCGCGACGGCGCGGGCGGCAGCGGCGGAATCGCCCGGCGCACCCGTTCGAGCTCGTCGATCCTCTGCTTCAGCACGACGACGCGCTGGTCGCGTGTGGCGGTGAAACCGGTCGCCGCCTGCCTGGCACGCTGCAGCGCCTCGGACAGTGAGCTGTGCAGCTCCTCGGCGAGCGAGCCGAAGTGGTCTCTTGCGGAGCGCTGCACCACGCGGAGCCGGTCCTTGAGCTGCTTGCCGACCTGGAAGGTGACCTCGTCGATGTAGCGTCGCACGATGATCTTCGCCTCCTGCTGGCGGCGGTTCAGCCTGTTGCCCATGTCCTCGCGGTAGGCCCGGCGTCCCACCAGCACGCCCGCCAGCAGCGAGAGCGGGTTGACCAGCGCCAGGCCGATCAGCCCGGTCGCGAGACCCACCATGAGCACGCCTCCGTACGACCCGCGCACTCCGATGTAGATCTTCTCGGCGGCGCCGAGCTGACCGTCGTCCAGGCCGGCGATCTCGTCGATCGGATCGAGCACGCCGCGGATGTCCGAGACGTCGACGACTGGGATCTCCGACTCGTCCTGGCTGAACAGGTCGGCCACCTCCTCCGACAGCCAGCGCGAGCGTTCGTCGGTCCACACGAAGGTCTCTGAGACGGCCGCGGTGACGCGCTGGTCCAGCCACTCCCGGAACTGATCCCAGATCGGCCCCGGGTCGCCGTCGTCGATCGCCCGTTCGGCTTCGCGCTGCACCTTGCGGAGCCGGTCACGCACGTCGTACTCCATGTCGGCGACGAGATCCGCGATGCCGTCGGTGAGGGTGACCTGCCACCGCGCGGAGCGTCCGCGGAACTCATCCGCCTTGGCCTTGGCCGCCTCGAGCTCCGCGATCATGCGCGGCGTGTCCGACGGGTTCAGCAGTGCGTTCAGTTCGGCGCGCAGCGACATCTCCAGCTGGTCGACGACGGAGGTCAGTTCGTGCACGGCACCGCGTTCATGGATGATCTCCGCGCGGCCCAGCACCTCGCGGCGCAGGTGCGCGACGAGCGCCGGAAAGCCGGACTCGTCGTTGAGGGTGCGGTCCTGCACTTCCGCGGCGAGCAGGCGCAGGTCACTCGACACCGAGAAGATGGGCACATCGTCGGCGTCGCCGAGGTGGGCGCGGTCGATCTCCTCGATGCGACGCCATTCGGGATAGAGATCGGTCTTGGCGAGCACGGCGGCGACGTTCGGCGAGATGCGCATCGCGTGCCGCAGGAACTGCACCTCGGGCTCCGTGTACTCCTGGGACGCATCCGAGACCAGCAGCACCGCGTGCGCCGAGGAGAGCGCGGCCAGCGTGGCCAGCGAGTTCGACGACTCCAGCCCGCCGACGCCGGGCGAATCGATGAGCTTCAGTCCGCCGCGGAGGATCTCCCGAGGCAGCAGCACCTCGGCGGAGAGGATGCCGCGCTCGTTACCGGGGTTGCCGCGCTCGGAGACGTAGTCGGCCAGGTTCTCGAGGGGGATCTGGCGCCGCTGCGGTTCGGCGGCACCGGGAACCCGCTCCAGCACCCAGGCGGAGGGCTGCTCGGCATAGCCGACGGTGGTGGCGACGCTCGTCGCCACGTCGTCGTCGACGGGGCACGCCGGCGCGTTGACGAGCGCGTTGATGAGCTTGCTCTTGCCCTGCTTGAACTCCCCGACGACGATCACCCGCACCGCGGGGTCGATCAGCCTCTCCCGAGTGGAGGCGAGGCGAGTGGCCAGGTCGTTCCTGCCGGCGGACGCGGCGAGATCGCCGACGTCATGAATGACGTCGACGATCTTCGCCTCCCCCGTGGTGCGATGTTCCTGCACGGATCCCCTTCTTCCGTCTCGGACCGGATCAGCCGAACAACTCAGGGCCGCTGGGCAGGTCGCCGGGCGATGCATCGTTCGCCTGGACATCGCCTCCCCAGATCGCATCCACGTCCAGGTTCCAGTCCGATTCATCGATGTCGGCGATCTCCTGAGTGAACGCGTCGGTGGTGAACGGGTCGATGAGCCCCGCGTCTCCCCAGATCGCAGGATCGAGCTCGTCACCGCCCGGTCGGGTTTCCCAGTCCTCGGACATCGCGTCACCTCCCAGAGGTGCTCAGGAGTCTAGTGGTGCGCCCGGTCGTCCACCAGAGGCGGACGACCGGGCGGGTCAGCGACTTCTCAGCGGCTCAGAAGTCGAGCTCGTTGGCGTCCCCGAAGGGGCTGCCGACGTTGGAGTTGTCGACGTCGACATCGAGGTCGGGGTTGCTCGAGTTGTCCTGGAAGGAGTCATCCACCGACCAGTTGTCCGAGTTGTCCGTCATCGAGTTGTCCTGGAAGGAGTCGTTCACCGACCAGTTGTCCGAGTAGTCGGTCATCGAGTTGTCGGAGTTGTCCGAGTTGTCGGAGTTGTCCGAGTTGTCCTGGAACGAGTCGTTGATCGACCAGTTGTCCGAGAAGTCCTCGTTGAACGAGTCAGTGTTCCAGGTGTTTCCGATGGAGACGTCTCCGACCGTGACGGTCGTCGAGGTGTTGTCGATCGAGACGTCGCGACCGGCAGCGATGGAGCTGTCTCCCGAGGCGATGTTGCTGCTCTGGGCGAAGCCCTGGGTCACGTCTCCGCCCGTCACGGCGCCACCCGACCCGTCCCCGCCGTTCGACCCGGAGGAGGACCCGGTGGAGATGGTCTGGTTCACCGACTGATCGTTCAGCGTGGTGCGCGCGTCGATGTGGAAGGTGCCTGCGCCGGCCATGGCCGCCATGCCACCGCCGCCCGAGCCGAGGTTCATGTCGCCGAACCCGGAGTTGTACTGACGCACGCCGGTGGTCACCGAGTTGTCGTACAACGTGTTGTACGAGTCGGTCACCGAGTGGTCGGAGTTGTCCCGCCAGGAGTGGTCGGAGTTGTCCGAGTTGTCGTTGTTCGAGTCGTTGGTGGAGTTGTCCGAGTTGTCGGAGTTGTCGTTGTACGAGTCGTTCGTCGAGTTGTCGGAGTTGTCCGAGTTGTCGGAGTTGTCCGAGTTGTCGGAGTTGTCCGAGTTGTCGGAGTTGTCGGAGTTGTCCGAGTTGTCGGAGTTGTCCGAGTTGTCCGAGTTGTCGGAGTTGTCCGAGTTGTCGGAGTTGTCCGAGTTGTCGGAGTTGTCCGAGTTGTCGGAGTTGTCCGTCATCGAGTTGTCGGAGTTGTCCGAGTTGTCGGAGTTGTCCGAGTTGTCGGAGTTGTCCGAGTTGTCCGAGCTGTCGTTGCCCGAGTTCGCGATCCCCAGATTCCACTGAGCACCGAGGACATTGACGTTGTCGTCAAGAGCCATGATCCGTTTCCCTTCGTCATGAGTGCCGAGTGGCGCCTAAGACGAGTGTGCTTCCTGCCGTCCCCGCCGGCATCGGGGGGCACCCCGAGGGTTGCGGGGCCGGTCGGGGGGTTCTGGGGGTGGGGGCTGGAATCCGATAGGGGGCGACACGACGAAGGGCCCGGATGCCGCAGCATCCGGACCCTTCGAGGACCTGGCGTCAGAGCGTCAGCGGACGACGACCGCGAGGACGTCGCGAGCCGACAGCACGAGGTACTCCTCGGCGCCGAACTTCACCTCGGTGCCGCCGTACTTGCTGTAGAGCACGCGGTCGCCGACGGCGACGTCGAGCGGAACGCGGTTGCCGTTGTCGTCGATGCGGCCGGGGCCCACGGCCACGACCTCGCCCTCCTGGGGCTTCTCCTTCGCGGTGTCCGGGATGACCAGACCGCTGGCGGTGGTCTGCTCGGCCTCGACCTGCTGGATGACGATGCGGTCCTCGAGCGGCTTGATGGAAACCGACACGGTGTACCTCTTCTTTCTTGACGGAGATCAGAAGACTGGTTAGCACTCTCATGCCGAGGGTGCTAACTCCAGTCTATGCCGACCGCTGGCACTCACGCAATGCGAGTGCCAGCTCCGCGCGTGGCGGCGCTCGGGTGGCGCCGCTGGTCGCCTCGCGAAGGCGGATGCGGCGAATCGCGCCTCCCCAGCGCATCGGATGCCGCCGAACCCGCGCATAGGCTGGTGCGATGGAGATCTCCGAGCTCGCCGCGCTGCTCACCCGTGAGGGTCTGGCGCTGCTCGACGAGGTCGGAACCGTCGCATCCCCCGCCGAGGTCGCTCGCACCGTGTCCCGGCTGCGCGCCGCCGGCCATTCGCCCGACCTCGTCTCGGCCGTGGTCGGACAGGCGAGCCTGAGAGCGCGGGCCGAAGCCAAGTTCGGCGACTTCGCGCAGCGGATGCTGTTCACCCGCGCCGGTCTCGAACAGGCCACCCGGCTGAGCGTCGCCACACTGCACGCCGTGCGGATGCGGCAGGCCGGGATGACCGCCGTCTCAGACCTGGGCTGCGGCATCGCTGGCGACAGCCTGGCCTTCGCCGGCGCGGGGCTCGAGGTAGAGGCTGTCGACGCCGATGAGGTGACGGCCGCGATCGCCGCCTACAACCTGGCGCCGTTCGGCGACAGCGCATCCGTGCGACAGGGGCGGGCGGAGGACTCCCTTCCCGTGCACCGCGGCGACACCCATGCGATCTGGCTCGACCCGGCCCGGCGCACCGCCGGGCACAGCGAGACGCGCCGCACCGCGGCATCCGACTGGTCGCCGTCTCTGGACTGGAGCTTCGAGGCCGCCCGCCGGCACCCTGCGGGCATCAAGCTGGGACCGGGACTGGATCGCGACCTGATCCCCGGCGACGTCGAGGCGCAGTGGGTGAGCGTCGACGGCAGCGTCGTCGAACTCGTGCTGTGGAGCGGGGCGCTGGCGCGCGAGGGCGTGCGGCGCGCGGCACTGGTGATGCGCGACGGCGATTCCCACGAGCTGACGGCGCCGGCGGATGCCGAAGATGCGCCGGTGCGTGAACTGGGTGCGTTCCTGCACGAACCCGACGGCGCGGTGATTCGCGCCCGGTTGATCGGCGAGGCGGGGCGGATGCTGGATGCCGGGATGCTCGACCCGCAGATCGCGTACCTCACCGGAGACAACGCCGTGACGAGTCCGTTCGTGCAGTCGTTCCGGGTGCGTGAGACGATGCCCGCGCATGTGAAGACGATCAACGCCGCACTGCGCGCGAACGACGTCGGCCGGCTGGAGATCAAGAAGCGCGGTATGGACGTCGACCCCGCCGCCTTCCGCAAGAAGCTGAACCTGCGCGGATCCGCCCAGGCGACCCTGATCCTCGCCCGCACCGCGGCGGGCAGGGTGGCGATCCTCGCCGATCGGGTCTGATCAGCCGATCTCACCGGTGGTGTCGTCGACCGTGGCGCAGTATCCCGTGTCGACGTCGCAGGTGATCGAGGCCGCCTGGCGGATGACCGTCAGCAGCGGGCCGCGCGGCGAGTGCCACCGCAGGCTGTAGCTGACCTCGGGCAGGGCCAGCACCAAGGGATCCTGCGCATCGAGCCCGCCGCACCCGCGCGCGGTGTCGTGGGTCACCGGGTCGACCACCAGCAGGCAGGCGTCGCCATCCGCGGTCAGCCACACCGGGGTGTCGTCGTCGTAGCCGACGATCTGCAGCTGATTCGCGTCGACGCCGGCGTCGACGAGCACCTCCGCCAGCACCACCTCGCCTTCGGAGAATCGGTCCCGCCAGCTGCCGTCGGACGCCATCCGCTGGATGACGGTGACCGGCTCGCCCGAGATGCCCTGAAGCACGGATGCGGTGAGGTACACCAGTTCGCCGTCGACCGACACCTGCATCTGCGCGCCCGCTCCGCCACCCCAGCTCTCGATCTGCTCGCGCGTGTAGCAGTCGCCTGCGGACTTCTCGCCGAAGCGCAGCACGATGCACTCGCGGGCGCCATCGTCGCGCGTCGCCGACCAGACCGACGCCCCGTGCTTCGCACCGGCGAACCGCACCGACCCGGGGTCGTACTCGCCGGATGTCTCGATCTGGGTGAACTGCTCCCGCTGCTCGGCCGTCATCGCCGGCGCCGCATCGGCCGGGCGGATCGGCAGCAGCCAGCCGCCGGCGAAGCCGAGGAGGGCGGCCGCCACCACGGCGAGGGTCAGCAGCAACCGGCCGCGACGTCCGCCGCGCGAGTCGCCCGTCTGCCGGGTGATGGTCGGTTCGAGGGCCGGCTCCTTGGCCGGTTCGAGGGCCGGCTCGGGGATCGGCTCGAGCGCCGGTCCGAGAGCCGCTTCCTTCCGCGCGGGCTCCGCCTCCGGTTCCGGGCTGTACACCGGATCCGGGTTGTACGCCGGATGCGGCGGCTCGCTCTGCCGCCGCGAGTCCGGCGGCGCGGCCGGCGCGTGGCGGCGCGCGTCGAGCTCACGCAGCTCGGCGACCTCTGCCGCCGTCAGCGCGTCACCGGGCGCGAAGGCGCGGCGCTGCAGCTCGCGCCGTCGCGCGGCATCCGTCTCGTCCAGCATCCGTCACCCCCTCACTGCACGGCTGTCGTGCCGCCCTCGGCGTGACGGACGATCGTCAGATCGTACCCGCGGGTCGGCGAGGCATGCACGCTGTACGTCACATCGGGCATCTCGAGCTCGAGGGTCGGCTCCGAGGCGTACATCAGCGCGCCGCAGTGCTCGGCGAACCCGTCCGTCTGCTCCACGAGCAGGCAGGTGCGGTCGGCCTCGTACAGCCAGACGGGGATGTCGCCGTCGTAGCCCACGATCTGCAGGAATTGACCGTCGAAGCCGGATTCGACGAACATCTCGGCCGTCGCGAGTTCGCGCTCGTCGTACTGCGACCGCCAGTCCCACGAGTCCGCCGAGCTCTGACGCTGCACGATCACCCGGCGCTCACCGGTCACGTCTTCGATGAACGTCGCCCAGAGCATGTACTCGTCGTCGCCGTCGTTGTACGAGAGGGTCGTCTGGGGTCCGTAGTAATAGGCCTCTTCCATCTGCTCCGGCAGGACGCATCCGGTCTTCTCGTCCTCGTCGTGGGTGAGGATGAGGCAGTCCGTGGTCGAGCCGTCCTTCGTCGCCTGCCACACGTTCACGCCGTACTTGTCGCCGAGCAGCCGCACCGAGCCGGGATCGTACGTGCCCGAAGCCTCGATCCGCGCCCAGATGTCCTGCTGCTCGTCGCTCATCGCCGACCCGCCGTCGCCGCGCGCGAACGCCAGCCATCCGCCGCCGAAGCCGAGCAGGATCGCCAGGGCAGCCACGAGCGGCAGCAGCCAGCGGCGGCGGGACGGCGCCGGGGTCTCGGTCGCCGGCGCGTTCGTGTGCTCACTCGCCGCGGTGTCCGCGGCCGGCGCTCCGGCGAGCGGAGCAGTCGTCACCTGCGGCGGCGCGGGCAGCGGATGCTCCTCACGCGCGTGCGCGGATTCCGCGGTGGCATCCGGCGCAGGCTGTGCGACTTCCGGCGCGACCGGCGCGACCGGCTCCGGCGCACGCACCTCGGCCGCGGCGACCGCCAAGCTGCGGCTGTCGAGCGCATGCAGTTCAGCGGCTTCAGCCCGCGTCAGAGCACCGCCGGGCGCGTACGCCCGCCGCTGAAGCTCACGTCGTCGTGCGGCATCCGCGGCATCCAGCATCCGTCACCCCATGGTCTCGAACTGCATGGCGGCCCAGATCAGCCACCCCGCACTGAACAGCGTCGCCACGATCCCCAGCACCAGCGCCCAGATGGCCACCTCACGGTTCTCCACCGGGCGACGCAGCGACATGGTCGCCGCGATGACCGCGACGATCGCCACCGGGATGCCCCACCCGACGAACATCGAGGTGGCCAACGCGACGATCGCGGCGAACAGGGCCCAGGGAGCGAGCTTGGCGTCGTCGGCCGGCTCGGGGACCGCGGGCGCCCACCCCGTGTCGGCGAACGCATCGACGTCGGCGATCGGCCCGGTGGCGACCGGCTCCACACTGACCGGCCCGGTCGGAAGCTTGCCGTACCCCTTCGCGGCGCCGGGCAGCGACGCCGACCCCTGAGGCTTCTCGACCTCGGGGGTGGGACCTTCGATGCGCGGGTCGGTCATGCCGGACTCACCTGGATCTCGGTCACCGGCAGCGTCGAGTCCGCGCCGAAGGCGAGCGTCGACGGTGCGCGCCCGCTCGCGATCAGCTCCGCGGCGAGGCCGGCGATCATCGCACCGTTGTCGGTGCACAGCGACAGCGGCGGGATGCGGACGGTCACGCCGGCGGCCGCAGCACGCTCTGTCGCCACCTCGCGCAGCCGTCGGTTGGCGATGACGCCGCCGCCGAGCAGCAGGCGGGGCACGCCGCGGTCGGCGCAGGCGGCGAGCGCCTTGGTGACCAGCACGTCGACGACCGCCTCCCGGAAACCGGCCGCGACGTCGGCGACGGGGATCTGCTCGCCGTTCGCCTCGGCGCGCTCCACCCAGCGGGCGACCGCCGTCTTCAGGCCCGAGAACGAGAAGTCGTAGCGGTGCGCGGCCATGTCGGAGGCCTTCGACAGTCCGCGCGGAAAGCGGATCGCCTTCGGGTCTCCCCCGATCGCCGCCCTGTCGATCTGCGGCCCGCCGGGATACGGCAGACCGAGGATGCGCGCCACCTTGTCGAAGGCCTCCCCCGCCGCGTCGTCGACCGTCTCACCGAGCAGCTCGACGTCGGTGGTGAGGTCGCGCACGTGCAGCAGCGAGGTGTGACCGCCGCTCACCAGAAGCGCGATCGTCGGATACTCGAGCGGACCGGCGTCCGCCCGGTCCGGCGCAGCGGGCGAATCCGGCATCGAGAGGATGTCGGCGGCGATGTGCCCGACCAGATGGTTCACCGCGTACAGCGGCTTGCCCAGCGAGACGGCCAGGCCCTTGGCCGCTCCGACGCCGACCATCAGGGCCCCGGCGAGCCCCGGACCGCTCGTCACGGCCACGGCGTCCAGCTCGTCCAGGCTGACTCGGGCCTCGGCGAGGGCACGGTCGATCGACGGCTGCAGCGCTTCGAGGTGCGCACGGGCCGCGACCTCGGGGACCACGCCGCCGTAGCGGGCGTGCTCATCCATGCTCGAGGCGATCGTGTTCGACAGCAGCGTGCGGCCGCGCACGATGCCGATGCCGGTCTCGTCGCAGCTCGTCTCGATGCCGAGCACCAGGGGTCCGATCATGTGCGTCCCTCCCGTGCGGCATCGTCTTCGCGCGATTCGACGGAGATCGCACGCTCTGCAGGATCGACCTGCGGATCCTCTCCTGCAGGTCGTGCATTCTCCTGCGCGGCGGGAGGCTTCCCGGCGTTCCAGGTGCGCAGGTCGAGCCGCATCACGACCGCGTCGACGTCGTCGGGCTGGTAGTAGCGCGGGCGCCGGCCGAGCTCGGCGAAGCCCTCCGAGTTGTACAGCCTCTCGGCGACCGGGTTGTCGGCGCGCACCTCGAGGAACAGCTCCTTCGCTTTCCGGGCGACGGCCTCGGCGATCAGCGCGCGCAGCAGCGCGCGGCCGCGGCCTCGGCCGCGGAAGGAGGCGTCCAGGGCGATGGTCTGGATGTCGGCATCCGCCCCGCCGCGCAGCGCCCGCAGCCCGCCGTAGCCGACGATCCGGTCGTCGTCCTCGTCGACCAGGTAGAACGTGTGGGCGCTGGTGAGCTCGGTGCCCATGGTCGCCTCGCTCCACGCGTCGGTGGGAAAGCTGCGACGCTCGAGGTCCATGATCGCCGGCAGGTCGGCGACGGTCGCGGGGCGAAGGCTCATGCGCTCACCCGCTTCGGTGCCCCGGGCTGCACGACGTCCGGCGAGCGCAGGTACAGCGGTTCTGCATCCGCGAGCACCCGGCCGGCGGTGATCGCGGCCTGCCCGACGCGAGCGAGCGCGGCGGCCGACAGCTCGGCGGCCTCGATCACGGGCGCCTCCAGTTCGGCGCCGTGCTTCTCGAGGCGGGTGGGTGCGATGAGATTCGGGATGCCGTCGGCATCCGTCCCGTCGAAGACGCTCACCGCGATCTCGCGGCGTCGCGCATCGGTGACGACGGCGAAGGGTCCCTGTGCGGCCGTGTCGAACGCGATCGCGTAGTGGCTCGGCACGGGAACCACGGGGATGCCGCGGCCCAGCGCGAAGGCCCGGGCGGCAGAGATGCCGATCCGCAGGCCGGTGAACGGGCCAGGGCCCATGCCCGCAACGACATGGGTGATGCCGGGGCGTGCGACGCGGGCGAGCAGATCGCCGATCACCTCGGCATGTCCGAGCGGGTCGGGGGTCGACGCCTCCGCGACCGTGCGCCCGTCGGCATCGATGACGGCGACGGCCGTGCCCAGAGAGGTGTCGACGGCGAGGATCACCTCTCCAGGTTAGTCGTGGTCGGTCGCGGTGACGGCGTCGGGCTCACGCGAAAACGCCGCGACGCGGGCGGTGGCTGAGATCCGTCAGCGACCGCCCGTGCCGATGCGGTCTCAGGGGGCCGGCGTGTACGGCGTGTAGAACGTCGGCTCACCCGCCAGCACCATCGGCGTTCCGTCGTCGGCGACGATGGAGATGAGCTCCGACGTGCCCTGCGTGGTCTCGGTCGTGTCGGTGTAATCGAACAGGAAGTCGAGCTGGGAACCGGCGGGCACCGTGACCGGCACGCCAAGGTAGCGACCGAGGATCCTTCTGTTCTCCAGAGCTCGCTGACCCCGGTACACACTGCCATTGACGACGATGGGCTGAAGCGAGGAGAAGGGGTAGGGCCAGAGCGCGATGCGGATCGAGACGGTCCCGTCGAAGTCCGCATCGCCGTTGTTGAAGATCGTGAACCCGGCTGTGCCCGCGGGGTTCCCCTCGCCCCCTGGCGTCACCGAATACCACAGCCCTTCCACCGGGGGTGTGACCGATGCGGCGGCGAAAGGCACGGCGGTCGCCGCGGCGACGACGGGCACACTCCAAGCTGCTGCGCGGGTGAAGGTGCGTCGGCTGATGCCGGGTGACTGCTGTTCCTGCTCCATCGGGGGCTCCTCTGCGATTTGGGATACCAGATTATCGGTGGCGTCACGGGGTACAAATTCACCCACCGCACTGATCATCTGCGTCACCCGAAACCGGACGGAGGCCGGCGACGGACCGCCCAGAGCGCTCTCAGCGCTGCACGCGGGCGATGGTCACGAATCGCGGGGCGTCGGCGTCGAGGTCCTCATCCGCCACGTCGGCGCCGCCGACCGGGCGTTCGAGCTCGATGTCCCACCAATCGTCGGCGACGGCATCCGCCATCGGCCTGCCCCACTCGATCACGACCACCGAACGGGCGAAATCGATGTCCAGATCGTCGAGCTCGGCGGCCGACCCGAGCCGGTACGCGTCGACGTGCACCAGGGGGGCGCCGCCCACGAGCGACGGGTGCGTGCGAGCGATCACGAACGTCGGGCTCTGCACCGGACCGCGTACGCCCAGCCCCTCGGCGATGCCGCGCGTGAACGTGGTCTTGCCGGCACCGAGCGGACCGGTCAGGACGAGCAGATCGCCGGCGCGCAGCTCGGCGCCGATGCGATGCCCGAGCTGCTGCATGGCATCCGCGGTGGCGATCTCGTGCCGGCCGGTCAGCTCGTCGAGGGCGCTCACGACATCGTCCGCCGCGGCACGCGCGCCCCGATGCGGGTGACGATCTCATAGTTGATGGTGCCCGCGGCATCCGCCCAGTCCGTGGCGGAGGGGTGGCCCAGCGTCGGATCGCCGAACACGACCACTTCATCGCCGACGGCGACGGGCTCGTCGCCCATGTCGACGACGAACTGATCCATCGCGATGCGCCCGCACACGGTGTGCGGCCGGCCGTTGATCAGCACCGGTCCCCGGTCGGATGCCTGCCGCGGGATGCCGTCGGCGTAGCCCAGCGGTACCAGCGCGAGCGTGGTCTCCCGCTCGGTGCGGTGCACGTAGTCGTACGAGACGCCCGTGCCGGACGGCACCCGGCGCACCGCGGCGACCGCCGCGCGCAGGGTCATCGCGGGGCGCAGCCCCAGCTCGGCCGAGCTGCGGCCGGCGAACGGCGAGAGTCCGTACAGGCCGATGCCGATGCGGACCGCATCGAGCCGCGCCTCGGGAAGCGCGATGGCTCCGGCGGTGGCGGCGAGATGACGGATCTCGGGGCGGATGCCGTGCGCCTCGGCCCGCGCCAGGATCTGCTCGTACCGGGCGAGCTGCGCCCGGTCGTCGTCGGGGCTCGCGCCGGACAGGTGGCTGAAGATGCCGACGACGCGGATGCGGCCGATGCGTTCGAGCCGCGCCGCCTCGGCGAGCACCCGCTCGAGCTCCGCGGCCGCGATGCCGTTGCGTGAGAGGCCGGTGTCGACCTTGAGGTGCACGGATGCCGGGGCCGGCGACGCCTCGGATACGGCGACGAGCTGTGCAAGCGAGGAGACGCCGATCTCGATACCGGCCTGTACGGCGTCGTCGAAACGGCGGCCCGGTTCGTGCAGCCACGCCATGAGCGGGGCGGTGATCCCGGCGCGGCGCAGGGCGAACGACTCCTCCAGGGTGGCGGTGCCGACGCGGCTCGCTCCCCCGGCGAGCGCCGCGATGGCGACCTCGGCCGCGCCGTGCCCGTACCCGTTGGCCTTGACCACCGCGATCACATCGGTCGCGGTGAGCCGGCGCAGATGCTGCACGTTGTCGGAGATCGCCCCGAGGTCGATGGTGGCTTCGCGGAAAGGGTTCACGAGCGGTAGTCCTCGCGTTCGGCGATGACGTACGCGGCGGCCAGGCCGGCGTCGTGCGTGAGCGAGAGGTGCAGGGCCGTGATGCCGCGGTCGGCGACGACCTGCGCTGTCGAACCGCTGAGCACGAAATGCGGGCGCCCCGACGCCTCCGAGGCGATCTCGATCTCGTGCCAGTACACCCCGTCACTGCCGCCGAGCGCCTTGATCAGCGCCTCCTTCGCGGCGTAGCGGGCGGCGAGCGAGCGCAGCCGCAGGCTCTGCTCGGCGGGGGTGAACAGGCGCTCGAGCAGGCGCGGGGTGCGCGTCACCGACCGTTCGAATCGCGCGACGTCCACGAGGTCGATGCCGGTGCCGATGATCACCCGTTCAGCCTACTCGCGCGGGATCCGGCACAGCATTCGCCGATTCCGGCTCACCGGGAGCACTGCCGCCGACATCGCGATCGAGAACCGCGGCTCCGGATGCCGCACACGCAGAACCGCCCCGGAGCACGCGGCTCCGGGGCGGTTCGCAGAGATCAGATCACTCGACGGTGACAGACTTCGCGAGGTTGCGCGGCTGGTCGACGTCGAGTCCCTTGGCCGTGGCGAGCGCCATGGCGAAGATCTGCAGCGGCACGACCGCGAGGATCGGCTCGAACAGCGCGCCGGCGAGCGGGATGCGGATGACCTCGTCGGCGTAGGGCAGCACGGCGGCGTCGCCCTCTTCCGCCACGACGATCACCCGGGCCCCGCGGGCGCGGATCTCCTGGATGTTCGACACGACCTTCGAGTGGATCAGCGCGGAGTGCCGCGGCGACGGCACCAGCACGAACACCGGCTGACCGGGCTCGATCAGCGCGATCGGGCCGTGCTTGAGCTCACCGGCGGCGAAGCCCTCGGCGTGGATGTACGAGATCTCCTTGAGCTTCAGCGCGCCCTCGAGAGCGATCGGGTACCCGACGTGGCGGCCGAGGAACAGCACCGACCGGGTGTCGGCCATCCAGCCGGCGAGCTGGGTGACGTGGTCGTTCTCCTCGGCGAGCACCTGGGCGACCTTCTCAGGCAGGCTCTGCAGTTCGGCGACCTCGCCCGAGGCGTCGGATGCCGTGCCGCGCACGCGGCCCATGTGCAGGCCGAGCAGCAGCAGCGCGGTGATCTGCGCCGAGAACGCCTTGGTCGAGGCGACGGCCACCTCGGGGCCGGCGTGCGTGTAGACAACCGCATCCGACTCGCGCGGGATCGTCGCGCCCTGGGTGTTGCACACCGACAGCGTCCTCGCGCCGCGCTCGCGCGCGTACTTGACGGCCATCAGGGTGTCCATGGTCTCGCCCGACTGGCTGATCGAGACGACGAGGGTGTCGGCGCCGATCACCGGGTCGCGGTAGCGGAACTCGTGCGCGAGCTCGACGTCGACGGGCACCCGGGCCCACTGCTCGATGGCGTACTTGCCGACCAGCGCCGCGTACGAGGCGGTGCCGCACGCGGTGATGATCACGCGGTTGATGCCGGTGAAGAGCTCATCGAGTCCGTCGAGCTCGGGGATGACGACGGCACCGCCCTGGATACGGCCACGGATCGTGTTCGCGACGGCCTCGGGCTGCTCGGCGACCTCCTTGGCCATGAACGACGACCAGCCGCCCTTCTCGGCCGCGGCGGCGTCCCACGAGACCTCGAACGGCTGCGCGTCGACGGCGTTGCCGTCGAAGTCGGTGACCGTCACCGCGTCGGGGGTGATCGCGACGATCTGGTCCTGGCCGATGGCGAGCGCGTTGCGGGTGTGCTCGACGAAGGCGGCGACGTCGGAGCCGAGGAAGTTCTCGCCCTCGCCCAGGCCGATGACCAGCGGGGAGTTGCGGCGGGCGCCGACGACCAGGCCGGGCTGGTCCTCGTGCATGGCGAGCAGCGTGAACGCGCCCTCGAGGCGGTTGACCACGTCGCGGAACGCCTGCTGCAGGTCGCCGGTGCGGCCGTACTCGCGGCCGAGCAGCGCGGCGGCCACCTCGGTGTCGGTCTCACTGCGGAAGGTCACGCCTTCGGCGGTGAGCTCGTCGCGCAGTGCGGCGAAGTTCTCGATGATGCCGTTGTGGATGACGGCGAGCTTGTCGTCGTCGGCGAGGTGCGGGTGCGCGTTGACGTCGGTCGGTCCGCCGTGCGTCGCCCAGCGGGTGTGGCCGATTCCGGTCGTGCCGTCGCCGAGCGCGGCATCCGACAGCGAGTCGCGCAGCATGGCGAGCTTCCCGGCCTTCTTGCGCATGCCGAGCGTGCCGTCCTGGTCGATAACCGCGATGCCGGCGGAGTCGTATCCGCGATATTCGAGGCGGGCGAGACCCGCGAGAAGGATGTCCTGGCTGGGGCGCGGGCCCACGTATCCGACGATTCCACACATGGGTTCAAGGATAAGCCGCGCATTTTGCGAGGGTTCTGAACGAACTCTCCCGATCCCCGAGGGGTCACAGATGGTCGCCTCGAACACGCCGGATGCGGCACGATGCGACCCCTCACGAAGCCAGACGACTTCTACGGGCCCGACCCCGCTTCCCCGAGGGGTCGCAGATGGTCGCCTCGAACACGCCGGATGCGGCAATATGCGACCCCTCAAGAACGCAGACACCTCGACGCGGGTGCGCCGACGGGATGTCGCGGGGCGAGACCCGTCAGACCTTGCGCAGCAGCACGCTCTCGACGGCGTGCTCGGCGCCCTTGCGCAGCACGAGGGTGGCGCGGTGCTTGGTGGGCAGCACGTTCTCGACGAGGTTCGGCATGTTGATGTCGTTCCAGTAGCCGAGGGCGGTCGTCACGGCCTCCTCGTCGGTGAGGTGGGCGAAGACGTTGAAGTACGACGACGGGTTGCTGAAGGCACCCTGGCGCAGGGCGAGGAACCGGTCGATGTACCAGCTCGCGATGTGCTCGACCTCGGCGTCGACGTAGATCGAGAAGTCGAACAGGTCGCTGACCGCGACGTCGTTGGGAGCGGGCGGCGGCTGCAGCACGTTCAGACCCTCGACGATGACGACGTCGGGGCGGCGCACCACCACGGTCGCATCGGGGACGATGTCGTAACGCATGTGCGAGTAGAACGGGGCGCGCACCTCGGCGGCGCCGCTCTTCACCTCGGTGAGGAACTCCAGCAGCGCCCGGCGGTCGTACGACTCGGGGAACCCCTTGCGATCCATCAGCCCGCGCCGTTCGAGCTCGGCGTTCGGGTAGAGGAATCCGTCGGTCGTCACCAGCTCGACCCGCGGGGTGCCGGGCCAGCGGCTCATCAGTTCGCGCAGCAATCGGGCGATGGTCGACTTGCCCACCGCCACCGAGCCGGCGACGCCGACCACGAACGGGGTGGTCGTGTCGTCCTCCTGCAGGAACTCGCTCGTCGCGGCGCCGAGCCGCTTCGCCGACGACGCGTACAGGCTGAGCAGCCGGCTCAGCGGCAGGTACACCTCACGCACCTCGGCGATGTCGAGTCGGTCGCCGATGCCGCGCACCTCGACGATCTCGGTCTCGCTGAGCGGCTGGTCGAGCCCGGCGGCCAAACGCGCCCAGTCCGCGCGGTCGATCGCGCGGTAGGGAGACAGCGGCAGGTTCGGGGCGGCGCTCACGGACTACATGGTATCGGCCGTGTCGCGAACGCCCGGCGCGCGGGTAGTCTCGTCCCGTGCGCCTCGGAGTCCTCGACATCGGATCCAACACCGTGCACCTGCTCGCGGCCGACATCCGTGCCGGCGGGCGCCCGCTGGCGACGAGCAGCGATCGCACCGTGCTGCGCCTGATGCGCTACCTCACCCCAGAGGGTGCGATCAGCCCCGAAGGGCTGCAGGCGCTCACGGATGCCGTGGACCAGGCGAAGCGCGTGGCGGATGCCGAGAACCTGCAGACCCTGATCGCCACGGCCACCAGCGCGGTGCGGGAGGCCGCGAACGGCGCCGAGGCGATCGCGCGCATCGAGCAGCGGCTCGGTCAGCCGCTGCAGGTGCTGACGGGCGAGATGGAGGCGGAGCTGACGTTCCTCGCGGTGCGTCGCTGGTTCGGCTGGTCGGCCGGCCGCCTGATGCTGCTCGACATCGGCGGCGGGTCCTTCGAGTTCGCCGCCGGGGCGGACGAGCTGCCCGAGGTCGCCGCATCCGCCCCGCTCGGTGCCGGGCGCATGACGATCGAGTTCCTCACCGACGACCCGCCCGGCGAGGAGCGCGTCGCCCCGCTGCGCGCCCACGCCGAGACAACCCTCGCTCCGATCGCCGCACGCTTCCGCGCACTGCCCTCCCCCGACCACGTCGTCGGGACCTCCAAAGCCATCCGCTCCCTCGCCCGGCTGGCCGGGTATCCGGCGCCGGGCTGGTCGGGTACCGACCGGATGCTGCTGCCCCGCGATGCGCTCGGCTCGTGGATCCCCCGGCTCGCCCGCATCCCGGCATCCGCCCGGCAGGAGCTGCCCGGGATCACCGCCGACCGCACCTTCCAGATCGTTGCGGCCGCGGTCTGCCTGCACACCGCGATGGAGGTGCTCGACATCGCCGAGCTGGAGGTGTGCCCGTGGGCGCTGCGCGAGGGCGTGCTGCTGCGGTACATCGAGTCGGTGAGCGGCGCCGGCTCGTAGACTTGACGCATGCCCCGCCCCCTCGTCATCGCCGCGCGATCGCTGCTGGGGCCGTACCTCGTCGCCCTCGCGCTGGTCGTGTGGCTTCCGGCGGTGGCCGCGTCACGGGTGACCGGGCTGGCATTCTTCGTCGCCCGCTCCTTCTCCGACGTGTCGGGCGTCTCGTTGTCGATCAGCAACGCCCTGTTCGAGTTTCTGGCGAACATCGCCCTGTTCGTCCCGTTCGGTCTGCTGCTGGCCACGGCATGGCCGCGCATCAACGCCTGGCTCATCATCCTGCTGGGGTGCGCGGCGAGCGTGAGCATCGAAGTCGTGCAGACCCTGCTGCCCAGCCGCTACCCGACCCTGTCGGACGTCATCGCGAACACACTGGGCATGGCCATCGGATGCCTCTCCGTGCGGATGCTGTGGCGGTCGAGTGCGTCTGCGCCGCCCGCTGAGGTCGGTTCCGAGCGGCCGCTCGTAGGGTCGCGAGTGTGAACGAATCGCGTCCGCAGGGGCTGACCCGTCGGGAACTGCGCCGGCGGGCTGAGGCGCTGCGACAGCCCGTCACGCACCAGGCGCAGGACGGTGCGGCACCGACGATCTTGTTCGTCTGCACCGGCAACATCTGCCGCTCCCCCATGGCGGAGATCCTGCTTCGCACCCGGCTTGAACCCCTCGGCGTGCGGGTGCACAGCGCGGGAACGCACGGGATGGTGGATCGCGAGATGGACGCGCTCTCGCAAGAACTCACCGTCGCCCTCGGGGCGGATCCCGCACTCGCCGCCGCGCACCGTGCTCGCTATCTGACCGAGCCGATGCTCAATGAGGCCGACCTGATCCTGGCCATGACCCGAGAGCACCGCGCACATGCGGTGCGGATGGTGCCCGGCATCGTACGACGCGCGTTCACGATGCGCGAGTTCGCCCGTTGGGCATCGTCGCCGCAGCAGGCGGATGCGGATGGCACCGGCACTGCAGGGATGGACACACGCTCTCGGTTCCGCCACACCGTGATGGAAGTGGCGAGTCGGCGCACAGCCGGTGCGGGGACGCTCGAAGACGACATCATCGACCCGTACCGCGCTGCACGCACCGTCTACGAGGAGTCGGCCGCGCAACTGGCGCCGGCGCTCACGGATGTCGAGCGGATCGTCGCCAGCGCGGTGGCGTAGCGACACCTCCAGCGATCAGACGCCGAGGTACTCGGCGAGCGCCTCGGCTGGTCGGCTATGCCGGTCTCGCGCGCTTGGCATCCCGGCGGCATGGCGCCGCGTGGGGTCAGCTTCTATTCGGCGGGTGCCGGGTGGCGCGTGTGCACCGGAAGTTCGACGATCAGGCGCACGCCGCCCCACGGCGAGGCGTCGAGCCGCTGGCTGCCGCCGAGCCTGCTCAGCCGCTCGTCCGAGCGTGCCAGGCCGCGCAGGCCGGTGTTCGCCGCCGGCATCCCGGAGCCGTTGTCGTCGACGGTGAGCAGCACGCGGTCGCCGTCGTCGTGGTGGCGCAGGTGCAGGCCGATGCCGATGCGGTCGGCGCCGCCGTGCAGCAGCGCGTTGTTGATGCCCTCCTCGGCGGCCCGCAGCACGGCGACCCGCCGTACGACGATAGCTTCACCGGGCTCGTCGGCGGTGAAGACGGGCTCGTCGAACGCCTCGTCGATGTCTGCATCGGTCTCGATCTGCGACGGCACCCGTCGCACCAGACGCCGCACAGCGTGGGCCAGTCCGACGTCGACGCCCGCGGGATACAGCAGATGGCTGAGCTGGCGCACTTCGTCTTCGCGCAGGGTGTCGAGCTCGTCGCGCACCTGTTCGAGCACGGCGCGGTCGCCGTCGTCGACCCTGCCGTGACCCCAGCGGTCGAGGATGCTGTCGAGTTGCACCCGCACCATCACGAGCCGCGCCTGCAGGCCGCCGTGCAGCCCCTCGGCGACGGACCGGCGCACGCGCAGCTCTTCTTCCGCGAGGGCGGCGAGCGCGGTCGTCGCGCGCAGCCGCTGCTCGGCCGCCGCGCGCTCCTGCGTGCGCAGTCGAGCCTGTGACAGCATCTGAGCCATGCCGAGCCCGATGGCCAGCGCCACGACTGCCGCGGCCGAGACGATCTCGACGAGTGATGTCTGCATCGAGGGATCCGGGTAGATGCCGACCAGCCGCTGCACGCCGAAGCGCGCCAGTGAGACGCCGCCCGAGATCGCCAGTGACATGAGCACCTGCTTGACCGGCGAGAGTGCGGGCAGACGCACCCACGCGCACAGCATCAGGGCGGCCGCGCACGCCAGCAGATTGACGATGGTGCGCACGATGAACGACTGCACTCCGTCGAGCGTCGAGTCGAACACCGATGGTGCGGCATAGACGAAGACCGACTGCGTGGCCGCGCCGATGCTGAAGGTGGCGAGTACCACACCCGAGGTCGTCAGCAGCCGGCGCAGGTCGTCGGCTGCGTCCTTCGCGGGATCCACATCGAGGTCGGTCATGCGGGAGCCTCTGGCGCGGCGCCGTGGCGCAGCACCATGAGGGCGGCCGAGACGCGACTGTTCGCCTCGGAGTCGCCCCGCACGCCCAGCACGTTGTACACGGTGTTCAGCAGGTTGTCGACGGAGTGCTGCGTGATCTCCATCTCTCGTGCGATGGCGGCGTTCGAGCGGCCGGCGGCCAGCAGGCGCAGGGCGTCGAACTGCCGCCCGGTCAGGCGCGAGAGCGGTGAGTTCTTGCGTGGTGTGAGCTTCTGCACCAGCTCGGGGTCGAGCACGCCGCCGCCGTTGGCGGTGATCCGTAGGGTGTTGAGCAGCACTGCGGTCGAGGTGGCCGACGTCTTGGACAGGTAGCTCCAGCCGGTGCGGTCCTTCGTCGGCAGCGCCAGCAGCAGATCCATGACGTCGTGTGCGGAGAGCAGCACGATGCCGAGGTCGGGCCGACGTGTGCGCAGCGATCGCGCCAGCCCGAAGCCGTTGCCATCGGGCAGGCCGATGTCCATCAGCACCACGTCGGCCGTCGAAGTCGTCAGGTGCTCCCGTGCCTCCTGCACGTTCGCGCATGTCGCGGCGACCGTGAAGCCGTCTGCGCCGTCGATGAGCGACGCAAGCAGCGAGCGGAACAGGGTCTGATCTTCCACGATCGCGACACGGATGGCTCGCTGACCGCCCCCGCGCGTGACGCTGCTTCGATCCTCGTCGCGGGAAGAGAGGAGTTCCCTCCTCTTCTCGACCGGAGCGCCCTTCGCAGGCGTGGAAGCATCTACCACAAGGGACATTGTGCCGCATGGGGCAAGATGTCGCCCGGCGAGGGGGCCGTACCTCGTCGCCCTCGCGCTGGTCGTGTGGCTTCCGGCGGTGGCCGCGTCACGGGTGACCGGGCTGGCATTCTTCGTCGCCCGCTCCTTCTCCGACGTCTCGGGCGTCTCGCTGTCGATCAGCAACGCCCTGTTCGAGTTTCTGGCGAACATCGCCCTGTTCATCCCGTTCGGACTGCTGCTAGCCACGGCATGGCCGCGCATCAACGCCTGGCTCATCATCCTGCTGGGGTGCGCGGCGAGCGCGAGCATCGAAATCGTGCAGACCCTGCTGCCCAGCCGCTACCCGACCCTGTCGGACGTCATCGCGAACACACTCGGCATGGCCATCGGATGCCTCGCCGTGCGGATGCTGTCGCGATCGAGTGCATCCGCGCCGCCCGCTGAAGTCAGTTCCGAGCGGCCGCTCGTAGGGTCGCGAGTGCGAGCGATCTGCGTCCGCAGGGGCTGACCCGGCGGGAACTGGACCGCGAGATGGACGCGCTCTCGCAAGAACTCGCCGTCGCCCTCGGCGCGGATCCACGCTCGCCGCCGCACACCGCGCCCGCTACCTGACCGAGCCGATGCTCAATGAGGCCGACCTGATCCTGACCATGACCCGAGAGCACCGCGCACACGCGGTGCGGATGGTGCCCGGCATCGTGCGACGCGCGTTCACCGTGCGCGAATTCGCCCGTTGGGCGTCGTCGCCGCAGCAGGCGGATGCCGAAGGCACCGGCGCTGCAGGAACGGACGCACGCACCCGGTTCCGCCGCGCCTTGATCGAAGTCGCGGGGCGGCGCACGGCCGGTGCGGGGAATCCCGAAGACGACATCATCGACCCATACCGCGCTGCACGCACCGTCTACGAGAAGTCGGCCGCGCAACTGGCGCCGGCGCTCGCGGATGTCGAACGGATGGTGACCAGCATAATGGCGTAGCGACGCCTCGGCGCTCACACGCCGGCGGTACTCGGCGAGCGCCCCGGCTTGGAGTGACACGGGTGGGGTCGTCCTCGCCGAGGTCAGTGACGTGTTGCCCAGCGGTAGCACGACTGGGCGTCAAGCATGGCGACCGAGATCAGTAGCCGAGACGGACGGCACGCTTCAGCCGGGACTCGTTAGCGTGCTGTACTCGGACATGGCCCAGGGCAAAGTGCGAGTACGTCACATCGTGGGCTCTGGTCAAGTATCGCTGGTCGCTGACCGTCGACGCTTCGAGCAGGCCGCGTTCAGCGGCGCGTTGAGCGGAGGCTGCGGAGCCACTGAGATCACCCTCCGGACAGTGGTGGCGGTGCACGCGCCGAGTCCGACGCCGGAAACCATCATATTCCCGGCAGGCAGGTCGAGACTGTGCGGCCCGACCGCTTCGACACGGCGACCGCCGTGTCGAAGAAGTACTCCGCACGAGTAACCGCCGTCTTCGTCGCCGCACCGGGCGAACTTCTCGACGCGCTCCCGGCCGCAGCGGCCGCCCACCTCGGCGGGCCGCTGCTACTCACGCCCGCATCGAGCATGCCCGCGAAGGTGCTCGCCGAGATCAAGCGGCTCAAGCGGAAGCAGATCTTCATCACCGACGGTTCGGCGGCCGTAAGCGATTCGGTGCGGCGGTCGTTCGCAGCGATCGCTTCGGTTCAGCGCCTGGGCGGCCCATCGCGTTATGAGACGGGTCAGCGCGTCATCGAGCGCGCCTACTCTTCGGCCGAGCAAGCGCTGATCGCCACCGGGCGAGCTTCCCCGACGCATTGGCCGCCACCGAGGCCGCCGGGGTGCTCTCGGCGCAGGTCGTGCGCGCTCACCGCGACGCGCCCCCAACCCGGTCAGGCCCGACGCGCCCGCCTGCGCTCCCTTCTTCAAGGCCAAGTTGCGACCGATCTAATGCTCTACGGACCTGTGGGAGCGACCGCAGCGGCGGTAACGGTCGACAGCAACCGTGAAAACCATAGATGTCTGCCGAATCTCGGCCGCCCGACGGTCACGGCTCCTGTCTATGACCCCCGGCCAGGCGCACAAGGTAGAGGTCGACTTCAGCGGCGCGGCAGGCGAGTATGACCCGCCCGATTTGCGACACACGCCGATGGCGCGCCCGACAAGCACCGACGTGCAGACCCTCGACTGCGGGTGACCGCGACCACGCTCAGCGCGCCAGCCAGTCACGATCGATGTCATATCGAACACCCGTGTAATCGCTGATTAGCGGTCGCGGCGATGTTTTCTGCGGCTGCGCCACGGATCATGCTTCATCGGTTCAAACGTCTTGCAGAGCTGTGGGCCTCACCAGCCAAAGCGCCATTCCGACGTATACAACAAAAGCGATCGCCTGACAAAGGCTCATGATCCACACGCCAAGCAGAAGGTCGCTGCGGAACAGGAGCAGCGCTCCTAGCGACAGCATCGTGAAGAACAGCGAGTACATCAACCCAATGTGTTCCTTGCGCAACACGATGAAGATCGTAGACAGTGGTGATGCCACCAGGTTGGCGTAGAGCGCGGGCACGAGCGCCTGCGCGAACTTGCCTGCTTCCGTCCAGCCGGGACCAAGAATGAGTGGAAAGGCAGCGGGACTAAGAAAAAACACCCCAGCGAATGGAACAGCGCCGAGGACGACTGTGCGAATTACACTGCTCCGAACGGTATGAAACAACGTCGCGCGAGCCGCATCTGCAAGCCGAGGGAAGTAAACTTGGCTGACCGCGGAGCCGATCAACCCGGCTGGCACTTGCACGAGTCGCCAAGCCTGCGAGTACTGCCCAAGTACAGAGACCGAGAAATGCCCTATCAAGAGATTAACGCCGTTCAAGCGGAATGAATCGATGAGGGTGTGCGGCATCAGCAACAGGGGAAGACGCCAATACTTGCGGCGCAGGTAGCCCCGTCGCTGCCAGTCGGACCGAGCAAAGATGCTTGCCCCAGCACCATCCGCGAAAGTCAGAAATATGGCGCCGACCAGTTGTCCGATAAGCAGGCCTGACACCAGCCCAACACCTTCCCCAGGCAGAACGAACGCAAGCGCTACCTGCGCGCCCGCCGTTGCGAAGCTCTGCACCACCCTATTGCGGCTTATTCGTCCATAGGATCGGGACCGCGTAAACCACTGGCTCAGAAAGCTGTTGTACCCCAGCAGGAACACTCCCGGCCCCGCGAGTATGAGGAACCACATCCACGCGCCAGAAAAGCTATAAGAAACCCCGAGGACAGCCACACCCGAAATCAGGACGACGAGAGACACCAATGCTAGAACGCATATACCCATACGAGTAATTGCCCGCGCTTCGCTCGCCGCCTTCGGCAGCACGATGGCCATCTCGTATCGCATGGTTCCAACGACCGACAGCAGGGTAACGACAGACAAGAAGATCGCGAACGAGCCGAAAGCAGACGGGCTATATAGTCGAGTTAGTATGGGAAGTATGGCCACGGTGACCAATTGAGCCGCCATCGATCCGGTGATCAACGTCAATATGCTTCGGCCGACACCCCTGTCAGATCGTTCGCCCGCCAAGCTGTCCAGTCCCTTCACGCGGGCCGCCTGACTTGCCGATGAGATGGTCAATCGGCGAAGGTGAAGCTCACCGGGCGGACACAGATCGACAATACCGCGAGCGGCACGACGTCGCGAACCGGCCCTGCCCTGGCCATCTTGGCGTCCGATGGGTCGCGTATAGTCACTTCTATGCCGCAGGCCCCTCGGGAGCACATACCGGACCGATCCGCCCTCGTCCTCTTCACCCAGACCTATCCTCTCGGGAGAGGAGAAGAGTTCTTGGAGGCCGAGATTCCCCGCCTCTTAGACGTCTTCGACAGAGTGGTTGTAATACCCACTCTCCATCGGCCCACCATGCCTCAGACACGACAGCTTCCCGAGGGCGCGGTACTAATCAGCGCGCCAGTCCGCGGCGCTTCGTCCGTCGCAGCATTCTGCGCAAAACAGCCGCTCAAAGCCGCCGGCTCGTTTATCCGTGCGCTACGCGCTCTTCCCAGCCTCCGCCACGTCATAGCAGACCTGCGGTTCGACCTGTATTCGATTTCGCTCGTCGAAATGCTTAAGGACGAGATTGCTTCCGCGGTCCGTGACATCGAAGAGATCCTGTTTTATGCGTTCTGGCTGCATGTCCCAGCGCGCGCTGCGGTCGAGACGCGGAGCGCTCTTGGGCAAACATCCGCTACCGCAGTCAGCCGCGCCAATGGGTTCGATTTGTACGTGGAACGGCGCGCCGACGGCTATCTGCCCCAGCGACGACTCCTCCTTAGCCAACTCGATGTCGTATTCGCTGCCTCATCCTCCGCTGAGGATTATCTACGCAAACATTATCCCGCGTATGCCTCAAAGTTCACCACTGACCGTATCGGCACCTCGCCCGCGGTGAACGCCGGCAACGCCGATCGGGACGCAATGCATCTTGTTTCCTGCTCATACATCGCCCCCGTGAAGCGCCTAAAAATGCTGATTGATGACGTCGCTGAAGCTCAGACATCCGTAGCCGACTCAATTACTTGGACACATATCGGCTCGGGCGACCCTGCCTACGAGGTAGAAATCATGTCATACGCAGCACAGCGACTGTCGCCAGGGTCATTCCGATTCCTCGGGCACATGGAGAGCCGGGAACTCCGGGAATGGTATGCGAGAAATCCATCATCAGCATTCGTACAGGTTTCGGAGTCCGAAGGTGGCCTGGCTGCTTCAATCCAGGAGGGCCTCGCCCAGGGACTGCCGGTCATCGCCACTTCCGTAGGCGGCGTCAGCGCGCTCAGCCACGACCCGGATGTCTTCGCTGGCCTGCTCGACGCGCAACACACACCGCGACAGTTTGCAGACCGCTTATCGCT
The DNA here is from genome assembly GCF_042723855.1 of Microbacterium sp. NPDC058345. Taxonomy (NCBI): domain Bacteria; kingdom Bacillati; phylum Actinomycetota; class Actinomycetes; order Micrococcales; family Microbacteriaceae; genus Microbacterium; species Microbacterium sp. NPDC058345. Next base: position 408,826 of record NZ_JBHXIG010000001.1, read on the forward strand.
CCTCCTCCACACGAACGACGAAGAGTATCAGCGGTATGTCGCAGCCAGCATGTCGTACTGGACCGCTCACTGCTCGGCCGACACACTCGCGAGTGCTTTCGCTCGTCGACTTCGGGCCCTACCGAAGGACATCGGAGAACGTCGCGCCCATTGGGGCGACTAAGATAGCGACATAGAGGCCAGCGCGGTCGCGATCACGCCTCGCAATCAGAGGCGAACTTTGGACCTAATATGAAAATCCTCCACCTCATCCCGCTACATATCCCCGCTAGCGGCATCGTCCGGCAGGCGATTACGGAACATCGGGCCGCAAAGGAATCCGGCCTCGATTGGGACGTGCGTCTATTTACTGACATCGCCTTGCCCCCTGAGGCAGAACCACTTCGCATATCGCCCGGGCGAGCACATAGCAGCCCGGAAGAAACAAGCTGGTTTCGTTACGTCGCGGATAAGATGGGCCACCGACGGTCGTTGTACCGCTGGCTTCGCCGCCATCACTCGGAGTACGACACGGTGCTACTGCGCTACACAACGTCAGACCTGGCGCGCGCAAAGACACTTCGAGAGATCTCAACTCCAGTCGTTTCAGTACACCACACATTCGAGATTCCTGAATTGATGCTCGACGCAGGTTACCGACGCCGACTACGCGTCCTCTTCGAGTGGCTGGCAGCTCGGCGAAACATTCCCGCTGCAGCGGCCCTCGCTGGCGTCACTTCAGAGATAAGCACATACGAGTTGGCGCGAACTGGCGCACAAATCCCCTCTCTAACCTTTCCGAATGGGGTCGACCCCTCCCAACATCCTCTCGCTGCTGATCACCGTGGCTCAGTGCCTGAGTTGATCTTCATCGCGAGCTCCTTCGTCCCTTGGCACGGACTTGATCGCCTTCTGGACGACGCCCAGACCACCGACGCCGACTTCATCCTTCACCTGGTCGGGGACGTCGGCGAACCGGACCGCGAGCGGGCGAACAAGGATCCCCGAATCAGAATCCACGGACACTTAGACCAGAACGCCATCGCGGAACTCGTTGCCCGTTCCTGGGTTGGGTTAGCGTCGTTCGCCCTTGATCGGAAGGGCATGAAAGAAGCCTGCTCGCTGAAAGTTCGGGAATACCTGGCCTCCGGCCTGGCCACGTACTCCGGGCACGCCGACAGGTTCCCGGCTGATTCCGTCTATTACAAACAAGGACCAGCTCGGTTCGCCGACATCATCACCTACGCCTACGACATGCGCGAGACGTCGCGAGAAGAAGTACGCGACCTTAGCATGGCGCAAATCTCCAAGTCAGTGATCCTAGTTGACACACACGCGGCGCTGGTTTCCCTCCTACAGTCGCGGTAGCTAGGCGACTAGGAGCGGGGAGTCACCCTCGGTTCGGTAGACGGCCCCAGGTCAGTGACGGGCGCTGCGGTCGCGCAACGGCAGGCATAAAAGCGCGCGGGAACAGAGCACCTGACCAACTCCACGTTGGAGCCATCGGCGCCGTGGTAATCCTGAAAGCGTACTCGTCTACGGGGTCGTTGCAGGCCCTCGTCATTCCCACTCGCGGCGGACTGAACATCGATCTCCGGTCCCCGCTCAAGCCATGTGGCACAAGACCGCGAGCAAGAGTCTCGACGCTGTACCTGTGGTGAGCCAGTCAAAGCGCTCGGTATTCTGCCGGCGGTCGCGTCGCCACGTGGTGGGAGCAGTCCTCAGCTCGTGTCTCGCCTAACACGCAGCACCGCGTGTCGTGCCCAGCTATGTGGCGTGAAGACCTTTGCGCGTTCCACTCCGTCCCGCAGCGGGGGCGTTAGCGGACAGAACCCCGCCGTTCGAAGGCGCCGCTGTGTGGCGGTCGGTCTGGGCGTCGGGCGTTGTCGAGAACGCGGCCCCTGCGAGAAGCCAGAAGACAGCCGAAGCGGACGACTCGAATGGCAACATAGTGAAAGAAGTCAGAGCGAAGAGCGCGGCCGCGACTCCCAGCGCTCCGGCACGCGGGACACCCCGTCGAGCCAGCACGATAGGTGAGAACAACGCAAGTACGTAAGCACCCACTAATAGGACACCGCCCTGCAGAAAGAAGCTCACAAACTGGTTATCCAAGGAATACCCGAAAAGCGCTTGCGGAGGACCGAGCGTGCCCAGAGGGTACTGACCAGCAAATTCAACGGCTGCGCTCCATGAGTCCACCCTCGCCGCGAGATTCGTGTCGGCTTCGACACCGACGCTAAGCACGCCAACCCCACTGACCAACCGCTCGACGAGGCTGGTCTCGAAGAGATTTGCGAAACCGCCCGACATCCACGTCACTAAAGCGATCGGCGCACCCGAAACGACGGCAAAGAGCACCCGAAGACCGACTCGTGCGTGACGCAACATCACGAACCCGAGTATCACGAGCAGCATCGCGAGACATACCCATGCCGTGCGCGACTGGCTACCGAGGATCCCGACAATGCCGAGCGTCACCGACAAGCTTCGACGCCAGCCAACGAGCATAACGGCGCCAACCAGCACCGCTCCGCAGGACCAGAATCCAAAGGCGTTCGCGTTAAGGAACAGTCCTGTCGAGCGCCCCACGACCACATACGCCTCATTGATGGCAGCCTGCGCCGCGATATCCCATTGCTGGGCGGGCCACACACTCTCTGAGACAACGCCGAGTCGGACAAGGGTCTGACCCAATCCGTAGAGTCCGTGTGCAAGAATCAGCACGAAAGCTACGCGATCTAGGCGCAATCCGTGTAGACGCGCTGCGCGGCCGAGAGAGAGTATGGCAAGGGGCACTGCCACGACCATCCAGCCATACAGGATCGTGACGTTGTACCAGCCTGTCATTACACCGAAGAAGGGGAGCGCGATAAGTAGCGCGAGGAGTGGCCCTACTGTATTCAGTGCGACCGCCCGGTATTGCTTGGCCGGGTGCAGAACGAAGGAATCACGAGCCCACAGAATCGCAGCTACAGCTACGAAAGCGATCGCAAACACGTTGATAGGGTTGCCATCGACGAGCCAGTGGACGCGTTGCCCGATGGAGACGCTCAGCACAAGCAGCAGGGCGGCCAAACGGCTGAGGAGCATGTTCCAAGCTTACGGTCTTATCATCGGTCAGACCTCTGCCGGCTCTGGGCAACACATCATTCTGACGCGCGACCGCTAGGTTCCACGTCCGGCTCTCAAGCAACGCAGTGTTGCCCAGGACGTCTCGTAGCGTTACGCGCATGAACCGTCGTGGCCCTGCACCCCGCACGGTTCTGCTCAACGACGCTTACACCACCGCCAGGTCACTCGGAGTGCCAGAGTGCTTTCCGAGCAGCGTTCGGGGAGGACCTGCATATCTGGGCCAGGTAGTGCTGGACATGCAGCCGACAGATATGCGAGGCGGAGAACTCTTCGACGGCGCGCATCCGTGCTTGCTTTCCGAGCTGATCGAGTTCGGCTGAATCGTTCTCGAGGCGCATGATCCGATCCTCCAACTCCGCCTGGCCGGCGGCTGGCACGATATAGCCGGTGACCCCATCTACGACGGCATCCTTCGCGCCTGTGCTGTCCGCGACGATGGCGGGAATCCCCATGCCCGCCGCTTCTAAGACGACGTTTGGGAACCCTTCGCGCAAGCTCATCAAGACTAGGAGATCCATCTCCGCAACATAAGGGCGGACGTCCCTCACCTGCCCAACCAGATGGACATCGAGCCCAGATAAGTCCGGCAGTTGGGCGCCCTCATCGCCGCCAACGAGAAGTGCTCGTATCGCGACACCGCGTTCCTTCACAGTTCTTATCGCTTGGATGAGCAAGTCGACGCCCTTATCGGGATGCAGTCGGCCAACGTATCCAATCGTGAATCCGCGAGAAGACGAGAGGAACTTAGCCGTTTCCGAGTCCACCCCCGGCCTGGACGCCGACGAGGAGAAGAAGTCAGTATCGATGCCGTGCGAAGAGCCTGGGCCTAGAACTTCTCCGTCCTCAGCGGACATGAGGCGCAATCCACGGGCACGGTAGAGCAAGCTCTTGCTGTTTGCGACAACACTCGTTGAGAGGCGCATCGTTAATCGCTCAAGCAGAAAGAGAATCGGCCGCTGGACACCTTTGGCGGTCTCCAGGCGAAGACCCCAAAGTTCGTAGATTCGCACGCGAATGCCCGCGAGGAAACCAGCGCACGAAGCCAACAAACTTGCCTTAGGCGTTGCGTACACAATCGCATGCGGTCGGAGTCGAACGAACAGTACAACGAGCCCGAGAAAGGCCCGAAGATCAGAGATCGGCGAGGGCTCTCTGTTCATACTTCGCGGATGCAGCGTCACCCCCGAAACGTTTCGAAATTGATCCAGCCCGGGCCCGGGTGAGCACACGAGATCCACCGAGATGCCGGAGCGCACGAGCTCGGTCACGTAGCCGCGTAGGAACGCACCCGCCGTGACATCGCTCGTAACGACGAAGCACAGTCGGACCCGATGACCCCTACTGGACACTCGAGTCCTTCTCGTGCCGTCGGGCCGGTATCCCGACTACGGTCGAGCCGACTTCGACGACGTGCTTAGTTACGCAGGCGGAGGCACCGATTGTGGAGCGCGACGCGATCCGAAGCCCTTGGAGCACTACCGAGCCGGCCCCGACAAGTGCACCCTTCTCGATCGTCACATTGCCGGAGACGATCGCTCCAGGATTGACCGAGACAAAATCCTCAAGTGCGGCGTCGTGGCCGATGATGCAACCTGGATTCAGGTGGACATGGTCTCCGAGAGTAACGTTCGTTGAGATCACGGCCCCGGCGGCAACTACAAGACCTGCTCCGTGAGTCCCTTGCGATCCGACACTTGCGCGCGGATGCACCACCGAGATAGGTCGCAAGCCGGCGGTGATGAAGCGCCCCGCTACAGTCTCCCGCACGCAGGGGTCGCCGATTGCTACGATGAAGCGCTCGGTTCCTGTGGCCTGACGAATCCACTGCTCCTCGGAGCCCAAGTAAGTGATCCCACGTTGGGCGAGGAGCTGACGATCAACATCCCGGGGTCCGTTGTCGATCACGCCCAGTAACCGGTGCGTCGCCCCCGCCGAAATAACTGCCTGCAGGACATCGAGCGTCTCCCGCCCAAACCCACCAGCACCCACTACTACGATCTCGTCAGTCACGCTCTTCACCATATTTGTGCATAGTCGCGTGGCCGCCGTGAGAGATTCCCTCGCGCGTGAAAACCGCTTTCACAGTGGCCAGGAGGATGCGAGCATCAAGGAACAGGCTTCTTTGGTCGACATAGCGCACGTCCAGTTCGAACTTGTCGTCCCACCCGAGGGCGTTACGGCCGCTCGCCTGGGCAAGCCCGGTTATGCCTGGCCGCACCTCATGCCGGCGCGCCTGCTCCAAGCTGTAACGAGAGAGGTACTCAACGAGTAACGGACGCGGTCCAATCATGCTCATGTCGCCACGAAGCACATTCCACAGCGAAGGGAGCTCATCGAGACTGGTCGATCTCAGCGCACGTCCGAATGGCGACAGCCGCTGTTCATCACTCACCCGACCCCTCGCCTCATCGACGTCGCGCATCGTTCGAAACTTCCGCAGCGTGAATAGGCGGCCACCTTTACCAGGTCGCTGCTGCGAGAACACCACGGGACGACCAAGCCTTACGAGCACGAGTAGACCAACACCCACGATCACAGGCGAAAACACGATGAGCGCCACACTCGCGCTGACAATGTCCAGCACGCGCTTCACCGCATCGTAGGGTCGAAAATCGTGGGTCATGTTATCGACTCAAGAACTCGCGGATGGCCCGCGATACGCGCTCGCGCTGATGAACATTGAGCGCGGACCCGCTGGGAAGAGTAAGGCCCCAATTGAACAGACGCTCGGAAGCGCCGTTGACCATCCGTCGGTATCCAGCAAAGACCGGCTGTTTGTGCATCGGCTTCCACAATGGGCGGCTCTCGATATTCTGTGCTGCCAGCGCCGCCGCGAGTCCATGCGTCCGCCATCCCGCGATAGACGGATCCACCAGGATAGAGGTCAGCCAAACGTTGTCCTGTTCGTCGCCGTTGGCCCCAAAGAGCTGGACTCCGTCGACCTCCGCGAAGAGGTTCTTGTACAGCTCACGCATCTCCCGTCGCCGGGCGATCATCTCATCGAGCCGGGAGAGCTGCGCGCGGCCGAGCGCAGCTAGGAGGTTGCTCATGCGGTAGTTGTAGCCGATGTCTGTGTGCTCGTAGTGAACGACAGGTTGGCGGGCTTGTGTGGCCAGGTAGCGCACGTGGGCTGCGAAATCGGCGTCGTCGGTGAGCAGCATCCCGCCGCCCGACGTGGTCATGATCTTGTTGCCGTTGAACGACACGATCGACGCGCGACCGAAGCTGCCTGTGGCCTTGCCCTTATGGGTCGCCCCCAGCGACTCCGCAGCATCGGCGAGCACGGGCACACCGAACTCTTCGGCGATGGCCAGGATGCTCGTGTAGTCGACGGCCTTGCCGAGCAGATCCACGGGCACGATCGCCGCAACCTTCTCGCCCGCCTTGCGCAGGGTCACGAGGGCTTGACGCAGCAACGCCGGGTCCATGTTGCCGGTGGCGATGTCGGCATCGATGAAGTACGGCTCGGCACCGGTATAAGTGATCGCGTTCGCCGTGGCCGCAAACGTCATCGTCGAAGTGATCACCACGTCACCCGGGCCGACGCCCAACGTCAGCAATCCAAGGTGCAGAGCCGCCGTTCCGGAGCTCAGCGCCACACCGTGCGCTACTCCGACCCGCTGCGCGAGCTCACGTTCGAACGCGTCGACGTCTGGGCCCAGCGGGGCGATCCAGCCCGAACGCATGGCAGCGACGACCGCCTCCTCTTCCAGCTGCCCGACATCGGGCGATGACATGTAGATGCGTTCGCTCACCGCGGATTCTCCGCCTTCCCAAGGTCGAGCCGTTCGACGATCGCAGTGTCGTTGTTCCTGGGCTCGGCGAACATGCGTGCCTTCCACCCCGCCTTGTCGAGCCGTTCTGGCGGAATCGATTCAGCGCGGGTGTGCGACACCTTCGGATGAAACGGTCTCTCGAGGTGCTCTCGACTGCCCACGAGTTCTTCGTGCAGTTTCTCGCCTGGGCGCAGGCCGGTGAACACAACCTCGATCGCCTTGCCCGACATCGCAATCATCCGCTTGGCGACATCCAGAATCGACACGGGCTGCCCCATGTCGAGGATCAAGATCTCCCCCGGCCGCCCGATCCCGCCGGCCTGCACGACGAGTTGGCATGCCTCGGGAATGGTCATGAAGTATCGGGTCACCTCGGGGTGAGTGACTGTGACCGGGCCGCCCGCTTCGATCAGCGCCTTAAAGGTCGGCAGCATCGAGCCACGGCTGCCGATGACGTTCCCGAACCGCACCGACAGGTAGCGCTTTCCTGTCTCCTCCCCCGCCCATGCGGTGAGCTTTTCGGCAACGCGCTTGGAGTGACCCAGCACGCTCGTCGGATTCGCCGCCTTGTCGGTCGAGATGTTCACGAACGTCTCTACGCCCACGGAACGCGCTGCGTTGAGCACATTGAGCGTGCCGAGAACGTTCGTCTTCCACGCCTCATCCGGATACTGCTCGAGCATCGGCAAATGCTTGAGAGCTGCCGCGTGGAAGACGACCTCGGGGCGGCGGTCGGCGAAAATCGCGTTCAGGCTTTCAGGCTCTCGGATGTCAGCCAGCACGACGTCTCGAGAGTCCAGCAGGCCGTGACCGGCGGTACCCAGCTGCGCGGCCTGAAGGCCAGTCTCGTCGCGGTCGAGCATGATCAGCTCGCTCGGCCCGAACTTCGACAGCTGCCGGCAGAGCTCTGAACCGATCGAGCCGCCGGCACCGGTGACCAGCACTCGCTTGCCGGTGACGTAGCCCGCGATGAGCTCGACATTCGTGTCCACCGGCGTGCGTCCGATCAGATCTTCGATGCTGATGTCTCGCAGGTCGGCGGCCGACTGCTCGCCTGACATCAGGCTGCCGAGCGACGGCGTCACCGACACTCGAAGCCCCGCCTTCAGTGCCCGGTCGGTCAGGCTGCGCAGCAGGGCACCATCGGCACGCGCGATCGCAATCACCAGCACCTTCGCACCGGTGCGTGCAGCAACATCGGCGATGTGGCTGGTCTTGCCGAGCACCGGAACCCCTCGAAGACGCAGGTTCTTCTTCGCCGGGTCGTCGTCGAGGACGCCGACCGGTCGGATCGGCGAGGCGGAATCGATGGAGATGGCGCGCAACACCATGTCGCCGAGCGCACCAGCACCGACGATCAGAGCTGGCGCCGCGGTGTGATGGTGCTTGACCGATCGGTCGCGAAACAACCTCGAGGTGTACCTCACACCGAACATGACTAGAAGGGCGACGGGGAACGCCAGGAACATGGTCCCGCGCGGAACGCCGAACACCGGTCCGAAAATCACGACGAATGCCGAGAGGACAATGGTCTCGATCACCACCAGCAGCGTCAGATCGCGCACCTCGTCGAACGATCCGTAGCGCAGCCGCCCGCGCAGACGAACGAGGAGCGCGCCGAGCACGGTCTGCAGACCCGCCGCAATGAGAGCGAGAGCCAGAGTCGCACCCCATCCGAGCGGCGTCAACACGAACTCGAATCGAAGCAGCACCGCGGCAACCACCCCGACGATCCAAGCCGCACAGTCGGCAGCGATCGCTGCCACCCGCCCGCGCCACTGCGCGGGAGTCAGTCTCTCGCGCCTCAGCTCTGCTTCCATACCATCAACCGTCTCTGGTCACGCCGTGGCGTGCCCCCTCACGGGCACGCTTCGGGGCGCGCCCTGACGTGCGCTGACCCCTCGTCATGCACGCTGAAATACCAGGCAAATCATTCACCAGCATAGTGACTGTCAGCGACACGTACGGTCATCCGAGCATCAACGCTGCACCGATCGCGTTGTAGAACAGGTGCGCTGTGATCGCTGCGCCGAGCCGACCGGTCCATGCCGTCATGATGCCGCAGCCTGTGCCGACGGCGACTGTTGCGACGATCGTCACGTACTGAACGGTTCCCGTCATCGCGTGCGCAGCTGTAAAAGCCGCGGTCGTCGCGACGATCGATGCGACCGCCGCCACGAGCGGCCCTGATTTTCGCAGCCCGTCGGCGAGTGCGCGCTGCAGCACGCCGCGGAAGAGCAGCTCTTCCACGACGGGAGAGACGAGCACGGCAACGATGAGCGAGACGAGCATTTCATCAGCGAGCCACCCGGCTCCGGTCGCAACTGTCGGGGCGACGAGCTCCACAGCAGCTCGCATCACCAGAGCAAGGCAGGTGCCGATGAGCAGGTCGAGGACTCGCACGGGTGCCAGTCCGAGGGCGGCGAACAATCGCGCTGAGCCCGCGATGGCGGGGATGATCAACGCGGCGGCGAGCATCGGCGCGATGATTGCGACCGCCACGAGAAGGGCCCCGCCGATCCCGTCAACGGCTGCGCTGGAAGCAAGCCCTCCCAGTAGCACGCTCGCAACAGCGGCCGCCGCAGCTAGCAGCACGGCGGTCCATGGCCTGGAGTACACACCCGGCAGACGCAAAGAAGACGCCGCCCTTCCCGGGGGATGTTCCGGGAAAGGCGGCGTCTTCTGCGTCAGCGAGATCGCCCGGCGATCAGTTGTTGCTGCTGCTGTTGGAGCGACGGCGTACGGCGGCAGCCGCGACGGCGATGCCGCCGAGGCCGATCGCGCCGACGCCCGCCCAAATCACGCCGACGGGCACGTTGCCGCCGGTCACGGCGAGCCCGTCGTCATCGGTCTGGGTGCCGCCGCCGCTTGTCGCGCCGACGACCACGTCGATGTAAAGAGGATCCATACCCTCGCCGGTCACGACCACGCGGTACTCGCCGGCAGCCGCGGGGGTGAACACGGCCGAGGCGGTGTTGTCGGTGACAGCCTTGTCGACCGAGAGGTCAACGGTGCCAGCGGCGGCGAACACGGTCGATGCGAGCGTGGAGCCTGCCGGCGCACCGGTGATCGAGAACGTGACCTCTGTCACGCCATCGGGAACGGTGACGGTGAGCGTGACCGGCTGGCCGACAGCTGGAGTGGTGTCGCTGGCCACGATGTCGGGCTCGTCGACGGGGTAGTTGGGGTCAGCGATGGCTGCCGAAGCGCCGCCGAGCACAAGAATGCCGGCGAGCGCAAGACTCGTCATTGTCTTCTTCACGTTCATCCCTCACAGTCCGGGAGGCTCGAGCGCCCGGTGTCCGATCCCCAACGAGCGCGCGCGCACCCCCATGTCTGGCTCAAAGTCTTGCACAGATGACGCATGAAGGCGACTCACGAGCAACATTCACGTACTGTCAACCCCACTGAGCTCCCGCGAACGCGAGTACCGCGTGGGTCGCGCTGAACACAAGATGCACGAAGACTGCCCCCCAGATTCGCCCCGTCATCATCACCAGCGCACCGCACGACAGCGCGACGATCAACGGCGTCAGCCAGGCTTCCCATGCCGTACCACCGGTCCAGGCGTGCACGACGGCTGACGCCGTGGCGCTGAGCAACAGAGCGGTGATCATGGCGGGTGCCGCGCTCGTCATGCGCCGCACCACCGAGTAGGCGGTCACCAGCAGCACGCCGCGAAGGAAGACCTCTTCGATGAGCGGCCCTGCGAGGGAAAGTGCTCCCAAGCCGGCGAACGCCCACGCGCCTTCATACGGCGCAGCGGGAAGGGCTCCGGAGGCACCGGCAGCGACCTCCAGCCAGCCCTGCACCATTCTCAGGATCAGCCCGAATCCGAGACCGTAGACGACGTCGACTCCGCGGATGCGCAGCAGCGGCTTCGGCCGTGCACGCAGGAAGGCGATGACGACGGCGGTCAGCATTCCGATGAGCACGACTCCATCCGCCACAAGCGCCGAGATCAATGCGGAGTCGGAGGCGCGGATCGCCGCGGCGACCAGAAGAGAGATGCCCAGCGAGACGAGTGCGATGGCGAGCACCGATTCGTCCCATGCTTTGACGGTGCGCCCACCGTCGCGCCAGTCGTGGCGCTGGCGAGCGCGACGGGGCGGCTGATCGGTGGGAACGGTGCCGGCTGTCACGCCTTCACGCTACCGCGAAGGGCGAACCGGCCCGTGTGGCAGGATTGAGAGAACCTCGACAGGGAGCTCATGGAACTTCGCGATTACCTTCACGTTCTGCGCAAATATGCCGTGCTCATCGTGATCACCACTCTCGTCGGCGTCGGGGCTGCCGCCGTCTGGTCGCTCACCCGCACACCGCTGTACAACGCCTCGAGCACCGTGTACGTGTCGACCCAGTCCAGCGACTCGGTCGCCGAACTGCAGCAGGGCCAGACGTTCACCCAGTCGCGCGTCGCGACCTACGCCGCGCTCGCGACCACGCCGGTGGTCATCGATCCGATCATCACCGAACTCGGTCTCGACACGACCGCGGATTCGCAAGCGGCAAGGGTCAAAGCCACCGTCGAGACCGGCACGAACCTCATCACGATCACCGTGACCGACCCCGACCCCGCGCAGGCGGCCGAGATCTCGAACGCCATCGCGGGCAGCCTCACCGAGACCGTCGAAAGCCTCGACACGCTTGAGGGGCAGGAAACCAGCCCGGTGCGCCTGACCCGGGTCGAGAACGCGCTGCCGCCGTCGCAAGCCGCCAGCCCCAACGTGCCGATCAATCTCGTGCTCGGATTGCTGCTCGGCCTCGCGGCCGGCATCGGCATCGCGATGCTGCTCACGGTGCTCGACACCAAGGTGCGCACCAAGCGCGACGTCGAGCACATCACCGAGACCGCGGTGCTCGGTGCGATCCCCTTCGATGCCAAGTGGAAGCAGCGGCCGCTGATCATCAACGTCGACCCGCTCAGCCCGCGCGCCGAAGCCTTCCGCTCGCTGCGCACGAACCTGCAGTTCGTCGACTTCGACGGCAAGCACAGCTTCACCGTCACCTCATCCATGCCGTCTGAGGGCAAGAGCAGCACCGCCATCAACCTCGCCATCGCGCTCGCCGATGCCGGCAAGAAGGTCGCCCTGCTCGACGCCGATCTGCGCAAACCGAAGGTGGCCGACTACTGCGGCATCGACGGCGCCGTCGGCCTGTCGGACGTGCTGATCGGCAACGTGCGGCTCGGCGATGTGATGCTGCCCTGGGGTCAGCGCAGCCTGTACGTGCTTGCCGCCGGCCGCATCCCGCCGAATCCGAGCGAGCTGCTGGGTTCGCCGCAGATGAGTCAGCTGCTCGCGGCGCTGGAGCGTGATTTCGATGTCGTCATCTGCGACTCGCCCCCGCTGCTGCCCGTCACCGACGCCGCAGTACTGTCGCGCGCGACCAGCCGCGTCATCACCGTCGTCGCCGCAGGCGAGACGACGAAGCAGCAGCTGGCGGCCGCCATGTCGGCCCTCGAGAACGTCGACGCCAAGCAGGCCGGCATTGTCATCACCAAGGTTCCCACCCGCGGCGCCGACGCGGCCACCTACGGCTACGGATACGGCTACGGCGAGCAGCGATACGGCGACGAGCCCGACGAAGAGCCGCGTCGCCGCAGGCGCAGCGCGAACGTCGAGGGCAGGGCGTGACCCTGCATGCCGCCCACCAGCACCGGCCGTAGGGTCGCCCTCACCGTCGTCATCGTCGTGCTCGCGGTCGTCGTCGCGACGCTGAGCGTGATGGCGCTGACGAGCTCACGGGCCCCGCAGTCAGCCTCGACCCCGCAGCCGATCGTCAGCCTCACGCCGCAGACGACGGTGACCCCGACCGTCACGCCGAAGCCGACGCCGACCGCGACCGCGACCCCGGCAGTGCAGGATCGGGCGGCCGAGCGGTTCCTGTCATTCGCGGGCTCGAGCGGCTGGCGTGCGACCGCCGGATCATGCGGCGGCGACGCTCCGCTGCTTCAGCGCCTCGACGCTCAGGGCGCTTGGGTCGACGTCGTGCCGAGCGATGTCGAGATGCGGCAGATCGCATCCGTCGATGCGTATCCCGACGGTGCCGAGCTGGTCGCCAGCGTGGACGACGAGTGCACCGCCGCGTCGCTGCGCACCTTCAGCGCGGGAGCGGAATGGACCTCGTACGACGGCAGCCTCGAGCGCTCACGCTACATCACCCTCGACGATCCGGCCCTCGTGCACACCCGCGCCGGCGATCTCGCTGCGCCCTGCGCGACCCCCCGCGGCCTGCGCGCGTCAGGTGATGTCGTCGCGCTCATCTGCGACGACCAGGCGTGGCTGCTGACCGAGAGTACGTGGGCCGTGCAGCCGACCCCTGCGGTCAGAGCGCTCACGATCGATTCCGGTGATCTGGTCGTCGGCCACGTCACCGCCGAGTGCGCGGGCCTCGCGGTCACCCGGTTCTCGTCGGGTGAGAGCAGCGACCTCGGATGCGCCGAGAACGTCGATGCCACGCAGCCGATCGCGATGGCGCCGACGGCGGGCGCCATCGTCGTGTGGGCGGGCGACAGCATCGTCGAGGTGAGCGCTCCGTGATCTCGCCGACTGCGATCTCACCTCAGCGCGCCCGGACGATCGGAACCATCGTCGGATGGACGCTGGCCGTGATCCTCATCGCCGCGCTCGCAGGCGCCATGTGGATCGTCTTCCGCGCCACATACGTCGCCGGCTATCTGCAGTCGGCCCGGGCACAGATCGACCTGTTGGCGTCGGCCATCGACGACCCCGATGCCGCAGCGGTCGCGATCCGCGAGATTCGCGCGGACGCACAGGCGGCACGCGAGATCACCAGTGATCCGATCTGGTCGGCAGGAGCGCGACTTCCCTGGATCGGACCGCAGCTCGACGCTGTGTCGACGCTCACCGAGACGCTCGACGAGATCAGCACCACGACCCTGACTCCCCTGTCGGATGTGCTCGCGACCGTGGATCTCAACGCGTTCCGGATCGCCGACGGCGGCATCGATCTGTCGGCGTTCACGTCGATACAGCCCGCTGCCGATCAAGCGGCCGCGGGCATGGCATCGGCATCCGCCGCTATGAACGCCATCGACACGACCGTGCTGCTGCGGCCGCTGCGGGCGATCATCGAGCCCGCCACCGAGCAGGTCGAAGAGGCGGCGAGCGCCATCGACACCCTGCAGCGCACTGCCCGGCTGCTGCCGACCATGCTCGGCAGCGAAGAGAAGCGCACCTGGCTGCTGCTGTTCCAGAACCCGGCAGAGCTGCGCTCCCTCGGCGGAATGCCGGGGGCCACTGCCGTGCTCACCGCCGAGAACGGCAAAGTGAGCCTCGCCGAGCAGGGCACAGCCGGGATCAGCCGGTTCACCACTCCGGTGCGGGAACTCGAGCCCGACAAGCAGGCTCTCTACGGCGACCGCCCGGCGGTGTGGTTCTCAGGCACTACGGTGCTGCCCGACTTCACCCAGGCTGCGCCGATGGCGCGCGACATGTGGGAGCTGGCGCACGGCACCGATGCCGACGCCGTGATCTCGCTCGATCCGGTGGCGCTGTCGTACCTGCTCGACGCGACCGGACCGATCCGGCTGCCGACCGGCGAGACCTTGACCTCAGACAATGCCGTGCAGGTGCTGCTGAACGATGTCTATCTGAACTACGACGACCCCGAAGCGCAGAACGCCGTGTTCGCTCTCGCCGCGGCCACCGTCTTCGACACGCTGATGAGCGGCCAAGCGTCGCCCGCGAGCGTGCTCGCCGCACTCGGCCATGCCGCCGACGAGCGCCGCCTGCTCATGTGGAGCTCGCACGAAGACGAGCAGCGCGTGCTCGCCGAGACCACCCTCGCGGGCCAGTTGCCCGTCACAGACGATGAGGCCGCCCGATTCGGCGTCTACCTCAACGACGGCACGGGTTCGAAGCTGGGCTACTACCTCGATGTCGACCCGCAGCTCACCTGGAACCGCTGCGGGCGCGATCAGGTGACATCGCAGGCCACTCTCACCCTGACCCTGAAGAACAACGCCCCGGCAGACGCCGCCACGAGCCTGCCCGGCGCGATCGTCGGCGGCAACTACGGCGTGCCCGCCGCCACCCTGCGCGTCGTGACCTTCATCTACCTGCCCGTCGGCGCCAACCTGCTGGAATCGGAGCTGTCGAACGACCTCGGGTTCGGCAGCGGGCGTGACGGTGATTACCGGGTGCTCAGCTTCTCAACCGATCTCGCGCCAGGCGACGCGACGACCGCGTCGCTCACCGTGTCGCTGCCCAACGCCACCCCCGAAGAGGTCATCGCTCAGCTGACGCCGGCATTCGGCGAGACCTCAGTCGTCGCGACCTGCGAGCAGTGACGGCCCGCCTCGCCGCGTTCCCAGACTCGTCCCGATAATCTCGTACCGTGCGCGTACTTCTCACCGGCGGTGCCGGGTACATCGGGTCCCATGTCGCTCTCGTGCTGCTGGAGCGCGGTGACGACGTCATCGTGCTCGACGACTTCTCGAACAGCAGTCCTGAGGCGCTGCGGCGGGTCGAGAAGCTCACCGGCAAGACCGTGCAGGTCGTCGAAGCCGACCTCGCCGATCGTGCGGCGGCGGATGCTGCGCTCGCCGATCTCGAGTTCGACGCGGTCGTGCACTTCGCCGGGCTCAAGGCCGTCGGCGAGTCGGTGGCGCAGCCGTCGCGGTACTACCGCACCAATCTCAACTCGACGCTGAACCTGCTCGACATCATGCGCGACAAGGACGTGCGCAAGCTGGTCTTCAGCTCGTCGGCCACCGTGTACGGCACGCCGGCGGCCGGCGTCGAGCGTCTGGACGAGACGCAGCCCGTCGGATGCGGCGTCACCAACCCCTACGGCTGGACGAAGGCGATGATCGAGCAGATCATCACCGACGTGCAGCGCTCGTGGCCCGAGCTGGAGGCCGTGCTGCTGCGTTACTTCAACCCGGTGGGCGCGCATCCGTCCGGTGAGATCGGCGAGGACCCCTCCGGCATCCCGAACAACCTCATGCCCTTCGTCGCCCAGGTGGCCGTGGGCCGTCGCGAGAAGCTCGCCGTGTTCGGCGACCAGTACCCGACCGCTGACGGTACGGGCGTGCGGGACTACATCCACGTGATGGATCTCGCCGAAGGACATGTCGCCGCCCTGCACCACCTGCAGCCCGGCGTCGAGGCGTACAACCTGGGATCGGGCGAGGGATACAGCGTGCTCGAGGTGGTCAAGGCGTACACCGACGCCAGCGGCAAGCAGATCCCGTACGAGATCGTGGCCCCGCGCGCCGGCGACCTCGCGACCCTCGTCGCCGACCCCGCGAAGGCGAATGAGCGGCTGGACTGGCGCACCACGCGCTCGCTGGACGACGCCTGCCGCGACTCATGGACCTGGCAGTCGCAGAACCCGAACGGGTTCGCCGGGGCCTGAGGTCGGCGTTGCTGGGGAGGATCGAGATGGACGCTGCGCTCGCGCGGACACGCCGCGAGCGCCGGCAGCGGCACACCGACGTCGCATCCCCGCAACCGGGGCACGACCTCGGCGACCGGACGCCGGCGGAACCCGAGAAGACGTCGACCTCCGCCTCACCGTTCTCGGTCCGCTCACTGTTCGCCGAGAGCACGGAAGAGCTGCCCGACGTGCAACCGAACATTCTCACTGTGTGCACCGGGAACATCTGCCGTTCACCGCTCGCCGAGACCGTGCTCGCCACGCGGCTCGCCGACCTGGATCTGCGGGTGCACAGCGCCGGCACGCAGGCGCTGGTGGGGCACGGCATGCCGACCCTGGCGCGCGAGCTGGCCGAGCGCAACGGCGTTCCCCCGGTACGCGCGGGCGGCCACAAGGCGCGCCTGCTCACCGAGTCGCTGCTGCAGGACGCCGACCTCGTGCTGACCATGAGCGCGCAGCACAGCACCACGGCCGTGCAGCTCGTCCCCCGCCGCCTGCACCGCACCTTCACCCTGCGCGAGTTCGCTCGCCTCGCCGCCACACTCGATGACGGCGCACTGCACGAGGCGGCGAAGGACGCCGGCAATCCGCGCTCGCGGTTCAGCGCGCTGGTGCGTCTCGTCTCCGACCAGCGTGGTGTGGCTCCACGAGCGGTCGACGACGAGGACGTCATCGATCCTTATCGTCGGTCGGCCGAGGTCTACGCGCAGTCGGAAGCGCAGCTGATCCCCGCGCTCGCGCAGGTCGAGCGTGTGGTGCGAATCGCGCTGCAGGGCTGACACCCCGAGCGCGCGCGGTCAGCGCCTCCGAAGGGCGTACTGCATCAGCGAGACGGTGCCGCGCCGCCAGCGCAGCATCCGATGCGCCCACGCCTCACCGACCGTCGGCATCCGCTCGGCGTCGTTGCGGGGAATCTCCGCGCGCGAGATCCACACGGCGCGCACGAGCACGGCGGGCTTGCGGTGCCACGGGGCGGCGGCGAGCGAGTTCAGCCAGGAGACGGCCGCGCCGTCTTCGACGGTGGCGCGATTGGTGCTCCACAGCCGCTGACGGCGCGCGTCGACGTCGACCTCGAACGGGTGGCCGATCCGCTCGAACAGTTCGCGCAGCACCCATTGTGCGCGGCCCACCCGGGCGACGTCCACGAACTCGTCGCGGTCCTCGGCGGAGAAGTCATGCTCGAGCAGGTGCGCGACCTGTTCGAACTCGCCCGCGTGTCGCAGCGATCGCGAATAGCGCACGGCGTGCAGCGCGGCGATCACGGCGCTCGCACCACGCGAAGGCACGTTCACCTCCACGTGCGCAACCTCCATCTCGCCGCGTGTGCGCCAGAGCCGGTCGAACACCGCCTGATCATCGGCGAAGAACCCGGGGAAGCGCACATGCGCGTCGATGTCATTCGGCCAGTCGTCTCTGATGAACGTCACCGAGTGCGGCCCGAGAAGAGACGGCACCTCGCGCTCGACGCGCAGGTGCCAGCCCCGCTCGTTCAGCAGGGCGCAGAACTCATCGAAGCGGGCCGGGTCGACCATGACGTCGGCGTCCGCGGCGACGCGCGGCCGGCGCAGCCGGTACCGGTCGGCGACCAGTCCCTTGATGGAAAGGGTGCGGATGCCGGTGTCCCGGCCGATCTGCGCGAGCAGGGCGTGCGCGAGCTCGTTCGCCTCGCTGAGCGAGAACTTCGCCGATCGACTCTCCACCGCATCCCCTCCTTGCGCGAATACTCGTGCCGACGCCATCGACGGCGCGCCGCCGTCCACAGGCGCGGTCCTCATGCGGCCAGCAGCCCGCGGGTGACCAGATCCGAGAGCAGCGCCTCGACATCAGCACGAATCTCATCCTCATCGATCTCGAACGCCGCCGACAGCCTGTCCAGCAGCTCACGCGTGCGGATCGGTCCGTCTGCGGCGATCTCCTCCCAGATGACCGCGGCGCTGGTCTCGAGCACGAAGGGCGCCGCGCCCGGTGTCGCCAGATCCATCGCGACCACACGGGAGCCACCCGAGGTCCAGGCGACATCGTCGGCGATGCGCACAGCCGTGTTCCCCCACCCACTCACGATTGGTAGCCTAGCGAGTATTCGCCGCCCGCCTGCGACGGATGCCGCGGTTCCACCGCCCGCACACCTTCATCTATGTCACGTTCGAGCGTCACCGCCCTGCTCTCTGCACACCTGGGCATCCCCACCCACGTTGCAGGGCTCGTCGCCACGCGCTCCTTCCGCTCGATCACCGTGACGTACCACCGTGTTCGCGACACCTCGTGGCGCTGGGCGCCGAAGGCTTCGACCACTCGTCCGTCGCCGACATCGCACAGCGCCGTCGTCGTCTTCCCCGCCGAAGGGCGTGTGGTGCCGACCGCCGAGACCGCCGTCGCGGGCCAGGCTGCACCGATGGGTCTCTTCCTTCCCCCGCACGCCGATCGCACTCTCGAGTGGGAAGCAGGTGCGGAAGCACTGGCCGTGTGGGTGCCCGAACTGCTGCTGCAGGAGTTCACCGAAGGCGGCACGCCGGATGCCACGGTGCTGTACGCCTCGCCGCTGACCGTCGGCTTCCGCACGTTCGCGCAGGCGGTGGTGCGGCACGGCGATGAGGGCTCGTCCATGTCGCGGTACGCCGTCGAGCGGCTGCTGGCGGAGATGACCTTCGGCTCGCTCGTGGAGCAGCACTCCGTCGAGACCGCTCAGCGACCGAGCGCACTGATCGAACGCGCCCGCTCGGTGATGCTGATGCGCCGAGAGGATCCAGGGTTCTCGACCACGCAGCTCGCGGCGGAGCTGCACATCTCGCCACGCCAGCTGCAGCGCGCCTTCGCCCGCGCCGGAGTCACCCCCGCAGACATGCTTCGCCGCATGCGCGTCGAGCTAGCCGAATCGATGCTGCGCAATCCCCTCTACGCCGGTCTCACGGTCGACGAGGTGGCGCGCTACGCCGGGTTCACGTCCGCCCTGCAGCTGCGACGAGCGCTGCAGGCGGAGGGGTCGCCGTCACCGAGGGAACTGCGCAAGCTGCCCGCCGGCGCACCCGAGTGACGCCTGAGCACTCAACGCCGTCGAAGCACCCCGGCTGCGATCAGCTCGTCGATCGCCTGGACGACGAGTGCGCGCGCGTTCCCCTGCGGCGGCTCGCCGTACTCGTCGATGACCGCGTCGACGATGCCGTCGAGGTCGCGGCCCTGCCCCGCTGCCAGCCAGACGGTCGGTGCGATGCCGTCGAGAACATGCAGAGTGGCCTGCGCCATCGCGATCACGAATCGGTCGCTGACGATCGCGTCGTCAACGCACGAGACGTCGTACGGCCCGGTCGTCGTCGCCTCGGGTGCCGGCTCCCATTCGCTGACGGAAGGGCGCGGCGTGGACAGCTGTGGCAGAAGGGCGGCAACCGTCGACGCGTCGGCGTAGCGCAGCCTGCGCACCCCGCCCACGGCGTCGCAGAGCGCGGCGAGCGTCTGCAAAGGCAGATCCTGGTCGCGCAGGTAGCTCATCTGCGCGACGAGCTCGGGAAGGGCCTCTGCGAGCGGCACGTCCACGACCTCCGGCGCAGGCAGCGCCGCATCACGGTCCATCAGCATGAGAGCCGTGAGCGACAGCTCCGCATCCGGAAGGTCGCGCAGGCCCGCCGCCATCGGCGACACCTGCTCCTTCGGCCGTGCCTCGCGCACGACCGACAGCGGCTTTCGGTAGGGCTGCACGCGCAGCTCGTCATCGACGGCGATCGTCTCGTCGGAGACGTAGGCGCCATGCCGTCCGAGCTCGCGGCTGAGAGTCGTCTTCCCCCGCCCCGACGGCCCGACGAAGGCGGCCACGTGTCCAGCCGGGTCGGCGACGCCGGCGGCGTGGAACATGAGCGCACGGCCCCGCAGCCGTTCCAGCGCGGACAGCGTGACATCCACCGTCAGTCGTTCCATGGCGCGGTCGAAGTCGGCACCCGCCGTCAGCGGGTGGGTCAGGTCGGGAATGCCGTGGTCGAGGCGCCGTGCCCCAGACCAGGCGTCGTGCGCTCGACGGCGCTGCGTCGCATCGAGGTCTTCGCCGAACTCGATTCGCGTGCGCAGGCCGAGCACGTCGACGTCGAGGAAGTCCGTCACGACGATCGGTGGGTGGTGCGGCGTCGCGGAAGGTTCTCGTCGGTCTCAGACGCCTCGTGCTTCGCCAGACGTCCCATGAAGTCAGCGATCCCGGCGGACGCCGCCTGCTCCTCCTCCGGCTCCTCAGCGCGGTAGTAGTCGCCGTGGTACTGGTAGCCGTAGTACGCGGCACCGCTGCCGCGGCGCGGTACGCGGTTGAGAACGATGCCCAGCGCCCTGGCACCTGCCCGATCGAGGTTTCCGAGCGCCTTGCCGAGCACCTCATAGGTGGTCTTGCCGACCGTCGCGACGACGATCGCGCCATCGGTGCTGTGTGCGAGCACGGCGGCGTCGGTCACCGGGATCAGCGGCGGAGCGTCGATGATGACGATGGCTTCGCGGGAGATCGCCTCGAGCAGCTCCTTCATGCGCGTGGAGCCGAGCACCTCGCTGGGATTCGGCGGGATCTTGCCCGCGCCGATCACGAGCAGCCGGCCGTTGGCTCCTACCCGGTGCGCGACATCGGCAAGCTCTGCCCGACCGGCCAGCACGTCCGACAGGCCGGCACCCTTGGGCAGGCCGAAGACGGTGTCGACCATGGGCCGACGCAGGTCGCCGTCGATGAGCGCCACCTTCTGGCCGCTCGAGGCCAGCGTGATGGCCAGGTTCGACGCGGTGGTCGACTTGCCGTCACCGGGAAGGGGGCTGGTGACCACCAGCACCCGCGGCGGGTTGTCGACGTCCATGAACTGGATGTTCGTGCGCAGCTCGCGCATCGCCTCGGCGATCGGGAAGAGATGAGCATTGACGCTGTTCGCCGAATTGCCGCCGTCGAACGGGATGAGCCTGTTGTCGGCGGTGAAGGTCTTCTCTTCGGGAACGGTGCCGACGACGGCGACGCCGGTCTCTCGCTCGACGGAGTCGACGGAGCGGATGCGGCGGTCGAGCGTGTAGCGCAGCAGGCCGTATCCGATGGCGAGCGCGAAGCCGACGAGGCCGCCGATCGCGAGCGCGAGCCGGGTGTTCGGCGAGGACGGGCTGCCGGGCAGTCGGGCGGAGTCGACGGGGCGCAGGAACACCGCCCCGGGCGTCGCGGCGTCGTCGGTCTCGATGAGATTCACCTCTGCCGAGATGGCGCGCACCCAGGCCTCGGCGATGTCGCGTGCCTGCTCGGGAGAGGCGGCATCGGCCGTGACCTGGAGCGACGTCGTGTCGAGCGGGTTCGTGACGGACACCTGTCCGACCAGCGCCTCAGGCGACTGCTTCAGACCGAGCTCCGTGATCACCCGATTCGCGACCGCCCGCGATTCACCGAGTTCTACATAGGTCTTCACCCGCTGATTGGCGATGTTGTTGCCGAGAGACACCATGCCGAGATCCTCGGTACCCGCAGCCCGCACGATCGCCGTCGCATCGGCGGTGTACACCTTGGGCTGCACGAGGGTCCATCCGAAGGCGACGAGGATGGCACCCGCGACGATGAGCGCCATGCCCAGCCAGTGCGCACGGAAGATGCGCAGATAGTCCCTCAGCTCCATGTGCGTGTGCACCCCTCAGTCTCGCCACCGCAGCAATCCCCCGAATCTATCAGCCGGATGATCGCAGACCGCGCCGTAGCGGGGAGGAGCCGTGAGGCAGGATGGAACGGTGACCTCCGCAGATGCCGTTGCCGCTCCGCGTCCACTCTGGCGGCGCATCACCGGGAGCGCGTGGTTCCACGTCGTGTTGGCGTTCGTCGTGGTGGGGCTGCTGCTCTCGTTCGTCGCGAAGCCTTACCACGTGCCCTCGGGATCGATGGAGCAGACACTGCAGCCGGGTGACCGCGTGCTGGTCAATCGTCTCGCATACGTGGGCTCGCAGCCGGCGACGGGCGACATCGTGGTGTTCGACGCCGACGAGACGTGGGGACCGAACGGATCGAAGGACGACGGACCGCTGAAGAGCGCCGCCCGCTGGCTGGGCGAGGTGACCGGGTTCGGGCCCTCCGGCCAGCACACGCTCATCAAGAGAGTGATCGCCGGGCCCGGCCAGACTGTCTCATGCTGTTCCAGCGACGGCCGACTGCTCGTCGACGGGCAGCCGCTCGACGAGCCCTACGTCTTCGAGGATCTGCCGTTCACCGAAGGAATACTCGACTGCACGACCACTCAGGCCTCTTCGCGTTGCCTGCCCGAGGTCACGGTTCCCGAGGGGTCGTATCTGGTGCTGGGCGATCACCGCTCTGCATCGGCCGACGGCGCCGTAGCGTGCCGCTCGGAGGGAGCGGATACGAGCGGATGCTGGCGCTGGGTGAAGCGCGACCAGATCGTGGGCAAGGCCGCGGCGATCCTCTGGCCGCTCGGGCGCTGGACGGGGCTCTGAGACCGAGTCGCCGCGCCATCGATCATTTCGCGTCGCGCTTCGATCACCTGACGACGCGGATCGGTGCGACGCGCGGCCGGTCGGCCAATCTCAGAGATGTCATCCGACACGCTGCCCCCAGGCAGCGCCCCTCTTCTTCGCCGGCGCAAGCCACGAACTCCCCAGGAGAACCATGACCATCGAAAAGAACGAACTTTCGCGCCGCACGCTCGTCAAGGGCGCCGCCTGGTCGCTGCCCGTCATCGCCGTCGCCGCGGCGACCCCGATGGCTGCTGCGTCGACCGCGACCCAGTTCGACGTCGGCGTTGCTCCGAGCTGCGTGGGTAACTACGACCTGGACGGCCTGCTGGGCCTGATTGCCGGCGTTCCCGGCGTTGGCGGCGCCGTGGCCAACACCGTTCAGACCCTGCTTGCCGGAATCGGACTCACGCCGTTCGAGAGCCGCGGCTTCACGATCACTGCCGTTGAGGGCACGGTTCCGCAGGGCACGCAGTTCACCCTGTCGACGGCACCGGGGCTCATCGACCTCGCGCTCCTCGACGACGTCATCGACGCTGATGTCCTCGGCCTCGTTTCTGTGAACGGCAACTCGTCCGCCATCGTCGAACTGGTGCAGCCGCTCACCGTCGGCCAGTCCACGACGATTCAGCTTTCGCAGGACGCCGTCGACCTCGGCGTGACGGGTGCCGCTTCCCTCGCGCTGAACGGGTCGGACAACCCGAGCACGGGTGCAGGCGCTCCGAACTCGGCTGACCTCAACCTGATTTCCGTCGACACGAACCTCGGCTCGCTCGTCGACCTCGGTGACCTCGGCATCATTCTCGCGCCGCTGGTTAGCGCGCTCGAGATCACCGTGCAGCTCTGCCCGGGTCAGACCCTGCCTGCCCAGCCGTAAGCTGGTTCGCTTTCAATGACTACGAGCCCCGTCGAGTACGCCCTCGCGTTCTCGACGGGGCTCGTGGCGTTCGCACTCATGCTGTCCGGGGTCAGCAAGTTCCGTCACTCGTCGAACACGCTGGCGGCGATGGCCGCTCTGCGCGTGCCCGCACCGTTCCTGCGCCTCGGGATCGCTCGGATCGTACCGTGTGCAGAGGTGGCGCTTTCACTCGGTCTAATTGTGTTGCCCGGTGTCGCCCGTCAAGTAGCCGGTTTGCTGACGGTGATCATGCTCGGCACCTTCACCGTGCTGCTGATCGGCGCCCTATTGCGCGGCGACGATGTCGACTGCGGTTGCTTCGGGGTCTTGTCCGCTGAGACCCGGGTCACGCACTGGTCTGTGCTCCGGAACATCATCCTGCTCGCTGCATCCGTCTCGATCGTACTGCTTGCAAGCGGCTCTGCACCTTTCATCGTCCACCTGGTCCAGCTCGATGGCGTGATCCTCTTGGCGCTCTCGCTCGCCTGGTCTCTCACCGCGATCGCCGTGCTCGTGCGGGCATTGATTCTCGCCCGCCGTACCCACGCGATGCCCCGGCCAGCGCGGCCCACCCCGCTCTCGCGCCCCGCACCGCTCTCACCGATGTCGATCGCTCTGGGCATCGACCCGGCCCGGCCCGGAGAGGTGTCGCTGGGAGACCCGATTCCGCAGGCGGAGCTGGTCACCGATCTGGGTCAGCCTCGCGTGCTCTCGGATCTCGGTAACGGGCGCCCGACCCTGCTCGTCTTTCTCAGCGTGGACTGCGGGAACTGTCGAGCCGTGGCCGAAGCCGTGCCGTCATGGCAGCGAGCCATCCCGGGCATCGAGATACGAATCGCAACCTCGTCCGACCCGGACCCTCTCGCTGCGGCCTACCCACACCTCGCGCCGCTTGCACGCTTCGGCTCCCGAGCCGCACTCTCGGCGCTCGGCGTACAGCGCAGTCCCGCCGCGGTGCTTCTCGGTGGTCACCAGCAGCCGATAGTCGCCTCACCGATCGCGTATGGCGTCGAGGAGATAGCCGGACTGGTGCAGAGTATCGTCGTCGCCCACCGCTGAAGGCGGCACTTCACCAACATCGAACGCGTACACCCGCCTCGTCGAAACGGGTCACGCCGATAGGCCATGATTGAGTCAG
The DNA here is from genome assembly GCF_042723855.1 of Microbacterium sp. NPDC058345. Taxonomy (NCBI): domain Bacteria; kingdom Bacillati; phylum Actinomycetota; class Actinomycetes; order Micrococcales; family Microbacteriaceae; genus Microbacterium; species Microbacterium sp. NPDC058345. Next base: position 433,598 of record NZ_JBHXIG010000001.1, read on the forward strand.
CATGTTCATGGGGAGGGAAAGGTATGCGTCTGTCGGTCGTCGGCTGCGGCTATCTAGGGGCTGTGCACGCCGCGGCGATGGCCTCGATCGGTCATGAGGTCGTCGGCATCGACGTCGACCCGCGCAAGATCGCATCGCTCACCCGGGGTGAGGCGCCCTTCTTCGAACCCGGCCTGCAGGACTTGCTCTCCGAGGGCCTTGCGTCGGGCCGACTCACCTTCACAACAAGTATTGCGGCCGCGGCCGGCGCGGCCGTGCACTTCATCGGCGTCGGCACCCCGCAGCAAGCGGGTGGCTACGCTGCCGATCTCACCTACGTCAACACGGCGGTCGACTCTCTCCTCCCGTATCTCGCACCCGGCGATGTCGTCGCTGGCAAGTCGACCGTTCCCGTCGGCACTACCGCAGAGCTCGCGCCGCGCGTGTCCGCGACCGGCGCGACTCTCGTGTGGAACCCAGAGTTCCTCCGCGAAGGCTGGGCGGTGCAGGACACCATCGATCCCGACCGCCTGGTCGCCGGTGTTCCCGCCGGGCTCGAGGGCGAACGCGCTGCTGACATACTGCGAGAGGTGTACCGCCCCGCGGTCGACAAGAGAACACCGTTCATCGTCACCGATTACGCAACGGCCGAACTGGTGAAGGTGGCGGCGAACGCCTTCCTCGCCACGAAGATCTCCTTCATCAATGCGATGGCCGAGATCGCTGAAGTCACCGGCGCCGACGTCACGCAGCTCGCCGACGCGATCGGCCACGACGCGCGCATCGGCCGCAAGTTCCTCGGCGCGGGGATCGGGTTCGGTGGCGGCTGCTTACCCAAAGACATCCGCGCGTTCGCAGCCCGCGCCGAAGAACTCGGCCGCCGCGAATCGGTGAACTTCCTGCGCGAAGTCGACGCGATCAATCTCCGTCGACGAGATCGCGCGGTGCAGCTCGTCGTCGACGGACTCGGCGGCAGCGTGTTCGGCAAGAAGGTCGCGATGCTCGGCGCCGCATTCAAACCGCACAGCGATGACGTGCGTGACTCCCCAGCGCTCGATGTCGCCGTGCAGCTGAACGGTCTGGGTGCCGACGTGGTTGTGACCGACCCGCAGGCAATCGAGAACGCGCGGCGCATCCACCCCCAATTGACCTATGAGGCGGATCGAGACGTGACCATCCGCAACGCGGATGCGATCGTCATGGTGACAGAGTGGGACGAGTATCGGCGCCACCTCTCACCCGAGCACGCATCGTCTCTCACGCGTGGTCGCGTCATCGTCGACGGTCGGAACGGGCTCGACGCCGACGCCTGGCGCGCCGCCGGGTGGAAGTACGTCGGGATGGGGCGCCCCTGATGGCCGGTCTGCTCGTCCACGAGTGGATCGCGCCGACGGGTGGGTCTGAGAACGTTCTCGAAGCCATGGCGCGAACATTCCCGGACGCCGACATCCAGTGTCTCTGGAATGACGCGCCGCACCGCTTTCCCGGGCGGCCGGTTCGGGAGACCTGGATCGCTCGCACGCCACTTCGTCGTCACAAGGCGCTCGCGCTCCCCTTCATGGTGAGTGCATGGCGACGGCTGCAAGCGTCCCAGCAGTACGACTGGATGCTGATCAGTTCTCACCTTTTCGCACATCATGCGACGCTGATCACGCGCGAAGTCCCGAAGTTCGTCTACGCGCACACTCCCGCACGCTACATCTGGAACCCGGAACTCGACGAGCGTGGCGCTAGCGCTGCTGTCCGCGCAATCTCACCCGCGTTTCGGCGTATAGACCGTCAGCGAGCGCGGGAGGCGACGGCCATCGCTGTCAACAGCGAATTCGTGCGCGATCGGGTGGAGCGCGCCTGGGAACGCGAAGCCACCGTCATCCATCCTCCCGTCGCCGTGGATCGCATCCTCTCGCAGAGCGATTGGCGCACGCTGGTCACCCGGGATGACGAACGTCGCATTCTCGACGGCCTGCCGAAACTCTTCGTACTGGGGGCCTCGCGGTTCATCCCCTATAAGCGTCTCGAACTGGTCGTAGCGGCAGGGGAGGCGGCGGGACTTCCCGTGGTTCTCGCAGGTCGCGGACCGGAAGAGGAGCGACTGCGCGCCATCGCGCAGACAGCGAGTGTACCGGTCCATATCGTCGTCTCACCGTCCGATGAGATGCTCTATTCCTTGATGCAGCAGGCGAGGGTTTTCGTGTTTCCCGCCGTCGAGGACTTCGGCATCGTCCCCGTGGAGGCGCAGGCGGTGGGCACTCCTGTCGTCAGCGGTCCGATCGGTGGCCAGATCGAAACCTTCGAAGATGGCGTGAGCGGAATCGCGGCAGATTCAACCGCCGTGTCGGATCTCGCCGGCGCGATCGAGCGTGCGGCCGCTCTCCCCGCCTTCGATCGACTGCGAACGTCGCGCTTCAGCGAAAGACACTTCGCGGAGCGCATCAGCGACTTTCTGGGATCGTCGCTTCGTACGGAGGTGCTCCGTGGTTGAGCCGCAGACCGACGCCGCGCTGTTGTTGTTCGACCCGAAGAGGGAGCGTGGAGGCGGACAGGTGGTACTCGAAGACCTGCTGCGCCGGGTCCAGTCCAACGAGAACATTCACCTTGTCATGCCCCCCGAGGGACAGCGGAAGGTCGAGATCCCGGGCGGTGTCGTCCGTCATCCGGACCTTGACCACTTCGTCCGCTCGATTCCTTCGCGATCGGCCGTTGTCATGGTGTCGAACGCGAACTCGGGCATGCCCGCTACGCTTCGGACGAGCCGTATGCTTCGCGATCGCGGACATCGCGTCCGCACCGTGGCGATCGTGCACAACTACCCGTCCGACCCGGTGCGCGCCTTGGCCACGAAGCAGCTCTTGCGTCGCTTCGACGAAGCGATCGTCGTCGAGCCGGGTCTGGTCGCATTGAGGGCCGACGCGCGCACACCCAGCTGGCTCAGTTTGGAGGCTCCGCTGACGCGGCTCGCCGACTACCCCGACGGCCACATCAGACGCACTCGGAAGGTGAAGGCCTACGGGAGGCCGGATCGCGAGAAAGGTCTCGATCTTCTGCCCGACATCTTCGGCCCGCTGACCGAGCTCGGCTACGAATGCGAAGTGGCCATCGGCAGCGGTTTCAGCGAGGACACCCGCTACGAGAATCGGCTTCGACGAGACCTCGCACCGTGGCTTGTCGACGGCCCGCGGAACTCCACGTGGATCGGACCGGGAGACGTCTTCGTGATTCCGTCGCGAAGCGAGGCGGCCTGCCTGCTCGCTCAGGAGGTGCTGTCGCGCGGCGCGTTCGGCGTCGCCGGTCGTGTCGGCCTGATGACCTACCTCTCCCCCGACAGCGTCGGCATGCGTACGTTCCCCCGGGGCGACACGGCCGGTGCCGTCCTCGCGGCGCGTGAAGCGCTGGAGATGGACGAAGAGCGGTTCTCCTACGAATGCCTGGAGGGCGTGCGATTGATCGAACACAGGGCGGGACGATGGCACGATGATGTCGTCCGCATGCTCCTCGAACGTCGAACGGCCATCGCTTCCGCATGACCGGACCACTGCGCAGCTTTCATCTGGCTGACACTGACGGAACGGCCTTGAACGGCGGGGGCGCCGAGATCGTTTTCGATGCGACGGTCCGGGCCGCACGACAGCTGGGTCACGACGTGACCGTGATGACCGCCACGCCCAGACGCACGCCGCTGTCGTACGTCTACTCGCGCCGCAACTACCGCGAGATCCGGGAGGCACTGCGCCGTGCGCAGCCGCACTTGATCCACCTGCAGAACTATTACCACTATCTTTCACCGAGCGCGCTCGCGGCGATCAGGGACCATAAGCGCGAGCATCCTTCAGCCCGAGTCGTGTTCACCGCGCATGATTTCCATCTCATCTGCCCGAACAGCGGGTTCCAGCATTTCGCGCGTTCGCGGCCGATCTCGTATGACGTCCAACGACCGCGCTTTCGCTGGTTCCACAAGTTCGATCGTCGTTCGTGGGCCCATTCGATCTTGAAGCTTGCGCAGCACGTGTACGCGTATCGAGTGCGTCACCTCGAGCGAGCCATCGATGCGATCATCTCTCCGAGCGAGCTGATTGCGACCGCTTTTCGTCACGCAGGGATCGTCATCCCCGTCCATGTACTGCGGAACCCGATCTCAGTCAGCCCGACAACGACCTCGGTTCAACGAAGCGGGTTGGCCTTCCTGGGGCGGCTGACTCCGGCGAAGGGTCTGTTGACGTTCGTGCAACTCCTCGAGCGCCGAGAGTTCCAGTGCCGCATCGACGTGTACGGCGACGGCCCGCAGCGGAATGAGCTCGTCGACTTCGCCGGCAGGAGCCGATACGTTGACCTCGCTCTTCATGGCCACGTGCGCCATCAGGACATAGGCGACGTCCTGGGGAAGCACCAAGCCCTCGTCTATCCGTCCACGTGGCTCGAGAATGCCCCGCTCGCCGTGGTTGAGGCAGCGGCTCTCGGATTGACGCTCGTCGTTCCGCATCTGGGGGGCGCCCGCGAGATGGCGGAACTTGCCGAGAAGCATGAGCTGTACGACCCGGCCGAGCCGTCTTCGGTCACGCGAGCCGTGTCAAGGGCTTTGGCCACGGCGGAGCCTAATGCTCTTCGCGACCCCTCGGCCTTCCGCTTCGAGACGTTCGTGAAGCGTTTGGACGCCGTCTACCAGCGGCAGACGTCGCCGGATTCGGAGATCCGGCCTTCTTCGGCATGAGGAGTCTCTCGGAGAAAGTGACCCCTCGAGCCGAGAACGTGCTCGTCAAATGTTTCGGATGATCAAGCCGTCGTAGTGCTTCTCAAGAGCTGCCGTGCGAGAGTCCACCACGAATTCGCGCTCGAACCTCTTCCTCCCCGCCGATCCGAGAGCGCATGCGTACTGAGGATCCCGGAGCACCCGCTCCAGATAGCGGGCGAGTGTGGCCACGTCTCTCTCCGGTGCCAACAGGCCGGTCACCTCGTGCTGAACGGCTTCGGGAATGCCGGCGTGAGCGTACCCCACGATCGGGATGCTTGCGCGCGCAGCTTCGAAGACGACGGTGGGAAGCCCTTCCGTATCACCGTCCGCGGCCATGTGGGAGGGAACCGCCAACACCGCAGATTCGGCGAGAAGCGTCGCGATCACCTCCTGCGGAACGAACCCCGGCATCTCGATATCGACGTCGTCGTGGCGGGCCCGCTCTGCGATCTCAGCCTCGAGCGGTCCTGCTCCCACCAGTCGGAGGGGATGCTCGCGCTTGAGGTCCGCGGGAAGTCTGGCGTATGCCGCGACGAGATCCGCAATCCCCTTCTTCTCGACGAAACGTCCGACGAAGAGAATGCCGCTTCGTGTCGCGACGGAGGGTGCTGGACTCCAGGGCACGCCGATGGGCAGGACGACCAGCTTCCTCCCGTCAGCTCCCAGCTCTCGAGCCGCCTGGGCGATGTGCTCGGAGACGGCGATCAGCAGGTCTGCATCTCGGAAGACCTTCGTCAACCGATGTCGATTCCGCATCCCCCGCATTCCGCGCTTGCTAGGCCTCGCTGTCACGTCTGCGCCGTGAAGGGTGACGATGAGCGGCTTACGGAGCTGCCGTGCGACCCGTCGAACGCGCGAGGCGTCGCCGCCGAAATGAGCATGGATGAGGTCGGGGTCGATCGAGCGGATCGCCCTCTTGAGGCGTGGGCTCCAGTCCCACAGCCTGAAAACGACCTTGAGTACTCGGTCAGCGGGGGAAGAGCCGAACAGCACGCGGTCTTCAGGACGCGCACTAGCCGACGCCACCCGCTCCGCGCCGAGCGCGATGGGCGTCCAAGAGGCATATGCGTCGAACTGACTGCGGATGAATGTCTCCGAGGGTGCCAGCCAGCCCCATCTCCAGACCAGCACACGGCGCGAGCCCGTCGTCACTCGCCCGCCTCCTTCTCGAACGTGCTCGGACTCGGCAGCTTGGCGTCGAATGCCGCGACGATCGCGGCACGCGTTTCATCGACGTCGCTGACGTCGCCGTCGTTCAAGCAGAACTGCGCATGGCTCTCTCCGCCTATCGCGGCGACGATCTCGGGCAACGAGGAACTCGCCAGTGAGTAGTATGCTCCGATCGCGCTCTTGGAACGGGCGAAGTACTTGCCCGAGGCGAGATGCCACATTGTCGCGTAGTAAATGGGTGCGGTCTCGTCACGCGACCGGAACACTGTGCGACGCGCCTGTTCGATCGCCGCAGGTTCAGCTCCATACGCTTCTTCCACGACAGACTTCAACAAAGGGATTCCCACGTGGGTATCCGTCACCGGCGGAATGCTGCTGCAAGCGAAGAAGAGGGGCATGCGAAGCAGCATCGCGCCTGAAGCGGGGCGCAGGGATCGACGCAGCGCCGTGCGAAGGTACTGCTTGCGGCTGAAGTGCCGATTGATGAGGCCCGACGCATAGAGCATCGCATGGGCGCGGAGATCGCCGTCGGCGAGGATCGTCGGGGCGTTCACGCCGTACGGCAGGCCATGGCGGAAGAAGAAGTCCGGCGAAAGCGGACGCCCGATGAAGAAATCGTCGTTGAAGTAGACGTACTGCTCTGACAGGCCTTCGATTCGGTGAAGCTGCGATTCGATTGACCTCGAACTGAAGGTCTCAACGTCCCGACCCTTGAGAGCGCGACCGTCGACGATATTCAGCTTCGGATGTTCGGACACGAGCCACTCCGGAAGTCGAGTGTCCGTGACCAGATGAATCGTGCGGACCCACGCGCAGTACTTCTCCACCGAACGGAACCAATAGCGCAGCAATCCCCAGTCGCGGTATCGGATATCGGAGCTGTCGGAAACAGATGCGCTTGCGCTGCCGCTTGCGATCGAGCGTCTGCGCTGCCATTCCGCATCGAGGTCGTTGACCCAGGTCACGACGAAATCGATCGGCTCGCTCATATGGCTCAACTGTACCGCGGTGCCTTCCGTTGCCCGTTACGATCGAGAGGAGCCGGATGAGCTCCAACTACCCGCGTAGCACTACCCCGGATCGGTGGGCTCATGAAAGTCGTCGTCACGAACGCTGTCGTCTCCAACACGGGTGACGCTGCGATATTCGCTGGCATCCACGCCTCGCTCACCCGCCAGGACATCGCCCGCGCAGTGGACATCACATTGCTTGACTCCAACGCCGCTCGGACCGCTTCGCTCTACCCGCACTGGAACGTGCTTCAGCAGATTTCGGTCGCCCCTCCGCGTCGCTTCATGAAGATCTCCCGGGCCTTCTCGCGGCTCCGAAGGGGTTTCGCCGAGCGACTTGCGAAGGGCTCCTTCGCTGAAGCGCTGTTGCAGTTGCCTCTGTTTCGCCGGACCCAGGCGGCGCGGGCATACCGAGCACTCTGTGACGCCGACCTGGTGATCAGCACCGGAGGTACCTACCTCGTCGATCACTACGACTTTTCCCATCGTGCGATCGAACTGGAACTCGCGAAGCGCCTGGGCAAGCAAGTGATCCTGTGGACCCAATCCGTGGGGCCGTTCGAGAGCGAACGCGCCCGGAGATCCATCCGCCGGATCGTGCCGACCGTGGAAGCCGCCTACTTCCGCGACGAGCGATCCCGGGACGCCTGGTTGCGGCAGGGAGGAGACGCCGAGCGTTCATTCACTGCACCCGATGTGGCTTTCGCGATCGATCCTGGCGTCGAAACTCCGTCGCACACGCGCAGCCGTGTTCTCATTTCCGTCCGCGATTGGCCGCACCGAGGAGCTGACGACCGCCCTTATGAGCCATCCCGCTATGTGGACGCGATGCGAACGGCCGCGCAGACAGCCGCGAACACGGGGCATGAGGTGGTGGCTCTTTCCACGTGCCAGGGACTTCCCGGTTATGTCGACGACTCCGACTACGCACAGCAGGTCTTCGATGGGTTGCCGGTGCGGGTCGACACGGCGTTCCACACACCGGAACAACTGATTTCCGAGCTGCGCCGTTGCCGCTTCGTCGTGACAACCCGGATGCATCTTGCGATCCTCGCCATCCTCACCGGTGTGCCGGTGATCGCGGTGGCCTATGAGTTCAAGACGCAAGAACTTTTCGTCGGTCTGGGGCTGGGCAGGTTCGTCGTTCCGATCGAAGACGCAACGTCTGCATGGATGTCCGCGGCCGTCGCCGACATCACGGCCGACCCCGGACGGGCGACCCTCGATGAGCCCCGACTCAAGGCCGCTCGAGATGCCGCGCTGCTGCCCGCCCTGCACCTGGCGCACCACGCAGATGTCTGACACCTATGACGCCGGCTCTCCCGGGAACGGCCTGAGCAACGTCAAGTGGAACGGGGTCGCGCTCGCCGGCAAACAGATCGTCGTCATTCTGTTCTCGCTCGTGCTGGCCAGGCTTCTCGGACCGAACAGCTACGGCATCGTCGCGCAGGCCACCGTGTACATCGCGTTCACCACGCTCATCCTTGATCAAGGGGTGTCGGCGTCTCTGATCAGCCGCAAAGGGGTCGACAGGGACCTCTTGGGTGCGTCCATGACTCTCAACGTCGTGGTCGCGCTCTGCCTTGCCCTCGCCACATGGCCGGTAGCGGTCCCGCTGGCCGACTTCCTGAACACGAGCGAGCTGACGCTTGTCCTTCCGGTGCTCGGACTGGGTCTCCTGCTGAAGGGGATGCAGGTCGTTCCGCGCATGCTCCTGGTCCGCCGATTCCACTTCCGGGCCCTGGCCTTCATCGAGGTGGGCAGCGCGCTGCTCGGCGGCATAGCCGGCGTGGTAGCCGCCGTGCTCGGCGCCGACTACTGGGCGATCGTGGTACAGCTCCTCGTCACGGACGTCTGTCTGTCGATATCGCTGCTGTGCGTAGCCCGTCCTCCTCGCCCCAACGCGCGGTTCACCCGGCTCCGGGAGATCATCGGATTCAGTGTTCGCGTCTTCGCCGGCTCCATACTCAGTTTCGGAACGCGGAACATCGACACCGTGCTGATCGCCAGATACCTCGGCGAAACCGCTGTGGGTCATTACTCGCTCGCATACCGCGTCCTTCTGATGCCAGTACAGATGGTCGGCCAGACAGTGAGCCGCGTCATCTTCCCCTCGGTCTCGCGCGACCGCGAAGACCCCGCGAGGGTCTCGACCGTGCTCCTGCGGAGCACCAGGGCGATTGCCGCCATCACATTCCCGCTCATGACGCTGATAGCGGTGAGCTCTCACGACACGATCCTCGTCATACTGGGAACCGAATGGCTTCCGGCGGCGCCGATCATGGCCGTACTCGCGATAACCGGCGCGCGGCAATCGATCACCGTGCTCAATGCCCCGACGATGCTCGGATTCGGCCGGGCCGACATGCAGCTCCGCTTCATGATCGTCGCGGCAGTGGTGCAGGTCGGCGGCATGATCGCGGGGCTGTCCTTCGGCGCCTTCGGCGTCGCTCTGGGATACACGATCGCGGGCATCGTGCTGACTCCTGTCATCTTCTGGATCCAGAAGGCGCTCGCCGGTAGCAGCTATCGGGCACAGCTTCTGGCTCTCGCTGCGCCCGCACATGCATCGGCGTGGGGAGGAGCCGCATACGCGGCGCTCTTCCTTCTCCCAGCGAACCCCGGGGTTCGGCTCGCGATCGGAGCACCACTGCTGCTCGGGGTTTACCTGATCGTTCTGCGCGTGGTCCACGCGCGCGTGTTCATCTCCCTGACGGAAGACGCGCTGGGGGTCATGCGTGGCGGACGGAAGGCCTGATTCTCTTCCCCGCCTGGCCGCCCGTCCTCGCCTGACCGTCCGTACTGGCCGACCTCCGCACCCCGCGCGTCCTCAGCGTCGCGAGTCGAAGCGCCACTCACATTCATCGAGAGAATCACGACCGAGAGCGCCAGCAGCGACCGCCACGTCAGAGAGTCGTATGAGGCAGCACCGATGAGCAGCGCCACGGCCAGGGCGCGAACCACGACGTGTCCGCGGATGAAGGCGACGACGAATGCCGCCCCCCAAAGCGCCGCCCCCACGATTCCTAAGCCGGCCAGCGTACGAATGATCTCATTGTCGGTGACGGGGACACCCGGCGCCCCTTGGATGATGCCTTCCGTGAGCAGCGAGGGCACTTCGTCGTAGCCGTGCCCGAACAGTACAGCACCCGACGGTTGTGTGAGCAGGTCGGGTATGGATCCTGAGACCAGCCGTCGATGCTCAACAGACCGAGTGCCCTCGCTGTCAGCTCCGAAACCGAAAACGTCGCCAAAGAACAGCGGTCCCGCGGCAACGACAGTGAGGGTCGCCAGCGTGAGCAGTACCGTGATCCACAGATTTTTCAGTCGCGAGACCAGCGCCACCGCGCCAGCAGCAGCGATCATCAGCAGCCCGGTGCGTGTGCCGCTGAGCAGCACGACGAAGACCGCAGAGAATGCGGCGACCATCCACGACCACCGCTTCGAACGCGCGAAGAACCAGACCGACAGGATCGCGCACAGTGCGGCCACCTGGCCCAGCGTGATGGCCCATCCCAGCGAGCCCATGGCGCGGCCGCCCAGACCCTCCCAAAGATTGTTCGATCCGACGATGTTGAAGGTGACGCCGTCGCGTCGCGGCCAGGGCGCGTTCAGGCCGAAGAACCGTTCACCAACAGCGAAGGTCAGCTGCAATACGACGGTCACTGCGACCGTCACCTGCAGGCTCCAGATCACATCTTTGCCAAGTCGGCGCACATTCCCGGCCAGCAGCAGCATCACGGCCACCGTGACCATTTGCACGCCGAGCTCATCGACGCTCGGTGCTGCGAACCACTGTCTGAGCGCGGTCCAGACGAGGGCCGCTGCGACGAACAGGGGTACAGCCGCCACCTCGCCCAGGCGTATCGCCAGTAAAGCGTTCACAGCGAATGCGATGAGGAGTGCCGCGGCGGAGTACTCGACCTCAGTATGTACGAGCAGGAAGATGAGCAGCGTCGAGACGACCGTGATCTGCCGGGCCCGCCGAACCGGCGACATCAGTGGGATCGCGCCGAGGACGCCGTATATCGAGATCGCGAAGAACCCTGTCAATCTGGTTGCCCCCGTGGACTCATTACTGCTGTCCCCCTCAGAACGCTCTCTCGATCGCGCGGATTGCAGTTTCGGAGGAATCGGTGCAGCAAGACGATCAGACGTCCCGCGGCCGCGTCCGCAGGAGTCGTCTCAGCATACCGGCGGAAGTGTTTCTGACCGGTGCCGCCGCCATGGCAACGGTCATGCGTGTATGGGGCGTGTTCACGTGCGAGAATGTCCAGGTTGTGGGAGTACAGGAGACGGATACTCCCCGGTCGATGTCATTCCGTGCCCGGTCCTGAGGGGGAGCCGGGTCGGTACCTCTGCAACGTTGATGTCGGCAGCCGTTGGGAGGGCGGCGACCGGATGGTGCTGAACGCGAGTAGGACGCGCATACCCTCGTCGCCGACGACCACGCGGGTCGAGGTTCACCGACGTCGATACGCTCGACGGCTCGCGATCACAGATACCCTGGTCGTCATCACGGCGGTCTTCGGCGCCCACCTGCTGCGATACGGGTTCAACAACGAGCCGCTCACCATCGGCGATCGCATCTTCGATTTCGAGATCGGGTACGTCGTCACGTCGCTCCTCTTCGTCGTCGGGTGGCTGTTCTCGCTGCAGATCTTCGGCACCCGCGACGCGTCGGTCCTCGACGGCGGCACGGCCGAGTACCGGCGCATCCTCGATGCGACGATGCGTGTCTTCGGCACTCTCGCCATCCTCGCGCTCCTGTTCCAGATCCAGTTCGGCCGCTTCTACCTGCTCATCGCGCTGCCGACCGGGCTCGCTCTACTGGTCGCCACACGCTGGGCCTGGCGCCGGTGGTTGCGGAAGCAGCGCACGGCCGGCCGCTTCCTGCAGAGGGCGATCGTCATCGGCGATCGCCACAAGGCTGAGCACATCGTCGACAACATCACCCGCGAACCGCGGTCCGGCATCCGCATCGTCGGCGCGGTCACCACCCACGGCAGCCGGGATCCGATCCTCGACGACGTGCCCGTCCTCGGCGACTTCGACGACGTGCTCGACATCATCGACTCGCACAACGTCGACGCCGTCATCCTCTCGACGTCCGACGCGATCACCCCGAAGCGCACCCGGCAGTTCGGCTGGGCGCTCGACCAGAAGCGCATCGGACTGATCGTCGCGCCGGCGCTGACCGACATCGCCGGCCCCCGCATCCACACGCGTCCGGTCGCCGGGCTGCCGCTGATCCACGTGGAGTATCCGCGGTTCGAAGGTCGCCAGCGCATCGCCAAGCGCGCTTTCGACATCATCGGCTCACTCGGTCTGATCATCCTCTTCTCCCCCGTCATGCTGGCGGTGGCACTCGCCGTCAAGGGCACGAGCAGGGGCCCGGTCTTCTACAGTCAGGAGCGGATCGGCCTGCACGGCAAGCCGTTCAAGATGTTCAAGTTCCGCTCCATGGTGGTCGGTGCCGACGACCACCTGCAGTCACTGCTCGACCAGCAGGGCAGCTCCGACAAGCCGCTTTTCAAGGTGAACGACGACCCACGCATCACCCCGGTGGGACGGTTCATCCGCCGGTACTCGCTCGATGAGCTGCCGCAGTTCTTCAACGCGTTGATGGGCACCATGAGCCTGGTCGGTCCGCGTCCGCAGCGCGCCGCCGAGGTCGCGCTCTATGACGACGACGCGCACCGGCGCCTGTTCATGAAACCGGGGATCACCGGCCTCTGGCAGGTGAGCGGGCGTTCCGACCTCTCCTGGGAGGATGCGATCCGCCTCGACCTGTACTACGTGGAGAATTGGTCGATCACGAGTGACGTCGTGGTCGTCGCTCGCACCGCGGCCGCGATCGTCAAACCATCGGGCGCCCACTGATCACGCTTCGTCGGCTTCGCAGCGCATCCGCCCCGCCGTGGAATGATGGGGCCATGACCGCTCCGGACCGCTCACCGTCGAGCGCTGCACCGCCGATGACATCGCGGATCGTCGGCGTCGACCTCGCGCGCTTCGTCGCGATCGTCGGCATGATGGCCGCCCACCTCATCGTTCCGCTCGGCTCAGACGCCAGCGCGTCGACGATCGACAGGCTGCTCGGCAAACTGGTCGGCGCCACCGTCAGCAGCACCTCGGCCACGACGTTCGCGGTGCTCGGCGGGGTCAGCCTGGTACTGCTCACCCGCAGTATGCGCGACACGTCGACCAGACGGATGCTGTTGCGCATCGCCGTCCGCGGCATCCTCATCTCGCTGATCGGCACGCTGCTGCTTCCGCTCGACGGGCCGATCAGCGTCGTCCTCACGTTCTATGGCGTCGCGATGATCATCGCCGCCCCCGCGCTGCTGCTGCCGTCATGGGCGGTCGCGACGATCGCGGGCGCACTCTGGATGTTCGGCGGCGCGCTCAATGCGCACCTGCGCGCGACCCTCGCCGCCACGCCGCAGCTGCCGGCGACCGATCCCGCGGTCGCTGCCGCGCGGGGGCTGCGCGACCTCCTCATCACCGGCCACTACCCCGCGATCACCTGGGTGGCGTACATGCTCGCCGGCATCCTCATCGCGCGCCTGCTGCTCAAGGCACGCGCCGATGGCACACTGCGATCGGTCTGCACCCGGCTCGCCGTCGCCGGCCTCGCGGTCTATCTGCTCGTGACCGTCGGCGGACGCATCGTCCGCATGCGACCGGGATGGTTCGGGCTTCCGGACGTCGGCGAGCGCATGCTCAGTTCAGGGTTCGGGGCGCCTCTGGGCGCCGACCTGTGGATGCTGCTCGTTCCCACCCCGCACAGCGGCAATCCCGCCGACATGCTGCGCACCATCGCCGGAGCGTGCTTCGTCATCGGATTGCTGGTGGCAGTGTTCGACACGCGCCCGCATCGCCTGAGGTTCGTGTGGGAGTCGATCCGCGCGGCGGGTGCCGCGCCGCTCACCATCTACACCACGCATGTCGTCGCCACCGCAGCCCTGTATCACCTCGCTGTGCAGGCCGCTGTAGACACCGTGTCCCCGAGCCTGCCCTGGTACGGCCGCGGCACGGCGATCTTCCTGGTGCAGCTCGCCGCCGTGCTGCTGATCGGCGTCGTGCTCGCGGCGCTTCGCCGTCGCGGTCCGCTTGAGGCGATGCTCGCATGGCTCAGCGGGGCGGGCGGTTCGCGCCGCTCCGCGCTCCCCGATGCCGAGGTGGCCGCCGCGCGCCGGTGAGCACGCGACGACCGTTCGAACTACCGGTTTTCGGGGAACAGCTCGCCACACGACGCGTCGACCGTCACCGGCGTCTCGGTCACCGTCGGCGTGAACCTGACCTCGAGCGGCGCCGACGTCCCGTCCGGGATGCTCGATGTGAACGACACGGTCTTCGACTCCCCCATCGGCACCGACACGACCATGCTCTTCGTCTGCCGTCCGTTGTAGACGCCCGTGCGGTCCTTATCGGAGCGCTCACCCGCCGATGGCGAGCTGCCCAGCAGCTCGCCTCCCGGCAGCGACATCCCGATCACGTCGAACAGCATCGTCGTCGGAGGGTAGTCCCAGCGGTAGTTGCGCGCACCGAGCACGTAACCGCTCAGGTCCGACCCGGGAACGGCGTTGCTCATCGTGACGGACGTGGTCATCGTGCGCTTCTCGGCCGAGCAGGTCACCTTCATCGACGTGCTGAGGTAGTACTCCAACTTCGAGTATGCGGCGTCGTTCAGATAGATGCCGGTCTGCGTGACCGTCTCGCTGTCGGCGGGCACCACCCCGTCGATGCCGAGCTCCACGGCCATCGCCTGCTCGTTCTCGTTCGCGAACCAGGCGTACACTCGCTGCTCATCAGCCGCCTTCTGCAGCTGCTCGATCATCTTGAGCGGGTCCCATCCGCCGCTCATCACCTTCGAGAACACCGCCGCCGAGACCTTGGCGAAGTAGGCGTCGGCCAGACTGCCGTCGGCGCGATAGCGCTCGTAGGTGTCGCTCAGCAGCAGCTTGACGGCATTCTTCGCCGTGATCTCGCCCCCCTCACCGGGTACCGTCACCGGGCCGGTCACACTGAGCATGTACGAGAGCACCACCGGATCTAGCGAGATGACGCCGTCCACGCTGCCGCCGATCGTGTCGCCCCACAGCCCCGCCATCATGTGAGCCGTGTCCGAGAAGTCCGGCGGGCGCGTGTAGTTCTGCCAGTACTTCCAGGTGTCCGACTCGAAGAGCCGGCTCTTCTCGTCGGGCTGGAGATACTGCGGGTACGCCCCGCCTGGCCCCGCCGTCAGGTAGCGCAGCGCCGCAGGGTCTTCACGCAGGGTCACCTTGCCGTCGTCGACGAGCAGCGCGACGCCGCTCGCGGGGTTGCCGCCGGTGGAACGCGTCTCAGCGAGATTCTGGAACATCAGCGCGTACGAGCGCGGGCCGTCGCCGCCGAGCACGGAGAGCACGAGGGGAAGGTTCTGCTCCGCGAACGCGATCGTCGGCCCGGCGTCATCGACGATGTCGACCAGCTGCTGAATGCTCTCGGCGACGAGGGGGTGGATCTCGTCGCGCTGGATCCGGTCGACGTGCGACTTCGCCTCGTCGAAGACCTGCCGCAGCGCGGGCAGCTTGGGCTGCGCGGCGCGGAACGGCTCGAGGCTGATGCCTCCTCCCTCGACCTTGAAGTTCTCGACGTTCGCCAGAGGCAGCAGTTCGAGGGCGAGCGGCATCGCGTCCCGCACGAGGATGTGCGTGGCCTGCGTCGTCTCGCTGACGGCGGTGACGTTCGCGCCGACCCAGGGAATCTGACTCGCGAAGGCCCAGAGCGGTCCGTTCACCGTCTCGTCGGCGGATGCGGTGAGCGTGAGCACCTCGTCCGAGAGGCGCTTCGCGCCCTCGACATCGCCGTCCTTGACCATCGGCACGATCTTCGCGACCCGGCTCTTCGCCGCGGCCAGATCGTCTTTCACCTGCAGCGCCTGCAGGGCGAAGAGTCCGGCGACCGCCGCCGCGGCGACGAGCAGCAGGAAGACGATCAGCACCACCCACGGCCAGCGGCGGCGACGGCGTGAGCCGCGGGCCCCGTCGTCGTCACCGCCGTTCTCATCGCCGGACCCGAAATCGAGTTCCAGGGTGCGGTCGAGGTCTGAGAGCGTACCGAAGTTCCGCGCCTCTCGGCGCGTGCGCGGTGGAGTCGAATCGGTGATGGTCTGCCCCTTCAGCGGTCGCGACACGTACCGACTCAGGATAGTGCCCGCCCCTGACGATCACGCCGAGCCGACCGCCGCCGAGAACTCAGAGAAATCTCAGAAAACCGCTTTCGCTCGGCTCGGCATTCCGATATGGTATCCACGTTCGCATAGTCCGGGATGCGTCCGCCGCGTGGGAGTGGCAGACGCCAGTAATGGGGATCACGAGATCGGACGCGCCGAGGGGTCGGCGTTGCGAACGTTCCGTGCCGATGCGCGCGGGCTGGGGAATGAAACTGGGGAAGCAATGTCGCACTGGGGTATGCGTGCATGCACGGTTCGGGGTGTACTGTGACGTCCGTCGAGGGCGCCCTGAGCCTGACGCGCGAGGGAGCATCGCTGCTGTCAGCGGTGACGCCGCGCGCGTTCAACGCCGAGACGGTCACGGTGTCATCACCGCGCGCCTCGGCCTCGCTGGAGCAGCGTCATCACTGGGAGCGGGGCCACCGCGCCCGTCTCGTGGCGACGGATGCAGCTGTGATCACGGCCGCCGTCGGCGCCGCATCCGGCATCCAGCTTCACCAAGGTGAGCCGCCCGCCGACGTCGCGCTTCACGGCGCGCTGCTGATCATCGCGTGGTTCGCCACGCTGTGGCTCACGCGCACCCGTGACGCGGCGCTGTTCCGGCCGAGCGTGGACGAGTACCGGGGCGTTGCGCACGCCACCGGTCTGGCGATCGGCATCACTGCCATCGCGTCCGTCCTGCTCGACTGGGATGCGATGCGACTCACCGTGCTCATCACCCTCCCCTCAGGCCTCCTGGGCCTGGTGATGAGCCGGTGGGCCTGGCGGCGCTGGCTGAGCAGCCGGCGCCGCCACGGTCTCTTCACGTCTCGCACGCTCGTCGTCGGCAATCGCGAAGACGTCGACTACGTCGTGCGGACGCTGCAGCCGATCGGGCCTGGCGGCTACCAGGTCGTCGGCGCCACTCTGCTCGACGCCAATGCGCGAGAGCTCCTCACCGAAGACGGCGCGGTGCCGGTGCTCGGCAACGCCACCTCGGTCGCCGCGGTCGCCGCCGAGCTGCGCACCGACACCATCATCGTCGCGAGCCGCCCCGACGGCGATCCCGACTTCGTCAAGCGGCTCAGCTGGCAGCTGGAGGGCACCGCCGACGAGCTCATCCTCTCGAGTCGTCTCGCCGATGTGGCTGGCCCCCGGATGTCGTTCGCGCCGGTCGACGGGCTACCGCTCATCCGGGTGCAGATCCCGACCTACGACGGCGGTCAGCACGTGCTCAAGCGCGCCCTCGACATCGCCGTGTCGGCGCTCGCGCTGATCCCGATCGCGCTGATCACCCCGGTGCTCGCGCTGCTGATCAAGCTGGATTCTCCCGGCCCCGTGTTCTTCTTCCAGGAACGCGTGGGCCGGGATGGGCGTCGCTTCCGTATGGTCAAGTTCCGCTCCATGCGCACGGATGCCGAACAGCGCCTCGCCGGGCTGCAGAGCCTGAACGAGGGCTCTGGCCTGCTGTTCAAGATGAAGGACGACCCGCGCGTCACCCGCGTCGGCCGCATTCTGCGCAAGCTGTCACTCGACGAGCTGCCGCAGTTCTGGAACGTGCTGGCGGGCGACATGAGCGTGGTCGGCCCGCGTCCGCCGCTGCCGAGCGAGGTCACGGCGTACGACGGCACGGTGTTCCGCCGGCTGTACATCAAGCCGGGCATCACCGGGCTCTGGCAGGTGTCGGGGCGCAGCGACCTGTCGTGGGATGAGAGCGTGCGGCTCGACCTGCGCTACGTCGAGAACTGGTCGGTGATGAGCGACCTGCAGATCATGTGGCGCACCGCCAGGGTCATGGTGCAGCCGAAGGGCGCGTACTGAGCTCGCGCGCTTTCACTGCGCTGTCTTGCGTCGGCGAAGCGACCGGACGAACTCGGTGACGTGCAGCCGGCGACGCAGCACGACCACGCCGGCGCCGTACGCAATCATCGCGACGATGCCGCCGCTGAGCAGACCGCCGAGGCCGTCTCCGAACACCACTCGGCCGAGCACCAGAGGCACCGCGCCGGCGATCAGCGCCAGACCGCACGACAGAAGAGTCGCCGCACCGAACGGATGGATCCGCAGGGCGATCATGACCTGCACCAGCGCGACGACGTTGCGCACGATGATGGCGACCGCCCAGCCGATCGCGGCGCCCAGCACTCCGTGGCTCGGGATGAGCCAGATGTCGATCCCGATCTGCAGACCGAGCCCGATCAGGCTGTTGATCAGCGTCCACATCGATCGGCCCGACATCATCAGCACGACGTCGACCATGCCGAGTGCCGTCGAGAACATCAGCGCCAGCGCGAGGATGATGATGATGATCGCCCCGTCGGCGTAGCCGTCGCCGAAGATCGACATCACCAGGCCGGCGTGCACCAGCAGCACGAGGTACAGCGGCCAGGTCATCAGCACGAGCCACGCCGTCGACGTGCGGAAGAGCTGGCTCGCGCCCTTCGTGTCATCGCTGGACAGGTGCTCGGTGAACTGCGGCTGCGCCGCGATCGAGACCGCCTGCGTTCCCATCTGCCCCGCGACGACGAACCGCGTCGCCGCCGCGTAGATCGCCGCGGGAGCCGCACCGGCGAGAGCGCCGACGAGCACGATGTCGAGGCGCTGCATCGCGATCTGTGCGACCGTCATGAGCGCGCGAGGTGCGGTGAAGCGCCAGAACTCGCGACCGACCGGGGTGACTGCGCGGCCCACGATCCCGCTTCGAAGCAGCCGACGAGACCACCACAGCGCCACGGGTGCGGACACGACGTATCCCAGTCCCCACCCGATCACCGCGAACTCGTAGCCCACGAACCACACCGCGAACACCACGAAGACGAGCTGCGCGACCGGCCGCAGCACGAGCGTCGTCAGCGCCGCCGCCTTCATGGTGCCCAGCCCGCGCGTCGCCGACGCCGCGAGGTTCTCGAGCGAAGCAGCCCAGAGGAACGGCGCGAGCATGCGGATCGACGCTGCCGACATCTCGACCTGGTCGGGGCTGATCCATCCGGCGATCAGCGGCGCCGTCAGCCACAGGACGACGACGAGCGCGGTCGTCCAGACCAGGACGGGGATCGACGCGGATCGCAGATAGGCGGGGACGAGGTTCGCCCTGCCCAGCACGCGCGTGCGCGCGATGAAGTAAACCAGCCCGGTGTTCGTTCCGAGCTGCGCCACTCCCCCGACGACAAGGAACGCCGATGTGGCCGTGAAGAACACGCCGGCGAACTCTTTGGGCAGCCCGCGCGTGATCGCCAGCGTGACCCCGAAGGTGAGCAGAGCCGTCGCCACGGCGCCGAGGATGTTGATCGCACCCCCTCGGGCGGTGCCCCCGACCGACGAGAGCGTTCCCTCCGGCGCGCTCACTCCGATCGCCGCCGGTCCATGATGCTCTGCAACGCCGACGGCAGCCAATCGTCGAGTCGGGAGATGCGGGTCTCGACGTCGCCGGTCTCGATCAGCCCGGTCACGAGATGGATCAGGTAGAGCGCCACGATCAGATGAGGATCGGCCGGACTCCAGGGCGACAGCACGGCAGATGAGGTATCGAGCAGGTCCCCGAATGCCGCCTC
The DNA here is from genome assembly GCF_042723855.1 of Microbacterium sp. NPDC058345. Classification (NCBI taxonomy): domain Bacteria; kingdom Bacillati; phylum Actinomycetota; class Actinomycetes; order Micrococcales; family Microbacteriaceae; genus Microbacterium; species Microbacterium sp. NPDC058345. The sequence continues at coordinate 453,233 of NZ_JBHXIG010000001.1, forward strand.
GGGATGCCGACCGCCGATGACGACGTCTCCTTGGAAGCGATGATGCAGAAGATCGAACCCCGCCGGCACGGGCCCGATGCATCCCTCCCAATCCCACACCTCCAGGACCGCGCCGTCCGAGGTCATGTTCCACTCGGCGAAGTCGCCGTGCCAGAGTCCGAACAGCACCGGCGTGCGCGACCACTCCCGATCCACGTGCGCAACGGCACGGGCGAGCCCCGGTGTGAACGGGTGCGCGGCAGGCAACTCCGTAACCCGAGCCTTCAACTCGGCCCATGAGCGGCTGTCGGCGAGCGCCCGGGTCTCCACGGCTCCGCGTGCCGCGATCTCCACGGCGGCGCGGCGCACGGCTTCGCCGTCCGGCCGGGTTCCGACGCGCAACGGCTCCTGAACGAGCACGGTCAGCTCTCCCCAGTCCACGGCGCCGAGCACCGACGGCGCAGAGAAGTGTCGCGGAGGATCGGCTTCGAAACCCCGCAGCACCTCGGTTTCGTGGCGCACGAGAGCTCGAGTCACCTCCGAGATGCCGATCTTCGCAAACCCGACCGTCGCACCGTCTTCGCTCAGCACGCGCAAGACCGGCTTCTGCAGCGCACGGGTGCGCCCGATGACCATGCTGAGCGCGACGTCGTCGTGAGACAGCGTCCGCGCGATGACCGACTGCACGTCGTCGCCGCCGCGACGCACCGTGAGCCTGGGCACCAGGTTCAGCCCGCCGAAGCGGCTCACGATGCGGGCGATTCTCTCGAGACGGCCGCGCCCGCGCTTCGAGAGTTCGTCGAGTGACGCCACGGACGCGGCCCTCGGTCCGATCGGCACGAGCATCGACGGGTTCCTGGCGGTCGGCACGAGAGCCCACGCGACCGAATGGCGCCCGCCCGGCGCCCGGCGCAGGGCCACGGGCGAGCCCGGATACATCAGCGAGAACACCTTCTCGAGGTAGTCGAGTCCCGGTCGGTCGGCACGTCGGCCGGCAGCCACCTGCTCCCGCCCGGTGGTCACTTCTCGGCTACCCGACCGCGCGGAGCCGTGACGGCATCCTCCCCGTGCACCACTGACATGTCGGCAGGCTCAGGATCGGCCTCGGCCTCGGCGTCCACGTCGGCGACCCGTCGCGAGCCACGAACCCTGGCGCCGCGTTTCGCCGCGACGATACCCAGGAAGGTGATGCCGAGCTGCTCGGCACGCGTGGTCACGCGGCGGACGCTCTCGCGCGTCGTGACGCGTTCCGCAGCGACCAGCATCACGCCGTCGGCGGCGAGGGCCAGCTGGCTCGCTTCCGCCGACGACATGTCGGGCGACGCGACGAGCACATAGTCGTACCGGGTGGAGAGCTCGGTCAGCACGGCGCGCATATGGGCGCTGCCGAACAGTTCGCGGGTCTCATCGTTGGCATTCTCGCCGTCGAGGATCTCGAATCCATCCGCGACTCGAGGAGCCACCCCCGACATCGACCCCGCGACGAGGGCACTCGCCAGGCCCTTCCGGCTCTTTCTACCGGGGGCCCCCGCGATCGGACCCTCCGTCAATGTGGCGTCGATGAGGCACGTCGTGTAGCCGCTGGCGGAGAGTGCGGATGCGGTGCTCAACGCGACCTGTTGCGCGTCGTCGATCAGCGTCCCATCGACGGCGGCGACGACGATCGTGGACGGTGGGGCGGATGCGGCGAGCACCGCCGTGCGGACGGTCCGGTAGGCATCCGCGTCAGCGCCGACGGCATCCGGCCCCGAGGGCACGATGCCCATCACCTGGTGCTCGTCCACCATGCCTTCGAGCGTCGCCCGGATCCGATCGTCGTTCCATTCCCGCCAGATCGCCCAGACGCCGCCGATCAGGATGCCGGCGAACAGGCCGGCGAGGATGAGAAGCGGCGCCGGAAGTGCATCCGATGAGCTCGGAGTGCTCGCCGGTGAGATCACCGAACCGGGTGACGTGGGAGTGGCTTCGAGGGTGCCGACGCTGTCCTGGATGGTCGCGAGGCGGTTGGTGTACAGCTGGACCATGCCGACGGCTTCCGGCGAGTTCCCGTCGACCGCGGCGGTGCTCGCCTCCTTCAGGCCGGCGAGCGCGGCCTCCTCCTGCGTCTTCAGCGCGTCGAGCTGGCCTTTGACGTCGTTCTCGGAGCGCTGCTTTCGGGATTCGAGAAGAGCGCGGGCGTAGGCGTCGGCGTACTCGACAGCGGAGTCAGCGGTCTCGGCGACATACTCGACGCGGATGATCTGCGTGTTGGCGGGAACGGTGGCCGTCACGTTCACGTCGCCGGGCTCGATGGAGGCCCCCACCTCCGCGCCGACCAGTTCAGCGACCGGCGGCGAGGCGATGAGACCCGCCTCGGTCTGCATCGCCACGTTGATCTGATCCCCGCTTCGTGCGGAGTCGGGAGCGAGGGCGTTGCCGACGCTCGGTGTCAGCATGATGTCGACGCTCGAGGTATAGCTGTCGGGCCACTTCCACGCGACGAGAGCCGCGATTGCGGTCGTCGCCAGCGCGATGCCGAGGATGGCCAGGATCCGGTTGCGCAGGGCATCGGAGACGAGGCTCATTCTCACAGTTTCAGTGGGAAGTGGTTCCATGAGCTGCTCCCCTTTCTTGTCGCGAGGATAGGTGACGAAGTCGTCGGTGTGTCGGATGCGGTCGGGAATGGTCGAGGTCTGTGACCAGGATGATGCCGCAGACGTCGAGGCCGATGCGACGGTTGCGGATGACTCGCCAGGTGAGGATGCCGAATCGTGTCTCCTCGGAGACCACCAGGATGACCTGCGGCGTGATCCCACGCCCGGGCGCGGGATGGGCGGCGGCGACGCTCTGCGACCGGGCCTCGACGAGCTCGGCATCCAGGCGGTTCGCGATCCGGCGCGTCAGTGGGTTGTCGTCTGCGGTCATGACGGCGGCGGCGCTCGAACGCCGCACCACGTCTGACAGGGCACGCAGGCCGTCCATCCGCTCGGGATCGCGTCGGCCGACCAGAAGGCTCTGCGCGATGACGGCGTCGATGCGCCCGACGACGTCGATGCCCAGCGCGCCGGATACGTCGCCGAGATCACCGACGCGCCGGACGCGCATATCGCGCAGCCTCGCCGCCATGACACCCACCAGCAGCCCGACCATGAGGCCGCTGACCGCCTTCACGATCAGCGGATCGTAGGTGATGCGGGCCGTCGCCGGGCGAGCGGCCCGACCCCCTTCGAAGGTCAGCGCCCCCACGCGAGCGCTGTCGTCGGCAGCATCCGCCCCCGCCGCGAGGATCGCCTCGCGTGTCGATTCGAGCAGGGCCACGTCGGCGTCGGCGTCCGATTCCCTGAGCGCGGCGAGAGATGCGTCGACCGTCGCGAGCGATCGCAGCGAGGAGACGTACTCGGTGTCGAGGCTCTCCACGATCGCGTCCCTTTCGCTCTCCAGCGACGCACGATGCGCCGCGAGGAGTGCGTCTGCCGCCGCGGTGACGCCCGCGAGGGCGGAGCCGACGTCAGTGTCGGTGTAGCTCAGGTTGAGGATTCGAGAGTTCGACGTGGCGGTGACCACGAGGTCGCCGGCGTCGCCGCCCGCTGCGGCGGTGATCGCGCGGCTGACCTCCTCGCTCTGCGCGACATGGTTCAGCGTGTCCAGTGACGTGGTGAATCCCGGGAACTGTCTCGCCGATTCCACCGGAACGATGACGCTGGTTCTCGCGACCGCGGGGTTCCCGATCCCCAGCTGCACGATGACGCCGAGCACCGCACCGATCCCGGCCACCGACACGATCATCGGGACGTTCTGCCGAACGAGCTGGTAGTAGCCGCGCAGCGTGTACACGCCGCCGGTGGCCGGTCCCGGCGGATGGGTGTCGTCGTACTCGCGCCACAGCAGTCCGATGGCCACCATCAGCACCACCGTCCCGATGCCCAGGGAGTCGTACACCGTCATGGTGATGATGTGCGCCAGCAGGGCACCGAGCGCGGCCGTGCTCACCGGCGATCGGGTGCGCAGCCCGCGAAGGAACCAGATCGCCAGGAACCCGTAGAAGAAGATGATGCCGAGCACGCCCTGTGCGAAGATCACCAGCCAGAACTGTCCCTGCGTCCCCATGGCGGGCGGGCTGCAGTCCGGGCAGGTGGGTCGGTCTCCACCCGCGATCGAGTAGAAGGATGTGGCCGAGTCCCGGGTGCTTCCGAAGCCGACGAGCGGCGAGCCCGCCACGACGCTGTCGGTGGTCAGGGTCGCGAGCTGCGTGCGCGTGCTGTTGCTGGTCGGGTTGTCGAGCCTGCTCTGGATCACCTCGCCCAGCGGTGACATCAGGATGCCCACCACGATGACGACGGTGGCGGAGACCAGCACGACGAGGGTCTTGAGGTGGCCTCGGACGGCGGATCGGATGGCGACGAGGGCGACCATCGCGATCACGGCGAGCCACAGTCCGCGATTCCAGGACAGGATCGCCGGCACTGCGGCGAGCAGCAGGATCGGCACGCCGAGCGCACGCCGGCGCCAGCCGGCGGCGGATCCGAACCACGACAGGATGAAGAACGGCAGCGTGCAGGCGAAGTTGAGACCCCAGAAGTTCGCATAGGCGAAGGGAGCGCTGGGGCGTGCGTGGCCGGCGACCGACGCCTCGTAGTCCTGCACCACGGTGGGATGGATGAGGAAGTTGACGAAGTCGACCTGCGCGATCCCCCGGGGCAGGAGCACCTCGAGCAGCGAGGGGAACTCCAGCGTCGGGGTGAGGATGGCCATCCATCCCCCGGCGACGATCGTGAGGAAGAACATCGACAGCGAGTCGGCGATGCGCTGCGACGAAAGCTCGTCGCGCATCTTGCCGATGTACAGCATGAAGATGGTGGCGGACAGGTACCACCCGAAGCGGTACAGCCAGGTGAAGTACGTGCCCGCCGACGTCACGGGTGCGGCAAGGGGCGCATCGACCTGAAGGAGGAGCACACCCGCCGCCACCCAGGTGAGGAAGAGCAGCCAGAGGCCGAAGGAGCGAGGCGCGCGGATCCGCCGCCGCCGGAGCAGCTCGAGCAGAAGCAGCACAGCGGCGATGTGCCCGACGAAGCTGCTGATGCCGAGGAGCCACCACAACGGGAACCCCGCGAACGCGAAGGTGATCGGCCACCCGGGCTGGAACAGCGACTTCCGCCGTTCCGGCGCAGCGTCCCGTCGGCCGCCGGGAACTCCGGCGGATCGGTCGACAGCCGGCGAACCCGTTTCGGTTTCGCTCAGCACGCGGTTTCCGTTCATGACCGTGGGTCTCATCCCGCGCGCAGCTGGGATGCCGCCTCGTCGAGCAGCGAGCGCACGGAAGCCGTCGCGCGTTCGATCTCGGACACCTCGGCCTCGGGCAGGCGCCCCCGCCATGCCATGGCCGCGTCGGCCGGTCGACGATTGAAGTTGTGCAGCTTCTCGGGGTCGACCTGCCCCGACGCCTCACGGAGGAACTCCGCCTCTGCCGCCGGACTCCACGGCACGTCGAGTCGTTCATGCAGAAGACGACACGACTCCATGTCGGTCGCGACGAGTTCGTGAGGGACGACGACTCCCCCGGGAATCGACTCCAGATCGGACAGTGCCATGACGTACAGCGACGACCAGAACCAGCCCATGGCGAGGGCGCCGTCGGCAGGGGCGTCAGTCGGGAGACACGGGATCCGTGCGGCGAGGTCAGGATTCGTGCGCTCGAATGCGGCGACGATCGGCGTCATCTCTTCGATGTCGGGAACCCACCGCATCCGTCGATAGCTCACGAGCATGGCGCCGGGATGCCGATGGATCAGCACCGGACGCGCGCCGGTGACGGAATGGATCGCGGGAATGGAGAGCATCGCGAAAGGGTCCTTCACGATGAGTCGCGTCCATGGCAGCGCAGCGAGCCATTGCCGCGTGCCATAGCGGCTGTACACGCTCGGCGACAGAGCGCGGTAAGCCCGGCGCAGCGCGCGCACCTGGCGATCGCTGGGCTCCGACAGTCGGCTCCAGCCGTCGAGACTGCCCGCGAGCGCCCATTGACGACCGCGCGGGTTCATCGGCTCGCGCCCCGTGAGAGCCGACCCCGGCGCCGCCGCGAGCAGCCGGGCCAGCCATGTCGTCCCCGATCGCGGCATGCCGGTGACCAGGATCCTGCTCCGCCCCCTCGGCGAAGCCCCCGATGATGTTTCGCTCATTCCGTCCCCCTCGAGCCGTCGTGACGCGCGTCAGCGCCGCCAGCCCGGCGGTCGGCCGAGGAGGCGGGCGAGCGCATCATCGTGGGGGATGAAGTGCTCATCGAGGCGACGTCGCAATGCGTCGGACAGCGGCAGGCTCGGCCGCGCATTGTGCTGCGCGATCACTTCGGGCCGCCACCGGGCGAGGCCGAGGAAGTCGGTCACCTTCTGGTACTCGCCGTGCGGGTCGGCGAAGAACGTCTCGCTGTCGAGCACATGGACCTGCTCACGAGGAAAGTGCCGGAACACTCGCTCGAGCTGTTCGGCGTACTGGCTGCGGCGGAGGTACGCATGGTGCCGGTGCGCGTGACTCTCGTAACCGGCATCCGCGGCCATCTTCTCGACCTCGCCCGCGAGACGCTCATCTTCGAGTTCGAGCGCCTCTTCGAACGTCGTCGCGGTGTCGAAACCGCGGGCATGTTCGTGCTTGTAGGCGGAGAAGGCGCGCTCCACGGGGTCGCGGAGCATGGCGACCAGTCGGACGTTCGGCAGATCGCGTGCGAGCCGCTCGATGGCGAACGGGTGGAACATGTAATAGGTGCACGCCTCGAACACCGCCGGCGCTCCCCACTCCCGGGTGCGGAGCTCCGCGGTCCTCTGAAGCGGGAAGTTCCCCCGGTACCACTGCATCCCCCTCTGGTAATGGAGGCTGAAGTAGTCGATGCCCTTCTCGATACCCGGGCGCAGGACCTGCGGATGCTCCGCGAGGTGTTTGAACAGCGTCGTCGTCCCGCATCGCTGGCCACCGATGACGATGAACGACGGCAGCATCCGGAGACCCGACGTCGCCTGCCCCAGCCGATAGTACGTCGCTCTCGCCACCCCATGAAGCGGCCGCGGAATTCGCTCACGCAGCATTGAAGAAACCCCTCCCCAGTGGTTCACATCCGTTCGCCGAATCCGGCGAAGCGAACTTATCGATGATGATAGTTCATCGCGCAGAATCAGGCCATCAAATGAGGAGAGCCGTCGGCTCGTTCTCAGGAAGCAGTGCGAGATGTCGTCTCGTCGGCGACGGATTCATGTTCCTTCGCGCGCAGCCTCGGCGTGACGAAGAACCCGAAATAGGCATGAACGAGGATCCAGGCCCAGTACGACTCGGACGCCCGCTGACCGTAATCGATGAAGAGCGTGAACACGCTGTCGAGGTCGTCTCGCGCCCAGGGTGCCACCATCATGAAGGTCAGTCCCACGAGGGCGAGGACGATCATCCACACGATGCGCCGCACCCGTCGGTCGGGAAGGTCGGGGTCGAGGATCGTCCTGTCCATGATGTCCAGCGCGATGGGAGCGATGAGCAGCGGGATCAGGCTCTCGGCCTGCTCGAGGACGAACTGGGTGTGGAAGAAGACGATGATCACCGCGAGGATGACCAGAGCCCATGCCGGGGCGACGCGGAAGCGCTTGGGCACCATCATGTACACCCAGATGTACGCGGCCCCGCTGAAGCACTCGTCCAGCGTCGACACGCTGGTGATCGGGACCGCGAAGTGCAGGATCAGGTAGACGCCGACCAGCGCAGCCAGGATGAGAAGGGTTCGCAGCAGCCGCGCGGACCGTTGCGCCCACGGGCGCACGTACTGCACCAGGAGGCAGATCAGGAGAACCAGCCCCAGTGCCTCGCTGTTGTGGCCGATCCGCGCGCCCAGCCCCTCGGAGACGACCAGATACTGCAGCCGGAAGACGAGCACGAGCAGCGCGACGACGACCACGGCGTAGAAGACCAGGCTGCGGATCCGCACAGGGCTCATGCGCTGAGGTTAGGGGTCCACGTGCCCGGGGTCAAGGAGAACTCGTGGGATCAGGGTGCGGTGGGCATGCGAAGGGGCCGACGTCCGTGCGGGACGTCGACCCCCTCAGTGCCGGTCGCAGCCGGCCGGCGTCAGCCGCCGTGAACCATCTCAGCGTAGGCAGCCTTCTCGGCGTCCGTGCTGAGCGACCAGCTGCACGCGTCGGGCGCGGTGCTCGTCGCGGGCTTGTTGCTGTAGTACGCCGACACGAACACGTCGCTGGACGTCATGAACGCGTAGCCGTCACGCAGCCAGTCGGCGCGCTGGACCGTCTTGTTCGCGGCGAACTCGGGCAGCGACGCCTTCTTGTCGTGCGCCTTGGCGAACTTCACCAGGCCGCTGGCCGACGTCGCGAGCGGGACATCCTTGCCGCGACCGCCGGCGCAGGTGTGCCGGTTGTAGACGCTGGCACCGACGATGTCGACGTACGCGTCTCCGGGGTACCACTGCGCGACGTGATCGCGCGCCGTCGTGGCGGTGCGGTACGACCAGTCGGTCATCTGCAGCACCCACTGCACGTTGGTCGCGCCGCGGGCGTTGAAGATGTCGACGACCTTGCGGTACGCCTGCTTGTACTCCTCGGCCGTACCCAGCGACACCTTCGACGAGACCTCGGGCTCATGCCCGAACGCGACCTCGACAGAGCCACCGCGCGCCTTGAGCGCATCCGCCCAGCGCACGATGTCCTGATACAGCGCGCTCGACGACGTCGCAGACGCGATCTCACGCCACGGCAGCTTCTGCGCGTTCACGGTGATCATGTCGCCCTTGGGCACACTGCCCTGGAAGTTCCCGTACACGTGACGGCCGACGGTCTCACCCGCCGCCTTGTCCAGCGACGCGGTGTCGACGGTGCCGCCGACAAGGATCGAAGCGTCGTCAGGAGCGGGCTCGCCGGGCGCGGGCTCGCTCGGAGCGGGCTCGCTGGGAGCGGGCTCGCTGGGAGCGGGCTCGCTGGGAGCAGGCTTCGCCGGAGCGTCGGCGTCGGGCGCCGCGAGCGCGAGCTCGTCGCGCGCGATCTCGCCGAACGCGGTGAACTCGGCACTGCTCGAAAGCGGCCAGGAGCAGTCCTGGTTGTTGGGGTTGGTCGGCGGGTGGTTGAAGTAGAACGCCGACACGAAGACGTCCTTGTTCGCCTTGATCCAGGCGTAGCCCTCGCGCAGCCAGTCGGCGCGCTGGACCGTCTTGTTGGCAGCGAACTCGGGAAGCGACGCCTTCTTGCCGTGCGCCTTCGCGAAGGTCACCACGCCACCGGCGACGGTGGAGAGCGGAACGTCTCGCCCGAGTCCCTCACCGCAGGTGTGCCAGTTGTACGCGTCCGCGCCGATGATGTCGACGTACGCGTCGCCCGGGTACCACTTGCCGGCGTAGTTGCGGTCCGTCGTGGAGGTGCGGAACGACCAGTCGGTCATCTGCAGCACCCACTGCACGTTGTTCACGCCGCGAGCGTTGAAGATGTCGACGACCTTGCGGTACGCCTGCTTGTACTCCTCGGCCGTACCACGCGACGCCTTCGATGAGGCCTCGGGCTCGTGCCCGAACGCGAGCTCGATCGTGCCGCCGCGCGCCTTGAGCGCATCCGCCCAGCGCACGATGTCCTGATACAGCGAGCTCGATGACGTCACCGACGAGATCTGCCGCCAGGACAGGTTCTGCGCGTTCACGGTGATCATCTCGCCCTTGGGCACGCTGCCCTGGAAGTTTCCGTACACGTGACGGGCGACGGTCTCGCCTGCCGCCTTGTCCAGCGGCGCGAAGTCACCGCCCACCGCTCCGAAGACGAGGGTCTGCGGGCTGGTGGCCGCCGTCGCGGCGGGGGCCGCGACGACCGCTCCACCACCGATCAGGGCCACGCTCGTCAGGATCGACAACCACCGTCGGCGGGGAGGTCTGACAGATTTGAACACGGATGGTTCTCCTTTCGCGCCGAAGTCGCGCGACAGACACCATCTGAACATTCACGGACCTAGCTACGCCACGGCGCCGGAGGGGAAAGAGGGGAGGGGCGGCGTAACCGGCAGAAACCATGTCACAGTTCCCTGGGAGTCGCAAGGCTCCGCCGCCCAGGAACGCGGTCTCCCGAACAGCCTCCGGCCGCGGGGTCACCCCTGGAAGGTGGCCTCCCAGCATCCGCGGTTCTCGTCACCGGCGGTCGCCTCGATGCGCCACGTGCCCTCCTCGGGGATCGCGAAGCGCACCGGATAGAATCGCCACTCATCGGCGGTTTCGATCGCGGCGCTGCGAATCTCCTTCTCCCCCGAGCCGTTCACCTGCGTCAGCCGGATGACGAGCTCAGGATCGCCCTCCAGGGCTGCCGGGATGAAGTAGAACGACATCTCCGACTCCGCGGAATCGGAGTACTGCGCTCGGGCCTCCGCGAAGTTGCCCGCCGCCATCGTTCCCGATCGCACATCCCGCTCGTCGTTCACGGCGACGCACCCCGAGCCGGCCTCACCGGGAAGCCTGTCCAGCACCGAGTCCTGTCGACCCGGTTCGTCGGTCGGGATCACCGGCGGCTCCGTCTCGATCGGCGGCACCTCGGTGGGATCGAGCGGTGTCTGCACCCCGGCTGCCGGCGGCGGACTGCTGCTCGCCGCGGCCTCGGGCTCGTCCTGGTCGCCCGTGCATCCGGCCAGGAGCACCGTGGTCAGAATCGCGACCGTGATCGCGCCGATCCCGTGTCCGACCCTCTGCTGTCGTTTCGGCATGTCTCCCCCAGACTCTGCGCTGATACGTCCCACCAGGACGGTCATCCTGCCGGATGCAGGACGACAGTCCACGCGACGGAGCGGTCGCTCGTGGCGCTCGATGTGGCGGTGATGCCTCCGACGGCACCGGCCTGAACCGGTGCGCCCGAGTCCGCGATCACCGACGAGAACTGGTAACCGGTGCCTGTCGCCATCGAGACGTCACGGACCACCTGCGGCGCCGGGACCGTCCACTGCGTGCCGCTGGCGGACCGGTCGGCCCAGTACGACAGCACCCAGTCGCCGGCTGCGGCCGTCGCCGTGGGACTCGTGTGCGACGTCGTGGCCGTGCTGCCGGCGGTCTCCGCCACCAGCGACGCCAGGTCGACGTTCCGGTAGGCGGCGACCGAGAGGGTGCCGATGCGGTACCCGGTCGTGTCGTTCACCCGCACGGTCTTGCCCGCGTCATCCGCGGCGGCCGATTTCGCCCACAGCGTGGTCTTCGCCGAGCCGTTGGTGAAGCTCTTCACCTCGGTCCAACCCGTCACACCCGTCGCGGCGCTCCAGTTCACCGTCGGCGGTGTGGTCAACCACATCAGCAGCGCATCGCCGGCCTGCACATCGGACGGAACCGTCGCGGCCTTGAACATCGCCGCGCCGGACGCGGAGTGCGCGGCACCCACGTACACCACCGCATTCTCGGGCTCCGGAACGGTCACCTGCACCGTCTCCGTGGCCGTGCTCGTGGCTCCGCGGTTGTCGGTGACCGTGAGCGTCACCTCGTAGTCGCCCGACGCCACATACTGGTGCGAGGGGGCGGCCGCCGTCGAGGTCCCGTTGTCGCCGAAGTCCCACGCGAAGCCGGCGATCGTGCCATCCGAGTCCGACGATGCCGAGCCGTCGAACGAGCACGAACCGTTCTGATCGCAGGACGATGTGAAACTCGCCACCGGATCTGCGTTGGGTGCCTCGGGTACGTCGGCTCGCAGCACGATGGTCCACGCGACGGAGCGGTCGCTGATGGCACTGCTCGTCGCGGTGATCCCGCCCACGGTTCCGGCCTGAACCGGTCCACCCGAGTCTGCCATCACCGACGAGAACTGGTAGCCCGTGCCCGTCGCCATGGTGATGTCACGGACCGTCTGGGACTCCGGCACCGTCCACTGGGTGCCGTTGACCGACCGGTCGGCCCAGTACGACAGCACCCAGTCGCCGGCAGCAGCCGTCGCCGTGGGGCTCGTGTGCGACGTCGTCGACGTGCTGCCGACGACCTCCGCCACCAGCGCCGCCACGTCCACGTCCCGATACGCCGCGACCGAGAGAGTGCCGATCCGGTATCCGGTCGTGTCGTTCACCCGCACCGTCTTGCCCGCGTCATCCGCCGCCGCCGACTTCGCCCACAGCGTGGTCTTCGCCGAGCCGTTGGTGAAGCTCTTCACCTCGGTCCACCCGGTCACGCCCGTGGGTGCGCTCCAGTTCACCGTCGGCGGTGTCGTCAGCCACATCAGCAGCGCATCGCCCGCCTGCACCTCGGCCGGAACCGTCGCAGCCTTGAACGTCGCCGCCCCTGATGCGGAGTGCGCGGCACCCACGTAGACCACGGCATTCTCGGGCTCCGGGACGGTCACCTGCACCGTCTCCGTCGCCGTACTCGTCGCCCCGCGGTTGTCGGTGACCGTGAGCGTCACCTCGTAGTCGCCCGACGCCAGGAACTGGTGCGAAGGAGCAGCCCCGGTCGAGGCTCCGTTGTCGCCGAAGTCCCACGCATAGCCGGCGATCGACCCGTCCGGGTCCGTCGACCCCGAAGCGTCGAAAGCGCACGCGCCTTCGTCGTCGCAGGAGAAGGTGAAGTCCGCCACCGGAGTCGCGTTCGGCGCGTCCTCGTCGTGAAGGAAGAGCGAGCGGTTGGCCCAGCTGATCCCGTCCACCGCCGGACCGCTGACCCGCGCCGCCGACCCCGTCACCGCGCCGCCGTCGAAGGATGCGGCATACAGCGAGTCATCGGAGGTGCGGACGTAGTACAGCTTGCCGTCGCTGACGAACATGCCTCGCGCGTCTGCGAACGACTGGTTCGAGTCGACGACGCGGATGCGCTCGTCCATGATTCCGCTGTCGGGCGAGAACCACCGTGCCAGCAGCCGGGAATCGTTGCGCAGCGTGTAGTACAGCCAGCCGTCGTCGTAGGTCATGCCGGTGACGTTGGACATCTGACCGTACAGCGAAGGCACGCGGCCGTTGTACGTTCCCCCGAGGTTGTTGCTGACGTCCTTCCACTTCGGGTCGTTGTACGGGTTGATGACCTGGTCGGCGCCGAACGTCGTGCCGTCGAAGGTTCTGCGGTGCAGGAAGCCGTCGGTCATTCCGTAGAACAGGGTGTTCCCGACCTTGAACGCGCCGCGGGTGGTACCCCAGTCGACCCCGCCCGGGTCATCGGTGCGCAGGCCGCCGGCACTCGTGCCGTCCTCCTTGAGGAAGACCGAGGCGAGGCTGTTCGTCGAGCCGCCCGACGGGACGTCGGTGCGCACGATCTCGATGCCGTTGATGAGCGGGTTCTCGACGACGTGCGTCGTGTCGATGTTGACCGTGCCGTCGCTGGTGATGTCGAACGAGCGCATCGTGCCGCGCTGGTCTCCGACCTCCTGCACGATGTCGAAGTTCATCAGCGCAGGCTGCCCGTCGATCGCGACGTCGAAGGAGCGATCGCCCGCGTCAGACGTGCAGGTGCAGCGGTTGGCGAAGTAGAGCCGCACCTCCAGTGGCGTCCCCGAAGCCACCGGGAAGGCCCAGCTCATCCGCGGGTTGTCGCTCGGCGACCAGCGCTCCGTGTCGAAGATCGCGGCCGGCGTCGACGCCGGCACGGTTGCGTCGACCGTGCGGTTGCTGTCCCACGCCGCCGCGTTGCTGCCGCCGTTGCGGTACGGGTTGTCGGGCCCCGAATCGTCGATCCAGTCGGGACCTGCGTCGCTGGATGCCACGGCCGAGCCGCCCGCATTCACGCGGTAGAGCACATTCGTCGTCCCGCCCGACGTGGACCCGAGGTACACCCGGCCGTCGAGCTCCGCCGTCGCGGTGGTGTGCACCTTGTCGCCGGTGTACGGGAAGAGCGCGATGCGTGGACGGTTGTACTCGCGGTTGCCGATCCAGTTGTTGTTCGACCCCATGTAGAGACCGTTCGCCGTGGCGAGCAGCGCGTACACCGCGACGCCGGCGGGGTTGCGGCCGGGGTTCCAGGCGAGCGGGCGCCCGCTGATGGGGTCGAGCGCCATGATTCCCGGCCGCGGCACGGCGCCCGCGTCTGCGTAGTCGACGCCGTACGGGTTGTTGCCCCAGCGCTGATGACCACCGACGAACACCGAGTTGCTGGTGATGGCATTGGCCCATGCGGTGTCACCGCCGGTCTCACTCACCCAGGTGGGCTGGACGTTCGTGCCGGAGGGCTCGCGCTCGAAGCGCGCCGCGGCGTCGCAGAGCGTGTCGCGCACGCCACCACCGGTGCTCGAGACCACGAAGAAGTCGTCGTCCGGCGAGTAGGAGACGTCGCGCACCCAACTGTCGAACGCCCATGAGTAGCAGTAGTCCTTGAGCCGGTCGGTGGCCCAGTCCGCGCGGACGGTCGCCGCGGCACCCGACAGGTCGATCTGCACGACCTGATCGCGCAGGAATCCGTCGGCGAACTTGAAGTTCCCGACCGCGACGAGCTCACTGCCGTCTTTGGTGATGTCGACTGCGACGGGTCCGATCCATCCCTGTGCGCCGGACCCGGAATCGTTGTGATTGCCGGTCAGCTGAACGCGCATGAACGTGTCGCGAGCGCCGTTGGACGCCCTCAGTGCGGCCAGCCCACCGTGGTTGAAGCCACCGATCTGGGTGAAGGTTCCACCGATGTAGACGCGATCGCCACGCGCGACGACCGCGTTGACGAAGCCGAAGTTCGTCGCGGGAGGCGCCCATGACGTGACGACCTGGCCGGTGGTGATGTCGACCAGCGCGATGTCGGTGCGGGAGACGCCGTTGATGGTGGTGAAGTTGCCGCCGACGTAGACGGTGTTGTTGTTCGGTCCCGGATGCAGCGCATACACGACACCGTTGACGTTGAAGTTCACCGAGGACAGAGCGCCGGTCGACTTGTTGAACGTCGCGAGGTAGGCGCGGGCGGTGTTGGACACGCGCGTGAACGTGCCGCCGATGACCATCGTGTTGCCGACTTCCGCGATCGCCCGCACATCTCCGTCGTCCACGGCGGGCGTCGCCGTGGACGGCACCTGACTCGGTATGTCGAGAGGCGTCGGAGGGTCAGCAGAATGCACGCGTGTGACCACGCCATCCCCCACCGCCGCAGACGCCGTCACCGGCGTCGTGACGAGAGCCGTGACGACGAACGCCGCAGCGATGATCATTGCCACCAGACCACGACGACGTGATCCGGACAGCAGAGAAGAAACCCCAGTCCCCATGACAAGCTCCCCAGCTCCGATGTCTCCTCGACCCCATTCGCAGAGGAGAACCTGATAAGTGTGACCGACACCGGGCCGGTTTGGCAATAGAAATTCCTGTGAGCGCCCGGGTCGGCCTCTGAAGCGACCGATTCCGCTACTGCGGCCGTCGCACGATTCGCCGCGCCTGAGCGGCCTGTACGTGATCGGCGAGCGCATCCCCCGGCCGGGCGAAGGTGACCAGACCCCGCTCATCAAGACGGGCGGCCAGCTCCACCTGATGATCGTCGACGTGCTCGCCGAGGCGTGCGGTGCGCGCGAGGACGACCGGGCACACCCCGGCGCGCAGCGCCATCAGGATCGACCCGACTCCGGCGTGGGTGATGATGACATCCGCCGATCTCGCCGCCGCCGCGAGCTCATCCCCCGGCCACCACTGGCGCACATCACCGGTGAGGGTCGCGTCCTCTGCCGGAGTGTTGCCGACCTGCCAGGCGACCTCCGCGGCGGAGAGCGCATCGCGCGACTCTCGCAACGCTCGGGGGAAGGGAAACTTCTCGGAACCGAGGGTCACGAGGGCGCGACGCACCGTGCGCGGCTCGGCGGGGTGGGCCTCGAAATTGTCGAAGACGCTGCCGAACTGCTGCCACGCGCCTCTGCCCCAGTCCGACCCCTGGTGGAAGAGCCGGGTCCCCGGGACCCGTTCGATGATCCGCCCGGTCTGCGACGGCGACGTCAACCGTGTCGCGCTCTCGACGTAGGTGAGCGGGATGCGCAGGGCCCGTGCAGCCAGCATGTACGGCACCGTCAGGGCGGCGCCCGTGGACACCACCGACCGAGGACGTGTCTGCCGCATGATTCGCACGGCGCCGGCGAGCGAGCGGGCGGCTTTCAAACCCTGCCGCGACTTCACCTCCGGCACCCAGACGACGGTCTCGGCGGCGAGGAGGGATTCCGTCTGCGGCGTGCGCGCCGTCACCCAGAAACGATCGGCGCGGGGAGCGAAGCGTTCCGCGATCTCGAATGCCTCGTCGACGTGTCCCCCGGGCGACGCGACGAAACCGACGGAACCGGTCATACCCCGCGGCCCCACCTGTGCAGTGTGCCGAGCACGCGCTCGCTCGAGCCCGGGACGACCGCGACCGCGAGCGAGACCCAGCTCCGCCACTGCAGCGGATTGCGCTTCAGCGAACGGCCGGCCCACCGCCATGCGCCGGATCGCCTGCCCTCACTGGCATAGGCGAAGGCGATCTGCCCCATGAGACGGGACGCCCCGGTTCTGTGCTTCGCGACATCCGGATGGTTGTCGAGCATCCATTCCGAGCTCGCGATCTTCGTGTCCCATCGACGAGAGAAGTGCGAGGACTTTCCCCACAGCACGCGGACGAGCGGCTCGTCGAGGTGCACCACGGGATGAAGGGCGGAACTGCGAAGCAGAATGTCCCAGTCCTCGTTCTGACTGCCCGGGATCTGCTCGTTGATCAGGCCGAGCGCGCCCTCGAGCGCCGACCGGCGGAACAGGAAGTTGGACGAGTGCAGCATCGACATCCGGGAGGCGAGCAGCATGTCGTGCGTCACCGTGTCGGTGCCGGCCAGCCGGACGGTGGAGCGGTCGCCGTAGTCCACGACGATCGCCGTCGTGGCCATCGGGGCATCCGGATGCTGATCCAGCAGCGTCACCTGCCGGGACAGCTTCTCGGGCAACCACACGTCGTCGTCGTCGCAGAAGGCCACCAGCTCGCCCGAACTGGAGAGGATTCCGGTGTTCCTCGCCCCCGCGAGACCGGCGGTCCGCTGATTGCTCAGCACGCGCACGGGCCGGCTCCCGTCGGCGGTCAGGGTGAGGTCGGGCTCGGCGCGGTCGAAGACCACGACGACGTCGACAGGGCCGGCGTAGTCCTGCGTCACGACGGCGGCGATCGCCGCACGCAACTCCACGGGCCGCTTGTGTGCGGGGATCACCACACTGACGGACGGCAGCGCCTTCGGGTCTTCGGTCATCGCTGCCCCCCAGCTCCTTGCTTCGGTTCCTCGACGGTGATGCCGGCATGCGCGAGCACTCCGCGCTCCGCCAGCATCCGCACGACCTGCGCGACGCCGTCGTCGACGCTCGACACCGAGGTGTCGAGCACGAGATCGGCGTCGGCAGGCTCCTCGTAGGGCGAGTCGATACCGGTGAAGTCAGGGATCAGGCCGGCCCGTGCCCTGGCGTAGAGACCCTTCCGATCACGCGACTCGGCCACCGCGAGGGGCGTCGCCACGTACACGATGACGAACGGCGATGCTGGTTCCACCTTCGCGCGCATCGCGTCGCGCGAGGATGCGAACGGCGCGATCGGCGCACACACCGCCAGCCCGCCGACCTCGGCGATCCGGGCGGCGACCCAGGCGATCCGCTGCAGGTTGCGGTCACGATCCTCCCGCCCGAACCCCAGCTCCCCCGCGATCTCGCGGCGCACGTCATCGCCGTCCAGCAGGACGGTCGGCTGCGCGCTGTGCGCGTGCAGATGCTCGACCAGCGCGCGGGCGAGCGTCGATTTGCCGGCGCCGGACAGCCCGGTGAACAGGACGACGGCGCCGGCACCCTGCTCGGCGGGACGCCGGAAGTCATGCACGTCGGTACCGCCCAGCCTGCGGACGATGACGGCCGCGACGTCCTCCTCCGCGCCGAGATCGGCCTCAGGGACGAAGATCACCCTGGCATCCCGCAACTGCGCGGCACTGTCGGTCAGATCCCGGATGCCGCGGGCCGTCGTCGGTGCGTTCGATGCACCCACGAAGACGAAGTCGACGGGACCGGATCCGGTGAGATGCGCCGCGGAGAGGACGTCAGCGGGACGGATGCTGCCGGCGAAGAGGGCGACTCGCCGCCCGTGCAGATCCGTGTCGAGCGTCGCCCGCAGCTCTCGCGCGAGGCCGTGCTCGGGTCTGCGGAGACTGCGCAGCGTGCCGCCGACCCACCGCCGTCCGCTCTCCGACTCGCGCACATGCTGCACGTCGAGCACGGCCAGCGGGGTGCGGTCGGGATCCTCGAGCAGCAGTCGCTCTCCTGGCGTGAGCGGATCGGCGACCTCGAGATTCGGCGCCAGGGGCCAGCCTTCCGGCACGTCTCCCGGCAGGCGGTAGCCGTCCACAGGATGGAGCAGTCCGGTGAGAATGACTTCCAGCCCGTCGAGCCGGGGACCCGAGAGCACGATGCTGCGTGAGGCCGAGGTCATGCTCCGTCTCCGGACGGTGCGGTCAGATCGCTCCGGCCGTCGCCTGCGAGACGTCTCTCCTCGGCGAGCCGATGCCGCTTCTCGGTGCTGGCCAGCGCGGGGAAGCCGTGCCGACGCCGGATGTACATCCACGTCAGCGGCCCGGCGACGAGCGCGACGAGCAGGATGATGCCGGTCTCGATGTTGCCCACGTCGAGCAACTTCAGCCCGGACGCGAGCAGCACGAACGCCAGGGCGCGCCGGATGAAACCGCCCGGCATCCTGGCGGAAAGCTGAGCGCCGAGGAACGCGCCGGGGACGCTGCCGATGATGAGAGGCAGCGAGATGGCCAGATCGAGATCGCCGAACATGGCGTGGCTGATCGCCGCCGAGATCACCAGCGGCACCGCCTGCACCAGGTCGGTGCCGACGAGCTGGCTGGCCTTCAGCCCGGCGTACATCATCATCAGGCCGATGATGATGAGCGACCCGGAGCCGACCGATGTCATGCCCACGATGAGGCCGCCGACGACGCCGAGCAGGATCGTCGGAACGACCTTGACCTGCACCTCCGGGCGCTCCTGCGGCAACGGCGCGCCCCGGCCGTCACGAGATCTGGCCCGCTCGATCAGGCGCATGTACGCCCGCACCATCAGCATCGAGGCGGTGAACAGGATGGCGACGCCCAGGGCCAGCTTCACCGCGTGCTGCACCTGCTCACCGTCCCCCAGCGCCTTCAGGACCAGCACGCCGGCGAACGCCGATGGCACCGATCCGATGCAGAGCAGGCCGACCAGCTTGAGATTGACCGTGCCCCGTCGCAGGTGCACGACCGACCCGACCGGCTTCATCACCGCGCTCGCCACGAGGTCGCTGGACACCGCGGCGAGCGGCGAGACTCCGAAGAAGAGCACCAGCATCGGGGTCATGAGCGCGCCCCCGCCCATCCCCGTCAATCCCACGACGATTCCCACGGCGAACGCCCCCACGACAAGCCCCATGTCCATGTTGCGTATCATGGCACAACGCTTTCCGTGCGCCCAGGGCGCGGATCCAACCGGTTCAGGACCGATTTCAGAGTCATTCGAAAGAGAACCTTCGCTTCGCAGGCGATCGTCCTATATCGTGTGCATTGGGGAGGGCGCTTGCCGCCCGTGGCCACAGGCCACCGGGAGTCGGCGTGTCACGCAGCGAAGGGGCAGCGTGCGCGTTCGGGGTATGACTCCTGCATTGGGGGATGCAAAGGAATATCTGGGGAATGGACGACACGGGTATCGCCGCGTCGCTCGCCGAGGGGGCGGGCCGATTGCTGCGAGAAGTGCAGAAGCAGGCAACACAGGAGGAGCTCGGCTCCGCGGAGTTGAAGGACCGCGGCGACCGGATCAGCCAGGACTATCTCTCGCGCAAGCTGACCGAGAACAGGTCCGGCGACGCCGTCCTCTCTGAGGAGGCGGTCGACGACGCTCGTCGACTCGACGCCTCGCGGGTCTGGATCATCGATCCGCTCGACGGCACACGAGAGTTCTCGGAGGGCCGCCACGACTGGGCGGTCCACGTGGCGCTCTGGGAGAGCGGAGAGCTGACGGCGGCCGCGGTCGCGCTGCCGGGCGTCGACGAGCTGCTGAGCACCGGCATGACGGCGGCGGCGTGGACGCGGCCCGACCGCATCCGGCTCGCCGTCTCGCGTACCAGGGCGACGCCGCTGGTATCCGCCCTGGCGGACGCGCTGGACGCCGAGCTCGTGCCGATGGGCTCGGCGGGATACAAGACATGCGCGGTGATCCGCGGCGAGGTGGATGCCTATGTGCACACCGGTGGTCAATACGAGTGGGACTCCGCGGCGCCCGTCGCGGTCGCCCGCGCCGCCGGGCTGTTCACGTCGCGCATCGACGGGAGCGCGCTGGAGTACAACAATGCGGACCCGTACCTCCCGGATCTCATCGTCTGCAACCCGCTGATCGCCGACGACCTGCGACGCGTGGTGGACGAGCTGAACGAAAGGGCACTGTGATGATGGACACCCTCGAGGCGCGTCGATACGGCCTCACGCACCTGGACTACCTCGAAGCGGAGGCGATCTTCATCATTCGGGAGATCGTCGCCGAGAACGAGAGTCCGGCGATGCTGTTCTCCGGAGGCAAGGACTCCGTCGTCATGCTCCATCTCGCCGCGAAGGCGTTCGCACCGGCATCCATCCCGTTCCCTGTCGTGCACATCGACACCGGGCACAACTTCGACGAGGTGATGGAGTTCCGCGACCGCCGCGTCGACGAGCTCGGAGTCCGACTGATCGTGGGTTCCGTCCCGGAAGCCATCGAGGCCGGCCTGGTGCGCGAAGAGCCCAACGGCTCACGCAACCGCATTCAGACGCCCGTGCTGCTCCGCACCGCCGAGACGAACGGGCTCACCGCTCTGATGGGCGGAGCGCGCCGTGACGAGGAGAAGGCCAGGGCCAAGGAGCGGGTGTTCTCCTTCCGCGACGAGTTCGGTCAGTGGGACCCGAAGAATCAGCGGCCGGAGTTGTGGGCGCTGTACAACGGGCGGATCCACCCGGGCGAGAGCATCCGATGCTTTCCGATCTCGAACTGGACCGAGCTGGACATCTGGCACTACATCGCCCGCGAGGGCATCGAGGTGCCGTCCATCTATTACGCGCACGAACGGGATGTGTTCCTGCGGAACTCGATGTACTTCGCCGTCAATCAGCACTGCCAGCCCCGGGAGGGCGAGGAGGTCTTCCGCGAGACGGTGCGTTACCGCACCGTCGGCGACGCCACCCTCACGGCCGCCGTGGTGTCACAGGCGACCACTCCGGAAGCCGTGATCGAAGAGGTCGCATCGACCCGTGTCACCGAACGCGGCGCCACCCGTGGTGACGACCGCGTGAGTGAAGCGGCGATGGAAGACCGCAAAAAGGAAGGCTACTTCTGATGGACATCCTTCGCATCGCGACCGCGGGCTCGGTCGACGACGGTAAGAGCACGCTCATCGGCCGCCTTCTCTACGACTCGAAGTCGATCTTCACCGATCAGCTCGAAGCCGTGGAGCGCACCAGTGCGCAGCGCGGCGACGACTACACCGACCTGGCGCTTCTCACCGACGGCCTTCGAGCCGAGCGGGAACAGGGCATCACGATCGACGTCGCGTACCGCTATTTCTCCACGCCGCGGCGCAAGTTCATCATCGCGGACACCCCGGGCCACATCCAGTACACGCGGAACATGGTCACCGGTGCGTCGACCGCGGGCCTGGCGATCATCCTCGTCGACGCGAGGAAGGGTCTGCTCGAGCAGAGCCGTCGCCACGCGACGCTCGTGTCGCTGCTGCGTGTGCCGCACGTGGTGCTCGCCATCAACAAGATGGATCTCGTCGACTGGTCCGAGCAGGTGTACAACGACATCCGTGACGAGTTCGTCGACTTCGCATCCAAGCTCGACTTCACCGACGTCGCGACCATCCCGCTGTCGGCCCTGAAGGGAGACAACGTCGTCGAGCGCTCGACGCACATGGACTGGTATCACGGCGCTTCGCTCCTGCACCACCTCGAGAACGTCTACATCGCCAGCGACCGTAATCTCGTCGACGTCCGCTTCCCGGTGCAGTACGTCATCCGCCCGCAGAACGGCAGGGGCGACTACCGCGGCCTGGCCGGTCAGGTGCTCGGCGGCGTGCTGCGGCCAGGAGACGAGGTGGTCGTGCTGCCGAGCGGCCTTCCCTCGCGGATCAAGTCGATCGACACTGCCGACGGCGAGCTGCAGGAGGCCTACCCGCCGATGTCCGTCACCGTGCGACTCGAGGACGAGCTCGACATCTCCCGCGGCGACATGATCAGCCGCCCGAACAATCAGCCGGTGCCCACGCAGGACATCGACGCGATGGTCTGCTGGATGGACTCCACTCCCCTCGCCATCGGCGGCAAGTACGTGATCAAGCACACCACGCGCTCGGCGAGGGCGATGGTGAAGGACATCATGTATGAGCTGGACATCAACACCCTGCACCGTGATCAGGCGCCGGGGACGCTGCGACTCAACTCGATCGGACGCATCACGTTGCGTACCACGCACCCGCTGATGGCGGATGCGTATCAGCGGAACCGTCAGACGGGATCGTTCATCCTGGTCGACGAGGCCAACAATCGCACGGTCGCGGCAGGGGTCATCGCCGGTTGATCGCCGGTCGTCGCGGGCCGACGTTCTCGTCCTTTCCGGACGACGTCGGCCCGCGTTCGCGGTTCGGTGTTCTCGCGGGTTCGGGAGATCGCCGCTCGCGGTGCCTCACCGAGGATGCGGCATCCCCTAGGGTGGTGGTGCGGCCTCAGTTCTTCAACGGCCGCCGGTGCGGGTACTCCCCAGCACCCGTGCCGGACGTAGAACGTCCCCAGCGCTCTGCGTCAGCGATCCCAGCGAGTCCCCAGCTCTGCTGGGATCGCCATGCCCTCGCGAGGGCGCACGACGCCCGATGACGTCCGCGCGTGTGGCGACGAGTTCAGCGCGGCCGTCTTCTGCGAAGAACTTCGGTGAGCACGACCGCGACCAGACCGACGCAGGCACCGGACACGTTCGCGACGATGTCGTACAGGCTCGGTGTGCGTTCGGCGATGAGCACGGCCTGCACGGATTCGATGGCGAGCGACGCGAGCAGGGCCAGCGGCATGATCAGGTAGCGCAGTCTGCGCATCAGCAGAGCGAGCCCGACACCGAACGGCACGAACAGCACGATGTTCGACCCGAACTCCAGCCGGTCGTAGGTCAGCAGAGGCACGCGGTCGACCAGCCAGCGCAGGAAGTCTCCCGCCCCGGCGTCCACGGGCTGCGGCCAGAACGCGATCAGCGCCAGGATCACGCCGTACGCCACCACCCAGGTCGACACCCGCCGCCAGAACGGAGGGGTCGCCGCGCGCTCAGGTTCAGTGGTCACCGCACGCGACGGCGAGGATGGCGGCGGCGCGGCTGGACCGTCATACGGCATCCGTTCCCCCCCACCCCTCGAACCTGTCCCCGTCGGAACCGGCGTGATGCATCCGGTCGCGCGACCCTGGCACCGTCGCGTGTCGACTACAGCGCCAGACGCTGCCTGACGACCTCGGCGAGGTTCTCGGCGCACTCCTGCGCGGTCTCCTTGTCGGCGGCTTCGACCATCACGCGCACCAGCGATTCGGTGCCCGAGGCACGCAGCAGCACGCGACCGGTGCTGCCGAGCAGCTCCTCGCACTCGCGCACGGCGGCAACGACGCCCTCATCG
Source organism: Microbacterium sp. NPDC058345 (assembly GCF_042723855.1). NCBI lineage: Bacteria > Bacillati > Actinomycetota > Actinomycetes > Micrococcales > Microbacteriaceae > Microbacterium > Microbacterium sp. NPDC058345. Next base: position 476,760 of record NZ_JBHXIG010000001.1, read on the forward strand.
TCGACACGCGTCTTGTCGACGTCCTTCACGTTGATGAGAACCTGCGGGTACACGGTCATGACCGAGGCGAGCTCTGCCAGCGACTTCTTGCGGCGAGCCATCTCGGCCACGAGGTGCAGGCCCGTGAGCAGTCCGTCACCGGTGGTGGCGAAGTCGCTCATGATCACGTGACCCGACTGCTCGCCGCCGAGCGAGTAGCCACCGGCGTTCATGTCCTCGAGCACGTAGCGGTCGCCGACCGCGGTCTGGCGAACCGTGATGCCCTGCTCGCGCATGGCGACGTGCAGACCGAGATTGCTCATCACGGTCGCGACGAGTGTGTCGTCGCGCAGCTTGCCGCGACTCTTCATCGCCACGGCCAGGATCGCCATGATCTGATCGCCGTCGACGATGTTGCCGTCGGCGTCGACCGCGAGGCAGCGATCGGCGTCGCCGTCGTGGGCGATGCCGATGTCGGCACCCACGCGCACGACCTCGGCGGCCAGCTTGTCGAGGTGCGTCGACCCGACGCCGTCGTTGATGTTCAGCCCGTCGGGCGAGGCGCCGATGACGGTCACCTTGGCACCCGCGGTGTTGAACGCCTCAGGAGACGCACCGGATGCGGCGCCGTTGGCGCAGTCGAGCACCACATGCAGGCCGTCGAGCCGGTGCGGCAGCGAACTGAGCAGGTGCAGCACGTAGCGGTCCTCGGCATCCGAGAAGCGCTCCACTCGACCCACGTCGCCACCCGTCGGCTGCAGCTTCGTGCCGGACTGCATGGTCTCTTCGATGCGCTGCTCGACGATGTCGGGCAGCTTGCGTCCGCCGCGGGCGAAGATCTTGATGCCGTTGTCGGGCGCCGGGTTGTGGGATGCGGAGATCATCACGCCGAAGTCGGCGTCGATGTCGGAGATGAGGAACGCCGTGGCCGGGGTCGGCAGAGTGCCGGCATCCAGCACATCCACGCCGGAGGAGGCGAGGCCCGCCTCGACCGCGGCGCTGAGGAACTGGCCGGAGATCCGCGGGTCGCGAGCGACGACCGCGGTGAGCCGCTTGCCAGCCGCCTTGCGAGCGTTGGCGATACGGCCCTGGCCCAGGACGACGGCAGTCGCCTGGGCCAGGGAGAGCGCGAGTTCGGCGGTGAGGGGGCCGTTGGCCAGCCCCCGCACGCCGTCCGTACCGAACAGTGCCATAGAAGGGACTGCGCGGATCAGCGCTTCGAGTACTGAGGAGCCTTGCGGGCCTTCTTGAGACCGGCCTTCTTGCGCTCGATGACGCGGGCGTCGCGCGACAGGAAGCCGGCCTTCTTCAGGACCGGACGGTTGTTCTCGGCGTCGATGTTGTTCAGCGCACGGGCGATGCCGAGACGCAGCGCGCCGGCCTGGCCCGAGTCGCCGCCACCCGAGATGCGGGCGATGACGTCGTACGCACCCTGCAGGTTCAGCACCGTGAAGGGGTCGTTGATCAGCTGCTGGTGCAGCTTGTTCGGGAAGTAGTCCTCGAGGGTACGGCCGTTGACCGTGATGGTGCCCGAGCCCGGAACCAGACGCACGCGGGCGATGGCCTGCTTGCGACGGCCCACGGCAGCGCCGGGAACGGAGAGCACGGGACGCGGAGCGCTCGACTCCACGGCCTCGGTCTCCGGGGTCGAGGTGGAGAAGTTCTGCGGGAATTCGGTGGTGTCCTGGTTGTCAGCCACGAGTATGTCCTTAGAAGTCTTGGCGGCGCTTACTGGGCGACCTGGTCGAGGGTGTACGGCGTGGGCTGCTGAGCGGCGTGCGGGTGCTCGGCACCGGCGTAGACCTTCAGCTTCGACAGCTGCTGGCGACCCAGGGTGTTCTTCGGGAGCATGCCGCGGACGGCCTTCTCCACGGCGCGAACCGGGTTCTTCTCGAGAAGCTCGGCGTACGAGACGGACTTCAGACCGCCCGGGTAACCCGAGTGGCGGTAGGCCATCTTCTTCTGGAGCTTCTGACCCGTGAGGGCGACCTTGTCGGCGTTGACGATGACGACGAAGTCGCCGGTGTCGACGTGAGGAGCGAAGGTCGGCTTGTGCTTGCCGCGCAGGATTGCGGCGGCGTGCGAGGCCAGGCGACCGAGAACGACGTCAGTGGCGTCGATGACGATCCAGTCTCGCTGGACCTGCCCGGCCTTCGGGGTGTAAGTGCGCGTCACGATAGTGCTGCTTTCTTGATTCGAACGGAGAAGTTCGTGAATCCCACTCCGGGGTGGTTCTCGGCCTGATCGGTCCCGGGAACACGCCAGTGGAGGGCTCACGTTCGTCGTGCTCGCCATCCGGACGGACCGGAGGGCAGGCACCAAAGGAACAGCTTACAGCATCCGGCGAGCGCGGCCCAACCCGCCCGCCTGGGCTCGCCCCGTCTCACGACTGTGGCCCCTGTCGCCGCCTCACCGAGCGCGAGCTCTTGTCCCTTCAGGTGGCGCAACACGCCGCATCCGACCGGCGCGAAGCGGCCATGTGCGACACCTCGACGATCATGGTTCGTCCTGCACAATCGAGCGGCCCGATAAGCCCTCCACAGCTTCGGGGATTCTCGGGCGAACGGGCGCTCCGGAGAGCGCAGAGTGGACGGATGCCGCTGCCACCAGGCCCTCTGCCCGCCGAGCTCGGGCCCCATTTCAGCACTACGCATGCGCTGAGTCAGGGAGTGAACCGGCGTCGACTCCGCGCCAAGGATCTGGCCTCGCCGTTCCATGGTGTGCGCCGCACCCGCGGCGACATCGCCCGTGCCGCGACGGATGCTGCGCAGGACACCGAGCCAGGCGCCATCGCCCGCGCCCGCGCCCGTGACGTCGGTGCGCGAGCGCTCGCCTACTTCGACGCGTCGACCGAAGGTCGTTTCCTGTGCGGCATCAGCGCGGCCGCTGTGCGCGGCTATCCTGTTCGCCGTTCCGACGAGATCGACATCGGCGTCACCGCGCCCGCGCGCGCGCCGCGTGGAAAAGGCGTCAGGGGACGCAAGATCGCCGAGCATCTCGTCGAGATCGAAGTGCTGGACGGCATCCCGGTCACCACGTCCGCGTGCACGTGGGCGATGCTGGGTCGCGACCTCACCGAACGCGAACTGATCGTCCTGGCCGACGCGATGCTGCAGATCCCTCGCGATCGGTTCGGCGACCTGCATCCGGAGCGGCAGGGCGCCACGCGTGAGCAACTCGAACTCGCCGTCGATGCCGGCCGCCGCCCGGGCGTGAAGCGACTCCGACGGGCGCTGGAGCGCGCCCGCGTCGGCAGCGCCTCCCCTCTCGAGACCGAGTACCGCCTGGATGCCGAGGACGCGCGCCTGCCCGTGCCGGAGCTCGACGTCGAGATTTTCGACGACCAACGTCGGCGCATCGGCATCTCGGAGATCGTCTATCGCGAGCAGCGGGTCGTCGTCGAGATCGAAGGCGACCAGCACCGCACGTCTCGCAGACAGTGGGCGCGCGACATCGCGAAGTACCGGGACTACGCGGATGCTGGATGGGAGGTCGTGCGCCTGACATCCGCCGACATCCGCGTCCATCGCACCGCACCGGCCATCGTCCGCGCGGCGCTGGCGCGGCGCGGCTGGCGCCCTCACCACTGACCGAGCAGGTCGGGACCCCCTGCGTAGCCTGCGCGCGCCTCTTCAGGTGTCACAACACGCCGCATCCCACCCCCACGACGCGACCATTTGCGACACCTCGACGACCAGGACGAGACCTCGGCCGACCGCGCCCCTCTTCAGGTGTCACAACACGCCGCATCCCACCCCACGACGCGACCATTCGCGACACCCCGACGGCCGAGACGAGACCAGAGCCGGCCGCGCCCACCTTCAGGTGTCGCAACACGCCGCATCCCACCCGCGCGACGCGACCATTTGCGACACCTCGACCGCCGGGACGAGACCCCAGCCTCGCGCGTCACCTCAGACGGAGGGCGTGACCCAGGGACTACGCCGCCTCGGCCGTGACGAGGATCGGCCGGTGGTCGCTGGTGCGCTGCGGCAGGGTGCGGATGCTGTCGATCGAGAAGCCGACCGATGTCGCGAAGTCGTAGTGTCCGCGGAACACCCGGTAGCGCGTGTAGGTGCGGTCGTCGCTGAGGGTGAGGGTGTAACCGTGATCGCGCACGGTCTGGCCGAGGCTCTCCTTGAAGACCGGGTAGTTGTAGTCGCCGACCATGAGCACGGGCAGATCAGGCCCCATCGACTGCAGTTCGGTGAGCGCGGCGCGGATCTGCTTGCGGCGCAGCGAGTTCAGCGCGGTGAGCGGGGCGGCGTGGAACGAGGCGATGATGAGGCCTCGCCCCGAGTCGATCTCGTGCATGCGCACCCCGAGAACGCGCTCGTGCGCGGGTTTGAGCATGCGGTCGTGCAGGGACTTCTTCAGGCCGATCGTGCGCACCCCGTCGATGCGGAACGTGCTGTGCCGCGCGTACACGGCGAGCCCCAGCCGGTTGCCCTTCGTGGAGTCCACCAGTTCGAGATCGCCGATCGTCTTCGGAATGCTCGTCGTGTCGCATTCCTGCAGGCAGAGGATGTCGGGATCGTGCTCGTCGGCCAGCCCCTCCAACTCGGGCGCCGCCCGGTGCTTGCGCAGGTTGTACGAGATGACTCTCATGCGCTCACGTTACCTCCGGCCCGCAAGATCAGCGGCCCGCCTTGCGCCGGGATGCGAGTCATGCAAGGTTGTGCCTTCTCCTGCGTTCGGCACCGGTTTCGTCAGCCGAGATCGCGACGGGCGCGCGTCTGCTCGGCTCTCGTGGCGAGCAGCTCGTCGGCCGGATAGCCGACCTCGGCGAGGGTGAGCCCGCGCGCGGGCAGTACCTTGAACGCGCTGGTGCGGGCGAGGTCGTCGCGCAGTCGCACCACATCCTCGACGGCGAGCCTGCCCTCCCCCACGGCCGCGCACGCGCCCACCAGCGCGCGCACCATGCTGTGGCAGAACGCATCGGCCTTCACCTCGGCGATGAGCACACCCTCGCCATCGCGCTGCCAGCGGTAGTCGAGCAGCGTGCGGATGGTCGTCGCCTCGTCGCGGGGCTTGCAGTACGCCGCGAAGTCATGCAGCCCGATGAGCGTCTGCGCGGCGGCATCCATGGCGTCCACGTCGAGAGCGACTTTGAGCGTCGTGGTGTCGTGGCGGCGCATCGGGTCGTATCCGGTGCCCGCGTCCGCGAGGCGGTAGCGGTAGCGCCGCCAGACCGCCGAGAAGCGGGCATCGAAGCCCTCAGAGGCCAGCGAGGTGCGGGTGACGGTCACGTCGGGATACGCGCCGAGCACCCCACGGATGCGGCGCGCAAGGGAACCCGCCGGATCGACGGCGGCCTGGCCGTGCCGCGCCTGCACGCGCGCCCATTGCTGTTCGTCCAGGTCGACGTGCGCCACCTGGTCGGCGGCGTGCACCCCGGCATCCGTCCTTCCCGCGACGACCAGCTGCACCTCCGAACCGACGATCCGCGCCAGCGCGGTCTCGAGCGTGCCCTGCACGGTGCGCAGGCCGGGCTGCTTCGCCCACCCGCGGAAGTGGGTGCCGTCATAGGCGATGTCCAGGCGAATGCGCACGAAGCCAGCCTAAACTGGAGGGTCACATCGCCCCCGACACGATACTCACGCACGCTCAGATGACCCTCGCCTCCTCCCGCCTTCCCCGCTACGCGGGGCTCGACGGACTCCGGGCGATCGCCGTCGCACTGGTGCTGGTGTATCACCTGTTCCCGGCCGCTCCACTGCACGGCGGTTTCGTCGGCGTCGACGTCTTCTTCGTCGTCAGCGGCTTCCTCATCACCTCCCTGCTGGTGCGCCCGACGCGGCTCGGGCTCGGCCGACGGCTGCTGCATTTCTGGCGCCGACGGGCGCGGCGACTGCTCCCGGCGCTCGTGGTGGTGCTGACGGTGTGCTCGACCGCGGCATGGGCGATCGGCGGGGACGTGCTGGTCGGCATCGGCCGCCAGCTGCTGGGGGCGGCGACCTTCAGCTATAACTGGGCCGCCATCGCGGGCGGCTCGGACTACTTCACCGCGACCGCGCCGGAGCTGTTCCGCAATATGTGGTCGCTGGCGGTCGAGGAGCAGTTCTATCTGCTCTGGCCGCTGCTGCTGCCGCTGGTGCTGCTGCTCCCCGGTCGATGGGCCCGCGTCGCCGTCGCGGCGCTGGCCGCCGCAGGTTCGGCGTGGTGGATGGCGGTCCTCGCGTCCGACGACGTGACCCGCGCCTATTTCGGCACCGACTCGCACGCCTTCGGCCTGTTCGCGGGCATCGCGCTCGCCTTCGCGACACAGCACATGCCGGATGCGGCATGGATGCGAGGTCGCCTCGCCCGCATCGCGGGCGTCATGATCGGGATGCTCGGACTCGGGCTGATCGTGCTCGCCGCGCTGCTGCCCGACACGCAGGACGCCGCCACGTTCCCCGGCACACTGCTGCTGGCCTCGACGGGCGCTCTGCTGGTGATCCTGTCGGGCATCGCGCCCGGTTCGGTCTTCGGCCCCGCGCTGGACGTCGCGCCGCTGCGCTGGCTGGGAGACCGCTCGTACGGCGTGTACCTGTGGCACTGGCCCGTGCTGATGCTGGCGACGGCGGTCGGCGCTCGGGCCGACTCGGGCTGGATCGCCGGGATGGTGGCGTTGGTGATCACCCTCGCGGCGGCATCCGCCTCGTACCGGTGGATCGAGCAGCCGGTGCGCAGCCTCGGATTCCGCCGGTCGCTGCGTGCCGTGCGCACACGGCTCGGCGGCCCTCCCGCGCGGCGGTTCGCGATGCTCAGCGGCCTCGCCGGCTGCGCGATCGCTCTCGGCGGCACGACCGCGGCTGTCGCGAGCGCACCGGCCATGACGGCGTCGGAGCAGTCGATCCGCGACGGCCAGCACGCCCTGAAGGTCGCCGCGGCGAAGAAGGCCGCGCAGACACCCGCCCCCGTTCCCACGCCGGAGCAGGTGACCGGCGAGCAGGTCATCGCGGTCGGCGACTCGGTGATGCTCGCATCCGCGCCCGCCCTCTACGAGCGCCTCCCCGGCATCGCGGTCGACGCGAAGGTGTCGCGCTCGATCTGGGCCGGTGCCGACATCGTCGACGGTCTCGCCGCCTCGGGGTCGCTGCGCGACCATGTGGTCATCGCGCTCGGCACCAACGGGCCCGTCGACAGGCGCGTGCTGGCGCACATCGCCGACACGGTGGGTCATGACCGGGATCTGATCCTGGTGAACGCCTACGCACCGCGCGAATGGATCGACGGGGTCAACCGCGATCTCGCCGCGTTCGCCCGCGGCCGCACCGGCGTCGTGGTCGCCGACTGGTCGAAAGCGATCGCGAAGCACCGCGAGCTTCTCGCCGGAGACCAGATCCACCCCCGCTCCGCCGGCGGCACCATCTTCGCCGACGTCGTGCAGCAGGGCATCGACGACGCCCGCAAGGAGCGCTCCACCCGCGCGGCGCTGCTGAGCTGGAAGCTCTGGGACGAGAAGTAGCGGCCGTGACGCCGGCCGCGAGGCTCATCCACCCTGCCGACACTCCCCCCGACACCCACAGAACCCCCGGCGAACGGTGGAACCGATCGCCGGGGGTCCTCTGTGCAGCGAAGGGCTGCTACTGCGTAACGGGCGCCCAGGCGCCGATGCCGACCTCGCCGAGCTCACGGTCCGCCTCGAAGCGGTCGAGGCGGAACGCGTCCAGCACCGGGGAGGGCGCCCCGGTGACGATCTCCTCGGCGATGAGCTCGCCGAGGATGAGGCCAAGCGTGGCCCCGGAGTGAGTGAACAGCACGGACAGGCCACCGATCCCCGGAACGACGCCGACCACGGGTTCTCCGTCGCCCGGGATGGGCTTCAGCCCGGCGGCGACGCGCTCGGCCGTCAGCGTGGGATGACCCGCGAGCACGCGTGACGCCTCCGCGAGCAGCCCCTCGACCGACGCATCCGGAACAGTGATCGATCCGTCGTCCTCGACGACGATCGACTTCTCCGCCCAGTCGGCATCCAGCACCAGACGACCGTCCGGCATCGGCCGCACAGCCACGTTCGGGGTGTTCAGCACGGTCCGCACCCGCGGCTCGACGGGCTCGGTGATCACGACGAAGGCCGACGGCGTCGCATCCGGCACCGGGACGCCGAGCGCCGCGAGCTGACCGGGCACATGACCGCCCGTGGCGAGCACGACGCGATCCGCGGCGAGCGGGGTTCCGTCGCCGAGGATCACCCCGACAGCCGCGCCGTCGCGCACGTCGACGCGCACGTCGCCGGCGTTCTCGATGACCCGGGCACCGTCGGCGACCGCCTCGGCGAGCAGCGCGGCGATCAGGTCGGGCAGGTTGACCCAGCCTTCGCCCCGGTTGTAGATGGCGCCCTCTTCGGCGACGGCATCGGCGTTCACATCGGGCGTGAGCTCGGCGACCTGCTCGCGATCCAGCCAGACGGCGTCGTATCCGCCGGCTCGCTCGTAGGCGAAGGTGTCACGGAAGCTCTCGTTCTCGCCGCCCCACTTCAGGGCACCGTCGAAGCGCAGGTACGCATCGCTCTCGGGGTGGCGCTCTCGCCAGGTGCGGTAGCGGTCGAGACCGATGAGGCGCAGGTAGCGGTACTCCGTCGATCGCGCACCGGATGAGTTCAGCCAGGCGATCGAGCGACCGGATGCTCCGTCGGCCGGCTTTCCGGACGTGACGAGGGTCACCCGGGCTCCGGCGCGCGCGAGGTGCGCGGCCGTCGACGTGCCGAGGATGCCGGCGCCGATGACGATGACGTGGACGGGGTGCGGGTTGGTCATGAGTTTCCTTCGTTCAGATGAGAGGATGCGCGGCGCAGCGGCGTCTGAGCGTGCAGGTGTTCGATGATCTCGAGCACGCCGACGGCATCGGCCGGGTCGACGGGCAGCCGAGAGCCGGTGCGGATGCTGTCGGCGAGCGAACGATAGAACGCGCCGTAGTCGCCGCGGACAGTCGGGAACGGAGCGAGAGAGCCCTCGATGCCGAGGACGCCCCAGCGTTCGGCCGGGGTGACGCCATAGTCATCATCCGTCGGCGATCCGCCGGCGTCGAGCGCCGCCTCCTGCCCGTCGAGACCGTGGCTGGTGTATCCGCTCTGTGAGCCGAGCACGTGGAACCGCGGCCCGAACTGCGGAGCGAGCGAGTTCATCCAGAGGTGCGAGATCGTGCCGGACTCGTGGCGCAGGGCGACGAAGGCGTCGTCGTCCGCGACGCCGTCGCGGCGATTCACGGCCAGCTCGGCCCGCGCCTCGGCGACGCGGCCGAACAGCTGCACCGCCTGGTCGATCAGGTGGGTGCCCAGGTCGAACAGGATGCCGCCGCCCTGGGCGGCGGTGGCCTCGGCCTTCCAGGCCGTGCGGATCTCGGGCTTGTACCACTCGAATCGCGATTCGTAGCGCCGCACCGCCCCCAGCCGCCCGCTCTCGACGAGGTAGCGCACGGTGAGGAAGTCACCGTCCCAGCGTCGATTCTGGAACACGGTGAGCCGGCGGCCGAGCCGCTCGGCGCGGGCGATCAGCGCGCGGCCCTCCGCGGAGGACACCGTGAACGGCTTGTCGACGACCACGTCGAGGCCCGCATCGAGCGCTGCGGTCGCGACCTCGGCGTGAGTGCCCGGCGGGGTGCCGATCACGACGAGATCGAGATCCGCAGCGCGCTCGAGCAGGTCATCGACGCTTCCCAGAACGGATGCGGCCGGGTACCGCACGGCGGCATCCGCGGCCCGTCCGGGGTCTCCCGTCACGATCACATCCAGCGAGTACGCCGGATCCGCTTCGAGGAACGGACTGTGGAACACCCGACCGGACACGCCGAACCCGATGACGGCGGTGCGGATCGGCCGGTCGACGGCATCCGGCATCACAGCACCTCGGAGAGGAACAGCCGAAGCCGATCGCTCTGCGGGTTGTCGAAGATCTCCTCCGGTGTCCCGGCCTCGATGACGCGCCCCTCGTCCATGAAGACCACCTGATCGGCGACCTTGCGGGCGAAGCCCATCTCGTGGGTGACGACCAGCATCGTCATGCCGCGCTGAGCGAGCTCGGCCATCAGATTCAGGACGCCCTTCACGAGCTCGGGGTCGAGAGCGCTGGTCGCCTCGTCGAAGAGCATGACCTCGGGTTCCATCGCCAGCGCGCGGGCGATCGCCACCCGCTGCTGCTGTCCGCCGGAGAGATCGCGGGGACGGTGGTCGGCGCGCTCGGCGAGGCCGACCTCGGTGAGGCGCGCCAGAGCGATCCGCTCTGCCTCGCCCTTCGACATCCGCTTGACGTTGCGCAGCGCGAGCGCCACGTTCTGCAGAGCGGTGTGGTCGGGGAACAGGTTGAAGTGCTGGAAGACGAGGCCGACCCGCCGGCGCAGGACGTCCGGCTTGAGTGCGAGCGCGTCGTCGTCGGCGAGCAGCACCCGACCGGACTTGGGCTCGTGCAGGCGGTTCACGCCACGCAGCAGGGTGGACTTGCCCGACCCCGATGGCCCGATGATGCAGGTGGTGGTGCCGGGCTCGACGCTGATCGACACGTCGTCGAGGACGTCGATCTCGCCGTAGGCCATCGCGAGATTCTCGATGTGCAGGCGGGAGCCTTCGTAGAAGCGGCCATCGGTGACGGGTTGAGGGGATGTGTACGTCATGTGTTCTCTCCACGGGTGAGTGCCAGGCTCGGCGACTGCTGCGCGACCTCGTCGAGGCCACTCTTGGGCGGAGCAGGCTTGCGCCGGCCGGTCCGGAAGCGGTTGTCGAAGTAGTTGACCAGGTGCGTCAGGGGCACCGTCACCACCAGGTAGAAGACGCCCGCGGCGACCAGCGGAGACAGGTTGCCGCTGAGCACCGCGGCATCCTGGCCGACGCGGAACAGCTCGCGTTCGGTGACCAGCAGGCCGAGGAAGTACACCAGCGACGAGTCCTTCACGATGGCGATGAACTGGTTCACCAGGGCGGGCAGCACGCGGCGGATGCCCTGCGGAACCACGACCAGGCGCATGGCGGATCCGTAGGTCATCCCCAGCGCACGGCAGGCCTCGAGCTGGCCGCGCTCGACGCTCTGGATGCCGGCGCGGAAGATCTCGCCGATGTACGCGCCGGCGATCAGGCTCAGCGCCAAGATGCCGAGCGGATACGGCGACGGACCGAAGATCTCCTGACTCATCCGGGCGAAGCCCTGACCGATCAGCAGGATCGTGAGGATCGCGGGCAGTCCGCGGAAGATATCGGTGTAGATGCGGGCGGGCACGCGCAGCCAGGCGGTGCGGGCGACGCCCATGACGGCGAGGATCATGCCGATCACGATGCCCAGCACGGTCGCGCTCACCGAGATCACGAGCGTGTTCAGCAGCCCCGTCCCCAGCAGCTGAGGGAGCACCTGCAGCATCGCGTCGAAGTCGAGGAAGGTCTTGATGATGTTGTCGAGCCAGTCCATGAGGATCTCCTGTTCGGGGCGCGTGACCGCAGCGGCAGCCGCAGCCACGCGCCCGAGTTCAGCGGTTACTCGCCGCCGCCCTCGCCTTGTTCGTCGCTGGGCAGGTACTGGTCAGGCATCGGCGAGCCGGGGAACCACTTCTCGTACAGTTCCTTCCAGGTGCCGTCCTCCATCGCCTCGTGCAGCGCTTCGTCGAGCGCCGCCTTGAACTCGTCTTTGCCCTTCGCGATGGCGAAGCCGGCGGGCGCGTCGAACGAGGGAATGTCGATCGCGTTCTCGAGGCCGTACTGCTCGGCGTACTCCTTCGCGGCCTCGTAGTCGAGGAAGTGCGCGTCGATGGAGCCGCTGTTGACGGCCGAGATCGCGGCGTTGTTGTCGGGGAAGCGCACCAGCTGCGTGTCGGTGAAGTTCTTCACGGCGAAGGCTTCCTGCAGGGTGCCCTGCACGACGCCGAGACGCTTGCCCGTGAGGCTGTCCTCGTCGGTGATGTCGCTGTCGGGGCTGGCCATCACCGTCAGATAGCCGGCGAGGTATCCGTCGGAGAAGTCGACGGTCTGCTTGCGCTCGTCCGTGATGCCGATCGCCGCGACGCCGACGTCGAACTGGCCGTTGGCGACGGCCGCGAGAAGGCCCGAGAAGTCCTGGCCGGTGAAGACCACCTTCTCGATTCCGATGCGGTGCGCCACGTCCGTGAACAGCTCGACGTCGAATCCGGTGAACTCGCCCGACGCGTCGGTGAACGTGTACGGCTTGGCGTCGCCGAGGCTGGCCACGCGGAGTTCGCCGGCGGTGATGAGTCCGTACGGGTTCTCGGCAGCTCCTTCTCCCCCGTCACTCGATGTCGACGAGCACGCGGTGAGGGCGATGGCGGCGGCTGCGGCCACAGCGGCGTAGCCGGCTCGGCGCAGGGTGGTGCGGATGCTCATGAGGTTCCTCTCTGAACGGCGGATCCAGGTCTGTGATGCTTCTTCGGGTTGAGACCGGTCTCACTATGCTAAGTTGAGACCGGTCTCAGTTGGGTTTCAAGGGACGTTACACGCGTCGGTCGTCTACGTCAACCGACGCCCTGACATCCGGGCCTCCGGCGGAGACGGAAAGCAACGACGAAGGAGCGGGAATGAGCGAACCGGGCGTGGATCGGCGCGAGGCGACGGTCAGCGACGTGGCACGGGCGGCGCAGGTGTCGAAGGCGACAGCCGCCCGGGCGCTCGGCGATTACGGCGCGGTCAGCGATGCCGTGCGCGACCGCGTGCAGAAGGCCGCAGCGGAGCTCGGCTACCGGCCGAACGCCGTGGCGCGGACGATGAGCACTGGACGCTCGCACACGCTGGGCATCATCGTCGGCGACATCGAGAACCCGTTCTTCGCCAGGGTCACACGCGGCGCGGCCGACGTCGCCGCCGAGGCCGGGTACGACCTGATCCTCTCGAACACCGACGAGGACATGCCGACCGAGGGCAAGGCCATCGCCGTGCAGCTGGCGAAGCAGGTGGACGGTCTGCTCATCGCACCCGCGTCTTCTCTCGCACCCGAGAACCTGCAGCCGGTGATCGACGCCGGTCGGCCGCTCGTGCTCTTCGACCGCACCGTGTCAGGGATCGAGGCGGATGCGGTCATCACCGACAACCGCTGGGGTGCCCGCCAGCTGACCGAGTTGCTGCTGCGAGCGGGTCACCGCCGCATCGCGTTCATCTCGACGCTGTCGCACGGCCGCGAGTTCCGCGCCGGTGACGCGCTGTCGTCGTCGGCGGTCGGCGACCGCATCCGCGGCTTCGTCGAGACCCTTGCCGCCGCCGGCATCCCCCGACCGGAGTCCTACGTCCATCTCGACGCACGGCGGGACGGCGTCGACGTCCTCGCCGCGCGGCTCATCGACGGCGAGTACCCGGTCACGGCGATCATCGCTTCCGACAGCCTCATCGCGCTCGGGGCGTTCCGGGCCGCCCAGGCGCGAGGACTCTCCATCCCCGACCAGCTCTCGCTTGTCGGCTTCGACGACGCCGACTGGATGAGCCTCACGACCCCAGGCATCACGGTGGTCGAACAGCCGATCCACGAGATCGGCGTTCAGGCGACCAGGCTGCTGCTGCGCCGGATCCACAGCGCTCGGCGGCCAGCCGTCACGACCGTGCTCGAGCAGCGACTCGTCATGCGGGATTCGGTGGCAACGGCTCTGGTGCCTCGCTGAGCCGCTCGAGGTCGACGGATACGACCCGGCTGTGCCCCCGGTCGGTGCACGCGCGCTTAGCCGGGGACGCAGCCGCTCGTCAAGACGGTGCCGTCGACGCGCGCTTCACGGCAGGATGCTGTCATGCAGACAACGAGGACGAACCCGCATCCGGTCCGCCCTTTCCGCCGGCTCCTCGCCGGCGCCCTCACGCTCGTGATCGCCGGCGTGCTCTCCGGATGCGGGCTGACGGTGCCCGCCGATCCCGACGGCACCCTCGACACGGTCACCGGTGGTGAGCTGCGCGTCGGTGCGACCTCGGAGCCCGGCCTGGTCGACGTCAGCACACCGACGCCGACCGGGTCGCTGCCTGAGCTCGCGACGGCGTTCGCCGAGACCCTCGACGCCGACACGATGTGGAGCGTGGGAAGCGAGGAGACCCTGGTCGGGATGCTCGAGACGGGCGACCTCGACCTCGTCATCGGCGGGTTCACCGACGAGACGCCCTGGGTCGAGCACGCCGGCGCGACGCGCGGCTACAAGGGCATCGACGGCGCCGGCGATCGGAGTCTGGTCATGCTGGTGCCGCCGGGCGAGAACGCCTTCCTCTCCGACCTCGAGCAATTCCTCGACGAGGAGGTGGACCCGTGAGCGATATCCATCAGTTCGGACGCACCGACCTGCCCCCCGAGCAGTTCACGGCCCTGCGCAAGGCCACCTGGTGGGAGTGCTTCACGATCGCCTACACGGCTGTGACGATCCTCGTCGTGGCCTTCGTCGTCGGCAACTCCCAGGCCATGCGGACGGCATGGATCGAGGACATGCTGTCGCTCCTGCCGCAGCTGGCGTTCCTCACCGCGCTCATGTTCGTGCGACGGTCGCCGACCAAAAAGCATCCGTACGGCATGCACCGCGCGATGGGCGTCGGCCACCTCGTCGCCGGCGTGGCGCTGCTCGCCGTCGGAGTGAACCTCGCCATCGAGGCCGTGACCGGCCTCGTCGCGGGCGATCACCCCACGATCGGCACGGTGCGAGTGTTCGGGCAGACGGTGTGGCTCGGCTGGCTGATGATCGCCGTGATGGCAGTGATCGTCGTCGGACCCGTCTTCATCTACGGTCCCGCGAAGGCGAAGCTCGCCCCGGTGCTGCACAACAAGCTGCTGTATGCCGACGCCGACATGGCCAAAGCCGATTGGCAGACCAATGTGGCGTCCATCGTCGGCGTGCTGGGAATCGGACTCGGGGTGTGGTGGCTCGACGGCGTGGCGGCGCTGTTCATCTCGCTCGGAATCATCTGGGACGGCTTCCGCAACACGAAGGGCGCGGTGCTCGACCTCATGGATCAGCGCGCGCGGACCTTCGACGACAAGGCGCCGCATCCGCTGGCCCAGGGTGCCGTCGATCTGCTTCGCTCTCGACGCTGGGTCGAGGACGCCGCAGTGCGGATGCGCGATCAGGGACAGGTCTTCCACATCGAGGCGTTCGTCGTACCTCGCCGAGCCAAGGTGTCTGTGGACGAGATCGAAGACGCCGCGCGGGCCATCGCCGCCCTCGACTGGAAGGTGCAGGACATCGTGGTCGTCCCGGTCAGTGCGCTGCCCTCCGCGCTGGACACCGGGCGCGACGAGCGGTGACCCATACGCCGCGATCGTGGCGTCCAGGGCCCCCCGTCCTGGTCGGCGTCCTGGGGATCGCGCTGGCGCGCAGCTTCTCGGGATCCCGCAACTACCTCGTCTGGGGCGGGGTCGTCTACCTGGTGCTGTGGCTCTACGGCCTGCTCGTGCCGCACGACTCCATGGCCAACTTCGTGCCCGTCAACAACGCCGACAACTGGCTTCACCTGGTGCTCGGCGTCGGCATGATCGGTCTGGGGATCCTGCTCGGCCGACGTACCGATCAGCGCACAGCACGCGCGGACTGACCGAGTGACGGATGCCGGGCTGCCCGTGCACGGCATCCGCCGCCCGTCTGCCGTGGAGACGAAGAAACCCCCGGGCAAGCCGGGGGCTTTCTGCTGTAGCGGAGGCGGGACTCGAACCCGCGACCTCACGATTATGAGTCGTGCGCTCTCACCATCTGAGCTACTCCGCCGCACGGCTTCCGCTCTGCCGAGTGAAAGCTACGAGCCCCGAGTCAGGATTGAACTGACGACCCCTTCCTTACCATGGAAGTGCTCTGCCACTGAGCTATCGGGGCGTGCCGCCCGCTTCCGGGCAACCAGATGAGATTATCACCTCTCGGGCGATCTCACGAAATCGAGGCGGCCGCTCGGGAGCGTCTCATCCGCCGCTCTCGATCACGGTGCGGTGACGCCGTCGGAGCGCCCCGCGTTCTCGCGCAGCCACGGCAGCGGATCGATGGTCGAGCCGTTGACGATGAGCTCGAAGTGCATGTGCGCACCGTACGAGCGCCCGGTGTTGCCGGTCTTTCCGACCACCGTGCCGACGGTGACCTTCTCGCCCGGCTGCACGCGCAGCGAGCCGTACTGCATGTGCGCGTAGTGGCTGGTGATGACCTCGCCGTCGATGACGTGGTCGATGTAGACGGTCACGCCGTAGGCGCCGCCCTGCTCGGTGGCGATGCGGACGGTGCCGTCGGCGATCGCCTGCACGGGTGCGCCGCTGCCCGGCACGAAGTCGATGCCCTCGTGCAGCCGGCCGCTGCGCATGCCATAGCCGTAGCTCATGCCCACGCCGACCATGAACGGCCACTGGATCGCAGCGCCCGGGTCGTTCGTGAAGACCTCGCTGGAGTAGTTGATGCCCTCTTCGGCGGCCACATCAGCGAGCGAGATGGCCGAGAATGAGTCGGACCGGGCGAGTTCCTCGTCCTGCACGCCGGACGACGCGACGAAGGCCTGGATGTCGTCCTTCTCGACCGAGGGGCTCGAGACGCTGTCCTTCGCGGCGACCAGCGACGCGAGGGGGGCACTTCCGCCCTGCACTGCGGCGACGGCATTCGCGGGAAGCGTCATCGACACGGCGATGAGACCTGCGATGCCCATCACGCCGAAACTCGCGCCGGCGGCGAGCA
Source organism: Microbacterium sp. NPDC058345 (assembly GCF_042723855.1). Classification (NCBI taxonomy): domain Bacteria; kingdom Bacillati; phylum Actinomycetota; class Actinomycetes; order Micrococcales; family Microbacteriaceae; genus Microbacterium; species Microbacterium sp. NPDC058345. The sequence continues at coordinate 493,317 of NZ_JBHXIG010000001.1, forward strand.
CCTTGCGGAGCGGGCGCGGGCGACGCGGCGCGACATGTGCGATCGCGGCGTCCGGGACGACGTCGGCGTCGCGCTGCGGGTCGGCATCCGCGTCGTCGGCATCCGCACCACGGGTGACGCGCGCCTCCGGGGCGACCGTCACCTCGGCGACTGGACCGAAGCCGAATGCCTCGGATGCGACGGCGAACGCATCGACCCGGGGCGTGTCGGCGGGGAACGCGTCGATCCGGGGCGTGTCGGCGGCGGGCGTCGCCGACTCTTCGACCGCAGACGTGGTGCGCGCTTCCGCGACGGGCGACTCCGAGGGTGCGGACGCGGCCGACGTCGCGACGGCGACCGTCACAACGTCGTCGGCTCCGGGCTGCGGAGCCGGCTCGGTGGCGGGCTGCGCAGCGGGGGAACCGGCGGTGGCCAGACGACGGGCTCGTCGACTCGTCGCGGCGGATTCGACCTGTGCGGCCGTGGCGTCCGAGGTTGCCGAGCTGCCGTCGACCGCGTGCGCGGCGCGAAGTCGGTTGGATCGGCGCGTCGGCGCAGAGGCAACCTGGGGGCTTTCAGCGAGCAAAAGTCAGATCTCTCGGGTTCGTATCAAGCTGGGGAGGGCTTGGTCACTTTCGCAGCTGCACCAGCAGCCGGGGGGACGAAAGTAACGATCGGGTAAACACTACAGGCTCACGACTGGGAAAGCCATGTGTCCGTCACCATCATCTCAGGCGGATCCATCACCTTCGACGATGGCGCGCAGGCGATCGTGAACCCGCCGCCCACCGGCGATCAGCAGCGGCCGCGGAGCATCCACGTCGAAGCGGCTGACCGCTCCCCCTGCCTCTTCGACGATCAGCGCGCCGGCGGCGAAGTCCCAGGGGTTGAGCCCGCGCTCGAAGAACCCGTCGAGGCGACCCGCGGCGACGTACGACAGGTCGATCGCGGCGGAGCCCATCCGACGCAGATCACGGGCCATCCGCATCACCCGGCGCACGAGCGCGAGGTCACCCTCGTGGGTCGCAGGGTCGTAGCCGAACCCGGTGCCCAGCAACGCGCCGGCGGGGTTGCCTTCGGTGACGGAGAGGCGGATGCCGTCGAGCCAGGCGCCCTCGCCACGTGCGGCCGTGAACAGCTCACCGAGCGCCGGTGCGCACACGGCTGCGGCGACACCCTGCCAGCTGAGCGGATCGGGCTCGCCCTCCACCACCGCGATGCTCACCGAGTAGGTGGCGATGCCGTAGGCGTAGTTGACCGTTCCGTCGATCGGATCCACCACCCAGGTGAGTCCGCTGCTGCCGCGCGCGGCGCCGGACTCCTCGCCGAAGAACCCGTCGTCGGGCCGCTCGCGGTGCAGACGCTCCCGGATGAGCTGCTCGACCTCGCGGTCGGCGTCGGTGACGATGTCGGCGAGGGTCGATTTCGTCGCCGCGAGCGCCACCCCCTCGGCGCGGCGCCGGCGTGCGAGATCGCCCGCCTCGCGCGCGATGTCGGCGGCGAGCTCGCCGAGATCCGCGGCGGAGACGCCGTCGCCGAGGTTCGCTGCGGTCATCGAGGCGCCTCCGGAGCCGCCGGCGGCGGCTGCGGGAAATCGCCCGGAACGAACTGCGGGGGCGGTGTGCTCGCCGCCGACGGCGCGGGCGGCTGCGGCGAAGTCGGAGGAAGCGGCGGCTGCGGCTGTTCAGGCGCGGGAGGCCGAGGAGGCGCCGGCTGCGGCGCGGCCTGCGGCTGCGGCGGCGGCTGCGGCTGCTCAGCGGCGGGAGGCCGAGGAGGCTCCGGCTGCGGCGAGGCCTGCGGCTGCGGCGCCTGCTGGGCCGTCGGCTGGCCCTGCGGCGCCGGCGCGTAGGTCGGATATCCGGTGTAGTAGGCGTTCCAGTCCGGCGACCCGTCGGGCATCACGGGCAGCGGCGTGCGGCCGTCCGCGTACGTCGGCCAGGCCTGCGTCACCGGCGCCGCGACGGCGGAAGGCGCACCGGTCACCGCGGCATACGGGTGCGGCGCGGTGTCAGCCGTCCGCGCGCGCGGGGCGAAGAGGGCGTTCAACAGCGGAATCAGCATCGTGCCGACCGCGGCGATGATGCCCACCGCGATGGTGATGCGCCAGTAGAGGTCGTCGTAGCGGAACAGGTCGGGGAAGGTCAGGTAGAACACCAGCAGCGCGACGAGGGCCGTGAGCATCACGAAGGTGACGATCACGATCACCCGGGTGAAGGTGGTGACGTAGCGCTGTGCGGCCTTGACGAACAGGCGCGGGTGCACCAGCGCGAGTTGCAGGATGCCGATCACGAGCAGCAGCTGGAAGAACCTCTCCGAAGCCCAGCCGAAGTACTCGTCGTCCTGCGGGAGCCAGATCTTCACGGCGCCCACGAGCAGCGCGATGATCCAGGTCACCATGCTCGCCAGCGCCAGCCATTCCGGACGCCGCGCGGCGAGGTGGGATTCGGCGATCGCGATGCCGGCGAACGCCGCCAGGAGCAGGATCGTCAGGAACGCGCGGCCGATGATGCCCGCCTGGTCGCCGATCAGCACCCAGATGACGCAGACGAGCGCGGCGGCGATGAGCGCGCCGATCGCGATCCAGATCGCACCACGCAGCAGCTTCGACATGCCCGCTCGTTCGACAGGCGCTGGGACGTCAGACATGGGGTTCCTCCCTCGGCGTTTCCCCCATCCTGCCACGCGGCTCGCGGCGGCATTGGTGCGCTGTGGACAACGCCCGCCCGCGGGCCGCGAAGACGGTCCGCTCAGCGCGGGGATCTGGCGGATGCTGCGGCGAACGCGGCGATCCGCGCCTGCGCCTCTGCGGTGTCGAACGCGGCGCCGATCGAGCGCGCCTCTTCGGCCAGCTGCTCGGCGAACGTCCGCGACGGCTGCGAGCGCACCAGGCGCTTCGCCTGACCGTAGGCGCCGGCGGCACCCTCGATCCAGAAGCGCGCGACCTGCCCGGCGCGCTCGCGCACGGCATCCGCCTCGCTCTCCGCATCCGGCCCCTCGATCACCTCGGCGATCAGTCCCCACTCCCTGGCTTCTTCTGCCGTGAGCATGCGGTCCTGCAGCACCAGCTGCAGCGCACGCCGCTCACCGACCGCCCGCGCCAGCTGCGCCGACACCGACAGGTCGGGGGTGAGACCGATGTTCGCGTACAGACTGCCGATCTTCGACCGCCCGCCGACGACCGCGTAGTCACTGCACATCAGGATGCCGAGGCCGCCCCCGGCCGTCGTGCCGTGCGCGGCCGCGACGACGGGCACCGCTGACGAGGTCAGCGAGCGGATGCCGTCGTTGATCACCTCGGCGAAGGCGGTGATGTCCTCGCCGCCGCTCATGCCCTTCGACATCGCGAGCACGTCGCCGCCCGCGCAGAACGAGCGCCCCGCTGCGTCGATCAGGATCACCTGCACGTCGTCGCGCGCCACCGCCTCCGCGGTGCGCTCGCGCCAGGCATGAGCGAGATCGCCGTCGAACGCGTTCAGGCTGGCGGGGCGGTTCAGCGTCAGCCGTGCGAGACCCGCATCGACGCTGAACAGGATGGGATCACTCATGGCGTCTCCTTCGAAGCGCTTCCTGCACTACGGCGAACTGTCGCCGCAGTGCCTCTCAGACTAACCACGCCCGGCATCCGCGCCCTTTCGCCGCTCACTCCTCGCTGAGCACGCGATCGACGAACGCCTCCATCCGCAGACGCGTGCCGTCGAGACGCATATCGGCCTGCCCGGGCGAGCGCACCTCGTTCGGCGCGAGCGGATGCGCGAGACGGACGTTCTCATGGCACGAGAGGTCGGCGCAGATGTACGTACCCGCGCTGTCGCCCCTGGCACCCTTCGCCCCGCCGCGGCGGGCCGTGAACAGCGCCACTTGATTGCCCGGCTGCAGGGTGCGGCAGATGTTGCACATTCCCGAGCGGGTGCGACCGGGATCGGTGGATCGCAGCAGAATGCCGGTCGCGCGCCCCTGGTGCTCGACGGCCACGACCCCGCGCCTGCTCGAGACCGGGTCACGCCACGCGAGGAAGTCGAGGTAGTCCCAGTCAGTGATGATGAAGTCGTGCGGCATCCCGATCTGCGCGATCTCCTCGGCATCCGCGTTCCGGATCGCCTCGCGGACCTGTGCCTCGGTGAGTGGTCGCATCGATTCAGTCTACGAACCGGACGCGTCAAACCGGCCGATCGATGAGAAACGCTCGACGAAGCGCCGTCTGCACCCCCGCCGCATCGCCCGCCTGCAGAGCCGGCCGCAGCGCCCGGAACGCATCGGCGACCGCTTCGAGGGCGCCGTCGAGCGCACTGTGCGCGGTGAAGACCTGGTAGCCGAGCGAGGTGCCGACCTTGCGTACGACTCCCACGAGCACGTCGTTCGGGCAGCGCTCGATCAGCGCGAGGAACAGCTCACCTGCCGCGCTGGACGCCAGCGTGACCTGCCGCTCGTCGAGCAGCTCCGCGACCCCGCCGGCCTCCGTCGCGAGCCGCGCGCGCTCGTCGTCAGCGAGCTCGGGAAGGGCGAGCGTGGCGATGCCGATCATCAGCACCCCGACGGTCTGCATGTTGGCGACCACACGATCGGGCCGCGGAGCGGCGACGATCGTATGCGACTGCGGAACGGACTCGACCAGACCCTCGAGGACCAGCGCGTGCAGCGCCTGCCGAATGGGCGTCGCTGACACTCCGAGCCACGCGCGCAGCGACGCCTCGTCGAGGCGCTCACCCGGCAGCAGGATCCCGCGGAGGATGGCGTCGCGGATCTCGGTGAGAACCCGCTCGCGCGCGAGCTGACGCGGCGCGCCGTCCTGGATCTCCGTCTTCGGTATCGGCATCCTGCCCCCGTCCGCGTGTGCATGTCCCGTCCCCGTGCCCCGATTATCCAGCATGGCGTCGCAACCGCCGGTGCTTTCCGACTGAAATCTGAAACTTGAGTTTCAGCGGGGATGAGCGTAGCCTCCGAGAGGCCGAGACGAATCCCCTCCTATCGGCCATCCCCCGATTCGGGTAATCCGCGGCCGAGCTGTCCCCCAACTCCTCGCCGCGGGCGCGTGCTCAGACACGCAGTTTCGGGGATGGGGTCTCACGTTCCGGAGCGTGGGACCCCTTCCGCGTCTTCCGACGCGTCGCCGGGATCGCGTCGACGCTCTTCGTTGGCAGTGAGGGGCCGTCGCGCTCTCCGCTCGCCGCTGCGCTACGAGCCGAGCCTCCGCGCGACCGGACCCACGCGGGACTCCGTCCCGCCGGTTCGAATCCCGCATCGCTCGATAGACGTCGGAAGGCCCCCGCTTCGCGAGGGCCTTCCGACGTCTGGTGGCAAGTGAGGGATTCGAACCCCCGAAGCTTACGCGGCTGATTTACAGTCAGCTCCCTTTGGCCGCTCGGGCAACTTGCCAGTGCACACCCGTCCGGCTTGATCAGCCAACCGGGGGCGCGAAGATCAAGCATACCCGCCCGGGCCGGGCACGAGAAATCCGACGCTCAGCTGCCATGGACACCGCGCTGAGCCGCCTCCAGCGACTCGGGCGTGCGAAGCAGCCCGCCCTCGGCACGGCACGTCGCGGCGGCCACCGCCATGGCATCATCGAGCAGCGCCTGCCAATTCCCGTGCGAGGCCGGGTCGCCGGCGGCGAGGCCTGCGACGACGGCCGCGAGCGTCGCGTCGCCCGCACCCACGGTGTCGACGATCGTACCGGGCAGCGATGCGATCGGCGCTCGGAAGACGCCGGCATCCGCCTCCACGACCGCTCCCGCCGCACCCGCCGTGGCGAGCACCGCCGACACCCCCAGGTTCCGCAGGCGTCGGCGAAGAGCGTCGAGGTCCCCGTCGTAGAGCAGCGCGGCGTCATCCGCGCCCACTTTGATCAGCGCCGAGCGAGCCGCGAGCCGCTCGAACCCGCGCACGAACTCCTCACGGTCGCTGAGCATGCCCGACCGCGGATTCGGGTCGATCACCAGCCTGGCGTCGCCGAGAGCATCCGCCACCGCATCGACCTCGGCCGGCACGTCGAACGGAAAGCAGCTGATCGCCACGACATCCGCGGTTGCGATCGCCGCACGCGCCTCGGCGCCGTACCGGATGCTGCGCCGCTGCGCGGCCTCGTTGAAGACGTACTCGGGCTCCCCGCTGCCCGACCGTGTCACCACCGCGCGCGACGACCCGTGCGGCGCGGGGCTGGAGATGAGCGCGACGTCGTGGTCCGAGAGGTACTCGCGGATGTGATCGCCGGGCTCGTCGTCGCCGACCATGGCGATCAGCGTGGCCGGCACGCCCAGCCGGCGCAGCCCCACGGCGACGTTCAGCGCCGCTCCCCCGACGAGCTCGCGCACGCCGTTCTCGTCGCGGATCTCGTCGATCAGGGCGTCTCCGATGACGACGGCGCGGGGGCTCTGAGTGCTCATCTCGAGAGACTATCGCGGCGCCGGGCGCGAGACTTCCCTCGCGACACGAGACACGGGCCAGAGCGTGGCTTCTCATGCCGAAGAAGAAGTCTCGCGGGGTCGCGCGGCCGCGACGACGAAGGCCCCGACCCTCCGAAGAGGGCCGGGGCCTGAATCACGTCAGCACTCAGTTATAGGTGCCGGGGGTGATGTCGTCGGTCGAGAACGCGTCGAAGTCGACGTAGCCGAAGTCGCCGTCGGCGTACGCCCCGTCGGATGCGAAGATCCGGTTCGGGTAGCGCTCGCTCTTGGCCTCCTCGGTCGCCTCCACCGTGATGTTGCGGTACTTGGAGAGACCGGTTCCGGCCGGGATGAGCTTACCGATGATGACGTTCTCCTTGAGACCGACCAGCGGGTCGCGCTTGCCCTCCATAGCGGCCTGCGTGAGCACGCGGGTCGTCTCCTGGAAGGATGCCGCCGACAGCCACGACTCGGTCGCGAGCGACGCCTTCGTGATACCCATCAGCTCCGGACGGCCCGACGCGGGACGCTTGCCCTCCGACACGGCCTCGCGGTTGATCATCTGGTAGCGCTTCAGGTCGACCATCTCACCCGGCAGCAGGGTCGTGTCGCCGTGGTCGACGACCGTGACCTTGCGAAGCATCTGGCGCACGATGACCTCGATGTGCTTGTCGTGGATCGGCACACCCTGCGAGCGGTACACGCCCTGCACGCCGCCGACGAGGTACCGCTGCACCTCGCGGGCACCCTGCACGCGCATGACCTCCTTGGGGTCGAGCGTTCCCACCTGCAGCGGCTGGCCGACCGAGACGTGCTGGCCGTCCTCGACGAGAAGCGTCGCACGCTTCAGCACCGGGTAGACCACCTCTTCATCGCCGTTGTCGGGTGTGAGGATGACCTTCTTGGCCTTCTCGGTCTCCTCGATCGTGATGCGGCCGTCGGCCTCGGCGATCGGGGAGGCACCCTTCGGGGTACGCGCCTCGAAGAGCTCCTGCACACGGGGCAGACCCTGGGTGATGTCGTCGGCGGATGCCGATCCACCGGTGTGGAAGGTACGCATCGTCAGCTGGGTACCGGGCTCACCGATCGACTGGGCCGCGATGATGCCGACGGCCTCGCCGATGTCGACGGTCTTGCCGGTCGCGAGCGAACGGCCGTAGCACTGCGCGCAGACACCGACAGCCGAGTCGCAGGTGAGCACCGAGCGAACCTTGATGGTCTCGACGCCCGCGGTGACCAGACGGTCGATGAGCACGTCGCCCACGTCGTCGCCCGCCGCGGCGAGGACCTCGCCCGACTCGCTCACGACATCGGCGGCCAGGGTACGGGCGAACACCGAGTTCTCGACGTTCGCGTCGCGCACCAGCACGCCCTGCGAGTTCGGCGCGGCGATCGGGAGCTCGAGGCCCTTCGACGTGCCGCAGTCCTGCTCGCGGATGATGACGTCCTGCGAGACGTCCACCAGACGACGGGTCAGGTAACCCGAGTCGGCGGTACGCAGAGCGGTGTCGGCCAGACCCTTACGGGTACCGTGCGTCGCGATGAAGTACTCCGCCACCGACAGTCCCTCGCGGTACGAGGAGATGATCGGACGCGGGATGATCTCACCCTTGGGGTTGTTCACCAGACCGCGCATACCCGCGATGTTGCGGATCTGCAGCCAGTTACCACGAGCACCCGACGACACCATGCGGTTGATGGTGTTGTCCGCCGGGAAGTGCGCCTTCATCGCGGACTGGACCTCGTCGGTCGCCTCGGTCCAGATCTTGATGAGCTCCTGACGGCGCTCGGCGTCGGTGGTCAGACCCTTGTCGTACTGCGACTGGACCTTCGCGGCCTGCTTCTCGTAGCCCGCGACGATCTCGGCCTTGTTCGGCGGGGTGAGGATGTCGCTCAGCGCGACGGTCACACCCGAACGGGTCGCCCAGTGGAAACCGGCATCCTTGATGCGGTCCAGGGTGGCGGCCGTCTCGACCTTGGGGTACTCCTCGGCCAGCTTGTTCACGATCTGCGACAGCTTGCCCTTGTCGGCGACCTCGCGCACGAACGGGTAGCCCTTCGGCAGCGCGTCATTGAAGATCGCCTGACCCAGCGACGCGTCGACGAGACCGTGCTTCTCGTAGCCCTCGGGCGCCTCGCCCTCGAGGAAGGTGAGACCCGGGATGCGGATGCGGACCTTCGCCTGCAGGTCGAGGGTGCCCTCGTCCTTCGCCAGGATCGCCTCCGACACCGAGCCGAATGCACGACCCTCACCGGCAGCGCCCTCCTTGACCGTGGTCAGGTGGTGCAGACCGATGATCATGTCCTGCGAGGGCAGGGTGACCGGACGGCCGTCCGACGGCTTGAGGATGTTGTTCGACGCGAGCATCAGCACGCGGGCCTCGGCCTGAGCCTCGACCGACAGCGGCAGGTGCACAGCCATCTGGTCACCGTCGAAGTCCGCGTTGAACGCGGCGCAGACGAGCGGGTGCAGCTGGATGGCCTTGCCCTCGACGAGCTGCGGCTCGAACGCCTGGATACCGAGGCGGTGCAGGGTGGGGGCACGGTTCAGCAGCACCGGGCGCTCGCGGATGATCTCCTCGAGCACGTCCCACACCTCGGGGCGGGTGCGCTCGACGGCGCGCTTGGCGGCCTTGATGTTCTGCGAGTGACCGAGGTCGATCAGGCGCTTGATGACGAACGGCTTGAACAGCTCCAGAGCCATCTGCTTGGGCAGACCGCACTGGTGGAGCTTCAGCTGCGGGCCGACCACGATGACCGAACGGCCCGAGTAGTCGACGCGCTTTCCGAGCAGGTTCTGGCGGAAGCGACCCTGCTTGCCCTTCAGCATGTCGCTGAGGGACTTCAGGGCGCGGTTGCCGGTACCGGTGACGGGGCGTCCGCGGCGGCCGTTGTCGAACAGCGCGTCGACGGCCTCCTGCAGCATCCGCTTCTCGTTGTTGACGATGATCTCGGGGGCGCCGAGGTCGATCAGACGACGAAGACGGTTGTTGCGGTTGATCACACGGCGGTACAGGTCGTTGAGGTCGGAGGTCGCGAAGCGGCCACCGTCCAGCTGCACCATCGGGCGCAGCTCCGGCGGGATCACCGGCACGACGTCGAGTACCATGGCGGCCGGGCTCATGCCCGTCTCCAGGAACGAGCTGACGACCTTGAGGCGCTTGATCGCGCGGATCTTGCGCTGGCCCTTGCCCTCCGAGATCTGCAGGCGCAGGTTCTCGGCCTCGGCGGTCAGGTCGAAGGTCTCCAGGCGACGCTTGATCGACTCGGCGCCCATGTGGGCCTCGAAGTACTGACCGAACCGGTCCTGCAGCTCGTGGAAGACGTCGTCCTCGGGGCGCAGCGCGCCGACCTCGAGCGTGCGGAAGTCCTCCCACACGCGCTCGAGCTTGGCGATCGCGTCGTCGGCGCCCTTGCGGATCTGGGACATCTCCTTCTCGGCGGCGTCCTTGACCTTCTTCTTGGCGTCGGCCTTGGCACCCTCCGCCTCGAGAGCGGCGAGCTCATCCTCCAGCTTGGCCATGCGCTCCGCGATCTTCGCGTCGCGACGGTCGCCGAGCGTCTTCAGCTCGAGGCGGATGTTGTTCTCCTGCGTGGCGAGGTCGCGGTGACGCGCATCCTCGTCGACCGAGATCACCATGTAGGCGGCGAAGTAGATGACCTTCTCGAGGTCCTTCGGCGCCATGTCGAGCAGGTACCCGAGGCGCGAGGGCACGCCCTTGAAGTACCAGATGTGCGTCACGGGCGCGGCGAGCTCGATGTGGCCCATGCGCTCACGGCGGACGGAGCTCTTGGTGACCTCCACGCCGCATCGCTCGCACACGATGCCCTTGAAGCGGACCCGCTTGTACTTGCCACAGGCGCACTCCCAGTCGCGGGAGGGGCCGAAGATCTGCTCGCCGAAGAGCCCGTCCTTCTCGGGCTTCAGCGTGCGGTAGTTGATCGTCTCAGGCTTCTTGACCTCACCGTAGGACCATCCGCGGATGTCGTCAGCGGTCGCGAGGCCGATTCGAAGCTCATCGAAAGTAGTTGCGTCGAGCACTAGTTCTCCTGTGTAGAAAATCTGTCGCTAGTCGAATGGTGCCGGATCAGATCTCGTCGATCGATGCGGCTTCGAAACGGCTGGAGATGTTGATGCCGAGCTCCTCCGCTGCGCGGAAGGCCTCGTCATCGGTGTCGCGGAGGTTGACCGCGGTGCCGTCGGCCGAGAGGACCTCGACGTTCAGGCAGAGCGACTGCATCTCCTTCATGAGCACCTTGAACGACTCGGGGATGCCGGGCTCCTGGATGTTCTCGCCCTTGACGATCGCCTCGTACACCTTGACGCGGCCGAGGATGTCGTCGGACTTGATCGTGAGGAGCTCCTGGAGGGCGTATGCGGCGCCGTAGGCCTCGAGGGCCCACACCTCCATCTCACCGAAGCGCTGGCCACCGAACTGCGCCTTACCACCGAGCGGCTGCTGGGTGATCATCGAGTACGGGCCGGTCGAACGCGCGTGGATCTTGTCGTCGACGAGGTGGTGCAGCTTCAGGATGTACATGTAGCCCACCGAGATCGGCGCCGGGAACGGCTCACCCGAACGGCCGTCGAACAGCTGCGTCTTGCCCGACGAGTCGATCAGGCGCACGCCGTCGCGGGTCGGCAGGGTGGAGTCGAGCAGACCCGAGATCTCCTGCTCGCTGGCACCGTCGAACACCGGGGTCGCGACCTTGGTGTCCGGGGCGACGTCGCGGGCCTCCTCGGGGAGCTTCACAGCCCACTCCGGGTTGCCCTCGACCTTCCAGCCCTGCTTGGCGATCCACCCGAGGTGGGTCTCCAGCACCTGACCGAAGTTCATGCGGCCGGGGATGCCGAGCGGGTTGAGCACCACGTCGACCGGGGTGCCGTCCGCGAGGAACGGCATGTCCTCGACCGGCAGGATCTTCGCGATGACGCCCTTGTTGCCGTGACGGCCGGCGAGCTTGTCGCCCTCGGTGATCTTGCGCTTCTGGGCGATGTAGACCACGACGCGGCGGTTGACGCCCGAGCCCAGCTCGTCGTCGCCCTCCTCGGCGTTGAACTCCTTGACGGCGATGATCGTGCCCTGCTCACCGTGTGGAACCTTCAGCGACGTGTCGCGCACCTCGCGGCTCTTCTCATTGAAGATCGCGCGGAGCAGACGCTCCTCGGCGCTCAGCTCGGTCTCACCCTTCGGGGTGACCTTGCCGACCAGGATGTCGCCGGGGCGGACCTCGGCGCCGATGCGGATGATGCCGCGCTCGTCGAGGTCCTTCAGCAGCTCGGGGCTGACGTTGGGGAGGTCACGGGTGATCTCCTCCTTGCCCAGCTTGGTGTCGCGGGCGTCGACCTCGTACTCCTCGATGTGGATCGACGAGAGGGTGTCGTCCTTCACCAGCTCCTGGCTGAGGATGATCGCGTCCTCGAAGTTGTGACCCTCCCACGGCATGAACGCGACGAGCAGGTTCTTGCCGAGCGCGAGCTCGCCGTTGTCGGTGGCGGGGCCGTCGGCGATGACCTCGCCGACCTCCACGCGCTCACCGGCGCCGACGATCACGCGCTGGTTGTAGGAGGTGCCCTGGTTCGAGCGGTCGAACTTGCGCAGGTGGTACTCCTGCGTGCCGCCCTCGTCGAGCATGACGACGACCTTGTCGGCCGAGACCTCGGAGACCACACCGGCCTTCTCGGCGGTGACCACGTCACCGGCGTCGATGGCGGTGTAGCCCTCCATGCCGGTGCCGACCAGCGGCGAGTCCGAGCGCAGCAGCGGCACGGCCTGACGCTGCATGTTCGCGCCCATGAGCGCGCGCTGCGCGTCGTCGTGCTCGAGGAACGGCACGAGCGAGGTCGCGACCGACACCATCTGGCGCGGCGAGACGTCGATGTAGCCGATCTCCTCGGGCAGGAACAGGTCGACCTCACCGCTGCCGCCGCGCGGGCGGGCGAGCACGTGGCTCTCGGTGAAGCGGCCGTCCTTGTCGAGCGGCGCGTTCGCCTGGGCGATGTTGAAGTCGACCTCCTCGGCTGCCGTGAGGTAGTCGATGTGGTCGGTGACCTTGCCGCCCTCGACCTTGCGGTACGGGGTCTCGATGAAACCGAACGAGTTGATGCGCGCGAAGGTCGCGAGCGCACCGATCAGACCGATGTTCGGGCCTTCCGGCGTCTCGATCGGGCACATGCGGCCGTAGTGCGACGGGTGCACGTCACGGACCTCGACGCCGGCGCGGTCACGCGACAGACCACCGGGGCCGAGCGCCGACAGACGGCGCTTGTTGGTCAGGCCCGCGAGCGGGTTGTTCTGGTCCATGAACTGCGACAGCTGCGAGGTGCCGAAGAACTCCTTGATCGCGGCCACGACGGGACGCACGTTGATCAGGGTCTGCGGGGTGATCGCCTCGATGTCCTGCGTGGTCATGCGCTCGCGGACGACGCGCTCCATGCGGGACAGACCGGTGCGGACCTGGTTCTGGATCAGCTCGCCCACCGCGCGGATGCGACGGTTGCCGAAGTTGTCGATGTCGTCGGCCGCGATGCGGATCTCGGCGTTCTTGCCCGAGCGGACGCCCTCGAACGACTCGTCGCCGCGGTGCAGGCGCACGAGGTACTTGATGGTCGCGACGATGTCGTCGCGCGTCAGCACCGAGTCGGTCAGCGCAGCGGCGAGGCCGAGCTTGTGGTTGATCTTGTAGCGACCCACCTTGGCCAGGTCGTAGCGCTTCGGGTTGAAGTAGAAGTTGTCGAGCAGCGAGCGCGCGGCCTCGGCGGCCACCTGCTCACCCGGACGCAGCTTGCGGTAGATGTCGCGCAGCGCGTCTTCCTGGGTGAGGATCGTGTCCTTGGACAGCGTCTCCTCGATGGAGGGGAAGCCGGCGAACTCGGCGAGGATCTCCTCGCTGGTCATGCCCAGCGCCTTGAGGAAGACGGTGACCGACTGCTTGCGCTTGCGGTCGATGCGCACGCCGACCTGGTCGCGCTTGTCGACCTCGAACTCGAGCCAGGCGCCGCGGCTGGGGATGACGCGGGCGGTGACGATGTCCTTGTCGCTCGTCTTGTCGGGCGTCTTGTCGAAGTACACGCCGGGCGAGCGCACCAGCTGCGAGACGACGACGCGCTCGGAGCCGTTGATGATGAACGTGCCCTTGTCGGTCTGCAGCGGGAAGTCGCCCATGAAGACCGTCTGGGTCTTGATCTCACCGGTCTGGTGGTTCATGAACTCGGCCTCGACGTACAGCGGGGCGGCGTACGTCTTGCCGCGCTCCTTGCACTCCTCGATCGAGTACTTCTCGGGCTCGAGGTACGGGTTCGTGAACGAGAGCTGCATGGTCTCGCCGAGGTCCTCGATCGGGGAGATCTCCTCGAAGATCTCACCCAGACCCGAGATCTCCGCGACATCGTTGCGGCCGGCCTTCTTGGCCTCGGCGACGCGGGCCTTCCATGCGTCGTTGCCGACGAGCCAGCCGAAGGACTCGGTCTGCAGCGCGAGCAGGTCAGGGACCGTGAGCGTGTCGGAGATCTTGGCGAACGAGAGGCGGGATGCTCCGCGTCCGTTCTTGTTGGTGGTGGTGGGAGTGGATGCGTTGCGAGCAGCAGCCAAGGGAATAACCTCCGTGAGCCCGGGCAGGGCTAGTCGATTCCTTGTCGTCGGTGGAGTGCGCACGCGAGAGCTCGACGATGCCGACCACCATATGAGGGCACGGAGAAGCGAGCGCAACTACCAACTATACGCACGATTTCGCGACATGGCAAGCGGAGTCCTTGACCATTTCCGGATGCTGCGGTATTGGGCATCCGGCCCCCGGGGCCGACCGCTGCCGTCGACCCGTCCCGGAGGCCGCGTGGTCACTCCTCGAAGGTCACATTGCCCCGGCACGCCTCGCCAGGACTGGGTACCATGCCCTTCAGACCCGCTCGCACGTATTGGCCGTAACTCTGCACGTGCCCGCCCGTGATCATGTCGTCGTCCGCCGCCGGCACCGGATTCATCTCCACGTCATCGGGCAGATCGCGTCCCGAATAGTGACAGGCCGACTGCGCACGGTCACCACCAGGGGTGTCACCGCCGTTGCCGGTGTACTCGCCCGCCATCGCCGCACTGCCGCCGCCCAGAACGAGCATGAGCGCGAGCGCAGCACCGATCGTCATCTTCTTCATGTGCATTCCCAACCCCAGTGGAAGCTCCGAGCGCCGCGCCGGCGACCGGGCGCGGCGTCGTCGCCGCACAGCACTGTTCTAAACCCGCGCGGACGACGGCACAAGACCATCCCGCGCAGGTTCTCGTCGCCGCCGGGAAGACCCTGTGCTGCTCAGGACGCGATGCCCAGTTCGTTGCCGGGGATCGACGCCAGCAGCCGACGGGTGTACGGGTCGCGCGGGTTGGTGAAGATCTCCTCCGAGCTGGCGGCCTCGACGAGCGCGCCGTCCTTCATCACGCACACGTAGTCGCTGATCAGCCGGACCACGGCGAGGTCGTGCGAGATGAACAGGTAGCTCAGCCCGTACTCCTGCTGCAGGTCGCGCAGCAGCGTCAGCACCTGGTCCTGCACCAGCACGTCGAGCGCCGACACCGGCTCATCGCACACCACCAGGTCGGGCGACAGCGCGAGCGCACGAGCGATGGCGACACGCTGGCGCTGACCGCCGGAGAGCTCCGACGGGTAGCGCTGCAGCATCGAGTGCGGCAGGGCGACATCATCGAGCAGCTTCCGCACGCGCGCGCGCCGTTCGGCCCGGCTGCCGCGCTTGTAGAACTCCAGCGGCTCGGCGATCAGGCGCTCGATGGTGAACATCGGGTTCAGGCTCGAGTACGGGTCCTGGAACACCGGCTGCACGCGCTGGCGGAACTCCCGCGCCTGCGCCCGGTCGAGAGTCGACACATCACGGCCCTCGAAGCGGATGGTCCCCGCCGTCGGCTCGATGAGCTTCAGCAGCATCCGCGCCGTCGTGGTCTTGCCCGATCCGGACTCCCCCACGATCGCGACCGTCTCGCCGCGCGGGATCGCCAGTGAGACGTCGTCCACGGCGACGAAGTCCTCGCCGCGGCCGCGCATCGGATACACCTTGCGCAGCCCCTCGATCTCGACGATGTTGTCGGATGCCGCGGCATCCGCCTCGGTCCCCTCGCTTCGGCGCTCCTCGGCGTGGAAGGCCTCGGGCCGCAGCCGGGCGGCGGCGATCGACGGTGCCGCCTTCACCAGGCTCTGCGTGTACGGATGCTGCGGAGCCTCGAGGATCCGTCGCGCCGGCCCCTGCTCGACCACACGACCGCGATGCATCACCACGACGCGCTGCGCGCGCTCGGCGGCCAGCCCCAGATCGTGGGTGATGAGCAGCACGGCGGTGCCGAGCTCGCGGGTCATCTCGTCGAGCTGGTCGAGGATGGTCCGCTGCACGGTGACGTCGAGCGCGCTGGTGGGCTCGTCGGCGATGAGCAGCCGCGGCCGGCAGGCCAGTCCGATGGCGATCAGCGCGCGCTGGCGCAACCCGCCCGACAGCTCGTGCGGGTACTGCTTGGCCCGGCGCTCGGGATCGGGAAGTCCCGCGGCCGAGAGCGCGGCGATGACCTTCGCGTCGACGTCCTTGCGCGTGGCCAGCCCGTGCGCGAGCAGCGTCTCCGCCACCTGGGTGCCGATCTTCGCGACCGGGTTGAGGTTCGACATCGGGTCCTGCGGGACCATGCCGATGTCGCGTCCGCGGATGTCGCGCAGTGCGCTCTCGGAGATCCCGACCAGTTCGCGTCCGTCGAGCAGGATGCTGCCGCGGGCGACACGACCGCCCGAGGCGAGCAGCCCGATCACGGCCATCGCCGTGGTGGACTTGCCCGAGCCGGACTCCCCCACGATCGCGACCGTCTCGCCGGGGGCGATCTCGAGGTCGACGTCTTCGACGGCGTGCACGACGCCGTCCATGGTGCCGAAGTCGACGGCCAGGCCGGAGACCTGCAGCAGCGGCTGCGTCACGGCGCTGTCGCGCGGGGTGCGGATGCTGTCGTCGTTCATCGCTTCGTCTCTCATCGCGCCCTCGTCCTCGGATCCATCGCCTCGCGCAGCGCCTCGCCGAACAGCGTGAAGCCGAGCGCGGTGACGGCGATGCAGATGCCGGGCAGGAACGCCAGCCACGGCGCGATCGCCAGCTCGTTCTGCGCGTAGGTCAGCATCCGCCCCCACTCCGCCGTCTCGGGGCGGCCGCCGCCGAGGCCGAGGAACGACAGTGCGGCGGCGTCGATCACCGCGGTGGCGAGCGTGAGCGTGCCCTGCACGATCACCGGGCCGATCGCGTTGGGCAGCACATGCGACATGGTGATGCGGCCACGCCCCAGGCCGAGCGTCTGCGCCGAGAGCACGTACTCACTGGAACGCTGCTGCAGCATCGAGGCGCGCAGCAGGCGGGCGAAGATCGGCACCTGCGACGCTCCGATCGCGATCATCACCGCCGACGGCGTCTGCCCCAGGATCGCGGCGATCGACACGGCGAGCAGCAGGTTCGGCACCGACAGGATGATGTCGACGATGCGCATGATCACGGTGTCGACCCAGCCGCCGAACGTGCCGGCGAGCAGGCCGAGCAGCATCCCGCCGACGAGGCCGAGCGCCGTCGACACGACGCCGACCAGGAGCGACGCCTGCGCGCCCCAGATCAGCTTCGAGAGCACATCGCCGCCGAAACGGTCGAGGCCGAGCGGGAACCCGTCGATCTCACGCGGTCCGGGGATGTGCGTCGGGGTGATGTCCCTCGCGCCGGGCAGCGCCGTCTCGGGGTACGGGGCGAGGATCGGCGCCAGCGCCGCGACGAGCAGGAACAGCACCACGATGACCGCGCCGATCCATGCGGTGGGATTGCGTCGCAGGCGGCGGAGGACGTCGTGCCAGAAGCCGCCACCGCCCTTCATCTCGGTCTGAGCCACGGCGACGGTGTCGAGCACCTCGCCTGACCCCTGTGCGGGTGGGAGCGTCGCGCTCATCACTGGACCCTCACTCTCGGATCGATCAGGCTGTACGACACGTCGACGGCCAGGTTGATCAACGCGTAGGCGATCGCGATGAAGATGATGAAACCCTGCAGCACCGGGAAGTCGCGGGCGAAGATCGCCCTGGCGAGGAACGAGCCGATCCCGGGGAAGGCGAACACCGTCTCGGTGAGCACCGCGCCCGAGATGAGCAGCCCGGTCTGCAGGCCGATGGTCGTGATCACCGGCAGCATGGCGTTGCGCAGGATGAACCGGCTGCGCAGCGTGCTGCTGGTCACGCCCTTGGCTTTGCCGGTGCGCACGTAGTCGGCGTTCTGCACCTCGAGCACGCTCGCCCTGGTGATGCGCACGATGATGGCGAGGGGGATGGTGCCCAGCGCCAGCGCGGGCAGGACGAGGTGCAGCACGGTGTCCCACGCTGCATCGAACTCGCCGGTGATGAGGCCGTCCCACACGTAGAACCCGGTCACGTGCGTCGCGTCGATGCGCGGATCCTGACGCCCGTCGGACGGCAGCCAGCCCAGCTGCACGGCGAAGAAGTACTTCAGGATGAACGCCAGGAAGAAGACCGGGATGGTGATGCCCACCAGGCTGAGCACGACGGCGGAGTGGTCGCTCAGCCTGCCGTGCCGGCGGGCGGCCCAGTAGCCGAGCGGGATGCCGACGCCGACCGCGAAGATGAGGGCCAGGATGCTCAGCTCGATCGTCGCGGGGAACCGGCGGAAGAACTCCTCGACCACCGGACGCGAGGTGACGATCGACGACCCGAAGTCGCCCTGCAGAAGGCGGCCGACCCAGGTGAAGTACTGCTCGTACAGCGGCCGGTTGAAGCCGTAGAGCTCGTTGACGCGCTCGATCGCCTCGGGCGTCGCCTTCTCACCCAGCAGGGCGATGGCGGGTCCGCCGGGAAGCGCGCGGACCCAGGCGAACAGCAGCAGGCTCAGGCCGAACAGGGTGGGGATGAGGAACAGCAGTCGCCTGCCGATGGTGCGCAGCAAAGAAGATCTCCGAAGGTCGTGGTGACCGCCCATCCGGGTCCGTCACGGACCCGGATGGGCGGTCACCCACCGGGCGCCTTACTCGGTCAGCTCGATGTCGGTGAAGACCTCGTCGTTCACCGGGCTGGCCGGGTAGCTCTTCACTCGCGGGTCGAACGCGAGCGTCGGAGCCGGGTGCGCGAGCGGAACGCCGGGGATGAACTGCGCGACATCCTCGTTGATCTCCTCGTACAGCGGTGTCTGCTCGTCGAGGCTGGAGATGCCTCGCGCCTCGGTCAGCTTCTGGAACAGCTCCGGGTTGTCGAAGCCCCACTCCGCGCTCTTCTGGCCGAAGAAGACGCCGACGAAGTTGTCGGTGTCGTTGTAGTCACCGGTCCAGCCGAGCAGGTGGATGCCGTGGTCGGCTCCCGCCGTGATGCGCTCGAGGTAGTCCGGGTTCCAGGCGTCGGTCTTCGGGGTGATCTGCACGCCGACCTCCTCGAGCTGCTTCGACAGCACGGTGAAGATCTGCTCGGGGTTCGGCATGTACGGCCGCGACACGTTGACCGGGTAGTTGAAGGTCAGCGCCAGCGGGTTGTCAGCCGTGTAGCCGGCCTCCTCGAGCAGCGACTTCGCCTTCTCGGGGTCGTAGTCGTACGTGGTGACGCCGTCGTTGTAGCCGTTGACCACCGGCGGCACGAACTGCGTCGCCTTCTCGGTGCCCTCGGGGAGCACCTGCTTGATCAGCGCGTCCTTGTCGACCGCGTACGACAGGGCCTGGCGCACCTTGATGTCCTGCAGCTCGGGCACCGCCTGGTTGAACGCCAGGTAGAGGATGGTGAACGGCGGGCGCGACACCATGAACATGCCCTTGTCCTCGAGGGCCTGGGTGTCCGCCGGGCCGACGAGGTCGTAGCCGTCGATCGTGCCGGCCTCCAGCGCCTGGCGGCGGGCGGTCGGGTCGCCGATGATCTGGAAGATGACCTCCTCGATCTGGCCCTGCTCACCCCAGTAGTCGTCGTATGCGGTCAGGGTGACGTTCTCGCCCACATCCCACGACTCGAACATGAACGGGCCGGTGCCGACCGGGTGCGCCTTGGCGTACTCCGACAGCACGGGAGCCTCGGCGGTGCCGCCGACCTCGTCGGCCTTGAACTCCTCGAGCGCCGAGGGGCTCTGCATGCCGAACGCGGGCAGTGAGAGCGAGGCGATGAATCCGGCGAACGGCTTGTTCAGCTCGATCGTGACCTTGTCGTCGCCGTCGGGCGTGCAGGACTTGTAGACCGCGTCCTCGGGGTTCGAGGCGTATCCCTTGAAGAGCTTGTTGTAGTAGTACCCCAGGGCTTCGGACGCCATGGAGCCGGTCCAGTTGTACCAGCGGTCGAAGTTGAAGCAGACGGCCTCGGCGTTGAACGGGGTGCCGTCGTGGAACGTGACGTCCTGCTTCAGAGTGAAGGTGTGGCTCATGCCGTCCTCGGACGACTCCCACTCCTCGGCGAGCAGCGGGGCGGGGTCGGCGGTGCCGGGCTTGGTGCCCACCAGACCCTCGAAGATCTGGCGCGAGACGCGGAACGTCTCACCGTCCTGCGCGATCGCCGGGTCGAGGCTGGCGGGGTCGGACGACGCGGCGAAGATGAAGGTGCTGTCGACCTCTGCGGCGCCTTCGTCTCCCGTGTCGTCGTCGCGCTGGCTGGCGACGCAGCCGGCGAGGAGCATCGCCGCGACCGCGGCGCCGGCGACGGCGGCGATCGGCCGCCTGCGCATGGGTTTGTTGAGCATGGTCTGCCTCTCTGTGACGCTTCATTGCGCGTACGGATGCTTCGGCGCATCCGCTCACGTGATGATCCGACGCTACTCATCGAGAGCCGCTATGCCAACTCACCCTGGGTTGCGATCGGGTATCGGCTTGGCCGCGATCCGGTATCGGC
This sequence comes from Microbacterium sp. NPDC058345, assembly GCF_042723855.1. Taxonomy (NCBI): domain Bacteria; kingdom Bacillati; phylum Actinomycetota; class Actinomycetes; order Micrococcales; family Microbacteriaceae; genus Microbacterium; species Microbacterium sp. NPDC058345. Next base: position 513,542 of record NZ_JBHXIG010000001.1, read on the forward strand.
GCACGGTGCGGTCGGCGGTCGGCGCCGACGGGAACGGCCGGTAGGGTCGGGGCTATGAAGCGACGGCCGGTGGCGCAGCACGCCCCGCATCGTGCGCCGACGGCGGCCGGTTCGCTGCTGCGCATGCTGGGCATCGGCCTCGCCGTGGTCACGGTGTCGGCGCTCGCGGTCGTCGGGTTCGTCGTCGCGGACCTGGCGTCGCGCGTCGGTGACGACGCGGTGCACCTCGAGGATGCGCCGTCGATGGCACCGCCGCAGCTGGGGGCCTTCCCCGGCGCGTTCGCGATCCTGCTGGTCGGCACGGATGAATGCGGGCCGGTGTCGACGAAGCTGCTCGGCGAACGCTGTCGTCGCGAGGAGGGCATCCTCAACGACGTGAACCTGCTGGTGCACGTCTCGGCGCCGCCGCGCAAGGTGACGGTGGTGTCGTTCCCGCGCGACCTGATGACCGAGGTGCCCGAGTGCACCAAAGAGGACGGCTCGACCGCATCCGCCATGAGCAAGGCGCAGATCAACGGCGTCTTCGGGCATGCCGGGCTGTCGTGCGTCGCGAAGACCGTCACGGCGCTGAGCGACGTGCCGATCGGCTTCGCCGCGAAGCTCAGCTTCGACGGCGTGATGGAGATCACCGAAGCGGTCGGAGGGGTCGAGGTCTGCATCGGCGAGACCGGCCTGCACGACCCGAAGACCGGCATCGACTGGGAACCGGGGCCGCGCACGATCGAGGGCTACTGGGCGCTGCAGTTCCTGCGCACGCGCAACGGCGTCGGCGACGGCAGCGACCTCGCCCGCATCTCGAACCAGCAGCAGTACATGTCGCGGTTGGCGCGCAAGGTGCTCAGCAGCGAAACGCTGAGCGACGTGCCGACGGTGCTCAGGCTGGCCGACACGATCGCGAGCAACGTCCAGCCGAGCGAGGAGCTCGCCGACCCGCTGCGCATGACGCAGCTCGCCCTCGCACTGAAGGACGTGCCCTTCGACGACTTCGTGTTCCTGCAGTACCCGACACTCGAGGATCCCGCCGACGCCGACCGGGTGGTGCCCAACCGCACCGCTGCCGAGCCGCTGTGGCGGGCGCTGCAGGAGGGCAGGTCGCTGGAGATCACCGGTGAGGCCAGCAACCACGGCGGTGCGGTCGGGGGAACGCCCGCTCCGGCACCCGCACCCTCGCCGTCGTCCACCTCGCCCGCGCCGACGGATCGGGAGACCCTCTCGCCCGAGATCAGCGGCATCGACCTGAATCAGCAGACCTGCACCGGTCGCCGGCGCTGACGGGCGCGGCAGTACGCTCGATCCATGGGACGAGCACGCGGGCGCGACACCGAGCATCCGCAGGCGCGACTCGAGCACGGCGGAACCGCGCAGATCGCGCCGTCGGAGTTCACCAACGGCTTCGAGCTGATCGTCGACGGCACGCCGCAGTCACATGTCGACCTCGATGACCCGACGCATCTGCACTTCGAGTACGTCGCGCGGATGGGCGCTGTGATCGACCAGCTCGGCCAGCCGGGCGCTCCGCTCAGCGCCGTGCATCTGGGCGCCGGCGCGCTCACGATCCCGCGCTACATCGAGGCGACCCGGCCTGGCTCGCGTCAGCAGGTGATCGAGCTCGAGGCACTGCTCGTGCGGCTCGTGCGCGAACACCTGCCGCTGCCGCGCGGCGCGGCGATCCGGATGCGGCTCGGCGACGCCCGCGACGGCGTGCGCAGGCTGCCGCCCGCACTGTCCGGACACTGCGATCTCGTCGTCTCGGACGTGTTCGCGGGCGCCCAGACCCCGGCGCACCTGACGAGCGCGGAGTTCTACCGCGAATTGGCGGGCCTGCTCGCACCGGAGGGGGTGCTGCTCGTGAACGTCGCCGACGGGCCGGGTCTCGCCTTCGCCCGCCGGCAGGTCGCGACCGTGTCGGCGGTGTTCCCCCATGTCGCGGTGCTGGCGGACACGCAGGTGCTGAAGGGCCGACGGTTCGGCAACCTCGTGCTGGCGGCATCCCCCACGCCCCTGCCCACCGAGTGGCTGCCCCGGATGCTCGCCGCAGGGCCGCATCCGGCGAAGATCGCGCAGGGCGACGAGGTCGTCGCGTTCGCCCGCGGAGCCGCCGTCGTCACGGATGCGGACGCCGTGGCGTCCCCTCGACCCGACGCGTCGATCTTCCTGCGCTGACGTCGACCCGGCGGCGCCCGCGCCGGTTCGAGGCCCCTCGCGCATTGCCGCGGGCACGGATGCGGATGCCGCAGGGCGTGCCTCGGCTGGTTCCCGGATCGGGCAGGCAGACTGGAACCATCACGGAGAGGAGCCAGACGTCGTGAGTTTGATTCAGGGATACGACCCCGACACCCTTCGTGAACTGGTGGACCAGGGCGAATGCGGCCGGCGACTGGCCGACATCGAGCACCAGCGCAGCCTTCCGGTGCTGCTGGAGCGGGTGTGGCTGCTGAAGGTGCTCGAGCGTCTCGACGAGGCGCTCGGGCTCGCAGAGGAGACGGTGCGCCAGGCGCGCATGGCCGGCACGCGCAAGGATCTGCTGCGCGCGCGCGTGCTGCACGCCACGGTGCTGCAGAACCGTGGCGCGTACGATGCCGCCGCCCAGGAGCTCGCCACCTGTGCGAGCGAGGCCGAGGGCCACGGCTGGGCCGGGATCGCCGCCTTCGCGCACCAGCATCACGGCAAGAACGCCTACGACGCCGGCGACTACGAGCAGGCGCGGGAGAGCTTCAAGAAGTCGTTGTTCCTGCGTCGCCAGGCGGGTGCCGGCGACAAGGACCTCGAGGTGCCGCTGCTGGCGATCGAGGCCGCGGAACGGCGCACCAGCCGGCAGCCCGCACTCGTGATCTGACCCTCGACAGCCCCGATGTCGGCCGTCGGTTCTACGCTGTTCTCATGGCGGATCTGAACCGGGTGCGCGTCTGGGGCGAGGCGCTGATCAGGCTGCACCTCGACGACTCGTGGAGCTTCGACTTCGACAACGCGAAGCGTCGGGCGGGGCTGTGCGATTTCCGGCGCAAGCGCATCACCGTCTCGCGGTATCTGGCCGCGCGCTTCGACGACGACGAGATCCATCAGACGCTGCTGCACGAGGTGGCGCACGCTCTCGCCGGCCACGCTGCCGCGCACGGTCCGGAGTGGAAGCACGCCGCCCGTGAACTGGGCTATGTCGGCGGCACGACGCACACCGGTGAGACGGCGATCGAGCTGGCACCCTGGATCGGCCGCTGCCCCGCCGGACACGTCGCCTACCGGCACCGCAGACCGGCCAGGGCGACGTCGTGCGCGAAGTGCTCGCGCCGCTTCGATCAGCGCTTCCTCTTCGAGTGGACGCGTCGCGACATCACGGCCGCCGACCGGCTGGCCGCCCTCGCTCCTCGCTGAGCATCCTCCGACGCTCTGCTTCCGACGCTCTGCTTCCGACGCTCTGCCTCCGGCGACGCGCCTCGTCGTCGAGATCAGGACGCCTCGCGCGGGGCGCGATACCGGCGAACCAGCAGCGCGATCAGCCGCCAGCCGATCAGGAACGCCGCCAGAACGACGGAGGCGACGACGATGAACGGCGTCTCGGCGGTGCCGCCGGCCACGACGCGCAGCAGCATCCCGCCGGCGACCGTGATCAGCCACGCCACCACTCCCCAGCCGAGCGACCACGGCCTGCGCGGGCGCATGGGCACCAGCGCAGCCAGCAGATGACCGGCGACCAGGGCGACGAGGAACGACCAGGCCGTGAGCAGGAAACCCGCGGGATCCTCCTGATGCGACGCACGGCCGATCACCGCGAAGACCAGCACGAGGACGGCATCGACGACAAAGGCGGGCAGGAACCTCATAGCCCTGACCATACGGCGATCAGCGGCAGGCGCCCCCGCGGCGCGCGGCTCCGTTCACGCGAAGGCCGTGAATGTCCCCGCGCGCAGCACCGGCACGGCATCGACCGCGTCCAGCTCCGCGGCTTCCGCGACCGACGTCGCACGCACCCCGGCCGACTCCATCCGGGCAGTGGACGCCACCCCGTCGGCGAGCTCGCGCCCCGATCCGCTCGCCGCGAGCAGGTGGCGCAGCGCGCGGCGCAGTGCCCGGAAGGACTCCGCGGCCGCCGCGGCCTCGGGCGAGGAGTGATCGATGCCGAGATCGGTCAGCGCGGCGATCACCGCGCCGGCGCCGAGCTGGTCCTCGACCGCGAAACGCAGTCGCCCCTCCGGGGTGAGCTCCCCGGCGGCGAGCACGGTCACCGAGGTCCGTGCAGCGCGGCGCTCCTGGAGCGTCATCACGGCGCGCGCTGTCGCCGCCGCGTTCCGGATGCCGCCGAGCAGCACGCTGCTGCCGGTGGCGGCCGCCGCGCTCGCGACGGCGGCGCCGTTGAGTGACCAGTCCCGCGCGTCGTCGATCGCCACGGTGCCGCCTGCGGCGACAGCATCCGCCACCGTCGATGAGAACCGCAGCGTGTCGACCACCACCACGATGTCGGCCGGGGCGAGCCGGGCGAGCCCGTCCGCTCCCCACTCGTGACGGACCTGATACGACGACTGATCGAAGGGCGACGGCATCCGTCCAGCCTAATCCGGGCTACGGTGCCGCCTCCTCGCCCCCGCCCACACGACTGTCACACTTTTCAGCGAATGGCACGCCGATCTGTGTGCCGGATGCTGAAAAGTGTGACAGGCGCGGGGGCGGGGGGCCTGTGGGAGGGAACCGAGGAGCGTCAGTCGGCGGCGAGCGCCTCGACGGGAGCCACCCGGGTGGCCAGACGCGTCGGGGTCACCGCCGCGATCACGGTGAGCAGCGCGGTCGCGACGACGATGATGACGACGGGCGCCCACGGCACCGCCGGGTAGACCATGCCCGCGGGTTCGAAGTCGGGCAGCACCGGCACCGAGCCGAGCAGCGACTGCGCCGCAGCCCACCCGTAGGCGACGCCGAGCACCAGGCCCGTCAGGGTGGCGGCGACCGTGATGTGCACGGCCTCGAGCAGCACCATGCGACGCACCTGCGGCCCGGTCAGGCCGATCGCGCGCAGCAGACCCAGCTCGCGGGTGCGCTGCACGACGCCGATCGTGAGCAGGTTCACCAGGCCGACCGCGGCGATCACGGCCGAGACCGCGACGAGCACCATCATCACCGACGCGAACGTGTCGAGCACGGCGAAGGACTCCTGCAGGATCTCCTCATCCGTCTGCCTGCTCATCAGCGCCTTGGTCGATTCGAGAGCGACGGCGAACATCGTCACCAGCGTCACGCCCATCACCACGCCGATCGCCATGCGGCTCGAGCGCTCGGGATGCCGCAGCGCGTTCTCGGCCGCCAGGCGCGCGGTCGCGCCGTTGCCGAACAGGCGCCCGACGAGCCGCAGGATCGGGGGCATGACCAGCACCGCGCCGGTCGTGAGACCGGTGAACGACAGCACCCCGCCGAAGAACGCGACGACGACGCCGAGAGGCGTGATCAGGCCGAGGACGATGCCTGCCACGAGCAGGGCGACACCCGCGACGAGCAGCACGAGCGCGCCGATGTGACGCCCTGGGCGCGAGACGGTGTCATCGCGGTTGCGTTCGACCGAACCGCCCAGAGCCTGCAGCGGCGTGACGGACAGCACCCGCCGCGACCCGATCCAGGCGGCCAGCCACGTCGTCAGCATCACACCGGCGACCGGCAGAGCGACGGCGGGCTGCACCAGGGTGAACGTGTCCGGCGTGGATCCCAGCAGCCGCTCGCCGGCCAGCATCCCCGCCGCCGACAGCCCGAGACCCGCCAGCAGGCCGATCAGCGCGCCGATGAGGCCGACGACGAATCCCTGACCGGTGACCTCGGCACGCTGCGATCGGGCGGAAGCGCCGATCAGCCGCAGCAGCGCGATGCGCCGGGTGCGCCCGGCGATGATCGTCGAGAAGGTGTTGGCGGTGACGATGGCGGCGACGTACATCGCGACGCCGGTGAGCAGCACCGACAGGATGGCGACGACGATCGCCAGCGTCTCGCTGTCGCCGATGAACGGGTCGGCCTTCAACACCGCGCCGATGTACACGGTCACCTCGACGAGGATCACCCCGAACGCGGCGGCGAGCGCCGAGACCAGGATGCTGGCGCCCATGCCCCTCTCGCGCAGCCAGCCCAGCCGCGGGCTGCGAGGCCGGTCGATTGCCGCGGTCGCGACCGCCGCGGGCGCCGCCGTCAGCGTCGGCACGGCGCTCATGCCGCCACCTCGGCGGCGAGCATGTACGACGAGATCTCCTCGGCGCTCTGTCGCGGGTGGTCGGCGGTGATGCGGCCGTCGCCGAGGAACAGCACGCGGTCGGCGTGGCTCGCGGCGACCGCGTCGTGCGTCACCATGGCGATGGATTGACCGTGCTCGCGGCTGGCCGTGGCGAGCAGCTGCAGCACCTCGCGTCCGGTGGCGGAGTCGAGGTTGCCGGTGGGCTCGTCGGCGAACACCAGGTCGGGGGCGGTCGCGAGCGCGCGTGCGATGGCGACGCGCTGCTGCTGGCCTCCGGACAGCTGGTGCGGACGATGGCGCAGGCGGGCGCCGAGCCCGAGCGTGTCGATGAGCCCGTCGATGCGGGCCCGCTCCATCGCCGAGGGACGGCGCCCGTCGAGCTCGAACGGCAGCAGGATGTTGCCGACCACGTCGAGGGTGGGCACGAGGTTGAACGCCTGGAAGATGAAGCCGACGCGCCGGCGGCGCAGCACGGTCATCTCGACGTCGCCGAGGCCGGTGATCTCGGTGTCGCCGATCCAGACGCGTCCTTCGGTCGGGGCGTCGAGTCCCGCCATGATGTGCATCAGCGTGGACTTGCCCGAGCCGGAAGGGCCCATGATCGCGGTGAACTGTCCGCGCCGGATGCCGACGCTGACGTCGTCGAGGGCGCGCACACCGGCGTCGCCCGCGCCGTAGCTCTTGGTGAGGTGCTGGACGCGGGCGGCGAGCCCGAGGTCCGAAGTCGTGATCTCCATGCCTTCGACGCTATGTCGGGCTCGTACACCCGCACATCGCTCCGGCGATGCATCCTCGTACACCCCGAGGATGACCCGCTCAGGCGAGGCCGTGCTCGAACGCGAACACCACCAGCTGCACGCGGTCGCGCAGGGCCAGTTTGGTGAGGATGCGGCTGATGTGCGTCTTCACCGTCGCCTCGCTGAGGTATTCGCGGGCGGCGATCTCGGAGTTCGACAGCCCGCGCGCGGCGAGAGCGAAGATCTCGCGCTCGCGGTCGGTGAGGTCGGCGTACTGCGGCGGCACCGGCTTCGTCTCGGAGGTGAAGTGCGCGAACAGCTCACGGGTGGCGGATGCCGCGATGACGCTCGATCCGGCGTGCACCGTGCGGATCGCGGCGAGCAGGAACTCCGGGTCGGCGTCCTTGAGCAGGAACCCGCTCGCGCCCTGCTGGATCGCCCTGGCGGCCGACTCGTCGAGGTCGAAGGTGGTGAGCATCACGATGCGGGGAGCATCCGGGCGCGTGAGGATTTCGGCGGTCGCCGTCAGCCCGTCCATCACCGGCATCCGGATGTCCATCAGCACGACATCGGGGCGGGTCTTCGCGATGACGTCGAGCGCCTCGCGACCGTCACCCGCCTCGCCGACGACGTCCATGTCGGGCTGCGAGGCGACGAGCATCCGCACCCCGGCGCGGAACAGCGCCTGGTCGTCGACGAGCACCACGCGGATCATCCTGCATCTCCCGTTCCTGAGCGAGCACCGGCGGAGCCGGGGTGAGACGGGGAGCCGATCGGCAGGGCGGCCCTGACGATGAACCAGCCGTCCTCTCGTCCCGTGCCGCGCGCCGCTTCGAGCGTACCGCCCACCAGCTGTGCGCGTTCGCGCATGCCGACCACGCCGTGTCCGCTGCCCGCCCCCGTCTGCTGCGGCGAGCGGATGCGGTTGCGCACGTCGATGTCCACGCGGTCGGGCCACCACGCCAGACGGACGTCCACGTCGCCGTCACCGTGCCGCAGCGCGTTCGTGAGCGCTTCCTGCAGGATGCGGTACACCGCCAGCTGGATCGCGCCCGGCGGCTCCCCCGGCGGCATCGGGTCGACGGTGACGCGCGGCTCGATTCCGGCCTGACGCACCTGCGCGAACAGGGTCTCCAGGTCGGCGAGGGTGGGCTGGGGCCCGTCGCCCTGCCGGTGCCGCAGCTGCGTGAGCAGCATCCGCACGTCGGACAGCGCGGCGCGCGCGGTCTGCGCGATCGTGCCGAGCGCCTCCTGGGCGAGTTCCGGTTTCGCCGCCGCGGCATAGCGGGCGCCGTCGGACTGGGCGATCACCACCGCGAGGGAATGCGCCACGATGTCATGCATGTCGCGGGCGATGCGCACCCGCTCCTGCTCCTCGGCCGCGACGGCCTCGGCACGCAGCTGCGCCTCGCGGGTCTCCCTGCCGCGTCGCACGACCCGCCACAGCAGGCCGGCACCCCAGGCGATGATCAGCGCGAAGCCGACGGTCGTGCCCATGAGCAGGGCGATCAGCACCATGCGCAACGCGTCGGGGGCCGGAGCGGCCGGGTCGCCGATCTGGCTGCCCACCTGCAGCGCCGAGATGTACAGGCCCGCGACGATGCCGCCGACGGCAGTCGAAGCCCCGCCGATCCACAGCAGTCGGCGCGAGCCCCACGCGCTCGTGGCGAACAGCACCGAGAACACGGCGATGTCGAAGGCCACCGGCGCGAACCCGCACGCCATCTGCGCGATCGCCGCAGCCCAGGCGATGATCAGGGCGAGGGCGGGTGAGAGCCGGCTGATGGCCGCGGCAGCCCACATCACCGTGCCGACGAGCACGAGCACGGCGTCGGCCAGCGGCTCGGGTTGCAGCCACGCGCTCACCGGCCCGGCCGCGAACGCGAACGACAGCGGCATCGTGATCAGCAGCCCGACGAGGCTGCCGACGATGTCGAGCGCGAGCCAGGGGCGGGAGACGGGGCGGATCACCCTCTCACGCTACGGGACGAGCCGGGCCGGTCGCGTCCGTCGAGAGATGTATGCGCGCGCTCGCCGAGCGGTCATGGGACGCGAGCCCTCGGGCCTCACACCCGGCAGACGATCTCGCCGTGCGGGATCAGGTACCAGCCGTCGCCGTCCGCCGCCCACGCGCGCCAGGCGTCGCTGATGCGGTGCAGCTGCTCGCGCGTCGCGAAGCCGTCGCGCACGAGCTGGCCGGCGAGCGCCGATTCGAGGATGCGGTCGGCCCACATCCCGCCCCACCAGGCGCGGTCCTCAGCGGTCGCATAGCACCACGTCGACGCCGTCGCCGTGATGTCGGTGAAGCCCGCCGCCCTCGCCCACGACAGCAGCCGCCGCCCGGCATCCGGCTCTCCGCCGTTCGCGCGCGCCGCGGCACGATACAGTCCCAGCCACTCGTCGAGCTCGGGCAGCAGCGGAAACCAGACGAATCCGGCGTAATCGGCGTCGCGCGCGGCGACGATGCCGCCGGGTCTCGCGACGCGGCGCATCTCGCGCAGCGCCTGCACCGGGTCGCCGACATGCTGCAGCACCTGATGCGCGTGCACCACGTCGAAGCTGTCATCCGCGAAGCTCAGCGCGTGCACGTCTTCCACCGAGAAGTCGACGTTCTCGGCCGCGCGTTCGGCGGCGAGTGCACGCGACAGGCTCAGCGCCGCGTCGTCGATCTCGGTCGCGGTGACCCGTGCGACGCGGGCGGCGAAGTCGACGGTGATCGTCCCGGGGCCGGCACCGACGTCGAGCAGATGCATGTCCGGGGTGAGGTGCCCGGCGAGATAGGCGGCCGAGTCGGAGACGCTGCGGGTGCTGTGCGAGCGGAGCACCGAATCGTGGTGCCCGTGGGTGTAGACGGCCATCGCGCCAGTATCTCAGCAGGGACGGCCGGTCAGGGTCCGGCGGGAGGCGGCACCTCGTGGATCATCCGGCGCAGCAGCTCTCGATCCGGTTTCCCGGACGCCAGCATCGGCAGCTCGGGGACGACCTCCAGCTGCACCGGACGCGCGTGACGGCCGATCCCGGCGGCGACGCGGGCGCGCGCATCCTCGAACATGTCCTCCCCGTCACCGGTACCGCTGGCGACAAAGATGATCGACGCCTCCCCCCAGCGCTCGTCCGGCATCCCGAGCACGACGGCCTGCTCGAGGCCGGGCACGGTGCGCACGATGCGCTCCACACGATCGAGCGAGATGTTGATGCCGCCCGACACGATGACGTTGTCGAGCCGGCCGTGCACCTCGACGACGCCGTCGAAGATGAACCCCCGGTCGCCGGTGCGATACCAGCGCGCGCCGCGCGCGTCGGTCTCGAAGACGCGCGCGGTCAGCGCCGGGTCGCCGAGGTAGCCGTCGGCGAGCATGGGTCCGCTGATCCGCAGCTCGTCGTCGACCTGCCCGATCCGCACGCCGTCCAGCGGGACACCGTCGTAGACGCAGCCGCCGCTCGTCTCGCTGGATCCGTAGGTGTGCACCAGCGGGATCCGCAGCTCGGCGGCACGCATCCGGATGCTGTCGGAGAGCGCCTGCCCACCCACGAGGATCGCACGGTGCGCCCGCAGCGCCGAGAGCACCTGCGGATCGTCCGCCGCATCGATCAGCGTCGCGAACTGCGCGGGCACGAGCGAGATGTACAGGTCGTCGACGCCGGCACGCCGCGTCGCCTCGACGAACGCGTCGGCACGGAACCGTCCCTCGAGCAGGATCGGCTCGGTGCCTGCCACGAGCGAGCGCACGAGTACCTGCAGACCCGCCACGTAGCCGGCCGGCAGCGCCAGCGTCCAGCGTCCCGCGCCGATTCGCGCAGCCGTCGCCTCGGCGCTCGCGCGCAGGGCCGCCGCACTCAGCACGACCCGCTTCGGCACCCCGCTGGATCCGGAGGTGGCGATGACCACAGCCGTCCCGTCCGGCACCACGTCGTCGGCCGTCGGGGCGAACCCGAGCGCGAGCGGTCGGGCACCGCCGAGTGCCCCCGGCAGGGCGTCGCGGACGGCGCGCGGGTCGTCGCCGTCGACCGGATGCAGGCGCATGACGCTCCTTCCCGCTGCGTCGATCAGAAGTGGTACGGGAACGGCGACCAGTCGGGAGCGCGCTTCTCGAGGAAGGAGTCGCGGCCCTCCACCGCTTCGTCCGTGCCGTACGCCAGGCGGGTCGCCTCACCGGCGAACACCTGCTGGCCGACCATGCCGTCGTCGACGGCGTTGAAGGCGAACTTCAGCATCCGGATCGCGGTCGGCGACTTCGTCAGCACCGTGCGCGCCATGCGCAGAGCCTCGCGCTCGAGCTCGGCGTGCGGCACGACCCGGTTGACCGCGCCCATCTCGTACGCCCGCTGCGCCGAGTACTCCTCGGCGAGGAAGAACACTTCGCGAGCGAACTTCTGACCGGTCTGGCGCGCCATGTACGCCGACCCGTATCCGGCGTCGAAGCTGCCCACGTCGGCATCCGTCTGCTTGAAGCGGCCGTGCTCGGCGCTGGCGATCGTGAGGTCGCAGACGACGTGCAGGGAGTGCCCGCCGCCGGCCGCCCATCCGGGGACGACGGCGATGACGACCTTGGGCATGAACCGGATGAGGCGCTGCACCTCGAGGATGTGCAGGCGGCCGGCGCGCGCCGGGTCCTGCACGGATGCCGCATCGTCGGAGTACTTGTAGCCGTCGCGGCCGCGGATGCGCTGATCGCCGCCGGAGCAGAACGCCCAGCCACCGTCCTTCGGGCTCGGGCCGTTGCCGGTGAGCAGCACGGCGCCGACCCGTGGGTCCTGACGTGCGACGTCGAGCGCCCGGTACAGCTCGTCGACCGTGTGCGGCCGGAACGCGTTGCGCACCTCGGGCCGGTCGAAGGCGATGCGCGCGACGCCGCCGTCGCGCGAGACGTGCGCGGTGATGTCGGTGTAGGACTCGGCGCCGGGCGCGAGCGTCCACTCCGCAGCGTCGAAGAGGTCGGAGACGAAGTCGTCGGTCACGCCACCCAGCCTATTCCGGCAGCTTCGCCCTCGCCTCACGCCGGACGGATGCGGCCAGCCGCTCGCCCATCCGCTCCAGAAAGTCGCGCACGTCGTCGGGTGCCACTGCTCCGGCGTGCTTGAGAGCGATGCCGACGGGCCTCGCGACGAGAGGGTCGCGGTCGGCTGCGAGCAACTCGGCCAGCCGCAGCAGGTCGGCGATGCCGTCGGCGTGCGGCGGGCGGGTGTACGCCAGCGGTGCGGTCATCGCGGTGCGCCGGCGCAGCGGATCGGATGCGGCGGCGAGTTCGAACAGCGGCTGCCGGGAGCGATTCCGCAGGAACGCGCCGACCACCCGCGGCGCCGAGCGGTCGACCATGTCCCAGGAGTCGATGCTGTCGTGTCGTCGCAGATACAACTCGTAGCGCTCCTCGCGCTCCGCATCCGTGACCCGCGGACGACGCACCTGGAAGTCGAGCACGCAGAACGCCGCCAGACGCGGCTCGTACGCGGGTTCGTCGAGCAGCCGCTCCACCTCGTCGAGCGGCATCCGGCTGTGCGTCTTGGCGATGTCGAAGAGCGTTCCCATCCGCACCCCGAGCACCTCCCCTGTCCCGCCGTAGTGCCGATTCGGATGTGCGGCGGGATCCGCCGCCGCACGCAGATCGGCGAGGACGGCGGCCGCGGTGCTCATCGCACCACCGTACCGCCGTCCCCGTTAGCGCGATCGGTCTGATCAGCGGGCGCGACGAGCCGCGCGGGCTTTGAGCCAGCCGGCGGTCGCATCCCAGACGGACACCCCGGCGATGACGATGCCGGTGAGCACGACGAGCACGGCCCTGGCGTCTGCATCGACCCCGTTGTCGATAGCGAAGTCGACGAACTCGGGGTTGAACAGCACGCCGCGTCCGAGTGCGGTGATGCCGAGGCTGAGCACGGACACCGCGATGGCGGTGTTGATCCAGGCGAACGCCGTCGTCCAGGTGCCGCGTGCGTACACCGCGATCGCGAGTGCCGCCTCGGCGGCCATCAGCAGGAACAGCACACCGATCCCCCATGGCCAGAGCCCGGGGTGGATGATCGACAGCGGCTCACTTTCGGTGGGCACGAACCCGCGGAAGCGGTCCCAGAGCAGGGCGCCCGCGAAGAACGCGACCATCACGAGCGAGCCGATCAGATCGGTGCGGCCGGTGCCGGGCTGCGGCTCCTCGGGCAGCTGGTCGACGCTCCATCGCACGCCGGTGTCGGCGCCGGTGCGCTCGAGCACGAAGAACACCAGCGTCGTCCAGAAGGCGATGTGCACGGCGACGGTCATGGCGACCGAGATGCTCTCGGCGATGATCTGCCCGATCCCGGCGCCGGCGACGGCCTGACCGATCGCGACCCCGCCGAACGCGACAGCGGGGACGATCGCCAGCAGCAGCTTGAGCAGTCGCCACCAGGTCAGGTAGTACCGGGGGCCGATGAGGTGCAGCGGACGATCCGCATAGCCGGCGGCGAGCACGCCGGGGTCGCCGAGGTCGGTGAGCACGGCCCGTTCGGCGGCGTCGAGCGCCTCGCCCTGGTCGGTGCGCGCCTCGACGGCATCCGCGATCGAGCCCTGCAGCTCGTCGCGCACCTCGGCCTGCAGCTGCGGCGGCAGGCTCTTCACCGTCGCGGCGATGTAACGGTCGGTCAGCGTGGCGGTCATCTCACTGCTCCTGTTCACGGAGAGCGGCGGTCGCGGCGGCGATCGCTGCGACCTCCTGGGTCAAGGTCGTCGCGAGGCGGATGCCCGCCTCGGAGGTGCGGTAGAACTTGCGCGGGCGCGCTTCGTCGGTGTTCCACTCGCTGTCGAGGTATCCCTGCTTCTCGAGCCGGCGCAGCAGGGGGTACAGCGTGTTGGCGTCGGTTGGAAAACCTGCCGCGGCCAGCTGCTCGAGCAGGCCGTACCCGTAGCCGGGGGTGCGCAGCAGCTGCAGGCTGGCGAGCACGATGGTGCCGCGCCTGAGCTCCTGCAGGTGTCCGTCGAACTCGGTGCTGTCCCACTCGGTGCCGTCCATGTTCATCAGCATAATGTGTGTCGCACACCATTGTCAATGACACATTGTCGGGTCGCGCAAGGAGGTGGAGAAACCCGATCAGAGGGCAGGATGAGAGCATGCCGATCGAGATCCTCCGCGTCGACCCCTCCGATGACCGGGCGGTCGATGCCTGGTGGGACGCCTACGCCGCGGCGAAGCGCGCCGATATGGGCGAGAACGCCCTCATCTGGTCACGCGGGGAGGCGCGCGCCGAGCTGCAGCAGGCTTCGGCGGTCACCGAGCGGCGCGCCTACGTGGCCTCCCACGACGGCGCGGTGCTCGGCTCGGGCTCACTGGCCCTTCCCCTGAAGGACAACCGGCACTCCGGCATGGTCGGCGTCACGGTACCCGTCGAACACCGCCGCCGCGGGGTCGGATCAGCGCTTCTCGCGCACATCGAGGCCGAAGCCCTCGCCGCCGGGCGCCGCACCCTGCGCGCCGAGACGGCGTGGCCGGCGTCGGCGCCGGCCGACGGAGCGGGCGAGCCGGGCCGCGAGTTCGCCCGCCGCCACGGGTACGAACTCGCGGTCGGCGACCTGCAGAACCGGCTGACGCTGCCCGTGGACCAGTTGCTCATCGACACGATGCTCGCCGAGGCGCCGGCGGACGGGTACCGGATCCGCAGTTGGGTCGGGGCGGTTCCGCAGCAGTTCGTCGCCGAGTGGGCGGCGCTGGATGCACTGCTCGACACCGAGGCACCCACCGGCGACCTCGACATCGAGGCGTCCTCGGCGGACGTCGCCGACTACCGGGCGGACGAGGCGCTCCAAGCGCGACAGGGCCGCACGTCGTACGGCACGGTCGCGCTGGCACCCGACGGACGCATCGCCGCCTACACGCAGATCGTGGTGTCCGGCGACGACGGGAACGCCTACCAGTGGGGAACGCTCGTGCGCCGTGAGGACCGCGGCCACCGGCTCGGCCTGCGCGTGAAGCTCGAGAACCTGCGGATGCTGCAGCGGCACTCCCCCGAGACGCCCCGGATCTACACCTACAACGCCGAGTCCAACACGCACATGCTCGCCGTCAACGTCCGCCTGGGATTCGAGACGACGGGCCGGCTCGGCGAGCTGCAGAAGCGCACACCGTCACGGTGAAGGACGATCGCACTTCTGAAGGATGATCCTGCCGGAGTCATCCTTCAGAACGGCATCCGTCCTGCATTCTTCCGCGGCAGCGACGACACCGGGGCATGATGGACGCATGACCCCCGTTCTCGCCGATCTGCTCGCGACGGCCCGTGTGGTCGCACTGCCGCTGCGCACCCGCTTCCGCGGTGTGGACGTGCGCGAAGCGCTGCTGTTCGAAGGTCCGCACGGGTGGGCGGAGTTCTCGCCCTTCACCGAGTACGACGACGACGAGGCCGCGACCTGGCTGGTCGCCGCGATCGACTTCGCCTGGAGCGCGCAGCCCGCGCCGCTGCGGGATCGCATCCCGGTGAACGCCACCGTTCCGGCGATCGCCGACCGAGACGTTCCCGCGCTGCTCGCGCGGTATGACGGATGCCGCACCGCCAAGGTCAAGGTCGCCGAGCGCGGCCAGGTGCTGGCCGACGACGTGGCCCGCGTGCGCGCGGTGCGCGAGGCGATGGGGCCGGAGGGCCGCATCCGCATCGACGCCAACGGCGGCTGGAACGTCGACGAGGCCGAGCACGCCGTGCATGCGCTCGCCGAATTCGATCTCGAGTACGTCGAGCAGCCCTGCACGAGCGTGCCGGAGCTCGCCGAGCTGCGCAGGCGCGTGAAGCACATGGGCATTCCGGTGGCCGCCGACGAGAGCGTGCGCAAGGCCGCCGATCCGCTGGCGGTGGCCCGTGCCGGGGCGGCGGACCTGCTGGTCATCAAGGCACAGCCGCTGGGCGGCATCCGTCACGCACTGACGATCGTCGCCGACGCCGGACTCCCCGCGGTCGTCTCGAGTGCGCTCGACACCGCGGTCGGGCTCGCGCAGGGCGCCGCGCTCGCCGCATCCCTGCCCGCGCTCGACTACGACTGCGGCCTCGGTACCGCGTCGCTCTTCGCCGATGACGTGGCCGATGCCCGCCCGGTGGGCGGCTCGGTCTCGACGGCACGAGTGACGCCGGATGCCGCGGCGCTCGACCGGCTCGCCGCGCCTGCCGAGCGTCGCGACTGGTGGCTGGCGCGGCTGGAGCGCTGCCACGCGCTGCTGGCGGCATCCGTGAGCTGAGACGTCTTTCGCCGTCTCGCGCCGATCAGCGCCCTGCGGGCGCGATGATGAGTTCGACCAGCTGCCCCAGAGCCTCGGCGCCGGCACGGTGCAGCCGCTCGCCGTCATAACCCGAGACCGCGGCCCGCGCCATGCAGCCCTCCCACTGCACCATGAGCATCTGGGCGGCCTGCGGTACCCCGATGCGCAGGGTGAACAGCCCGGAATCGACGATGCCCTGGATGATCTCCTCGATGCTGGCGATCATCGCCTCGTCCTGTGCCCGGTACGCGGCGCCGAAGCTCTCATCCCGCAGCGCATGGATGCGGATCTCGCTCATCATCAGCACCCCGACGCGATCGTCGATGCCCGAGTCCATGATCCGCTGCACGAGTTCGATCGGGTCGGCGTCGCCGGCCAGCACACCCGAGGCGACGAAGTCGTCGATGCGGCTGCGCACCGTCGCCAGCCGCTGCTCGGCGACGGCCGACGCGAGCTGCAGGAACAGCTCATCCTTGCTCTCGAAGTTGGAGTAGAACGCACCCCGGGTGAACCCTGCTCGCTCGCAGATCGCCTCGACGCTGGCCCCCTCGAGCCCGATCTCGGCGAACAGCTGAGCGGCGGCGTCGAGAAGGCGAGCGCGGGTGTTCTCGCGTCGCTTCGTCGTGGGGATCGTCATGGGCTCACCTTCACACGCGGCGCACAGTTTCGTGTCGCCGACTCACCGTAGGATACACAGGTGTATCGGATACATATCTGTATCCATTCTCCCGTCTGTCGTCTCGGAGGATCCTGTGTCCACTTTCCTGTCGTCACTCGGACGCTGGTCGTTCCGGCACCCCTGGCGCGTGCTCGTCAGCTGGCTGATCGTGCTCGGCATCGCCGGGACGGGCGCCCTGGTTCTGGGCTCCGGAACGGACAACACGTTCTCGATCCCCGGCACCGAGTCGCAGGCGGGACTCGAACAGCTCGAGCGCACCTTCCCGCAGGTGAGCGGCACGAACGCGCAGTTCATCGTCGTCGCGGCCGAGGGCGACGACATCACCGACGCCGCCTACCGCGACGAGATCGAGGATGCCGTCGACGAGCTGGCGCGCACCGATGGCGTGCTCGCCGCGACCTCGCCGTACGACGAGAACATCGACGGCATGATCAACGACGAGCACACGGCGGCGATCGCACGGCTGCAGTTCGAGGGACAGTCCACCGATGTCTCGGATGAGGCGAAGGACGAGCTGCAGAGCGTCGTCGACGCGCTGACCGGCGCGCTGCCCTCCGGTTCGCAGGTCGCTCTGGGCGGCGACCTGTTCGCGACGTCGATCCCGACCGTCACCCTCACCGAGGCTGTCGGCCTGGTCGTCGCGCTGCTCGTGCTGATCGTCACCTTCCGCTCCTTCGTCGTCGCGGGCCTTCCCCTGCTCACGGCCGTCCTCGGCGTCGGCATCTCGATGGCCGGCATCTTCGCCGCCACCGCCTTCGCCACGGTGTCGTCGACGACGCCGCTGCTCGCGCTCATGCTCGGTCTCGCGGTCGGCATCGACTACGCCCTGTTCATCGTCGCCCGGCACCAGGATCAGGTGCGCGCGGGCGTCGATCCCGAGGAGTCGGCCGCGCGCTCGGTGGGAACCGCCGGCTCGGCCGTGGTGTTCGCGGGTGTCACGGTGCTGATCGCACTGATCGGGCTCGGTTTCGCCGGCATCCCGTTCCTCACCACCATGGGCATCGCCGCCTCCGTGGCCGTCGCGATCGCCGTGGCGATCGCCGTGACGCTCACCCCGGCGTTCCTCGGCTTCATGAAGGGACGCGTGGCGGGCAAGCCGCGCAAGCAGAGCACGAAGGCGGATGCGGCACCCCGGCGCGGCTTCGCGGTGCGGTGGGTCACCGGCGTCACCCGGCGCCCCGTGCTCGTCACCGTCGCGATCGTGCTGGGCCTCGGCATCGTCGCCGTGCCCGCGCTCAGCCTCAACCTGGCTCTGCCCAACGCGGGTGTGCTGCCCGAGGACTCCGAGGCGCGGCACAGCTACGACCTCACCGCTGAGGAGTTCGGGCCCGGCTTCAACGGTCCCCTCATCCTCACCGGCACCATCGTCACCTCCACCGATCCGCTGAACCTCATGCAGGACCTCGGCGACGAGGTCGAGCAGCTGCCCGGCGTGCGCGAGGTCGCCCTCGCCGTCCCCAATGAGACCGCCGACACGGGGATCGTGCAGATCATCCCCGAGACCGCCCCCGACGACCCGGCCACCTCCGATCTCGTGCGCGAGCTGCGCGAGCATCACGACGAGTGGCTCGACGAGTACGGCATCGATCTGAAGGTCACCGGCTTCACCGCCGTCGCGATCGACATCTCCGACCAGCTCGGAGCCGCGCTGCTGCCCTTCGGCGTGTTCGTCATCGGCCTGTCGCTGATTCTGCTCGCCGTCGTGTTCCGTTCGATCTGGGTGCCGATCACCGCCGCCGCCGGATATCTGCTGTCGATCGTGGCCGCCTTCGGCGTCGTGGCGGCGGTGTTCGAGTGGGGCTGGTTCGCCGATGCGCTGCACGTCGCGCGCACCGGCCCGATCATCAGCTTCATGCCGATCGTGCTGATGGGCGTGCTGTTCGGACTCGCCATGGACTACCAGGTCTTCCTGGTGTCGCGCATGCGCGAGGACTTCGTGCACGACCCGGAGCGGCGCGACCCGGCGACGCGCCGTGAGGCCGCGATCCGTGCCGTGCGCACCGGCTTCTCCGGCACCGCGCGAGTCGTCACCGCCGCGGCGCTCATCATGTTCGCCGTGTTCGTGGCGTTCGTGCCCGAGGGCGACTCGTCGCTCAAGCCGATCGCGCTCGGTCTCGCGGCCGGCATCGCGATCGATGCGTTCCTGGTGCGGATGACGCTGATCCCGGCGGTGATGGCCATCCTCGGCGACCGCGCCTGGCGCATCCCGCGCTGGCTCGAGCGCATCCTGCCCCACGTCGACATCGAGGGCGAGGCCGTCGAGCGGGAACGCGCCCTGGCCGCGTGGCCGGGTGATGACAGCGTGGTCGCGGCCGACGATCTGACCCTGGAGGCCGCCGGCATCACCGGCGCGCACCTGCGACTGGCGCCCGGCGGCACCGTCATCGTCACCGGCGCCCCGTCGCATGCTCTCCGCGCACTCGCGCTCGTTGTCGGAGGCCGAGTGCAGCCGGATGCCGGGAGGCTCCGCGTCGCAGGCCACCTGCTCCCAGGACGAGCGGCCTGGGTGCGCGCGCACGTCGGCGTCGTCCTGCTCGCCGAGCCGGACATCGCGGCACAGCTGGCCGAGGCGCTGCGCGGGCGCCCCAGCCTGATCGTGCTCGACGGCGTCGACCGGCTCACCGCCGCCGAGCGCGACCAGCTCACGGCCCGGCTGCGCGATGCCGCACCACAGGTCGCGGTGCTCGCCACCGCCGTGGATGCCGCATCCGCCCGCACCCTGCTGGCCGACACCGGCCGGCCGGCGGCATCCGTCGTCGACCTCCGCGAGCCCCCGGCCTCCGCCGACACCCCCACCTACCGCCCAGACCCCCACGTGTCGACGTCCGCAGCGCGGGGTATCGACGACAACGCGGGGTCTCGGCACACCGACCTTCCCTCCGACACGACCGAGGTGAACGCATGACCCTTCACATCGAACGCGCGCGCTCCCGCCGGCCCGTCACGTGGCTGACGATCCTCGGCGTCCTGTTGCTGCCGGCGGTGATCGGCGGCATCCTCGTCGCGGCGCTGCAGAACCCCACCGAGCGACTGGACGCGATGACGGCGGCGGTCGTCAACCTCGACAAGCCCGTGACCATCGACGACCAGTACACGCCGCTCGGTCGTCAGCTCGCCGCGGGCCTGGTCGAGGGCTCCGACGAGTTCGACTCCAACCTCACCTGGGTCATCTCGAACGAGGACGACGCCGCCGAGGGGCTGGCCGACGGCACGTACCAGGCCGTCGTCACCATCCCGACGTCGTTCTCGGCCGACGCGACCTCATCGGGCACCGCGCTGCAGGACGGCGATGCCACCGCCCAGCAGGCCGAGATCACCGTCACCACGCCGCCCGACGGGCGCGTAGCGGACGATCTCATCACCCAGCAGATCGCCTCGGTGGCGGCATCGACCATGGGCACCATGCTCAGCGAGGCGACCGTGGGCAACGTGCTCGTCGGCTTCGCCACGATCGGCGATCAGATCGGCGACGCCGCCGACGGGGCGTCCCAGCTGGCCGACGGCGCGCAGGATGCCGCCGACGGGGCCGCTGCCATCCCCGACGGCGCCACCAAGCTCGCGGACGGTGCGGGAGAGCTTTCCCGCGGCGCCGGGCAGCTCGCCGGAGGCCTCGACACCATTGCAGCAGGAACGGGGGACGCCGGTACTGGCGCCACTCGACTCGGTCAGGGACTCACCTCGGGGGCCGCTGCTCTCGAACGCGAGGGAATCGTTCCCGCGCCGCTGCTCGAGGCGGCGGGCGGCGCCGAGCAGGCGACCGCCGGGGTGCAGCAGGCCGCTGACGGAGCCAAGCTGGCCACCGCCGGCGTGCAGCAGGGCGTCGGCGGATTGGCGCAGCAGCTTTCCGCACTGAACGCGCAGTGCGACCCGGCGGTCACGCCCGATCTCTGCACCCAGCTCGGCCAGGCGGCGGCGACGGCGAACGGTCTCGTCGAACCGTCGGCGCAGGCCGCGCAGGCGGCAGCCTCCGCAGCGCAGTACGCGGCGCCGGCCGCTCAGGCTGCTGCCGGCACCGCGGACGGCCTCCGTCAGCTGAGCACTGCAGCGCCGAAGGCGATCGCCAGCCAGCTGCGCACCGCCGGCTCGGCGGCGTCGCAGCTCGGCGACGGACTCGGCCAGCTCGCGGACGGCGTCACGCAGTCGGCCACGGGAGCCCGAGGCCTCGCGACCGGAGCCACCCAGCTCGACGACGGCGTCACCGCTCTCGGCGACGGTGCCGGTGAGCTCGCCGATGGGCTCGACACGCTCGCCGACGGAACGGGCGACCTCGCCGACGGGCTCGAGACCGCTGCCACCTCACTGCCCTCGTTCGACGACGAGCAGTCCACCTCGCTGGCGTCGGTCATCGCCGACCCGGTCAAGGCCGAGGGCGCGAGCTCGAACATGTTCGGGCCGACGGCGATTCCGCTGCTCACGGCGGTCGTGCTGTGGCTCGGGGCGCTGGCCTCGTTCATCGCCCTGCGGGCGGTGCCCGGCAGCACCCTCACCTCGCGCCGTTCGTCGATCGGCATGGTGCTGCGCGGCTTCTGGCCGGCTGCCGCCCTGGGTGCGGGCCAGGGCGTCCTGGTCTCGCTCATCGTGCAGATCGTCGCCGGCTACGACGCCGAGACCTGGTGGGGCTTCGCCGGTCTGGCGGTGCTCGCGGGCGTCGCTTTCGCCGCGGTCAATCAGGCCTTGGTGGCGGTGCTCGGCGGCGGCATCGGCCGGTGGATCAGTGCCCTGGTCGGTGTCGTCGCCATCGCGACCGGCCTCATCTCGACGATTCCCGGCTGGCTCGCCGGCCTCGGCGCCGCGATGCCCACCGCTCCCGCGCTCAGCGGCCTGATCGCGCCGAGCGGCGCGGCGGTCGCCGGGCTGATCGTGTGGGGCGTGCTGTCACTCGGCGCGGCGACGCTCGCCGTCGCCACCCGCCGCACGACCAGCGCGAAGGCGGTGCTCGCCGCCGCGTAGCATCCGCCCGCGAAGGAAGCCGGATGCCGGTCATGCTGGCCTCGTGACCGGCATCCGGCTTCTTCCATGCCGTGTCATACGGAATGGCGCGGGGTGCGAACCGGGTAGCGTCGTCGCATGCCGCGCGACTTCATGACCGACCCCGGACAGCTGCGAGACCTCGAAGGGCAGCAGTACCTGGTGCTGCGCCCGACGGGTGCGGTGATGCGCGAGTTCGACCTGGTGCAGGATGCCGCGCGGCAGTGCCTCGGCGACCGTGTGCGCTACCCGGGCGCGGCCCACGTCACGCTGCGAGGCCTCTACGAGCCGCAGCGGGTCGATGAGGTGCGGGCCGTGGTACACGAGTGGGCCGCGGCGCAGCATCCGATCGACATCGTGTTCGAGGCGGTCGACTCCTTCCCCGCCCCGTGGCAGATCGTCATCGCCCGGCTGGGGCGCACGCCATCACTGCTGCACGCCTACGCCTCGCTGACCGAGGCGTTGGACCGCACCGACCTGCGCCGCATCGGCGAGCTGCCGCTCGACGACTGGATCTTCCACCTCTCGACCGTGTACGCCAAGACGCTCGCACCCGACGCGTGGGAAGACCTCGCCCGTGCGACGCGCCGCGATGACGGCGCTCCGCCGGCCGAGACGATCGCCGAGGCCGAGTTCGTCACGTACGTCGACGGCGTCGAGCACCGCGAGGTCATCGCCTTCGGACGCTGAGAAGTCGAAAGCTGCTGCTTCTCAGGCCGGATGACGCGCTTTTCTGACCTCTCGGCGTGCGCGTGGAGCGCAGCCGCGCTCAGCTAGGCCGGCGCGCAGCCGCGCTCAGCTGAGCCCGGAATACGCGTGCAGGCCCTTGAAGAAGACGTTCACGATGGCGAAGTTGAAGATCACGGCGGTGAAGCCGGTGATCGACAGCCACGCCGAGGGCGTGCCGCGCCAGCCGCGGGTCGCGCGAGCGTGGATGTAGCCGGCGTAGAGCACCCAGATGATGAACGTCCAGGTCTCCTTCACGTCGAAGCCCCAGTAGCGGCCCCAGGCGTCCTGCGCCCAGATCGCGCCGGCGATGAGCGTGAAGGTCCAGAAGATGAAGCCGACCACGGCGAACCGGTAGGCGAGGTTCTCGAGGCGGGTCGCGTCAGGCAGCGTGGCGAGGAACCGCGGGCCGGGCTTCGCGGCATCCTCGGCGATGCGACGCTCCCGGCGCGTCTGCAGCAGCTGCATCACCGACAGCGCGAAGGCCAGGGCGAGCAGTGCTGTCGACAGCGACGCGACGAACACGTGGATGATCAGCCACACCGACTTCAGCGGGTCGACCAGCGGCGTGACGATCACGTAGAAGTTCGCGGCGGCGGCGCCGAGCAGCACCACGACGAGTCCGGTGATGAACGTGCCCAGGTAGCGCAGATCGATCCGCGTCAGCACCACCAGGTACACCAGCACGATCAGCAGCGTGCCGATCATGGCGAACTCGTACAGGTTCGCCCACGGCACGCGCCCGGCGGCGATGCCGCGCGTCAGGGTGGCGCCGAGATGGAACAGCCAGCCCAGCACGGTCAGCGCGGTGCCGACGCGGGCAAGCACGAAGCGCGGTTTCGCCGGCGTCCGCGGCGTCGAGGCGGATGATGCGTCGGCATCCCCTCCTCCGGCGGAGCCGGCCGCCACGAGAACACGGGCGTCGGCGGTCACCTCCATCGCCGACGAGCGGCGGGCCAGGTCGAAGGCGTAGACGACGAACGCCCCCGCGTAGATCGCGATCGCGGTCCACAGCAGCAGGATGGACAGGTCGTCGAGCGAGGTCATGTCAGGCTCCCATCACAGCGGACTCGCGACGCGGCGAGGCGTCGTCGAGCAGTCTTTCGTGTCCGCGGACGAGATCGTCCACGGCGGCGGCAAGGGTCGGGTCCTCGCCGCGGGCGAGTCCGGCGTACTCCAGCCGGATGCCGTCGTCGGATGCGGTGGCCTTGACCCACAGGCGACGACGGGGCACGAACAGGGCGAGGCCGAGGCCCGTCAGGGCGAGCAGGGCGAAGGCGAGCACCCAGGGCGCGGAGTCGTCGTGGTGGATCTGCAGCGACACGTACCGCTTCACCGACTGCGTGAAGTCGGTGGCACCCGCGGGCGACTCGTTCTCGAAGGTCACGGTGCCCAAGCCGTTCGGCAGGTCGGCGGTCTCACCCGGCTGCAGTTGGATCGATTCGACGTCGGTGCCGCGGCCGGCCAGCTTGGTCATGTCCTCGGTGTCGAGTGTGTAGACCGAGCGGGGCGTGCCGTCGTCGATGCCCAGGTCGCCCTGGTACACGTCGAGGCTGAGCAGCGGGATGTTGACCGCGCCGTGCGCCGAGGCGAAGGCGCCGGTGTCGAGCTTGACGGCTGTCGGGTAGAAGAAGCCGATCAGTCCCAGCTGCTCGGGCATGCCGTCGGGGATCTTCACGACGCCGAGCGAGCTCATGTTGCTGTCCTGCGGCAGGAACTCCACCGGCTGGCTGAGCAGCACGGTGCCCTCGGCGTTGCGCACCGTGATGGTGGGGGCGTACCCGTTGCCGAGTAGATAGACCTTGTCGCCGCCGATGCTGAGCGGGTGGTTCACCTCGACCGAGCCCTTGCGCGTCGACCCGTCGGCCTCGCGCACGTCGAGATTGGCCTTGAAGTTGCCCGCCTGGCCCGCGCCCGGGGTGCCGAAATCCTCGTAGGTGATGTCGAACGAGTCGAGCGTGAGCGCGTAGGGCTGGAGGGCGTCGTCGGGCACGAAGCGCCCGCGGTTGATCGAGTTGTAGTCGAGCAGCGTGTTGACGAATGACGTGCCCTCGACCACGACCTTCTGCCCGGTGTAGGCGAAGCCGCCTCCGACGCCGACGGCGACGAGCACGCCGACCAGCGCGATGTGGAACAGCAGGTTGCCGGTCTCGCGCCCGTAGCCGCGCTCGGCCGAGACAGACCAGACGCGAGCGTTGCGGCCGGTGCCGCCGTCGTAACGGGCCACCCGGTAGCCGAGCGCCCTGAGCTGCTTCTCGGCGACGTCGACCGCCCGCGCGGCATCCGCATCCGATCCCTCGCGCAGCGCCTCCCGGTGATCCTCGAGCCGCGCGAGCCGCGCCGGCGTGCGCGGCGGCTGCGCGCGCAGTGCCTTGAGGTGGTGCTTGATGCGCGGGATGATGCAGCCGATCAGCGACACGAACAGCAGCAGGTAGATGGCCGAGAACCATGGCGACAGGTAGACGTCGAACATGCTCAGCTTGTCGAGGATCGGGAACAGCTCGGGGTTGTCGGCCTTGTACTGCACCACGCCGTTCGGATCCGCCGTGCGCTGCGGGAAGATCGAACCCGGGATGGCGGCGATCGCGAGGATCAGCAGCAGCACCAGGGCGACCCGCATGGAGGTCAGCTGGCGCCAACCCCAGCGCAGCCAGCCGACGAGACCCAGCCGGGGCTGGGTGATCGCGTCGTCGCCCACGTCGACCGAGTCGATGTGGTCGGAGGGCCGCAGCGGGTCGGATGCCGTCGACGTGCCGTCAGCCGTGAAGCCGCCCTCGGGCGTCGTCGGCCGGTCAGATCGGGAGGATGACACTGCTCATCACCGCCGTCAGTCTCGACATGATCTCGGTCCAGATTCCGGTCACCATCAGCACCCCGAGTGCGATCAGCAGGATGCCGCCGGCGATGTTGATCGCGCGGATGTGGCGTCGCAGGAACCCGACCGCCCGCGTCGCCCAGCCGAAGCCGAGGGCGACCAGCAGGAAGGGGATGCCGAGGCCCAGCGAGTACGCCACACCGAGCAGCGCCGCCCGGCCGGGAGCTCCCGCATTGAACGACAACGCGACGATCGCGGTGAGCGTGGGGCCCATGCACGGCGCCCAGCCCAGACCGAGCGCGACGCCCAGCAGCGGGGCGCCGATCAGCCCGGTGGTGGAGTTCACGTTCAGGCGCATCTCACGCTGCGCGAAGCCGAAGAATCCGAGGAAGACGAAGCCCATCGCGATGATGACCAGCCCGAGGATGCGGGTGATCAGCTCGGACCACTGCAGCACGAACACGCCGACCGTGCCGCTGAGGGCGGTGATGCCGACGAAGACCACCGTGAAGCCCGCGATGAACAGCAGCACGCCGAGCAGCAACCGCCGCTTCGTCGCGACCCGCGTGGCGGTCGCGCCGAACGCGGACCCTGCTGCTGCCCCTGAGCCCGCACCTGCCGACGAATTCACGCCCGCCGCTCCGCCGATGAATCCGAGGTATCCGGGAACGAGGGGCAGGATGCACGGCGAGAGGAACGACACCAGACCCGCGAGCATGGCCAGCGGGATCGCGGCCCACAGGGCCCCGGCGCCGATGACCGCCTCGGGGTTCACGCCTTCTCCGCGAGTGCGGTCTGGATGAGGGTCGACAGGATCGACGTGCCGTCGATCGGGCCGATGATGCGCGCCGCGACGCGACCCTGCTTGTCGAGCACGAGCGTCGTGGGCGGGGCCTGGATCGGGGTGACCTTGGCGAAGGCCAGTTTCGCCTCGCCGGTGTCGGCGTCCATGAGGCTCGGGTAGGTGATGCCGTACGTGTCGGCGAACGCCTTGGCGGTGTCGGCCTGGTCGTAGATGTTCACGCCGATGAACTGCACGTCATCGGGCTGATGCTTCTGCCAGACCGCCTCGAGATCCTTCGCCTCGGCCCGGCACGGCCCGCAGCCGGCGTACCAGAAGTTGACCACCGCGACCTGACCGCTGAGCTCGTCGCTGGAGAACTGCTCGCCGTTCTCGGTGACACCGCCGAAGGCGACGGGCTCACCGCGCTTTGCCGCAGGGATCTCCACGACCCGGAAGTCGTCGGCCGTGTAGGCCTTCTCATCGCCGTTCAGGAACGCCTCGGTCGCCGGATCGGGAGCGCACGCGCTCAGACCGACGGCGAGCATCGCGGCGAGCGCTGCTCCGGCGACGCGCCGGGAACGGCTGCTGCGGGAAGGGCGCCCGCTGCGGACAGACCGAGTCGTCGACGCGAGAGGCACGATGTCAGTGTATGCACGGGTTCCTATGGGTGAGCCGGACGGGGCGCGCCCTCTCCCTCGGCTCATCTCAGTTCATGCGGAGCGCGTTCGCCGGCGCGAGCCCGTGCGCCGGCGCGAGCCCGTGCGCCGGCGCGAGCCCGTGCGAGTGCTCGGTGCCGGGTGCGGGGAATCCGTCGAGCACGTCGATCACCTCGGCGCGGAAGCGCGGGCAGGTCGAGATGTCGTGCGCGGAGCATCGCAGGGCGTGCTCGGTCATCGCCTTCGAGTGCTGCATCTCCGCCATGCGCCGGTCGAGATCGTCGAGGTGCGCCTGCAACACCTCGTGCCGGCCGGCCATGTCGCGCTCGAGCAGATGCGCGATCTGATCGAGGCTCATTCCCGATGCCTTGCTGCGCAGGATCACCGCAACCCTGACCACGTCGTCCTCCCCGTAGCGGCGACGTCCAGCGGCGTCGCGCTGCGGTGACAGCAGTCCCACGGACTCCCAGTGCCGCAGCACGTTGGTGGCAAGCGCGAAGCGGCTCGCAACGTCTCCGACGGACCAGCGATTCGAAGGGCTTGACTTCATGTTGACATGAAGTCACAGACTGATGCGAAACGCAAGCCCGACGCCTCCAGGAGGACAGAATGCCCGACCTCATCATCATCGGTGCCGGCCCCGCAGGACTGCAGGCCGCCCTGACCATCGGCCGGATGCACCGCCGTGCACTCCTCATCGACTCCGGCGAGTACCGCAACGGCCCGGTGCAGCACATGCACAACGTGATCGCCAACGACGGCACGGCGCCGTCGGCGTTCCGCGAGCTGGCGCGAAGGCAGCTCGACGCGTACGACACCGTCGAGTACCGCCGGGGTTCCGTCGTGCGCGTCTCGCCCTCGGCCGACGGCTTCGAGGTCCATCTCGCGGACGGGTCCGTCGAGGCATCCACCCGTCTGCTGCTGGCCACCGGGATGGCAGACGATCTGCCGGCCGTCCCCGGCCTTGCCGACCTCTGGGGGCTGCGCGCGTTCAGCTGCCCCTTCTGCGACGGCCACGAGTTCGCCGGGCGCCGCATCGGGCTCATCGCCGACGGCGCACGCGCCGAACACGTGGTGCGGCTGCTGACGCCGATCGTGAGCGGCATCACCGTGTTCGACGAG
Source organism: Microbacterium sp. NPDC058345 (assembly GCF_042723855.1). NCBI lineage: Bacteria > Bacillati > Actinomycetota > Actinomycetes > Micrococcales > Microbacteriaceae > Microbacterium > Microbacterium sp. NPDC058345. The sequence continues at coordinate 541,437 of NZ_JBHXIG010000001.1, forward strand.
GGACGTCTGAACGATGACGAACGCGCCACGCTCGAGGCGCTCGGCGCGGACATGCATTCCGCGCCCGTCGCCTCAGTGGCGGCCGCCGACGACGGCGTCCGGGTCGACGCGGGGTTGCCGGTGGATGTCGCCGGGCTGTTCGTCGCATCGGGAACGGCCCGTCAGCGTGCGCCGTTCGCCGAGCAGCTCGGGCTGGCCATGCTTCCCAGCGGCGCGATCGAGATCGACGACTTCGGGCGCACCTCACTGTCGGGCGTCTGGGCAGCGGGCGACCTCGCGCACCGCGCAAGCATGCCCGGCGTCATGGCGTCGGTCGCCGTCGCGGCCGCGGCCGGCATGGTCGCTGCGGCGACCGTCGTGCAGGAGCTGTCGCGCTGAGTCCGCTCAGACCGCTCCGAGGTCGATTCCCACGGAGGCCGGTTCGGCGTAGTCCACCTCGCGCCACACGTCACCGGCGCGCTCGAACGACGTCACGCTCGACAGCGAGCAGCGGCGGGTGCGCGGATCGTGCCGCAGCGGGAGACCCGCGACCGACAGGTGGGTGATCCAGATCGGCGACTGGTGCGAGACGAAGACGATGTCGCCGTCATCCGCGGCGTCCCAGCGCTCGTCCATGGCAGACCGCATGCGCTCCGCCACCGAGACGTACGGCTCGCCCCAGCTCGGCAGTGACGGGCGGCGCAGGTGGCGCCAGTTGCGCGGGTCGCGCAGTGCGCGCCGCATCCGGGTGCCCTCGAAGACGTTGGTCGGCTCGATGATGCGCTCGTCGAGCATCGCGGTGAGGCCGAACAGCTCGGTGAACGGCTCCGCGGACTCCTGCGTGCGCTCCAGCGGCGAGCAGCGCAGCTCCGTCACCGGGCGGTCGAGGGCGAGCACGTGCCGTGCCGCGGCCGCCGCCATCTCTCGGCCGGCGTCGCTGAGGTGGTAGTCGGGCAGCCGACCGTAGAGCACCCGATGCGGGTTGTGCACTTCACCATGGCGCACGAGATGCAGGCGGGATGCGGGCATGCGAGCGAGTCTATCGAGCGCCGCGTGCCCGCCCGGCGGCATCCGCATCGATACGACGGCCCGGTTGCGCGACGACCGGGCCGTCCCCGCCCGGATCGGCGTGCGAGCCCGGCCCGTAGACTGGCTGAGTTCACCGTTTCCCGATCAGAAGGAATCCTCCGTGCTTCGCACACACACGGCAGGCTCGCTGCGAGCCGAGCACATCGGTCAGACCGTCACCCTCTCGGGCTGGGTCGATCGTCGCCGCGATCACGGAGGCGTCGCGTTCATCGATCTTCGCGATGCGTCGGGCATCGCCCAGGTCGTCATCCGCGACGAAGAGGTGGCCCATCCGCTGCGCAGCGAGTTCGTGCTGCAGGTGACCGGTGAGGTCTCACGCCGCCCCGCCGGCAACGAGAACCCGAACCTGCCGACCGGCGAGATCGAGCTGATCGCGGCCGATGTCGTGGTGCTGAACGAGTCGGCGCCGCTGCCCTTTCAGGTCTCCAGCGGACTGGCCGAGAGCGACCCGATCGGCGAGGAGGTGCGCCTGAAGCATCGCTACCTCGACCTGCGCCGTCCCGCGCCCGCGGCGGCGATGCGCCTGCGCTCCGACGTGTACAAGGCGATCCGCGACGAGCTGCACCGCCGTGACTTCGTCGAGGTCGAGACCCCGACGCTGACGCGGTCGACGCCCGAGGGCGCCCGCGACTTCCTGGTGCCGGCGCGCCTGCACCCCGGCAGCTGGTACGCGCTGCCGCAGTCGCCGCAGCTGTTCAAGCAGCTGCTCATGGTCGGCGGCGTGGAGAAGTACTTCCAGATCGCGCGCTGCTACCGCGACGAGGACTTCCGTGCCGACCGTCAGCCGGAGTTCACGCAGCTCGACATCGAGATGAGCTTCGTCGACCAGGAGGACGTCATCGAGATGATGGAGTCGCTCGTCGTCGCGATGTGGAAGACGATCGACGTGGAGGTGCAGACTCCGCTGCCCCGGATGACCTACGCCGACGCGATGGCCAAGTACGGCTCCGACAAGCCGGATCTGCGCTTCGGTCTGGAACTCGTCGAGGCGACCGACTACTTCACGGACACCCCGTTCCGGGTGTTCCAGTCGGAGTACGTGGGTGCGGTGCTCATGCCCGGCGGCGCTTCGCAGCCGCGCAAGACGCTGGACGCCTGGCAGGACTGGGCGAAGCAGCGCGGCGCACGGGGCCTCGCGTACGTGCTCTTCAACGAGGACGGCACGCTGGGCGGTCCCGTTGCGAAGAACCTGTCCGAGGCGGAGCAGGCGGGCCTCGCCGAGCTCGTGGGTGCGAAGCCCGGCGACTGCGCCTTCTTCGCCGCCGGCGAGACCAAGGCCAGCCGGGCACTGCTCGGTGCCGCGCGCGTCGAAATCGGCCGCCGCCTGGACCTGCTCGACCCGAACGTGTTCGCGTTCACCTGGGTCGTCGACGCCCCGATGTTCGAACCCGCATCCGATGCCGTGGCGTCGGGCGACGTGGCCGTCGGCGCCGGCGCCTGGACCGCCGTGCACCACGCCTTCACCGGTCCGAAGCCCGAGTTCGAGGACACCTTCGACACCGACCCGGCATCCGCCCTCGCGTACGCGTACGACATCGTCTGCAACGGCTCCGAGCTGGGTGGCGGTTCGATCCGCATCCACCGCGAAGAGGTGCAGAAGCGCGTGTTCAACGTGATGGGCATCACCGATGAGGATGCGGACGAGAAGTTCGGCTTCCTGCTGGACGCGTTCAGGTTCGGCGCTCCCCCGCACGGCGGGATCGCGCTCGGCATGGACCGCGTCATGCAGCATCTGACCAAGACGGAGTCGATCCGAGAGGTGATCGCGTTCCCGAAGTCCGGCGGTGGCTTCGACCCGCTCACCGAGGCGCCCGCGCCGATCACCCCGGCGCAGCGCGCCGAGGCCGGCGTCGACGCCGAGCCCGAGGTCGTCGAAGTCTGATATCCCCTCGCCGAGGCCCCCTGTGAGCATCCGCGCCCCTCTGGTGGGCGCAGCTCAGAGGGGGCCTCGACGGTCGGCGGGGCCTCGACGCTCCGGATGCTACGCGGACGTTCTCGGTGATGTCAGCCGGCCAGCGCGGGGACGATGTTCTCGTTCCACACGTCGACGCCGAGCTTGCCGATGAGCACGACCACGACGACGAGGAACACCACGCGGATGAACGCCGCGCCGCGGGAGATCGCCATGCGCGAGCCCAGGTAGCTGCCGGCGACGTTGGCGACGGCGAGGATGCCGCCCAGCAGCCAGAGCACGGAACCGTGCGGGATGAACAGCAGCAGCGCACCGGCGTTCGTGGCGAAGTTCACGATCTTCGCCTTGGCGCTGGACTGCAGGAAGTCGTAGCCCAGCAGCGCCACCAGGGTGATCACCAGGAAGGTGCCGGTGCCGGGTCCGATCAGACCGTCGTAGAACCCGATGATCAGGCCCGCCGATCCGGCGGCGATGTGATGCCGGCGTCCGTCGAACCGCAGTCTCGTCACCGCTCCCATCGCCGGCCGGAACACGGTGAAGAACGCGACGGCGATCAGCGCGATGACGATGATCGGCTTGAAGACGGCGGCGGGCAGCAGTGTCGCCACGGCGGCGCCCGCGAAGGAGCCCGCGAGTGCGACGAGCGCCATCGGCAGGGCGGTGCGAAGATCCGGCTTCGCGCGGCGGTAGTACGTGACGCTGCTGGTCGCCGTGCCGAACACCGACGCCAGCTTGTTGGTGGCCAGTGCCTGCACGGGCGCGATGCCCGGGATGAGGAGCAGGGCGGGCAGTTGCAGCAGTCCTCCGCCGCCGACGACCGCGTCGATCCAGCCCGCGCCGAAGGCGGCGACGACGATGAGGACGAGCGTGCCCCAGGTGAGCTGCTCCAGCCCGACGATCGCTCCGATGTCCATCGTCTCCATCATCCCGCACGATCGGCGGGGTGGGCGCAGGCGAGGGCTGGGGCCGTGATCAGAGCACGCGCGAGAGGAAGTCCTGCGTGCGCGGATGCTGCGGGCTCGCGAGCACCTCGCGCGGGTCGCCCTGTTCGAGGATGTGCCCGCCGTCCATGAAGATCAGGCGCGACCCGACCTCACGGGCGAAGCCCATCTCGTGCGTGACGACGAGCATGGTCATGCCCTCATCGGCCAGCTCACGCATCACCTGCAGCACCTCGCCCACGAGCTCGGGGTCGAGCGCCGAGGTCGGCTCGTCGAAGAGCATCATGTCGGGGTTCATGCACAGCGCGCGTGCGATCGCCACGCGCTGCTGCTGACCGCCCGACAGGTGACTCGGGTAGGCGTCCGCCTTCTCCGACAGACCCACGCGGTCGAGCATCTCGCGCGCGACCCGTTCCGCCTCGTCCTGCGAGCGCTTCTTGACCCGCCGCTGCGCGATGGTGAGGTTGCCCAGCGCCGTCATGTGCGGGAACAGGTTGAAGCTCTGGAACACCATGCCGATGCGCTGGCGCACTCGGTCGATGTCGGTCTCCTCATCGGTGATGTCGATGCCCTCGATGAGGATGCGCCCTCCGGTGGGCTCCTCGAGGAGGTTCACCGAACGCAGCAGCGTCGACTTCCCCGAGCCCGACGGGCCGATGATGCAGACCACCTCTCCCGCCGAGACCGTGAGATCGATGCCCTTGAGCACCTCGTTGTCGCCGAAGCTCTTGACCAGCCCCTGCACGTCAATGGCCGGGGCGTGCACGTCGATCATCTCGGTGGTCATCGTTCCCTCGCCATCCGTCGCTCCAGCCACGCGGTGAAGCGCGTGAGCGGGATCGTCACGATCAGGTACAACAGGGCCGCCATGATCAGCGGCGTCGCGTTCGCATAGAGCGTGTTGGCGTCTCGCGCGAAGCTGGTGAGCTCCTTCGACCAGATGAAGGTGCCCGCGATGAAGAGCAGCGAGGTGTCCTTCAGCAGCAGCACGAACTCGTTGGTCAGCGGGGGGATGACGATGCGGAAGCCCTGCGGCAGCACGATCCAGAACATCGTCTTCATCGGCGACATGCCCAGCGACCGCGATGCCTCGGTCTGCCCCTTGGGCACCGCCTGGATGCCGGAGCGGATCACCTCCGCCATGTACGCGGAGGCGACGAGGATGAGTCCGATGAGCCCCGCGCCGACCGGACCTCCCGGCGGCTTGATGCCGAACGCGATCGGCAGGATGAAGGCCATCGCGAAGATCGTCAGCAGGGCCGGCAGACCGCGGAACAGCTCGATCCACACGGTCGCGAACCAGCGGAACGGCGCGATGATCGACAGCTTCATCAGCGCGAACACGATCCCGAGCAGCAGACCGCCGGCGAAGGCGATCAGGGTGAAGAGAACCGTGTTCCGCAACGCGACGAGGATGATGTCCGGGAAGAGCTTCGCCGCGACCTCGAGGTTGAAGAACTGCTTTCCGATCTTCGCCCAGTCCGTCAGCAGCGCGACCAGCACCACCAGCACGAGGAACGCCCCGTACATCGAGTACCGGTACAGCCTGCTCCTGGTCCTCCGCTTCAATGCCATCGGCACGGACTCCCGGTCTTCTTCCGACCCTTACTTCGCCGCGAAGTAGGTGTCGTAGATGGTGTCGTAGTCGCCGCTGTCGCGCAGTTCCTGGAGCGCCTTGTTCACGGCCTCACGCAGCTCCTGCTTCTCACCCTTGGCGAAGGCGAATCCATAGGACTCCTCGGTGTCGTACTCCTCGACGATCTTGTAGTTCTCGTCGGCCTTCTCGTGCTCGATGTTGACCGGCTGATCCTGAAGGATCGCGTCGATCTGCCCGGCCTGCAGCGCCGGCCACAGCTCCGCATCCCCGGGGTACTGCACGAGCGTCGCCCCTTCGGCGTTCTCCGTGGCATAGCTCTCGCCCGTGGTGCCCTGCTGCACGCCGACGTTCTTGCCTGCGAGGTCGTCGATGCTCGTGATGCCCGAGTCGACGCTGGTCAGCAGCGACTGCAGCGAGTCGTAGTACGGGTCGGAGAAGTCGATGTTCGCCTTGCGCTCCTCGGTGATCGTCATGGCCGAGGCGCCCATGTCGCAGGTGCCCGCGATCAGTGTGGTGCCGGACTGCAGGCCGTCGAAGCTGACGTCCTGCACCGCGAGCTTGAGGCCGAGCTTCTCGGCGATCGCGAAGGTCAGCTCGATGTCGAATCCGGTGTACCCGGTGCCGTTGTCGCCTCCCTCCATCTCGAAGGGAACGTAGGGGACCTCGGAGCAGATGGTCAGCGTACCGTCGGTGACCAGCCCGTAGTCGGGTCCGGCGTCGCCACCGCCCTGTCCGCCGTCGCCACCTGCATCGTTGCCCCCACTGGCGCATCCGGTGAGTGCGAGGACGGCGGTCGCCGCGATCGCGGCGCCGAAGAGAAGAGGACGACGGCTGTTCATGGTCACTCCTGTGGGACGAGGCTTTCGGCCGGGTACGGGTTGGAGATCATCTTGACACGACGCGGCAGGATGCGACGAACCGCCGGCCCTTGCAGGGTCACGGTTGGGTTGCAAGTCGCGGGGTCAGAACTCGACGTCGACCGCGGCGCGAGCGGCGGCGACCGAGCGCACGTACGCCACCACCTCTTCGTGCGCGGGGTGCACCTGGTAGGCCTCGAGGTCGGCGACGGAGTCGAACTCGGCGACGAGCACGGCATCCCAGTTCGCGCCGGGATAAACGGCTTCGGCGCCGACGGAGATCGAGCGGAGTGTGGGCACCACACCGTCGAGGGCGTTCAGCCGGGCGGCGACCTCATCGGCCTGAGCGGAGCGCTCGGCGGCATCCGCTCCGTTCATCTTCCACATCACCACGTGACGGATGCTCATCGGGTCGCCTTCTCGAGGGCGGATCGCAGGCGCTCGGGTGAGACGCGCCAGTGCGCGTGAAGCTCTCCGTCGATCAGCACGACCGGGATCTTCTCCCACCAGAGTGCGTACAGCGCGGGATCGTCGGCGATGGACTTCTCGACGACCTCGATGCTCTCGGCCGCCGCATCCGGAAGCTCGGCGATGACCGCATCCACCACCTCGGACGCCACGTCGCAGAGATGACAGTCGGGCTTGCCGATCAGGGTGAGCCTGGTGGTCACTGCGCCACCGGGCGGCCCTGGGAGACCCACTCGCCCGTGCCCCCTTCGACGTTCGTGGCGTCGTAGCCGCGGGCCTCGAGCGCCTGCACGGCGCGCGCGGAACGACCGCCGACCTGGCAGATCACGTCGAAGGCCTCGGCGGGCAGCTCGCCCAGCCGGTCGCCGAGTTCGGACAGCGGCAGGTTGACGGCGCCGGGCACGTGTCCGGCCGCGAATTCGTCGCGCTCGCGCACGTCGATGAGCGGCACACCGGAGCGTCCGGCGAGCTGCTCGACGGTGATCGACTTCATGATGTCCTCCTCGGCTTTCTCGGCGCGCGCAGACACAAAGCGCCCGTCCGGAGACAGGCGCTCGGTGTCGTGCCGCTTACTTCTTGTTGCGGCGCTGGTGGCGAGTCTTGCGAAGCAGCTTGCGGTGCTTCTTCTTCGCCATGCGCTTGCGGCGCTTCTTGATGACAGAACCCACGGAAACCTCACTAAGTCAGGGGCTGGATGCCACGCGATCGGACACCCGGGTACGGGCACGGAAAATGCCTCGGATGATTCTAGCAAACCCGCGGAGCGTCCCCGGACCAGCGGGCCGCGGTGCCGGCGTCAGCCGGCGTCGGCGATCGGACGCTGCAGCGCCTGGGTCACGGCGGACTCGGGCACGCGATAGCTGCGCCCGAAGCGGATGGCGGGCAGATCCCCGGAGTGCACGAGTCGATACACGGTCATCTTGGACACGCGCATCAGCTCGGCCACCTCTGCCACCGTCAGGAATCGAACATCTTGGACATCGGGCATCCCCCGTACCCCTTTCTGCTGATGCACACTCTATGGGGTACGTGCGACGCCTGTAAACCGCTGTGACGTGTGTGAGTGCTGTGACTTCGGCGAGCGATCTCGGCCGAATGCCGTCCGTTCGACCGGTCAGGAATCGCGGCGGCCGCGCGCCGCCCGCTCCAGGGCGTCTCTGCGCGCCTGCCGCTCGATCTTGCGCGCGTCGCGCAGGGCCTTCTCCGCCTCTCGCACGCCCTTCTGCGCCTCGCGGTACTTCTTGTCTCCGGTCAGCTCCGCCGGGTCGAGGGACACCCAGTCCTGCGCCGTCGCGTGCGCGGCGCCCTGCGCCACCGCCTCGATGTACATGCCGACGCCGTCCAGCAGGCGCTCCATCGCGAAGCGGAACGGGTCGTCCGGGGCGGTGAAGACCCCCGCGTCGACCGCCGCGCGCAGGTGCGGGAACTCCGCGGCCGTGATCACGCGGTCGAACAGGGCCGCCTCGCGAGCCGACACCTCGTCCGCCGTCAGGTCGTTCGTTCGCGCCTGCTCGTCGTAGCCGGCCAGCACCATCCCGTACCAACGGGCATGCCCGGTCATCGCGAGCGCGACTGCCAGACGCTCGGTCTCGCTGAGCGGCGTCGCGGCGAGCGCCTCGAGGCCGGCATCGATCCACGCCGAGCTGTTCGGCGTGATCGGCGACCCCGTGATGGGCAGCGACAGGATCCACGGATGCCGCAGGTAGATGAGCACCTGCGCCTCGAAGAGCGCGCGAAGCCTGGCACGCCAGCCCTCGTGCTCGCGGTGCTCCTCCGGCGGCACACCGGTCGCCTGCTCCTGCATGAGCAGCAGAAGGTCGTCCTTCGCGCTGACGTAGCGGTACAGCGACATCGGCGTGAAGCCGAGCCTGGCCGCGACAGCGGCCATCGAGACCGCGCCGATCCCTTCCGCGTCGGCGAGCTCGACGGCGGTGTCGACGATCCGCTCCACGCTCATCTCGCGCTTCGGCCCGCGCTGTGGATTCGCGGCGACGCCCCACGCCAGCGCGATGCCCCTGGGGAGCTCGGGAAGTTCCTCGTCAGCCATGGCGCCCATCCTACTTCTGTTTATTACTTAAACAGTGTGTTATGGTCATACACAGCAGTTTCGTACGTACACAGTTTATGACCTTCACAGAAAGGAGTCACGCTCATGACCGCAGTCGCCATCGACGTCAGGGGCCTTCGCAAGCGCTTCGGTGATCGCACCGTGATCGACGGAGTGGATCTCAGTGTCGCCCGCGGCGAGGTGTTCGCGCTGCTCGGCCCGAACGGGGCGGGAAAGACCACGATCATCAACATCCTCACCACGCTCACGCGCGCCGACGCCGGCACGGTGATCGTGGCCGGCTTCGACGTGCGCACTCACCCCGTCCAGGTACAGCAGCGGATCAGCCTCACCGGCCAATCAGCCGCCGTCGACGACGCCTTGACCGCCACCGAGAACGTGGTCATGTTCGCGCGGCTCTCCGGGCTCAGCCCCCGCGCTGCCCGGCACCGTGCATCCGAGCTCATCGAGCGATTCGCTCTCACCGACGCCGCGTCGCGCATCGTCCGCACGTACTCCGGGGGGATGCGCCGGCGACTCGATCTGGCGCTCAGCTTCGTCGTCACACCCGAGGTGCTGTACCTCGACGAACCCACGACCGGCCTCGACACCCGCAGCCGCCGCGATCTGTGGGAGCTCATCCGGTCGATCGCGGATGCCGGTACGACGGTCTTCCTCACCACGCAGTACCTCGAGGAGGCCGACCAGCTGGCCGATCGCATCGCCGTGCTGCACGACGGCCGCATCGCCGCGATGGGCTCCGCCTCGGAGCTGAAGTCCCACGTCGGCGGCGACACCGTGCAGTTGCACGACCAGCGGGGGGCGCTGCTGCAGCGCATCCCGACCGACGGCACCGTCTCCGGCCTGCGCCGCGCTCTCGACCAGCTCGACGAGCGGGGCGCCGAGGGAACGGTCACACTGCACCGCCCCACGCTCGACGATGTCTTCCTCGCGCTCACCGCATCCGACCGCCGGCACACCGACGATCTCGTCGGCGCCGCATCCACGAAGGAGTCCGCATGACCACCATGACCGCCGTGCCGACGGCGCTCTCCACCCCCTCCCCTCGTCCGCGCCTGCGCGGCGCCACGGCAGAGCTCGTCTTCATCGGCCGCAGCATGCGGCATTCGATCCGCGACGGCGAGTCGCTGCTCATGGCGATCATGCTGCCCGTGATGCTCATGCTCATGTTCACCTGGGTCTTCGGCGGGGCGATCGACCCGTCCGGCGCTTACGTCGACTACGTGGTGCCCGGCATCATCCTCACCTGCGCCGGCTTCGGCGCGGCCTCCACCGCCGTCTACGTCGCCAACGACATGCGCACCGGCATCATCGACCGCTTCCGCACCATGCCGCTGCGTGCGGGCGCCGTGCTGACCGGGCACGTCGTGGCGAGCCTCATCCGCAATCTCGTCGCCACCGCGATCGTGATCGGCGTCGGCGTGCTCGTCGGCTTCCGGCCGACGGCGACGTTCGGCGAATGGGTACTGATGGCCGCGCTCATCGCGCTGTACATCCTGGCGATCACGTATCTGTTCGCCGCGATCGGGCTCGCCGCCGGATCGCCGGAGGGCGCGAACGGCTACGGCTTCGTCCTGCTGTTCCTGCCGTACCTCTCCAGCGCGTTCGTGCCGGTCGCGAGCATGCCGGGCTGGCTGCAGCCGGTCGCGGAGCACCAGCCCATCACTCCCATCGTCGAGACCATCCGCGCGCTGCTGATGGGCACGCCGATCGGATCGCAGCCGGTGTGGGCCATCATCTGGTGCGTGCTGATCCTCGGGGTCGCCGTGGCGTGGGGCGCCTGGCTGTTCCGGCGCAAGGCGGGCAGGCGCTGACGCTCAGCGCCGTTTGAACGCATTCGCCACTGCGTGCTTGGCGGATGCCGCGGCGCGGCCGACCACCTCGGCCGCGTGCGCGGCTCCGTCGGGCAGCGGCGCGAACGGGATGTCGATATCGGGCGCCTGATCGCCGTAGGCGTCGATCAGGAACGGCACCAGCCAGTCGTCGATCGTCTCCAGCGGAGTGACCGACAGGCTGTAGAAGCGCCGCTGACCGTCTTCGCGCACGGTCACCAGGTCGGCGTCGCGCAGGACCTTGAGATGCTTCGACACCGTCGGCTGGCTGATGCCGAGCTCGCTGACGATCTCGGTCACGCTCGTGCCCGCAGCACTCTCCGTCGAGCGGCTCAACAGCAGCTGCAGGATGTCCCGCCTCGTGCCGTCCGCGATCACGTCGAAGATGTCCGTCATGCCATCAGGGTAGTCGGCGCGCGAGCGGAGTACCATGACGGAGGTTCGGCGAACGTCGTCGGCCGCGACCTGAGGGAGGACGATGTCGGGCATGATGTCGGCATCCTCTCCCGGTCGCGGGCTGGAGCGGCTGGGGCACTCCGTCCGGCACGTGGTGACATCGTCGCCGTCGCGCTTCGTGATCGTCATCTTCGCCGCGCTGATCCTGCTGTTCACGGCGCTGCTCTCGCTGCCGATCTCCTCCGCTTCGGGCACGGTCACTCCCCTCAGCGACGCGCTGTTCACCGCGATGTCGACCATCTGCGTCACCGGACTCTCCACGGTCGACATGAGCAGCCACTGGTCGCCGTTCGGCAACGTGCTGATCTTCATCGGCGTGAACATCGGCGGTATGGGCGTGCTGACCCTCGCCTCGCTGATGGGCCTGGTCATCTCCAAGCGGCTGGGCCTGCGGGCCAAGCTGCTCGCCGCGGGCGACACCAACCCGATGCGCGCCCACGGCGGCCCTGTCAATGAGAGCCAGACGGTGCGGCTGGGTGAGGTCGGCCAGCTGCTGACCACCGTCGCGCTGTCGACGCTGGTGATCGAGGGCGTGGTCGCCGTGCTGCTGTACCCCGCGCTCATCTGGACCGGCATCGACCCGTTCGCCGCTCTGTGGGAGGCCCCGTACTACGCCGCGATGTCGTTCACGAACACCGGATTCACGCCGAATGCCGGCGGTGTGACGGTGTTCGCCGATGACTACCTCGTGCTGACCATCCTGATGATCAGCGTGTTCCTGGGCAGCATCGGCTTCCCCGTCATCTACACGCTCGCCAAGCACGTCTGGCACGTGAAGCGCTGGTCGCTGCACTCCAAACTCACGCTGATCACGACGGCTCTGCTGTTCGTGGCCGGCGCCGGGGTCTTCCTCCTGCTCGAGTTCGACAATCCCGTCACGTTCGGCTCCATGGACGCCGGCGAGACGACGATGAATGCGCTTTTCCTCTCGGCGATGACCCGTTCGGGCGGCTTCAACGTGATCGACATGGCCGACCTGAACGGTTCGTCGATGCTCGTCGCCTGCATGCTCATGTTCGTCGGGGGCGGTTCCGCCTCCACCGCCGGCGGCATCAAGGTGACGACCCTCGCCGTGCTCGCCATCGCGGTCTGGTCGGAGGCGAAGGGGCGCCAGTCCGTCGAGGCCTTCGGGCGCCGCATCCCCTCGGATGTGCAGCGCGTCGCACTCTCCGTCGTGGCGTGGGGCGCGACCATCGTGGCGGTGTCGACGGTGATCATCGCGCAGATCACGAAGGCGGACATCATCGATGTGCTGTTCGACGTGATCTCCGCATTCGGCACCGTCGGGCTCACGTCGGGTCTGACCGCCGAGCTTCCCGACTCCGCCTCATACGTGCTCGCAGCCACCATCTTCATGGGGCGCGTTGGTACAGTGACTCTCGCCGCGGCGGTCGCCGCGACATCCCGTTCGCAGCTGTACTCGCTGCCCGTGGAAAGGCCGATCGTTGGTTGAGATGGTGCGGGGCGATGCCCCGGTGCTCGTCATCGGACTCGGACGCTTCGGCGCGGCCTGCGCGGGCGAGCTCGACCGCCTCGATCGGGAAGTGCTCGCGATCGATGAGGACCTCGGCCTCGTGCAGAAATGGTCCGAACGGGTCACGCACACGGTGCAGGCGGATGCCCGCAACATCGACGCGCTGAGGCAGATCGGCGCTCAGGACTTCCAGGTCGCGGTCGTCGCCGTCGGGTCGCTCATCGAGGCATCCGTGCTGATCACCGCCAATCTCGTCGACCTGAAGGTGCCGCAGATCTGGGCCAAGGCGGTGTCGCAGTCGCACGGCAAGATCCTCGCCCGCGTCGGCGCCAACCACGTCATCTACCCCGAGCGCGAGGCCGGCGAGCGGGTGGCGCACCTCGTCAGCGGGCGGATGCTCGACTTCATCCGCTTCGACGACGACTTCGTGCTGGCCAAGATGTACCCGCCGAAGTTCATCCGCGGCATCCGGTTGAACGAGTCGGGCGTGCGCACCAAGTACAACGTCACAGTGGTGGGTGTGAAGAGCCCCGGCAAGCCGTTCCGCTACGCCGAGGCGACGACCATCGTGACCAATCACGACCTGATCATCGTGTCGGGCACGAACAGCGACATCGAGCGCTTCGCGGGCCTGGACCGCTGACGTCGTCCGCGGCGCGACGTCGCAGATTCACCGTACTCCGCATCCGGATCGGCGAGAGTCTGCGAGGTTCTGTCGATCCGCGGATCGGCGTCACGCGCCTGCCGCGAGCTCCTTCGCGCGGGCGAGCGCCGCGGCGGTGGCCCGCGCGAACACGTCGTCCAGCCGCGCCTCCTGCAGCACGGCCACGGCACGCTCGGTGGTGCCCTTGGGGCTCGTCACGCGACGGCGCAGCTCTGCCGGGTGCTCACCGGAGGCGGCGAGCAGCGCGGACGCCCCGATGAAGGTCTGCTCGGCCATCAGCCGGGCGTCGGCCTCCGAGAAACCCATCCCCACAGCGGCCTTGGTGAGCTCCTCGATGAGCAGGAACACGTAGGCGGGCCCGGAACCGGAGACCGCCGACAACGGGTCGATCTGCGACTCGGGCAGCTCGATCACGGCACCCACCGTGTCGAACAGCGCGCGCACGAGCGCGACATCCTCGGCGGATGCGGCAGGCCCGGCCGCGATGCCGGTGACGGCCTTGCCCACCGTCGCGGGGGTGTTCGGCATGGAGCGGATCGTGCTGACTCCCTCCCCCAGCGCGTCGGCGAAGGTCGCGAGGGTGACACCGGCGGCCAGGCTGACGACGATCGCGTCATCGCGCAGGGCAGGGGCGATCTCGTGCAGCAGGTCCGGCACCATCGCCGGCTTCACGCCGACGAGCACGATGCGCGCCGATGCGGCGGCGTCCGTGTTGCCGTCCGGGCTGTCGGCGAGGGCGATGCTGCGCACGCCCTCGAGCCCTGCGAGCGTCTGCGCCTTCTCGCGCGAGCGATTCGTCGCGACGATTCCGCCGTGCGGGATGCCGGAGGCGACGACGCCCTGCAGGATCGCGCCTCCCATGGAGCCGGCCCCCAGGAAGGCCAGTGCGGGCAGCGTCGTGGTGGTCGGAGCGGAAGCGATCGGGTCGGCCATGAATCCATCCTAGGAAGTCGCTCGGCATCCGGGCGTCGCCGTCTGTCCCGAGCGCGGGCCGGACTAGACTCGCGGGCATGAGCGGATCGGGTGACAGCAAGCAGACACCTTCAGCGTCAGAAGACGATTACGGGCTGATCGTCGACGCCATCCTCGGCTGCGACGGCGTGCAGAAGATCATCCAGCTGCGCACGCTCCAGGTCGACGCCGACGACCTGCTGATCGCCGCCAAGGTGGCGCTCGTGGACGACATCACGGTGCGCGCCGCAGCCGATCAGATCGATGTGATCAGGACCCGCATCCGAGCCGCCGTGCCGGCGGCCGCCTCGATCTACATCGAGCCGGACGTCTATCGCCCCGGCATCGACCCGGCTCCGCCGACCGACGTCTTCGTGCTGAAGTCGGCCGACTGACCGCATCCACCGGTATCCGCGTGCGTCTCGGTCGGTGACCGCGGCGGCGCGCAGCGCCCCGGCTGGTGGCGACGGCGGCGCTCAGCGCCGGGCTTCGACCGACGGCGGCGCTCAGCGCCGGGCTTCGAAGAAGTCGCGCAGCAGTGCTGCGGCGGCATCCGCCTGCACCCCGCCGACGACCTCCGCACGGTACGGAAGACGGCGGTCGCGCAGCACGTCGTACATCGACCCTGCCGCCCCGGCCTTGTCGTCCCAGCTGCCGAACACCACCCTGCCGATCCGGGCCTGCAGGATCGCGCCCGCGCACATCACGCACGGCTCGAGCGTGACCACCAGGGTGTGGCCTTCGAGGTTCCACGAGGCGAGTGATGTCGCCGCCTCGCGCAGGGCCACGATCTCGGCGTGCCCGGTGGGATCATGCGTCTGCTCGCGCAGGTTCCGCCCTTCCCCGACGATGCGCCCGGCCGCGTCGAGCACGACGGCACCCACCGGCACGTCGCCTGCCGCCTCGGCTTCGGCGGCGAGCGCCAGTGCGCGGCTCATCCCCCGGTCGTCTGCCGTCTTCATCGGTGGTCCTCCCGTCGGTCGAGCCTAGTGGCCCGACCTCTCATCGGCTCGCGTCCCCCCTGGGGCGGAGATCGGAGATCCGGCGGTCGGCGGATGCCGCGCGGGTGCCGGCTGGGTAGCGTCGAGGGCATGGAGAATCCCGCACCGTTCGTCATCATGATGGTCACTCTGCCCGCCCTTCTCGTCGCCGTCATCACCTCCGTGAACGCGAAGCGGACCAACGCCCTGTGGCGTGCCCGCCGCGAGGCCCGCGCGCAAGCGGAGGCCGCAGCCAAGTAGCCTGTATCCATGCGCGTTCATGTGGCCGACCACCCTCTCATCACCCACAAGCTCACGGTGCTGCGCGATGAGAGCACGCCGTCGCCGGTGTTCCGTCAGCTCACCGAGGAACTGGTGACCCTGCTCGCCTACGAGGCGACCCGCAGTGTGAAGGTGACGCCTGTGGAGATCCGGACGCCGGTCACGACGACCATGGGCGTGAAGATCTCGG
Organism: Microbacterium sp. NPDC058345; assembly: GCF_042723855.1. Taxonomy (NCBI): domain Bacteria; kingdom Bacillati; phylum Actinomycetota; class Actinomycetes; order Micrococcales; family Microbacteriaceae; genus Microbacterium; species Microbacterium sp. NPDC058345. The sequence goes on from NZ_JBHXIG010000001.1 coordinate 557,177, forward strand.
AACCGCGGCCGATCGTCGTGCCGATCCTGCGCGCCGGGCTCGGCATGCTCGAGGGCATGGTGAAGCTGCTGCCCACCGCCGAAGTGGGCTTTCTGGGCATGGTGCGCGATGAGGAGACCTTCGAACCGACCACCTACGCCGAGCGCCTTCCCGACGACCTCAGCGACCGCCAGTGCTTCGCGATCGACCCGATGCTCGCCACCGGCGGTTCGCTCGGCGCGGCGATCCAGTTCCTGTTCGATCGCGGCGCCAAGGATGTGACGGCGATCTGCCTGCTGGGCACGCCCGAGGGTGTCGCGGCGATCGAGAAGCTCGTCGGCGACCGTGATGTCACGCTCGTGCTCGGCGCTCTCGACGAGCGGCTGAACGAAAAGGGCTACATCGTTCCTGGTCTGGGTGACGCCGGTGACCGCCTGTACGGCACGGTCTGAAGCTTCGGATGCCCGATCGGCACCGGCGTGTCAGACGGTGAGCACGTAACCGCGCTCGTCACCCAGATGCGCGAAGCCTGCTCGGGCCAGGATCGGCGCTGAGGTCGACAGCCGGCCCTTCACGAGTGCCGTCGTCGCCCCCAGCTCGGCGCCGACGCGCAGCCGCTCGGCCAGCACGGCACGATAAGCGCCACGTCCGCGAGCGTGCGGCAGCGTGGCGGCACCCCACAGCCGCACGAAACCGTCGACGACCGTGCAGCCACCGGTGCTCACCGCTGCACCGTCGACGCGCGTCAGCACGCGCACGCCCTCACCCGAGACCAGAGCGGCGGTGACCTCTTCGAGTTCTTCGCGAAGACCGTCGGCATCGAGCGGCTGCTGGTCCCAGACCGGCACGTTGACGGCGTCGACCTCACGGACCTGGGCAAGCGTGCGCACGACCTCGGCAGTGACGTCATTCGGAACATCGACGGGGAGACCGCCGACGGCGCGCGCGAGCACGGCGACCGTGTCGACGTGCTCGGCCCCGTGACGGCGAAGCTCGTCCTCGAGGTCGGGGCGGTCGGACGCATTGGTCCAGAACGTCAGCTGTGTCTCGCCCCATGCGCGCGTGCGCTCGATCGCAAGGTCGAGCACGGCGGCCGCATCCCGGACGGACTCGACCTGCGACGCCCGCACGCCGCCGCCGAAGCGCGCCGGGTGGCGGACCAGTTGCAGTTCGGTCTTCTCGTGCTCTGCGCCGCGCGGCACCCACACCCAGGCCGCCGACGCTCGAAGGATGTCCTCGAGTGAATGCATGCTAGCAACTTAGCATCCGCGGTCGACGCCCGCCCTCACTCGCGATCGGCGCCGACCAGACGTGCGAACGCGCTGAGCCTGGCGACCCCCTCGGGAGTCCACGGCAGGTCGTCGAGCAGCGCCGGAGAGTGGATCAGATAGGCGATGCTCTTCGCCCGGGAGATCGCCACGTTCAATCGGTTCTGCAGCAGCAGGAACTCCGGGCCGCGGGGCGCGTCTCTCCCGCTGGACGCCGCGAGCGATGTGATCGACACGACGGCCTCCCTGCCCTGGAAGTTGTCGACCGTGCCGACGGCGACACCCCCGAGACCGGCAGCGGTGAGCTCGTCGTGGATGAGCTGCTTCTGCGCGTTGTACGGGGCGACCACGATGATGTCGTCGGGGCTGAGCGGTCGCGGGGCGGCGTCGCCGTCGCGATAGGGGCGGCCGACAAGTTCACGCACGATGCGCAGGACCTCGGCCGACTCCTCCGCGGACTGCGTGGCGTTGCCGCGGTGCCTGATCGGGATCACGTGCAGTCCCGGTTCGACACCCTCGACGATCCGCTCTTCGGTGCAGGGTTCGGAGGACAGCCGCCCGGCATACGACAGCACGGAGACGGGGGCGGCGACGGCCGGATGCATGCGCCACGACCGGTCGAGGAAGTACCCGTGGGCGGGATCGATCACCGCCGCACCCGCCATCACCCAGCCGAGCGCGGACGTGTCCACCGGCTCCGGGTGCGTGCCCTGGCTGACCTGCGGCAGCTGCTGCGGGTCGCCGAGCAGCAGCAGCCGCTGGGCGCCGGCGGCGACGGCGATGGTGGAGGCGAGCGAGAACTGACCGGCCTCGTCGATCACCAGCAGGTCGAGCCCCTGCCGGTCGACGCGCCGCGTGTTGCTGAAGTCCCACGCCGTTCCGCCGACGACCGCGCCCTCCTCGGCGTGCTCCGCGAGGAAGGCGGCCATGCCGTCCTTGCGAAGAGCGGTGTACGACCGCGCGCTGTCATCGCCGCTCTTCGGCGCCTTGGCCACCTGGGCGGCCGGCACCCCGTCGGCGACCACGCGTTCGAGCAGGTTGTCGACGATGGCGTGCGATTGCGCGACGACGCCGACGGTGAACCCGTGCTCGCGCACGAGCCGGGCGATGACCTGCGATCCGGTGTACGTCTTGCCCGTGCCAGGTGGGCCCTGCACGGCGACGTAGCTGCGGTCGAGGTCGAGCACACCGCGCACGATCGCGTCGATCATGTCGTCACCGGCGGACGGCAGCGGTCCGCCCGACAGGGTGCGTGGCACCGCGCGGCGCAGGATGTCGGAGGCAGCATCCTCGGGGAAGCCGGGCGCCGCCCGGTGCACGGCGGCCGCCCACTCCTCGATCGCTCCCTGCTGCGAGCTGACGTTCGGCGGCGCCGCCGGCGCGAGCGCGACCGGCAGCTCGTCCCAGGTCTGCCCCTGCACGGTGCGCTCGCGCACCACGTAGCCGTCGTCGAGCACTTCGACGACCTCGACCTCGTGTGGGATGTGGATCACCCGTGAGGGAGCATGCGCGTCGAAGGGCGCCGGGGTGGCATAGAGCGCGAACGGCCGGGCGCCCACGCCGATGGTGCTGCCGGGCGCGACCTCGCCGCGCAGCCGCAGCGCGCGCGTCTGCGTGCGCTGACCCTCGGCGATGCCCCAGTCCTCGTCCACACCGCTGGCCGCGTCATCCACGCGCAGCACGTCTCTGGTCGATTCCCAGAGCGAGACCGGCTCGCGCAGGCGCTGGAAGTGCCCCTGCCAGAAGCTCTTCGCCTCACGGGGGAAGTAGTCGATCGCGGCGGACGCCACGCGGAAGACCTCACCGTCCCGGCCGTCCTGCTCGGCATGCTGCGCCTCGGCCTGCAGCGCCAGGCTGAGGGCGGAGGGCTCGTAGGCGCGCGTCTCCGGATCGTCGGGCGGTGCGGGCAGCACCCCTTCCCGCCGGGCCAACCCGATCAGCCAGTCGCGCAGCCGGCGGGTCGAGACGCAGTCGTACCGGTTGTAATCGGCGAGATCGTCGAGCACGTTCTGCGCCTCGGCATCCTCACCGGCGGCGCGCAGCGCGCGAGCCTGAACATACTTGACGATCGAGTCGTCGCCCTTCTGCACATCGCTCGTGCGCACCTCATCGCCCATGTACAGCGGTTCGAGCTTCTTGATCGAGTACGAGCGCGACCCGACCCGCACGGAGCGCAGCACGATGGGGTACAGGTCGACGAACACGCCCTCGCGCAGCAGCCGATCGACGTCCGCCTCTCCCACGCCGTGCCGTGCCGCCATGGCGGTCAGATGCGCGACCTCGTACGGGGCGTAGTGGTAGATGTGCATATCGGGGTGCGCCTGGCGCCGCAGCGTCACGAAGGTGAGGAAATCGAGCAGCGCCTGCTTCTCGTCGGCGAAGCTGTGCGCCCACAGCGCCGTGTACTGCTCAGCGTTGTCGATCCAGCCGAACAGGTAGTCGATGCCCCACGTGGCGCTCTCATCCCGGCCCTGGACCGGTTCGGTGTACAGCGGGTCGCCCTCGAAGTCGAAGAAGATGTCTCCCCGACTGGGCCTGGGCATCAGCCCGATGGCGTTCGGCGAGACGAGCTCGAACGGCGGCGCGTCGTGCGCATCGGCCGGCGCGCCGAGCTGCAGCCTGGCCTGCGCGCGCAGCGCCGCGAAGGTGTCGGAGTTCATGCCCTCCGGAGCCTGAGGGGCGACGGCGAGGTCGTCGATGGTACGGATGCCCTGTGCTCTGAACCGCTGGCGCTGCACCGGCCGCATCCGGGCGACGAGCAGCAGATCGCGATGCGCGGTGACCTGTTCATCGCATGTGGCGCACCGCCCGCACGCGGTGACGTGCAGGTCGCCGCGGTCGTCACCCCAGGCGAGCGGGGTACCCGCTTCACCGGCGTCGACCGCCCGGTCGGCGATGAGCGCCCGCAGCCGCGCGCGTCGCACGTGGAAGAGCGGGAGAAGATCGTCCACGCGATGCGTGCTGAGGGTGCCGTCACCGAGGATGAGGTCGACTTCGTCGGCGCGGGGGATGCCGAGCCTGTCGAGCTGATCGACATATGCCGCCAGCTGCATGAGCGCGGTGACGCGAGCCGTGCGGGCGAGCTTGGTGTCCTGCACCCGCCACCGGCCGCGCGGCTCGCCCGGCAGCGGCTCGTCGCGCAGCAGAAAGTCGGCGAAGCCGACGAACTCGTCGGTGGCGAACGCGGCCTGGAAGACCACGGAGGCGTCGGATCGCAGGGCGCGCTCGGTGTCGGCGACCGCCTCGCCGAGTGCATCGGCGTCAGCAGAGGACACCTTCGGCAGCTCCACGACGCCGGGACCGCCGTCGATCGCGCGACCGAGATCGGCGATGTATTGGCTCAGTACCGCCTGCTCGTGCACATCGCCGAGCTGCGCCGCGCGGGCGAGCGTGGCATCCTCAGGCTCCTCGACTGCGGGCACCCTGCCGAGTTTCGCGTCGAGCGCACGTGCCCAGGCGAACTCGCATTCGGCCGCGAGTTTCAGGTCGCTGGCGCTCCACACCACGCGATTCTCGGCTGCGATGACCCGCACGACGCTCCTCTCCGTTGCCCTGATCCGACACTATCCGCCGCCTCGGACATCCCCGACCACGCGCCGGGCGCCTTGCCGAGGGGTCACGAAACGCGGCATCCGCACCCTTCCAGCCGACATTCTGTGACTCCTCACGCAGACGGCCTCCGGCGAGAGGTCGCGAAACGCGGCATCCTCGCCCTTCGAGCCGACATTCTGCGACTCCTCACGGCGATGGCCTCCGGCGAGAGGTCGCGAACGGTCGGATCAGACGCGATCACGCGACATCGACTGACCCCTCACGCTCACGCGGCAAGCGCGCGGCGCGCGCGGCGAGCCCACGGCGAGCACTCGGCGAGCGCACGGCGAGCGCACGGCGTGCGCATGTCGCACTTCGACCCCAGCCGCCTCAGACATTCCGGACCGCCAGCCGCCTCACCCAGGAGGGGTCACGAAACGCAGCATGCACGCGCTCGGACGCGACGTTTTGCGACTCCTCACGCAGGCCGGCGGGCGAGGGCTCGGGGGCAGGTCAGTGCGCCGCGAACAGGCTCAGCGCCACCAGGTGTCGGACGGCGCCACCGGCAGATGCCGCTTGTGCCGCGTGGCCAGGTACCTCGCCTCGATGCGCGCGGCGACGTCGGCGGCGACCGGCTCCCCCTCGAGGTACCCGTCGATCTGCTCGTACGTCAGACCCAGCTCATCCTCGTCGGCGCGGCCGGGCTGGCCGTCGAGCAGATCGGCGGTGGGCACCTTGAGGTACAGCCGCTCGGGCGCGCCCAGTTGCTTGAGCATCGCGCGGCCCTGGCGCTTCGTGAGTCCGGCGAGCGGCACGACGTCGGCGGCGCCGTCGCCGAACTTCGTGTAGAACCCGGTCACCGCCTCGGCGGCGTGGTCGGTGCCGATCACGAGCAGACCGTCGTGGCCCCCCAGCGCGTACTGCGTCACCATGCGCAGGCGCGCCTTGATGTTGCCGCGGTTGAAGTCGCTGATGTCGCCGACGCCCGCCTGCTCGACGTCGGTCTCGATGCCGTCGACGCCATGCTGGATGTTCACGACGATCGATCGGTCGCCGGCGATGAAGTCGAGTGCGGCTTCGGCATCCGCCGCATCCGCCTGCACCCGGTACGGCAGGCGCACGCCGAGGAAGGTCGCGTCCCCTCCCGCGGCGCGAACCCGCTCGACGGCGAGCTGCGCGAGCCTGGCGGCGAGCGTGGAGTCCTGCCCGCCGGACACCCCGAGCACGAAGCCCTTCGCGCCTGAGGCTCGCAGGTAGTCGACGAGGAAGCCGATCCTCGCTTCGATCTCGGCGGCGGGATCGATGTCGGGGCGAACGCCCAGGTCATCGGCGATCTGCTGCTGCATGCTCACGGTGTCTCCTTCGTCGGGGCGGCCTGAGGATGGGCTTCCAGTCTCCACCTGTCAGGATGGATGCGTGAAACTTCTCGTCGCCGCCCTCGAATCCGAACTTCAGGCCTTCCCCGCCGAACTGCCCGGATTCGACCGGCTCGTGACCGGCCCCGGCAAGCTGAAGGCCGCCTACGGACTGACCCGTGCGCTGGATGCCGCCGACTACGACGAGGTGCTCGTGGTGGGTACCGCCGGCGCGGTCGACGACGGGCTCGATGCCGGGGTCTACGAGGTCAGCGCCGCCCTGCAGCACGATGTGCAGGACCTCGACGGCGTCGTGGGACGGCATGTCTCCCTGCCCTCTCACGTGCAGACCGGCCGCGACGGACACACGATCGCCACCGGCGACATCTTCGTCGACGATGCGGATGCCGTGGCCCGCATCCGCAGCCTCGGCGGGGTGCTGGTCGACATGGAGACCTTCGCGTACATCTGGGTCTCGCAGCAGTTCGACGTGCCGATCCGGGTGCTGCGGGCCGTGTCGGACCGCGCGCAGGACGGCGCCACCCAGATCTGGGACGAGGTCGTCGCTGCGTGCAGCGCGCAGCTGTGGCAGCGGGTGCGCGGCGAGTACGCGCTCTGATCAGCCGATCGGCGCGCGCGGCGCGTCGATCACGCTCGGGCCGTCTGGCAGCGCGCGCACGGTGACCTGCGCGGGGATCTGCTCCTGCATGGCCTCGACGTGGCTGATCACTCCCACGGTGCGACCGCCCTGGCGCAGCTCATCGAGCGTGCGCATCGCGGTCTCGAGCGTGTCGGCGTCGAGAGATCCGAAGCCCTCGTCGATGAACAGCGTGTCGAGGCGGATGCCGCCCGCCCTGGCGGTCACCACTTCGGCGAGCCCGAGCGCGAGTGCCAGGGAGGAGAGGAACGTCTCGCCGCCGGAGAGCGATCGGGCCGGACGGGTCTGGCCGGTGAAGGCGTCGAAGACGACGATGCCGAGACCCGAAGCTGCCCCTCGCGCGGCGAGCGCGTCGGAGTGCCGCAGCTCGTAGCGCCCGTCGGACATGTCGCGCAGACGCTGGTTGGCCGCGCTGACGATCTCTTCGAGCTCGGCGGCGAGCACGAAGGTCTCCAGGTTCATCTTGTGCGTGTTGCCCGCGCGCCCGGAGAGGGTGTCGGCGAGACCGCGGATCACCTCGAAGTCCGCGGCCGCGGAGGCGGATGCGGCGTGCTCGGATGCCGCTGCGTCGACCGACGCCGTCAAGCTCGCTCGCACGCTCTGCGCACGGGTGTCGGCGTCGACGGCGTCGAGCCACGCGGTGCGGGCATGCCCGGCCGCCTGCTCGGCCGGCGCGACGTCGATCGGCTCCTCGGGCAGCGTGCGCAGCTCGAGGTCGAGAAGCAGCGCACGCTCCTTCTCGCGCTGCACGGCATGGGCGTTGATGCGGGCGTCGAGTGCGCTGATCTCGGACGCCGGCAGCATGGCGGCCTGCGCCTGAGCCGGGTCGTCGAAGACCGACGCGGCGAGAGACTCGTCGCGTTCCGCGGCAGCCTCGGCCGCGGCGCGTTCGCCGTCCGAGCGGTCATCGATCGCCTCTGCCGCCGCGGACGCGGCCGCGATCCTGCTCTTCGCCTCGGCGAGCCGCTCGGCGACCGTGGCGTGACCGCCGCGCGCGGAGAGGATCGCATCGTCCGCGTCCGCGCAGCGCTGTTCGCACAGGCTGAGCGCGGTGCGCGCCGCGTTCAGCCTCTCGGAGGCGGCGGCTCGGCGCTCGTCGAGGTCGCCGGCACGTCGCTGTGCCTGCTCGAGCTGCTCCTCGTATCGGCGAGCGCGTTCGGACGCGGCGACCGCGTCGGCGTGCGCCTGCCGCGCGCGGTCGAGTTCCGTCGCGGCCTGCTCGACGGTGCGGCCGCCGGCACGGACGACGGCGGCGGCGTGCTCGGCGGTCACGGCGGCCAGCGTCTGCGACGCCTCCCGCTCTGCTCGTGCGGCGGCATCTCTGGCGGCCTCGGCGGCGGCGATGTCGTCGGCCGAGACCGGGTCGGCGTGCTCGGCCGGTGCGGGATGCTCGGTGGAACCGCAGACGGCGCACGGCGCGCCGGGGACGAGAGCGGTCGCGAGCTCACCCGCCCACCCGGCGTCCCGCCGTCGACGCAGTAGCGTCAGAGCGGCCTGCGCATCGGCGTGCACTGCTCCGGCCTCGGTCTCGACACGGGCCGCGTCCGCCACCTCTCCGCTGAGTCGGGCGACGTCGGCGGCGCCGCCGCGACGCTGCTCCGCGTCGGCGACGACACGCGCGAGGTCGTCGACCCGGTCGCTCTCGCGGCGAGCGGCGTCGCGTTGCGCAACCAGGTCGCTCAGCTGCGACGGCAGGCTCTCGCGCTCGGCGTCGACCTCGCCCAGCGCCGCGATCGCCGTGTCGACGGCCTGTCGTGCAGCGGCCAGCTCCGCCTCACGGTGCGAGGTCTGCGCCTCCAGCTCGAGGGCGCGCTGCCATTCGCCGCTCTCACGGGTACGGTCGGACGCCCATGCGCGCAGTCGCCCCGGAAGCGCTTCGGACGGTTCCGCATCGGCCCGGTCTACGTCGGACGGGTCCGCGTCGGACCGGTCCGCATCGGCAGCGGCGAGGTCAGGTACTCCGGCTCGGATGGCGGCCGCCACGGCATCCGCTTCGGCCTGCTGAGCGCGCGTCAGGGCGGTGATGGCGCGTTCGGCGGCCGAGATCACGCCGCGCAGCGTCTCGGCTGCGCGCGCCCGATCCCGGCGCTCGGCATCCGCGGCGATGGCCTCGGCGTCGGCATCGAGCGCGGCGAGCGCCCTCCGTGCCCGATCGCGCTCCGTCTGCGCCTGGCGCTGCTCCTTGATCTCGACGAGGGCGGCATCGGCCGCAGCGAGCCGCTGCTCTGCGGCGGCTCGCTCGGTGCCCAAGCGCTCCACCTGATACTCGGCCCGCGCGATGGCGCGACGCAGCCGCGCGAGACGGGCATCGGTGGTGTCGGCGGACGTCTCGGCGTCATCACCCCACAGCCCGGCCTCTGTGGTGAGCCGCTCGGCCTCGTCCAGGCGGACGTCGACCGCGGCGCGACGTCCGGTGAGCGCCTGCTCGGCGTCGCGGCGTCGTTCATCGAAGCGCGCCTGATAATCGGAGAAGCGCTCGGTGCCGAACAGCCGGCGAAGCAGCGCCTGGCGCTCTCTGCTGTCGGCGAGCAGGAAATCCGCGAAGCGGTTCTGCGCCAGCAGGATGACCTGCAGGAACTGCTCCTGGCTGAGCTGCAGGATCTCGTCGAGCTCGTTCGCGACGTCGACCGCCCTGGCCGCCCTGCCCACCCAGCCCGCGTCGGTCAGCTCGTCGAGGGTGGCGGAGGCCGCCTGCGTCGTCAGGCCTCCGCCGCGCTTGGCGGGCCGCTCGTAGGCGGGCGAGCGGCTGATGCGGAAGCGGCCGGCGACGGTGCTGAACTCGACGGTCACCGAGGTGGGCTCGTCGGGTTCGCAGTGATCGCTGCGCAACCTCTTCTCGCCGCCGTCGTAGCGGGGCACGCCGCCGTACAGGCCGAAGCAGACGGCGTCGAGGATGCTGGACTTGCCCGCGCCCGTGCGCCCGGCGATGAGGAAGATGCCGTCGTCGGCGAACGCGTCGAAATCGACGATCTGACGCTCACGGAAGGGGCCGAAGCCCTCGACCTCGAGCCGGTGCAGCTGCATCAGACGAGCGCCTCGGCCCGGACCCGGTCGTCGAGCACGTCGTGGATCAAGGCGCTCTCGCGCTCGGTCGCGCCCTGCCCCGCTCGGACGTGCGTGAGGAAGGCCTCGATGCGCTCGGCGTCGGTGACGGCGGTGCGCAGCCGCTGCGCATACGAGCGATCATCCGCGGCATCCGAACGGTCGGGCTGGTGCTGCACGAGGGCGCAGAACGGGAACCGTGCGCGCAGCCGGCGCATCGGCTCGTGCTGCGGCAGCGGGTCGGTGTAGACGGCGCACACCCAGCTGTCGGCGTGCTGGGCGACGTTCTCGTCGGCGAGGATCTCGTCGAGTGAGCCGGTGAGCGTCACCAGCGGACGCGGCACCGGCAGCGCCAGCCATTCGGTCGAGGCGAGTCCGTTCGCGTCGAGTTCGACCAGCCACGACCCGCGTTCCTTGTGCTGCTCGCCGAAGCTGTAGTGCAGCGGGGCGCCGCAGTACCGCACGCGCTCGCTGAGCTGCTGCCGGCCGTGGATGTGGCCGAGGGCCACGTAGTCGGGCCCGTCGAACGACGCGAGCGGCACCATGTCGAGGCCGCCCTGGCGCACCTCGCGCTCCAGGCCGTCCGTCGCATCCACACCCGCGGCGAAGCAGTGCGCGAGCACGACCGACCGGCCGGGAGATGCGGCCATGCCCTCGCGCACCAGGCCCATGGCGTGGTGCATGGTCTGCGCCTGCGTGCGCAGCATCGGGCCCTCGCCCGCGGCATCCGTCCAGAGCCGGCGCACGATCGCCGGCTCGAGATACGGGATGCCGAAGAAGTGCACCGGCCCGTGCGCGTCGCGCACCGTGATGGGCGTGGCGATCGCGCGCGGGTCGGTGAGCACGTGGATGCCGTCGCGCAGCAGCCCGGAGTGGAAGCCAAGCCGGGCTGCGGAGTCGTGGTTGCCGCTGGTCATGATGACCGTGGCGCCCGTCGCGTGCAACGCGAGCAGCGCCTCGTCGAGCAGGCCGTAGGCCGCGGTGGCCGGCGTCGCCGAGTCGAACACGTCGCCGGCAACGATCACCACGTCGACGCGGTTCTCGCGAACCTGCCGCACGAGCGCCTCGAGCACCTCGGCCAGCGCCGCGAGCGTGGAGTGCCCGTGGAACGTGCGGCCGATGTGCCAGTCGGAGGTGTGCAGGATTCGCATACTCACACCGTAAGGACGGCCTCGGACATCGCCGGCGAGGCGTGCCGCGCCGGCCAGGATGCGGTGACGGCGATCAGCGCCGGCGCAGCAGACCCGCGTGCTCGGGATGCGCGTCGAACCATTCGGCCACGTACCAGCAGACCGCATCCACCTGCCGGTCGCCGCGCGCCTCGATGTCGGCCACCGCGCCCGCCACGACCCGACCGGCGTATCCGTGCCCACGGAACGTCGGCACCGTGTACGCACGGGTCATCGCTATCGTGCGGCCGTCATCGCGATAGTCGAGCACGCTGACGAGCGTGCCGTGCCGGGTCAGCGTGTAACGCGAAGCATCCTTCTCGTCTGACAGCAGGAACTCGGGATCGTCGGCAGGCCATGTCACGCGCTCTACGTTACGTCGTGTGACGCGGCCGGGAATGACACGTTTTGACACGGCGGGTCACGATGGGAAATAATCGCCCCCATGACCACCAACGCACGCCCCATGTCCGCCCAGGAGGCGAACGGGACTGCCGGCATGATGATGGCCGGCCGCGTTGGCATGTGTTGCCGAATGTGTTGCTAAGGCGCAACCACCCCGCCTGACCCGATCTCCCCACATCTTCCGGGGACGGGTCTGTGAGCACCCACCCTTCGTGCTCATCCCCCACCGGCTCATCCCGGTCTTTCGTGCAATGCATTCCGAGCCCCGCCGGCTCGCATCCCTCAAGGACATCATCATGTCGAACACCGCACTCCTCGATCGCCCCGCCACCGCCCCTGTGCGCGCCGTCTCCCGCGCCGACGCCGCCGCCGATCTGCCTTCCATCCGCTCGCCGCGCGGTTTCGCGTTGTACGTCGGCATCGACGAGATCAAGGCCGCCGAAGCCGGCGTGAGTCTTCCGCTGCTCGTCGACGCGCTGCGCCGCACGCTCGCCGAACTGGCCCCGAGCGCCGAGACGCACGCCACCGTCGCGCTCGCCCCCCAGTCCGCCGGCGGACGCGACCTCGACGTCGTGCGCCTCGCGCTGCACGAGCCCGGCGCCATCGCCCGCGCCAAGACGGCTGTCGAAGAGGAGAAGGACGAGGAGTCCGGCGTCGTCGTCGACATCTCCCGCAAGCGCGTGCTGCTCGACGGCGAGTCGGCGGCGTTCACGTACAAGGAGTTCGAGCTGCTGCAGTACCTGGTGCTGCGCGAAGGCCGCACCATCGAGCGCAGCGAGCTGGTGTCGGCACTGTGGCAGGCCACCGACGACGAGGTTCCCGGCGAGCGCACCATCGATGTGCACGTGCGTCGGCTGCGCGCCAAGCTCGGCCGGCACGAGGACATCGTCCGCACGGTGCGGGGTGTCGGCTACCGGTTCGACCGCCACGCCGACGTCGTGATCCGCTACGGCCACGGCACTCCCTCGCCCGACCGCTTCTGAGCCGGGCGCGCAGGTGCCGCGCGCTTCGCGCCCGGCCGCTTCACGCCCCGCATCCGGCACACTTTTCAGCAACTGTCACATCGAAATCCGTGCCATTCGACGAAAAGTGTGACATTCGGGGGTCGAGAGCGTGACATCCGCGTGGAGAGCGGGCGACCGGGCGGAGCGATGTCAGCCGGCGCGCGTAGTGTTCTCGCATGACCTTGATCGCGGATGCTGCGCAGCGCGACGTTCCGCATGCGCGTGAGTCGGTGTACCGGCCGCGGCATCCGCTCGATCTGATGGCCACGGTGGGGATGCTGCGCCGCGGCGGAACCGATCCGACCATGGTCGTCGACGGCGGGCGCATCTGGGTCGCCCTTCGCACGCCGGCGGGCATCGCGACGCTGTGCCTGCGCGGCGCGGCCGACGGCGTGCACGCCACGGCGTGGGGCCCGGGAGCATCCGAGGCGCTCGACACCGTGCCGCGGCTGTGCGGCTCCGACGACGACGCCACGGGTTTCGACGTGTCGTCGCATCCGCAGCTGGCGGAGGTGTCGCGCCGCAACCCTGGCATACGGCTGACCCGCACCGACCGCGTCTTCGATGCGCTCGCGTGCGCGATCCTCGAACAGAAGGTGACCTCGATGCAGGCGTTCGGTGCCTGGCGCCACATCGTCAGCCGGTACGGCGAGCGCGCGCCGGGGCCGACGCCGCGACCGATGTTCGCCGCCCCCTCGCACGAGGTCTGGCGCACCGTGCCGTCATGGGTGTGGCATCGCGCGAGCGTCGAGCCGCCGCAGTCGCGGACCCTCGTGCGGGCCGCAATGCGCGGCGCCAGCATCGAGCGCGCCGCCCGCGCGGCATCCGACGGCGAGGCACGCGAGCGCGTGTTCACGAGCCTGCCCGGCGTGGGACCGTGGACGTCGGCGGAGACCCGCATCCGTGCGCTCGGTGATCCGGATGCGGTGAGCGTCGGCGACTTCCACCTGGCGCACGAGGTCGGGTACGCGCTCACCGGCAGCCGCACCGACGACGACGGCATGCTCGAGCTGCTGGCGCCGTGGGCGGGACACCGTCAGCGCATCATCCGGCTGATCTTCGCCTCGGGCGTACGTGAGCCGAGGCGCGGTGCGCGCCTCGCCCCTGAGGACCATCGCAACCGCTGACTCGCGGCGCAGTTTTTTCGCCGCCGTGTCGATTTCGCTCCGTCCCGTTCGACGTTTGAGTACGAGGGTCGCAGCCCGCGACCCGCAGAGAGAAGGATTGATCATGACGCAGTATTTTCTGACCGTGCCTCACGACACGGCCACGGAGCCGACGATGGCGTCGATGCAGGAATTCGACCCGGAAGACCTCGCGGCGGTCATGGCGGCCGTCGACGAGTTCAACACCGCGTTGAAGGCCTCCGGCGCGTACGTCTTCGCCGCCGGGCTCAACCCGCCGTCGACCGCGAAGACGGTCGACGTCAGCTCCGGAGCGACGCAGGTGCTCGACGAGCCGTTCGTCGAGGCCGAGTCCTACGTCGGCGGTTTCTGGGTGATCGAGGCGGCCGACGAGGACGCCGCGATCGAATGGGCGGTCAAGGCGTCGACAGCGCTGCAGGGCCGCATCGAGGTCCGTGCCGTGCAGCAGGAGCCCGAGACAGCAGCGTGACGCGGGAAGCGGACGCAACGGTCAGGAGAACGACGGCCCGCCGTCAGTAGTACACGGCGAGGGGCCCGTGCGGACCGTCGATCACCTGCACCGGCGTCTCGAAGACCCGCGTCAGCACCTCGTCGGTCATGATCTGTTCGGGCGTGCCGAACTCGACCACCTGCCCGTTCTTCATCGCGCAGATCCGGTCGGCGTAGTGCCCGGCGAAGTTGATGTCGTGCAGCACGATGACGATCGTGCGACCGAGCTCGTCGGCGGCCCGGCGCAGCTGCGCCATCATCGACACGGCGTGCTTCATGTCGAGGTTGTTCAGCGGCTCGTCGAGCAGCACCACCTCGGTGTCCTGCGCGAGCACCATCGCGACGTACGCACGCTGCCGTTGCCCGCCCGACAGCTCGTCGAGGTAGCGCCCCTCGAGGTCTTCGAGGTCGAGGAAGTCGATCGCGCGGCTGATGATCTCCTCGTCGTTCCGGTTCAGCCGCCCCTTCGTGTACGGGAACCTGCCGAACCCGACCAGCTGCCGCACGGTCAGCCGGGTGACGAAATGGTTCTCCTGGCGCAGGATCGAGACGATCTTCGCCAGGTCGGCCGACTTCGTCTTCGCGATGTCGTACCCGGCGATCTCGATCGCCCCGGCATCCATCCCCATCAGGCGTCCGGCCATCGTCAGCAGGGTCGACTTGCCCGCGCCGTTCGGGCCGATCAGCGCGGTGATGCCGCCCGCGGGAATGACGAGGTCCACCGGACCGATCGCGACCTCGCTGCTGTACTCGCGGCGTACCTGCTCGATGGTGATCACAGCCGGCCCTTTCTGAGGATGACGATGAGGAAGACGACGCCGCCGACGAGTTCGATGATGATCGACACGACGCCCTGCGCGTAGAAGACGTTGCGCATCACGAAGTACGCGCCGGAGATGATCGTGAACGCGGTGAGCACGGCCACCGGGAACACCAGGCGGTGATCGTGCGAGTCGGCGAACTGATAGGCGAGCGTCGCGACGAGGAAGCCGAGGAAGGTCATCGGCCCGACCAGGGCCGTCGAGGTCGCCATCAGGACGGCGACGAGGAACAGCACGATCATCAGCTCGCGGCGGTGGTTCACGCCGAGCGAGGTCGCGGTGTCAGCCCCGAGGGCCATGACGTCGAGGCGTCGCGCTCGCATCCACAGCAGAGCGGATGCCGCCACGCACAGCGGCACCGCCAGAGGCAGGTACGACGGGTCGGCGTTGGAGATGTTGCCGAACAGCCGGGCGGCGAGCACGTCGAACTCGCTGGGGGTGAGCAGGCGCTGCATGAACGTGGCGATCGCGCCGAGCCCGCCGCCGATGATGATGCCGATGAGCAGCATGATCTGCAGGTTCGCGTAACGGCCGCGCAGCAGCCAGCCGTAGAGCAGCATGGCGAGGCCGACCATCACGGCGATCTGCAGCGCGAACGCCCACAGCCCCTGCAGGGCGACGATCCCGGCCACCCCGAACAGGTACACCGACGTCGTCTGCACGGCCCGGTACAGCGATTCGAAGCCCATGATCGACGGCGTGATGATGCGGTTGGTGGTCACGGTCTGGAAGCTGACCGTCGCCACGGCCTGGCAGACGGCGACGAGCGCCATTACGCCGACGCCGGTGAATCGCAGATCGACGATGCGCCAGAATCCTTCGGTCCCGAACGGCATCGGGTTGTCCCACGCGAGCAGGCCAACGGCGAACCCCGCCGAGAGCACGATCAGCACCGCGAGCACGATCAGGTAGCGGCGTCGGGAGCGCCCGCTGGCGAAGGCGCCGGAGAGGCGCTCCCCCGTGACGGGCGTGCGTGCTGCCGGCACTCCCTCAGCCGGTGCGACGGCGCGCCTAAGCACGGCGACGCTGCCTGAGCAGAAGGGCGACGAACACGACGGCGCCGACGACCCCGAGGATGAGCGACGCCGGCACCTCGAACGGCATGATGATGGTGCGGCCGATCAGGTCGCAGACCGTGACGATCCCGATGCCGAGCAGGCACACCCAGGGCAGGTTGCTGCGCAGGTCGTCGCCGCGCACCATCGACACGATGTTCGGCACGATCAGGCCCAGGAACGGCAGATTGCCGACGACGACCGTGACGACGCCCGTCACGACGGCGATCAGCACCGTGCCGAGCAGGATGACCCTGTTGTAGTTCAGGCCCACGTTGGTGGCGATCTCCTCGCCGAGGCCGGCGACCGTGAGCCGGTCGGCGACGATGAAGACGATGACGCCGACGACGGCGACGATCCACAGCATCTCGTACTGGCCGCGCAGCACCGAGGTGAAACTGCCGGCGAACCACACGCCCAGGCTCTGCAGCGTGTTCGTGGTGAGGGCCACATAGGTGGAGACCGCACCGACCACGGCTCCGAGCATGATGCCGACGATCGGCACGATCAGCGAGGAGCGCAGCGACACCCGCCGCAGGAACAGGAAGAACACCATGGTGCCGATGAAGGCGGCGACCACCGCGCCGGCCATCCGCAGCGGGATGGAGGGTTGCGGCACGAGCAGCATCACCGTGAGCAGGCCGAGCCCAGCCCATTCTGTGGTGCCGGTGGTGGTCGGCTCGACGAAGCGGTTCTGCGTGAGCAGTTGCATGACGAGCCCCGCCATCGCCATCGAGGCACCGGCCAGCACGAGGGCGACGGTGCGGGGGATGCGGGTGATCTGGAACATCTCGGCGCCGTCGGCGGCACCGGCGATGTCGTACACGCCGGTGAACAGCGATGCGACGAGAAGGGCGGCGACGATGAGGATGCCGATCAGCAGCTTCACGTCGAAGAGCCGTCCGGCTGTCGCACGGCGGGGCGCGGTAACGAGAGTGGAGGACATGTGGGCCTTCACCGGTCGTCGAGCGGGAGCGAGCGAGGCCGCCCCCGCTCGACGACCGGAAGTGTCACTTCTCGAGAGCGTCGGCGAAGTCGTTGAGGAACGCCGTGTACGTCTGGATGCCCTCGTTGAGGTACGTGTCGGTGGGCATGTAGACGATCTGCGCATCCTTCACCGCGGTGACGGAGGCCAGGGCCTCGGAGCCCTCCAGGATTTCCGCGGCCTGCACGTAGTCGGGCGTCTCGTCCGCGAACACCGCATCGCGGTCCATGACCAGGATCCAGCTCGGGTTCGCCTCGGCGATCGCCTCGACCGAGATGTCGTCACCCTGGTGGTCGTCGGTGGCTTCGGGCACCTCGAGTGCCGGCGTCAGGCCGAGGATGTCGAAGATCGGTCCGAGCGTGCGTCCCACGGTCGGGGCGATGTAGCCGATCTCGCCGCCCGAGGTGGTGACGGCCATGACGCTTTCAGCCTCGTCGTACGCCTTCGTGGCGCGCTCGACGGCGGCGTCGAAGTCGTCGACCAGCTTCTTGGCCTCGGTCTGCTTGCCGAAGATCTCGCCGAGCACGGTGACCTGGCGCTTCAATTCGGCGTCGAAGGGCTCACCCTCGCGGGGGTCGAGCTCGAGAATGGTCGCGTCCGGCACCAGCTGCGCCATGGCGTCGTGGTGCTGCGCGAACCGCTGGCCGTTGATGATCAGGTCGGGGTCGGCCGCGACGACCGATTCCAGGTCGGGTTCGTTGTGCGTGCCGAGGTCGATGACGCTTTCGTCGTTCACGTAGTCGACCGTCTCGGGCATGAGCGAGACGGCGGCGGCGGTGAGCTCGATGCCCCAGTCGCTGAGGGTCTGGAACGTGCGGTTGTCGGTGGCGACGACGGATGCCGGCGGCGTGGAGATCTCGTGCGTGCCGTTGTTGTCCTCGACGGTCACCGTCTTCGCTGCGGGAGCGTCGGTCCCGGGTTCAGCGGCCGCCTGGCCGCCGCAGCCGGCGAGCGTGAGGATGCCGACGAGGCCGAGGCCGACGGCGGAGAGAGTTCTGGGCACGGACATGGAGAGACTCCTGTTCTGCGGTGATGGGAGCGCGAGCAGCGCTTGAGGCCGAGGCCGGGCGATCCGGCCTCGATGGAATTTAGGTTAGCCTTACTTTATGAACGATGGGAAATCCGGCTTCACGATCGAGCGCCGCGGCCTCGATTTGCGCTTCCGCTCGGTGCGGCTCACCGCCCGCGAGTGGCTCGCCCCGAACTACGTGCGCGTCCGCCTGAGCGGAGCGGAGCTCGAGGGCTTCGACTCCCCCGGGGCCGACGACCACATGCGGCTGTTCTTCCCTGCCGGCTTGACGTCGTCCGTCGAAGAGCTGCGGGCGGCGCCGAGTCGCGAGTACACGCCGCTCGCCTGGGGCGAGGACTGGCTCGATGTAGAGTTCGCCGTGCACGGCGATGAAGGTGTGGCCGCGCCCTGGGCGGCATCCGCTCCGCTCGGGTCGTTCGTGGGTGTCGGCGGGCCGCGTGGTTCCGCGGTGCTGGTCGGCGAGCCAGGATCGTGGCTGCTCGCGGGCGACGAGACGGCGATCCCGGCGATCCGCCGTTTCGCCGCGCAGATCCCCGCCGGCGCACCCGCCCGGATCGTGATCGAGGTCGCCTCGTCCGCCGATGAGGTCGCGATCGAGGCTCCCGTCGAGGTGGAGTGGCTGCACCGCGGCGACGCGGCAGCGGGTTCGGCGCTGATCTCGTTCCTCGACGGTCTCGGTGAAGCGGATGCGGTCGGCGACGACCGGTTCTGCTTCATCGCCGCCGAGCAGGCGATCGTCAAGCCGGGCCGCGCGCTCCTGGCGCGCTGGGGCACCGACGTCGCCAAGGCCGTCGTGAAGGGCTACTGGAAGCGCGGCGAGGCCGAGTACCACGCCCCGCACTGACACGCGACGCACTCGCTCGAGACATCACTTCCTGCGCGAGACATCACTTCGAGCATGAGACATCGCGTCAAAGCGCGTGTCTCATACTCGAAGTGATGTCTCGACGATCGGGCGACGTGCGGTGCGACGTCGCCGCCGCATCCGCAAGACTGGGGTCATGGCGCTTCTCGATCACCTCGGCATCTCGGTGCTCGACCTCGACCGCGGCAAGCAGCAGTTCCACCCCGTGCTGACGGCTCTGGGGTACACGCTCGGCACCGAGGCCCCGCACGGCATCTCGTGGGACAACGGCGACGAGACCGAGCTGATCATCTTCGAGCGCCGCGCGGAAGCGGATGACCTCCCGCACCGGCACGGCGACGCCGGCTGGCAGCACCTGGCCTTCTCGGTCGATTCCCGCGAGGAGGTCGACCGGCTGCACGCGATCGCGATGGAGGCCGGGTGGAAGGCCGTTCGCGATCCGAAGCTCTACCCGCGGTTCAGCGACCGCTACTACGCGTCCTTCGTCGAGGACGACAGCGGCATCCGCCTGGAGTTCATGCACAACCCGCCGCGTGATTAGACTGACCGGCATGGGTTCATCGACGTGCGCGCTGATCGGCGCGCCTGCCTTCATGATTCGTCTGCGCCGCGCCTGACGGCGCGCTGACGCACGACCTTCGCGCGCCGTCTCCGGATGCCATCGCACCCGGAAGCGCGAGCTGCCGCATCCCTCGCGAGCGATCGATGGATCGCGCCTCTTCGGGTGCTCCTTCCTCTTCTGGAGCACACCATGCGACACCGTTCTGTTCACGGCGGCCGACACGAACTCGGCCAGAACTTCCTCATCCACCGACCGACGATCCGGCGGATCCGCGATCTCATCGCCGACACCGAGGGACCCATCCTCGAGATCGGCCCCGGCGACGGTGCGCTGACCGTCGAGCTCGCCAGGCTCGGCCGCAGCGTCCGCGCGGTCGAGATCGATGAACGTCGCGCGCACGCGCTGCGACAGCGCCTGCCGGGCGTCGACGTGCGGCACGGCGACGCCCTGCACGTCCGGTTCGACGCACCGGTCGTCGTCGGCAACATCCCGTTCCATCTGACGACACCACTGCTGCGTCGCATCCTGACCTCTGGTTCCTGGCATCGCGCGATCCTGCTCACGCAGTGGGAGGTGGCTCGCAAGCGGGCCGGGGTCGGCGGCGGCACGATGATGACCGCGCAGAGCGCGCCGTGGTTCGAGTTCGAGCTGCGCGGCCGCGTGCCGTCGCATGCGTTCCGCCCGATGCCCTCGGTGGACGGCGGCATCCTGTCGATCACGCGAAGGGGCTCCCCCCTGCTGCCGCCGGCGCAGCGCCGCCGTTACGAAGCGTTCGTGCGCGACGTGTTCACAGGACGCGGACGAGGCGTCGCGCAGATCCTGCGGGCGCGGCGTGGAGCGAGAGCCGAGCGCATCACGGCCGGTCTGCGGCGGGCGGACATCCCTCCTTCGGCGCTGCCGAGGGACCTCGATGCGCTGCAGTGGGCGGCGCTGTGGAGCGCGCTCCACGATCGCTGAAGACAAGGCGTTGCGGATTCCTCGGCGTCGGCGAAGACTTGTCGTCGCCGGGGCGTCCGGCGCTTCCACGGAAGGCGAGCCACATGGTCGTTCTCAACCCGTATCTGACGTTCCGCGACAACGCCCGAACAGCGCTGGAGTTCTACCGGGGCGTGCTGGGCGGCTCACTCGACATCACGACGTTCGGATCCATGCCCGAGATGGGCTACGACCCGGCCGAGAGCGAGCTCGTCATGCACGCGCAGCTCACCACCGACGACGGCATGGTGCTGATGGCGTCCGACACACCCCGCGGCGTGGAGTACCGGCAACCTCAGGGAGTCTCCGTCTCGCTCAGTGGATCAGAGAGCGACCGCCTGCACGCCGTCTGGGACGCGCTCAGCGATGACGCGAACGTGACCATCGCGCTCGCACCGGCACCGTGGGGCGGCGAATTCGGCATGCTCGTCGACCGCTTCGGCATCTCCTGGCTGGTCGCGATCGACAACTGACGCGTCGGCGGTGGCGATCTGACGCCGATGCCGTCCGCATCCGGCACACTGTGTGCATGGCGACCTTCGATCACCTCGGCATCACCGTCGACGACGTGCCGCGCGCGTCGGCGCAGTTCAATCCCGTCTTCGAGGCGCTCGGCTACACCCGTGCCTACGACGCCCCCGAGCACGCGTACTGGTGTCGGACGGATGAGCCCGAGATCCTGCTCTACTCCGCCCGCGAGACGGGAACCGGCCCGCACGAGCACGGCCGCGTCGGCTGGCAGCATCTCGCCTTCGCCGTCGACTCCCGCGAGGAGGTCGACCGGATCCACGACATCGCCGTCGCGGCAGGCTGGAGTGAGGTACGGGCTCCCAAGGAGTACCCGCGATTCAGCGATCGCTACTATGCGTGCTTCGTGGAGGACGACAACGGCATCCGCCTCGAGATCATGCACAATCCGCCGCGCGACGCCGGCTGACGCTCGCGCGTCGCGCGGCTCACGGGATGTGAGTGCGCACGGCGTCGAGGAAACCTGCGGGGTCGTCGGCCGAGATGCGCACGGCGCTGACGGTGACGTCGCCCTGAGGCAGCCGCAGCAGCGTCGGCTGCTCGAGCGTGATCTCGATGTCGGAGTGATCCTGGATCACCTGGTTCAGCGTCTGCGCGTCGCCTTCGCCGGTCAGACTGAGCGGCGGAGCGCCGCTGAGCGAGTGCCGACGGCGCTCGACCGAAGCGATCACCTGCCACGGCAGGTCGATGTCGACCTCGCCGCCGTGGCGCACCCGGATGCCGTCGGGGCCGACCGCGTGGGGACGCGTGAGGTAGCCGAGCAGCATCCCGAGCATGGTGAGCACGCCCCACACACCGAGAGCGAGCAGCGGCCATCGCAGCCAGGGGATCGGATGCACCAGCAGATCGATCAGCGGGATCTCGATCGTCGACAGCACGAGGAACACGATGAGGATGGTGCGGATCGGCTTGTCATAGCTGAACGCCGATGCACCGCGCGGAACGCGCGGTCGCCCGGTGAGCGCCCTGCCGATGCTGCGCCATCCGGCGACCTCCATGGCCGAGCCGCGGCGAATGCCGTGGCGGATGCGTTCCCCGCCCTGGAGCTGCGGCCCGAGGCGCCGGGGCTCGGTCGAGGCGACGATCTGTGACATCGAGCGGCTCCCGTCATGATTGTTACATTGCACTTGCAATGTAACGACACTCGTCCCCTGTTGTCAATACGAGTGCAATGTGAAACCATGGCGACATGCCGAAACGCGTCGATGCCGCAGAGCGGCGCGCACACATCGCCGACGCGCTTTTCCGGGTGATCGCCCGTGACGGGCTCGGCGCCGTCAGCCTGCGCCATGTCGCGACGGAAGCCGGCGTCACCGCCGGGATGGTGCAGCATTACTTCTCCTCGAAGCACGAGATGATGACGTTCGCCATGCAGGCGGCGAGCGCCCGCTACGAGGCACGCATCCGCGACGCGATCGACGCGCTGGGCATCGAGCCCGCACCGGGCGGCATGCTGCGCGCCGTGCTGTCGAACTTCATCCCGCAGTCTGCGACCGAGCTCAGCGACGGGCGCATCAGCCTGGAGTTCCAGGCCTACGCGGCCGGGCATGACGACGCCGCACGCTCCCTCGCCGCGGGCGACGCCCAGCTGCGCGCGTGGCTGGCCGCACTGATCGTCGAGGCATCCGGCGTCGACGCCGGCACCGCGGCCGAGCGCGCGGCGGGCCTGCTCGGCATGGCCGAGGGGCTGGGACTGAAAGTGCTCGGCTCGGGGATGCCCGCCTCCGAGGCGCTCTCCGCGCTGGACGCGCAACTGCATCTCAACGGCGTCGCCGATACGACGCGCACGCCGGATGCTTGACCCCGCATCCGACCGC
Source organism: Microbacterium sp. NPDC058345 (assembly GCF_042723855.1). NCBI lineage: Bacteria > Bacillati > Actinomycetota > Actinomycetes > Micrococcales > Microbacteriaceae > Microbacterium > Microbacterium sp. NPDC058345. Next base: position 579,860 of record NZ_JBHXIG010000001.1, read on the forward strand.
GTCCTATCCGTGACCTGTGGCTGACACCGCACAGAAGGAAAGGAATCATGGAGAGGCTCTCCGCACGGCTGCTGTCGTGGGCGTCGCTGATCGACGAGAAGACACTCGACCAGGCGCACACCACGGCACGCATGCCGTTCATCCATCCGCACCTGGCGCTGATGCCGGATGCGCACCTCGGCAAGGGGGCGACGGTCGGCTCGGTCATCCCCACGCTGGGCGCGATCATCCCCGCCGCCGTCGGCGTCGACATCGGCTGCGGCATGATCGCCGTCCGCACGCAGTTCACGAAGCACGACGTCGAGGGGCGCCACCTCGCTCGCCTGCGTGAAGCGATCGAGCGCGCTGTGCCGCTGTCGGCCGGCCACCAGAATCGCACGGTGGTGGCCACGGCGGAGCCGCGGATCGCGGAACTGGAGGATCTCGCCGAGGCGAACGGCTTCGACCCGGCGTCGTACGCCCGCAACTGGCGGTTGCAGCTGGGCTCGCTCGGCTCGGGCAACCACTTCATCGAGGTGTCGCTCGACGAGCTCGATCGGATCTGGCTGTTCCTGCACTCCGGTTCTCGAGGTGTCGGCAACAGGATCGCCACGCACCACATCGCCGTGGCGCAGCGGCTGGCGAAGCAGCAGGGACTCGACCTTCCCGACCCCGACCTGGCGTACCTCGTCGAGGACACCCCGGAGTTCGCCCGGTACATCCGCGAGCTGCGATGGGCACAGCACTTCGCGCTGCTGAACCGGGAGGAGATGATGGACCGGGTCGTGCGCCAGGTCTCGGAGTTCCTCGGCGCCGCGGTGCACGAGCAGGAGCGGATCAACTGCCACCACAACTTCACCGAGTCGGAGACGCATTTCGGCGAGCAGGTGTGGGTCTCGCGGAAGGGCGCCATCCAGGCCGACGTCGGAAGGCCCGGTCTGATCCCGGGCTCCATGGGCACCGCTTCCTACGTGGTGGAGGGGCTCGGCAACGCGCTGTCGCTGAACTCGTCGCCACACGGCGCGGGACGGGAGTACTCCCGCTCGGCCGCTCGGCGGACGTTCACGCACGACCAGCTGCGCGAGGCGATGGCCGGCATCGAGTTCCGCGACACCGACGCCTTCATTGACGAGATCCCTCAGGCCTACAAGCCGATCGACACGGTGATGGCGGATGCCGCCGATCTCGTCACCATCCGGCACACGCTGCGGCAGCTCGTCAACGTGAAGGGCGACTGACCGCTGTCGGGCGGGCGCGTCGCGGGAAGCGCGGGGCGGGGGAGAATAGGAGGGTGAGCCTGTTCTCCTTTGGTCCGTCGCGCGGGCCGCGCTGGCAGATCGGCGTACAGGCGGCTCTGGGCATCGCGGTGCCGATCGGGACGATGACACTGCTCGGGATGCCGATTCTCGGGTACATCGCCGCGTCCGGCGCGTTCACCGTGCTGTTCGTCTCGACGTCGCCCGTGGTCGAGAGAGCGCGCATCCTTCCGCTGGTCGCGACCGGCCTGATCGTGTGCGCCGCGCTGGGTGTCGCTGTCGCGCACAGCCCCGTGCTGCTGAACGTCGGCATCGTCGTCGTCGCGGTGCTGAGCGCGGCGCTGTCGTTCGGATTCCGGCTCGGCCCGCCAGGGCCGCTGTTCTTCGTGCTCGTGTTCGGCCTTTCGGCGACGGTGATGGCGAAGGCGCCGGTGCCGCCGGCGGTGTACCTCATCGCCCTCGCGGCCGGCTGCGTGTTCTCGTATCTGGTCGCGATGGCGCCGATGGCCCTGCGTCGCGCGCGTCAGGTGCAGGCGCGACCGCTGCGCACGCTGCTGCCCGGCCCGGCGTGGGACGCGGATGCCCGCATGCTCGTGCTGCGCGTGGCGATCGTCGCCGTGGCCGGCATGCTGCTCGGGCTGCTGCTCGACCCGGGCCGTGGTTACTGGATCGTCGGCGCCGCCGTCGCCGTCATCGGCGTCGCCGCCGCCCGCCGGGTCGCGCTGCAGCGCGCACTTCACCGCCTGCTCGGCACGATCACGGGTGCCGCGGTGTACGCGCTGCTGGCGCTGCTGCATCCGTCGGGGCTCTGGCTCGCGCTGCTGCTGGGGGTGCTGCAGTTCTCCATCGAACTCGTCGTGGTGCGGCACTACGCCCTCGCGCTGACGCTGATCACCCCGCTGGTGCTGCTGCTCACCGGCGCCGCGACAGGCACCATCGGCGACATGTCGGTGGCTTTCGAGCGCATCATCGACACGCTCGCCGGCGCCGCGCTCGGAGCCCTGTCCGGTCTGCTGCACCCCAGGACGAAGCCCGACACGCCGACGGCCGCCTGAGGCCCGCGCGGGTCGCCTGACGCCCGAGCCGCAGACGCGCAGCGCTCAGTGCTGCGCGTGCGTCTCGATGTAGGCCCGAAGGGCCGCCTCGTCGTCGGGCATCTCGACGACGTGCTGCGGAGCATCCAGCATCCGCCGCAGGTCGTCGGAGTACTCCAGGTCGATGCCGATCGCCTCGGTGATCGTCTCGGCGAACTTCTGCGGCTTCGCGGTCTCGAGCACGAGCATCGGCACATCCGGCTCGACGAACGACCGCGCCACGTGCACGCCGTCGGCGGTGTGCGGGTCGATGACCTCGCCCGAGGTCTCGTACACCGATCGGATGGCGGCGACGCGGTCGGCGTGCGTCGACGTGCCGCTGACGATGCCGAACTCGCTCTCGAACCGGGGCTGCTCCGCCGAGAAGTCGAAGAAGCCGTTCTCGTCGAGCTCGGCCCAGGCGGCGGCGACGCGAGCCGGGTCGCGGTCCACGAGCGTGTGGATGAAGCGCTCCAGGTTCGACGCCTTCGAGATGTCCATCGACGGGCTCGACGTCGCGTGCGTGTCGGCGGCCGAGCGCGGCCGGTAGATCCCCGTGCGGAAGAACTCGTCGAGCACATTGTTCTCGTTCGCTGCGAGCACGAGCCGGCGGATCGGCACGCCCATCTGCTTGGCGAAGAAGCCGGAGAGGATGTTGCCGAAGTTCCCGGACGGCACGGTGAACGAGACCTCGAAGCCGGTGCGGTATTCGGGCTCGACGGCATCGGTGATCCGCAGCCAGGCCCAGAAGTAGTAGACGACCTGCGCCGTGATGCGCGCAAGGTTGATGGAGTTCACCGCGCCGAGGCGCTGCGCCCTCTTGAAGTCGATGTCGCCCGCCAGGTGCTTGACCAGGTTCTGGCAGTCGTCGAACACGCCCTCGACCGCGATGTTGTGCACGTTCGCGTCGTCGAGCGAATACATCTGCGCGCGCTGGAAGGTGCTCATGCGTCCCTGCGGCGAGAGCATGAAGATCGACACGCGGTCCTTTCCGCGCAGCGCGTGCTCGGCGGCGGACCCGGTGTCGCCCGAGGTCGCACCGAGGATGTTCAGCACACCGTCGTTCTTCTCGAGCACGTACTCGAGCACCTGGCCGAGGAACTGCATCGCCATGTCCTTGAACGCCAGGGTCGGCCCCTCCGAGAGTCCCACGAGCGTGATGCCGTCGCCGATCGAATGCAACGGCACGACCGCGTCGGGGAAGGCGGCGTAGGCGTCCGCCGTCATGCGGGCGAGGTCTTCACGCGGGATGTCGGTGGCGAACAGGCCGAGGACCTCGGCGGCGAGCTGCGGGTACGTGAGCGCGCGCCACCTCTCGAGCGTCTCGGAGTCGACGTGCGGCATCCGCTCGGGCACCGCGAGACCGCCGTCGGGCGCGAGGCCTTCCAGCAGCGTCTCGCTGAACGGCTGCGGCTGCATGCCGCCGCGGGTGGAGATGTACTGCACGGATGCTCCTCGGGTCGAGTGCCTGGGGATTCCATTGTCGCAGGGTCACCGGCACGAAGGTCGCCGATGACGGTGTCACACTCCGCACCCGGCATCCGACATACGGATGAGGGCATCGAACCGGATGCCGCGACGGAAGGATGATCATGACCAGGATCGACATGGCCCGCACCAACAAGCTCGGCTACGCCGCCGTGCTCGGCATGGAGGCGTACTCCCGCAAGGCGGTGGAGACGCGGCTCTACGAGCTGATCAAGCTGCGGGCGTCGATCCTGAACGGCTGCGGGTTCTGCGTCGACATGCACGCGACCGACGGCGCGAAGCACGGCATCCCCCAACGCACGCTGCACGCGGTCGGCGCATGGCAGCACGCGAGGAACCTGTTCGAGCCGAAGGAGCTCGCGGCCCTCGCCCTGACCGACGCCATCACGAAGCTCGGCCCTGACACCGTCACCGATGAGGTCTGGGATGCCGCGGCCCAGCACTTCGACGAAGGTCAACTCGGCGGCATCGTGATGGCGATCTGCACGATCAACGTCTGGAACCGCATCGCGATCTCGACGCAGATGGAGCCGCCGGTCGATGACAAGCATCCGATCGTCTGAGATCGCCGTGGCGGTGGGCGTGGACGGTAGCGTGGCGGCATGACCGTCGCCGTGTCCGCCACTCCCGCCGCACGAGCGTGGGAGGCCGAGCGCGGCAGGCTGATCGGCATCGCGTACCGGATGCTGGGCGACTTCGGTCACGCGGAGGACGTCGTCTCGGAGGTCGCGATCGAGGCGCTGCGCGAGGAGCGCGCCGGGGCAGGTCGGGTGCGATCGTGGCCGGCGTGGCTCACCACGGCGTGCGTGCGTCGGTCGATCGACCGCGTCCGGTCGCTCGCCGCGGTGCGGGAGGAGTACACCGGGCACTGGCTGCCAGAGCCCGTCGCGACGTCGCAGCTTCCGGAGGATGCGGTCGCCGACCGCGAGATGCTGTCGCTGGCGCTTCTGCACCTCGCCGAGCAGCTCACGCCGGAGAGCCGCGCCGCCGTGGTGCTGCACCGCGCCTATGCGATGTCGGCTGTCGAGATCGGCGAGATCCTGCAGAAATCGCCGGCCGCGGTGCGGCAGCTCATCTCGCGCGGGGAGCGCCGCCTGCAGCTGGATTCCGCCACTCCCCCGCGCGCAGCCGATCCGCGTGCGCTGACCGCACTGGTCGATGCCGTGCAGGACGGCGATCTCTCGGTGCTGCTCGATCTGCTCTCCGACGACACCATCCTGTGGACCGACGGAGGCGGGGTGGTGGCCGCCACCCGCAACCCGATCTTCGGCGCCGCGAAGGTGCGCCGCTTCCTGCTCGGTGTGCGGCAGAAGGCGGCCGCATTCGACCCGGAGCATCCGTTCTCCGTCACTCCGATCGACGTGAACGGCGAAGTCGGCATCGCGCTCTCGCACTCCGGCCGCACCGACGTGATGACGATCGAGCTCGATGGGGCCGGCCGGATCAGCGGCATCCGTCAGGTCTGCAACCCTCACAAGCTGCGTCGCGTACTCGGAGAGCGGATGCCGCCGCCGGCGGACGTCATGGCGACGGATCCTCGCCCGGATCGTCGTTCGCCTCTCGACGCGCCCTCCGTGATTCCCGGCGGTCCTCTCCCACGGTGAGCGAGGCGTCGCCGGACGCCGTGTGGTGCGGATCTCCGGGGCCCCGGTGCTGGATGTGGCCGGGCTCGAGCGTGCGCGTGACGTCTTCGGGCGTGATGGGGATCTGCGCCGTCGCCGTCTCGTACCACTCGGTGAGCGCGGGGTCGTCGGTGTCGATGCCGGCCCCGGCACCCTCCGCGGTCGCGACCTCGGTCGCACCGAAGACGAAGTCGTCGCCGTGCTCGCTGATGCCCCGCCGGACGCCCTGCGCGATCGCGGCTCGCGCGAACCGACGCCGCAGCATGTACGGGTCGGTGTGCAGCTCACGTGCCCAGGCGAACATGATCCCGATGACGATGATCGCGAAGGGCAGGGCGGAGACGACCATGATCGCCTGCAGTCCCGACAGCGCCGTCTCGCCGCCGGCGAGCAGCAGCGCGAGTGCCGCGGCGCCGAGCAGCACGCCCCAGGTGATCGTCACCCAGGTCGACGGCTCGGGTCGCCCGCGCTGGCTCATCGAGCCCATCACGATGGATGCCGAGTCGGCCGAGGTGACGAAGAACAGCACGATCGAGATCATCGCGAGCACTGACAGCACCGCCCCGAAGGGCAGCTGCTGCAGTACAGCGAACAGCACCGCCTCCGGCGGGCCCGCCTCACTGATCGGCGCACCCTGCGACTCGAAGAACATCGTGGTGCCGCCCATGATGCCGAACCACACGATGCAGACGATCGAGGGGACGACGATGACGACCGTGACGAACTCGCGCAGCGTGCGCCCGCGGGAGATCTTCGCGATGAACATGCCGACGAAGGGCGTCCACGAGATCCACCATGCCCAGTAGTAGTTCGTCCAGGTCGACACGAACGCGCCCGCCTCTTCGCCCTGGGCGGCGCTGCGCTGCAGCATCGTCCACAGATCGCCGACGAAGGCGGGGATGCTGGACGGGATGATGTTCAGCAGGAACAGCGTGGGTCCGGCGATGAAGATGAACACGGCGATGAGTCCCGCGACCGCCATGTTGATGTTCGACAGAGCCCGGATGCCGCGCTTGATGCCCGACACCGCCGACACGACGAACGCGGCCGTGAGCACGGTGATGATGATGATCAGGCCGGTGTTGCCGAGGGGGCCGATGCCACTGACGTACTCCACGCCGCTGGCGATCTGCAGTGCCCCCATGCCGAGCGTCACGCCGGTGCCGAACAGCGTCACGATGATCGCGAACACGTCGATGACGGCGCCGATCCATCCCTCGGTGCGCTCACCGAAGACGGGGCGGAAGATGGCGGAGATCAGCGGAGCCCGCCCGCGGCGATACGCGGCGTACGCGATGGCGCCGCCGACGAGCGCATAGAACGCCCAGGCCATGGGTCCCCAGTGCAGCACCGACTGCGCGAGGGCGTCGAGCATCGCATCCCTCGACCCGGGCTCGGAGGTGAAGCCGTACGGCACGTCGTTGAAGTAGCCGAGCGGTTCGGCCGGTCCCCAGAACAGCAGGCCGATGCCCATGCCCGCCGAGAACAGCATCGCGATCCACGAGACGGTCGAGAACTCGGGGCTCTCATCGTCGGCGCCGAGGCGGATGCCGCCGGTCACCCCATAGCCGACCACGAGCATGAACACGATGGTGAGCACCGCCAGCAGCGAGAACAGCCAGCCGAAGTTCGTCGTGACCCAGGAGAGAGAGGTCGCACCGGCGTCACTGATGCTCTGCGGGCTGAGGAAACCCCAGACGACGACGGCGAGCACCAGCACGCCGGCGATGCCGAGCACCGCCCAGTTGGTGCTGAAGACACGCGGGGTGTCTTCGACGCCGATTCCGGGGATGAGCGCGGGGTGGGTGATGTCCTTGAGTACCCGCTTCGGACCGGTCATGTCCGACGGCTCCTTCGGCGGCCTGCCGGCTCGTGCGTTCGGACGGTTCGGCGGTTCGACTGCGGTCATCGACGTTCCTCCTGAGTGCGCATCCGGATGGATGCCGTGCTTCGGTGCGTGATGGTTTTCTGCGTGATCGTCGTGCTCCATCACTGCACAATCCGACGGTGGTCGCAACCTCCTTGCGGTCAGCGCACCGAGTGGCGCGGACCTGGCCGACCGCCGTCCGATGTCAACCCCGTGCCCGCAGTCGGCGGCCGACGCCTAACGTGGCGCGGGTGACAGGGACGAACGGCACCACCGTGACCGGCGGCATCCGGTCGGGAGCGATCGGGCGCATCGGCAGCGCCCTGCGTGAGGCCGCGCGCCCCGCACGACTGCTGCTCGCCGCGAAGACGGCGTTCGCCGTGGGTGCGGCCTGGCTGATCGCTCCGCTCATGCCGGGGGTGACTGACCAATACCCGTACTACGCGCCGTTCGGAGCGCTGATCAGCATGTACCCGACGCTGATGAGCTCGATCCGCTCGAGCCTGCAGACACTGCTGGGACTCGCCGTGGGCGTCGGGATCGCCGCGGTGATCGTGCTGACCGTGGGGCCGAACGTCTGGACGATCGCGGCCGCCGCCGCCCTCGGCGTGCTGGTCTCGGGCACCGGCTGGTTCGGGGCGGGCCGCGAGTACATCCCGATGGCCGCGATCTTCGTGCTGATCATCGGCGGGGCCAACGCCGATGAGTACTCCCTGGGCTACACCGTGCAGACCGCCGTGGGCGTCACGGTGGGCCTGCTCGTCAACCTCATCATCCCGCCGGCGCCGCTCGTCGCCCAGGCGGAGGCGCGCCTGGACGCGTTCCAGCGTACGCTGGCCGGTCATCTGCGTGACATCGGCGGCGCCGTGGCGGAGTCGTGGCCGCCCGAGAACGAGGGCTGGGCGCGTGACGCCCGCGAGCTCGCCGAGACGAGCCGCACCCTGCGCACGGCGCTGGCCGATGCCGATGACAGCCGACGCGGCAATCCGAGGGCGTGGCTGCGGCGCACCGACACGTCCGACGACCACGTGCGCCTCGAGATGCTCGACGACGTGGCGCATCAGATCCGCGACATCTCCGGATGCATCGGCGACACGATCTGGTCGCGCCCCGCGGCGCTCGAACTCGACGCCGAGGTCGTCGAACCGCTCTCGCAGGCGTGCCTCGCGGTCGCCGAGGTGCTGGCCCCCGACCCCGGCGATGAGGAGGGCTCAGTGCTGCGCGCGACGGCGGCGGAGCGCGTCGAGGATCTGCTGCGCACCGTGCATGACCGCAGCATGGATGTCGGCACGGTCACCGGCCCCGGGGTTCTGACGGCGATGCACCTGCGCCGCATCCTGCTGATGCTGACGCCCGAGGACGAGCGGTGACCCTCGCGGCGGCCGCGCGCCGCGGATCAGCCGCGGACGTACTGCAGCAGCAGCTCACTGCCGGAGCGCAGCACGGAGGCGAGCCGCATGTCGGTCGGCGTCGCCGTGGGGTGGTTGGCCATGCGCCCGGCGGATCCCCCTTCGAGGCTGGGAGCGATCGTGAGGTGCAGAGCGTCCACGGCGCCGGCGGCGAGGAACGAACCGAAGACGTGCGGCCCGCCCTCACCGTGCACGTGCCGCAGTCCGCGCCGTGCGAGCGACGTGCGCACGCTCAGCGGGTCGACGTCGTCCGCGCCGGTCTCGATGATCTCGACGACGGCCGCCAGCCGTTCCCGGCGCTGCGCACGGTCCTCGTCCTCGGTGGATCCGGCGGGGACGGTGCAGACGATCGGCCGCACCGGAGCATCCGTGAACATCGCGGACGACGGGTCGAGGTCGAGGGTGCGCGAGACGAGCACGAGCACCGGATGCGGCGCGAGACCGCGCGCTGTGCGCCAGGCGACGGCGCGGTCGTCGAGCCGCATCGCCGCGTACTCCTCGCGGCGTGCCGTACCCGCTCCGACGAGCACGGCGTCGGCCGGCCATCGGAGCAGATCGAACAGGCGTCGATCGGCCGCGTCGCCGAGCCCACCCGACAGCCCGTCACGGGTCGCGGCGCCGTCGATGGCGGAGATGAAGTTCATGCGCAGCCACTCGCGTCCCGGCGGCATCCGGGTGACCGCCAGCAGCGCCTCGTCGTCGAGATCGGATGCGGGGTCGGGCCAGAGGCGATCGATGAGCATCCCGCTCCTCACACGTTTCGGGTCGGATGGGTGTTGTGCTTCAGTCGCACCGGAGGACGCATCCCCAGTATGACCTCGACCATCCGCGCCGCGTCAACCGCCGCGGCCACGTCATGCATGCGCACGACGCGCGCGCCCGCGAGAACGCAGGCGGTCATCGCGGCCAGCGACCCGGCCAGGCGCTCGCCCTGCGGACGATCGATCGACTCCCCGATGAAATCCTTGTTCGACACCGCGACGAGCAGCGGCAGCCCGATGTCGGTGATCTCGTCCAGCCGGCGGGTCAGCTCGAGCGAGTGCAGCGTGTTCTTGTCGAGATCGTGGCCCGGATCGATGATGATGCGTTCGCGCGGCACACCGGATGCTTCGGCCCGCGCGATCCGCTCGAGCAGGAACGCCCGCACGGCGGCCACCACGTCGTCGTAGCGGGCCGCGGGTTTTTCCACGCGCGGTGGTCCGACGCTGTGCGTGATGACGATGTGCGCATCGCTTTCCGCGATCACCGACGCCATCCGGTCATCCCCGAGTCCGCTGGTGTCGTTGATGACGGCGGCACCGGCAGCGATCGCCGCCGCAGCCACGTCGGCGTCGTGGGTGTCGACCGAGATCACCGCATCCACCGCCGATGCGGCGAGCATCTCGACCACCGGCATCACCCGGTCGATCTCCTCCTGCACCGAGACCGCCGGACCACGACCGAACGGCACACCCCCGATGTCGACCCAGTCGGCACCGCGTTCGACGGCCCGCAGCGCGCTGTCGACCGCTCGCTCGAGCGCGAAGGTGGCACCGCGATCGTGGAACGAGTCGGGGGTGCGATTGATCACCGCCATCACCGCGACCTGACGGGCGAAGTCGAACTCGCGTCCGCCGATGCGCCGCACGGACGTGACGGTGCTCGGCGCCGTCATCGCGGCTCCCCCACGCTGTCGCGCACCGCGTCGGACGCGTCCCAGTCGTTGGCGTGCATCGCCGCGACGACGGTGCCGCCGGCGACCCAGTACGCGCGGAACGCGCCGCCGTTCGCCACGTCGGTGTCGCCTTCGACGTCGACCCGGTCGTAGCCCTCGGGTCCGACGCTGCCGAAGTACTCCATTCCGAGGTCGTACTGGTCGGTGAAGAAGTACGGCAGTCGCGTGTACGGCTCGTCTGCGCCGAGCAGGTTGTGCGCGACGGTCTTTCCCTGCTCGATCGCCGTGTCCCAGTGCTCCACGCGGATGCGTCGTCCCAGCACCGGATGGTCGTGGTTGGCGACGTCGCCGATCGCATACACGTCGGGGGACGAGGTGCGCAGCGTGGCGTCGACGAGGATGCCGTTGTCGACGGCGATGCCCGCCGCCTCGGCCAGGTCGGTGACGGGTACCGCGCCCACCCCGACCACGAGCACGTCGGCGGAGACCATGTCGTCCTCGGTCACCTGTGTGCCCAGTCGCAGATCCACGCCATGGTGGCGGTGCAGGTCGGCGAACACCCCACCGATCTCGGGGCCGAGCACCCGCACCAGCGGCAGCTCCGCCACCTCGAACACGGTCACGTCTGCTCCGGCCTGACGGGCGGCCGCGGCGACCTCCAGTCCGATCCAGCCCGCACCGACGATCACGACCCGTGCTCCGGCGACGAGACGTGCCTTCAGGTTCGTGCTGTCATCGGCGGTACGCAGGTATACCGGTGACGCCACGCGGTCGGCCACGTCGAAGTGACGTGGTACGGCGCCGGTGGCGATGAGCAGCCGGTCGTAGTGCCGCTCGCTGAGCTCGCCGCTGCTGGAACGCGCGGTGAGGGTGTGCGCATCGGTCTCGACGGCGGTGACCCGCGTGCCGAGTTCGAGGCGCACATCGTGCTGCGCATACCACTCGGACGGGTGCACGATCGTGGCATCGATGCCCTTGGTGCCCAGCAGGACGTCTTTCGACAGCGGTGGCCGCTCGTACGGAAGGCGGCTCTCGGCGGCGTAGAGCGTGAGCTCCCCGTCGTATCCCCTGTCGCGCAACTCGGTGACGGCCGTGGCGGCGGCCAGGCCGCCGCCGATGACGGCGATGGTCATCTCGATCCCCTCTCGGTCGACGTGGCCGGTCAATGCCCGGCGACGAGTGCGAAGAACTCCGCGCGTGAGCGGGCGTCGTCACGCAGGGCGCCCCGCACCGCCGAGGTCTTCGTGGCGGCCCCACCGGCGCGTGCGCCTCGCAGCGTCATGCAGCTGTGGGTCGCCTCGACGATGACGCCGACGCCCCTCGGCTGCAGATTCAGGGCCAGCGCCTCGGCGATCTGCACCGTCAGTCGCTCCTGCGTCTGCGGGCGACGCGCGAAGTGATCGACCATCCGCGGGATTTTCGACAGGCCGACGACCCGCTCGGCCGGCAGGTAAGCGACGTGCGCGACTCCGGTGAACGGCAGTAGGTGATGCTCGCAGAGCGACTGCACGGCAACGTCGCGCACGAGCACCATCTCGTCGTAGCCCTCGCGGTTCGCGAAGGTGGTGAAGTCGAAGGGCCGCGGGCTGAGCAGTTCGGCGTACGCCGCCGCGAAGCGGTGCGGCGTCCGCGCGAGGTCCGGGGCATCCGCCGCATCCGGATCGATCCCGAGCGCCCGCAGGAAGAGGCGCCCGGCCTGCTCGGCCGCTTCGAGGTCGACCGGTCGCGGAACCGCCTGGATCCGCACCCGTCGGGGAACCGCCGTGACGAGGTCGAGCGGCTCTCGCTCGTCGTCGATCCGATCCTCTGCATAGGCAAGCGACATGGCGTCCTCCTCGGTTGCTCTCATTACACTCCCGCGACGCTTCTAAAGTCAATAGGAGTCTGTTTTAGAACATCGGCGCCCCGCGTAGCATGGCTCCGACGAGGAGGTCACTGTGTTCGAGGGGTTCACCGAGGAGGTCGTCGCCACCGACGCCGCCAGGATCTTCGTCCGCCACGCCGGGTCCGGCCCTCCTGTACTGCTGCTGCACGGGCATCCGCGCACCTCGGCCACCTGGCACCGGGTCGCGCCCCTGCTCGTCGCGTCGGGATTCACGGTCGTCTGCCCGGATCTGCGCGGGTACGGGCGCTCGACCGGCCCGGATCCGGTCGACGACCACAGCGTGCACTCGAAGAGAGCGGTCGCCGACGACATGGTGGCCGTCATGTCTCGTCTTGGTCGTGACCGATTCGTCGTGATGGGCCATGACAGGGGCAGCTACGTCGCCTTCCGCCTGGCGATGGACCACCCCGATCTCGTCCGTGCGCTGGGCGTGTTCGACGGTGTGCCGCTCACGCATCACCTCGATCGAGGCGGCACGCGCTTCGCCCTGCACTGGTGGCACTGGTTCTTCTATGCGCAGCCCGGCGTGCCCGAGCGTGTCATCAACGCTGACCCGGATGCCTGGTATCGCGGTGATCCAAGTGTGATGGGCGAGGAGAATCACGCGGAGTGGCGGACCGCCACCCGCGATCCGAACGTGGTGCGCGCGATGCTGGAGGATTACCGCGCCGGGGTCACCATCGATGCCGATCGGGAGCGAGCGGATCGCGCGGCCAAGCGGCGGCTCGATGTTCCGGTGCTCTCGCTCTGGTCGCTGCGCGACGACCTCGAGGAGCTCGTCGGCGACCCCCGCGAGGTGTGGCGGGAATGGGCCGACGAGGTGTCGGGACACGGCATCGACTCGGGGCATCACATGGCCGAAGAGGCTCCGGATGCCGTGGCGCGGGCGATCATCGCGTTCCTGCGCTGACGGATCGTGCTGCGTTCGCTTCCCACGCGAGGCGACGGCTCTGGCGGCTCATGTCGCCGGAGCGCCGTATATTGAACGACGGATCGACCGAATCGGAGGGGCGTTCATGGCGGACCGTCGTGGCGGCCACGCGGCCCCGGAGACCACGTCCACGGTCAACGGTGAGGACTGGTACGGGAAGACGATCGATGCGGAGTCGTTCGAGCGCGTGCTGTTCGTCGACGTCGACCTCACAGAGGCGGTGACGAACGGCTCGACGTTCACGGAGTGCACGTTCCGTGGCGTCCGATTCAACGTCACCGTCCACACCGCGAGCGCGTTCGTGAACTGCACCTTCACCCGGTGCAACTTCTTCGAAGCCACCTTCACCGGCTGCAAGATGATCGGCAGCATGTTCGACGGCTGCTCCTTCGACCTGCTGCGGGTGGACGGCGGCGACTGGTCGTTCACCGGCCTGCCCGGAGCGGCGCTCGAGGGCGCCCGCTTCTCGGAGGTGCGAATGCGCGAAGCCGATCTCACGCGTGCACGCTGCGCGCGAGCGGCGTTCACCGATTGCGACCTTTCGGCTTCCTGGTTCCACGGCGCAGACTTCACCGATGCAAATCTTGTGGGCAGTGACCTCTCCGGGCTCGATCCGTTGAGCACCACGCTGACACGGGCCATGGTCGACGGTCACCAGGCCGCGGGCATCGTCGAGGCGCTGGGGCTGCAGGTCGTGCGGCTCTGACGCCGGCAGAGCCGACGACGCGGGCACGGCGATGCGTTCGTTCTCGTCCGAGAGCGAAGGAACCGACACCCGAACGGGAGCCTTCATCTCAAGACACCCGCTGCGTCCGGCAGGTGTAGCGTGTGCGAATGGTCGGCAGATCACGCTGGGGAATCTCGCCTCGCGAGAGCGTGCGGCGTGAGTGTGCGCGACGCGGTGCGGAAGCGGTGGTCGCCGGCTGTGCCGCTCTCCTGCTGGGCCGAGCGGCTGATGCTGAACTGGTGTTCGCGCTGGGCGGGCCTCCCGCACGATGGGCCCTCACCGGTGGCGAGGGCGGCCCGGACTACTGGCTGAAGGTGTGGGCGGCGCGCGGACTGCTCTACGCCTACGATCACTCGGCGACGCCGGCCGTCCTCGGCGCGCTGACCGATGACCATTGGCGCGTGCGCGAGATGGCGTCGAAGGTCTGTGGCCGGCAGCGCATCGACGCCGCCGTGCCATACCTCGAGGCCCTGACGCGCGACTCGAGTGCGCGGGTGCAGCGGGCCGCCGAACGCGCCCTCATTCGCATCACCGCATCCTGACAGGTCCTTTCCTTCGCCTCGAGCCATCGTGTTGCCGCCGCGACGGCGGGTGCCTACGATCGGAGGATGCGCGGAGCCGACGCATCCGGCCAGCTGGTCGTCTTCCTGCACGGGAGAGGTGGGACTTCTCGCGACCTCGCTTGGGTGCAGCACGCGATACCGGCGCCTTGGCGACCGGTGTCGCTGCAGGCACCACTGCCGCTCGGTTCGGGGTTCGAATGGTTCCGCGTGCCGGAGGACGCCAGCTTGGGGCCACTGTCACGGAATGTCGCCCCGGCTGCCGAGCTCGTCGTGGATCGGGTCGAAGCGCACGCTCCCACAGCGGGTGTCGGTCTGGTCGGCTACTCGCAGGGCGCTGCTGTCGCCCTGCACGCGCTGCGCCGGCATCCGCAGCGGTTCGCCTTCGCAGCCCTGTTCGCCGGGTTCACGACGATCGACGATGAGCCGACGGATGTCGACCTCGCCCTGCGGCGACCGCCGCTGCTCTGGGCCCGCGGGTCGGTCGACGACGTCATCCCGCAGAGCGACATCGACCGGCTCCACGAGTTCCTTCCCGCCCACTCCGCCCTCGACGAACGGGTGTACGCCGGCGTCGGGCATGAGATCAGCGCGGACATGGCGTCGGATCTGTATACCTTCATCGGAAGTCTTTGAGTGCGGTGGGACGCCCGGCTCTGTCGTGTCTCCATCAACCAGACGGTTTCGGCGAACGGGGTATCACGTTTCAGCGTCGGCGAGACGGCGGAGCCCTTCATCGATCGACACTGACGGCGTCCAGGCGAGTGCGCGGCGGGTCTCGCGTTGATCGAACCAGTGCGCCGTGGAGAGCTGCTCGGCGAGAAAACGCGTCATGGGTGGCTCGTCCATTCCCGGCCGCACGGCCCAGAGCCGCTCGATGACCGTGCCCGCTGCTCGTCCGATTCCTGCGGGAATGCTCCACCGTGGCGGCCGCACATCTGCGGCGAGGCAGATGCCGGCCAGCAGGTCGCCCACCGGGCGGGGCTCGCCGTTCGTGAGAACGAACGCCCGGCCATGCGCGGCGTCCGCCCGGTGCAGCGCCGCGACGATGCCGGATGCGGCGTTGTCGACGTAGGTGGTGTCGATGAGAGCGGTTCCGCCGTTGAGCAGCGGCAGCCGCCCTCGGCGAGCGCGCTCGACGATCCGCCCGATCAGTTGAGTGTCACCCGGCCCCCAGACGAGATGCGGACGGATGGCGACGACACGCATCTTCGGGGAATCGCGGGCGAGCGCGAGCAACTCGGCCTCCGCCTTCGTGCGCGCATACTCCCCGCGTGCACGCGCAGGAGACGCCGGTTCAGTGCCGACGCCGACCAGCGCCGCGCCGGCGTAAGCGACCGAGGGCGACGACACCTGAACCAGGCGCGTCACCCCGGCGACCCCGGCCGCGTCCAGCAGCGTGCGCGTTCCTTCCACATTGACCGTGCGGAACTCCTTCGGCGCCCCGGCCAGCGAGACCTTCGCCGCGAGATGCACGATGCCCTCCACGCCGTCGGTCGCGCGGGCGACGAGACGCGGATCGGTGATCGAGCCGAGAATGTCGGTGGCACCCTCCACCCCGGACGGTCGCCGCTGCAGCGTGCGCACGTCGTGGCCGGCAGCGACGAGCCGGGCGGCGACGGCGCGGCCGAGGAAACCGGAGGCTCCGGTGACGAGCACGATCACGGTGCCGTGAACCTTTCGCCGGCGAGGACCTTCTCGGCCCATTCGGACAGTCGCGACCGATCGATCTTCGAGTTGTGACGGATGTCGGTGGGAAGCCGGCGGACCGCGAGCACGGCGACGAGCGGGAGCGCGGTGCTCGCACGCACGGCCGCGGTCAGACCTGGATCCGCCAGACCGGGCCGATCGATCCGTCCGAGTGTTTCGACGACCGCGACGGCCTGACGCAGTCCGTCCGGCCCGACGCCGACGACGGCAGCACGGCGCACCGCGGACACGCTCTCGACATCCTGTTCCGGTCCCACAGGAGCGACCGGTCCGGACGCGGTGACGATGACGTGTGACAACCGCCCCTCGATCCACAGGCGACCACGCCCGTCGAGGTGGCCGATGTCGCCGGTGCGATGCCAGCGGACGCCGTCCGCACCCGACTCGGATCCCGTCTCGCGACCGGCGGCGCGATCCGTCACCCACAATCGGTCGTAGCGGTCCTTCAGATGCGGCGCCGAGACGACGATCTCGCCGAGGACAGCGGGCCGCGGGCTCGGTGCGCCGGTCGCCCGCCCGTCCGGGTCGAGTGCGCTGATGAGCACCCGGTTCGCGCCGATCGGCGTGCCGACGCATACGCCGGTGTCCGGCTCACCGCCTGCGGAGCGGATCTCGTCGAGCGTCACGTCCGTGACGAGCAGGCACTCGGTCATGCCGTAAGGAACGTGCGGTGTTGCGTTCGGCATGAGCGCGCTTGCTGAAGCGAGCATGCCCGCGCCGATGGGCGCGCCGGTGGACAGGAACGTGCGGACGCGATCGAGATCGCCGCGGTCTTCTCGCGTAAGGCCGCCGGCCGTCGCGACGACGTTGAGTATCGCGGCGGGCGAGAGGAAGACGATGCCCGCCTCAGACTCCCTCACGGCGGCGGCGACAGCGCTCGCGGTGAGTGTGCGTGGGGACGAGACATCCATATCGGGCGTCGCCGACCTCGTTCCGAGCGCAGGACCCAGCAGCGCGAAGGGCGCGAAACCGGTCACGATCCCGGAATCCGGCGTCACATCGAAGTGCCGCGCGAGTACGTCGCGCAGCGCCGAGAGCTGCCTGTGCCGATATACGACACCCTTGGCGGGACCGGTGGACCCGGATGTGAAGAGAATGGCGGCTTCATCGTCCGGACCCGGCTGCGCGGAGTCGACGGCGTCGCTGCCGACCATGTCGCCGAGACTGTGCGAGACGCCGAGCACGGCGGCCGCGACCTTCGACAGGCGCACGGCCGAGATGCGCACCCCGGGCCAGCCGAGGGCGCGGGCGGCCATGAGGCCGGGCACCTCCCCGATGACGAAGTCAGGGCATGATCCACGCACCGCGCGGGTGAGCCCTCTCACCCCCAGCCCGGCGTCCGCGACGACCACGACAGCGCCCATTCGCAGGCACGCGTAGACCACCGCCGTCAGCGTCGGACCTGGCGGAATGAGCAGCGAGACGCGGTCCCCCTTGCGCACACCGATGCGGTTCAGGCCCGATGCGATCCGGCGCACTCTGTCGTCGAGCTGCCGCCAGCTCACCCGCCTGGGACCCTGACGTCCGGTCGTCGACATGTCGATGACCGCGGTCGTGTCATCGTCGCATCGTTGGTCGAGCGCGTGCCAGAGCGGAAGGAAGGGCGGCTGCTCCGGCGCCGACGGCACCTGCCGCACGGGTCGTCGCGGCGAGGACGCGCGAGCGCCCGCGGCACGAGGGACCATGTCGCCGAGCCACGTCAGCACCGCCTCGGCGTAGGGACGCTCTTCGACGACGAGGTGGCCGGCGCCCTCGAAGCGGTGCACATCGGCGTGCGGAAGCCGGTCGACGAGGTCGTCGAGATAGCGATCGCCGAAGATCGGATCGCGAGGCCCCCACAGCATGAGCGCCGGAACGTCGAGCGTCGCGACGCCCTCCGCGATCCGCTCGAGTCCGCCGAAACTCTCGTGTCGAGAATCGACGGGGATGTCGGCCACGAAGCCTCGGATTCCCCGGCGCCGAGCCGCTGAGCGGTACGGAGCACGATATGCATCCTTCACCGGTTCGTCGAGAGCGGGCGAGGCGAGCGCGAGCGTCGCATCGAGGAAGGCGGTCGTGCCGACGGTGGATGCGGCGAGCATCCCGCGCGCGCCCGCAACCCGCAGCGGCGCGGGAATCGGGACGCCCTCCGGATGGTGGACAGCCGTGTTCAGCAGCATGACGCCCGCCAGGTCGGCTCGGTGGTCGATCGCCCAACCGAGCGATACGACTCCGCCCCAGTCGTGGCCGAGCGTCACCACAGGACCGGTGGGCGTGATCATCTCGGTGAACGCCGCAAGGTCGGCGATCCGCTGCGCCAGAGGACGACGCACACCTGTTCGCTCCGAATACCCCATGTCCAGCTGGTCGACCGCGATGACGCGCCAGGCCGGCGACCCGGACTCCGCGGCGCGTACCGACTGCGTGAGCAGGTCGCGCCAGAGGTACGACCATGTCGGATTGCCGTGCACAGCAAGGATCGTCCCCGCGATCGGCGCGTCGAGGCGAGTGAGCTCGTCGCCCGAGTCCAGATAATGCCATTCGCGGCGGAGCCCCTCCTCCGCACCGCGTCCAGGAACGCTCGCGATGCGACTGAATCGACGGTCGAGGCCGGGGAGGTCGACCGGAGGGTATGAGGCTCGTGCCGTCAGGGCCGGGTCGCCGTCAAGACGTCGCTTCCTCACCACGCGAGTTCCATCATCGCCGTGTTCAGGCCGGATCCCACGCCCATGAGCAGTATCCGATCGCCCCTGCCGAGCGTCGGCTGCTCCTCTACCAGCGTGATCGGAATGGATGCGGGGCCGACGTTGCCGAATCGGGGGAACGTCACGGGCACGCGACTGCGGTCGAGCTTCGCCGCCTTGATGATGGCGTTCGTGTGCACCGACGAGACCTGGTGAGTGATGTACCGGTCCATCGAGGACCAGTTCCAGTCCCCGGATGCCTCCTTCCACGCCGACACGACGAGATCGAGGCCGCCCTTCAACAGCGCCTTCGCATCCGTGAACATGCCGTCGACGCTGCCGACGCACAGCTCATGGAACTGCGTCGCGGCGCGCGTGACCCCGCCGATGATCCTGTGGCCCGCGGGATGCTCGTCGGTGCGGCCGAGGACTGCAGCGGCCGAACCCGAGCCGAGCGTGAGCGACGCGAACTCGCTCATGAAGCCGTCGCGATCAGCATCCGTCCGCAACAGCCTGTCGATGGTATTGACCTGGATCTCGTCCGCGTCCTCGCCGTCGACGACGATGGCGTACCGGATCTGGCCCGATTCGATCATGCTCGCCGCAAGGCTCATGCCGCTCACGAAGCCGAGGCACGCGTTCGCGACATCGAAGTTGATGGCGGAGCTGGGCAGCCCGAGCCCGTGATGAAGACGCACAGCCACGGACGGCTCGAGATGTTTGCGCGAGACCGAGGTGTTGATGAGAAGTCCCACCTCGGAAGGATCGACTCCCGCCTCCGCAAGAGCGCGTGTTCCCGCCGCTTCCGTGGCGTCATCGGTCGTTTCATCCGAGCCCCAGTTGCGGCGTTCGCGCACTCCGGCGACGCGTTGCAGCAGCCCGCCGGGCAGTTTGAGCCGCGTGAGCGCGGCCGCGAGACGTGCTTCGATCTCGCCCGATGTCGTCACTCGGCTCGGCAGCGTGCTCGCGACCGACAGAAGCGAGACGTTGTCGAAGCGTGTGGTCGCGTTCCCGGCCGCAGGCCGTCGTCCAATGGTCCGATCAGGCATGATGATCGCCTCCGGTTCTAGATCGCTCGCCGCTGAGCGATCAGCGGGCAATCGAACGGATCGCGTTCGCCGAGTACGACGCGGTTGATGTGCCGGATGACGATCGCGTACGACGAGAACAGCCCGCTGACGGTGTAGGGCACACCGTGTCGGTCGCAGTAGGCGGACACGATCTCGGAGGCTCTGCGCAGGTGCGGTCGCGGCATCGAGGCGAAGAGGTGTGTCCTTCGGGGAGCGGTTGCGGCGTCACTCGTACTCATCGCTCGCCTTCCTTCGCTGGGGATGCGTCCATGCCCAGCACACCGCCGGAAGGCGGCACGATGAAAGGGGGTTGCATCGCTCAGACGCTTTGTGACATTTCGGCGGGCGACGCCTGCGTTCTCAGCATCCGACGGGAAGTCGTCGGCACGTCATGCCTGCTCTTCTTCCGTGCCCGGACGTGTCTCCTTCGGTTCCCCTGCACCTTCCGCACCGGGGCCGGGTCCCGGGCGCACCGCCGCCGTTTCGGCAACGTCGATTCGCACGTTGCCGTCGTGTTCCGACACCTCGATACGGGGTGCGGCGTCGGCCTCGGTGGAATGCTCGGCACGCAGGAGCTGGTCCCGTCGCTTCTGATCGTCAGTCATCTGGTCTGCTTCACGCTCACTTTCGGACATGTCCGCCACGATGGACGTCATCGTTCGGGATGGCGATCCCCTGGTCTCGCCACCGGGGTCGTGATATCGCCGGTGTGCTCCGGCGCGTCATCCGGCCGTGCTCAGCAGGGTCTGTCGCCCGATCAGCGACCCTGATCGGTGGGGACGCCGACGCCGGTGCACATCCGGTGATGTGCTCTACTGTCGGAAACGTGAGAGGTGGGCTTCGCGAACCGACTGGACGTCGCCAAGTGGCGGCGGTGGTTTTCAATCCGGTCAAGGTCGTCGAGGGGGTGTTGAGGGACGCTGTGGCGGCGGCTGAACGCGAACACGGTTGGGCCGCGTCGTCGTGGTTCGCGACAGACGAGGGCGACGCCGGCGCGATCGCCGCTCAGGCTGCGGTTGCGGCGGCTCCCGATGTCATCCTGGTCGCGGGCGGTGACGGGACGGTCAGAGCGGTCGCGCAGGAGGTCCATCGCACGGGAATACCAGTCGCGCTCCTCCCCTCGGGGACGGGCAATCTGCTCGCTCGTAACCTCGGCTTCCCTCTGTCCGACCTTGCGCAGGGCGTCGAAACCGCCTTTGCGGGCGCCAACAGACGGGTCGATATCGCCTTCGCGTCCACGCGCGATGATGAGGGAACGGTTTCTCGTCGGGCGTTTCTGGTCATGGCGGGCATCGGCTTGGATGCGAACATGGCCGAGAATACGAGCTCGGCGTTGAAGAAGCGCATCGGCTGGGGCGCGTATGTCGACCCGATCGCCCGATCCATCATCGGCAACGCGCAGCTGCACGTTCGCTATCGGATCGATCGCGGCCGGACACGGTCGGTGCGCGCCCACACGGTCATTGCGGGCAATTGTGGCACTCTGACCGCGAACATCCTCCTGCTGCCGGACGCCATCGTCGACGACGGGCTCTTGGACGTCGTCGTCTTCCGGCCGAAAGGCGCGTTCGGCTGGGCGCGTATCGGGTCCCGCCTCGCGGCCCACAGCGTCTTCAACAAGTCACGCCCCGGCAGATGGCTCATGCAGAGAACACCCGACCTGAAGACACTGAACTATGTGCAGGCGCGCCGTTTCGATGCGCGATTCGATCCCCCACAGCTGCTGGAACTGGATGGCGACAGCGTCGGCACCGTCCGCAGCGTGGCGCTGACGGTCTTACATCAGGGACTCACGCTCCGCGTGCCTCGCGACGGGGAAACCTGATCTGATGATCCGGGCGTGATTTCGCCAGGTCGCGTCCACACTTCGGCATCCGTGACGAATGCCGAAGACGTGGGTGTCCCTTCTCATGGGCTCGGCCAAGTCGATCTCGCGCTTACGCGAGCTGCGCGATCTCCGTGTTCGTCCGCGCGAGAAACTCCCGGATGGTGTCGCGGCTGCGGGTCAGGCAGGTGATGCGGTCATCGAGACCGTCGAGTTCCGCCGTCAGCAGAGCGGCCACCGTCTGGGGGCAGGTCACGTCGACCTGCGCAGCAGCATCCTCCGCGTCGAGGAGCACTTTCACCAGCCGAGTGGGAATGCCCGCGCGCACCAGGCCCGCAACGCGGCCGACCCGTTCGGCGTCGGCGTCGGTGTAGCGCCGGTATCCGTTCTCGGCGCGCTCAGCGCTCAGCAGGCCCTGTTTTTCGTAGTAGCGGATAAGGCGCGGGGCGACGTGAGTGCGCTCTGCAAGCTCACCGATCTTCACGGTTCCTCCGAATATTCGACACGATGCTTGACATTGACACTGATGTCAAGCTTTACGGTCTCAAGCATGACAGAAAAGATTGACTCTCGACAGCACTCCTTCCCGTGGGTGCCGATTCTCGTGCTTTCCGCAGCCACCATGCTGATGGTCACCGCCGAGATGCTGCCAGCGGCAGTGCTTGGGCCGATGAGTTCAGGGCTCGGCGTAAACGAGAGCGCGACGGGCGCACTGGTGTCGATCTGGGCGGTCGTCGTCATGATCGCGAGCCTGCCATTGAGCACGTTCGCTCGGCGGTGGCGGGCGCGGCCGGTGATCGTCTTCGCACTTGCAGCACTCGCTGTGTCCTCGGTTCTCACGGCCATCGCTCCCACCTTCGCCGTGGTGATTCTCGGGCGGGTGCTCGGCGCAGCGTCCGTCGGGCTGCTATGGGCAACGGTGAACGCGTACGCGGCAGACATCGTCCCGGACCGGCTCCTCGGACGAGCAATGGCGATGGTACTCGGCGGTGGAACACTCGGCATGGTGATCGGCACCCCGCTCGGCCGTCTGTTCGCGGACGCAAGTGACTGGCGCTTTGCGTTCTTCATCCTCGGCAGCGCGCTGGCTGCCGCAGCCGCGGCGGTCCGGTTCGTGGTTCCGCTGCAGGATCGCACACGCCCCATCGCAACGTCACGGGGTCGAGGACGGCTGGCCGGGACGGGCCGGCTAGGGATCGTTACGGTGCTTGTGGCGGTGACGCTGATCGGCCACTACGGGGCCTACACATTCATCACACGACTCGCCGCCCCCGCAGCGACAGCACTTCCAGGCGGCATGAGCACAGCTCTGCTCGTCTTCGGAGTGGCATCCGCGGTGGGTCTCCTCGCCGCCGCTCGCGTCGGGCAGAGCACAGCCAAAGCACTCATCGTCTCCCTCGCGGTGACGGCGTTCGCCGTGGCGGCTCTCACCGTGGCATCCTCTCCCGCGATCTCAGTGCTCGTCGTTCTGCTCTGGGGTCTCGGATCCGGAGCTTTCCCTCCCCTGGCCCAAACGCTGATCCTGCGTATCGCCGGGCCGGAACAGCGTGACTTCGCAGGAGCCCTGATCCCGGTGCTGTTCAACGGGGGCATCGCCGTCGGGGCGGGCGCCGCATCAGCCCTCGTCGGGGCCGGTGGACCGATGACACTGCCGATACCCGCAGCGATTGTCATCCTGGCCGCCACGGTCACGCTCACAATCGTCGAGGTGCTGCGTCCACGGTCCGAAGTGTCGGCCCCCCTGCCTCACACGGAACCGGCGGCATAACGGACCCCACGACAGCCGAGCGAGTCACCCGCCGCCATTCGAGCGCTCTCGCGCACTTCGCTTCCGACCGGTGTTTCGAGATGCCGGATTCCCTCGGCCGGCGAACGAAGTAGTCCGGGCAATGCTCGCGCAGGCCATCGGGAGTGACCCATCGAATCCACATCGGCTGGCTCGCGACTTCAACAACACTCGGCGTGCGATCCAACTCCATGAGGCAGCCTCGCTCGGTCAAAGACTCGAAGCCGATCGACGAGCCGAGCCCATCCAGTGGTAGCCGTCGTAATGCCGTTTGAGTCGCCAACAGGGGAAGGTCCGGACACGACCGCCTCGTTCGAAGGGGACGTCATCGCACTCGACGGCGTCGAGCTCCTGGGGAGCGGTTTTGGCCTATGTCCTGAGCCTTGACAAAGATCGCCCGACCGGGGATCTGATCACGCGCAGAGTACGTCCGGTGCCCAAGGAGCCTCGTCGACACACCACGGCTTCCGACCTGGTGAGACGCTCCGACAGGTCGCGTGACACTCCGACACTTTCGTGAGATCGGACACGATTGGACAGATTTCCTCCCAAAGTCCGTGACCGAACCGTTGCATTCGTTACCTCGCCGTTATAGAGTCATCACACGGTGAATGTTTGCTGTGGCATCCACCGCATGTGATTGCAGGACACTCTTGGTGCAAGGGACAAGGGCCGGCCGGAAGCCTCTCCGACCGGCCCTTACTGCGTCGGCGTCGATGTCCTCCTCCGGCGCTACGCTGAAGGACATGACCGACCGTGAACTCGCGCTCCGCGCATGGGAGAGCCTTTTCCGTGCACAGCATGAGCTCTTCGTCAAGATGTCGGCCGACTTCGATGGCGCCGCCATCACCGAGGCCGAGTACGACGTGCTGCTCACCGTCGTGCGTGCGCCGCGGATGTCGGCGCGGCTGCGCGACATCACCGCCAACTCGCTGGTCAGCCAGCCCAGCGTCTCGCGTCTCGTCGAGAGGATGGTCGCGCGCGGGCTGGTGACGAAGTGCGCCGACCCCCATGACGGCCGTGGCGCGCTGGTGACCGCGACGGAGGCCGGCGCTCGGTCGTTCCGCGCCCTCGCCGCCAGCCATGGCCGCTCGATCGCCGAACGCATGTCGGTTCTCGACGACGACGAACTGGGCACCCTGTTCGCCCTGACGCAGAAGCTGCGGGGCAAGGAGGCGATGCAGCGGGCAGAGTGAGACGACGAGCGGCGACCCACGCCGTCCTCACGTGCTCACGCGCTCGCTCATCGACCGAGAGCCTTTCTGGCAGGGTGTACCTGAACGCCTTACGAGGGGAAAGGAAGGCTCATCATGGAGATCGCCGGAATCATCGGCATCCTGATCATCGTCGGCATCGCCGTCGTCGCCGCCATCGTCGTCGGACTCATCCTGCTGCTGTTCGCACGCAGCTGGATCAAGGTGGCGCGTGCTGACGAAGCGCTGGTCATCTCGGGTCGCAAGCAGAAGGTGCAGCGCGCGATCATCAACGCCGATGGCAGCACGAGCTCCGAGCTCGCGGAGTCGCCGGTCACGGTGATCGTCAACGGCAAGTCGCTGGTCAACCCGATCACCCAGCGGCACGAGATCATCTCGCTGCGCTCGCGCCAGGTGTCGCTCAATGCCGAAGCGCAGTCACTCGACAGCGTGACCCTCAACGTCGACGGCGTCGCGATCGTGAAGATCGGCTCCGACCCGCTGTACGTGCGCCGGGCCGCCGAGCGCTTCGCCTCGCAGGACAAGGCGATCGAGCAGTTCACCACCGAGCAGCTCGAGGGTGCCCTGCGCGGCATCGTCGCCACGCTCTCGGTCGTCGAGCTCATGCGGGAGCGCAAGAAGTTCTCGGATCAGATCGCCTCTGACGTCTCACAGGAGCTCGCCGAGCAGGGCCTCATCCTCGATTCATTCCAGATCAAGGGCATCACCGACAAGGTCGGCTACATCCAGTCGCTGGGTGCCCCCGAGATCCAGGCCAAGCGCCAGTCGGCCGAGATCTCGCAGACGAACGCCGACCGCGCGATCAACCAGAAGAACATCGCCAACCAGGAAGCGAACCTGATCGAGCAGACCGCGCTCGACACCAACACCGCCAACGCGAACGCCGGCATCGGCCGTGCCCGCGCCGAGGCGGAGCAGGCCGAGCAGCTGGCCCGCGCCCAGGCCGAGCAGGCCGTGCTGCAGCAGCAGGCCGAGAACAAGCAGGCTCAGCTGGATGCCGACGTCAAGCGCGTCGCCGACGCGCAGCGGTACGAGGCCGAGACCCGCGCCCAGGCCGAGCTGTTCACCCGCGAGAAGGCCGCGGAGGCGGCGGCGATCGAGCAGGTCAAGCAGGCCGAGGCCCGCACGCGCATCGCCGAGCAGCAGGCGCAGGCCGACAAGGCCCGCGCCGCCGGTGAGGCCGCCGCGGCCGAGGCCAAGGCCGCCGGTGAGGCGAACGCCCTGCGTGCCCAGGCCGAGGCCGAGGCCGAGGCGCGTCGGCTGCGGGCCAACGCCGAGGCCGAGGCCATCCGCGCCGAGGGTGAGGCGCGTGCCGCCGCCGTCGAGGCCGAAGCCAAGGCCATCGCCTCGAACCAGGAGGCGTTCCTGTCGCAGCGTGTGCTCGAGGTGCTGCCGTCGATCATGGCGGAATTCGCCAAGGGCTACTCGACCATCGGGAACGTCTCGATCATCGGCGGCGCCGGTGAGGACGGCGCTTCCAGCGTCGTCGGTGGCGACAGTGCGAGGGCCATGCGCTCGGTGTTCGACAGCGTCAGCGCGGCGACCGGCCTCGACCTCGCCGCCATCATCCAGGGGCAGGCGATCGGCCGCGGCTTCGGTGCCGGGGTCGCCCAGAGCACGGATGCCACACAGGCGGCATCCTCTGCCGATGACGCACCGGTGAAGCGCGAGCCGGTTCCGACGACACCTCCGCCCGCCGCGGCGTCCGCCGGGGAGTGAGCGGCGCAAGGGCCGTCCCGCGTGCGCGCGGGGCGGCCCTTCGGCGTTCCCTCATACACTCAGCGGACAAGCCTCCCGCGAGCAATCCGTAGACTCGAAGCATGACTGCGCCGCCGCCTCTTCCGCATGCCGTCTTCTCAGGGGCCCTCGGCGACACCGCGACCGGCGGCTGGTTTCCGGCCCAGGCGGTCGTGAGTGCGGGCCTCGTCACGCTCTGGGTCGCGTCGCGGAGCGGCTGGGCGCAGCAGTTCAGCGTCCCGGCGAGCGAGGTGACCGTGAAGTCCGCCGCTCAGCGCATCACCCTGCACGTGCACGGCCGCAGCTACCCGATCCTCGCCGACCCCCGCGCCGTCAACCGCGCGCTCAACCTCGGCGCCGTGGGCGTCGCCGGGCACATCGTCGACGCCCCCGGCGCGGTCGTCGCAGGCGACGTCGGGCGCACCATGAACCAGGCCGCGGCCGCGCACGCGTTCACCGCCCGCGGCGGCCAGGAGTTCCTCGCCGCGATGCGCTCCTCCGGCGCACGCGTGTCGCGCCTCGGTTACGGAGCGATCGTCGCCATCGGATGCGGCGGAGGCCTGGCCCTCGTCATCGCGACGCTCGTCATCACCGTGCTGGTGCTCAATGTCTGACCCGGCGGGCTCCTTCCCGACGGCGGGCGACCCGGACGCGATGGCCGCACGCGATCCAGGCACCGCTCCCGCGCAGCTCGCCGACATCGCCGCGCGCCGGTGGGACCTGCATCCGCTCGTCTCGATGCACCCCCGCGCCTACCCCGAGCTTCGCAGTTGGATCGCGCAGGTGAATCCCGACGGGGCGCAGGCCCCGTGGATCGGATCGCCCGCGCCGGCTCCCGTGCGACGCCGGGGACGCGGATGGTGGTTCGCGGGGTGCGGCTGCCTCGTGCTCGTCGCCGTCGTCATCATCGGCGTCGTGCTGCTCGGCGGCCTCGGCGCCGCGCTCTCTTCGGGCGACGGTGACAGCAGGCGCGACGACGCCGGGACACCCGCGACCCAGGTCCCTGGCGACGAAGCGGTCGGGAACGATCCGCTGGCGGTCTTCGAGTCGGAGCGCGAGGCGTATGACGCGCTGGCCGCACAGCTCGACGGCAACCCCGCCGCTCCCCTGGTCCTCAAGCAGGACGTCTTCCGCCGCCTCGAAGAGCGCGCCGAAGACCCGAATCTCACCGAGTTCTCCGCCGAGACACTGGCACAGCAGGCACGCCAGCTCCGCGAGCAGGTGCAGCAGAGCATCGCCGCCGCCGAGACGCGCCGCGGCAACAGCAGCGGCACCCTCACCGAAGACATCGTCGACAAGGCCGGGGCCGGCTTCATCGACATCCGCTGGGACGCGGCATCCGCCTGCCCGGTATCCGGCGAGGAGGGGTGGCGAACGTCAGCCTGCGTCACCAAGGAGGACTCGCTCACCGTGCACCTTCTCCCGGAGAAGGAGTACTCCAGCGATTGGGAGAAGCGGATGCTCGTGGTGCATGAGCTCGCCCACGTGTATCAGCGTGCGGACGGCGCCCGGTTCGAAGATCGGCACGGACGGGCGGATGAGCTGGTGGACCAGGGCCTGTTCGAAGGGGACTTCGAGAAGATGGCCGACTGCTACGCCCTGACCTATCACGATCAGTGGTCTCTCTCGCGCGGAAACCTCGAGATCGGATACGGCTACGTCTGCGGCGAGGCGGAGCGTCAGGCGATCCGCGAGTGGGCGGCGGACGTCGACGCGCCCCTGCCCGGCTGACCCTCGCGGATCGTCGTCGTCGCGAAAGCCGAAGTCATGCGCAGCGCGGAGTTCGACCTGGCGAGGATCGGCGACGGCCTCAGCTTCGCCGCCGCACTCGACGACCTGCGAACAGCCCTCGACGACGGCGCATCGGCCGTCGTCAGCGCGCCTCCCGGCACCGGCAAGACCACGCTCGTGCCGCCGTTGCTGGCCGCCCGCTCCTCCGGCCGCGTCGTGGTGACGCAGCCGCGCCGGGTCGCGGCCCGTGCCGCGGCGCGCCGGCTCGCGCAGCTCGACGGGTCGCCGCTCGGCGCGCGCGTGGGATTCACGGTACGCGGCGAGCGCCGTGTCGACGCGTCGACCCGAGTCGAGTTCGTCACGGCGGGAGTGCTGCTGCGGCGGATGCTGGACGACCCCGGTCTCGACGGTGTCAGCGCGGTCGTCATCGATGAGGTGCACGAGCGCGCTCTGGAGACCGATCTGCTCATCGGGCTGCTCGGCGAGGTGCGTGAGCTGCGCGACGATCTCGTGCTCATCGCAATGTCGGCGACCATCGACGCCGATCGCAACGCGGCGGTGCTCGGCACCGCCGAGGCGCCGGCCCCGGTCGTCGCGCATGCGGTGCCGGCGCATCCGCTCACCGTGCGCTGGGCGCCGAGCGCATCGCCACGGCTCGACGCCCGCGGGGTGACCATGGAGTTCCTCGATCACGTCGTGCGCACCGCCGCCGCCGCCGCGCGTGAGCTGGTTCGCGACACCCCTTCGGCCGATGTGCTGGTGTTCGCCCCCGGCGCCCGAGAGGTGTCGGAGATCGCTCGGCGCCTCTCTCGCGATGCACCCGAGTTCGACGTGCGCGAGCTGCACGGGCAGATGCCCGCCGCCGCGCAGGACGCCGTCATCCGCGGTCGCCGTGCCGATGAACCACCGCGCATCGTGGTCACCACGTCACTGGCCGAGTCGTCGCTGACGGTTCCCGGCGTGCGGCTCGTCGTCGACGGCGGCCTCTCCCGGCATCCGCAGCGCGACGCGGCGCGCGGCATGAGCGGCCTGGTGACGACCGGCGCGCCACGATCATCATCGATCCAGCGTGCCGGTCGCGCCACCCGCCAGGGGCCGGGCACCGTCATCCGGTGCATCGACGAGCGCACCTACGCCGCCGCACCGGCCAGACCGGCCCCCGAGATCGCGACGAGCGACCTCACCGATGCGGCGCTGCTGCTCGCCTGCTGGGGAGCTCCGGGCGGGCGGGGACTGAAGCTGATCGACCCGCTCCCCGCCGACAGCCTCGCCGACGCCCACGCCGTGTTGCGCGACCTCGGTGCCATCGACGCCGAGGGACGAGCGACCCCGGAGGGGCGAGAGCTCGCCCGCGTCCCCGTCGACCCGCGGTTCGCGCGGGCGCTGCGCGATGGCAGCCCGCTCGTCGGCGCGCAGCTCGCCGCCGAGGTCGTCGCACTGATCGGCGGCGACGTGCGCGTCGCGGATGCCGACATCGGCAGCGCACTCGTCGCCCTGCGCGGTCGACGCGGGGCCGACGCGCGCCGCTGGGCGCACGAGACCAAGCGGCTGCTCCGCTACGCGCCCTCCGACGGCTCCGCCGGGCGCCGGATGAGCGTCGATGACGCGGGTCTCGTCATCGCGCTGGCCTTCCCGGAGCGGGTCGCCCGTCGGGTCGACCGCTCCGCCGAGTCAGCGACGTTCCTGCTGGCATCCGGCACCCGTGCGAGTGCGCGCGCCCCGCTGGCGGATGCGGAATGGCTGGCCATCGCCGACGTCACCCGATCCGTCGGACGGGCGGCGACCGGAACGGGTGCCGTGATCCGTGCGGCAGCCGCCCTCTCGGAGGCGCAGGTGGAGCAGGCGGCCGGGCATCTGATCACCGATCGCGTCGAGGCGGAATTCGCCGACGGCAGGGTCACCGCCCGCCGCGAGCGCCGCGTCGGCGCCATCGTGCGATCGTCGGTGCCGGTGCGGGCCACCGCGGCGGAGGGTCACGATGCGGTGCGACGCGCGATCCAGCGGGTCGGCCTCGAGGTCTTCGCCTGGTCGGAGGCGGCCGACGACCTGCGACGCCGGCTCGCACTGCTGCACGCGCGGCTGGGCGCACCGTGGCCCGATGTCTCCGACGACGCCCTGCTCGGCACCCTCGACGCCTGGCTCGGCCCCGAACTCGACCGCCTCGCCACGGGCGCTCGAGCGGATCACGTCGACCTCGCCCCCGCGCTGCGCCGGCTGCTGCCCTGGCCGGCGGCATCCGCACTCGACACGCTCGCCCCCGAACGACTGGAGGTGCCGAGCGGGTCGCGGATTCGCATCGGCTACCCTCCGCTCGACGACCCGACGGCGCGGCCCGTGGTGGCCGTGAAACTGCAGGAGTGCTTCGGCTGGGCCGAGACGCCGCGGCTGGTCGACGGCCACGTGCCCGTGCTCTTCCACCTGTTGTCGCCGGCCGGGCGGCCGCTCGCGGTCACCGACGACCTCGCCTCGTTCTGGTCGGGCCCCTACGCGCAGGTGCGCGCCGAGATGCGCGGCCGCTACCCGAAGCATCCGTGGCCGGAGGACCCGTGGGCCGCCACGCCGACCCGGCATACGACCCACCGACGTCGGTGATCGTCGCCCGGCCGTGAACGGGCGATCAGCACTCGATGACGTTCACCGCGAGGCCGCCCTCGCTGGTCTCCTTGTACTTCGTCGACATGTCCAGCCCCGTCTGGCGCATGGTCTCGACGACCGCGTCCAGCGAGACGTAGTGCTCGCCGTCGCCGCGCAGCGCGAGGCGGGCGGCGGTGACGGCGGTCGACGCGGCGATCGCGTTGCGCTCGATGCAGGGGATCTGCACCAGCCCGCCGATCGGGTCGCAGGTGAGGCCCAGGTGGTGCTCCATGGCGATCTCGGCGGCATTCTCGATCTGCCGGTTCGTGCCGCCCATCACGGCCGTGAGGCCGCCGGCCGCCATCGCACAGGCGGAGCCGACCTCGGCCTGGCAGCCGCCTTCGGCGCCCGAGATCGACGCGTTGGCCTTGAACAGCGAGCCGAGCGCGGTGGCGGTCAGCAGGAAGCGCCGGATGCCGCGGCGACGGTTCGCCTCCGCGGTCGTCTGCTCGTCGAGCCCGGCGCCCGCCACGTCGGTCAGCGCGCGGTCGCCGGAGCCGAAGCCGAGCAGCGCGCTGCCGACCAGCTCGCCGTAGGGCGTGACCGCGTTGCCCGCGCCGAGACCCGAATCCGCGAGGAAGCGCCACCAGTACATCGCGACCGCGGGGAGGATGCCCGCCGCGCCGTTCGTGGGTGCCGTGACCACACGGCCGCCGGCGGCGTTCTCCTCGTTGACGGCGAGCGCGAACGCGCCCAGCCACTCCCCCGGCAGCTCGCGATGCCCTTCCGCCTCGGACGCCTCGAGCTGCGAGCGGATGTCGGCGGCGCGGCGCTTGACCTTGAGGATGCCGGGCAGGGTGCCCTCGGCGTGCAGCCCCGCCTCGACGCAGGCGCTCATCGCGTTCCAGATGGCGTCGAGCCCGGCGGCGACCTCCTCCTCGCTGCGGGTAGCCATCTCGTTCATGCGCGCGACCTCGGCGATGGACAGCCCGTTCTCGTCGCACAACGCCAGCAGCGAGGCGGCATCCGTGTACGGGAAGGGCTGCTCGGCCGCGGTGACCCGCGCGTGCTCGCCCTCGCGGCGGATGAACCCGCCGCCCACCGAGTAGTAGGTCTGCTCGAGCACGATGCCGCCGTCGGCGTCGCGCGCGTACAGGGTCATCGCGTTGGGATGACCGGGCAACCGAGTGCGCGGCGTGAAGGCGATATCGTCCTTCGCGAACGCGACGGGATGCTCGCCCGCGAGGGTGAGCCGCTGACCGTCCGGCCAGTCCGACCAGGCGGCGCGCACAGCGTCGGGGTCGCACGTCTCGGGCTTCAGTCCCTGCAGACCCGCGACCACCGCATCCGGTGTGCCGTGACCGAGCCCGGTCGCGCCAAGCGAGCCGAACAGATCGCAGGTGACACGCTGCACCCGCCCGAGCAGGCCCTCGGCGCGCAGCCGGTCGGCGAAGTCCAGCCCGGCGCGCATGGGTCCGACGGTGTGCGAGCTCGACGGCCCCACTCCGATGGAGAACAGGTCGAAGGCCGAGACGTACGCAGTCACCCCTCCAGCCTACGGCGGCGTCAGCCGGGGTGGCGCGGCGATCGCTACTCGACGAGCTTGCCGGCGGTGTCGACGTCGCGCATGAGCTCGGCGATCTCGGCGGGGACCGGGGCGATCGGCTCGCGAGTGACGCCGGTCGACGGCGACCACACCAGGTTGACCTGCAGCGAGTCGTCGGTGTCGGGGAAGTCGCTGCGGTTGTGGCATCCGCGGCTCTCGCGCCGTTCGAGCGCCGCCTCCAGGGTCGCGCGGGCCGCGATCGCCGAGGCCTTCAGGTCGAAGGCGTGCGCGAGATCGTGGAATCCGGCGATGTCGGGATGGATGCCGATGTCGGCGATGCGCTCCTCGATACGGTCGAGCTCGGCCAGTCCGGCACGAAGCCCCTGCTCGTCGCGCACGACGCCGGCGTGCGCAGTCATGGTGTTGCGGATTTCGCGCTGCAGCGCCCGCACGTTCTCCGGGCCGTCTGCGGCGAGCAGGTCATCGATCTCGGCGCGCGCCCGCGCCACGGCATCCGCCGACCGGCGCTGCGCGTCGAGCCCGGCTGCGTGCGCCATCGCCGCCTGCGCGACGATGCGCCCGTAGACGAGCAGCTCGATGAGCGAGTTGCCGCCGAGCCGATTCGCGCCGTGCAGACCGCTGGATGCCTCGCCGACGGCGAAGAGCCCGCCCACGTCGGTGCTGTGATCGTCGGATCGCACCCACACGCCGCCCATCGAGTAGTGAGCGGTCGGTGCGATCTCGATCGGGTCGGTGGTGATGTCGAGCATCTGCAGCTCGAGCAGCGTCTGGTACACCCGCGGCAGCCGGGTCATGATCGTCTCGCGCGGCAGGTGTGAGACATCGAGCCAGACGCCGCCGTTCTCGGTGCCGCGACCCTTCGCGATCTCGGTGTAGGCGGCCAGCGCGACGCGGTCGCGTGTCGACAGCTCCATGCGATCGGGGTCGTAGTCCGCCATGAACCGCTCGCCCAGGCCGTTGCGGAGGATGCCGCCCTCGCCGCGCGCCGCCTCGGAGACCAGCGTCCCGGCGGCGTTCTCGGGCTCGATGATGCCCGAGGGGTGGAACTGCACCAGCTCGGGGTCGCGCAGCCGGGCGCCGGCGTCGACGGCGAGCCGGAACGCGTCTCCGGTGTTCTCGTCGCGTCGCGATGAGGTGCGCCGCCAGATGCGGGTGTGCCCGCCGGCGGCGAGGATGACGGCATCCGCGTGAATGAGATAGCGCGTGCCGTCGGCCTGGTCGAAGCCGTACGCACCGAACGCCACGTTGTCGTGCACCAGGATGCGGGTGATGTAGACGCCGTCGAGGATCGGCACGTCGAGCTGCTCGGCGCGGCGCACGAGGGTGCGCTGGATCTCGAGCCCGGTGTAGTCGCCCGCGAACGCGGTGCGGCGGAACGTGTGCGCGCCGAAGAAGCGCTGCGAGATGCGGCCGTCGTCCTCACGGGCGAAGTCCATGCCCCAGCGTTCGAGGTCGCGGATGCCGCGCTCGGCACCCTTCGTCACGACTTCGACGGTGTGCGGGTCGGCGAGCAGATAGCTCTCCTTGATGGTGTCGGCGGCGTGCTGCTGCCAGCTGTCGGCGGCGTCCATCGTGCCCAGTGCGGCGTTGATGCCGCCGGCGGCGAGCGAGGTGTGCGCGTCCTGCCGCGGCCGTTTGCCCACGGCGAGGACATCGATGCCGCGTTCGGCGACCTCGATCGCCGCGCGCAGCCCGGAGCCGCCCGTGCCGATGACCAGGACGGTGGTGGAGATCTGACGCTCGCGTGTGCTCATGTCTTCGACGCTAGGCCGATCGCCGTCATTACTCCAATGCATTATCCCTTTGGATTCGATACGCTGGACACATGAACCTGGAACAGCTGCGTGGTTTCGTCGAGGTGGCCCGGCTCGGGCACTTCACCCGCGCCTCGGAAAGCCTGCATCTTGCGCAGCCGTCGCTGAGTCGGCAGATCTCCACCCTCGAACGCGAGTTGGGCAGCGAGCTGCTGCACAGGGCACGCGGGCACATCTCCCTCACCTCTGCCGGCGAGGCGCTGCTGCCGCGCGCACAGCGCATGCTGGCCGAGGCCGAGGCGATCCGCGACGAGATGGGCGAACTCGCAGGTCTCCGGCGCGGACGCGTACGCCTCGGCGCGCCGCCCACCCTCTGCGTCAGCCTCGTCGCCGAGGCGCTCAGCACGTTCCACGACGCGCACCCCGGCGTGGAGCTGCACCTGGCCGAGGCCGGCTCCCGCGCGCTGGTCGAACAGCTCGCCGTCGGCGCGATCGACGTGGCGCTGATCACCGCAACCGACGCGCGCCCGCTGCCCAGCGTCACGCTGAACCGCATCCCGCTGCTCGCCGAGGAGCTCGTCGTCGTGTCGTCGTCGGCGCAACCGGCCATCGCCGACGACGCCATCGACCTGGCTCGTCTCGCCGAGATGCCCCTCATCGCGCTCGACCAGAGCTACGACCTGCGCGCGGCGACCGACGCGGCCTTCCGCGACGCCGGGTTCGCGCCGACCCCCGTGCTGGAGGGCGCCGAGATGGACACCGTGCTCCGGTTCGCGGAGCGCGGCCTGGGCGTGGCCGTCGTGCCCGCCATGGTGCTGACCGACCGCCCCGGATTGCGCTCGGCGCGCCTCGCCGCACCGATGTCGCGCACGGTGAGCCTCGCGCACCGCTCGGACGTCACGCCGGGCGTGGCCGTGGCGGCGATGCGCGGCACGATCATGGCGACCGCGGCCCGGTTCGCCGACCGCGACCCGGCAGTGCAGAGCCTCATCGGGTGACCGGACAAGACGAAACCCCCGCCGCATCAGCGACGGGGGTTTCTACTGTCTCAACACAGTGCGCGCCTGGAGGGACTCGAACCCCCAACCTTCTGATCCGTAGTCAGATGCTCTATCCATTGAGCTACAGGCGCACGGCCCGCTCAGCGGGCCAGGGACCAGCCTACAGCACCGTTCGACCAGTTGCGAAATCGGTCGGGTCGCGTGCGGTCAGTCCGCGTGCCGGGCCTCTCGGCGCGCACTGCGGGAGGCTTTCGCCGCCTCCTTCGCGGCATCCTTCTCCGCCGCCTTCTCGGCCGACTTCTCACGTTTGCGACGCGCCCGCTGCTCGGATGACAGCGCCTGCAGGTCGACCAGCTTCAGCGCCTGCATGCGTGCCTCCCGCATGCGCTCGTAGTCGGGATCCTGATCAGGGCGCATCCCCTCAACCCGCAGACGCCGATCGAGATTGCCGCGCACGTCGCCCCAGGCCGCGGCACGCGCGTCTTCGACGAGTTCGCGCAGCGCATCCTCGTCCTCCGTGAGCTTTCGCAGGTGGCCGGCGACGCCCAGCGACTGCTTGGCGCGGCGACGCAGGTTGCGCACGTCGCGGTCGCGATAGTCGTGCGTGCCGTGCGGATCGGAGTAGCGGCCCTTGGCCCTCTTGCGCAACTGTGCGAGGTGCTCAGCGGCGTCCTCGGACTCCTGAGCCATCGCGAGCAGAGCGCCGCGCGCATCCTCTTTGTACCGGTCGATGTCGAACACGCCGCCCTGCGCGATGGTCCCGACCAGGATGTGGTTCTTCACGGTCAGCCGAGCGGCCGCCGTGGCGATGGCGACGCCCTCGGCGATGGCATCCGCTGTTCGTCCCACCGCTACCTCCACGATCGAGCGTACCGGCAGCGGCCGACGTCGACGAGACCCGATCAGCCGCTGCGCTCGGTGCGTGCCCGCAGACGGCGCTCCGCGGCGTCGCGACCCTCCGCGAGATGCCCGGGGATCAGCTCGCGCAGCGCGTCGACGTCGCGCGCCAGAAAGGCGTCGAGGATCACCCGGTGGTCGTCGACCATCCGCACGACCTCTTCGAACTGGCCGAACAGCCAGCGCAGGCGCGTGACGTACGACTCCGCGAGCTCCTGCAGGACGTCGTTGCCCGACAGACCGACCGCCATGGTGTGGAACTGGGCGGAGGCGGCCTGCGCGCCGGCGATGTCGCCGGATTCGACCGCGCGGGATTCCCGTGCGAAGGTCGCCCGCATCAGCGCCGCCCCATGGTCGTCATGTCGCTGAGCGGCCAGGACCCACGCCAGGGTCTCGATCGCCTCGCGGAACTCGGCGAAGTCGCGGATGTCCTTGATGGTGAACTCGCGGACGACCGCCCAGGTGCGCGGAGTCTTCACCGCGAGCCCCTCGCCGACCAGCGCCTTGATCGCCTCGCGCACCGGCAGGCGCGAAACGCCGAGCTCGGCGGCGATGTCGCGCTCGATGAGGCGGGCACCGGGCAGCCGCCTTCCGAGCATGATGTCGTCACGGAGTGCGTTCGTCACCCGAACGGATTCGAGTTCGATCCCCCGATCGACCATCATCTTCGGATTCAACCATCGACGGGAAAGATCCGCTACGGGGTTGCGGGAGCGGAGTTCGTCGGCTGACGACGGCGGTCAGCCGCCACTGGAGTCCCTCGCGACGAGCTCGGGCTGGAACCGCACCCGGCGGTCGTGATCCGCGCCGTCGAGCTCCTTCAGCAGCAGATCGACCCCCGTCCAGCCGAGCAGCCGGGCGGGCTGGCGCACCGAGCTCAGGGGCACGACCGTGGCCGACGCGAAGTCGATGTCGTCGTACCCGACCATCGCGATGTCCTCGGGCACGCGGATGCCGGAGCCGAAGCTGAACGCCTGCAGCAGACCGACCGCCAGCAGGTCGTTGGCGGCGAAGACGGCATCCGGTCGGTCCTGCGCGTCTCGGGCGACCAGCAGCTCTCCGGCGGCCCGGCCCTCCAGCACGGTCAGCGACGTCTGCTCGATGACCTCGATCGACGCGCCGGCGGTGTCGGCGACGGCCGCCTCCGCTCCGCGCAGACGATCGGCGACCTGCTGCACGCTGCGAGGACCGCACACGAAGGCGATCCGCCGACGACCCTGCGCCAGCAGATGCCGCACCGCCAGCTTTCCGCCTTCGATGTCGTCCACCGACACGGACGGGAACGACTGCTCGTCGACCTCGCGGTCCACGAGCACCACCGGCATCCCGCCGGACGCGAAGCGGCGCAGCGACGTCAGATCGTCGGACGCCGGCGTGAGCAGCACCCCGTTGACGCGCTGCTCCTGGAACAGCGCCAGGTGCGCTTCCTGTCGCGCGTCGTTCTCGTCGCTGTTGCCGAGCAGCACGGTCATCCCGGCATCCGCCGCACGATCCTCCGCCCCCCTCGCGACCTCGGCGAAGAAGGGGTTGCCGATGTCGGGAACGACGAGTCCGATGCTGCGACTGCGACCGGCCCGCAGCTGACGTGCCGCGTCGTTGCGCACGAACCCGAGTTCGGTGATGACCTTCTGCACGCGCTCGACCGTGCGCGCCGAGACGCGGTCCGGCCGGTTCAGCACATTCGACACCGTGCCGACCGACACCCCGGCGGCGGCGGCGACGTCCTTCACGCCCACAGGCATGCGGCTTCCCTCCCCCGATCACCCGCACAACAGCTGCGGCCGTCCCAGCTTCTCATTCCGCGCGGGCTTCTCCCCGGCGGCGACGCGCCGGGACCGCCACGACGGCCAGGACGGCGCATCCCACCCCGGGGATGAACAGCGGGATCAGCGCCCAGGTCACGACGCCGACGAACACCGCCGCGGCGGCGATGAACGCCGCGCCGACGGCATCCGCCCTCACGACGCCGGGAACCGCGCGCACCGCGGCGGCCCAGCCCGACGCGGGTGACCACGCGCCTGCTGCCAGCAGCAGCGCCGTGGCGAGCACGACGAGCCCCGCCCAGCCGATCACGGCGACGACCTCACCACCGGGCAGCATCCCCGAACCGGCGAGCAGCACATCGAACGCCAGTACTGCGGCGATCAGCGCGGCGGGGACACCGACGAGAAGCGAGGGCAGGATGCCGGCGCGCACATCGTCCCAGAACAGCGCGACGCGGGAGTCGGAGGCCGCGACGAAGCGCCGCAGGTGACGGATGCCGGCGGCGAGCGCGATCGGCAGCGTCACGACACCCAGCGACACGACCGCGATCAGCAGCCCGATCGTGAGCACCTCGCCGAACAGACCGAACTTCGCCGTCGCACCGGGGTGGGGACCGGGGTCGAACCCCGCGCCGACGGGTCCGGCGCCGGAGCGCGCCTCGCGCACCGCAGCCCTCGCCTCGCGCCGACCAGCCGTGGACATCGTCAGCCCTTCAGACCCTGCGTAGCGACGCCGTCGACGAGGAACCGCTGGAAGACGATGAAGAACAGCATGATCGGCACCAGGGCGACGAACGACGCGGTCACGGTCGCGCCGTAGTCCGCACCGCCGGACGAGGCGTCGTTGTACAGCCGCAGCGCAATGGGCAGCGGGTAGTTCTCGGGACTGGTCAGATACAGCAGCGGACTGAGGAAGTCGTTCCAGGTCCAGATGAAGGCGAAGATCGCGCAGGTGATCAGGGCCGGCCGGATCAGCGGCAGGATGATCGACCAGAAGATGCGCAGGTGCCCGGCGCCGTCGATGCGAGCCGCCTCATCCATGTCGCGCGGCATCTGGCGGATGAACTGCACGATGAGGAAGACGAAGAACGCCTCGGTGGCGAGGAACTTCGGCAGGATCAGCGGGATGAAGGTGTCGATCCAGCCGAGCTTGTTGAAGATGATGTACTGCGGGATGATCACGACGTGGAACGGCAGCAGCAGCGTGCCGATCATCGCCGCGAAGAGGATGCCCAGGCCCTTGAACTGCACGCGGGCGAACGCGTAGGCGGCGAGCGCCGACGACATCACCGTGCCGACGACCGCCGACGTGGCGAGAATCAAGGAGTTCAGGAAGAACTTCCACATCGGCACGCCGGCGATGCCCTCCATCACCTTCCCGTAGTTCTCGATGGTGGGATTGATCGGGAACAGCCCCGCGTTCGAGCCGAACTCGCCGTTCGGCTTGAGAGTGGCGAGGAACAGCCACAGCAGCGGGTAGAGCACGATCGCCGTGAGCAGGATGAGCCCGACGAACCAGATCGTGGTCTGCACGGTCTTGCGCTTGATCCTGCGACGCGCCGGCGCAGGCGCGGGTGCCGTTGCCGGACGCTCGACAGTGGTGGAGGTCATTTGTCGTCTCCTGCGTAGTGCACCCAGGACTTCTGCGTGCGGAAGAGGATGAATGCCAACAGCGCGACCACGATCAGAAGCACCCAGGCCATCGCCGCGGCGTAGCCCATCTGCCCGTCGGAGAAGCCTCGCTTGTAGAGGTAGACGGTGATGAAGTTCGTCATGCCGGCCGGGCCGCCGGTGCCGTTGGAGATGATGTAGGCCGATGCGAAGACCTGGAACGCCCCGATCAGCCCGAGCAGCAGGTTGAAGAACATCACCGGGGAGAGCATCGGCAGCGTCACCGCCCGGAACCTGCGCCAGGCGCCGGCGCCGTCCATCTCGGCCGCCTCGTACAGCTCCTTGGGAACCTGCTTGAGACCGGCGAGGAAGATGACCATGGTCGAGCCGAAGGTCCACACGTGCAGCAGGATCATCATCGGCAGCACCATCGACGGGTTGCCGATCCAGCCGCCGAGGTTGATGCCGAAGATCTGCAGGCCGCTGTCGACGGGGCCGTCCGTGGAGAACATCGCACGCCACACGATCGCCACCGAGACCGAGGCGCCGATCAGCGACGGCGCATAGAACGCGGAGCGGAAGAAGCCCGCACCCTTGTCGCGGTAGTTCAGCAGCATCGCGACGCCGAGTGCGGCGGCGAGCGTGATCGGCGTGCCCACGAACACGTAGATCAGCGTGATCTCGGCGGACTGCAGGAACACCGGGTCTTTCGTGAACAGCCGGACGTAGTTGTCGAACCCGATCACCCGGGGCGGCTGGAAGATGTTGTACCGCGTGAAGGAGAGGTAGAGGGAGTAGGCCATCGGCACGAGCGTGAGGCCGAGGAAGCCGATCAGCCAGGGGGTGAGGAACGCGTAGCCGGCGGCGGTCTCCCGGCGCACACGTGCGCGCTGGCCGGGGCGCACCGGTTCCACCTCACGTCGGCCCTTGCGCAGCAGGCGCGCGCTCTGGCGCTCTTCGGTGACGATCACCCTCGTCGCGGTGGTGCTCACGGGGCTCTCCTTCCGGGATGTGGAGCGGATGACGTCCTCGTCCGGCTGAGCCGCGGAACGTCCTTGTCCGGTGTGGGTGCTGGCTCGCCGCCCTCGACGGACGGGAAAGCGCTTCCCTGCAAACTAACTCAAATTGAAACGTTTCGCAAGGTCGGCTCCGTCGGGCGCAGGTCCTGCACCGGGCTCGTGAACCCGGCGCGATGAGTCGGGTGCGCGGCCAGCATCTCGGGGGTGATCGTCGCGCCGTCGGCCGCTGCGGACGCGTAGATCGCCGCGACCAGCTCCAGCGACCGGGCGGGAGCGTCGGCCGTCGCAGGCAGCGGCGTGCCGTCGAGCAGCGCGTCGAACACGTCGCGCAGCAGCGGCGCATGGTCGCTGCGCTCCTCGGCATCCGGGAACGCCCACGCGTCGGCCTCGGACTCGAATCCCGGCGCGGGCGTGATCCGCCAGTTCTCGTGCCCGTGACCGTAGACGTGATCGACCGTGACGGTCGCCTTCTGGGTGTCGATGCGGATCGCGCTGGTCTCGCGAGGCGACACCGCGCTGGTGATGACCTGCGCGACGACCCCGGCCGCGAAGACGATGGTCGCCGTCGAGACGTCTTCGGTCTGCGTCTCGCGGTCCAGGCGGAACAGCCTGCCCTGCACGGAGGACCAGTCCCCGAGCAGATGCGCGAGCAGGTCGAGCTGGTGGATGCCGTGCCCGAGGGTCGTTCCGCCGCCCTCGGTCTCCCACTTGCCGCGCCACGGCACCTCGAAGTACGCGGCGTCGCGGAACCAGAGCGTCTGGCACACCGCGACGAGGGGCCGCCCGAGGGCGCCGCTCGACAGGAGCGCGCGGACGTGCGCCGCAGCCGTTCCCGTGCGCTGCTGGAAGACCACGGCGAGGCGCCGGTCGGCGGCGAGCGCGGCCGCCCGCATGTCGTCGAGCTCGTCGAGCGACGGCGCCGGGGGCTTCTCGACGATCACATGCGCACCGGCGGCGAACGCGGCGAGCGCCTGCGCGCGGTGCGGCGCGGGAGGGGTGCAGATGAGGACCACATCCGGATGCTGCGCGGCGAGCATCCCCTCGTAGTCCCCCGATGATTCGGGGATCGCGTACTGCGCGGCGAACTCCGCGGCGCGCTCGGCGCTGAGATCGGCGACCGCGACGAGCTCGGCACGGGGATGCTGCGCAACGGCCTTCGCGTGCAGATGGGCGACGGAACCGGTGCCGACCAGCACACAGCGCAGGGTGCGGGCGGACGGGGGATGGGACGTCATCGAACCTCCTCGGGCTGCGTCGATCATAACGTTTCAATCGATGCGCCGTCGCTGGCGCGGCGGTCAGCGCACATCGAGCAGGTTCCGCAGTTCACCGGCGATCCGCGCCGCATCCTCCGCACCCGCGTCCGCGATCCCCACGCCGTAGCGGAACGCGACATGCTCCCCCGCAGCCACGTGCACCTCCTCGCTGAAGAACGGCGCGGGGTTGATCGCGGCGAACTCCTCGGAACGGGCGAACCACTGCGGCGGATGGTGCGGGTTGTCCGCGGCATCCACCATCACGACCAGCGAGGTGGCGTCGATCACGTCATGACGACCCTCGAAGCCCATCCACTCGTGCCGTTGCCCGCGCACGTCCGCACCCGTGCCGATGCCCTCGGCCGTGACCAGGCGCCCGTCGGTGAACGAGCGCGGTCCCCGCCAGAACAGCCCGCCGTACCCGGCGTTCTCCCGACCCCTGGTGGTGGGTGAGCCGATCTCGATCGTGGCATCCGTCACGTTCGTCATCACGGTCTCGAAGGTGAGCGCCCAGGTCGTGTCATCCACCACGCGCGCGGTGAGCGTGCGGTGCTCGGTGAAGAGCCGGCGACCGTCCTGCGTGATCCACTCCAGCTCGTGCGCGAACGTGACCACGCCGTCCTGCGCGTCGGCGGCGGTCACTTGCCGATGACGCTGGGTACCGTCGTTGAGCAGCTGCACGTAGCCTTCGCCGCGCAGGTAAGTCGGCCCGCCCCAGAAGTTCTCGTCTCCCACCACCGGCAGCGACCAGGCGAGGCCCGTGTGCCACACGTGATCCCACGGCCGGAGAAGGCTCACGACGTGCCCGGCCCTGGTGCGGATCGGGTCGAGGTAGGGCTTCGGCGATTCCCGCTGCGGCGACTCCGGGGCGAGCACGTAGCGCAGCAGATCGACGTCGCCGTCGGAGACGACGATCCCGGCGTCGGTGCGGGCAAGCGTCAG
Organism: Microbacterium sp. NPDC058345; assembly: GCF_042723855.1. NCBI lineage: Bacteria > Bacillati > Actinomycetota > Actinomycetes > Micrococcales > Microbacteriaceae > Microbacterium > Microbacterium sp. NPDC058345. The sequence goes on from NZ_JBHXIG010000001.1 coordinate 622,431, forward strand.
GGTCATCGTGTGCGCTCCTCTGCAGCGGCCATGATCGGATGCGTCCGCGCCGGCGATGGACTGCCGGAACGGCTGGGGGTGGTCATGATTCTCCTCGGGTCGGGGAGGCGTCCGGAAGCGGAATGGCGCCGGTGATCACGGGCGGCTGTCCGTTCTGGGCGTGATGGAGCTGCACGTACCGGCCGCCGAGGGCCATCAGCTCGGCGTGCGAGCCCTGTTCCGCGATGCGGCCGTGCTCTAGAACGACGATGCGGTCGGCCTGCCGCACGGTGGAGAGCCGGTGGGCGACGATGAGGGTCGTGCGTCCGTGCATGAGACGTTCGAGCGCCTGCTTCACGAGAGCCTCGGACTCGGGATCCAGCGCACTGGTGGCTTCGTCGAGCAGCAGGATGCGTGGATCACGCACGAGTGCGCGGGCGATGGCCAGCCGTTGTCGCTGTCCGCCCGAGAGGCGCGCGCCCCTCTCGCCGACGACGGTGTCCCAGCCGTTCGGCTGTGCGCGCACGAACTCGCAGGCGTTCGCATCCCGCAGCGCCTTCTCGACGCGCTGCGGCCTGGCATCCGGCAGCCCGTACGTGACGTTGTCGAAGATCGATCCCTCGAAGAGGACGGACTCCTGCGGTACGACCGAGATCGACCGGCGCACGGTGCGCACGTCGAGCTCCTGCAGATCCTGACCGTCGATGAGGATGCGACCGCTGCTCGGCCGCACGAAACCCAGCACGAGGTTCAGCAGGGTGGACTTGCCCGAGCCGGAGGAGCCGACGAAGGCGACGGTCTCGCCGGCGCCGATGCGCAGGTCGATGCTGTGCAGGGCGTCGTCGTCCGCGTCCGCGTAGCGGTGCGTCGCGGCGTCGAGCACGATCTCGCCGCGCACGTCGCGCACGACGCGCTTACCGGAGTTGTGCTCGATGTCCGGCTCCTGCAGCACCTCGGCGATCGAGCGCACGGACTCCAGACCGCGGGCTCCCACCGGGATGAGCATGAGCAGCTGGGTGAGGCCTCCGGTGAGCAGGGTGAAGTACGTGGACAGCATCACGACCTCACCGGGAGAGATCGGCAGGATGCCGGTGAGGGCGAAGACGGCGGCGAGCATGAGGCACGCGGCACCCAGCAGCTGCATGGCCACCCACGAGACGGAGGCGACGCGGCCGTTCAGCAGGTCGAGATCGAGCCCGGCACGCCGAACGCCGTCGGCGCCGTCGGCGACGCGGGTGATGGCCGTCTGCTCCAGTCCGTGCGCGCGGGTCACGGGGATGAGCGATGCCATCTCGCCGACTCGCGCCGAGAGCGTCTCGATCTCGCGCCGGAACACCTCGTTGCGCCGCTGCGAGCGCTTGCGCATGCCGTAGCGGATGCCGATCGCGATGGGCACGGCCAGGGCGTACACCGGCAGGAACTGCGGCACGGCGATCGCCGTCATGGTGAGCGCGCCGAGCGTGACCATCGTCGAGGCGAGCAGGGGATGCGTGACCTGCTGCAGCATGAGTTCGACGTTCTCGACGTCGCGCACGAGCTTGGTCTGCACGATCGAGGCGCTCACGCGGGTGTGATACCCGATCGAGAGGCTCTGCAGGCGGGCGGTCAAAGCGTTGCGCAGGTCGGCGCCGAGGTCGCGGACGACGGTCATGAAGTTGCGCGTGTAGATCAGGTGGTTCGGGTAGTTCTGCAGCAGCAGCAGAACGGCGAGTGCGAACCACCACAGCACCCCGCTGACCTCACCGCGCGCGGCGACGATGTCGATGATCGCCGCGGTGATGACGGGCAGGAACCACACCGCGGTCTCCTTGAGGGCGAACGCGAGCACCGCCGCCGTCAGACGCCACGGACGCCGCGCGACGAGGCGGAGCGCGGAGCGTATCGGATGCTGTCCCTCGATCAGCGCCGTCGGCTCGGAAAGCGCTTTCTTCGACATGGTCCCATCGTAGGGTCATCGGTGGAAGGGCGGCAAGGCGCCCGACGCGCAGAGCGTTCGGCCGAGCGGCCGCGACGTCCCCGGGCTTCCGGCCGTGCGGCGCGGCTATGCTCGTTCTCGATAGACGGAGGACGGATGCCGCGGGCGAAGATCACCGAGGTCGCTCGTGAGGCGAGGGTCTCCCTCTCGACGGTGTCCCGCGTGATGAACGGCAATCCGTCGGTCGATGCGGCCCTGGCGGAGCGGGTCCGCGAGGTCGCCGCTCGTCTGGGCTACACGGCCAGCCCTCTGGCGCGCAGCCTCGTGCTCGGGCGCACGCAGACGATCTCGGTGGTCATCCCCGATCTCGCCAATCCGACGTTCCAGGCGATTCTGCGTGGGCTCAGCCACGCCGCCGCCAAGGACGGCTACCACGTGCTGATCTCCGACACCGAGGAGCGGGTGGAGCACGAGAAGGAGGTCGCGGCCACGACGCGTCAGCGTACCGACGGCGTGATCCTGTGCGCGCCGCGCCTGCCGCAGGACGACCTCACCGCGCTGCTGCCCGCGATCGCACCCGCGGTGGTCATCAACCGCGGGCCGCAGCGGCACGCCCCCGCCGTGGCGGCCGACTACGGCATGGCCATCACCGGTCTCATCGACCACCTTCGGGGTCTGGGGCACCATCGGCTGGCTTTTCTCTCCGGCACCGTCCTCAGCGCCTCCGGCGAGGCGCGCCGGCGGGCCATCGACGCAGCGCTCGACGCGGATGCCGGGCTGCAGATCATCGAGATCCCCGCCGGCGTCGACTTCGACAGCGGAGCCGCCGTCGCCCCCGCGGTCATCGACAGCGCGGCCACCGCGGTGCTCGCCTTCAACGACCTCGTCGCCATGGGACTCCTGTCGGCCGTCGCCGCCCGCGGCATCCGGGTGCCGGAGCAGCTGTCCATCGTCGGGTTCGACGACATTCCGTTCGCCGCCTACACGAGCCCGCCGCTGACGACGGCCGCGGTGCCTGCGGCCGACCTCGGCCGCAGCGCATGGACGGCCATGCACGCACTGCTCTCCGGCGCGGAACCGGTCGCGACCGAGACTCTCATCCCGGCGGTGGTGGTGCGCGGAAGCACCGGCCCGGCACCGGGCTAAGGCACGCCCGACCCGCGAAGACGACTGCGTGATAGGCTGAGAAAACGTTTCCCGAGATCTGGAGTCACGGATGTCCCGCCTTCGTTACGCCCTCGCCGGCGCCGGTCACCGCGCGCAGATGTACGTCGAAGCGATCGTCGGCGCCCACCGCGAGCGAGCCGAACTGGTCGCGATCTGCGAGCCGAATCCCGTGCGCGCCCGGCACCACGCACGCACCGTCGTCGCCGCCGGGGACGCGGCGCCGCGCATCGGCGGACCCGACGAGCTCGAGACGCTGATCCGCGAGGAGAAGGTCGACCGCGTCATCATCTGCGCCCGCGACGACCTGCACGCCGAGCTGATCGTGCGCTCGCTCGACGCCGGCGCCGACGTCGTCGTCGAGAAGCCGCTGACGATCGACGCCTCCAGCGCCGCACGCATCGAAGAGGCGGTCGCCCGCACCGGCCGGCAGGTGGTGCTCACCTTCAACTACCGCTACTCCCCGCGCAACAGCACGCTGCGGCAGGTGCTGCAGGACGGCGAGATCGGCGAGATCACCTCGATCGACTTCTCGTGGATGCTCGACACCAACCACGGCGCCGACTACTTCCGCCGCTGGCACCGCGAGAAGAAGAACTCCGGCGGGCTGCTCGTGCACAAGTCGAGCCATCACTTCGACCTCGTGAACTGGTGGCTGCGCTCACAGCCGCACCGTGTCTTCGCGTCCGGCGGCCTGCGCTTCTACGGTGCCGAGAACGCGAGGGCACGCGGCCTGGGCGAGCGGCCCGCGCGCGGCACGCACGACGGCGGCGACCTGTTCGAGCTGGACCTGCGCACCGACTCGCGCCTCGCCGAGCTCTACCTCGATGCCGAGCAGCACGACGGCTATCTGCGCGACCGCGACGTGTTCAGCGAGGGCATCACCATCGAGGACAACCTCGCCCTGATCGTCGACTACGACTCCGGGGCGACGCTGTCGTACTCCCTCAATGCGCACGCTCCGTGGGAGGGCTACCGCGTCGCCGTGAACGGCACCCTCGGCCGCGCCGAGCTGGAGGTCGTCGAACGCGGTGCCGTGCTCGCGGGCGAGGGCCTGCACCCGGCCATCGACCCGAGCCTCACCGGCGCCGAGCGCGTCGCGAACCTGCGCCCCGAGGGCGAGCGTCTCATCGTGCAGAAGCACTGGGGCGAGGCATACGAGGTTCCCATCGTGACCGGCACCGGCGGTCACGGCGGCGGCGACGCCCTGCTGTTGAACGACGTCTTCATCGGGCCGAGCGAAGACCCGCTGTCGCGCCCGGCGGACTGGACCGACGGCATCCGCTCGATCGCGGTCGGCATCGCCGGCAACCGCTCCCTCGAGACCGGCCTGCCCGTGCGGGTCGCCGACCTCGGCATCCGCCTGCTTCAGGAGCCGGCCGCGAGATGAGCCGCGTCGTCGTCACCGGCGGCGCCGGTCGCCTGGGACGCAGCCTGGTCGCGGGCCTCGCCGACCGCGGGCACGACGTCGTCTCCTTCGACCGTGCGGCATCCGACTCGGTGCAGCTCACCGACGCGGAGCAGCGGGTGATCGACCTGACGGATGCGGATGCCACGGCACGCGCGCTCGGCGACGCCAAGGCCGACGCGGTCATCCATCTCGCCGCCATCGCCGTGCCGTTCAGCGCTCCGGAGGACGTCATCCTGCGCACCAACGCCGCGCTCGCCATGAGCGTGCTCGGCGGCGCCGTGCGCGCCGGCGTGGGACGCGTCGTCGCCGCCTCCAGTCCGACCGTGCTCGGCTACGGCTCACCGGGCTGGCTGCCCGACCGGTTCCCCCTCGACGAGCAGACCGCTCCGAGACCGTCCCACGCGTATGCGCTGTCGAAACTGCTCGTCGAGCAGACGGTCGCGATGCTGCGGCGTCAGGGTGGCGACACCCGTTTCGCACTCTTCCGCCCCTGCTATGTGATCGCCCCCGAGGAGTGGAGCGGCGCCCCCACCCAGCAGGGCCACACCGTGCGGGAGCGTCTCGACGATCCGGCACTCTCGGCCCCGGCGCTGTTCAACTACGTCGACGCCCGCGACGTCGCCGGCTTCGCCGACACGCTGCTGCGGGCGATGCCCGACATCCCCGACGGCGAGACGTTCTTCGTCGGCGCCGACGACGCACTGGCTCGCGAGCCGCTGGCGGAGCTCATCCCCCGCTTCCTGCCCGGAAGCGACGAGCTCGCCGCGGTGCTCACCGGCACCTCGCCGGCCTTCTCGAACGCCAAGGCGCACCGCCTCCTCGGCTGGCGCCCTGTGCACTCGTGGCGCACCGCGCTCGCACCTGACCCGCACCCCCAGACTCCGGGAGCTCCGGCATGAACTTCGACGGCATCCTCTTCTTCCCTGTGACCCCCTACTCCGCCGCCGGCACCATCGATCACGACATGCTCGCGCAGCACGTCGCCCACGGAGTCGAGGCGGGCGCCGGTGGCGTGTTCCCCGCCTGCGGCACGGGCGAGTTCCACGCTCTGTCGGCGCGGGAAGCGGCCTCCGTCGTCCGCAGCGCCACCGCCGCGGTCGACGGGCGCGTGCCGGTGATCGCCGGGACGGGTGGCGCACTCGGACACGCGATCGAGGTCGCGAAGGGCGCCGCGGACGCCGGGGCCGACGGCCTGCTCGTGCTGCCCCCGTACCTGGTCGGCGGCACGCAGGACGGTCTCATCGCCTACGTCGAGCAGATCGCCGCAGCATCCGGTCTGCCCGTCATCGTCTATCACCGGGGCAGCGCGCAGTACACCGTGCAGACCATGCGCCGCCTGGCGCAGAATCCGCAGGTGATCGGCTTCAAGGACGGCACCGGAGACGTCGGTGCCGCGCAGCTGATCGTGCGCGCTGTCGCCGAGGAGGGGCGTGACGATTTCGCGTTCTTCAACGGCCTGCTCACCGCCGAGCTCACCCAGGCCGCGTACCGGGGCATCGGCATTCCGCTCTACTCCTCGGCGGCGTTCGCGATGATCCCCGACGTGGCGAGCGCCTACCACCGCGCGTACGTCGACGGAGACGAGGGGCGCCGTCTCGAGCTGCTGGACGGCTTCTACCGACCCCTGGTCGCGCTGCGCGACGAGACCCCGGGGTTCGGCGTCTCGCTGATCAAGGCGGGCCTGCGGCTGCAGGGGCTGCCGGTCGGGTCGGTGCGCGCCCCGCTCGTCGACCCGACCGCCGCCCAGGAGCAGCGCCTCGCGGAGATCCTCGACGCAGGGCGTGCGCTGCTGTGATGACGATCGACCGGCTGGACGCCCGGCTGCTGCGGGTGCCGTTGACGCGCCCGTGGGCCGCCGACGTCACCTCGGTCGGAGTGATCGCGACGCATGTCGTGCGCTCCGACGGCGCGGAGGGCTGGGGCTTCTCATGGACGCCGCAGATCGGCGCCGAGGCCGTGCATGCGCTCCTCCAGCACGACATCGCCGCGGCTGCGGTCGGCCGCTCGGCGGTGCCGGGCGAGGAGTGGCAGGCGCTCTGGGAGCATCTGCACGAGGCCGGCGGCGGGGGCGTCACGACCATCGCCCTGGCCGGGCTCGACCTGGCCCTCTGGGATGCGCAGGCCCGCGCGGCATCCTCCTCGCTGTCCGCCCTGCTCGGGCGGCGCCGAGAATCCGTGCGCGCGTACGGGTCGGGCGTGAACCTGCACTATCCGCTCGACGAACTGGTCGCGCAGGTGCAGCGCTGGGTGGCTGCGGGCTTCCCGGCGGTGAAGATCAAGGTGGGCAGGCCCTCGCTGGCGGAGGACCTCGATCGCGTCGCCGCGGTGCGTGAGGTGCTCGGACCGGATCGTGAGCTGATGGTCGACGCCAACCAGCGCTGGGATCTCGATCGGGCGACCCGGTCGATCGACGCCCTCGCCGCATACGACCTCGCCTGGATCGAGGAGCCGCTGCGCGCCGAGGACCTCGCCGGCCACACGGAGCTGGCGCGTCGCCTGCAGGCGTCCAGCGGTGTGCCCATCGCGCTCGGTGAGAACCTGCACACGCGGCATCGCTTCGAGGAGTACCTGCGCGCGGAGGCGGCGCAGATCGTGCAGCCGAACGTCGTCCGAGTGGGCGGCATCACGCCACTGCTGCGCATCGCCGAGCGGGCGGAGCAGCACGGCGTCGCCCTGCATCCGCACCTGCTGCCGGAGCTGTCAGGGCAGCTCGCCCTGACGCTGCCCGACGGGATCGCCGAGCCGTGGGCGGAGGTCGTCGAGGACGCCGGTTTCGCGGAGCTCGGTGCGCTGACCGTGCCGTCACCCGTCATCGTCCGCGACGGCCGGCTGACCGAGGCGCCGCACCTCGGGCTCGGCATCCGCTTCGTCTGACGTCACCTTCTCCGCGTGGTGGTGCCGCACGCTCCGTCGCGGAGAAAGCGCTTTCCGGTAGGCTGGGCGCATGACTTCCCGCTTCGCCATCGGTGAGACCGACTTCCTGCTCGACGGCGCACCGCATCGCATCATCTCCGGCGCCATGCACTACCCCCGTGTCCATCCCGATCAGTGGCGCGACCGCATCCGCAAGGCGCGCCTGATGGGTCTGAACGCCATCGAGACGTACGTGGCGTGGAACGCTCACGAACCGGTGAAGGGCGGGTGGCGCGCGGACGGCGACGTCGACCTCGGCCGCTTCCTCGACATCATCGCCGAGGAAGGCATGCACGCCATCGTGCGCCCAGGGCCGTACATCTGCGCGGAGTGGCACAACGGCGGCCTGCCCACCTGGCTGACGGCCGACAAGCGCATGACGCTGCGCAGCAGCGACCCCGCGTATCTCGCCGAGGTGACCGGCTACCTCGAGAAGGTCAACGCCATCGTCGCACCGCGTCAGATCGACCGCGGCGGCAGCGTCATCCTCGTGCAGATCGAGAACGAGTACGGGGCGTACGGCGCCGACAAGGACTATCTCGAAGCGCTCGTGCGCGTCACCCGCGAGAACGGCATCACCGTCCCGCTCACGCAGGTCGACCAGCCGATCCCCACGATGCTCGAGAACGGCGCGCACCCCGCGCTGCACACGACCGGCTCGTTCGGCGGCCGCATCGACGAGCGGCTGGCCACCCTGCGGGAGTTCCAGCCGACCGGCCCGCTGATGTGCATGGAATTCTGGTGCGGCTGGTTCGACCACTGGGGCGAGAAGCACCACACGACGACGTTCGCCGACAGCGCGGCCGATCTGGACCGGCTGCTCGCGGCGGGCGCATCCGTGAACATCTACATGGTGCACGGCGGCACGAACTTCGGCCTGACGGCGGGCGCGAACGACTCCGGCCGCTACCTGCCGATGGTGACCAGTTACGACTACGACGCCCCGATCAGCGAGTCGGGCGAGCTCACCGAGAAGTTCCATGCCTTCCGCGAGGTCATCGCCAGGCACGCACCCGTGCCCGAGATGCCGGCGATCGCACCGACGGACGCACCGACCCCGACAGCCGTCTTCGAGGCCGTCGCCGATCCGCTCGAGCTGGTCGTCACCGACCACGGCGAGTTCGCGACGCCACCGACCATGGATGAGCTCGGCTCCGACGTGGTGCTGGTGGAGTACTCGACGGATGCCGCAGCATCCGGCGTGCTGGAAGCCGAGGTGCGCGACTACGCCTGGGTGGAACGCGACGGCGCGCCCGCTGGCCGGCTGCAGCGCACCATCGGCGACCTCTCGCTGCCGGTGCCACGCGGCGAAAGGCTGCGGCTGCTGATCGAGGAGACCGGCCGGGTCAACTACGACCAGAAGATCGGCGAGGCGAAGGGCCTCATCGGCGCCCCGCTGCTCAGCGGACGAGCGCTCGAAGGCCCCTGGCGAGTGCGCACGTTCGACGTCGCCGCGCTCGGCACCGCGGTCTCGGATGCCGCGGCCGGCGCCGCCATCGAGGACGGTCGGGCGATCGGCCCCATCGGCCTGCGTGCCACCTTCGATCTCGACGAGCCCGCCGACCTGTTCCTCGACACCGCCGGCTGGGGCAAGGGGTACGCCTGGGTCAACGGCTTATTCCTCGGCCGCTACTGGCGGCGCGGCCCGCAGCGCACGCTGTACGTGCCTGCGCCGGCGACGCGCGCGGGAGGCAATCAGGTCGTCATCGTCGAACTCGAAGCGACGACGGACGCCACGGCGCGCTTCCTCGCACGACCGGACCTCGGCCACGAGGTAGAGTGATGGCCGGGTACACCGCAGCGTTCGACTGGGCACGTCGCCATGTGGATGCCGGGCACCTGCCGACGGCCGTGCTCGGAGTCGCGACCGCCGACGGCATCGTCGCGCTGGACGGGTTCGGTGCGAGCACGGATGCGACCTATCCGCTGTTCTCGATCACCAAGGTGCTCATGGGCATCACATCCGCTCGCGCGGTCGAGCGGGGACTGCTCACTCCGGAGACGCCGCTGACGACCGCCCTGCCCGCGTTCGGCGCAGACCGGGATGACGTCGTGCGGCTGCGTCACCTCGTGAGCCACACCTCGGGCATCAGCGAGCCGCCGCTCGACACGGCCACCCCGCTGCGCATCGAGCTGCTCACCCGAGGCCGCGACTTCGCCGCGGGCACCGCATCCCGGTACTCGACCCTCGCCTTCGAGGGCATCGCCGCGCTCACCGAGCACGCGACGGGCGTGCCGTGGGACGCCGACACGCAGGCGTGGGCGTCGGCGACCGGAGCCGACGGGCTCACCCTCGACCACACCGGATCGGTCGAGGTCGTCGACGCCGCGGAGGCCGGGCTCGACATGGAGCGCTTCCGGGCCACGCGAACCCCCGGCGCCGGGCTGCTCGGCCGCGCCGAGGATCTGCTGCGCATCGGCGCCGAACTGCTGCGCATCCATGCCGGCGCGACAGACGGCATCCTCGCGCCGGCGACGCTGCAGATGATGCGGCGCCCGCTCACGGGCGACATCCCCCGGCTCGAGCCCTACCCGGCGCAGCACGGTCAGGACTGGGGTTTCACCTTCAATCTGCGCACACGCGCGCCCGGGCTGATCGATCCCGACACCTACGGGCACGGCGGCTGGGCCGGCACGGAGTTCTGGGTGCATCCGAGCGCCGGCCTGTGCTGGGTGCTGTTGACGAACCGCGCCCTGCGCGCGGGCGTCGACGCCGATGAGCTCGACAACGCGGTGGTGTCCGGGCGATGATCCACCACGTCCGGCATCGCGGGTGGCCGGCGCCGGCATCCCCCAGCGCGCTGCCGGAGCCCGCGGAAGCCGCGCGGGGCATCACCATGACCGACCGCGCTGTGCTGCGGCACGGCGTGCCGATCGTTCCGGTGTCCGGCGAGATCCACTACAGCCGCCTGCCCCGGGAGCGCTGGGGCGAGCGGCTGCGCCAGATGCGCGCGAACGGTGTGACCGTCGCCTCCGCCTACGTTCTCTGGCTGCACCACTCCCCCGAGCGCGGGGTGGCGCACTTCGACGGCGCCCGCGACGTCGCCGCGTTCATCGACGAGTGCGCCGCCGCCGGACTCGAGGTCGTGCTGCGCATCGGGCCGTGGGCGCACGGCGAGGCGCGCAACGGCGGCTTCCCCGACTGGGTGGCGGATGCCGACGTCGCGCACCGCAGCGACGATCCGCGCTACCTGGAACTCGTGCGGGCGTGGTTCGCCCAGCTCGCCGGGAATCTCGACGGGCGGGCGCAGCCGGGTGGACCCGTCATCGCGATCCAGCTCGAGAACGAGCTCTACGACCGCCCTGGCCACCTCCTCACGCTGAAGCGGATGGCCCAGGGAGGCCGGGATGGCGGCGCCGCTGTGGACAGCGACCGCGTGGGGCGGCGCGCAGCTCCCGCCCGGCGAGGTCATGCCGTTGTTCGGCGGCTACGGCGACGGCTTCTGGGCCGACCCCGGAGACGGCTGGGATCCGTCGTTCCGCGCGCACTACTTCCCGTCGCACACCTGGGACGACCCGGGTGTCGGTGCGGACGTGCGGGCATCGCAGGGGTTCGCCGCCGCCGACTCGGCACCTGCGAGGCCTGATCCCGCCCTCCTCGGCGGCTTCCCGCCGGCGACGTGCGAACTCGGCGGCGGCATGGCGACCGCCTACCACCGGCGCCCCGTGCTCAGCGGCCACGACGTCGCCGCCCTCGCGCAGATGAAGATCGGCAACGGCTCGGCCTGGCAGGGGTACTACATGTACGTCGGCGGCCGGAATCCGGCAGCGGGGATGCACGAGACGCAGGCGACCGGCTACCCGAACGACATGACGGAGTGGAGCTACGACTTCCACGCGCCGATCGGCCAATCCGGTGACCTGCACGAGTCGGCCGGGCTGCTGCGCGCCCAGCACGCGTTCCTGGCGGCGTTCGGCGGTCGTCTGGGCACCTCGAGCCTTCCGGACGTGCGGGCCACCGGGCTCGACGACACGCAGACCCTGCGGTGGGCTCTGCGCTCCGACGGCGTCGAGGGCTTCTGCATCATCACCCATCACCAGCCGCATCTCCCCGTGAAATCGGTGACCGAGGTGCAGCTGCGGGTGCAGCTCGACGACGAGACGCTGGTGCTGCCCAGCACGCCCATCGACATCCCGGCGGGCACTCTGGCCCGTTGGCCGATCGGCCTGCGGGTGGGCGGGACGCGACTGCGGTGGGCGACGGCGTCGGCGCTCACGCTGCTGCGGGATGAGCTGCTCGTGCTGTGCGCGGATTCCGGCATCCCGGTCGAGGTCGCGGTGGGCGACGAAGCCCCCCGCGTCGTCGAGGCCGGCCTGCACGAGGTCGCCGGACTGTCGCTGCTCGTTCTCGACGACGCTCGTGAAGCGTGGGTGCGAGGGGACGAGCTGTGCTGAGTGATGGCCAGCTGCGGTGGGACGGCGATCAGGTCGAGGCGAGGGATGCCACGTTCGCGCGTCGCTTCGACACGGCAGCCCGCGGGTGGATCGATCTGCCGGTCTCCTTCCCGGGGCAGCCGGTCGAGGTGGCGGCGCGCCTGCTCCGCGCCGAGCGCGAGGTGCCTGCGGACTACGGGTTCGGCGGTGCGCGGCACCGCGCACCCTCACACGCGGCGTTCGACGCGCTCGCGGCCGTGTACGCGCTCGAGATGCCGGCCTGGTCGGGCGACGCGCTGCTCGACATCGACTGGGCCGGTGACGTGGCGCAGCTGCGGGTCGACGGAGAGACGGTCGACGACCGGTTCTGGGACGGCACGCGCTGGTCGGTCTCGCTGCGCGACGTCGGCGTCCAGCACGACTCCACGGTGACGCTGCATCTGCTGGCCCTGTCCGGCGAGTCGACGGTGTGGCTGCCGCCCGCCGCTGAGGCGCGACGCCGCGGCACCGCCGCCGCGCTCCTGGCCCTGGACCGCGTCTCTCTGCGAGAGCGGGGCGAGTGGATGCCGGTCGACACGGGCCGCTGACCGGCGGGATCGTCTCTGCGGAAGACGTCCGGGGCGCGGTCGACCGCAGACACGCAAAGGGGGTGGAAGCCGCTGGCGCGGCTTCCACCCCCCTCATGGTTCAGCTGTTGACGACGACGTCCATCTCGGTGAAGAACTGCTCGACCGCAGCCTCCGGGGTGGTGGTGCCGTATCCGATCTCGCGACCGAGCTCGAGGAACTTCTGCTCGAGAGTGCCGTAGCCCACGATCGGGACGGGCGGTGCATCGCCAAGACGATCCGCGATCGAGGCCTCGTACTCCTTGATCTGCTCGCCCATGGCGTCGAGCTGCGCCCCTTCGAGCTGGGTCTCCGACGCGGGCAGGCCGCGGTTGGTGCCGAAGATCTCGCCGACCTCGGCGCTGTTCACCAGGAAGTTCAGCAGCGTCACCGCCGCCTCCGGGTGGTCGGTGTTGGCCGCCACGGCGTGCAGCATGGAGGGCTTGAGGTACAGGTCCTGAGCGCCTTCCTTCGTCACGGGGGGCTCGATGAGATCGAGCTCGGTGTACCCCTCACCCAGGTTGCCCAGGTAGCCGGCACCGAAGTTGTCCCAGGTCAGTTCGCTCGCGGTCAAGCCGGCGTCGAAGCCGGACAGCGGGGAGATCTCTTCGAGCGTCTGCTGGTCGATGACCACCTTGTCGTCGCGGTTGGCGGCGCCCAGCTGCCAGAACTCGAGGAGGTCGTCCTCGGTGAAGTTCGGCTCACCGTCGGCGGTGAAGAGGTCCTCGCCCTTCGCGCGCTGGTAGATCTCGAAGTTCTGGATCCGCATGTTGTAGTCGGTTCCACCCCAGAGCTCGATGCCGCTGTCCGCCGCGGCGGAGGTCACCTCGCTCATCCATGCGTCGTAGTCCTCCCACGAGCCGGCGCCGGGATACGCCTCGACATTCGCCTTCTCGAGCAGCACGGGGTTGAGGAACAGGCCCCAGGCGTTGGTCGACGTCGGGATGGCGGTGGTCTGATCGCCGACGACGCCGATCTTGAGCACGCTCTCGGGCAGCGGGTCGGTGTCGATGACGCCGCCGAGGTACGGGTTGAGGTCCAGCAGCAGACCGTTCTCGGAGTACTGGCGCAGGTACGAGTAGTCGAACTGCATCACATCGGGCAGCCCGCCACCGGCGGCCTCGGTCTGACGCTTCTCCCAGAAGGCGGGGAAGTCCAGGAACGAGACGTTCACCTCGATGTTCGGGTACTCCTCGTTGAACGCGTCGATGGCGCGGTTGTACAGGTCGGCCCGCACGTCGTTGCCCCAGAACGAGAAGTCCAGGGTGACCTTCTCGTCGGGGTCGTAGGTGGCCCCGGCGCCGGGCTCGCCACCGCCTGCGCATCCGGCGAGCAGGAGTGCCGCACTCGCGGCGACGGCGGCCGCTGCTGTGATCCGCTTCTTTCTGAACATCGTTGTCCTCTCTGGGAGATCCGCGCTCCCGTCGGTGCGCGGATGTCCTGTGTCGTGATTGCGCATACCCTCTGGGAAAGCGTCTTCCCAGACGGTACTATGAATTGAGACGTTTCACAACAGGTGTGCAGCATCCCGATCGCGATCACCTCCCACCATCGGCTGCGGTCGATCGACCGAGAGAGACACGACCATGACCCACCCCCGCGAGCGGCCTCTGCCCGACTGGACGCTGGATGCGACGCTCGGCATCTTCATCCACTGGGGTCCCTACTCCGTGCCCGCCTGGGCCGAACCGACCGGGGCCTGGGGCGCGATCCCGCCGGAGATCTGGTTCCGGCACAACGCGTATGCCGAGTGGTACGCCAACACGATCAGAATCGAGGACTCGCCGGCGGGCGCGCACCACGACGAGATCCACGACGGCGCACCCTACGAGGCCTTCCTCGACCAGTGGACCGCCGAGCGCTACGACCCTCGCTCGTGGGCGACGCTGTTCCGGTCCATGGGCGTCGACTACGTCGTGCCCGTGACCAAGCATCACGACGGTGTGACCCTGTGGCAGGCACCCGGCACCGAGGGCTTCAACACCGTCGAGCGCGGCCCCCGGCGCGATCTCCTCGCACCTCTCGCCGACGCCGTCCGCGCCGAAGGCATCCGGTTCGGCGTGTACTACTCGGGTGGGCTCGACTGGCACAGGACCGACTTCGCTCCGATCCAGTCCCCCGAAGACGTCGAGACCCTGCGGCCCGTCGACGACGACTATGCGGCCTACGCCACAGCGCACGTGCGGGACCTGATCGATCGGTACCGTCCCTCGGTCATCTGGAACGACATCGAATGGCCGGATGCGGGTAAGCACGACGGCAGCCTGGATGCTCTCATCGCGCACTACCGCGACGTGGTGCCCGACGGCATCGTCAACGACCGGTGGGGTGCGGATGTCTGGGACTATCGCACCAGCGAGTACGCGCATGACGTCCACAACGAGCACGGAACGGGCTGGGAGCACAACCGCGGCCTGGGGTTCTCCTTCGGGCACAACCGCGTCGAAAGCGAGGAGCTGACGCTCTCGCCGCGTGACCTCGCGAAAATCTATGCGGACGTCGTGTCGCGCGGCGGACGACTGCTGCTGAACATCGGCCCGGAGGCGTCGGGGGTGATCCCCGATGTCCAGTTGCGCACGCTCGAAGGCATCGCCGGATGGCTCACCGCGCTGAAGCCGCGCACGGTGCGGCGTCGCCCGCTGTCGGCGGAGGAGGCCGCAGCCATCGCCCCGCACGACGGCACCTGGGCCCGCGGATGGGTCAGTGACGACGAGCTCGTCGTGATCGCGGAGCGACCCGAGTCTCTGCCGGACGGCCTCTCGGGCAGTGGTGCACACGTGTACTCACTGCCGCATTGATCTCCCGGACGTGAAGAGAGCGAACCTCCGGGGACCGGCATCCGGCTCGGTTCCCGAAGATTCGCTCTCTTCGTGCGTCAGGACGCGATCTCGAGGCGGATCGCGTCGTACGCCGCCTCGTTCCAGAGGTGCTCGGCGCCGTCGTTGATCTGCAACGTGATCACATTCCCCTCGGGCTTCAGAAGCGCGGCATCGAACGTGAACTCACGATGGAAGGTGCGTCCGCCCCGGCCGCTGCGGTAGGTCGCCCCTCGCGCGTCGTCGGGCTCGAAGGTCCACACGAACGGCTCGCCGTTGACGCGGATGGTGAGGTTGCTCTGCTCGGGCGGCACCGGCAGCGCCGATCCCATCGCCCACGCGGCGAGCCAGACCGACAGCGTCGCCTGCGCGCCGGCCGCGACCGGCGTGTCGACGTCGAACAGGATGCGCCAGGGCTTCTCCTGCCGTGTGACATGCAGCCGGTACGTCGACTGATCGCCTTCCGGAGATACGACGCGGATCTCGAGCACGGTGTGCGGGCCGGATACCGCGACGTCGAGCCCGCCGGCGGACACCGACACGCCGTCGATCTCGACCCGTGATCCGCCGCGCGCCGTCGCGAGCACCCGCACGGTGTCGCGATCGTGCGGGAAGTCGACGGCGAAGTCCGAGCGGAACGAGCTGAAGCCCGGCACGAGTTCGGCACCGTCGACGCTCAACGACTCGAGGACGGGCACGGCGGCATCCGTCGCCACGATCTCGATCGCGTTGATCCGGCCGTCACCCGAGGCGACCACGTCGAGGCGGCCGCCCGAGACGACGACGCGAGCCGTATGGGTCGCGTACTCCCCCGTGCCGGACTGCAGATTCACGGGCTCCGCTTCGCCGATCGTGATCGTCGTCTTGTTGCCGGCGATCGCGTCGCCCGAGATGACCGTGACGTCGTACTCGCCGTCCGGCAGATCGACCGAGAACGTGCATCCCCCCACGACGAAGTCTCGCCGTAGATCTCCGTCCTCTCCGCGGTCGCGGAAGTCGGTCGCTCGATCGAGACCGAATCCGCCGCCGGCACTGTAGAGCGTGTCGCGGGCGACGCGCTCGTAACCGTCGGCGACCGGACTCGACGAACTGCCGAAGTCGAAGAGGCGCACCCCTTCGGCGTCCTCCGGCACGACGGAGCCCTCGGGGGCCGACACCTCGTAGGAACGCTGGTAGTGCAGGTAGTTCCAGTCTTCGTCACTGCTCTCGCCCACGACATAGGTGACGCCGTCCGGGAACTGATCCCGGTAAGTGTGGAACAGCCCGTACTGGCGGAAGTCGCGTCCGTTGCGGAACTCACGGGAGTCGCGCGTCGGGGAGCCGATCTGGAAGATCGTCTCTCCGTGACGCTCGGGTTCCCAGATCATCTTGCCGAGACGCACGTCGCTTCCCGCCTGGATGGCGACGTCGTCGATGACGTGCTCGCCCCAGATGCCGTCACCGTAGATCGTCAGACGGTAGGTTCCCGCACGAACGCCGTCGATCGAGAAGTGCCCGCCGTTCTCGACCTCGCTCCAGTAGTTGTACCCGAGCACGGTGTCCTGCATGGGCGTGCGGTTGTCGGAGAGCACGACGACCGCCCCGACGAGATCCTTCGGCGAGACGCCGGGGAGGCGCACCTTGCCGCGCACCCGGGAACGCTGGCGCTTCGGCGTCCACCCCTCGATCGCCAGCCGATCATAGAAGTCGGCGTGGGCTGCGGGGCGGGCCTGCTTGTCGGCATCGCGTCGCAGTGCACGGCCGTCCGTGCCCTTGTTGAAGTACACGAAGTACGGGCCGTAGGTCTTCTGCCATGCCTGCCCGGCCGCGACACGCACCGGGCGCGTGCCGTAGTGCGTCGCGTGCGGCTCGACGAGGAGCACCGGACCGGCATCGCGCTGATGCAGCACGAGGTCCTGCCGCACCGGGCCGCCCGAGAAGGCCTCGAGGCTCGGCAGTGCGGCCCAGATGCCGTATCCGCTGCCGTACAGACCGTGCAGGTGATGATCCTTCATGTACACGGCCCAGTCGTACTTCGTGTAGTAGCGGCGCGGGTACGCGGTTCCGGTGCCTTCGAGATCGGTGGTCGCGTCCATGACGGTGCGGCCGGCCTTCATCTCGGCCGGCGTCGGCATCTGCGCGGCGGCCTCGCGCCACGGGGTCGCGTGCGCGTCGTCGGGTACCGACGCGTGCGTGAACGTGTCGCCCGCCATGTAGAAGACGTAGCGGTGCTGGTCGATGCGGAAGCCGTGGAAGTCCTTCGGATGGTCGTAGCTGTAGGCGAGGTGGATGCCGGGTTCGCCGGCACGCATGATGTGGTGCCGCACGAGGTAGCAGGGCATTCCGCTGGAGGGTGCGTGCCGGAAAGCCACGTCGACGAAGTCCTGCTCGCGGCGCACGAAGATGCCGTTCTCGGCGCCCGGCAGCGGCAGGGCGCCTCCCTCGCGCCCGGCGTTCATGTCGTAGTTGCCACGCCCGACCATCTCGACGCCGTCATAAATGAGCGAAGTCATCCGACCATTGGCTCGGTCGATGACCATCCGGACGAGGCCGTTGTCGACGACCACCTCCGTGCCGGTCTCCTCGAGCACGGGCGGATCCTGTGGGCTGCCGGCGAATGCGGGGCTGGCGAAAGCGCCGGTGGCCACGGTGGCCGCCGTGATTCCAGCGAGTTGACCGAACGTTCGACGCGTCATTGCGGGTACTGGTGTCATGGCCGGGAATGTAACACACCCCAGAAAACGCTTTCAAGGAATTCCTCGGATCTTTGCGAGCGCGGGCGGATGTAACGGGCATGCTCCCGCACGCGTTCGAGCGCGGGGCCGCGCCGAGGATGTTGCGTTTTCGATCAGCAGAGTCGTAGTATGGTCTGAAACGATTCAACGGAGAGAAGTGAACGCATGACCCGGCACTGCTTCCAGCTGCGCGTGCGCCCCGAGCTCCTCGACGAGTACCTGGCCCGCCACAGCCCCGTCTGGCCGGAGATGCTCGCCGAGATCGCCGCGGCAGGCCGGCGCGACTATTCGCTCTTCGTCGGCGAGAACGGCGTCCTCATCGGCTACTACGAGACCGACGATGACGAGGCGGCGCAGGCGTATCTCGCGACGTCCGAGGTGGCGGCACGGTGGGAGGCCGAGATGGGCCGCTTCTTCGTCGGCCTCGAGGGTCGGCCCGACCAGGCGGCCACGCCGCTCACCGAGGTGTTCCACCTCGAAGATCAGCTCGCCGCGGTCGGCGGCGCAACGACATCCGACAACGACGACGAAGGCAGCGCCTCATGAGCATCCTCTCCCCCGAACACCTCGCCGCTCTGGAAGAGCAGTCGATCGAACTGCCCAGCTGGGCGTTCGGCAACTCCGGCACCCGATTCCGCGTGTTCGGCACCCCGGGCACGCCGCGCGACCCGTTCGAGAAGATCGCGGATGCCGCCCAGGTGCACAAGCACACCGCGCTCGCCCCGAGCGTCGCGCTGCACATCCCGTGGGATATGTGCGACTTCGGCGACCTGCGCACCCATGCCGAGGATCTCGGCGTGCAGCTGGGCACCGTCAACTCGAACACCTTCCAGGACGAGGACTACAAGTTCGGCGCGCTCACCCACGAGGACGCGAGTGTGCGCCAGAAGGCCATCGACCATCACTTCGCCTGCATCGACGTGATGAACGCCACCGGCAGCCGCGATCTGAAGATCTGGCTGGCCGAGGGCTCCAACTACCCGGGCCAGGCCGACATGCGCGGCCGGCAGGACCGCCTGCAGGAGTCACTGGAGAAGATCTACGCTCGCCTCGGCGACGAGCAGCGCCTGGTGCTGGAGTACAAGTTCTTCGAGCCCGCGTTCTACCACACCGACGTGCCCGACTGGGGTACGTCCTACGCTCAGGTGAGCGCGCTCGGTGACAAGGCGATGGTCTGCCTCGACACCGGCCACCACGCCCCCGGCACCAACATCGAGTTCATCGTGATGCAGCTGCTGCGCCTCGGCAAGCTCGGTTCGTTCGACTTCAACTCGCGCTTCTACGCCGACGACGACCTGATCGTCGGCGCCGCCGATCCGTTCCAGCTGTTCCGCATCCTGTTCGAGGTCGTGCGCGGCGGCGGGCTGAACAACCCCGACGTGGCGTTCATGCTCGACCAGTGCCACAACATCGAGGAGAAGATCCCCGGTCAGATCCGCTCGGTGCTGAACGTGCAGGAGATGACCGCTCGTGCCCTGCTCGTCGACCGCGATGCGCTGGCCGCGGCGCAGAAGTCCGGCGACGTGCTCGCCGCGAACGCCGTCTTCATGGACGCGTTCTACACCGACGTCCGTCCGGCGCTCGCGGAATGGCGCGAGAGCCGCGGGCTGCCCGCGGACCCGATGGCCGCCTTCGCGGCATCCGGATACCAGGAGAAGATCGCCGCCGACCGCGTGGGCGGCGTGCAGGCGGGATGGGGCGCATGAGTGTGAACACGCAGCAGAAGCGCACGCTCACGGCGTGGAAGGCCACCATCGCGGTGGCGATGTCGAACTACATCGAGGCCGGTGCGATCATCGCGCTGGCCACCAGCCTCACCCTGTGGCAGGGCGAGTTCGGATTCGATGACGGAGCCGTCGGCCTCGTCGCCGCCCTGAGCGCCAATGCCTTCGGCGCGGCGATCGGCGCCGCGATCGGCGGTCCGCTGTGCGACCGGCTCGGCCGGAAGTTCATCTACACGTACGACCTCATCGTGTTCATGATCGGCGCCCTGATGGTGACGTTCTCGCCGAACTTCGCCGTGCTCCTCGTCGGCGTGGTGCTCATGGGAATCGCCGTTGGCGCCGGTGTGCCTGCTTCCTGGACCTACATCGCCGAGGAGGCACCGAGCGAGCACCGTGCCGCCCACGTCGGCACCGCACAGCTCGCCTGGTCGATCGGCCCCGCCATCGGCTTCCTGCTCGCCGTCGTGCTCGGGCCGCTCGGCATCGTCGGCTCGCGCATCATCTTCTTCCACCTCTTCGTCATCGCCGCCGTCACGTGGTGGGTGCGTCGTGGCCTGCCGGAGTCGAAGCGCTGGAAGGAGCAGCGCGAGTCGTCCCAGGAGCGCGGCGAGAAGGTCTCGATCTTCTCCGGAATCGGCGGCCTGCTCTCCGACCGCAAGAACCTCGGCGCCCTGCTCTTCCTGCTCGGCGTCTACGGCCTGTGGAACACGGTCGCCGGCCAGGCGGGGATCTTCCAGCCGCGCGTGTACGAGGCGGCCGGACTCCACGACGCCACCCAGCAGAACCTGCTGCAGGTGCTGGTGTGGACCCTCACCGCCGCTGCCACCTACTTCGGCTTCATGCGCTACGGCGACCGTGTCAGCCGCCGCTGGCTGTACTTCGGCGGTGCGCTGCTCGGCGTCGTCGCCTGGGTCGTTCTCGTCTTCGCCCCTCCCGGTCTCTTCTCGCTGCTGTTCTTCGCCGTCGCGTGGGGCATCTCGGCCGGCATCGGCGCGCAGGCGTTCTACGGCCTGTGGACCGCAGAGCTGTTCGCGACGCGGTACCGTGCGAGCGCCCAGGGAGTGCTGTTCATGCTCGCCCGCGTCATGGTGGGCCTGCTGAGCCTGGTCTTCCCCGTGCTCCTCACCACGTGGGGTCTCGGCCAGCTTGGCCTGCTGATCATCGGCCTGCTCGTGGCCGCGCTGCTCATCGGCACGATCTGGGCCCCGAAGACCGAGGGCAAGACTCTCGAGCAGATCGAGCACGAGCGCTACGGCACGCCGGTCGAGGCCGAGCGCGTCTGACATCCATCTCCTCACCTCCGCGAAGGACTCCGACTCATGACCAATCCCACCGCAGCCGCTCTCATCGCGCGGTCGAACCGCCTGGGCGCCGATCCGAAGAACACGAATTACGCGGGTGGCAACACCTCGGCGAAGGGCACCGAGACCGACCCGGTCACCGGGCAGCCGGTCGAGTTGCTGTGGGTGAAGGGCTCGGGTGGTGATCTGGGCACGCTGACCGAGCAGGGCCTGGCCGTGCTGCGCCTCGACCGCATGCGCGCGCTCGTCGACGTCTATCCCGGCGTCGAGCGTGAGGATGAGATGGTGGCGGCGTTCGACTACTGCCTGCACGGCAAGGGCGGAGCCGCTCCCTCGATCGACACCGCCATGCACGGCCTGGTGGATGCCGCGCACGTGGATCACCTGCACCCCGACAGCGGCATCGCGATCGCCACGGCTGCCGACGGCCCCGAGCTCACGCGGAAGATCTTCGGCGACAAGGTCGTCTGGGTGCCGTGGCGTCGCCCCGGCTTCCAGCTGGGCCTGGACATCGCCGAGATCAAGAAGGCCAACCCGCAGGCGATCGGGTGCATCCTCGGCGGACACGGCATCACCGCATGGGGTGACACCTCGGAGGAGGCGGAGTCCCACTCGCTGTGGATCATCGACACCGCGGCCGCCCACATCGCCGAGCACGGCAAGGCCGAGCCCTTCGGCGGCATCCGGCCCGGTTTCGAGGCGCTGCCCGAGACCGAGCGCCGTGAGCGCGCAGCCGCACTGGCGGGCACGATCCGCGGCATCGCCTCGACCGACAAGCCGATGGTCGGCCACTTCACCGACGCCGACGTGGTGCTCGACTTCCTCGCGTCCGAGAAGGCCCCCTCTCTCGCCGGCCTCGGCACGAGCTGCCCCGACCACTTCCTGCGCACCAAGGTCAAGCCGCTCATCCTCGACGTGCCCGCCACGGCGACCGTCGATGAGCAGATCGCCCGCCTGCACGAGCTGCACGCCCAGTACCGGGCCGACTACCAGGCGTACTACGACGCGCACGCCGAGGCGTCCTCCCCCGCGATCCGCGGCGCGGACCCGCTCATCGTGCTGGTCCCCGGTGTCGGCATGTTCTCCTACGGCGCGAACAAGCAGACCGCCCGGGTCGCCGGCGAGTTCTACGTCAACGCCATCAACGTCATGCGCGGCGCCGAAGCCCTCTCGACCTACTCGCCGATCTCCGACGCCGAGAAGTTCCGCATCGAGTACTGGGCGCTGGAAGAGGCCAAGCTGCAGCGGATGCCGAAACCGAAGACCCACCAGGGCCGCATCGCGTTCGTCACCGGCGCCGCATCCGGCATCGGCAAGGCCATCGCCACCCGCCTCGCCGCCGAGGGCGCCTGCGTCGTCGTCGCCGACCTCGACCTCGACAAGGCACAGGCCGCCGCCGCAGAGCTCGGCAACACGGACGTCGCCATCGGCGTGGCGGCGAACGTCGCCGACGGGGATGCCGTGCAGGCGGCCCTGAACGAGGCCGTGCTCGCGTTCGGCGGCGTGGACCTCGTCGTCAACAACGCCGGCCTTTCGCTGTCGAAGCCGCTGCTCGAGACCACCGAGAAGGACTGGGACCTGCAGCACGACGTCATGGCGAAGGGCTCGTTCCTCGTCTCCAAGGCGGCCGCGAAGGTCCTCATCGATCAGAAGCTCGGCGGCGACATCGTCTACATCTCGTCGAAGAACTCCGTCTTCGCCGGCCCGAACAACATCGCCTACTCGGCGACGAAGGCCGACCAGGCGCACCAGGTGCGGCTGCTCGCGGTCGAGCTCGGCGAGTACGGCATCCGGGTGAACGGCATCAACCCCGACGGCGTCGTGCGCGGCTCGGGCATCTTCGCCTCCGGCTGGGGCGCGAACCGCGCCGCGACCTACGGCGTCGCCGAAGAGGACCTCGGCCAGTTCTACGCGAACCGCACCATCCTCAAGCGCGAGGTCGTGCCCGAGAACGTGGCGGATGCCGTGTACGTGCTGACCGGCCCCGAGCTGTCGCGTACGACCGGCCTGCACATCCCGGTCGACTCCGGCGTCGCCGCCGCATTCCTGCGATGATCCCGGCGACCGCGACCCGCGCCGTCGCCGCTGTCGACCTCGGTGCGACCAGCGGCCGAGTGATGATCGGCAGGGTGGGCGCGCGCACGGTCGACCTCGAGCTCGTCTGCCGCTTCCCGAACGGTCCGGTCGAACGCGAAGACGGCCTGCACTGGGACTTCGGCGCCCTGTACGAGAGCATCGTCTCGGGGCTCGCCGAGGCCGTGCGCCGTGAGCCCGCGATCGAGAGCATCGGCATCGACTCGTGGGCCGTCGACTACGGGCTGCTGCACGACGGGAACCTGCTGGCGGAGCCCTTCCACTACCGCGATCGGCGCACCGAGCGCGGCGTGCAGAAGGTGCACGCCCGCGTGCCGTTCGCCGAACTGTACCCGCGCAACGGCCTGCAGTTCCTGCCGTTCAACACCCTGTACCAGTACGGCGTCGATGACCGGCTGGGCGAGGCGGATGCCGCGCTGCTGATCCCCGACCTCGTCGCGTACCTGCTCACCGGCCGTCAGGTGGCCGAGCGCACCAACGCCTCGACGACCGGCCTGCTCGACGTGCGCACGTCCGAATGGGACCTCGACCTCGTCACGCGGCTCGGGATCCCCGCCGAGGTGCTCCCCGAGCTGGTGAGCGCCGGCGACACGATCGGCCGGCTGCGCGCCGATCTCGCCGAACGCATCGGCAAGGACCTGCCGGTGATCGCCGTGGGCTCGCACGACACGGCATCCGCCGTGGTCGCCGCTCCCCTCGCCTCCCCGCACGCCGCCTACATCTCCTGCGGCACCTGGGGGCTCGTCGGGCTCGAGCTCGCCGCGCCCGTGCTCTCGGATGCCGCCCGCGAAGCGAACTTCACCAATGAGCTCGGCGTGGACGGGCGCATCCGCTTCCTGCACAACGTCACCGGGCTGTGGCTGCTCAGCGAGACGATCCGCGCGTGGGAGGCGCAGGACGGTGCGGCGATCGACCTGCCCGCTCTGCTCGCCGACGCGTCGGCCGTGACCGCGGAACTGCCCCTGTTCGACGCGAACGACCCCTCGCTGAGCGAGCCGGGTGACATGCCGCAGCGCATCGCGACACTGCTGCGCACCTCGGATGCTGATGTCCCCGGCGACCGCGCCACGTTCGTGCGCACGATCGTCGAATCGATCGCCGCCGCCTTCGCCGAGGCCGTGCGCGCGGCGGGCGACCTCGCCGGACGGTCGATCGACAGCATCCACCTCGTCGGCGGCGGCTCCCTGAACCGGCCGCTCTGCCAGGCCACCGCCGACCGCTCGGGCCTGCCCGTGCTCGCGGGCCCGGTCGAGGCGACCGCCTTGGGCAACGTGCTCGTGCAGGCTCGCGCCCTGCGCGGAGACGACACGTCGCTGGAACAGCTGCGGGCGCTCGTCACTGCCGGCCACGCGCCGACCCGATACGACCCCCGATGACCGGCAGGAATGCGGTCATGCGCCAGGATCGATGGCATGCCGCATCCCACCGCTGAACTCGACGGCCTCGTCCGCCTCTACCCCGCCGCCGCCGGCGGCTCGCTGCGCGGCTGCGGTCTCGTGTGGGCGCACGGCGGTGGCTTCGTGCAGGGCGACCTCGACATGCCCGAAGCGGATGCCGTCGCCCGCGCCTTCGCGGCGCGAGGCGCGGTCATCGTCTCGGTCGACTATCGCCTCGTCGGCGACGGCAGCGGACGCTTTCCGGCGGGCTCCGACGACATCCTCGCCGCGTGGTCGTGGACGCTCGCGCAGGCGCCACGGCTCGGAATCGATCCAGCCCGCCTCGTGATCGGCGGCGCGAGCGCCGGCGGCAACCTCGTCACCAGCGCGGTGCTGCGGATGCTCGGACACGCACCGGCGGCATCCGTCGACGCGCATCCCGCCGGCGTGTTCCTCGCCTACCCGACGCTGCTCGCCGTGCAGCCCGCTCCCGATGCGGCGCTGCGGGCGGCGCTCGACGCCGATCCGGAGTTCGATCGCTTCCCACCCGCCCGCGTGCTGTCGATGTACGAGACCTACCTCGACGGCCCGGTGACGCCGGATGCTTCCCTCACGGCGATCCCTGGCCTCGCGACGCCGGCGGACGTCGCGGGATTCCCGCCGACGATCGTGATCAACGACGACGTGGACGAGCTGCGCGTGTCGGGCGAGCTGTTCGCCGTGACGCTCAGGGCGGCCGGCGTGCCCGTCGATCTGTCGATCGAGGCCGGCACCACGCACGGGCACCTCAACCGGCCGGACCAGCCCGGGTTCGAGCGCACGATCGCGCGGGTGGCCGCGTGGATCGAGGCGCAGGCCGGCTGACGGATCCGCTCAGCGCGCCGCGATCGTCAGCGGTGTGCGGAACGAGTACCCGCCTCCAGCCGTTCGAGCGCCCATTCCACGACTCCGCGGATCTCATCCGACGTGCGAGGCGTCGGGTTGGCACCGGTCACCTCGGCGAACAGCACGCCGTCGATGACGGCGAGCAGGTCCCGCGCCCGCTGCGTGGCCTCCGCCAGCGGCAGCGTCGTTCCGAACCGGTCGACGATGAGCCGCTCGAGCGTCGACGTGCCGGCGGACAGCGCCTCGCGCAGTTCGGGGCGGCGCGCGGATTCAAGGGAGAGCTCGTAGCGGGCCACCGTGCGCAGTCGTCCCTCGCCGGTCAGAGCCTGCTCCATGACGGCGGTGATCGCGGCGACCGGATGCCGCGGGTCGATCGCCTCGAGCTTCGCGGCATCCGCCTCGACGAGACGCTGGACCGCTGCGGTGAGCAGGGCGGCCCGATTCCGGAGGTAATACGACGTCGACCCGGACGGAAGTTGCGCTGCGGCATCCACCGCGCGATGCGTGAGACCGCGACTGCCCTCACGAGCGAGCGTCGCGATGACCGCGTCCGCGATACGTGCCCTGCGGTTCTCGTGAGCCACTGGTCCCCCTTGCGCTGGTTCTCGACATCTGTAGAGTAGTTCCTCTGCAAATGTAGAGCGAAGGAGGCTCTGGTGCAATTCGGATACGTCCTGATCGCCGTCTGCACGGCGGCGGCCCTGATCAGTCCGCGCCGGCCGCGTGGTGTGGGCGTCGCGGCCTTCTTCCTGGGCATGGTCGTCAATGAGCTGCCGCAGGTGGCGCTTCTCTACCTTCTCGGCACCGCGGGCCTCGCGCTTGTCGAAGACGACCTTCTCACTCCGGGCGGGTTGGTCGGCATCGCTGTGGCGTGCCTGTCAACGCTCGGGTTGATCGTTCTCGCGCTGCGGGGGATGCGGTCTCGAGCTGTCGTCTCGGAGGCGTTGCACGCGTCGGGGATTGCTGTGGCCACGGCGGACTTCCGCAGCGCATGGCTCAGTCTCGTCGCACCACTGCCCGTCCGTCCGCGCTCCGTGCGGCGGATCAAGAACATCCCGTACGGGCCGCATCCGAAGCAGCGACTGGACGTCTATCGCCGGGATGACACGACCGCAGGGCCGGTGCTCGTCTATCTACACGGCGGCGGGTACTCCTCCGGCAGCAAGCACTGGGAGGGCCGTGCGCTTCTGCATCGACTCGCCGCGCGCGGGTGGGTGTGCATCAGCGCCGACTACCGTTTGCGGCCCGAGGCGGACTTCGCCGATCATCTCGATGATGCGAGGAGCGTGCTGTCGTGGGCGCAGCAGCATGCGCGACAGCATGGCGGAGACGCGGGAACGCTGGTCATGGCCGGCAGCTCGGCGGGCGCGCATCTGACGGCGCACTGCGCGCTGCAGCCGCAGCAGGGGCAGCACCTGGACGCGGCCGTCTGCATGTACGGGTACCTGGGTCGCTACTACGGCCGCGGTGCGGACGAGCGGCCGATCTCCGATCCGCTGGCACTGGATGCGACTGACGCCCCGCCGACGTTCGTCGCCCACGGCGATCACGACACCTACGTCCCCGTCGAAGGCGCCCGCGCGTTCGTGGAGCACCTTCGTGCGGCGTCAGACGCCCCGGTGGTCTACGCCGAACTGCCCGGCGGGCAGCATGCGTTCGACCTGTTCGCCTCGTGGCGCGGCGCTGCCGTCGTCGACGGCGTGGAGGCGTTCCTGTCGCGCGTCACCGGCGCTGGGAAGGTCTCGCCCGCGCGGGCACGAGACCTCCACGGCACCGTCTGACGCGGAGACGGAGAAATTTGGTCCCCACCGCCCACTCCACACGCCGCGGGTCGTCGACATCGGCTCACGTCGAGCGCAAAGGCGGCGCGCGGAGCCTCCGGGCGGCGTGGGCCGGGCTGGAAAAGTGCCACCCGCCTCCCGGAAACGTCGAAGCCCCCGGATTCTGTCCGAGCGCTTCGACATTTGGCGGAGACGGAGGGATTTGGTCCCCACCGCCCACTCCACACGCCGCAGGTCATCAACATCGGCTCACGTCGAGCGCAAAGGCGGCGCGCGGAGCCTCCGGGCGGCGTGGGCCCGGGTGGAAAAGTGCCACCCGCCCCGAAAAAGGTTCAGCCCCGAGACTTCGTCCCGGGGCTGAACCTTTTGGCGGAGACGGAGGGATTTGAACCCTCGGTCCCCTTGCGAGGACTCCACCTTAGCAGGGTGGTGCACTAGGCCTGACTATGCGACGTCTCCTTGTGCCCGATCGGAATCGAGCACGTCATGCAATCATAACTGCTCGCGCCGGGCCAGGCGAACCGAGCGGATCAGCGGCGCACGTTGCCGTTCGAGCAGGTCTGCTGCGCGGCCGAGGTGCCCTTGATCGACGAAGGCAGCTCGACGACGTCGGACGGGGTCGCGCTCTCGGTGGGCGCGGGCGTCGCCGTCTCGCCGGTCGACGGTGCCGGGTCCTTGACGACGACACCGTCGTTGTTCGAGTTCTCGTGCGTGATCTGCAACTGCTTGTTCGCCGAGATCGCGTCCCACAGGGCGGTGGCGGCCGACTGATTCGGCACGACCTTGTTCGGGTCGTACGGGTCCTCGACCGTCGGGTACTGCACGAACACGATGTCCTCGAACGCCACGTCCTTCACGGCGAGCGCGATCTGCACGATCTTCATCGGGTCGGCCAGCGAGGTCGACGCCTCGAGGTTGTTCAGACCGGTGTCGGCGAGCTTCAGCATCGTCGGCACGTTGCCGAGCACCTCGCCGCTGATCAGCTTGCGCGACAGGCTCGACATGTACTGCTGCTGGTTGCCGATGCGGCCGAGGTCGCTGCCGTCGCCGACGCCGTGCCGGGTGCGCAGGAACTGCAGCGCCTGCATGCCCTGGATCGTGTGGTCACCGGCCGCCATGTCCAGGCCGGTGTACCGGTCCTTGATGGGATTCGCCAGGCACACATCGACCCCGCCGATGGCATCCGTGATCTCGATCACACCGCCGAAGGTGACCTTCGCGGCGAACTCGACGTCCTCGCCGGTCAGCTCGGAGATCGTCTTCGCCACGCAGTTCAGCCCGCCGCCGTTACCGCCGTGACCGTACGCGACGTTCAGGGGCTGCTTGCTCATCGCGGAACTGGTGTTGCCCTCCTGGTCGGTGCACTCCGGGATGGGGATCATCAGGTCGCGCGGAAAGCTCACCGCCGTGACCCGGCGCGGCTCCGACGACACGTGCACCAGCAGGTTGACGTCGTTCAGGGTGCCGCCGGAATCCCGTCCGGTGCAGCGCTCACCGAAGAGGTGCGCGTACTTCTCCTCGCAGGTGTCGACTCCCGTCAGCAGGATGTCGAAGCCGCCCTCATACGCCGCGATGTCGGGCGGAAGCTCCTTCTGCCCCTCCAGTTCGACCGCGTTCGCGGTGACCGTCGTCGTCCAGCTCGAGACGACATAGCCGACCACGCCCAATCCGCTCACCAGCACGACGGCCAGCGCCACGCCGATGAGCTTGAGCAGCTGACCGACCGCGGTCGGCGAATGCTGCTGACCGTGACGCGCGAGGGGACGCCTTCTCGACTCGCTCACTCGGTACCTTTCGGGATTTCTGCGGAGGGTGTGGGATTCGAACCCACGAGACATCTCTGCCCACTGGTTTTCAAGACCAGCTCCATCGGCCGCTCGGACAACCCTCCTCGCCCGGTTCACACCGGACGATCAGGCGTCGAGTCTATCCGGTTCCCTGCGGACCCGAAGACGCCGACCACCCATTTTCGCGTGCCCACCTGGAGAAGACCTGGGCGACTCGCAGCGCGCTCCCCACCCGCTCAGCCGGGGAGACGGGTCAGAGCAGCGTGCGCAGCGCCGTCGCCAGACCGCCCTCGTCGACGTGCCCTGTCATCTCGCCCGCGGCATCCCGCACCTCGTCGGGTGCCTGCCCCATGGCCACGGCCCGGCCTCCCCCGGCGAGCGCCCACGCGAACATCCCCACATCGTTGCGGCCGTCGCCGGCGACGAGAACCGTGTCGGATGCCGTGCCGAGGAGTTCGCTCACGCGCGCCAGCGCGGTGCCTTTGTCGACGCCCTGCGGGGCGATGTCGAGCCAGGCCGTCCAGCCGATCGCGTACGAGACCTCGTTCAGCCCCGCCTCGGCGACGAGCCGCTGGAAGTCGGCCTCGTCATGTTGCGGTGACACGACGACCACACGAGAGACCGGGTTCGACGCGAGTTCCTCGAAGCTCACCTCACGGCCGTCGCCGAGCGTCCAATTGTCCATCAGCGCGGTGTACAGTCGCTGCCCCGAGGCGAGCTCGACCATGTACCGGGCCTCCGGCAGCCGGTCGCGCAGCAGCGACAGCACGGGTTTCGGGTCGAACACCTCGACGTGCCAGCGCTCCCAGCCGTCGCCCTCGCGACGCATCGTGACCGCACCGTTCGAGCAGACCACGTACTCCGAGGTGAGCTCGAGCAGTTCGACATAGCGCTGCGTGCCCGACCAGCTGCGTCCGGTCGCCAGCATCACGTCGTAACCAGCGTCACGCACCTCCGCCACGGCTTCGACGACACCGGGACTCAGCGTCTCGTCCTGCAGCAGGATGGTTCCGTCGATGTCGAGGCCGACCAGACCGCGCGACGTCACTTCGCGCCCTGCGCCGACGCCGAGCCCGTCAGAGGCGTCAGCACCTCGAGTCCGCCCAGGTAGGGTTGCAGCACCTCGGGCACGCGCACCGAGCCGTCCTCCTGCTGGTGCGTCTCGAGCAGCGCGACGATCCACCGGGTCGTGGCCAGCGTGCCGTTCAGCGTGGCGACGTGCTCGGTCTTGCCGCCCTCTTCGGGACGGTGGCGCACGTCGAGGCGACGCGCCTGATAGCTGGTGCAGTTCGAGGTCGAGGTGAGCTCACGGAACGCCTGCTGGGTCGGCACCCACGCCTCGATGTCGTACTTGCGGGCGGCGCTCGAGCCGAGATCGCCCGCCGCGACGTCGATGACGCGGTACGCCAGCCTGAGGGAGGTCAGCATCTCCTCCTGCAGCGCCACGAGCCGCAGATGCTCGGCCTCGG
This sequence comes from Microbacterium sp. NPDC058345, assembly GCF_042723855.1. Lineage (NCBI taxonomy): Bacteria > Bacillati > Actinomycetota > Actinomycetes > Micrococcales > Microbacteriaceae > Microbacterium > Microbacterium sp. NPDC058345. The sequence goes on from NZ_JBHXIG010000001.1 coordinate 652,739, forward strand.
CATCCTGAGGCGTCGTGTACACGAACATCTCGAGCTTGTTGAACTGGTGCACGCGGATGATGCCGCGGGTGTCCTTGCCGTACGAGCCCGCCTCGCTGCGGTAGCAGGTCGACCAGCCGGCGTAGCGCAGGGCACCGTCGGAGAGGTCGACGATCTCGTCCTTGTGGTAGCCGGCCAGCGGCACCTCACTGGTGCCGACCAGGTACAGGTCCTCCTTGTCGAGGTGGTAGACCTCGTCGGCGTGCTCGCCGAGGAACCCGGTGCCCTGCATGATCTCGGGCCGCACCAGGGTCGGCACGATCATGGGCGTGAACCCGTTCGCGAGCGCCTTGTCGAGCGCGAGGTTCATCAGCGCGATCTCGAGGCGCGCACCGATGCCCTTCAGGAAGTAGAACCGCGCACCCGACACCTTCGCGCCGCGCTCCATGTCGATCGCGCCGAGCATCTCACCCAGCTCGAGATGGTCGCGCGGCTCGAAGCCGAACGCGGGCACCTCGCCGACACGGCGCAGCTCGACGAAGTCCTCCTCGCCGCCCGCGGGCACGCCCTCGATGACGACGTTCTCGATGAGGGCGAGAGCGGATGCGGCAGCATCCGCCGCCTCGTTCGCCGTCTGCTGCGCCTGCTTGACCCGGTCGGCGAGGTCCTTCGCCTGCGCGACCAGCGCTGCCTTCTCGTCCTTCGGCGCCTTGGCGACCTGCTTGCCGAAGGCGTTCTGCTCGGCGCGCAGCTCTTCGAAGGTGCTCAGCGCCGTGCGACGCGATCGGTCCGCCTCGATGGCCGCATCGACGGTTTCGGGCGCGTTCCCGCGCGCGATCTGTGAGCGTCGGACGAGCTCGGGCTCGTCGCGGAGGAGGGTGAGATCGATCATCGCCCAAGTCTATCCAGCGCGCCCCTGTCACACTTTTCGTCATCTGGCACATCGATCTGCGTGTCAGATGACGAAAAGTGTGACAGGGGTGGGGGTGCCGCGCGTCGCGGCTCGTCCGGCGGCCGCTGAACGGCGGAGGGCCGCTTCGGTCGTAGAGTGGCGGCATGGCGGCATCGGAACGGGAGCGCGGGCATGCGGCGCTCGTGTTCAACCCCGTGAAGGTGGACGGCCGCCGGCTGCGGTCGGCGCTGCTCGCCCTATCGAAGAAGCACGGCTGGGACCCTCCGGCGTTCTACGAGACGAGCATCGAGGATCCCGGTCAGGGCATCGCCCGCGCCGCACTCGATGCGGGGGCCTCCGCGGTGCTCGCCGCCGGTGGAGACGGCACGATCCGGGCCGTCTCGGAGACGATGGCCGGCACCGGCATCCCGTTCGCCGTGATCCCCGGCGGCACCGGCAACCTGTTCGCCCGCAATCTCGGCCTGCCGCTGCTCGACCCCGAGCGGGTGATCGATGCCGTCTTCAGCGGTTTCACGCATCCAGTCGACATGGGCTGGGTGCGACTGACCCGGCCGGATGGCACCGAGACCGAGCACGGTTTCGTGGTGCTCGCCGGCATGGGGCTGGACGCCGACATGATCGCGAACACCCGGCCCGATCTCAAACGCTCGCTGGGTTGGGTGGCGTACCTCGACGGCGCTGCCCGATCGCTGCCGGGCGCGAAGCCGTTCCGCGTCGTCTACCAGCTCGACGACGGCAGGCTGCACTCGGCGAAGGTGCACAGCGTGCTGTTCGCGAACTGCGGTGCGCTGCCCGCCGGCATCGCGCTGCTGCCCGATGCCTCACTGGACGACGGCGCGATGGACGTCGCCGTCATCCAGCCGACGGGTCCGCTGGGCTGGCTGGGCATCTGGCGCAAGGTCTGGTGGGACAACTCGGTGCTGCGCCGCACCCGTGCCGGCCGTCGCGTGCTCGAGCGCCGCGGCAAGGACCGGTCGATCCACTTCCTGCGCGGCAGCGTGGCCGAGGCGGCCATGGTCGCGCCGACGTCGATCGAGCTCGACGGCGACGAGCTCGGCACGGCGGTGCGGATGCTGTGCCGCATCCAGCAGGGCGGTCTCAGCATCGTGCTGCCCGCCGGGCACGACACGTCGCGATTCTGATCACCGCCCGCGTCACGCGGACGACGGATGCGGAAGGTCAGCCGATCACGTCGACGGTCGACTCGAACTCGCCGTCGATCATCGTCAGCCGGAACGGCGCATCATCGTCGTGCTCCTGCGGCAGCGTGAGCACCGTGAGACGCGGGGCCATGTCCATCGTGCACACGCCGTCGATCTCGGCGAACGTGACCGTCGCTCCGTCAGCCGTCTGTTCGACATCCTCCACGACGGGCTGGCACGATGACGAGCCGTAGGTCAGCAGCACGATGCCGCGATCGTCGAACCAGCCGGCCGACGGTTCCTCGCCGAACGACAGTCCGGGCGCCGCGGGCTCGGCGAGACCGTCGAGGTCGGCGTCGTCCGAGATGTCGCCGTAGGTCACCCGCACCTCCACGTCCCTGGTGACGTCCATGCCCTCGGGCACGTTGACGAGGGCGGCCCTCGGTCCGAGATCCGCCGTGCAGACGCTCTCCTCGTCGGAGGGATCCGCGAGGGTGACCGCGATGACCTGCCCGTCGGCGGTCGCATCGCCCGCCGACGGCTGGCAAGCTCTGCTCGACGATCCCCAGGTCACGATCGCCATCGAGCGACCGCCGTCCAGCCACGCGACCTCGATGTCGTCGGCATCCCGGTCCTCGGGCGCCGTGGACCCGGTCGCATCCGTCGTGCTCGAGCCGGTGCTGGTGGGCGCCGGCGACTGCGGGGTCGTGGAGCATCCCGCGGCGAGTGCGACGACCGCGGCGACCGCGAGCAGGGACGGAACGAGACGAGGACTGCGCATACCCCGATGGTGTCACGAGACGACGAATCGTCTCAAAGGCACCCCCGCCCGGTCTACTGCAGGGCCGAGGTGAGCCGCGCGAGGTTGTCGAGCACCGTCGAACGCAGCGGCTGCTGCATCCACTCGTCCAGCGTCAGCTCGCGGCTGAGCGCACGGTACTCGTCTTCGACGGCGCGCACCTGCCCGATGAACTCCTCGCCGCGCACCAGCATCGACACCTCCATGTTGAGACCGAACGAGCGCATGTCCATGTTGCTCGACCCGATCACGGCGATCTGGTCGTCGATCGTCAGGCTCTTGGTGTGCAGGATGTACGGCTTGGGGTACATCCAGATGCGGATGCCGGCCTTCAGCAGAGCCTCGTAGTAGCTGCGCTGCGCGTGGTAGACGATCGCCTGATCGCCCTCCTCCGAGACGAACAGCTCGACCTGCACGCCGCGGTCGACCGCGGCGGTGACGGCCAGCAGCAGCGCCTCATCGGGCACGAAATACGGGCTGACGATCATGATCCTGCGCTTGGCGGCGTAGAGCAGCGCGAGGAACAGCCGCAGGTTGTTCTCGACCTCGAATCCAGGCCCTGAGGGCACGATCTGGCAGTCCAGATCGCCGCTGCCCGGCTCGACGCGCGTGATGTCGATGCCCTCCGGCACGGTGTCGGTCTCGGCGTAGTAATCGCTGAGGAACACCGCGTTGATGCTGGCCACCGCCGGTCCGTCCACGCGCACCATCAGGTCGACCCAATGCAGGCCGCGCTTGATGTTCCTGGGCAGGTTGTACGTGGAGTCGGTGACGTTCTGCGAGCCGAGGAATCCCACCCGACCGTCGACGACGAGCAGCTTGCGGTGGTTGCGGAGGTCGGGGCGCTGGATGCGGCCGCGCAGCGGCTGCACCGGCAGCATGAGGTGCCAGTCGGCGCCCATGGCGTCGAGCCGGCGGACCGTCTCGCGGTACTTCGGCTTCCAGCGGTTCGCCCAGTAGTCCAGCAGCACGCGCACCGGGACGCCGCGGGCGGCGGTCTCTTCCATGGCGCGGAAGAAGCCGTCGGTGGAGGCGTCGGACTGCAGGATGTAGAACTCGATGTGCACGTATTCGCGCGCGTCGCGGATGGCATCGGCCATCTCGTCGATCGACCGCTGATAGTCGCTGATCAGGTGCACGCCGTTGTCGCCGGCCAGCGGAAGCGCGCCCATGCTCTGGTTCATCGTGACGAGTGGCGGGAACCAATCCGGGGCATCGGGGCGCAGCGTGCCGAAGTGCAGGTTGCTGCCGGTGTCGGCGATGTACTCGTTGATGCGCTGCTGCTTGCGCCGTCGCGCGCGCGGGAGGCGCGGATTGCCGATCAGCAGGAACAGCAGAACGCCCACGACCGGGATGAAGAAGATCGCGAGCAGCCAGGCCATCGCCGAGGTCGGCCGGCGGTTGCGGGGGATGGTGATGATCGCGACGATGCGGACGGTGATGTCGATGATCGCGTATGCGGCGACGATCCACCATGCGGGGTTCTGGAAGTTGATCACCGCCGCTCCCCTCTTCGCGGCGCCGAACGGCGCCTCGCATCAGAGTAGCCGGAGCCGCGGACTTCGGCGGGAGGCGGGGTGGGAGCGGTCAGGACGCCTTCGGCGGAAGGCCGCGCGCGGCGCGCTCCTCGGCCTCGATCTGCGCGTGCACCTTCCGCTCGGTGCGGTCGAAGCGCAGGATGCCGCGCAGCACGAACACGAAGACGATGCTCACCGTCACGGTCGGCAGAATCGACCACAGTGCCGCGATCCAGAAGTTGTCCACGGCTCCATGCTACGCGGCGTGCCTGTGCCCCGGGTGGGTCGCCGGCCGCCGATCGCTCTGCACAGATCGCGACCGTGAAGCATCCGTCCACAATGAGCTCTTCCGGCTCCCTGGCGGACTTCCCTTTCGGCACACTCCTGGCATGACCACCGTGATGAGAGCGACCGATCCCGCCGAGTTCCTCGGCCTCGTGCCGGCCCTGGCCGGCTTCACCCCGCGCGAGAGCATCGTGCTGCTGCCGTTCCACGGCGGCAGAACGCACGGTGCGATGCGCATGGATCTTCCCGACGATAAGGTCGATCCCGAGGAGTTCGCCGATGGGGCGTTGCGGATCCTGCTGCGAGTGCCCGACGTGGAGGCTGTGGCGGTGGTCGTCTACACCGGCGAGGCGGCGCAGCGAGTGCCCGACGGACTGCTGCTGCCGCACGTGCCGCTGATCGACACGCTGCTCGGCACGGTGCATGACACCGGGGTGCACATCGTGGAGGCGCTGTGCGTCACCCCGAGCGGCTGGGGCGACTACCTCGAGCAGGAATCGCCGTTGCGGCCGCTGCGGGAGATTCTCGCGCCACCCGAGCTGCCCGGCATCGGCGACGTGTCCGGCGATCAACTGGCCGGGGCCGCGCTTCCCGCCGCCGACCTCGCCGAGCGCGAGCGCGTCGGCCGGGCGCTGCGTGATCTGGGCGAGGTGCTTGATCGCGAGCTGCGCGGGTCGCCGCTCGTCGGGCGTGAGAACCCGCAGGCTCTTGCGGCGGCGGTCCTGCTCGACGACGTGCCGGCGTTCGCGGAAGACCTGCTCGAGCAGCCGGCCGACCTGCCGCCGTTCGCGTGCGCGACGCTGCTGTGGTGCCTGAACCGCCCCGCCATCCGCGACGCGATCCTGGTGCAGTGGGCCACCGATCTCACCTTCGGCGACCGTGCCCTGTCCGCGCAGCTCGATTTCGCCGGCGCGCAGCGGGTGATTCCCGACGCGATCGGCGAGGTGTTTCTGGGTCGCGGCGCACGCCCCGACCCCGACCGGCTGGGGTGCGCGCTGCACGTCGTACGCCTCGCCGCCGCCCGGGCGCCGCGGCTGGCGCAACCCGGGGCGTTGACCGCCGCCGCATGGCTGTCCTGGGCGCTGGGCCGCTCGTCGCACGCCGGCGCCTACGTCGAGCAGGCTCTCGAGATCGACCCCGAGCATCGCATGGCCGCGCTGATCGGCACGATGCTCTCTGCCGGCGTGCTGCCGGAGTGGGCGCTGCGACGCGGGTGAGGCGTCGCCGCGGTGCGCTCAGCCGATGCACGCCCCGGTCGGCACGCTCTGCTGCGCGGCATCCAGTCCCTCGACCACCGGCTGCAGCTCGGCGTTCGTCATGGCGTAACCGACGTCCTCCCTCGCCGCGTCCTTCGCGAACACCATCCCGGCCACGGCACCGTCCAGTGCGAGCAGCGGCCCGCCGGAGTTGCCGGGGTTCACGTCCGAACTCAGCACGTACACGCCGCGGTCGGCGACGCTCTCGCCGTAGATGTCGTCGATGGGCGCGTTCGTCGCCGAGACCACGCCGGCCGGGATGCTGCGCAGTGGCCCGCCGAACGGGTAGCCCAGCACCGCACCACCGTCGCCCGCGCCGAGCTCCTCTCCGAGCGCGAGCGGCCGGGCGTCGACGTCCGCCGCGATGACGGCGATGTCGTCGACGGGGTCGAAGTACACCACCTTCCCGTCTCTCGCCGGTTCTCCGGGCAGCTGCACCACGGGTGCGTCGACGCCCGCGACGACGTGCGCGTTGGTGAGGATGCGGTCCTCGGCGATGACGAACCCCGAACCGGTCGGGATGGTGCTGCACTGATGCGCCACCCCCGAGATGCGCGCGACGGACGCCGCGGCCGCCTCGACCTGCGGAGACGCGATGTCGATGTCACCGGGATCGGGGGCGACGCCGAGGTCCTGCGGACCGAGCAGCCCGTCGATCGTGGGCAGCACCGACTCCCCCAGCACGAGGGCATGCAGGCGCGCGGCGGCGTCGGCCAGAGGCGCCGGCGTGTACCGGTCGATCGTGCGCAGCACCACCGACGATGCCACCGCGCTCGACACCACCGGAATGCCCGCCGAGGCGACCGCCGCTCCCGTCATCGCGATCGCGAGCGTCCCCGCGATCAGCGTGGTCAGCCCGCCCAGCAGACGCTCGACGACGCGCAGCCGCAGCCGGTCGGCGCCGCGTCGCAGCAACGCGCCGATGGCCGAGCCGATGCTCGCGCCGAGCAGCAGCAGCACGACCGCGCTTCCGATCACGATGAGGCCGTGCCACTCGCTCTGGGGCAGCACCTTCGCCACCCAGGGCAGCACCCACGGGGCGGCGAGGCCGCCGGCGACGAGGCCCAGCAGAGCCCCGAGCGCGGCGAACAGCCCGACGCTCAGTCCGATCGCGAGCGCGGCGATCAGCAGCACCGCGATCACCAGATCGACCAGGTTCGGCATCATGGCCGCCGCAGGCTCACTTGACCAGCGGGAAGAGGATGGTCTCGCGGATGCCAAGCCCGGTGACCGCCATCAGCAGACGGTCGATGCCCATGCCCATGCCCCCCGACGGCGGCATGCCGTGCTCGAGCGCGCGCAGGAACTCCTCGTCGATCGGCATCGCCTCGACGTCGCCGCGGGCGGCGAGCTTGGCCTGCTCGACGAAGCGCTCCCGCTGGATGACCGGGTCGACGAGCTCGGAGTAGCCGGTGGCCAGCTCGAAGCCACGCACGTACAGATCCCACTTCTCCACGACGCCCGCGATCGAGCGGTGCTCGCGCACCAGCGGCGACGTGTCGACCGGGAAGTCCATCACGAAGGTCGGCCGCACCAGGTCGACCTTCACGAAGTGCTCCCACAGCTCCTCGACGAGCTTGCCGTGGGTGGGATGCGGCGGGATCTCGACGCCGTGCTCGTCCGCGAAGGCGATGAGGTCCTCCACGGAGTCCGCCGGGGTCACCGTGCGGCCCGACGCCTCGGAGAGCGAGTCGTACATCGAGACACGGTCCCATTCGCCGCCGAGGTCGTACTCGGTGCCGTCAGCCCAGGTCACGGTCGTGGAGCCGGCGACCGCGATCGCAGCGTTCTGCACCAGCTCCTGCGTGAGCTGCGCCATCTGGTTGTAGTCGCCGTAGGCCTGATACGCCTCGAGCATCGCGAACTCGGGGCTGTGCGTGGAATCGGCGCCCTCGTTGCGGAAGTTGCGGTTGATCTCGAACACCCGCTCGATGCCGCCGACGACGGCGCGCTTCAGGTACAGCTCCGGTGCGATGCGCAGGTAGAGCTCGGTGTCGAACGCGTTCGAATGCGTGACGAAGGGGCGGGCGGATGCTCCGCCGTGCTGCACCTGCAGCATCGGCGTCTCGACCTCGAGGTAGTCGTGATCGGTGAAGGTGGAGCGCAGGCTCGCGTTCACCGCCGCCCGGGCGCGCACGGTGGTGCGGGCCTGGTCGCGCACGATGAGGTCGAGGAACCGGCTGCGCACGCGGGTCTCCTCGCTCAGCTCGCCGTAGACGTTCGGCAGCGGCAGGATCGCTTTCGACGCGATCGCCCAGTCGTCGGCCATGATCGACAGCTCACCGCGGCGGCTCGAGATGACCTCGCCGTGCACGAACACGTGGTCGCCGAGGTCGACGAGTTCCTTCCAGCTCGCGAGTGAGTCCTCGCCGACGTTCGCCAGCGACACCATCGCCTGGATGCGCGAGCCGTCGCCGGCCTGCAGCGTGGCGAAGCACAGCTTGCCGGTGTTGCGGCTGAACACGACGCGCCCCGCGACGCCCACGACCTCGCCGGTCTCGGCGCCTGCCTCGAGGTCGCCGAACTTCTCGCGCAGCGCCGGGATGCCGTGCGTCACGGGCACGCCGACGGGGAACGCGCCGCCACCGGCATCGGCCCGGCCGGCGATCAGCTTCTCGCGCTTCGCCAGACGGACCGCCTTCTGCTCGAAGACGTCGTCTTCCAGCTCGGCAGGGGCGGTGGTCGGCGCAGGCGCGTCAGTCATGGGTGCAGCTCCTCGGAAAGTCGCTGCAAGTCTACCGGCGAGCCCGTCGCCGACCGCTGTGAGAGGCGGACGCGGGTAGCCTCTCAGCATGCGCGCCCTCCAGACCTCCGCCCGGATCGACGCCCATCACCGGCCGCTCGCCATCGCCCTGCTGCTGTTCGCGATCCTCGCGGCCACGCTGATGCCCGCCTCCGCCGCGGTCGCCGAGGACGATGTCGACGACTTCGACTACGCGTCGTGGACCTCGCGCTACGAGATCTCGCTCGACGCGCAGGGTCGCGCACTGGCCCACGTCACGGAGACCCTCGTCGCCGACTTCCCCGACAGCGATCAGAACAAGGGCATCGTGCGCGGATACCCGGAGCGGTATCAGGGAGCCGGCCTGAACCTGAGCATCCGCTCGGTCACCGACGGCGACGGACGTGCGGTGCCGTACGAGACGGAATCCGACGACGGCGTGCTGTACGTGCTCACCGGAGACGACTCGTACGTCCACGGCCGCACCACGTACGTCATCGAGTACACGATGACGGATGTGATGGTCGCCGGCAGCGAGACCGGCCGCGACGAGTTCTACTGGGACCTGCTTCCGCTCGACAGCACCCAGGCGATCGGCTCGTTCCGTGCCGCCGTCGTCTTCTCCCCCGAACTCGCCGAGGCGCTCACCGGCGATGCGGCCTGCTATCAGGGCGCACAGGGGTCGACGCGCACGTGCACGCTGCAGGGGCCGACGGACGCCGACGGCAGCGCGGTGTTCACCGTGAGCTCCGGGGAACGCTCGGCGGGCGACGGGGTCACGATCGCGATCGGCTTCGAACCGGGGACGGTCGTTCAGCCGGAATCGCGCAGGCCGAACGTCGTCGCCGACGTCGGCCCCGTGATCGTCGCGGGAGGATCGCTCGCCGTCGGGGCGGGTGCGATCGGCGCCGTCGCGGCCTTCCGGCGCCGGCGGCGCACCGCGACGGGCGTGATCATCGCGCAGTACGACGTGCCCGCCGACCTGCCGCCGCTGGCGGCCGCACCCTTGATCCCGGGCGCCGATCACCCCGTGCCCGCGCAGATCGTGCACCTCGCCGTGCGTGGTGCGCTGCGCATCGAAGAGGGCGCGTCCGCCGAGGGCGAGCCCCGGCCGTCGCTGCGCCTGCTCGATCGCACCGCGGCGGAGTCAGATCTCGACACCCGGATGCTGAAGGCGCTGTTCCCTGGTGACAAGACGGCGCGCGCCATCCCGTCCGGCAGCGAGAAGTTCAGCGGACGCATGGCGAAGCTCCTCGCCGCAGGCGTGAAGGAGGCCGAGCGGCGCGGCTGGACCACCGCCGAGCGCAGTCCGGTCGCCGCCGTGCTCGGCGGGATCTCGCTCGCCGTGCTGGCCTGCGCCGTCGGGTTCCTGATCTGGAGCATCTCGCTCGACCGCGACACGCTTCCGCTCGCCGTCGCCATGGCCATCGTCACGACGGTGTTCACCGGGGTCACTGCGATCATCGCGTTCAGCCGGCACGCCGTACTCACCCGTGAGGGCGCCCAGTGGCACGAGTACCTGATGGGCGTGCGCGAGTTCATCCGAGTCGCCGAAGCCGACCGCATCCGGATGCTGCAGTCGTACCAAGGGGCCGAGCGCCGCGCCGACGGCGGCGTCGACACGGTGCTGCTCTACGAGCACCTGCTGCCGTACGCGATGCTGCTCGGCGAGGAGAAGTCCTGGGCGCGGGTGCTCGAGCAGACCTACGCCGACACCGGCGCGACGCCCGCCTGGACGGATGCGACGCGCAACGCCGGCTTCGCCCTGTGGATGTCGTCGTTCTCCGCCTCCACGCAGTCGGCCGCCACCTACAGTTCGCCGTCGTCCGGCTCATCCTCCGGCGCAGGCGGTTCGGCCGGCGGCGGATTCTCCGGCGGCGGCGGAGGTGGCGGCTTCTCGGGCGGGCGCTGACTCCGGTCAGGGCACGTGTGGCGCATCTGCGATCTAGCTCCGGTCGCCCAGAACGGCCGTCAGGCCCGCGCGCGACTCAGAGGCTCGGGGGCGGTTCAGGCGGGGCGGATGCCTCGCGCAGCGCCTGCTCGACCGTCGACGACACCAGCGCCGAGAGGTAGCCTCCGGGGTTCTCGACGCCGACGCCGCGCAGCAGCGCGGTCGCCTGGCCGACGATGGAGCGGGAGAAGGCGGATGCCGTCGCGATCGCCTCGGCATAGGCGGCGCGGTCCTGCTCGGCGATGACGACCGGCTCGCAGCCCATCTCGACGGCGAGCGCCTGCGCGATCGGCAGGACGGCCGCCGGGGCGGTGACCGCGGCGAACGCCACCTGCAGCTGTCGCAGGTCGATCGTCGTGCCGGTGAAGGCGATCGCCGGATGCACCGCGAGCGGAATGGCGCCGCGCTCGGCGGCGGGCCGCAGCACCTCGATGCCGTACGACGGGTCGGTGTGCAGCACGAGCTGGCCCATCTGCCACCCGCCGAGCTCGGCGATGCCCGACACCAGTCCGGGCAGCTCCGCATGCGGCACGGCGATCACCACCAGCTCGCTGCGGCGCACCACCTCGAGCGCGTCCAGCACGGGCGCGCCGGGAAGCACGGCGGCCGCCCGGTCGTCGTCCGACCCCGAGGTGATCCCGGTGATCGCATGACCTGCACCGGCGAGCGCAGCGCCGATGACGGGGCCCACCCTTCCGGCGCCGATGACGCCGACGCCCAGCCGACCGTCGCGGTTCACCGGTTCACCTCGCGGGAGGCGCGGCGGCGTACGCGCCCCAGCGGTGCGTCTGATCGCGCGAAGCGGCGAGCGCGGCGGCCCGGCTCACCCCGTCGAGCAGCGCGATGGCGTCGTCGCGCTCCAGGCCGGACAGTCCGCCGGAGATGGGTCCGGTGATGGAGTGCACCTGACCTCCCGAGACGCGCTGCATCCGGTCGATCGGTCCCTGTGAGATCGAGACGCCCTGCAGCCTCGCCAGGGGGAAGACGGCGAGCTTGCGCCAGACGGTGCCGCGTCTGAGCAGCACCCCGAACTCCGTCAGCGCGTATCCGTGCCGCTTCCACGACAGCGGACGCCGCCAGCGTGCGCGCGAGGGGATGGTCTTGTACGGGTCGCCGGCGACGGGGCCCAGGATGCCGTGCTCCCACACCAGCGGGATGTCGGATGCGGGAGCATCCGGCAGGATGAGCGCCAGCACGCGCTCCACGTCCGCGCGCTTGCCCACCGGCAGCACGACGTTGAACTGCTGCGCGTTGCCCGACTGCTGCTGTGCGGCGCTCTTGCCGCTCATGCGGTTGATCTTGATCGTCCACCATCCGAACGGCCGCCACAGCAGCGACTGGGTGACCTCCACGCCGAAGATGCGTCCTGGTGGGATGGTCTCGGTCACCGTGGTGAGCAGTCCGTACGTGATCCGCACGCCGTCAGGGGTGGGAGCGATCGAGTAGCGCAGCGACTTCGAGATCTGCGCCCAGGTGATGCCCACTGCGGCGACGATCATCGGCACGCCCATGCCGAGGCCGATGCCGAGCATGGCGATCCTGATCTCGGCGTTGTCGTCGCCGTCGGCGCGCATCCCGATGAGAGCGGTGATCATCACGGCGAGGGAGATCAGGCCGAAGAACACAAGCCAGAGCAGCGCGTGGATCAGCTGGGAGCCGATCAGGCGTCCGGTCGGGATCTTCACGACGCTCTCGGGCGCGACGTCGGCGAGGTCGACGCCCTCGATGAGCCCTGAGACGCCGGCGTTCACCGATCCGACGAACTCGGCGCGGGTTCGTGTCGGCGCAGCACCGGTGCGGGCCTGCTCGCGGGCAGCGCGTGCACCCGAGGCGAGGCGCAGGATGTCGGCGCGGACCGACTCGGCGCGTGAGGTGGCCAGATACTCCAGGGGGACGTTCGCGTCGTTTCCGGCGCCGACGACCTCGAGCTTCGCGAGGCCGATGATGCGTGCGGGGAAGGGACGGGTGAGGTTCACGCCCTGCACGCGGTCGAGTGGAGCCCGACGGTGCGAACGGAAGATCATGCCCTTGCGCACCTCGACGTGATCGCCGGTGATGCGGAACTGCTGGAAACGCCAGACCAGCCAGAAGATCGCGATGAGCACGACCACCAGTCCGAGCACGCCCAGCAGCGCGATGAGGATCAGGTTGTTCTCGACCACCCAGTTCAGCGGGTCGGCTCCGCCGTAGTCGACGGCGTCGTTCTCGAGCTCACCCGGGGCGAAGATGTTCACCAGCCAGCCGATCACCCGATCGCGCATGTTCGTGATCACGATGCCGGCGACCACGATCAGGGCCAGTCCACCCTTGAACAGAGGGGTGAGCGGATGCATCCGGTGCCACTCGCCGTCGGCGAGCGACGACGACCCGCCCTGCGGCAGCACCTCGGGATCGGATGCCGCGGGATCGACGATGCCGGGGGTACGCGGCTCGCTCACAGTCCGGTCCGTCGGGTCTCGGCGACCTCGATGAGAGTGTCGCGCAGCGCCTCGGCCGCCTGCTGGGTCAGTCCGGGGATCTGCACGCCCGTGGTGGCCGCGGCGGTCACCATCTTCAGCTGCGAGACGCCGAACGCGCGATCGAGCGGCCCCTGGGTGATGTCGACCAGCTGCATCCGCCCGTAGGGCACGGCCACCATGCGCTGCCAGAGGATGCCCTTGCGGAACACCACGTCATCCTCGCGCAGCATGTAGCCCAGCGCCTTCGCCTGACGGGGAAGGATGATCAGCGTGACCACGGTGACCGCGATGATCAGGCCCGCGGGGATCCACACCCAGCTCTGGTCCAGCACCAGGCCGAGAACGAGCGCGGCGATGACGACGACGGCGATGAAGATGGCGTTCTGCACGAACTGCGAGACGACGTAGCGCGGCGAGATCTGATGCCAGGTGCCGTCGAGCGCGAGGCCGGCGGGGTTGCGGGGCGTGCGCAGCATGTCGTACGTCCCCTGGTCGAGCGCGGCAGGGGCGGACGGTGCGGATGCCGGGGCGCTCGGCACCGGCTGGCCGGATGCCGACGCGGTCGGCGCCGGCGGGGCCGTCGGAGCGGATGCCGGCGGGGCGGGCGGCTGGGTCAGCGCCGCATCCGCTGCCTGCTGCACGGCGGGATTCGGTGCGGCGGGCGCGACGGGTGCGATGGGCGGCGCCGGAGGTACCGGCACGCCGAATCCGTTCGGATCACTCGGCGGGGTCGTCTGGCTCTCGGTCATCAGAATCCTTCGGCAGGGTGCAGAACTGTTCGGCGATCAGCGCCGCCCCGATCAGCACCACCGCGGCGACGATCAGGGCGACCAGCGCCACAGTCGACCCTACCGGCGCGGGCACGGGACGCGTGGAGAGGAACGCCAACAGCCCGGCACTGAACCCGGCCATGATCGCACCGAGCAGGCTGGAGGCTCTGGCGAGGGTCGCCGCGCGCAGCGCACGGAACGGGTCGATGCGGCGTCCGCCGCGCACGCTGCGCCGCACCGGCCACGCCAGCGAGACGGTCGCGACGGCCAGCAGTGCGAGCAGCACCGGCAGGAAAACGGACGGCGTGAACGTCGCCCGTCCGCTGACGGTGAGCAGGTGATCGAACCCGAATCCGGCACCCGCCGCCAGCAGCGCGAGCAGCATCAGCAGACCGGCGGAGGTCCTCTTCATCGGTCCCCCGCTTCGTCCGCGGACGAGCTCTTCAGTCGTCGCACCAGTGCGTCCACCCGCCCGTGCCCGGGCAGCACGGCCTCCGGGTCGACGCTGAGCCACGGCTCCAGCACGAACAGCCGCTCGGCGGCACGCGGGTGCGGCACCTGCAGGTGCGGCTCGTCGCTGCGGAACTCGCCGTACGCGATGAGGTCGAGATCGAGCGTGCGGTCGCCCCACCGCTCTGCGCGCACCCGGCCCTGCTCCTCCTCGACCGCGTGCAGCATGCCGAGCAGCACCGACGGCGCCAGGCGGGTGGTCATCAGAGCGACCGCGTTGAGATACGGCGGAGCATCCGGGTCGGGACCGTCGACGCGCACCGCGACCGTCTCGATCGGCTCCGACATCACGAAACCGTCGACGAGCGGCAGGCGACGCAGGCGCTCCGCCGCAGCGTGCAGCATCTCGCCGCGGTCACCCTCGTTCGATCCGAGCGCGATCACGGCCACCTGCGGCTCCCGCCCGGGGCGCGGGTCCGGCCCGGGCGGCAGGTGGGTGAGGCGGCGGTCCATCACACCCTGCTCCGGCGGATCGTGACAGAGACGTCGTCGAACGACTGCTCTATCGGGGCATGCGGCTTGTGCACTGTGACCGTGACCATCCTGACCCGTTCGTCATCGAGGACGGCGCCGGCGATGCGCTCGGCGAGGCTCTCGATGAGGTTTACCGGCTCGCCGGCGATGATCGCGGCCACCCGATCGGCGAGCTCGCCGTAGTGCACGGTGTCGGCGACGTCGTCGGATGCCGCGGCATCCTTCAGCGACAGGTTCAGCGTGAGATCGATCGTGAACTCCTGCCCGTCACGGCGCTCGTGGTCGAACACGCCGTGATAGCCGAACACGGTCAGGCCGGTCAGGGTGATCTCGTCGAGGTGATCCATCTCACGCTCCGTCCCAGGCGCTCACCACGGCCAGCGCATCGCGCGTCGCGGCGACGTCATGCACCCGCACCGCCCACGCACCGGCTCGGGCTGCGAGCACGCTCGTCACCGCGGTGGCGAGGTCGCGGCGGCGTTCGGCGTCCTCCTCGGCCCTCGCATCCAGCACCTCCGCCAGGAAGCGCTTGCGCGACGTGCCGACGAGCACCCGGTGCCCGAGGGCGGTGATCTCGTCGAGGCCGCGCAGCACCTCCCAGTTCTGCTGTCCCGACTTCGCGAAGCCGATGCCGGGGTCGACGATCAGCCGAGAGGGCGCGATGCCGGCGGCGGCCGCCGCCGAGACGCGTTCCCGAAGCTCGCCGGCCACCTCGCGGGCGACGCGCCCGTACTGCGCGTGGGCGTACATGTCGCTGGACGGCCCGCGCCAGTGGCCGATCGCGAAGTCGGCGTCGGAGGCGGCGACGGCCGCCAGCATCCCGTCGTCGGCGAGACCGCCGGAGACGTCGTTGACGATCCGCGCTCCGGCTCGCACCGCCTCCGCAGCCGTGGCGGCGTTGAGGGTGTCGATCGACACCGGGATGCCGTCGGCCGAGAGCGCTTCGACGACGGGCAGCACTCGGCGCTGCTCCTCGTCGGCCGACACCCTTTCCGCACCGGGACGCGTGGATTCGCCGCCGACGTCGATGACCGCGGCGCCCTGAGCGCGCAGCATCCGGGCGCGGGCGATCGCCGTGTCGGCGTCCATGTAGCGACCGCCGTCGCTGAACGAGTCGGGGGTGACGTTGAGGATGCCCCAGATCGCCGTCACCGCACGGCCCCCGGAGTCGCCGGGCCGGTGCCGATCAGCGCGATCAGCTCGGCGCGCGCCGTGGCGTCGCTGAACTCGCCGCGTGCGGAGATCGTGAGGGTCGACGCCTCGGGCTGCCGTCCGCCGCGCATGGTGACGCAGCCGTGCACGGCGTCGAGCACCACGAGCACACCGCGGGTGTCGAGATGATCGGCGATCGCGTCCGCGATCTGCTCGCCGAGCCGCTCCTGCACCTGCGGGCGCGCGGCGAGGATCTCCACGACCTTCACCAGCGCGCCGAGACCGACCACCTGCTCGCCGGGCAGGTACGCGATGTGCGCGTGCCCCGCGAACGGCAGCAGGTGATGCTCGCACACCGAGCGGAACCGGATGTCGCGCAGCAGCACCGCACCCGACGGCAGCGTGTCGGGCGCGGGTCCGCGGGAGACGCTGATGGTCCGCGCCAGCGGCCCGGCCGGGTCTTCGCTGACGCCGGCGAAGAACTCGCCGTACAGCTCGGCCATGCGGCTCGGTGTCTGCCGCAGCCCCGGCCGATCCGGGTCCTCGCCGATCGCCTCGAGCAACTCTCGGGTGAGCCGTTCGACGCGTGCCTTGTCGACAGTCACGTCAGGCCGTCGCCGGTCGCGCCTGCCCGCCGGCCGCCTGCGCGCCCGAACGGCGTGCGCTTCCGGTCTGCGCGGATGTCTGTGCCGCGATCCCCTGGTCGGAGCGGCGGGGAACCTCGACGGGCGGCAGCGCCGACACCGGACGCTCGTCGCTGGAGAGCCACTGCGGGCGCTCGGGCAGCTTGCGCACGTCGGTGAAGATCTCGGCGATCTGGTTGTGGTCGAGCGTCTCCTGCTCGAGCAGCGCCAGCGCGAGGCGGTCGAGGACGTCGCGGTTCTCGCTGAGCACCTGGTACGCCTCGTTGTGCGCCTGCTCGATGAGCGCCCGCACCTCGACGTCGACGCGCTCGGCGATCGTCTCGGAGTACTCGCGTCCGCGGCCCATGTCGCGGCCGGCGAACGGCTCTCCGCCCTCGGAGCCGAGCTTGACGGGGCCGAGCGCGGTGGTCATGCCGTACTCGATGACCATCTTGCGGGCGATGCTCGTCGCCTTCTCGATGTCGTTCGAGGCGCCGGTGGTCGGGTCGTGGAAGACGATCTCCTCCGCCACGCGACCGCCCATGGCGTAGGTCAGCTGGTCCTGCAGTTCGTTGCGGGTGACCGAGTACTTGTCGTCCAGGGGCAGCACCATCGTGTAGCCGAGGGCCTTGCCGCGCGGCAGGATGGTGATCTTCGTCACCGGATCGGTGTGGTTCATCGCCGCGGCGGCGAGGGCGTGGCCGCCCTCGTGGTACGCGGTGATGAGCTTCTCCTTGTCCTTCATCACCCGGGTGCGCCGCTGCGGCCCGGCGATGACACGGTCGATCGCCTCGTCGAGCGCGCGGTTGTCGATCAGCTGCGCGTTGGAGCGGGCGGTGAGCAGCGCGGCCTCGTTGAGCACGTTCGCGAGGTCGGCGCCGGTGAACCCGGGGGTCTTGCGCGCGACGACCTCGAGGTCGACCGACTGCGAGAGCGGCTTGCCCTTGGCGTGCACCTCGAGGATCTTCTGCCGGCCCTTGAGGTCCGGGGCATCCACCCCGATCTGGCGGTCGAAGCGACCGGGGCGCAGCAGCGCCGGGTCGAGGATGTCGGGGCGGTTGGTCGCCGCGATGACGATCACGTTCGCGTTGGGGTCGAAGCCGTCCATCTCGACGAGCATCTGGTTCAGCGTCTGCTCGCGCTCGTCGTTGCCGCCGCCGAGCCCGGCGCCGCGGTGCCGGCCGACGGCGTCGATCTCGTCGATGAAGATGATCGCCGGGGCGTTCTCCTTGGCCTGGTTGAACAGGTCGCGCACGCGGGATGCGCCGACGCCGACGAACATCTCGACGAAGTCGGAACCCGATATCGAGTAGAACGGGGCGCCCGCCTCGCCGGCGACCGCACGGGCGAGCAGTGTCTTTCCGGTTCCGGGAGGGCCGTACAGCAGCACGCCCTTCGGGATGCGAGCGCCGATCGCCTGGAACTTCGCCGGGTCCTGCAGGAACTCCTTGATCTCGTGCAGCTCCTCGATGGCCTCGTCGGCGCCGGCGACATCGGCGAAGGTGACCGTCGGGGTCTCCTTGCTGACGAGTTTGGCCTTCGACTTGCCGAACTGCATGACCTTGCTGCCACCGCCCTGCATGGAGGACAGCAGCCACCAGAACAGCAGACCCAGCAGCACCAGGGGAAGCAGCAGTGAGAGGAAGCCGTCGAACCAGGTGGCCCTGGGCACGACGTCGTTGAACTGGTCCTTCGGCTCGGAGGCGTCGATCGCCTGCACGACCTGCTCGGCGCGCGCCTGCACATAGTAGAACTGCACGCTCTCGGCGCCCTCGTACGGCTTCGAGAGGGTCATGTCGACGCGCTGGTCGCCGTCGGTGTTGATCACCTTGGTGACGCTGGTGCCCTCGAGCAGCTTCAGCCCCTCCTGGGTGGTGATCTGCTTGGGCGCATTGAGGTTCGAGATCAGCAGGAAGCCGCCGAACAGCAGAACACCGATCAACGCGATGTAGATCAGCGGACTCCGGGAGATCTTCTTGACATCCATGATGCGTTCAGCGTACCGCCCGCACCTGAGGCGCCCGCTGTGCGTTCACCGACGGCGTACGCCCGCGTCAGGAGTACACGTGAGGCGCGAGAACGGCCACGTCGCGCAGGTTGCGGTAGCTCTCGGCGTAGTCGAGTCCGTATCCGACGACGAACTCGTTGGGGATGTCGAAGCC
Organism: Microbacterium sp. NPDC058345; assembly: GCF_042723855.1. Classification (NCBI taxonomy): domain Bacteria; kingdom Bacillati; phylum Actinomycetota; class Actinomycetes; order Micrococcales; family Microbacteriaceae; genus Microbacterium; species Microbacterium sp. NPDC058345. The sequence continues at coordinate 671,453 of NZ_JBHXIG010000001.1, forward strand.
GACGTACTTGCAGTCGATCTCGACCTTCGCCGCCTCGGGCTTGCGCAGCAGAGCGAGCACCTCGAGCGATTCGGCGCCGCGGGATTCGAAGTTCTCGAGCAGCCAGCTGAGGGTGAGCCCGGAGTCGATGATGTCCTCGACGATCAGCACGTGCCGGCCGTTGAGGTCGGTGTCGAGGTCTTTGCGGATCTGCACGACGCCGCTCGACTTCGTGCTGGCGCCGTAGCTCGACACGGCCATCCAGTCCATCGGGGCGTCCATCGGAAGGGCACGGGCGAAGTCGGCCATGACCATCACCGCGCCCTTGAGCACGCCGACCAGCAGCAGGTTCTTGCCCGCATAGTCGGCGGCCACCCGGGCGGCCAGCTCGTCGAGCTTGGCGCGGATCTCCTCCTCGGTGACGAGGATCTGGGCGAGGTCTTCGGGGATGTCCGCTGCACGCATGGATCGATTTTAGGCGACGGTTTCGGATGCTCCTTCTCAGCGGCCTGCTCGGCGGCGGGAAGCAGCCACGCACCGCCGGTGAGGGGTCAAGACCTGCGGCATCCGCGGGCTCTGATCGAACGCTTTCCGACCCCTCAGCGTCAGTTTGTGCGGGCGTGCGGGCGCGGGGGTGAGCGCACGGGCGTGAGCGCGCGGGCGCGAGCGCGAGCGCGGGGGTCAGCGGGCGGTGAAGACGATGCGGCCCCCACGACGCTGTGCGGAGCATCCGGGCAGGTCGATCGGGCCCTGACCGGACCAGTCGGTCGCGAGACGCGCGACCTCGAGCGTCTGCGTGCGGCTGAGACCCACTCCGAACTCGCTGTCGACGACGAGGCGGATGATGCGGTTGCGCAGCGCCGCGGGATTCGCGGCGAGCGCGGCGGCGCTCACCGAGATGCCGGCTTCGGCGTGCTCGACGATGTCCTCGATGGTCTCGTGGATCATCTCCTCGAACGCCTCGGCGTCCTCGCGCAGCTGCTCGGCCGTGCGCGCGAGTGCCTCGGCGATGCCGGGGCCGAGCTCATCCTCGAGCACCGGGAGCACCCGCTTGCGCACGCGGACGCGCGCGTAGCGCGCGTCGAGGTTGTGCGGGTCGTCCCACGCGTCGATTCCGGATGCCGCGCAGAACGCGCGCGTGGTCGTGCGGCGCACTCCGAGCAGCGGCCGCAGCCACCGCGAGCCGTCATCGTCCTCACGTGCGGGAGCCATGCCCTGCAGGCTGGCCGCGCCCGATCCGCGGGCGAGGCCGAGCAGCACGGTCTCGGCCTGGTCGTCGAGGGTGTGTCCGAGAAGCACCGCGTCGGCCCCCTCTTCGGCGGCGCACCGTCGCAGCGCCGCATAGCGGGCATCGCGCGCGGCGGCCTCCGGGCCGTCGGGATGCCGCGGATCGACGACGACGGACAGCACCCGAGCCGGCACGCCGTGGGCGCCGGCCTGTTCGGCCGCACGCTGCGCGACCGCATCCGAACCGTCCTGAAGACCGTGGTCGACCACCGCGGCGACCACCCGGATGCTCGTCTTGGCCGCCTCGAACGCGGCGGCCACGGTGAGGGCGAGCGAGTCCGCGCCGCCGGAGAGGGCGCTGACCACGGTCGCGCCCTCGGGAAGGTCGGCGAGTGCGGCACGCACCGCCAGGCGGACCTCGGCGACGGCGGGGTTCAGGGAAGGCACCCCTCCACGCTAGCGCTCCGGTCCGGGCCGCTTCCTACCGCGCCGACCAGCCGCCGTCCATCGTGTAGCTCGCTCCGGTCACCATCGACGCCTCGTCGCTCGCCAGCCACGCCACCAGCGACGCCACCTCGGCCGGCTCGACGAGCCGCTTGATGGCGCTCTCGGTGAGCATGATCCGCTCGAGCACCTCGGCCTCGGGGATGCCGTGGACGCGCGCCTGATCGGCCAGTTGCCTCTCCACCAGGGGCGTGCGGACGTAGCCGGGGTTGACGCAGTTGCTCGTGACGCCGTGCTCGCCGCCCTCCAGCGCGGTGACCTTCGACAGACCCTCCAACCCGTGCTTCGCCGTGACATAGGCGACCTTGTACGGCGAGGCGCGCAGCCCGTGCACCGACGAGACGTTGATGATCCGCCCGAATCCCCGCGTGTACATGTGCGGCAGCGCTGCGCGGATCAACAGGAACGGCACCTCGAGCATGAGGGTCAGGATGCGGCGGAACTCGGGCGGGTCGAAGTCCTGGATCGGGCTGACATGCTGGATCCCCGCGTTGTTCACCAGGATGTCGACGTCGGCGAGCTCCGCTGCCAACCGCTCATCGACGAGGGCTGCGGGATCCAGCAGGTCGACGGCCCACGCCGATCCGCCGACCTCCTCGGCCACCGCGGCGCAACCGGCGGCGTCGCTGTCGGCCACGACCACGTGGGCACCACGGGCGGCGAGCGCCTGCGCGACGGCCCGCCCGATACCGCCGGCACCACCCGTGACGAGCGCGCGCCTGCCGGACAGCGGCTCCCCGCCGGAGGTCACTGGGCGACCTTCGCCGGCCTCAGACCGTGCCGGCGGGCATCCGCTTCGTCGATGTCGAGCAGTGACACACCCCGGGTCTCCTTCAACGTGATGACGGCGACGGCGGTGACGGCGCAGGCGGCAGCCACGTACACGGCCACGGGAAGCCACGTGCCGAAGTCCTGCAGCAGCGCGGTCGCGATGATCGGGGCCATCGAGCCCGCGACGATCGAGGTCACCTGGTACCCCAGCGAGACGCCCGAGTAGCGCATCCGGGTGGGGAACATCTCGGCCATGATGGCCGGCTGACCGGCGTACATGAGCGCGTGGAAGCAGAGGCCGACCGTGACGGCCGCGATGATGAGGAACGGGTTCAGCGTGTCGAACATCGGGAAGGCGAAGAACGGCCAGGTGGCGCCGAGCACCGCGCCGGCGAGGTACACCGGCTTGCGGCCGAAGGCGTCGGAGAGACGGCCGACCTGCGGGATGACGACGAAGTGGATGGCGTGGGCCACCAGCAGTGCCAGCAGCAGCTGACTGGTGTCGTACGCGTGCACCGTCTTCAGGTACACGATCGTGAAGGACACGATGATGTAGTACAGGATGTTCTCGGCGAAGCGCAGACCCATCGCACCGAAGATGCCTCGCGGGTAGCGCTTGACGACCTCGAGGACTCCGTAGGCGGCTGCCTTCTCGGCCTCGACCTGCGCGCGGGCCTCGAGGAAGATCGGCGCCTCGCTGACGTGCGTGCGGATGTAATAGCCGATGATCACCACGATCGCCGACGCCCAGAACGCCACCCGCCAGCCCCAGCCCTGGAACTGCTCGGCGGGAAGAATCCACGACATGCCGAGCAGGATCAGTGTGGCCAGCAGGTTGCCCACCGGAACGGCGGCCTGCGGCCAGCTCGCCCAGAAGCCTCGGGACCTGTTCGGGCTGTGCTCGGCGACGAGCAGAACCGCTCCACCCCATTCGCCGCCGACGGCGAAGCCCTGGATGAAGCGCAGCAGCACGAGCAGCGCCGGCGCCCAGTAGCCGATGGCGTTGAAGCCGGGCAGGCAGCCCATCAGGAAGGTGGCGACGCCGACCAGGATGATCGTGACCTGCAGGGTGTGCTTGCGACCCAGCCGGTCGCCGATCTGCCCGAAGACGATGCCGCCGAGCGGCCGCGCGATGAATCCGACGGCGTACGTGAGGAACGCCGCGATGATGCCGTCGAGCTCGGTGCCGGCGTCGGGGAAGAAGAAGGTGCCGAAGATCAGCGAGGCGGCGGTGGCGTAGAGGAAGAACTCGTACCACTCCACCACCGTGCCCACCATCGAGGCGGCCACGATCCTCTTCAGACCGGACGCTTCCTGCTGCGGGGCGGCTGCCGTGTTGCTGTCGCTCATTGATGCACTCCTTCGTGTGACGCGATGTCCTCGTCGACATCAGACCGGCGGGCGGTGGCCACGGCTCGGCTCCCGTCAGTATGGACAGCCACCCTACTGTGCGACAATGATCAGTCCGGCAGAGGTTGTGTGCAGAATTGCAGATATGACGACAGACATCGGCATCCCGGCGGCCAGTCCGGACGATCTTCTGGTGCTGCTCGCGGTCGCGCGCGCCGGGCGCTTCACGACAGCGGGCGAGGCGCTGGGGCTGAATCACACCACGGTCTCGCGGCGGATCGCCGCACTGGAGACCGCCCTCGGCGGGCGCGTGCTCGCCCGCAGCGCGGGCGGCTGGGAGCTGACCGACCTCGGGCGGCGCGCCGTGCGCGCCGCCGAGGACGTGGAAGGCGCGATGGCGTCGATCCGCGAGGACGACGCGGAGGCGGATCAGATCGCCGGCGTCGTGCGGATCTCCGCCACGGACGGGTTCAGCGCGTTCGTCGTCGCGCCCGCGGTCGCAGACCTGCGGCGACGGCATCCACGGCTCAGCGTGGAGATCGTGAACGTGACCCGTCGCGCTCTGCAGCATCGCTCGGGACTGGACATGGAGGTGGTCGTCGGTGAGCCGCAGGTGCACCGCGCCGAGGCGATCCGGCTCGGCGACTACACCCTGGGCATGTACGCCGCCCGCGGGTATCTCGATGAGTTCGGTGCACCCGGCAGCATCGCGGAGCTGCGCGAGCATCCGCTGGTGTACTTCGTCGACTCGATGCTGCAGGTCGACGACCTCGACGCGCCGCGGCGCCTGGTGCCCGAGATGCGCGACTCACTGAGCTCCACCAACGTCTTCGTGCATGTCGAGGCGACGCGTGCGGGTGCCGGAATCGGATTCCTGCCCTGCTTCCTGGCCGACGGCCATCCCGACCTGGTGCGACTTCTGCCGGAGCAGTTCGCCGAGCGGCTTCCGTACTGGCTCGTGCTGCGCCCGGACTCCCTGCGCCAGCCCGCCGTCGCCGCCGTGGCCGACGCGCTGCGTCGCCGCACGACGGCCGTGCAGGACGAGCTGCTGGGTCTCGTCCCGCCCGGGCATCCCTACCGTGGCGCGGCAGGGGTGCACGGTCGTACCCTGGGGCGGTGAGCGAGCGGACCGCAGCGACGCGATTCGCGCCGGAGCGCTTCACGGCGTTCGCCGACGCGGTGATCGCCATCGCCATGACGCTGCTGATCCTGCCGTTGCTGGAGTCGGTGACGGATGCCGCAGCGCAGGGCCTGGGCACGGCGGAGTTCCTGCGCGAGACGTCGGGGCAGCTGCTCAGCTTCGCTCTGAGCTTCGTGCTGATCGCGGCGTTCTGGATGGAGCATCATCGGACGTACCGTGAGGTGTCGGCGATCACGCCCGCGCTGCTGTGGATCAACGTCGCCTGGCTGCTGACCATCGTGTGGCTGCCCGTGCCGACGGCGATGTTGGGGCAGATGCCGACGGATGCGGCGCAGGCCGCGGTCTACATCGGCACCTTGATCGTGACCCAGATGGTCACGCTGGTGGCGAAGCTCTACCTGCTGCGCCACCCGGACCTCACCGACATCCCGGCCGAGGCGCTTCGAAGGGGCGTCGCGGGAGACGCCGCCGCCGGCATCCTGTTCGTCATCGCGCTCGTCGTGGCGGCGTGGGTGCATCCGATCGGCTACGCAGGACTGCTGCTTCTCGTGCTGGTCGGCCCCCTGCAGAGGTGGCTCCTCCGACTGCGCAGGTAGGCTGGTGCGCGGCATCCACCGTTCATTTCCAAGGAGCACACGCATGGGCGCACACGACGCCGTCATCGAAATCCCGCGCGGAAGCCGCGTGAAGTACGAAGTCGACCACGAGACCGGTCGCGTCCACCTCGACCGGGTGCTGTACACGACGTTCGGGTATCCGGCCGACTACGGCTACTTCGACAACACGCTCGGCGAGGACGGCGACCCGCTGGACGTGCTCGTGCTGCTCGACCACACCATCTTCCCCGGCGTCGTGGTGAACGTGCGCCCGGTGGCCGTGCTGAAGATGAGCGATGAGGCGGGCGGCGACGACAAACTGGTCGCCGTGCTGTCGAAGGATCCGCGGTGGCAGCACATCCAGGACATCGGCGACCTGCCCGAGTACACCAAGAAGGAGATCGAGCACTTCTTCGAGCACTATAAGGACCTCGAGCCCAACAAGTGGGTCAAGGTCGACGCGTGGGGCGACGCCGCCGAGGCGCAGCGCATCCTCGACGAGGCGATCGAGCGCTTCGGCTCCGAGGGCCACTGACCGTCAGCGGATACACGAAACCCCCGGTTCGCGCCGGGGGTTTCGTGTGTCTGAGAAGACTGTCGCGATCAGAGGGCGCCGCGCGCGGCGAGCCAGTTGTACGGATTCGTCGTTCCGCCGCCGGACGGATAGACCTCGAAGTGCAGGTGGCAGCCGAAGGAGTTGCCGGTGTTGCCCGCGTAGCCGATGACCTGCCCCGCGCGCACCGACTGGCCGTAGCGCACCGCGATGCGCGACATGTGACCGTAGCCCGTGCCGACGCCGCCACCGTGGCGCAGCTTGACGTAGTTGCCGAAGCCGCCGTTGTAGCCCGCGTAGACGACCGTGCCCGACGAGGCGGCGAAGATCGCGGCGCCGCATCCGTTGGCGAAGTCGAGGCCGAGGTGCCACCGCGACGAGCAGTAGCCGTTGGTGCACTGCTGACCGCGCGGGCCGTACCCCGATGAGATGCGACCACCGTGCGGGCGGACCCAGCCGCTTCCGCCGCCGCCGCCACCACCGCCGCCTCCGCCACCGCCGCCGCCCTGGTTGTTCTTCGCGGCTTCTTCAGCGGCCCTTCGGGCGGCCTCTTCGGCAGCCTTGCGGCGACGCTCCTCCTCCGCCTTGCGGATGCGCTCGCCCTCCTGGTACGCGGCGACCGTCTTGGCCGTCGAGTCCTTGAGCGCGGCGAGCTGCGCCTCCAGCGTCGAGAGGTTCTCCTGCTTCGCGGCGAGCGCGGCCTGAGCGGCCTCAGCGGCCTCCTGCGCCTTGACCATCTTCTCTTCGGCGAGCTTCTGCAGGCGGTCTCGCTCGTCGCGCGCCGCCTTGGCCTGATCGGTCAGCGACTGGGCCTGATCACGGGCCGCGACCGCGTTGTCGTACACGGTGCGGTTGTACTCGAGCAGCTTGTCCATGCCGCCGAGGCGGGCGAGCAGACTGTCGGCACCTTCGGCCGAGCCGGAGAAGAAGAGCTCGAGTGCGGTCTCATCGCCGCCGTTGCGATACAGCTGCGTCGCGACCTGTCCGGCTTTGAGGGCGGTCTCATCGGCGACCTTCGCTTGAGCCTGGGCCTGCTCCTCGAGCTCGGCGGCCACCGCCGCCTGCTCGTGGTACGCCTGCTGCGCCTCGTAGAACTCGTCGCCGGCGGCTTTCGCCGCAGCCTCCTTGGCTGCCACATCGGCGGTGAGACGCTGGATGAGTCCCTGGATGCGCGTGATCTCGGCGCCCTTGGCCGCTTCGCTCGCCTTGGCGCGCTTGACGTCTTCCCAGCTCGGGTAGTCGGCGGCGTACGCGGCGTTGATTCCCGACGAGACGCTGAGAGCGCCGACACCGAGCGCACCGAGTGCGCCGACCGTGAGGGCGACGCGCCGGCTCACGGCGGCAGAAGGCCAGAGCGCGCGGCGCTCGGCGGGCGTGGGTGCGCATCCGCAGGCCTCGGATGCTGCGCGAGCATCCGTACTCAGATCGTTCACACGGCCCCTTCCGCCGGGATTCACAGAAGTAACAGTAACAACATTCGTCACATCTGCAACAGGTCAGGGTGCACGCGCGGGCACACGTGGTTCTCCCATGGTGCGCCCGAAACGCCCGGGATGGAAGCAGGCTCGCCCTCGATTTCGTTTTCCGCCGACGAATCCCTTATGCTTGAGCGTCGGCAAGGGAAACCCCCGGGGATCCCTTCGGCCCCATCGTTTAGCGGCCTAGGACGCCGCCCTTTCACGGCGGTAGCACGGGTTCGAATCCCGTTGGGGTCACTCGGTCGGATACAATTGAAAAGTTATGGCCCTGTAGCGCAGTTGGTTAGCGTGCCGCCCTGTCACGGCGGAGGTCGCGGGTTCAAGTCCCGTCAGGGTCGCTCCCAGCGACGAGCCTTCTTTCGAGGAGGCTCGTTGTGTAGGACGCGACAGCATCGCCGTCGCGCGGCTCTGTAGCTCAGTTGGTAGAGCGTTCGACTGAAAATCGAAAGGTCACCGGATCGATGCCGGTCGGAGCCACACGGATGATCATTACAGTCATCCCAGAAACCCTCGCCTAGCTTCTACATGGCGGGGGTTTTGCTTTCGCCGCGTTGGACACCCACGGCGACTGATCTCCCCGACGACAGCACGGAAGAGTGGCTGCAGCGCGTCGCGGGGGTCAGCACCCAGCTGGCGGATCGCCCGGCGGATATTCGCGCTCTCCTGACCGCGTATGGCCAGTCCGTCGCCGATCCGCGACCTGAGCTCTCAGCACGTTGCTCTGAACGAGCGACATCGGCGTAGGTGGCGACGTCGCTCACTCAGCGGCAGCCGACGGCTTGACGACACGATAGCGGAGGTGGGCTTCGCTCGCGTACGCCGACGTTTCCAGCCGTTCGAGCTCGACGCGCTGCCCCAGGCCCGTGAACAGAGGGATGCCGTCGCCGAGCAGCACGGGTGCAACATCAAGGTGCAGTTCATCGACGAGCCCGAGCCGCAGACATTGCCGCGAGATGCTTCCGCCGAGCAGGCTGACCCACCCGTCACCGGCGGACTGCGCGGCCAGCGCAACCGCTTCAGAGATGTCGTCGACGACGAAGGTATAGGTGGTGCCGCCGCGCTCGATCGGCTCACGGGCGCTGTGGGTCATGAGGTAGACCGGCACCTTCAGCATGCCGCCATAGGGGAGCTCGTCGTCCTCGATGGTCTGAGAACGGTTCGCGCCTCCGACGACTGCTCCGATCCGACTCATGACCCGCTCCACGACGAAGTCGTCTTCGGGATCAGAAGGTCTGCCGAACATCCAGTCGACCGAACCGTCCTGGTCGGCCAGAAACCCGTCGAGGGTGATGGTTGCGTGGACGATCACTGTGGCCACGGTGCACTCCTTGGAGATAGTAGTGAGCCAGACGACTCACCACTATCACCGTAGAGGCACCCAAAGAGGTGAGTCAACCCACTCATGTCTATGGGATAATGGCAATGTGACACGCGGACGCTCCTCGTACCATCGCGAGATCGCCGCGACGAAACGTGAATCGATGCTCGTCGCGGCCACCCAGCTGTTTCTGGAGGACGGCTACGATCGCACGTCGCTGGCGAGCATCGCTCAGCACGCGGGCGTATCGAGGGCAACGCTCTTCAAGCAGTTTCCGACCAAGGCGGCGCTGTTCGAAGCGGCAGTGCTCGCGGCAGGCAGCTCGCAGGTCCCGGAGCCCGTCGACGTCCGTGCGGATGACTTCTCCGCCAGTCTCGTAACGCTCGGACGGGCCTACGCAGAGCTGCTGACCCGGCCTGAGATGGCGGCACTGATGCGCACGGTGATCGCCGAATCCCCGCGGTTCCCCGAGCTGCGGGAACGCACCTTCGACTTCGGCACCCTGCCTGTGCTCGCAGCGCTGGGGCGCTACCTCCGCGATGCGCATGCAGCAGGGGTCGCCGAGATCGACGACCCGGAGATGGCGTCCGCGCAGTTCCTCGGCATGATCGCATCGTCGATTTTTTGGCCACGCCTCATGCATGGCACCTGGTCGATCACCGACGATGAGCAGGAGCTGGTCATCGCGGGAGCCGCGCGGACCATCGCCGCCCGCTACGCCACTCCCTGACGAGGGGTACGTAGCCGGGACGAGAACGACGATGACTGCGCGTCTGGAGCCGCGAGTGACCACCGCCCTTGCGATTTCGCAGCCCCACATGCTCCGTAAGAGTGGTGAGGGCTGTGACGCGCGGACCGACTTCATCGACGGGCGGTCGACGGACCGCCGATGCGGATCTGGCAGCGAAGGCCGTACGGGGGCGCTCCACATTGGCCTTGGCCGACGCTCGCGACCGGTCAGGGGATGATGGACGGATGCAGGTCGGCACGGCATCCACGCGTCTCGTCATCCTCCGCGGAGACTCCGCGTCGGGCAAGACGACGACCGCGCTCGCGCTGCGGCCGCTGCTCGGACCGCGCACGGCTCTCATCCACCAGGATCATTTCCGGCGCGAGCTGCTCGAGAATCCCGACCGGTTCCAGCGCGCCCGAGACGCCAGCCTCCTCATCATCGGCGCCGCGCGCCAGTCCCTCGATCTCGGCTACGACGTGATCCTGGACGGCATCTTCAATCTGCGCGACTACGCCGAACCGCTCGATGCGCTCGCGCGCGATCACCGCGGCACCACACGCGTCTACCAGTTCGACGTCGGCCTCGACGAGACGATCCGGCGTCACGAGCGGCGTCCGCTGCGCGCCGCCTTCGGGCCCGACAAACTGCGCGAGTGGCACGACGGGTGGCAGCCGCTGCCCGAAACACCCGAGACACGGGTAAGCGCGAGCGTCACGACCGACGCATTGGTCTCACGCATCCTGCGAGACCTGCGAGGCTGATTCCGACGGCGGCGGAAAGTTCACACCGACGTCGCCCCCGCCTTCCGACCTCGGGATCAATGGCCGTGTCCGTGACCGCTCGCGACCCGGATCGGCGGCACCAGCCAGCGTGCTGCCAGCGCCATCGCGCCCGTCGCGACTGCAACGATCACGAAGGCACGGCTGAAGTCTGCCGCAGACGCGGTCAGGATGCTTCCGACGACAGCCGAGACGCCCGCGACTCCCATCGCGCCGCCCAGCTCGTGTCCGGTGTTCACGATGCCGCTGGCGGATCCGGTGTCTGTGGGGCTCACCGCGGACATGGTGGTGGACGTCGCGACGACGAAGAGCGGACCGAGACCCGCGGAGGCGAAGATCAGTCCGCCGACGACGATCCACCCACTTTCTGCCTGCCACCACACCAGTGACAGGAGGGCGGCGCCGCCGCTCGCGACGAGGAAGGACCCGATGGCCACCTCTCGCGCGCCATGTGTGGCGATCAAGCGTGTGGAGAGATGAGCGGACGCGAGAATCGTCAGCGCCGCCGGAAGGAAGGCGATGCCCGTCCACAACGGCGTGCCGCCCAGGCCGATCTGCAGGTACGCAGATGCCAGGTAGTACAGAGACAGCATGCCGCCCGTCGCGGCGATCATCACCAAGAGCCCGGCGACGACAGACCGTCGGCGCAGGACTCGAGGAGGAATGAGCGGCGAGACGGCCCGACGCGATGCGACGACGAACCCGAACGCCGCGACGAGTGCGACTGCCGCGCTGATCGCGACCTCCGTCCACCGCTCGGGCATTTCGGCGAGTGCCGTGATCGCGTAGACGACCGCCCCGACGATGAGCGTGGCCAACACGCCTCCGACGACGTCAACCCGCCCTCGGTCGCCGTCGCTCGCGCGTGGCACGAGCACGACGATGAAGGGCGCGACCACGAGGCCGGTCACGACATTGATCGCGAAGATCGACTGCCATCCCAGGCTATTCGTCAGCACCCCACCGACGATGAGACCTGCGGCGAATCCACTGCTCGCGACTCCCGCCCACGCTGCGAGGGCACGCAGCCGCCCGTGACCGTTGAAGCTCCTCGTGAGGCTGGACAGCGCCGCCGGCGACATCAGTGCCGCGCCCACCCCTTGCAACACCCGGCCCAGCAACAGCATCGACTCGTCGGCTGACGCGGCACACAGCGCGGAGCTCGCGACGAAGATGATCAGACCAAGGACGAGCATGAACCGCTGCCCATAGGCGTCGGCGAGCCGGCCGCCGAGCAGCATCAGACCGCCGAACGCGACGACGTAGGCGTTGATCACCCACGGAGTGGCCAGTGCGGAGAGCTGCAGATCCGCGGCGATCGACGGCAGGGCGACGTTCACCACCGTCACGTCGAGAACAAGCATGAACTGCACCAGGCAGAGGACGGCCAGCAGTGTGCGGGCTCGCCTGCGAGGCAGCGCGCGTCGATCCGCCGGTGGTGCGTCTGTCGAGTCATGGACGGGATGGCTCATCGCGTACTCCTATCGTGAACGTTTGTTCACGATAGTCTCACGCAGCAGTCCGCGCAAGCGACCACTCAACGCGACTCGCGATGTGGTTATGGTTGCTACCGAGCGACCAGCCGGTGAACATCGGCAGAGCACGAATCCGGGGGTTCCACAGTTGCCTGCACGACGAACGCCCGATGAGACGGAAGCGCTGCGAACGACCTTGCTCGACTCCGCCGCATCCCTCGTGAAGCGAGAGGGCGCGAGATCTCTCACGATGCGAGCGCTCGCTCTCGAAGCGAAGTGCGCAGTCGGACTGCCGTACAAGATCTTCGACAGTCGCGATGCACTGCTCGCGCAGCTGGTCACCAGAGAACTGGCCGCCCTCAGCAATCAACTCCGCGCCTGGAGCCGGAAGGCGGGCACTCGCACCGTCGGCGAGAACCTCGACGAGTTCGCCACGCTGCTCCTCGAATCCGATACCCCGGCACTGGTCCACGCCAATGCCGATGGCGACGAAGGATTCCTGCGTCTCGTCGACGAACTGTCTCGGGCAACGGGACTGACAGACACGTTCCAGACCGTACTGGCCGACTACCTTGCGAAAGAGCAGAGACAGCGTCGCATCGGACCCGATGTCGACGTTGACGCCGTCGCCTTCTTCGTGCTGGGCGCTGTCCACAATCTCACCACCGCCGGAAGCGCCTTTCCTGTCCCGTCCAGAGCGACACTCACCCGGTACTTGCGAAGCATCGCGGAGTTGAGCGCGGGCTGACCGCGGATGCCGCGCATCTTTGCCGATGAGACTCCGCGTCGGGCACGACGACGACCGCGCCGGCCTCGCACGCCTGAGCGTCTGACACCACCGCGCCGCCACCCGGGCGTGGCGGAGTGGGTGCTGCCCGGCATCCCCCGCTCGCCCAGGGGGAGCAGCATGCGCGCCGTCGTCTACGACGATCGACCGCTTTCCGGACGAGTCGGCCTCTGCGACGAAGATGTGCATCGGGCACGCCGAGAACGGGTCTCATCACTTTGATGAGCGTCAGCCAGTGCTCTGTAGTTTTGGTGACCGGAGGTGAGAAGTACTCCAACGACTTCGTCTACACCTGAGTAGGGACGCTTTTCGCATCCTTCCGCGCTGACGACATCCTCTAGGCCGGCAAGCCGGATACCATCACCGGTGAGCGCGACGCACAATGGAGCGCAATGCCGGGGACACAAGAGTTCAACAGGCAGTTCACCACAGGCGGTGCCACCGAGAACTCAGGGGGACCAGCCGACGTCCAAACCAAAGCCGACGTGGGATCAGGCGGATGGACAGCCCCACAGAGTCGCCAGCACCCGATCTTCACGTTCGAAGGAGCACGGTCCAGATGGTGTCCGAAAAAACTCGCGAACACCATCTCCGCTTTCTGCGCGGTGGATATAGATTCTTGGCCTCACCCACAGGGGTTGGCGCTGTGATCCTCGCTATGGCCTTCGGAATGTTCTTGCTTCAGCCCTGGGGATGGGTCATTTCGGCCGCTCTCGTGTGGCTCTCCCCGAGATGGACCACGAAAACGAAGGCAGTCGTGACAGCGATTGTTCCCGCAGCGATCTTGATCACCCTGTTGATGACCTCGCCACTTCTCGCGATCCCTGTCGGATACGCGGCGTTCGTCATTCTCGCTGCCCCCGTGGCCAGTGCTGTGGTTCTGTGGTCCAACGTGGTGCGCGGATAGACCACCTCTGGATCACGCGGTGAGACCACGGAATCAAACGGCGGTCTCCGAGGAACGTCGGGCGTCTCGGCCGAGTTGGTGCAATGCTCACCATTGCACCACCACCCCGGCGTGGAAGAGTGGATGCTGCCCGGCATCCACCGCTCGCCCAGGAGGAACAGCATGCGCGCCGTCGTCTACGACCGCTTCTCGAAGAACCTCGACGATCTGGAGGTGCGAGAGGTCGACGAACCGAAGCTGCCGCCCGCGTCGGTGCTGATCGAGGTGCGCGCCGCCGGCGTGAACCCCGTCGACTGGAAGCTCATGGCCGGCGGCCTCGACGCCCTCTTCCCCACCCGGTTCCCGGTGATCCCGGGCTGGGATGTCGCCGGCGTCGTGATCGGCGTGGGAATGGACACACCGGAGTTCCGGATCGGCGACGAGGTGATGGCGTACGCCCGCAAGGACGTGCTGAGCGACGGCACGTTCGCGGAGCGGGTCGCGGTGCCGGTGCGCGCGGTGACGCACAAGCCGGCATCTCTCAGGTGGGAGCAGGCGGCCGCGCTCCCCCTCGCCGGCGGCACCGCGCTGCGCGCGATCGACGCTCTCGGCGACCTCGACGGTCGCACTGTTCTCATTCACGCCGCGGCCGGAGGCGTCGGAGGTTTCGCCGTGCAGATCGCGACCGCGCGCGGCGCACGCGTGATCGGCACGGCCTCCGAGCACAACCATGACTACCTGCGCGAGCTCGGCGCCGAGCCGACCACCTACGGCGACGGCCTCGCCGATCGCGTGCGAGCCCTCGCCGGAGGCCCCGTCGACGCGGTCGCCGACTTCGCCGGCGGGCAGCTGCAGACCACCCTGGCCGTGCTGCGCTCCGGCGGTTCGCATGTGTCGGTGGCCGATTCCTCCGTCACCGAGCACGGCGGCCGCCACATCTGGGTGCGTCCCGACGGAGAAGAGACCGCTCGCCTGGCCGCCATGGCCGACGACGGCGCTCTGCGTGTGGAGATCGCCGATCGCTTCCCCCTCGATGGCGTCTCGGATGCCTTCCGCGCGAGCAGCACCCGCCACCAGCGCGGCAAGCTCGTCATCGTGCCGTGAACCGCCGCGCGCACACCGCCCAACGCACACACCGCCCGCTGCGCACACCGACCGCACACCGTCTCCGCCACGCCGACCGCTCGTAGCAGAGCGCCGCAGCCGCCGTCAACGCCTGGAATCCCTGACGCGCCCCCACGCAGACTGAGCGTCGGGGAGGTCGAGAACGCAGGAGGCCACGATGTCGCAGGATCAAGAGCACCGTTACACGTTGAATCAGGTCTCACCGGATGACTGGGTCATCTTCGACACCTCACTGTCGGACGACACGCACCGCCTGGTCGCCTGCGTGAGCGAGCACGACGGCTTCGTCGAGGTGCGCTGGTTCCGCGACGTCGCGTTGCCGAACCGGTTCCTCAGCCGTAAGGAGGCGCTGACCGCGTTGACCGCCGCCGACCGCGAACCCGCGCTCGCTCTGCACTGATACGGTTGCAGACCGTCCCGCCCCGCGGGTCTCATCGTCTGCCGACCCCCTGGGGATCATGCCCGCCGAACGTCGCAAACGGCTGCTCGCCACCGTGCACCGCGTCATCCGCACCGACCCGTCACGGGTCGCTCCGACGCAGGTGCTGCCCATCATCGACGATGCAGTCGCGGCGAAAATCCTCGACCTGGCGATGCGCATCGGCGACGCCATGTTCGCGGTCGGCGCTTCAGCGCATGAGGTCACGTTCGCGATCGTCCGCATCACCGACGCCTATCACCTGCACGGCGTTCAGGTCGACGTCACCTACAACGCGATCACCGCCGCGTACCACCGCGGCCACGACGCCACCCCTATCACCCTGCTGCGCGTGGTGCGCGCGGCATCCCCCGATCATGCCAAGCTGCAGCGCCTTCAGGCACTCACCCTCGACATCGTCGACGGGCTCGAGCTCGACGCCGCCCATGCGGCCTTCCGGGTCATCCGCCGCACGCCGTTCCTGTACCGCTCGTCGGTCGTGGTGGTGTCGCGCGCGCTGCTCGCCGTGGGCGTCGCGCTCCTGTTCGACGCCTCCCCCGTCATCATCCTGCTCAGCTTCGTCGCCGCCCTCTGCGCCGCTCTGGCGCAGGCCGGCCTCGCGCGTCTGCGCGTTCCTTCGTTCTTCAGCCAGATCGCCGGCGCTTTCGTCACCACGATCGTCGCTCTCGTCGTCGCCGCACTGGGCACCGCGGGCATCGATCCCTTCGTCGGCATCCGCCCGTCGATCATCGTCGCCTCCGGCATCGTGCTGATGCTCGCGGGCCTCACCGTCGTCGGCGCCGCGCAGGACGCGATCGACGGGTTCGCTCTCACCGCGGGAGGCCGCATCCTCGACCTCACGATGCAGACCATCGGCGTCGTGCTCGGCATCCTCATCGGGCTCGAGTTCGCGCGCGTGCTGGGATTCGGCATCACGACGCCCATCGACGCGATCCCGTTCGGACCGCTGCCCGTGCAACTCGGCGGTGCGGCGATCGTCGCCGTCGCGGTCGCGCTGTTCAACGGCGCGGGCCTCAGAATCATCATCGTCAGCGCGGTGCTGGGTCTGATCGCGATCGCCGGCTACAACGGCATGCTGCAGCTCAGCGTGCACGAGTCCGGTGCGAGCGCGGTGGGGGCTCTGCTGGCGAGCTTCGCCGGCATCCTCGTCGCCCACCGGCTGCACGTGCCGTCCGTCGCCGTCACCACGGCGGCCATCGTGCCGCTGGTGCCGGGTCTGGCCGTCTTCCGCGGCCTGCTCGGGCTGATGCAGTCCGACGGCACCACCGACGGGCTGCTGATCGGCATCGGTCCCCTGGTCCTCGCCGCATCCATCGGCATCGCACTGGCGGCCGGCGCGTCTCTCGGACTGTACCTGGGGACCCCGGTGCGCGCGACGCTGACGAGTGTCGCCAGGTCGCGCGCACGCGTTCGTCGCTGACGTTCGTCAGCGTTCGGCCGTGGGCTCAGACCACATCGTCGTCGACGACGCGGCCGTCGACGGTGGTGCGGTTGCGGCGCACCAGCAGCATGATGAGGCCGATCAGGAAGGCGACCGCACCCGCGCCCATGAGGATGTAGCCGATCATGTCGAGGTTCGCCCACTCGACTTCGACGTTGACCGCGAATGCGAGGATCGCGCCGATGACGAACAGGACGATTCCGGTGCCGATGGTCATCATTCACTCCGTTCGTTGCGAGGAGCCGGTCGGCTCTCGATGCGCTCCACAGTGGCCCGGCCGTCGGCGCCCGCCAATGGGGTTGACAACGCCCGCGCCGATCCGGGCGGGAAAAGCCCGGCTAGCGCACCATTCCACGGCCATCGGCCGGCTTGCGCAGCACCAGCACGACCACGATCGCCACGAGGATCACGGCGGTCAGCGTGACGGGAACGGGCAGCACCGGGTCGAGCAGCACCAGCACGGCACCGGTCGGCACGACCGTGTTGACCACGCGATCGGCGGTGCGGCGGATGGCGACGAACCAGATCGCGAGCAGGAACACCGCGATCGGCACGCTGGCGGTCAGCGACGCGACCATCGGCGGCAGAGTGGTGTGCCCGGTGAGCTCGTCGATCTGCACTTCGACACCCGCCGAGAACGCGGCGGCCGCCGCGAACACGAAGTAGTGCATGTAGCCGTAGGTGAACGATGTGCGCGCCGTGGTGATGGCGGTGTGGTGCGGTGGCCAGAAGTAGATCCACCACATCGCCGCCGCCGAGACGAGGGTCACGGCGGCGATCCAGATCAGCGGACCCAGAGTGCTGACCTCCTCGCGGGCGCCGATGATGGCGGTGGCGGACGCGAGCAGACTCTCGCCGAGCACGATGAGGGTGAACAGGCTGTAGCGCTCGGTGATGTGGTGCGGATGCCACGGCGTCGCCTGCGCCCGCTCCGCGATGATCGGCACGGTGATCTCGGCGAGCATCAGCACGACGAACACGATCAGCCGCACAGCATCCGGCACGAACAGGAACCCGATCCACAGCGCCTGCACGGCCGCGATTCCGGCGGCGTAGGCGCGCGCGGTGCGGCGCAGAGCGGCATCCGACCGCGACGCGCGCAGCCATTGCACGATCATGGCCATGCGCATCACCACGTAGGCGATCACCACGATCGTGAAGTCGGGCTCGTGTTCGTCGAAGACCGGGCCGATGCCGGCCGCCAGCACGACGACTCCGCCCATCTGCACGATCGTGATCACCCGGTAGAGCCAGTCGTCCACCGCGAAGGACGTCGCGAACCAGGTGAAGTTCATCCACGCCCACCAGATGGCGAAGAACACCATCAGATACGACACGATGCCGGATGCGGCGTGCCCCGCCGACAGCGCATGGTGCAGCTCGCTCGACGCGATGCTCACCGCGATCACGAAGACGAGGTCGAAGAACAGCTCCAGCGGACTGGCGGCGCGATGCGGCTCGCCGGGATCGCGCGGCCGCATCCGACCGAGCCGGAATCGCGTCTCCGCGAGGTTCTCGTTCACCGCGTCAGGATAGCGCCACGCGCCGGTGCGGCATCAGAGCTCGCCGGGCCGCATCGCCTCGGCGTCGATCGCGCGGATGATGCGCTGCGCGGCGGTGTCGACCGGCGGCTCCCCCACGGTCTGCTCCTCCTCCCGGTGTCGACGCGGCGCGTAGACGACGAGCGCGTGGAACAGGAAGCGCGCGAAGAACGCGACGAGCAGCGAGATCGCCGTCGCGATGACGCTGGAGATGTGCCACGTCTCGACCATGAGGGCCATCACCGGAATGCGCAGCGCCGCCTCGACGCCGTTGAACGAGACGGATGCCGCGAAGCGCACCCACAGCCGTGACGCGTCGCCGCGCACGTCGCCGAAGACGAACCGCTCCTGCAGGATGAAGTTGCCGATGATCGTGGCGGCCGCGCCGATGATGGCGGCGAGCACGTAATCCATGCCGACGTGGGTGAGCGCCCACATGATGCCGATGTTCGCGATCGCGCCGATGGCGCCGATCAGCGCGAACAGGCTCATCTTTCCGAATCGCAGCCGGGTGAGGTGCAGCGCGAACGTCGCACCCTGCCGCAGGCCGGCCTTGGAGTCGCCGTGTCGCCGTTCGCCGAACGTCATCGGCACCTCGGCGATGCGCAGCTCGTCACTCGCCCCGCCGCGCACCAGGATCTCGAGCAGGATCTTGAACCCCTGCGGGCGCAGGTCGCCGAGCTCGATGCGGGAACGATCGATGAGGAAGTACCCCGTCATCGGGTCGGTGCTGCGCCACAGCCGGCGGGGGAACATCGCCTTGGTGAGCCACGTCGCCGCCCGTGACACCCCGAAGCGCAGCGTCGTTCCGAGGCCCGCCGAGTCGCCGCCGCCGATGTAGCGTGACGCCGCCACGACATCGGCACCGCCCTGCGCGAACCGGTCGATCATCGCCGTGAGCAGCTCGGGCGGATGCTGCAGGTCGCCGTCCATCACGACGCACACGTCGTTCACCGCCTGCGCGAGTCCCTCGGCCACGGCGCCGCCGAGGCCACCGGTGTTGTGATCGCGGTGCACGGCACGCACGGTGAGCGGGGCGGATGCCGCGACGCGCGCGATCTCGTCCATCGTGCCGTCGGAGCTGTCGTCGACGAACAGGATCTCGGCGGTGCGGCCACGGAGCGCGGCGGCGATGCGCGCGACGAGCTCGGCGATGTTGGCCCGTTCGTTGAACGTGGGCACGATGACGGTGACGGGAGGGGTCACGACGGATGCTGCGCTCACCTGCTCCCCTTCCGTGATCGGCGATCTGGCGCGGCATCCATCGTGTCATCTTTCCGTGAGCACCGAATCCACTCCGCGCGGACCGGCTCGGGCGGCTAAGGTGGCACGGGCCCAGGAAAGACCGGTCGACGAGACGACGAGGACACATGACCCTGCTCAGACATCCTGCGAACTGGTGGCGCGAGAACCGCCTGCCGCTGCTCGCAGGCATCACCGCACTGCTCACCCTGCTGCTCAGCGTCGGCGGCGCCGTCGGCGTCGCGAACGCCGCCACGAAGGCGGAAGGCGTCGAAGGGCAGACCTTCACGATCGCCACCGACACCACCTGGGCTCCCTTCGAGTTCCAGCGCGACGGCGAACTGCGCGGCATCGACATCGATCTCATCCGCGCGGTCGCCGAAGACCAGGGCTTCGAGGTGAAGATCGACGTGCTCGGCTTCGACGGCGCGCTCGCCGCCGTCACCGCTGGCCAGGCGGATGCCGTCATGGCCGGGATGTCGATCACCACGGAACGCAAGAAGACCTTCGACTTCTCCAACCCGTACTTCGACTCCGGTATCCAGATGGCGATCGCCGCAGACGACGAGACGATCACGGGCTACGAGGACCTCGCCGGCAAGACGGTCTCTGCCAAGACCGGCACCGAGGGCTACGCGTTCGCCGAGGAGCTCGGCAAGGAGTACGGGTTCACGGTCACCGGCTTCCAGGACGCCGCCGACGCCTACAGCGACGTCACGGCGGGCAACTCCGCGGCCACGTTCGACGACTACCCGATCCTCGCCTACGGCATCGCGACCGGCAACGTCGATCTGAAGACGGTCACCGAGCAGGAGAAGGCATCCAGCTACGGCATGGCGGTGAAGAAGGGTGAGAACGAAGAGCTCCGCACGGCGTTCAACGAGGGCCTGAAGAACCTCATCGAAGACGGCACCTACCAGGAGATCCTCGACGACTACCTCGGCGACGACGCACCGGAGGCGACGACGATCGGCGAGGGCAAGGCCGTCCTCGGCAACGAGAAGCTCGATGTCGGCAAGCCGGGCGAGCTGCCGAAGAACCCGAACTTCGCGACCGACACGCCGGTCACCAACGGCACCTTCACGATCGCGACCGACACGACGTTCGCGCCGTTCATCTACCAGCTCGACGGCACGGATGTCGGCATCGACATGGACCTGCTCAAGGCCATCGCCGCCAACCAGGGATTCGAGGTCGAGGTGAAGACCCTCGGTTTCGATGCGGCGCTGCAGGCCGTGCAGGCCGGACAGGCCGACGGTGTGATCGCCGGCATGAGCATCACCGACGAGCGCAGGAACGTGTTCGACTTCTCCGACCCGTACTACGAGTCGGGCGTGCAGATGGCGGTGGCACAGGACAGTGACATCACCGCATACGAAGACCTCGCGGGCAAGACCGTGGCGGTCAAGACCGGCACGGTCGGCTACGACTTCGCGGAGCAGCTCGGATCCGAGATCGGCTTCGAGATCAACGCCTTCCAGGACTCGGCCGACATGTACAACGACGTCGCCACGGGCAACTCGGCGGCGACCTTCGAAGACGCGCCGGTGCTGCAGTTCGGCATCGCCTCGGGCAACGTGCCGCTGCAGATCGTGACCGATCCCGAGCCGGGCGCCGACTACGGCTTCGCAGTGCTGAAGGGTCAGAACCCCGAGCTGCTGGAGATGTTCAACGCAGGGTTGAAGAACGCGAAGGACAGCGGCGCGTACCAGATGATCGTCGATCGCTACCTGGGGATCGATGACGCCGCGGCATCCGACAACTCCTTCTGGTCACTGCTGCAGACCTCGTTCTCCCCGCTCCTGCAGGGTCTGGGCCTCACCCTGCTCGCCACCGCGCTGGCGATCGTCTTCGCCATGGCGCTGGGCATCCTGTTCGGCATCCTGAAGCTGTCGACCAACCCGTTCCTCCGCGGGCTGGCGGGAGCGTATGTCAACATCTTCCGCGGCACTCCGGTGCTGGTGCAGGCGTTCTTCTTCTACTTCGGTGTGCCGGCCGTCACCGGTCAGCCCCTCGATGCGCTGACCGCCGGTGTGATCACGCTGTCGCTGAACGCCGGCGCGTACATCACCGAGATCGTCCGCGGCGGTGTGCAGTCGGTCGACCCGGGCCAGATGGAGGCCTCCCGCTCGCTCGGCCTCGGCTGGGGCGCCTCGATGCGGCGCGTCGTGATGCCGCAGGCGTTCAAGATCATGACGCCCAACCTCATCAACCAGTTCATCATCACCCTGAAGGACACGTCGCTGCTGTCGGTGCTCGGCTTCGCCGAGCTGACCTACCAGGGCCGCATCGTGATCGCCTCGACGTTCCGCTCGTTCGAGATCTGGATCATCGTCGGCGCGATGTACTTCATCGTGATCTGGCTGCTCACGGTGCTGTCGAACTGGTTCGACCGCAAGTTCAACAAGTAGGGGATGAGCATGACGAACAACGATCAGACCTACACGCGCCCTGTCGCCACCGCGCCGGGCAACCCGATCGAGGTGCGCGACCTGCACAAGTCGTTCGGCAAGAACGAAGTGCTCACCGGCATCGACCTGACCGTCGCGAACGGTGAGGTCGTCGCCGTCATCGGCCCCTCCGGTTCGGGCAAGTCGACGCTGCTGCGCTGCCTGAACCGGCTCGAGGCCGTCACCAGCGGAGAGGTGCTCATCGTCGGCGACAACATCGCGACCGCGAAGGGCAGAAACCTCGACGCCGTGCGCCAGCGCGTCGGCATGGTCTTCCAGCACTTCAACCTGTTCCCGCACATGACGGCGCTCGAGAACGTCGCGCTCGCCCCCATCGAACTGAAGATGCTGAGCAAGGCAGAGGCCCGAGACCGCGCCCTGGAGCTGCTCACCCGCGTCGGCCTCGCCGACAAGGCCGACGCGCGACCCGCATCGCTGTCGGGCGGGCAGAAGCAGCGCGTGGCGATCGCCCGCGCGCTGGCGATGAGCCCCGAGATCATGCTGTTCGACGAGGCGACCAGCGCGCTCGACCCCGAGATGGTCGGCGAGGTGCTGCAGGTGATCCGCGATCTGGCCGCATCCGGTATGACGATGGTGCTCGTGACGCATGAGATGGGCTTCGCCCGTGAGGTCGCCGATCGGGTGGTCTTCATGGCCGAGGGCAAGGTCGTCGAGACGGGTGCGCCCGCCGAGCTGTTCGACGACCCGAAGGAAGCGCGCACGCAGGACTTCCTGTCGAAGGTGCTGTGACGGATGCCGCCGGAGGGCGGCCGGCCCGTGCGGAGCCGGTGCTCTCCGGCGGCCTTACGCTGGAAGCATGACGACTTCTGCCTCCGACACGATCACCATGTTCGGCGCCGATTGGTGCATCGACTGCCGCCGCACGAAGAAGCAGCTCGACGAGCTGGGCATCGACTACACGTACATCGATCTCATCGACGACCCGGCTGCGGCCGACGTCGCGAAGGAGATCTCGGGTCGCACGAACATCCCCGTGGTCGTGTACCCCGACGCGTCGCACCACGTCGAGCCGTCGAACGCCGACGTCGAGTCGAAGCTGCGCGAGCTCGCGCTGATCTGAGCCCACGCGGCGTGGACTGCGCCCGCGGTGTGGACTGAGCCCGCGGCGTGGATCGGCCGTGTCCGGGATGATGCGGGTGCCGCCCCGCCGGACCCGCCACAACTCGGACGTGCGCCGCGGAGCATCCCGGAACGGAGTCCCACGGCGTCATAGGCTGGGTGTCATCCACCGAAGGAGACGACGATGACTCAGGATGCCGCCGCGCAGGGCACGGTCACGGCGGATGCCGCGGTGAAGAGCGTCGACGCCGCCCTCGACGACGCCGAGCGCGGGGCACTCGACGCGGACATCACCGCCCTGCAGCGCGGCGCGCGCAGCTGGTCGGCGCTCTCCCTGGCCCAGCGCGTGACGCTGCTGAAGGCGCTGCGCACCAGCGTCGCCGCCGCCGCTGACGACTGGGCGAACACCGCCGCCGATTCCAAGGGGCTGCGCAACGCTCATCCGCTGCGCGGCGAGGAGTGGCTCAGCGGGCCGTACTCGGTGCTCGGGGCGATCGACGCCTACGCCGACACGCTGGCGAAGCTGGCCGAGGGGCGCGGCGCGCTCGACGGCGTCGGCATCGGGCGTGCGCCGGGCGGCCGCACGAGGATCGACGCCTTCCCGCTCACCGGTGTCGATCGCTTCCTGCTCTCGGGCTTCACCGGCGAGGTCTGGCTCGAGCCGGGCGTCACTCCGAGAACAGCACGCGCATCGGCGGGCCTGGCGCAGCGGGATCCAGCGGCCTCCGGCGGCGTCGGCCTCGTGCTGGGGGCGGGGAACATCACCTCGATCCCCGTGCTCGACGTGCTGTACGAGCTGCTGGCGCACAACCGCGTCGCGCTGCTGAAGGTGAACCCCACGCAGGACGCCCTGGTGCCGGTGCTCGAGCGCGCGCTCGCGCCGCTGATCGAGCCCGGCTTCCTGCGCATCGTCCGCGGCGGGCCGGAGGTGGGCGGCTACCTGACCGCGCACCGCGACCTGGTGCACGTGCACATCACCGGCTCGGCGGCGACCTTCGACGCGATCGTCTGGGGCACCGGTCCCGCCGCCAAGCGCAGGCGACGCGAGAACCGCCCGCAGCTGAAGAAGCCGATCACCGCCGAGCTGGGTGGTGTCTCGCCCATCATCGTGGTGCCCGGCGACTGGACCGACGCCGATCTGACGTATCACGCCGAGCACATCGCCACCATGCGTCTGCAGAACTGCGGACACAACTGCATCGCCGGTCAGGTCGTGATCCTGTCGTCCGACTGGCCCCAGGCGACGCAGTTCCGCGCCGCGCTGCGCCGCGCGTATGCCGGCGCACCGGAACGACCCGTCTGGTACCCCGGGTCGTCGTCGCGCATGCGACAGGCCGCCGAGGATCATCCCGACGCGCTGGTGCTCGCCGATCGGCTGCTCGTCGAGGTGGGCGAGGGTCAGGATGCGGGGGCGCTGCAGTCGACCGAGTACTTCGCCCCCGTCCTGGGCGTGGTCGAGCTGCCGGGTCTGGGGCAGGAGTTCCTGGACGCCGCCGTCGCGCACGCGAACGACGCCCTGCAGGGCACGCTCGGCGCGAACCTGCTCATCGATCCGGGCACGGAGCGCGCGCTGGGCACCGGAGTCGAGCGTGCGATCGCCGAGCTGCGGTACGGCTCGATCGCGATCAACTCGTGGACCGCGTTCGGGTTCATCACCCCGACGCTGACCTGGGGCGCTTTTCCCGGCAACACCCTCGACGACATCGGCAGCGGCATCGGCGTGGTGCACAACGCGCTGCTGCTCGACCGCGTGGAGCGCTCGGTGGTGCGCGGGCCGTTCCGGCCGTTCCCCCGATCGTTGCCGGGTCTGAACGGCGGGGGTCGGTTCACCATCCTGCCCACTCCGCCGTGGTTCGTGTCGGCGCGCACCGGTGCCGTCGTCAGCGAGGGGCTGACCCGTTTCCGCGCGCAGGGCGGCGTTCTCGGTCTGGTGCGCACCCTGCTGCAGGCGCTGCGCGCCTGAGGTCCGCGGACCTCGCGCCGGTCAGAGTTCGCCGGCCGGCACCTGGAACGTGTCGCAGACCTCGAGGCCGTTCTTGTAGCCGTTCAGGAACCAGTGCTGGCGCTGCTCGCTGGTGCCGTGGGTGAAGCTCTCGGGGCTGACGAACCCGCCGGATTCCTGTTGGATGTGGTCGTCGCCGACCGTGTACGCCGCGTTGACGGCATCCGCGAGCTGCGCGTCGGTCGGCGTCTCGATGTAGCGCACGCCGTTGTCGTCCTCGAGCTCGGCGACGTCGCCCAGCCACGCCCCGGCGTAGCAGTCGGCCTGCAGCTCGGTGCGCACGCCGTTGCTGTCAGGGCCCGTGCCGTTGTTCGGGTGGTCGTCCATCACGCCGGTGATGTTCTGGATGTGGTGACCCCACTCGTGGCCGACGATGTACAGCTGGGCAAGCTCGCCCGCCGAGGCGTCGAACTGCTGCCGCATGATCTGGAAGAAGTCGGGGTCGATGTACACGCCCTGCTCGGGCGGGCAGTAGAACGGGCCGACCGAGTTGGATGCGGTGCCGCACTGCGTCGGCGTCTGCCCTTCGACGACGGTCATGGTCGGTGCGACGTACCCGTCGACGTGCTGCTCCCAGTAGTCGTTGAGCACGACCTCGGCGCCCGCCATGCGGCAGTCGTCGTTCGCGTTCGCATCCTCGCCGGTGCGGCACTCGCTGAGCGGCTCGCCGCCCGAGCCCGGCGCGTTGTCACCGCCGGGTGAGCCTCCGACGAGACCGGAGAGGTCAGGGCCGCCGAGCAGGGCGACGACCAGGGCGACCAGACCCAGCACACCGACGCCTCCCCCGGCGATCGCGGCGTTGCGCCCCCGGCGTCGCGTGCGGTTGCCGGAGATGTCCGCGTCAGGGTTGAAGGTCATGCGACGAGAGTACCCGTCCGCTCACGGCCGACGTAGGCTCATTCTCATGGCGACGACGATCACGATCACGGGAGCCGGCGGACAGATCGGCTACGCGCTGCTGTTCCGCATCGCGGCGGGCGACATGCTCGGACCGGGCGAGCGGGTTCGCCTCCGGCTGCTGGAGATCCCGCAGGGTCTCGGCGCCGCGGAGGGCGCGGCGCTGGAGCTGCAGGACGGCGCGTTCCCGCTGCTCGAGCACGCCGAGGTCACCGACGATCCGGCGGTCGGCTTCGACGGCGCGAACCATGCCCTGCTGGTGGGCGCCAGGCCCCGCGGTCCCGGCATGGAGCGCGGTGACCTGCTGGCGGCGAACGGCGGCATCTTCGGCCCGCAGGGCGCAGCGATCGCGGCGCACGCCGCATCCGACATCCGCGTGACGGTGGTGGGCAATCCCGCCAACACGAACGCGCTCATCGCCGCATCCGCCGCCGACGGCGTGCCCGCCGAGCGGTTCACCGCGCTCACCCGTCTCGATGAGAACCGGGCGCGCGCGCAGCTCGCGCTCGCCCTGGATGCGCAGGTCGCGAGCGTCCGGCGGGTGCCGATCTGGGGCAATCATTCGGCGACGCAGTTCCCGGACATCTCGCACGCCACGCTCGACGGCGAACCGGTCGAGGGCCGTCTCGCCGACAGGGTCGGGGATGTGCGCTCGTGGCAGGAGCAGACGTTCATCCCGCGGGTGGCGAAGCGCGGTGCGGAGATCATCGATGTGCGTGGCTCGTCGTCGGTGGCGTCCGCGGCGAGCGCGACCATCGACCACGTGCGCGATTGGGTGCACGGCACCGCGGACTGGACCAGCGCGGGTGTCGTCTCGCACGGCGAGTACGGCGTGCCCGAGGGCCTCATCTCGTCGTTCCCGGTGCGCTCGATCGACGGGCGCTGGGAGATCGTCGAGGGGATCGAGCTGGACGACTGGGCGCGGGGCCGCGTGGAAGCGTCGGTCGCCGAGCTCGTCGACGAGCGGGAGGCCGTGCGGGCGCTCGGGCTGGTCTGACCCGCCTCACCCGAGAAGGCGCATCGGCGCAGGGCGGTCTCGGGCAGAATGGATGCCGGAGGTGCGATCATGAGCGACGCGACGAACGCAGGACCGGTGCATGCCGGGCCGGACGTGGCCCTGACGAGCCCCCTGAACCTGCCGC
The DNA here is from genome assembly GCF_042723855.1 of Microbacterium sp. NPDC058345. NCBI lineage: Bacteria > Bacillati > Actinomycetota > Actinomycetes > Micrococcales > Microbacteriaceae > Microbacterium > Microbacterium sp. NPDC058345. The sequence goes on from NZ_JBHXIG010000001.1 coordinate 698,389, forward strand.
ACGCCGCGGCGACCTGCCCGAAGTGCCTGGCGAACGATGACCACGACTGGTGGTCTGCCCGCCCGGAGGGCACGCGCCTGGTCGGCCTGGTCGTGGCACGTGAGGGGATGCCGTCGGTCACCCAGCAGCGCGAGGACCTCACCCGATTCGGCGTGCCGATCGAAGGGTTCCGGCATCCCGCACCCGAGATCCTGGAGAGCTGGGGCGACCGTCTCTCCCGGCTGCTCGACACGCTTCGGCGCGGCGACGTGCTCGTCGTCGCCAACGTGCACGCACTGGGCCGCGATCGCGATGAGGAGACCCGCACCGTCTCGGAGCTCCGCCGGCGCGGGATCATGGTGAAGGTTCTCGGCCATCACGCCCGGCATCTCGCGGACGCCGCGAGCACCACCGGCTGACATCACCTTCGACGCAGACGACCCCCACGCCCGACGGGCATGGGGGTCGCTTCACGCGAGCGCCGTCACTGGCGGCGCGCAGGGGTCGTCACCAACGACCCTCGTTCTTCTTCTCGTTCGCCTGGCCGTCGGCGGCATCCTGGATGACCTGCTTGCCGATCTCGGCGAGCAGCTGCTTCATCTCGGTCAGCGCCGCGTTCCACTGCGCCTTCGCGCGGGTGTAGGCCTCGGAGGCGGAACCCGTCCAGTCCGCCTGCAGCGGCTTGAGCGCGTTCTCCATCTCGGTCAGCTTGTTCTCGATGTTGTTGGCGCCTGCGCCGAGGTCGGTACCCGCCGTTTCGACGGTACCGAACTGCATCTTGTATCCACCGGTCATGATGTCTCTCCCCTCCGGTCTCAGCCGAGCCGGCCCATGAACTTGTTCTGCGCCTGAGCCGACGTGTCGTCGGTGGCGGAGTATGCAGACTGCGAGTCGATCAGGTTCTGCTCGAACTGCTCGAGAGCGTTCGTGATCCTGCGCGACTTGTCCTGCCACGCCTGGAACGTCTGCTGGAATGCCGACGATCCCTGGCCCTCCCATGCCGCGCCGATGCCGGACAGCTTGCCCTGGATCGAGTTGAGCTCAGCGACGATGGACGCCTTCGACTGGTTGACGATGTTGGCGCCACGCTGAAGGGCACCATCCGCTGCGGAGACTTCTCCGGCCACGGTCACCTCCTGGTTCTGAGGGCTTGTGCCCTGAATGTCTTTCAGCCCTGAGGGCCGTGACGCCGATGCCCGGCGACAAGTAACACCTTACGGATTCGGGATGGGGATGCCTATGGGTAGCTCTGCCCACGCGTGTCGCCCGTCTCGAAGCCGCGCATCCGCGTCGTCACATCTGTGACGACGGCGCGTACGCGAGCTGCATGATCTCCAGACCGCGCTCCCGGGTGACCACCTTCGCGCGCCCGGGGACGGCGAAGGACGCCTTCAGGTTTCCGATGAGCTGACCCTCGTCCGGGCTTCCGGACAGGAGGATGCCGGGCGCCGCGAGATCACGCAGGGTCTGCATCACCGGCTCGAAGGTGGCCCTCGATGCCCCGCCGGTACGACGCGCGAGGGTGAGGTGCAGCCCGACGTCGGTGGCCTGCGCGAGCAGCGGCTGCAGCACGGCGATGGGGTTGCCCGACTGGGTGTTCACCAGGTCGTAATCGTCGACGAGCACGAAGACCTCGGCGCCCGACCACCACGACCGGTCGCGCAGCTGCTGAGGAGTGACGTCCGGCCCTGGCAGCCGACCGCGCAGGTACTCGGTGAGCCCGGCCAGCTCCTCGGACGCCTGCTGCGCGGTGGTGTAGTAGCCGGCGAGATAGTCCTCGGGGATCTCCGACAGCAGAGCACGCCGGTAGTCCACGACGAAGAACTGCGCCTCCTTCGGAGACATCGTGCGCATGATCTCGCGCGCGAACCCGCGCAGGAAGCTCGACTTGCCCGACTGGCTGTCGCCGAACAGGTAGATGTGAGGATTGCGTCGCGCGTCGAACGCCGTCGGAGCCAGCTCGGCCTCGTCGACGCCGAGCAGGACGTGCTTCTCGAGCGCGGTGCCGGCCGCACGCCGGCGCAGATCCGACAGTTCGAGCATCTCGGGCAGCAGGCGCAGCTTCGGGCCGCGCGGGCCTCGCCATGCCGCGTTCACGCGCGCGATGAGGTCTTCGACGCCCTCGCTGAGCATGTCCGGATCGCCGGAACCGTCGATCCGCGGCAGAGCCGTCAGCATGTGGTGCTTCGACGGGGTGAGACCGCGCCCCGGGCGACCCTGCGGCACGTTGACGGCGACCTTGCGGTCGATCTCGGAATCGCTCGGGTCGCCGAGGCGCAGCTCGAGCTTCGAGCCGAAGGTGTCGCGGATCGCGGTGCGGAAGTCCATCCAGCGGGTGGTCGTCACCACCAGGTGCACGCCGAAGGTGAGGGCCCGGCCGGCGAGCGCCTGGATCTCGAACTCCATCTCGTCGAACTCGGCCCGGATCGTGGGCCAGCCGTCGATCAGCAGGAAGACGTCGCCGTAGCCGTCGTCCGCGCGGCCCTGCGCCCGCAGGCGCCGATAGGTCTCGATGGAGTCGATCCCGTTCGCGGTGAAGTACCGCTCGCGGGAGTTCACGATCCCGAGGACCTCCTGGAACAGCCGGCGCAGCACATCCGGCTGGTTGCGGCCGGCGACGCCCGCCACGTGGGCCATCTTCGCGAACGGCGCGAACGTGCCGCCGCCGAAGTCCATGATGTAGAACTGCACCTCGAGCGGGGTGTGGGTCAGCGCGATGCCGGTCAGCACGCTGCGGGCGAGGGTGCTCTTGCCGCTGCGCGCGCCGCCGACGATGGCGAGATGCCCGCCCGCGCCGACGAGGCTCATCACCAGGCTGTCGCGGCGCTGTTCCAGCGGGCGGTCGACGATGCCGAGGGGCAGCGTCAGCGGACCGGCCTCGCGCCACCGCGGCGAGATCAGCCCGAGCTCGGGATGCTCGATGAGATCTCCGAGCAGCTCGTCGAACGTCGGAGGAACGTCCAGCGGCGGCAGCCACACCTGGTGCGCCGGGATGCCCTTGCCCTTCATCAGCGAGACGGCGATGTCGAACGTGACGCGCTTCTCGGGGGCTTCCCCGCTCGCCACGACGGGCGCCGGCACCTGCTCCGCAGGGTTCTCGTGCACGATGACCGGAGCGGCCGTGAACGCGCGGGCCTCGATCGCCCGCAGCTGCGGTTCGCTCTCCGTTGCCTCCGGCGAGGTGCCTGCGCGCCGGCGTCGGGTCTTCGGCGGGGCGGAGACGTAGGCGGCCCGGAACTGGGTGAGTGTCTCGGCATCCGACTTCAAGATGCCGTGCCCGCCGCCGCCCGGCAGGGTGAACGCGTCCGGTACCCCGATGACGGCACGGGAATCGGCGCCGGAGAACGTCTTCAGACCGATCCGGTACGACAGGTGGGAGTCCAGCCCGCGCAGCTTGCCCTCCTCCAGCCGCTGGGTGGACAGCAGCAGGTGCACCTGCAGGGAGCGCCCGAGACGCCCGATCGCGACGAAGAGCTCGGTGAAGTCGGGTTTGGCCGCGAGCAGCTCCGAGAACTCATCCGCCACGATGAGCAGCGCCGGGAGCGGCTTGAGATCGGTGCGGCCGCCCTTGCGCGCGGCCTCGTAGTCCGTGACGTTGGCGAAGTTGCCGGCGTCGCGCAGCAGCTCCTGCCGGCGCGTCATCTCGCCCTGGATCGCGTCCTGCATGCGATCCACCAGGGTCAGGTCGTCACCGAGGTTCGTGATCACGGCGGAGACGTGTGGCATGTCGGCCATGCCCGCGAAGGTCGCACCGCCCTTGAAGTCGATCAGCACGAAGTTCAGCGCCTCGGACGAATGCGTCAGCGCGAGCGACAGCACGAGCGTGCGCAGCACCTCGGACTTGCCCGATCCGGTCGCGCCGATGAGCATGCCGTGCGGCCCCATGCCCTGCTGCGCGGATTCCTTGATGTCGAGGATCATCGGCTGCCCGGTCGAAGTGAGCCCGATCGGCACCCGAAGACGATCGCGGGCAGAACGCGGCGTCCAAGCCACCTCGGGGTCGAAGTCGCGGACGTCGGGCAGCCCCAGCAGGTCGGTGAGCTCCGCCGAGATGGCACGCGCGCCGCCGCCCGCGGCATCCTCGTCCTCGACGGCCTCGACGAGTCCGGTGAGCCGCCGGGCGACGGCCTCGGCGGAGGTGATGCCCAGGAAGTCCGGGGTCGCGTGCACGACGCCCGCGCCGCGTCGCGCGACGGTCAGCTGCGAGCCCTCATCCGCCGTGTCGTCGATGAGGAGCCGGATCGTGAACGGGTCGGTGAGCTCGGCCCACGCGCGGGGGATGTCGACCACGGTGACGCCGTCCACTCCTCCCTCTTCGGCCAGCGGGTTGCCCGGGGGCAGATCGACGCCGTCAGTGATGAGCACGACGTGCGGCAGCGCCCCGGCGCCCTGTCCGCTGACCGGTCCGCGGCTGCGGATCTGCGCGATGAGAGGCTCGATGTCCGACCAGGACGAGCCGATGCGGCGAGCGCCGCCGACCGCATCCGAGACGCTGTCGGACTGGGCATGCGGAAGCCACTTCATCCACTCCCAGTACGGCAGGTCCTCGCCGGACGCGAGCACGGCGATCTGCAGATCCTCGGGCGCGACGAAGGTCGCGAGATGCATGACCAGCGACCGCACCAGGCCGCGAGCGCGCACGGTGTCGCCGGTCGCCTCGAGGCGCGCGCAGGTGGCGATGTTGATCGCGAAGGGCAGGTCGGGCACCTGGTCGTGCGTGAGCACGAACCGGTGCGCCGCCGAGGCGCTCACCGGATCGAGCTGCGCCAGCGCGGGGATCGGCGCCTCCTCGAGGGTCATTGCGAGCGGCTGCGTGGCCGTGCCGACGCGGGCGGTCAGCAGCTCGGCGTCACTCGCGGTGCGCTCCCACACCCGCGAGCCCTCCTCGACGATGAAAGGAAGCGTCTGGGGCGTGGGCAGCATCCATTCCTCGTACCGCCGCTGACGCGACGCCACCTCGCGCACGGCATCCCGCGTCTCCGCCAGGTAGGCGAGGTACTCACGCCGGGTGTTCTCGACGTTCGTGGAGTGCTGCGACTTCTGTCGCCACATCTGCCCGCCCACCATGGAGAGCGCCATGAACAGGAACATCCCGCCCATGATGTACGTGCGAGTCGCGTCACCGCCCTGCGTGAGCGACAGCACGGCGACCGACCCGAGACTGCCGACCATGGGCAGCGCCATCATCAGGGTGTTGGACGCACCCTCGGGCTTCGGGAGTTCCGGCGCCTGCTGCAGCGTCAGCTGCCCGCCCGCCGGCGGTTTCGGCGCACGGCGGCTTCTGGTGTTGCTCACGACAGGCCCCTCCTCGAGTCGCATACTATTGTGGCAGGATGCGGGCATGAAACGGTGTCGTGCCGAGGATCGTCGAGGGGCTGGGGCATGTCAGCGAAGACAATTCGTCTCACTGTCGCGGATGCTCACAGCCGGCACGATCTCGTCGTCCCGGCCGATTCGACCGTCGCCGAGCTGCTGACCGTCGGCGGCGTCGATCTCAGCAGGTATGTCAGCACCACCACGTCGGGCGCCGCCATCGAGCTCGACAGCGAGGTCTCCGTCACCCCCGGGGACGGCGGTGTGATCTGGCTCTTCGATCGAGCGGCTGCAGGCACGTCGGAGCGCACTCCGGGTGCAGCGAGAGCCGTCTCTCGCGCGATGCCCGCCCGAGAGCGCTGGACGGCGCTGTGCCTGCTGCTCGCGATCGCACTGGGTCTGGTCGCCTGTGCCGTCATCGCCCCCTCGCCCGCCGTCGTCGTCATCTCGGTCGCCGTGCTGCTGGCCGGATCGATCGCCCTCCTCGCACAGCCGGTGCGGGATGAGAACGCGTACGTCGCCTTCTTCGCCCCCCTCCTCGCCGCTGCCGCCGGCGCCGTCGCCCTCGCGGGGTTCCACGACGCGGGCGCGATGATGGCGACCGGCATGGTGTCCGGTGCCACCGTCGCCTGCGTGCGGCACGCGCTGGCACGCGCACACGACCGCGATGCCGCCGGCGCGACTGCGGTGATCGCCTCCCTGTGGTCGGTGTTCGCGGTGCTGAACGCCGCGGCGTTCATCGCCGAGGTGCCGCCCGCGGCGATCACCGCCCTGCAGATCGCCTGCGCGGTGCCGATCTTCCATTACATGCGCGGAAGCGCACTCGACGTCGATCCCGACGACCTGATCGACACCCCGTACGTGATCCGCGACGCACAGGGCATCCGTGCACGTCAGCCGTCCGAGCCGTCGCCCATCCACGCCGATCGGGCGGCTCGCCAGTTCCTGCTGGCGAGGCGGCGCTCCGAGGCCGGCACGGTCACGGCGTGCGGCCTGGCTCTGCTATCGACGCTGCACGCGCTGCTGAACGTCGGCACCGGGACGATCGAGGCATGGTGCGTGCTGGGCGGCGTCCTCGGCGTCGGATGCTACTTCCTGCTGACCTCGCGCAAGCTGCGCGATGGTCTGGCCCGGGGAGCCGCGCTCACCACCGGCGCGCTCATCGCCGTGTTCTCGACTGCCGCGCTGGTCGCCGCGCTGCAGGTCACCCCCCTTCTCGTCGCGCTCGCCCTGGTGCTGGCCGGGATCGTCATCGGCTGCTTGACCGTTCCGCTGGCCGGGGACTGGCGCTCGCTGGCGTGGTCGCGCACCGGCGACATCATCGAGGGCGTCCTGCTGGCGCTCTCGCCTGCGGCCCTCGTGTACGGCTCGGGGATCGCCGGGCAGATTCTGGAGGTCTTCCTGTGACCCTCTCCCCTCCTGCCGCGCCTCCGGCCCCGGCCTCCGCCCGCGCGACCGGCCTTCAGGGCAGTGCGGCGACCCGCGTGAGCGCATCCGCGGGCAAGCGCGCCGGCGCCTACCTCATCGACGTCGCGATCGTGGCCGTGGTCGGGCTGACCGTCTGGCTGCTCACCGGGTCGCTGCTGCTCGTGGCGGTCGCCGTGGTGGAGCTGTGGGCGATCGGCTGGATCTGGGAGGGGCACACCGGTGCGACACCGGGGAACCTGATCTGCGGCATCCGCACTGTGCGGCGCGACAGTCTGCTCACCGTCGGCGCTCCTCGACTGTTCCTGCGCAGCGCTCTGATGGGCCTCTCGCATGCGATTCCGATCCTGCTTCCCGTGGGGCTCGCCGCATCCGGCGCGCTGGACGGGGCGGCCGGCGCACGCGTGATCGACGTCGGGAAGGTCAGCCGGTCGACCGTCGCCGACCTCGGGGGCGCTCCGGTGCTCGACGCACGCGTCACCCGGTTGGACTCCGCCGCGGGGATGCCCGGTGACTCGGCATCCGGTCAGCGACTGATCACCCGCGCTCCCGTCGCAGAGCCCAGGACCGGGGACGCTGCCGTGGCGGTGCCCCGCACGGTGGCGCTCCCGACCGCGTCGGCAGCCGCGCTCCCGGCCGCCGAACCGGCACTGCACGTGCCCACGGCCGTCGGCACCGTCCCGGTGTTCGAGCTGGGCGACGGCACGGTGATCCGTGCCACGGGCCTCGGCTTCATCGGTCGCGCGCCGCGCGCGCCGGAATCGATCCCCGACGCCATCCTGGTGCGCGTTCCCGACGGCGCCCGCTCGCTCTCCCGCACGCATGCCTCTTTCGGCGTGGAGGACGGTCAGCTGTGGGTGCAGGATCTCGGATCCGCCAACGGCGCGTCCGTCCGACACCTGGGGGGCAGCGTCACCGAACTCACGCCGCACAGTCCCTCGTTCCTGGTGCCCGGCGATGTGCTCATCCTCGGTGGGGACGCCGAGCTCGCCTTCCGCCGCGTCGCCGAGCGCGCCGCACCGGAGGCTGCCACTCGTGCGGCCGCGCGGGCGGCGCAGGCCGCGGCAGGACCGTCGGCGGCGGCGGAGCCGTCAGCACCGTCGATGCCGGCGCCGGCGGAGGTCGCCGCGAGTTCGCGGGTTTCCGCCCCCGAATCGGCCTCCCCTGCTCCGGCTGGGACGGCGGTCGCGCTGCAGTTCCAGGACGGCACCAGGGTGCCGCTTCGAGGGACCGGGTACATCGGTCGCGCGCCCAGCCTGCCCGACGGTGAGAGAGCGGATGCGGCACTCATCGCCGTGCCCGACGGCGATCGCTCCGTTTCACGCACCCATGGCCGCTTCGGCATCGTGGGAGACCAGACCTGGTTCGAGGACCTCGGGTCGGGGAACGGCTCGTCGCTGCGCACGGGGGACGGCCGTTCCGGTCCGATGACCCCGCACCAGCGCTTCGGCCTGGTGCCCGGGATGGTGCTGCAGCTCGGCGACTGCGTCATCCGCGTCGTCGCCGCCTGACCGTCGAGGGTCACCGCTCAGACGAGAATCCGCCCACCCGCAGGACGCGGGTGGGCGGATGTCGTCGAAGAGCGTGCGGCTACCAGCCGACCTCTTCCCGTCCGTCGGATGCCGCGCGACCGGCTGCCCCGGCCTCGCCGAGATCGGGCGTCACGCCCTCATCCTCGTCGTCGAGTTCGTAGGCGAGCAGATCCTGTCCACGACGCCGGTTCTTCTTGCCTCCGGCGCCTCCGGCGCCGCCGGCCATGCCGCCGCCCGCCATCACGCCGCCACGGGCGCCTGCACCTCCCTGGGCGACGCCGGCTGCGGTGACGCCGGATCCACCGCCGGCGACTCCGCCAGCGCCGTGGAGCCCGCCGACCCCGCCGAGACGAGCCATGCCGCCGGCCAGGCCTGCGCCGCCGACCCTTCCCGCGACGCCCGCACCGCCGACCAGGCCGACGCCACCGGGTGCGGCCGCTCCGCCACCGGGCGGCACGACGCCGCCACCGGGAGGTGTGAGACCGCCGCCGGGAGGGTTGAGACCGCCGCCGGGAGGCTGCCCGGGCACGACGCCGTCGATGCCACCGTCGATGCGGGGGACGTCAGGATCGTCCGGGTCCGGCAGCTTCGGCGGGTAGACCTCCGGGTCACGGGGATCGGGGAGGTGCGGATCCCAATGTCGCGGCGGATCGTTCCGATCCGGACCGGTGACCCCCGGACCGTCATACTCACCGCGACCGCCCGGATCGCTGCGGGTGCCCGTCACGCTCGGCGCTCCGGTGCCGGTGCGCGGATCGTCCACACTCGGCGACCCTCCGGGGCCGTCGTCGTCTTCGCGCTCCTTGTCGGGCTTGTCGGGGTCGTACTCCGACGTGGGCATGCCGTCGATGATCTCCTGGATGCGGTTGTCCAGGGCGACCGCCATCTTCCGGGCCGCTTCCTCTCGCTCAGCCTCCGCCTGGTCGGCGTACCACTGGCCGGCCTGCTCCGGACTCATCGTCACGCCCGGCGAGACCTGCACGGGACTGTTCGTCTTCGCAGCCATGTCGATCGTGTTCAGCTGCTGCTGAGTCAACTCACCGGAGGGGAGCCCTTCCACTCCGTCCGCCGTGTCCTGCAGCGCCTGATTGGCCAGGCTGACCGATTCGGCCAACTTGCTCTGGTACTCCGCGAACGATTCGAGGTCTTTGCGGATCGAGGCGAGCTTCGTCGCGACGGCGATACCGAGATCCCCCTCGAAGCCTTCGGACTGCTGAGCCTTGTGCAGATCCGCCGAAGCGGTGCTGACCGTTGTGCTCACGACGACGCTCTGAACAGCCTGACGCCCGCGAGCGATGTTGGACGCGATGTTAATGCGGTTCTCCCGCAAGCGGCCGAGCCGCTCCACGTTCTGTCCCATGTCCCCTCCGGTCAGATCGCGATCGGCTTCATCGGTGAGCCCACAACGCGATAGAGGGCCTTCTGGAAGTCTGCCTTCTGCGCGTCGTCCATCGCATCCGTCTCATCCACAGCCTTCTGCAGATTGATCCGCGCTTCTTCGATGTCCTTGCTGATCGCCGCCAGCCAGAGCTGCGCAGCGCGATATTTCGCCCTGAGCTCCGCGGTGAGGACGACCGATTTGCCATCGGCAGTCCACAGCGTGGAGGTCTGCTCTTTGCCGAGGTCCGCCATCGTCTGCCGGGACTGCTCGAGCATCTCAAAGCACTCCTCCAGGCGCTTGACCTGATGATCAGCTTTATCCGCGTTCATCCCGAAGGACTTGCCGGCCATCTCTCGCCCCCTCTGACGATTCTGTTCGCGTTGATCCTAGCCCGACGCAGTGCACGTTATCCATGGGGAGCTGTGCCCATCATCTGCCGGCGAGCACCCGTTCACCGCAATCGGGTCACAACGGCGCACAGACGTCAAAACCCTCGCTGGTGACGCTCTCGAACTGCTCGCCCAGCTCCTGTCCGACACCTTCATACGTGATGATCTCACCGGCAGCGATCCGCTGCAGCAGGTCGATCGGAAGCTCGGAGTCGTAGTAGAACTGCCCCATGCACTCTGCGACGTCGGGAGTCCTGTACTCCTCGAGTCCTGGTTCGTCCATGATGACCAGATAGCCCTCGGCGAGCGCTTGAGGCGTCGGACGCTCGTCGGTGCCGTCTGCGGGCTGATCAGAGGGCTGTTCGCTCGCCGGCGGGGTGGGCAGGCCCGTCGGCAGGTTCTCGCCTACGGCGCCCGCGAGGTTGACCAGCAGCACGACGGAGAACACGATGGCGCCGATCACACCACCCACGATCGACAGCACGATGCCGACGATCGAGGGCCACTTTTTGGTGTTCTTCTTGAACACCGCGATCAGCGACACGACGAACGCCGCCAGCAGCACCACGATCCCGATGACGAACGTCGCCATCGTCGGGATGCAGGCGAGGATGGTCCCGAGCACTGCCAGCCCCAATCCGACGAATCCCAGCGTCGGCGCGGGCTTCCGCGCTTCCGGCGCCGAACCCGGCGTCGCGTAAGGCGCGTCGCCGGCGACGAGCGCTCCGGTGGCTTCTGAGCCATACGGCGCGGTGTCGCCCGATGCTGCCGGCGACTGCGGCGCCTCAGGCGCCGAAGCGCCGCCGGCAGCGCCCGCGGGCGCGAAGTCGTCTGTCCACCGCGTGCCGTCCCACCACCGCTGGCGTCCGGAGCCGTCGTCGTACCAACCCGCCGGAGTGCTCATCCACATCCTCCTCGTCGAAATCGTCTGCACATCGAGGACGCGCAGCCCCGCTCAGCGGCGCGAGGGCGCCGTTACGTGTATATCAGGTCTTCCCGAGGTGGCCATGGCGCGCAAACTCGTCGCACGACGTACGCCTCTACTGGGGGCCGCACTCCGTCGCGGCATCGATGGCGACCTGGCGGAAGAGCTCCGCCTCCTCACCCGCCACGTCCTCCGTGATGACTTCACCTGCTGCGACCCTCTCGAGCAGCGTGTCTGAGACGTCCGAGTCGTAGTAGTACTGACCGACGCAGGCGGCAACCTCGGGGGTCTTGTACTCGTCGATCCCTGCCTCGTCCTTCAAGCCTACGAGGTACCCCTCGGCGATCGCCTCAGGCGTCGGGCGGCCCTCGCCGTCGTCGGTCGGCTCGTCAGACGGCTGTCCGCTCGTAATGGACGTGGGGAAATCCGTCGGGAGCTGCTGCACGGCGTTGTCGACCAGCGAGACGAGCAGCACGACCGAGAACACGATGGCGCCGATCACACCACCCACGATCGACAGCACGATGCCGACGATCGAGGGCCACTTTTTGGTGTTCTTCTTGAACACCGCGATCAGCGACACGACGAACGCCGCCAGCAGCACCACGATCCCGATGACGAACGTCGCCACCGTCGGGATGCACGCCAGGATGGTCCCGAGCACTGCCAGCCCCAGACCGACGAATCCCAGCGCCGACGTCGACTTCGCAGTGGCGAACGCCGCAGCGGGCGGGTGATCGACGGGCGCGAAATCGTCCGTCCACCGCGTACCGTCCCACCAGCGCTGCCGCCCGGAACCGTCGTCGTACCAACCTGCCGGAGTGCTCATCCGTGTCCTCTCGTCATCACAGCCTGCGCGCCTCGCACCCAGGTCCTCAGTACGCGAGATGCGCCGCTACGTGTATACCAGGCGCACCCGAATCGGCCCGGAGCTCCGGTGGCCGCGGCCCGGCTTCGGTCTCACTGCGTGCCGCAGTGCACGACGCCATCGGTGGTCACCCGCAGCGCCACCGGCGCCTCCTCACCCTGCACATCCTGACCCTCTACGAGAAGCCAGAGGGCATCGTCCGATAAGTCGGAGTCGTAGAAGTACTGCCCCATGCACGCGATGAACTCGGGCTCGTCGTCGAAGTCGGTGATGCCGCCCGCCTGGATGGCGGCCAGGTAGCCGGCGCCGATGGCCTCAGGCGTGGGGCGCCCTTCTCCCTCGTCCGATGACGGCGGGCCTGAAGGTTGCTCGCTGGTGGCGGATGTCGGAAAATCGGTCGGCATCTGCGAAATGGCGTTGTCGACCAGCGAGACGAACAGGACGGCCGAGAACACAATGGCGCCGATCACGCCACCCACGATCGACAGCGCGATGCCGACGATCGAGGGCCACTTCTTCGTGTTCTTCTTGAACACCGCGATCAGCGACACGACGAACGCAGCCAGCAGCACCACGATCCCGATGACGAACGTCGCCACCGACGGGATGCAGGCGAGGATGGTCCCCAACACGGCCAGCCCCAATCCGACGAACCCCAGCGTCGGCGCCGGCTTCGCAGCCTCGGGCGCGGTCGCCGACGCCGAAGCTTGTGCCTGATCGACCGGAGCGAAGTTCTCGGTCCACCGCGTGCCGTCCCACCAGCGCTGCCGCCCGGAACCATCGTCGTACCACCCAGCCGGAGTGCTCATCCGGACCCTCCTCACCGTCTCAGCCGCGCACCGCGCCTACACGCGGCCCTCGCGCGCAACGCCGCTCCGTGTCTATCAGAGTGAGCGGACTTTCTGAGCACCCAGACGGCTGCAGCCGACGAGTCACGCCACGACGAACGCGTCGAGCAGGGCGAGATCGTCGGCGGTCACGATTCGCGCGCCGACCGCATGCTCCACCAGGCGCGAGCGCTGGGATGAGCGGATGCCGCCGTCGGCGCCACGCTCGAGACCGCGGATGCCCAGCCGGGCGAACTTGTCGCACAGCGTGCCCAGCCGCCGGTGGAACTTCTCGACCGACCAGCCCAGCCGTGCCGCGACCTCCTCGGTCGACGGCAGCTGCACCGCCCCGTCTGCCCGCTGGCGCAGCAGGGGCTCCGCCAGCGAGGTCAGCAGAATCCGCTGCACCGGCGAGAGCAGCTCTGCGACGCTTCCGCCCGCCGAGGAGTTCCACGACGTCGACACCTGGTAGAAGGGTGTCTCGGCCGCGAGCGAGAACTCGTACGTCGTCGCTCCCGCGGTGAACATGACGGTGGTCGATCCGAAGACCAGGGGCATCGATGATCCGGGTGCCAGCCAGGATTGCGCCAGACCGTCAGCCGAGGCGACGGAAGCCGTGAGCCCCGAGCCGACGTTGACGAGCCACCAGATGCCGTCGCGCTCGGTGATCTCGAGGAAGCGCCTGTGCACGTAGGGATTGTCATCGATCGACAGATCGGTCCCGCGGCCGACCACGAACGTCGCCCCGGCGGGAATGCGCTTTGTCGTCCCACCGAAATCGAGCAGCAGAGCGCCGCCTCCGGTCGATCGCTCGGCGCTGACAGCCGACAGCTCAGGTGCCGACATGGTCACGCCGCGTGACGCGGCCACGCCCCGCCGGGAAACGCTCCGGTCGAAGCGAGCTCCTGGGTGACGTTCATCATGAACGCCGACGCGGCCTGGTTGGCGGTGAGGATGATGTCGACGAGACCGATGACGTCGACGATGAAGAAGCCGACCTCGGCGATGATCGTCGCCACGCCGCCCGGAGCACCGAACACCGAGACGATCTCGGCGATGCCGAGAGCCACGCCGATCGCGGTCGTGATCGCGGCGATCGAGAAGGCGACCCAGAAGTCGACGATCGCGTCGGCGAAGGTGTTGAGCTCCTTGTCGATCATGACGCACTTGTCGTAGACGTTCTCTGCGGCCGGCTGCTGCAGATCCACCCGCGCGATGTACGCGTTGTGCGCCGCACCTTCCCAGCTGCCCGTGCTGGGCAACGACGACGACACGATGGTGGACGTCGCCTGGGTCGCCGGTGCGCCCACGCTCTGCACCCAGCTCAGACCGGCCTGGCGCAGCGTGGTCGGACTGCCGACGTACGCGAAGATCTCCGCGGTCTTCGAGATCGCCTCGTTGACCTTCTCGAACATCTTGCGGATCAGGTTGTTGATCTTCTCGATGAGCTCGCCGATGAGCGGGATGTGCTCCGCGAGTTCGAGGACGCCGTTGATGATGCCGATGACCGAGTCGGCCCCTTCGACGAACTCCTGGAACTTCGACTTGGACTTCTCGACATCGGCGGCGTTGTCGCGGCCACTGCCGCCGGACGCTCCGCCGCGGCTCTGCGAGCCGCTCGGCGAACCGTTCGGGCTCGGCCTGTCGAACGCACTCGGCGGCAGATCGGGGGATCCTGAGCTGCTTCCGGGTCCGGGGCCGGGGATTCTGGGTCGTGCCATGATCTACGTCTTCTTCCCGTTGAGAGGTCAGCTGTTGAGGCGGTTCTGCCAGGCCGGTGCCGGCTGCGCGGTGAAACCGCCGCCACCGGGGAGGGTCGCGGGCGCAGGCTGTGCCTGCAGCGGCGCGGGGCCGCCGTCGAGGTCCGGGGTCGGGCGTGCTTCGTCCGTCTCGCCGGCAACCGGCGCGTCGTCACCCTCGCCAATCGACGACCCGGTGTCGCCGTCGCCCTCGCCGGGCGCAGGGGTCACGTCGCCGTCACCCTCGCCCGGCTCGGAAACCACATCGCCCTCGCCGGGCGCAGGGGTCACGTCGCCGTCACCCTCGCCCGGCTCGGAAACCACATCGCCGTCACCGGGCGACGGAGCGACGTCGCCATCACCCTCGCCCGGCTCGGAGACCACGTCGCCGTCACCGGGCGCGGGAGCCACATCGGCGTCGCCCTCGACCTCGCCGTCGACGTTGGGCTCAGCGTCGATGTCGGCTCCGACCTCGATGCCGGCACCTCCGTCTGCGGCCTGGTCGCGCAGCTCGGCGGCCCTGTCGCGCAGGTCGGCGGCCTTGTCGCGAAGCTCTGCCGCGTCCTCGCGGGCGTCGGTCATCTCCTCGAAGGCCTCGTCCTGCTGAGCCTCGAGCTCTTCGATCTGCAGGCGGATCTCGGCGGCCTCTGCGCGCTGCGCGGCGGCCTCGGCGCGCAGCGCCGCCGAATCGGTACGCGTCTGCAGAGCGGCCTGGGAATCTCCGGCGGCCTGCTGCTGCTCCGCCTTGAGATCGAGCTCCGTCGCCCGCCGCTCCGTGTCGGTGGCGCTGCGATCGAGCTCGGACGCGCGCTCCTCGAGCGCATCGATCTGCTGCTCGATGGCTTCGACCTGCTCCTGTGCCTTGTCGGCATGCTTGTCGGCCTGGTCGGCTTGGCGGTCGAGCGCATCCGCGCGAGTGTCGAGCTGGTCTGCTTTGGCATCCAGCCGCGCCTGCTCCGCATCGTCACCCGCCTCGCCGTCGGCGTCGCCATCGATCTGGGGCTGCTCGATGCCCGCCCCACCGCCGCCGACGCTTCCGCCACCGGCGCTGCCGCCAGCGCTTCCGCCTCCGGGGCTCCCGCCTCCTGGGCTTCCGCCTCCCGGGCCGGTGTCGCCGCCGCCGGGAATGTCCTTCGTCTGATTGCCCTTCGACGCCTGGTCGGTCTCGTCATAGGCGTCCGCGGTCAGGCGCAGCGAGTCGGCGAAACCGGTGTGGGCGTCCGGAGCCGTGCCCAGCAGCTGCACCATCGTGGCTTGGAACGTCTTGTAAGCGCTCGCCGCCTCGCCGCCGATGAACGAGAACGCCGAGGTCTCGATGTCGAGGCCTTCGGCGGCCGACGCGACTTTGCCGTAGGACTCGGCCGCCGCATCCCACAGCCCGGCGTCCTTGCGCAGGTTCGACGTCTCGACGTCGACCTCGCCCTCGGCGCCGAACGACGACGCCGGTGGCTGCGGTGACGGTGTCGGCAGGACCGACTCGCCCTCGGCATCCGGCAGCGCAGCCGGATCCGCCTGATCCAGGCCGCCGGAATCGTCCACGCCGCCGCTGAAGATCTCCTCCGCGACGTTCGAGCCCGCACTCACGAGTTCATCGAGCGGTGTGGCGGCGTCGAGGAGATTCCCCGTCGCGCCGAGCAGATCGCCCTCGGCGATGTTCGTGCCGAAGTCGACGATCTCATCGACGGGGTTGACCGCGTCGACCACGTCACCCAGAGCATCACGCCAGCCCATAGCTACACTTCCTCTCTCAGCGGATGGCGCCCATACGGCGCATCAGCTCGCGGGGGTTGTGGGCGATCTTCGCAAGCTGCTCGATCGCCGGGAACCCCTCGTACTTGTTCTCGCGCTCGCGTGCGGCCATCGCCATCACGCCGTTCATCGCCTTGACGATCTCGCGCTCGATCACGCCGTCGTTCGTGTTCCGCACCCACCGCTCGTCGAGCGTGACCGCGGTGAGCGTGTCGCCTTCGCGGGTCACGGTGACCGTCTTCGCGGCGTTCACTCCGTCGCGCGTCTGCCGCGCCCGCTGCGCGCGGTGCGCCAGGAAGTCCTGCTGCTCGGCATCCGCCGCGTCGTACATGGCACGCAGCTGCTCACGGCCCTCGACTGCCCAGTCCGCGCTGGGATCGCCCAGCTGTACGGGTGCCGGCTTCGGCACCGTCACATCCGCGTTCGCGGCCGTCTCCTCGGCGTTCTCGGTGTACGACTTCATCCACTGCCCGATGCGCTGCTCGAGTGCGCTCCGGTAGCAGGTGGTGACCACGAGTCCGAGCGATTCCTCGCCGATCGTGTCACGCCAGTCCTCGTCGAGCACGAGCGCCTCGACCGCTCCGTTCTTGGCGAGGGTGAGCTTCACGGCCTTCTTCTCATCCTCCACCGTGACGGCGGTCAGCTCGCCGGACGCGGCAGACAGCGCGCGCAGCTCTCGCTGCAGCTCGGCAGCAGTCTCCTGCAGCTCCGCCATCAGCCGATTGGCATCCGCCATGTCCATACTCACGATGGGCTTCCTCTCTCGTGGACCGATGAGGCCATCCTACGGAGGGGTGCAAGAGTGCCATAGGGGGAGGACTCCCCATCACCGCCGGGAGCGAGCAGGTCGTCCCGACGCCGAGCGTGGCGAGCGGGGACGGGCGTCAGCCGACCGTGCGACGCGAACGCCCGCGGGCGAGAAGGAGCACGATGACCGAGATCGTCGCCCCGGCGCCGAGCATCCACCCGACGATGATCCGGGCGGGATCGAGCGGATCCGCGACCGGCTCGATCGAGACGGTGCCGGGTTCGACGGGTGCCGGTGTCGCCGCCGGATGCACGGGGGATGCCGGCCCCGGCAGCATCCCGTCGTCGACGAGTGCGAGGGCGTCGGCGGGTCGCACCTCGCCCCACCCGACCGTGCCGCTGCGCTCCGCGGGCGAGACGCGCATCGCCGACTGGGTCAGCCGGAACGCCCACTGGTCGGGCGATTCGTCGGGATAGCGGGCCGCGATGAGCGCCGCCGCTCCCGACACCACCGCCGTGGCGTAGCTGGACGACGCCGAGTCGGTGTTGAACACGCAATCACCGCCGGAGATGTAGGTCGCGGGCATCGACTGCCCGGGAGCGGCGATGTCGACATGCTCGCCCGCGTAGGACGAACCCGCGTCCCACGTGCCGTCACGCATCAGGCCCGCGACTGCGAGGGCGCCGTCGAGCTCACCGGGGTAGAAGTGCGCCGGATCCGGCCTGTTCGCATCGGCCGTGTTGCGGTTGCCGGCACTGGCGATGACCAAGGCGCCCCGGGAGCGCGCATAGGCGACGGCATCGCGGTACTGTCCGAGCGACTGGTCGTCGGACAGGGAGACGTTGATGATCTGGGCGCCGTGCTGCGCGGCCCATCGGATGCCCGCGGAGACCGTGGCCGCCGACGGAGGTACGAGATCGCGCGACGACTGGCCGTCCTCCGGCGCGGACTGGAACGCGCGGATGGGCATGATCTTGGCTTCGGGCGCGATGCCGACGACGCCGGAGCCCTCGACCGCCCGTGCCGCGATGATGCCGGCGATGGCGGTGCCGTGGCCGAAGAGGTCGTCGTCGGGTCGCGCTGATCCGTCGCCGAAGCTGGTGTGGCCCGGCACCAGCGCGCCGGCCAGGTGCACGTTGCCCGCCTCGACGCCGGAATCCACCACGGCGACGGTCACGCCGCGTCCTCGGCTGAGCGTCCAGGCCTCCTGTAGACCGAGGCGCTCGACCAGATAGCTCGCGCCGGGCAGGAGGACCCGCTGCTTCGGCGTGCACTGCTGTGCGGTGGCGTCGACGACCGGCCCGCTCTCCGTCACCCGCGCCGACGGGATGCCGATGGCCGTCGACGCCGTGGAGCCCGCCGTCCCCGTGACGAGCATCGCGAAGACGCCGACCGCCGCCGCTGCCCTGCGCAGGGCACGACGGCCCCTCACTGCGCCTGCCCCGGAGCCGTCCTCTGCGCGATCGCCCGACCGAGCGTCGGTCCCTGCTCGAGCAGTTGCGTCCACGACGCCGGGACGGTGACCGACTCCTCGGTGCGATAGCCGAGCAGCCCGAGGTCGGTGGCGGACTCGACGGGGAAGTACACCCCGGCCTCCGAGACGAAGCCGTATGTCGCGCCTTCACCGGTGCTGCGCGACGTGATCGCGGCGCCAGCCCCGGGGGTGACGCGGGTGCCCGCGTCGAGCTCGCCCGGGGTCGATGCCACGGAGAGAACGGGGCCCTCGTCGGTCGGCGTCATCTGCAGGCACGCGCCGGACGGGTTCTCCGACTCGACCGGTACGCGCACCGGCCAGTCGGCGGGCACGGCATCCGAGTTCACGTTGCGGAGGTTGGTGGCCTCGGCGACGGTCATCACGACCGGATCGACGCCGACGTAGGCGGTCAGCAGGGTGCGCGCGAACGGCGTGGCCGGTACGAGGTCGCCGCGGCCGTCGACGATGTACTCGGCCACGATCTCGCCGTCCGCCTGCGTCTGCACCGCCTGCCCGACCATGAGCCCGGCGGTGCCGGCATCCGTACCCAGCTCGCTGCCCAGGTTCACCGCGAGCGGCGTGCCGGGAGTCACCAGGTTCAGCCAGAGCGCCGACACGGTGGGCACGGACTGCACGTCATCGATCCCCAGGAAGACGCTCGCGACGACGGCGACGTTGTCGGCCGCGACGGCGTATCGGCGCTCGCCCTGGATGAACCAGTACTCGCCGTCGTCGTCCTTCACGAGCGCGGCCTGGTCGCGCGGGCCGGACGGGTCGCCGAGCAGGCGGGTGGAGATCTCGAGCGGTCGCGCGCTCGACACGCAGCTCAGCCAGGGCCCGGTGTACTGCCGATCGGGCGCCGGCAGATGATCGGGCGCGCCGTCGATGCCCACCGGTGTGGGATCGCGATCGATGCCGTCGAGCTTGTCGGCGGGGACTGAGGTGATCGCGGTGGACCCGACGAGCAGGCGCGCGCTGGCGAGATTCTTCACCGGATACAGCGTGTCGCCGAGGGCGACATACCGCGAGCCCTCCCCTTTGACGACGATGATCGAGCCGTCGCCCCACCCCTTCGGAAGACTCCCGGTGAACGTTCCGATCAGCAGCGACACGATGACGGTGAGGATCGCGAGCGCGACGCTGACGACGACACCGCGCAGCGGCTTGCCCGGTGGCAGCTCACGACCGCCCGGCGCACCGCTGGTGAACGCGGTCTGAAGGCGGCGCCGGTTGAACGCCTGTGCCTGCAGCAGTTCGGACTTGGACGCCATGGATCAGAACCAGCCTCCGGCGATGATGGCCAGGGGCAGCAGCAGCGCGATCGTCGCCCATTCGGCGAAGTCGGCGAAGCGGGTGAGGCCGAGTCGCGCCCGCGGGCTGAGCAGCACCACGACGATGATGCAGACGGCCGCGGCGGTGAGGCCGATGACGAGGCCTCCGATCCACCCCGGGTGCACGATGATCGCCGTGACCACCCCGATGACCACGCCCGAGAGCACTCCGGATGCCACCGCGATGATGTCGAAGCGCGAGTACACCTGCCGGGTGCCGAGGAACATCCCGATGTACGTCACCGTGACCAGCAGAAGCCCCCAGAAGCCTGAGGCGACGACGGGCGCCGTCGCGACGAGGACGATGAGGCACACTGCGATCCGCAGCGAGACCTGGTGGCGGTGGGCGCGCACGTACAGCCGGGCGACCTCCTCCGGGGAGATCCGCGTGGGCGCGTCGTACACCTCCGAGTCGTCGCGCGCCGACACGACGCGAAGCGGCACCGATGCGAGCGCGATCCACGGGGCGCCGAGCCCGGCGATGCCGGCGATCGCCATCGCCGCCGCGAGCGTGGCCGCGATGGGCGCGGAGAGCCAGGTGACCAGGGCGCCGATCGCGAGGAACACGCCGCCGACGGCGACGGGGATGAGTCCGTATTCACGCAGGCGCTTCAGCGCGAGCATGATGACGACGCCGAAGACGAGCATGGCGGCGCTGCCCGCCACGACCGGCAGGCCCCATCCGTCGTCGGACCGCACGAGCGTGTACCCGGCGGCGGCCGCGTAGACCGACGAGACCAGAGCGAGCGCCATCGCGGCCTGCTCCGGGGCACGCGTGCGATCCATCACCAGCGCGCAGATGATCAGCACGACGGCCGCGGCGCCCGCACCGGCGGACGTGATGATCGTGCCGGTCTGCACCCAGGACCAGATTGCCGGGACCAGCCCGAGGAGCAGGAGGACGGAGGCGACGACGGTGGCCGCCGTCACCGAGTTCTGTGCAGACCAGGCGGGGGCGTTCTCTTCGACGACGTCGGCGACGGCCTCGACGAGATCGTCGTAGCGCTTCGGCACTGCCGCGGTCGCGCCCTGCTCGAGCACGAGGAAGTCGCCGTCGTGCACGGATTGCGCCGCCAGCGTGCGGTCGCCGTCCAGCGCGCTGCCGTCCGTGCGGACCAGCCGGAATCCCGACGAGGCCGACACATTGTCGAGGACGCGAAGACGCCGCGTGAGAGAGGGCAGCATCTCGGCGACCGGAACACCGCCGGGCACGCCGACGTCGATGCGCTGGGACTCCCACTGCACCGAGATGCGCAGCAGGCGCGTCGGCGCGACAGTCGTCGTCTGAGGCGACATGGATCCCCCGCTTTCCTTGAACACACGCGCGCTCCACATTATCGCGTGGCCGGCTCTGCCCTGCTGTTCGCGCGCTCGCGCGCTACACGTCCGTGTCGGCGTCCTCACCGGCGACCGGCGCGTCGAGCAGCGCCAGATCGTCTCTCGTCACCAGGCGACTCGAGACGGCGTGCTCGACCAGGCGCGCGCGCCGGTTCGTCGCGAGCCGGCCCTGGCCTCCTCGCATGCCCTGCACGCCGATGCGGTCGAACTTGTCGCACACGTTGTCGAGCTTGCGGTTGAAGCGCGTGCTCGTCCAGCCCAGTCGCTCGGCGGCCTTCGCCGAGCTGGGGATCTCGCTCGTGCCGGTGCCCTCGCGCCGCAGCACGGGTTCGGCGAGGGCGAGGATCAGCAGCTTCTGGCTCGCGGTCAGCGGCACGTGCCCGATGGTCGACTCGCCGTCGTCGGCGCTGTCGCGCGGGGCGATCCGGAACGCCGGGCCCTTCGCGTGGATCGTCAGCTCATACGTCGTCGGTCCCGCGGTGAAGACCACCGTGGTCTGCTCGAAGACGATCGGCAGCCGCGCCCCGGGAGCCAGCCAGGCGTTGACGCCGCCGGACGAGTCCGTCACCGTGGCCGTGAGTCTGGCACCGACGTTCGAGAGCCACCAGAGGCCGTCGGCGTTGGTGATCTCGAGGAACTGCCGGTGCAGGAAGAGGTTGTCGTCGAGCTCCAGGTCACCCTGACGACCGACGTAGAACGACTGCTGCGGATCGAGCGAGAAGTACTCCCCCGCGTACTCGACGGTGAGCTCCATCAGCCCACGCACCCCCTGACCGGTTGCGGCGAAGACCGTCCGTCCTCGCGTTTGAGGACCACCTCGATGCACGTGCGATCCGACCGTGCACCTTCGAGGGTGACGGTGCTCTCCTCGGTGTACATCGGCTCACCGGGGCCGTCGAGCGTCACCTCGTACCACAGGTACGAGTCGCCCTCCTCCGGCTCCGGGTTCTTCCAGCTGAACGTCACCTGCCCGCCGTCCGCGCTGCCGGTGAGATCGGTCACCCCCGGCACGATGCTCGCGAGGGGATCCTGCGGCTCCGGGGTGTCCGACGCGACGGGTTCGGGTGCCGGCACCAGGGCGTCGGTGATGGCACCGGCGAACACGATGCCGAGCACCAGCACGGTCACGCCCGCAGCGGCGACGACCCAGCCCCACCACGGCATCCCGGAACGCGTCTTCGCCGGCTCGGCGGCGACGGGTGCGGCGGATGCCGGCGGTTGCACGCCGGGGGCGGGATGCGGCGCCTGCGCGTCGGGCGCGACGACGGTGGGACGACGCAGAAGTGTGGCCTCGTCGTCGGATGGCGACGGCGCCGGCGGAGCGTCGCGACGCTGCGTCTCGTCGACGGCCTCGGCGACGGGCGGGTTCTCGAATCGCGGCACGTCCGCCGCCCAGCGCTCCGGCTGCTTGCGCACCGTGGTGGCAGAGGGGCGGGTCGAGGACTGCGTGTCCGGATTGATCGACCGGACCTCGCGGACCCGCGTCAGACCGTCGTCATCATCGTCCTCGTCGTCGTGATGCGGATGCTCGTCGACGATGTCGATGGGAGTCACCGAGTGCGCGAGCTCGATCTGCACCTTCTGCAGGGCGCGGGCGAACGCGACGGCGCTCGGATACCTGTCCTCCGGCCGCTTCGCCATCGCACGTGCGAGCGTCACCTGCAGGCTGTCCGGCACGTCGGCGCGGCCGAGAGAGGGCACCGCCATGCGCTCGATGCGCTCGATCAGGTCGGCGCTGGTGTTGCGCTCGCCCTTCCGCTCGAACGGGGACCGCCCGGAGAGCAGGGTGTACACGGTCGCGCCGAGCGCGTAGACGTCGGTGCGCACCCCGGTGGTGGGGTTGTCGGCGAACGACTCCGGCGGCGACCACGGAATGGACATTCCCGCCGCCTCGCCGGTGGTCGCGGTCGTCGATGCAATCCCGAAGTCGGTGAGCGCCGGCCGGTTGTAGGCCGTCACCAGGATGTTCGCCGGCTTGATGTCGCGATGCAGCACGCCCGCGCGGTGCGCCGTCTCGACCGCTCCGCTCACCTGCACGCCGACGCGAAGCGCCTCGGCGACCGAGAAGGGCTCCTTGCGTGTGCGGATCTGGAGGTTCGGTCTCGGGCAGTACTCCATCACGAGGTACGGGCGACCGTCGTCGGCCACCCCCGCCTGATAGATCGTGACGATGGCCGGGTGCGTCGACAGCAGCGCCATCACGTTGGCTTCGTTAGTGAACTCCTCGGCGGCACCGGCGGTGAGCCGGTCGGCGAGCAGCACCTTGACCGCGACCTCCCGTTTGGGAAGCTGCTGCTCGTAGAGGAAGACGTCGGCGAATCCGCCGGTGCCCAGCGGGCGGACGTAGACGAACCCCGGCAGCTCAGGCGGCGGCGACGGCGCGCGCGTCA
Organism: Microbacterium sp. NPDC058345; assembly: GCF_042723855.1. Classification (NCBI taxonomy): domain Bacteria; kingdom Bacillati; phylum Actinomycetota; class Actinomycetes; order Micrococcales; family Microbacteriaceae; genus Microbacterium; species Microbacterium sp. NPDC058345. Next base: position 721,797 of record NZ_JBHXIG010000001.1, read on the forward strand.
TCCGAGTTCCTCGACAGTGACCGTCACCCCATCGCCCACGTCGATCACGTCACCGCCCAGCACGAGCGTCTGCTCCCCCGGGTGCAGGCGCACCGGGTCGGCGCCGGGCCGCAGGAGCGTGGAGCCGTTGGTCGTGTGCAGGTCGATCACCACGACCGAATCGCCCTCCGGACGCACCTCGAGGTGGTTCCGGGAGATGTCGGACGACGGGCTCTCGACGGCGACGAGGTGCGGCAGCGAGTTGCCGCTGGCGCGCGTGGAGCGCGGCTTGCGCCCGATGATGACCGGTCGGTCGAGCTCGACGACCTGTCCAGTCGACAGTCGGATGCGCATGGACGCTCCGCTCGAGAGGTCGCCGGGCAGGGCGGACATGACCTCGGTGGGCGCGTCGGGAGCGGACGTCGTCCCGCGCAGCCGCCGAGCTTCCGCCACAGAGATCGTGGCACCGTCGTGGTCGCCGATGTCGAGTCCGGCCGCCGGCAGCGGCGGCGGCTGGACGGACCAGGGATCGGGCGTCGGCGTGTCGAGCGGGGCCGTCATGACCGTGTCCGGAGCCGGAGGCGCCGGGACGGGCATCTCCGCGGGCGTGATGGTCGCACTCGGATCCGGCTGATCGGCCGCGTCGCTCTGCTCTGCGCCCACGCCTCGCGTGAGCATGATCTCGTCGGGGGTGATCGTCTCGGAGGGCGCCTCGTCCGACGCGACGGCGGCGGACGGAAGATCGTCGGGCATCACCGTGTCGGTGAGGACCTCGTCTTCGGCGCCCTGCATGGGCGGCGAGGCGGCTTCGGCGGGCTCGGCTCCCACCGGCTCCGGCTCCGCTTCAGACTGCGCACCGGCGTCCGGCTCCGGCTGCGGCTCAGCCTCGGCCTCGGGGCCGTGCTCCGCCTCCTCGGCATCCGTCTCCGGGGCCGGCTCGGACTCCGCCTCTGCGTCGTCGTCCGTTGCGCTGGAGGCGTCGACGGCGACGGTGGCGGCGGGCTCCCCGAGCTCGATGTCTTCCGGCTGAGGTGCCGTGAACGGCTCGCCGATGCGGACGCCGGAGGCGAGAACCACGCCGGAGCGGATCGGGTACTCGACCTCTGCGGCCTGCTCTCCGAAGCTGATCTCGAACCGCGGCGGCTCGGCGATGAAACGCTCACTCCACGTCGTGATGTCCTCACCGGAGAAGCCGGAGTCGAAACCGGTGGTCACCCTCACGGCCCCCCGCACAGCGAAGCGCGTGCCGTTGGGCCCGATCAGGGCGACGGCGAAGGATCCCAGCCCGGTGATAGCCCCGCCGGAGAGCACGTCGATGGCCTCGGTCAGTTCGGGCACTCCGCGGCTGAGCATCTCGGACAGCGCGACGACCTTGTCGGCACCCGCATCCGCCGGGAGTGCGGCGATGCCGGATTCCTCGACGACGACCTGCCACTGGCCCGGCCGATAGACCACGTCACTCATCGCATTCCTCCATCCAGCGCGGCACGCGGACGCGTGTCGTCGATGTCATCCGCTTCATCGGCCTGCACGTGAACACCACGCGCGGAGGCCACCGCCAACGCGTCGACGATCACCACCGTCACGTTGTCCCGCCCCCCGGCGCGCACTGCTTCTGCGGTCAGCATATCGGCGGCGCGCTGCGGGTCGGACTCGGTCGACAGCACATCGGCGATGCGCGCATCCGTCAGCTCAGCGGTCAGCCCGTCGGAGCAGACCAGCATGCGATCGCCCCGCTCGGCGGGGAACAGCCAGTAGTCGGCCTCGCCGACGCTGCCGGCGCCGATCGCCCGGGTGATGATGTTGCGGCGCGAATCGGTCTTCGCCTGTTCCGCAGTGATCTCGCCGTCGTCGATCAGCTCCTGCACGTAGGAGTGGTCGACGGTGATCTGCTCGAGCTGGCCGTTGCACAGCTGGTAGGTGCGGGAGTCGCCGATGTTGAGCACCAGCCAGTAGCCGAGCCCGTCGACGGTGGCGATCGCCACGCCGCTGAGCGTGGTGCCGGCGCCGGACGAACCGTGCTGACCGAGCGATCCGACGGCGGATCGCGCCGCCGCCAGGGCGTCGCGCACCTCGGCGATCGAGAGGGCCTCCATCCCGATCAACCGCGAGAAGTGCTCGATGACCGTCGCGCTGGCGACCTCACCGGCGTCGTGCCCGCCCATCCCGTCGGCCACGATGAACAGCGGGGCCGCGGCGAGATAGGCGTCTTCGTTCAGCTTGCGACGGGCACCCACGTCGGTGGCGCCGGCACTCGCCGTGATGATCGGAGCGCTCACACGAAACCGCCGATCGTCACGATGCGGTCGCCGATCTCGAGCGCGTCACCCAGTCGCACCGGAACCCGCTGCCCCGGAGGGCACGCGATACGCGCGCCGTCACGCACGACCGTGGTGCCGTTCGTCGACTGCCGGTCCATGACCCAGCCGCCGTTCGCCGTCGCGCCCGCCTCGAAGTGGGTCTTCGACAGCGACCGCGTCTCATCGCGTACGGAGACGTTCGTGGCGCCGTCGCCATCCTCGGGGTTGCGCCCGAACACCGTGCGGCCGGAGACGGTCGCGCGCTGCCCGTCATCCCAGGTGAAGACGAGCCGGTGTCCTGGCACGCTGATCCGCGTGGACTCGATGTCTTCGGCGTCGTCGTCGAAGACGGCCGGAGCGGCCACCGCGGCCGGCCGCACGAACGGTGCGGCGGGCTCCGCGGAAGCCGGCGGCGCCGCCGGTGCCGCCGAGGCCACCGGTGCGGTCGGGGTCACCGGTGCGGCGGCCGGCGGGCCGCTGGGCGCCGCGACGGCCGGCTCGGCGCCCACCTGCGGCGCCGCGACGGGCTCAGGGCTCCCGACCCGCTGGAGCGGTTCCTGTGTCACGCCGGGCACGAACGAGATCAGCGGATCATCGGGGAGGTCGCGCTTGATGTGCGGCGAGATGACCGTGTGCTCCACGTTCTCGTCATCCATGGCCGGCTGCGGGGCCGGAGTCGTCGCCGGTGCGACGTCCGGCCCCGGGGGCGGTGCGAACGCGGCGGGCGGTGACGAGAATCCGGGCATCGCCGTCTGCGGCGCAGGCTGCGCGAAGCCGGGCATCGCCGTCTCCGGGGGCGGCGCGATGTGGGAGCGGGCGTCGTCGGCGGCCGGCGGCGCGTTCAGCGGCGGCGCGGCAGACGTCGCCGTCCGTGCGTCGAGCATCACCGCGCCCGCCACCTTGTCGTGCCATCCCTGGAACCGACCCGAGCCGTCGAACAGCACGGTGAAGTACCCGACGACGATCGACGCGGCGAGCCCCCAGATGACGTTGCGCAGCAGCGCGCGCCCGAAGCCGAGAGCCGTGCCCTCTGTCGCGTTCGCCAGCCGGATCCCCTGAGTGCGCATACCGATCGAGCCGCCGCCCGCCTGCATGACGGTGTAGACGATCAGCCACGCGATGCCCAGCAGACCGAACAACGGACCGGCGACGAGGAGCGCGGTGAGCACATTCCCGCTCGTCGCAGCCACCACGACCATCACGATGGTGGGGATGACGACGCTGACGACGGCGCCGATGGCCGCGTCGATGACGTAGGCGATCGCTCGCCGTCGGATCGGAGCGACGTCGCCGAGGGGAAGCATCGTCATGGGGTCTCGCTCTCGGGTCGCGCGGTGTTCTTGTCGATGTTGCCAGGTTCGCGGCGTACGCGTGCCGTCGCGGCATCCTTCAGGTCCTGCATCCGGGTGGCGATGCGGCCGCTCCCGGTGAGCGAGCGGATGCTGAGTCTCGCCTTCATGCGCTTCCAGAATCCGGCGTTCTCGCTCAGGCCGCCGACGACAGCGTCCACCTCGGCCCAGAACGCTTCGACCTCCTCCTGGGTGGGGTCGTGCGGACCGAAGACCTGTCCGTCGGCACGGTCGGCGAGCGCGGTCACCGTCGGAACCTCGAGAGCGGCCGAGACCGTCGCGGCCTCCTCGGTGCGGGTGGCGCCCGGTGCGAGGCGGGCACCGTAGTCGACAGCACGGTCGGTGAGCTCGTCCCAGCCGCCGCTGATCCGGTCGGAGGTGCTGTCGGCGTTGCGCCTGGCGCGCCGCCTGGCGGCCTTCCAGGCGCCGATCACGATGAAGGGCGAGCTGAGGATCAGCAGCACGAGCAGCGAGATCCCGCCGATGGCGAGGATGATACCGATGATCCCGAGGATGTTCAGCGAGTCGTCCTGCGGCTCGCGGTCATCCGGCACGGTCGGAGGGAGGTCGACCGGCTCCTGCGGCGGGGGCGGCGGCTGCAGCACCTGCGGCTTCGGATCGACCTTCGGCTTGGTGTTCTGATCGTTGGGGACCTTGTCCTCGGGTGGCGTCGGGGTGAACGGCAGCCAGCCGAACCCCTCGAAGTTGACTTCGACCCAGGCGTGCACGTTCGCGCCGGTCGCCGTGAAGACGGGGTCGCCCTCCTGCTCCTTCTTCGGGTAGTAGCCCATCACCACTCGCGCGGGGATGCCGATCTCGTTCGCGGCGAGCGCCATCACGACGGCGTACTGCTCGTCGTCGCCGATCATCTGATCGCCGCCGAGCAGTGTGCCGATGCGCTCGGCCGTGTGGCCGGCGCGCGAGAGCACCTCGCCCTCCAGGCCGTGGCTGAAGAATCCGCCTTCGGCGAAGTACGACTCCAGAGCCCGCACCTTCTCGATCGGGGTCTCGGCGTCGGTGGTCTCATCGGCGGCGATGTTCCCGAGATCCTCGGGCACGTTGCTCAGCTGCGGCAGCTTGATGTTCGCGAACTCAGCATCCTTCAGCTGTTCGTCGCTGACCTCGGCGGGAACGACCGCCTCGACGGTGTACGCGTCGCCCTTCTCGAGCGCCGCCGTGACGACCGTCGTGCCCGTTCCCGGGTTGTGATACGCGCTGCGGCGCAGCTCTTCGGCACGATCGCCGTCGAAGAGGATGTCGTCGGCAGCGGCGATACCCGGCACCCACACGCCCGAGTAGTCGCCCACCTCGATGCGCAGCGAGACCGGCACGCCCTCGGCGTCCGGTGCCATGTCGGAGCGCAGCGGCGTGAACGCGCTGGACGTCTCCGGTCCGCCGTCGGTGACGTTGTAGACGATGCCGTCCCAGTCGTCCATCGCCGCCAGGCGGATGCGCGCCCCCTCGGGCAGGCCCGTGACGGTGAACAGCGTCTTCTCCTTCTGATCGCGCACGGTCTTGCGGAACGACTGCAGCGGGCTCGGGTAGTCGCGCACGTCGAACGGCGGGATGATCGCATCGCGGAAGACGTGTCGCGGCTGGGCTGGAGCCGTCGCGGCGCTCGCGGCCACTCCGCCACCGGCGGCGACCGCGATGACGGCGACGCCGCCGATGAGACGACGCACGCGCATGTGCGCGGCCCTGGCGGGGTCGGCCTCGGCCACGTCGACCGCACTGTGCTGCGGCACCCACCATCCGCGCAGCGACAGCCAGAACACGCTCGCGGCGGCCAGCACGATGCCCTGCACCAGCGGGAAGGCCGGCTGCGGAACACCCAGCGCGATCACGAGGATCAGGGCTCCGACGATCGGGATCAGCGCCCAGCCGACGCGTCGCAGTCGCAGGGCGAGCGATGCGGCCGTGACGCTGGCGGCGAGCGAGACGATGAAGGGGACGAGAAGGTGACCGTCGGCCGCCGAGACCGGTGCGACCGTGGTGAGCAGCTGCTTCCAGGACGTCACGACGCCGACGGCGAGAGCCACGAGCGTGTCGATCGAGGGGACGACTCCGGCGATGGTGGTGTGCGGCAGAGCAAGCGCTCCGCCGAACACGAAGTATGCCGCGACCGTGAGGCCCGCGATGATCAGGATGCCCCAGCCGCGCCACGCGCACAGCGCGGCGACGGCGAGGCCGAGCAGGATGCCGCCGACGGCCGCGGGCGCGAAGCTCGCACCCGCGAAGGTCGGCCAGAACCCCGCGATCGCCACGAGGAGCAGCACGGCGACGGCGGCCAGGTCGAGCACCCAGCGGCGGACGGGATGGGCCACGCGGGCCGAGGCGACGTGGGTCATGCGAGCACCTTCTGCAGAGCGAGGGGAAGCTGTTCCAGCGCGCCGATGGTCACCACATCCGCGTCGCCGATCTTGCGCAGGGCCGGTCGCTCGATGCCCTGCTGCGTGACGACGGCCAGCACACGAGCGCCGAACGGGAGGCGGGAGCAGGCGACCCGCAGGTCCTCGGTCGACACGGTCGAGCCGCAGACGAGCACGACGACACTGGCGAGGGGCATGTGGGCCGCGAGCACGCCAGCGAGCTCGGGGACACCACCCTCGCGCGGTCTGGACTGCTCGACGGTGGAGAGCGAGTCGAGCAGCTGCTTGCCGGTGCCTGCGGCGAGTTCCCGCCCCTGTACCCGCACGTCGACGCGCTGCGAATCGCGCAGGGCCCGCAGGCCGATGGAACCCGCGACCGAGATGCCGAGCTCGAAGTCGTCATCGGACCGGTAGTCACCGCTGGAGCGCGACAGCCCGATCACGAAGTGCGAACGCCGGGTCTCCTCGAACTGACGCACCATCATGGTGCCGGTGCGCGCCGTCGACTTCCAGTGAACGTGGCGCAGGTCGTCACCGGGCTGGTACTCCAGCAGCGCGTGGAAGGAGACGTCGTCGCGGGAGAGGTCGGTGGCGGGCATGCCCTCGAGATCGCGGAGGAACCCGAGCGACTGGCCGCCGAACAGCGTGGTCTTCGGGTGCACGTACAGGTCGACCGGTTCGTCCCGGCGGTGTGCGCGTTCGAAAAGACCGAGGGGGTCGCCGCGGACCACGCTCACCGGGCCCACCTCGACCACGCCGCGGCGCTGGGTGGGGATGGTGAAAAGCTCTTCGGCCTGCTGCCCCGGGGCGAGGCGCTGGATGGAGAACTCGCCACGCCCTGCGCCGACGGGAAGCACCACGCGGGACGGCAGAATGGCCCGCGAACCGCTGTTGGTCAAGGTGAGGGCGCCGACGGCTCTTTCGCCCACGACGACGCGCGTACGTGCCAGGTCGAGCGAGACGTCGTACTCGGTACGGCCGATGAGGAACGCCGAGCACAGCACGACGGCCACCGCCAGCACGAAGCCGGCGACGATGAGCTCCTGCCATCCCATCGACGATCCGGTGATCCAGAACGCGACGGCGAGGGCCATCAGCGTCCAGCCGAGCGGACGGACGACGGCGGCGATGCGCCGCAGGCGGTCGAGCGCACGCCCGGCGAGCACCGCCACGATGTCGCGCCAACCGGCCTCGCGCTCCCCCGGCTGAGGAGCGGCGATCGTCCCTGACGACATCAGGCCGCCGTTCGCGCCTGCGGCGCAGCGACGCCCTCGAGCACGCGACCGATCACGCTGTCGGCGGACGTGCCGGCGAACTCCGCCTCGGCGTCGAGCAGCAGACGGTGCTGCCACACCGGGCGGGCGAGGGCCTTGATGTCGTCGGGCAGCACGTAATGCCGGCCGTGCGCGGCCGCCCACACCTTCGCGATGCGGATCATGGCGATCGCGCCGCGCACCGAGACGCCCAGCTTGATCGCGGAGTCCTTGCGGGTGGCTTCGGCCAGTTCGGCCGTGTATCGCAGCACCGCGGATTCGACGTGCACGGTCGCCCCGAGATCGGCCATGTCGGCGACCGCGCCGGTGGTGATGACCGCGCTCAGCCCGGCTGAGGGGTTCCGCTGCGCGGCACCGGCGAGGATGCTCTCGGTCACGGCGAGGTCGGGGTAGCCGATCGACGTCTTGATGAGGAACCGGTCGAGCTGCGCCTCGGGCAGCTTGTAGGTTCCGGCCTGCTCGACCGGGTTCTGGGTCGCGATCACGAGGAACGGGCGGCCCGCTTCGTGCGTGACGCCGTCGACTGTCACGCGCGACTCCTCCATGACCTCGAGCAGCGCCGACTGCGTCTTCGGCGAGGCGCGGTTGATCTCGTCGGCCAGCACGATCGACGCGAAGATCGGACCCTTGTGGAACTCGAACCGGTGCGCCTGCTGGTCGTAGATCGTCACGCCGGTGACGTCGGAGGGGAGCAGGTCGGGCGTGAACTGGATGCGGGAGCTCGTGCCCTGCACGGTGGCGGCCAGCGCCTTGGCGAGGCTGGTCTTGCCGGTGCCAGGGGCGTCTTCGAGCAGCACGTGCCCTTCGGCCAGCATGGCCGCGACGACCAGGCTGACCACGTCGGCCTTGCCCTGCAGCGCCTTGTCGACGTTCTCGACGAGCCGGTGGAAGGTGCCCTGGAACCAGGCGGCCTGTTCGGGAGTCATGCTCATGTGTGTTCGTTCCTCTTCATTGTCTGCGTGTAGGTGGAGGGCTGCTACGGTCGCGGCCAGAAGCGCTTCTCGGTGTCGACGTTGTTGCCCCAGTTCTGGACGTCGACCCAGACGTTGACGCCGTCGCGCCCCTTCCAGCAGGAGAGCTGCTGCGACCCGCTTCCGCCGGAGAAGTTGATGCGGTGCACATAGGCGGTTCCGATGAGCCCGGTGTCATTCCAGCAGCTGACGTTGCGTGTGCCGAGTCCGCCGGCGTTCTCCCAGTGCACGACGAACTTGCGGCAACCATTCACGCAGCCGTTGCCGGCCGCATCACCCTGGGTGACCCAGATCTTCGGCTGCGGCGGCGCATTCGTCGTCGCGCGGTACGTCGGCGACTCGGCAGCCCCGCCCTCCGTGGCCTCCACCCGCACCTTGATGGTGTGGGTCTGGTCGTACCCGTTCCCCTGGTCGACCGAGCCCGAGAGCGCCGATCGTCTCTGCCAGCCACCGCCGTTGATGCTGGTGTACACGGTGATCGGGCGGCCGTTCGCGGAGTTGTTGGCGTTCCAGCTCAAGCGCACCGACGTGCCGAGGTTCTGGGCGTTCCCGCTCGGGGCGTGCGGCGCACCGAACGGGATCACCTTGTTCGACGTCCCCGCTGGACCGGGGCTGGACTGCTGTCCGCCGACCACGGAGAAGGCGCGCACCTGCACGGTGTAATCCGTGCCGTTGCGCGCGGCGATGTCCGACGAACCGTTCCAGTTCGTCCACCCACCGCCGGTGATCAGGTATTGGTAGCGGAGCTCCTCCTGCTTCGCCCCGTTCCAGGCCGACTGGGGCATGTCGAACTCGACGTGAACAGCGTTGTCTTTCGGCGTCGCTCGCACGTTCGTCGGCGCCCCTGGCTGCCCGAAGGCGCGCTGCGGCACGGACTGCGGGCTCGTCTCGCCCCATCCGGCCTTGTTCCTCGCCCGCACCGCATAGGTGTAGTCCGTCGAGTTCGTCGGCACGGGCACCGTCTGCGAGGTCTGCCCGCCGGGGATCTGGGCGATCGTCTTGAAGACCGATCCGCCGCGGAACACCGTGAGCTCATACTCCGCGATGGCGTCGCCGTTGATGAACGCCGGATCCCAGGACACGGTCATCTGCGCCTCGCTGCCGACGGCGGGCGCACTGCTCACACGCGGGGCGGGCACGCTTCCGGGGGGACCCGCGGGGATCTCGGGCGCCGAATAGGCGCTCCACTCCGAGGGATCCGGTGCCTTGTTGTGCGCGCGGACGCGGACGGTGTAGCTGGTGCCGTTCTCCAGCCCCTCCCAGACCAGCGAGTTGCCCGTCACACCGGTCTTCTGGCCGATACCGGACGGCGGGATCGGCGAGATCTCGAGCGTGTACGTCTCTACCGGTGAGCCGCTCGACGGCGGCGTCGCCCAGGACACGTTCAGCGACTTGTCTCCGAAGACCAGGCTGGGCGGCACAGGGGTGTCCGGACGGGTGTCAGGGCGCGCGGGCGCGGATGCCGGCGACGCCGGGCCCTCGCCGACGCGGTTGTGCGCGGTCACCTGGAAGGTGTACTCGACGTTGTTCGTGAGGTTGTCCAGGGTGCATGTCGTCGACGCGCACGTCTTCGTGTACGGCTGGCCCGAGACCGACTTCACGGTGTACTCCGTGATCTCCGCACCGTTGTTGGACGGCGACGACCAGGCCAGCACGACGGTGCGGTCCTCGACCGCCGACACCGTCGGAGTGCCCGGAGCATCCGGCACACCCTGCACGGTGACGGTCACGCGTCCGTCGACCTCCCGGTCGCGGTCCTTCGTCGCGTCCTGGATGCGGTAGCGCACGACCATCACGCCGACGAACTTCCCGTCGGGAGTGATGTCGACCTCATCGCCCACGACCTTGGCCGCTCCGGATCCGCTCTCCACCTGGGCCGAGAGGAGCTTGAGGGGCTCGCCGTCGGCCTCGAACGGGTTGATGTCGTTCTGCAGCACCGGCACCCGTATCGTCTCGCCCTGGTCGGCCTCATCGATGGTGTCGGGGCTCGCGACCGGCATAGCGCGCGTGGAGGCGGTGACCACGATCTCCACGGCGCCTTCGACGGGTTCGGTCGTGCCGTCGGTGATCTCGAGGCCGACGCTCACGACGGTGCCCTTCGGGGTGTTCGCGTCGGCCTCGGCGAGCAGCTGGTCGCCGTCGATCCGGGCCGAGACCCCCTCACCGGGTCCATCGGTGATCGTGAAGCGCAGCTTGTCGGCGTCGTCGGGATCCGGGTCGGTCGTGAGCGCGGCCAGGTCGAGCGTCGTGGCCTTCTCGCCCGGGGCGACCTGCATGCTGCCGTTGACGAACGTCGGCGGCTGATTGTCGGGCGGCAGCACGGTGATGGGGATCATCAGCACCGCCTTGCGCCCTTCGGGGTCGTCGGGACCGGTGCCGTCGGTGACCTCGAACGTCAGTGCGTCGTCGCCGAAGTAGTTCTCCTCGGAGGTGTAGACCAGCGTGGTCTCATCCTTGATCAGTGAGTCGCCGTTCGAGTGCACTGCGCTCACCTTCGCCGCCTCGGTGAGACGGACGTCGCCTCCGCCGGCCACGGTGACGTACTCGGAGAGCGGGATCTCCTTGGTCTCGCCGCTCTTCACCTCCAGCGGCTTCGTGGAGGTGAGCGTCGGGCGCAGCTCGCTGAGGGCGGGCACGAAGATGAACGCCGAGGCAACCTTGTCGTCCTGATCCGTCACGGTGTAGCGGATCAGCTGGCGTTCCTCGCCGACCGTCACGCGCGCCTTGCCGCCTTCGAGCAGGCGCGCCCCGGGCTCGGCCTCGACGGTCAGCCCCTCGACGGTGCCGTCCGGGTCCTCGTCGTTGCGCAGGATGTCGATGTCGACGGTCAGCCCGTCCTTCACATCCGCCACCTGCACGCGGTCGTCGCGTGCGATGGGCGTCATGAGCGGCACATCCTCATCCACGGTCACGGAGATCGGCGCGGTCGCTTCGGCCCCCTTCGCGTCGCGGATCACGTACTGCAGCGAGGTCTCCAGCTCACGGTCGGGCACGTCGATGATGACGCGATCGCCCGACACCTCGGCGGACAGCCCCGCCACGTCGGACCACGTCAGCCCGTCCGTGACGATCCCGATGCGGTCGCCCTCGGGGTCGGAGTCGTTGACGACCACCGGCACGGCGACGGAGCGGCCGGGGCGCACGATCACCGCATCGCGCACGGCGTACGGCGCCTGGTTCATCGCCTCCGGAGGCGCGATGCCGACGCGGATCGTCGCGGTGCCCTCCTGGCCGAGCCGATCGCGCACGCGGTAACTGAAGGTGTCGACACCGGCGGAACCCTTGAAGGCCTCATAGGTCAGGAAGTCCGACCCGACGTCCGAGATCCGCCCCTTCGACGGGCCCGTGTCGATTCCGATCAGCTCGACCGAGTCGCCGTCGGCGTCCAGACCGTCGAGCGGGATGGGGATGTTGGCGCTCGACCCGGCCAGGGCGCGCGCGGTGAGATCACGGGGGCGCGGCGCGGCGTTCTTCTCCTCGTCGATGGGGAGGATCTGCACCGTCACCAATCCGCCGGCCTTCTGCCCCATGGAGTCCACGGCCTCGTAGGTGAGGTACACGGTCTGCGGCTTCGCGCCCGCGCGGAAGCGGACCTTGTCCTGCGAGACGAACGCCTCACCCGCCTCGGGGTCTGCCGGCGGCTCGACCAGATCGGGCGCGACGTGCAGCGTGTCCCCGCTGGGATGCGCGTCGTTGTCGAGGACGGGGATGGTCACCACGTCTCCCGCGCGGACCGTCACCTCGTCGTCGTTCGCGACCGGCGGCAGCAGCTTGGTCGGCGCGGGGATGGGGATCACGATCACGTCGCCCTCGGCCGATTTCGAGCCGTTCGAGATGCGGTAGCTGATGCGCACCTGTTCGTCCAGCGCGCCTTCGTCGCTGATGCGCAGGGTCTCGTGATTCAGCACCGACACGGCGATGCCGCTCTGCGGCGGCACGGTGACCGACTGGACCACGAGCACGCCGCCCGAGGGATCGGTGTCATTGCCGAGCACGCCGACGAGGGCCTCGCTCCCCTTCGGCAGCAGCGCGACGTCGCGCACGGCGACCGGAGGCAGCTCGCTCTGCAGGGCGTCCAGCACGTCGACGCGCACGAGTCCCTTCGCCGGCTTCGGACCCGCCGTCGCGAGATACTGCACGTAGTACGTGCCGGCGGTGCCCGACTTGAACGTGAACTGCTTGTTCGGGTAGTCGGGCACGATGATCGCACCCGGTGTCTCCTCCACCCGGGCCAGACGCAGCTGTTCCTGGCCGGAGCTGGTGTCGTTGGTCAGCGGCGCGACGGTGACCGTCTCACCGACGCGCGTGACCACGTGATCGGCGTTGGTGAGGGGGTTGGTCGTGCCCGACGGCTTCACGTCCAGCAGGATCGTGCCGTTCGAGACCTCGCCGAGCGCGTCGGCGATCGTGATCTCGACGTTCTTGCGGCCTTGAAGGCTCGCGACAGCCTTGTACGTGATCTGCCCGTCTGTGGTGAACTCGACTTCGTCGCCCGGTGCCGCGACGACCGACTTGAGATAGACGTCATCACCTTCCGGGTCGATCCAGTCGGGAAGCACGTTGTACGAGACCGTGCCACCGCTCTCGACGGAGAGCTTGGTCGTGCGCTTCGGCCTCGGTGCCGAGTTGGTGTCCCAGTCATACACCGTCGCCGTGACGACGGCGGTGTCCTTGCCGCCGCGTCCGTCGTCCACCTCGTACTCGAACGTCGCCCTCCCCTCGCCGTCCTCCGGGACGTCGATCTGCAGCGCGGCGCCGTTGAACACCGGCTGGACCTCGCCGATCTGCGGTTGCTTGCCGGCGAGCACGGCGGCGAGAACATCGCCGTCGGGATCGTTGTCATTGTCGAGGACCGGAAGCAGGGTGCTGCCACCCGGCCGCACGCCGAGTTCGTCGTCCTCCGCCGTGGGCGGGGTGTTCTCCTCCGTGCGCTCGGGAAGCGAGGTCTCCACCGTCTCCTGGGTGGTGTCCTCTTCGTCCTCGGTCTCGCCCTCCGGCGGCACCAGCACGCTCCAGTCGTCGACGCGCTGCAGGCTCTTGTTCGCCAGCCAGGCGGCGCCACCGATGACGTCGTTCAGCACGATGATGTCGCGGTTGACGCGGAAGGTGACCTGGGCGCTGTTCTCGGCGCCGGGGATGTCGCTCTTCACATCGAGCGAGTCACCCGCGCAGTCGCGCACGAACTGCGCCGAGACGGCCCACGCACCGTAAGTGCAGCCGCGCAGCTGCACCGGCTGTGCGGGGTTGCCCTCGCCGTCGACCTCGGTGACGACGGGCTCGCTGCCGTCGATCGGCACGCGGTACAGGCTGGTCGGAGTGGCCAGGATCACGGCCTCGGATGCCGCAGAGGCCTGCTGCAGCACCGCATCGTCGCCGACCGGAACCTCGGTGCGGAAGCCCCCGGGGGTCGCCACGACGCCCGAAGCGGGATCGAGCACGACCGGCGTCGTTCCGACGGCGGTGATGGTCGGGTCGGCGGAGAGGTCGATCTCACCGAGCTTCGACTCGGTCGGCTCGAGTGGCAGCCCCTCGGCATCCGTCGGGATGGTGACCACCTCGCCCCGCTCGCCCGAGAGCGCATACACCGTGCCGTCGCGCCCCACGGTGACGTCGGCGCCGTCGCCGAGCTCGGCGACGGGGTCTGCGGCCTTGATGTCGAACCCGGCGAGACCCTTCGCCGACGTCACCCACAGCTCACCGGAGTTGCGATTCAGCACGGCCGTGGTCAACCCGCCGAGCGCCACCTTCGCCTCGGCGGGAACGGCCGCGCTGTCGGTCAGCGCGACGCGCGCGGGATCGATGGCGGTGACCGTGTCGCTGCCGTCGTCGACGAGCAGCACCGTGTTCTCGTCCTGCAGCACGTCGTAAGCGTCGCTGGCGGTGCGCAGTCCGCCGTCGATCACTGCGGACTCGTGGTTGAAGTGCCCCACCAGAAGACTGGATGCGTTGGTGAGCCACACGCCGGCGTCGTTGAGGTCGACCTTGGTCGTGGGAAACCCGTCGTATGCGACCGCCATGGTGGTGATCGTCATCGCACCGATGGCTACGCCGGCGGCGGATGCGAGGGTCTTCGGACGCGATCGCACCCACGTCAGCGCCTTCATTTCGCGTTTCCCCCCTGGGCGGTTCCGAACGGAACCTCGTATCGAACAACAGCCGCGACACGCAGCGACGCTCCATCATAACGAGAGCGCCCGCCGCGGTGCCCATGGGGACGGCTCCCCATGGGCACCGGCACGTCACTGCCAGTTGGTCGGAGCCGACAGACCCCATCCTTCGATGTAGAGCTGCATGTTGTAATCTCCGCCGGAGTTTCCACCGGTCCAGCACGATGCCTGTATCCGCCCCGCGGCCGGCACGTTCAGCCTGTTCCACGAACCGAACTGGCCGCCATTGGCGTAGCACGCGACCCGGTAGCTGCCGGCCGGGAAGTTGGCGACGTCGGCTGCCACGAAATAGCACGTGTCCCGACTGCATCCGCCGGTGTGGTCGTAGGCGAGCGCGCCCTGCACCGTCTGTGCACTCGGTTGTGGCGGATCGTTGGTGCGCGCGGAGTACACCGGCGATTCGGCGACCTGTCCCGCCTCGTCCGTGGCGCGCACCCTGATGCTGTGCGTCTGCTGGTACCCGTTGCCGACGGTCGTCGAACCACTGATCGCGACGGTCTGCCATCCGCCGTTGTCGATGCTGACCTGCGTGAGTGTGATCGCCCGGCCGTTGGCGGAGTTGCTGGCATCCCAGCCCACCCGCACCGTGGTGCCCAGGTTCGTCGCCGACCCTGTGGGCGCCCGCGGCGGGCCGTACGGCCTCACGTTGTTCGATGCGCCCGCGGCGCCGGGGCTGGACTGCTGCCCGCCGACCACGGAGTAGGCCCGCACGCGCACGACGTAGTCCGTGCCGTTGTTCGCGGCGATCTCCGAGCTGCCGTTCCAATCGGTCCAGCCGCTGCTGTTCAGCTGATACTGGTAGCGCATCTCGCTGTCGGTGGCGCCGTTCATCGACGGCTTCGTGAACGTCACCCGGATCCGGCTGTCCAGCGGGTCCGCCTTCACGTTCGTGGGCGCTCCCGGGGTGCCGAAGGCGCGCTGCGGCGCCGACTGGGGCCCCGGCGCGTTCCAGCCCGCCTTGTTCCTCGCCCGCACCGCGTAGGTGTAGTCCGTGGAGTTGGTCGGGACGGGAACGGTCCGCGAGGACTCGCTGCCGCTCACGGGGACGCGCTTGAACTCCGATCCGCCGCGGAAGACGATCAGCTCGTAATCCGAGATGGGGTCGCCGTTGGCGAAGGCCTCGTCCCAGTCGACGCTCATCTGCGCCTCGCTGCCGACCGACGGCACGCTGCTGACCCGCGGGGCCGGCACGACCCCGGGCTCACCCGCCGGGATCTCGGGTTGCGACGGACGGCTCCACTCGGACGGGTCGGGCGCCTTGTTGTGGGCGCGGACGCGCACGGTGTAGCTGGTTCCGTTCTCGAGACCCTCCCAGACGAGCGAGTTGCCGGTCACCCCGGCCTTCTGCCCGATGCCGGACGGCGGGATGGGCGAGATCTCCAGCGTGTACGAATCCACCGGCGAGCCACTCGACGGCGGCGTCGCCCACGACACGTCCAACGACGTGTCGCCGAACACCAGCGTCGGCGGAATCGGCGTATCGGGGCGGGTGTCCGGCCGCGCCGGAGCCGACGGCGGCGACGCCGGACCCTCACCGACCCGGTTGTGCGCGGTCACCTGGAACGTGTACTCGACGTTGTTCGTCAGCCCGTCGAGCGTGCACGTCGTCGACGCGCACGTCTTGGAATACGGCTGACCCGACACCGACTTCACCGTGTACTCGGTGATCTCCGCACCGTTGTTCGACGGCGACGACCACGCCAGCACGACCGTGCGGTCCTCGACCGTCGTGACGGCGGGCACGCCAGGAGCATCCGGCACCCCCTGTACGGTGACCGTGACACGACCGTCGACCTCGCGGTCGGGGTCCTTCGTCGCATCCTGGATGCGGTAGCGCACGACCATCACCCCGACGAACTTCGCACCCGAGGTGATCTCCACCTCGTCGCCGACCACCTTCGCGCCGCCTTCGCCGCTCTCCAGCGTGGCGGAGAGCACCTTCAGGGGCGTCCCCTCGTCGTCGAACGGGTTGATGTCGTTCTGCAGCACGGGCACGCGGATCGTCTTGCCCTGGTCGGCCTCGTCGATCGTGTCGGGGCTGGCGACGGGAGGTTTGCGAGTGGATGCCGTCACGGCGATCTCGACGTTGCCCTCGATGGGCTCCGTCGTGCCGTCTGTGATCTCGATACCGACGGAGACCGTGGTGCCCTTCGGTGTGTCCGACGCCGCTTCCGCGAAGATCCGGTCGCCGTCGATGCGTGCGGACACGCCTTCGCCGGGGGCGCTCTTGATCGAGAAGCGCAGCTTGTCGGCATCCTCCGGGTCGGGGTCGGTGGTCAGCGCGGCGAGATCGAGGGAGGTCGCCTCCTCGCCCGGGGCGACCTGCATCTGCCCGTTCACGAAGGCCGGCTGCTGGTTCTCGGGCGGCAGCACGGTGATGGGCAGAACCAGAGTGGCCTTGCGGCCCTCCGGGTCGGTGATGTCCTCACCGTCGGTGACCTCGAAGGTCAGCGCATCCTTGCCGAAGAATCCGTCCTTCGAGGTGTAGACGAGGGTCGTCTCGTCCTTGATGAGGCTGTCGCCGTTCGCGTTGACGGCGCTCACCTTGGCCGCCTCGGTGATGCGCACCTTCCCACCGCCGGCGACCGTGACGTACTCCGAGAGGGGCAGCTCCTTCGTCTCGCCGCTCTTCACCTCCAGCGGCTTCGTCGAAGTCAGCGTCGGGCGCAGTTCGCTGATCGCGGGGACGAAGATGAACGCCGAGGCCGTCCTGTCGTCCTGGTCGGTGACGGTGTAGCGGATCAGCTGGCGCTCCTCGCCCACGGTCAATCGGGCGTTGCCGTCTCCCAGCAGGCGCGCGCCCGCCTCGACGTCGACCTGAAGGCCTTCCACGGTGCCGTCGGGGTCCTCGTCGTTGCGCAGGATGTCGAGATCGACGCTCAGGCCGTCCTTCACGTCCTCGACCTGAACCCGGTCGTCTCGGGCCACCGGCGTCATCAGCGGCACCTCCTCGTCGACCGTCACCAGGATCGGCGCCGTCGCCTCGGCGCCCTTCGCATCGCGGACCGTGTACTGCAGGGATGTCTCCAGCTCGCGGTCGGGCACCTCGACGATGACCCGGTCACCCGACACCTCCGCCGACACCCCCTCCTCGCCGGAGAACTCCAGGCCATCGCCCGACACGAGTCCGATCCGATCGCCCTCGGGATCGGAGTCGTTGGCGAGCACCGGCACGGCCACCGAGCGGCCGGGGCGCACGATCACCGCGTCCTTCACGGCGTACGGAGCCTGGTTCATCGCCTCCGGCGGAGCGATGCCGACGCGGATCGTCGCCGTGCCCTCCTTACCGAGGCGGTCGCGCACGCGGTAGGTGAAAGCGTCGACGCCGGCGGATCCTGCGAACGCCTCGTACTCGAGGTAGTTCGTTCCCGTCCCGCTGATCTGGCCCTTCTTCGGCGCCGTGTCGATGCCGAGCAGCTCGACGGAGTCGCCGTCGGCGTCGATGCCGTCCAGCGGAACCGGGATGTTGACCTTGGCTCCGGCGAGGGCGCGCGCCGTGAGGTCGTGCGGGCGCGGCGCCGCGTTGGACTCCTCGTTGACCGGCAGGATCTGCACGGTCACGTGCCCACCCGCCTTCTGCCGCATCGAATCGACCGCCTCGTAGGTGAGGTACACCGTGCGCGCCTCCGGCCCGGCCCGGAAGCGCACGACGTCCTGCGAGACGAACGCCTCACCGTGCTCGGGGTCCACAAGCGGTTCGATGAGATCGGGTGCGACATGCAGCGCATCACCGTTCGGGTGCACGTCGTTGTCGAGCACCGGGATGGTGACCACGTCACCGGCGCGCACCACCACCTCGTCGTCGTTCGCAACCGGCGGCAACAGCTTCGTCGGTGCCGGAATCGGAACGACGATCACATCCCCCTCGGCCGACTTCGAGCCGTTCGAGATGCGGTAGCTGATGCGCACCTGCTCATCCAGTGCGCCCTCGTCGCTGATCCGCAGCGTCTCGTGATTCAGCACCGAGACCGCCACGCCGCTGTGCGGCGGCACGGTCACCGACTGGACGACGAGCACACCGCCCGACGGATCGGTGTCGTTGCCCAGCACACCGATCAGCGCCTCACTGCCCTTCGGCAGCAGCGCCACATCGCGCACCGCCACAGGCGGGAGGTCGGTCTCGCGTTCGGCGAGCACGTCGACGCGGACGATCCCCTTGGCCGGTTTCGGGCCGGCCGTGGCCAGGTACTGCACGTAGTAGGTGCCCGCCGCGCCGGCTTTGAAGGTGAACTGCTCGTTGGGGTAGTCGGGAACGATCGTGGCGCCAGGGGTCTCTTCCACACGCGCCAGACGCAGCTGCTCCCGACCGGAGCTGGTGTCGTTGGTCAACGGTGCCACCGTGACCGTCTCGTCGATGCGGGTGACGACGTGGTCGGCGTTCGTGAGCGGGTTCGTCGTGCCGGCCGGCTTCACATCCAACAGGATCGTGCCCGTGGAGATCTCGCCGAGAGCATCCGCCACCACCACCTCGATGTTCTTGCGGCCCTGCAGGCTCGCGATCGCCTTGTAGGTGATCTGCCCGTCGGTGGTGAACTCGACCTCATCACCCTGCGCGGCGACCACGCCGCGCAGGTACACGTCGTCGCCTTCCGGGTCTGTCCAGTCCGGCAGCACGTTGTACGACACCGTGCCGCCGGCCTCGACCGAGAGCTTCGTGGTGCGCTTCGGCCGGGGAGCGGTGTTGGTCTTCCAGTCGTACACGGTCGCCGTGACGACGGCGGCGTCCTTGCCCTCACGACCGTCATCGACCTCGTACTCGAAGGATGCCTTTCCCGTGGCGTCCTCGGGCACCATGATCTGCAGAGCACCACCGTTCAGAATGGGCTGCACATCGCCGACCGACGGCTGCGCGCCGCTGAGGGAGGCGACGAGCACGTCTCCGTCGGAGTCGTTGTCATTGTCGAGCACGGACAGCAGCGTCGTGCCGCCCGGTCGCACGCCGAAGTCGTCGTCCTCGGCGATGGGAGGCGTGTTCTCCTCCTTACGCTCCGGCAGCGAGGTCTCCACCGTCTCCTGCGTGGTGTCCTCCTCGTCTTCGGTCTCCCCCTCCGGCGGGACCAGCACGCTCCAGTCGTCGACGCGCTGCAGGCTCTTGTTCGCCAGCCACGCCGCACCGCCGATGATGTCGTTCAGCACGACGACGTCGCGGTTGACGCGGAAGGTCACCTCGGCGGTCTGCTCGGCGCCGGGGATCTCGGCATCGACGTCCATCGATTCGCCGGAGCAGTCGCGCACGAATCGGGCCGAGATTGCCCACGCGGCGTAGGTGCAGCCACGCAGGTACACGGGCGCGGCCGCGTTCCCCTCTCCCGCGACCTCGGTGATGTTCGGCTCGGAACCGTCGAAGGGCACGCGGATGAGCTCGGCGGGGGTCGCCAGTGCGACGGCATCCGCGGCATCCGACGCCTGCTGCAGCACGGCGTCGTCCGCCGGGGCGACGACGTCGGTGCGGAATCCGTCGGGTGTCGCGAGCACGCCGGCCGCGGCGTCCAGCACCACTGGGGTGCTGCCGACGGCCGTGATGGACGGCGCGGCCGTCAGGTCGATCTCGCCGACCGACGCGATCGTCGGCTCGAGCGGCTGACCCTCGGCGTCTGCGGGAATCGTCACCACTTCGCCGCGCTCGCCCGACAGCGCGTAGACCGTGCCGTCGCGCCCCACGGTGACGTCGGACCCGTCGCCGAGCTGCACGAGCGGATCGGCAGCCTTGAAATCGAAGCCCGAAAGCCCCTTCGCCGACACGACCCACAGGTCGCCGGCCTTTCGATCGAGGATCGCCGTCGTGAGATGCCCCAGCGCCACTTTCGCGTCGGCCGGGAGGGGAGCGCTGTCGGTGAGCGCCACCCGGGCGGGATCGACAGCAGTGATGGTGTCGTTGCCGTCGTCGACGACCACCACGGTCCCCTCGTCCTGCAGCACGTCGTAGTCGTCGCTCGTGGTGCGCAGCCCGCCGTCGATCACGGTGGATTCGTGGTTGAAGTGCCCCACCAGCAGGCTCGTCGTCTTCGTCAGCCACACGCCCGCGTCGTGCAGGTCGACTTTGGTCGTCGGGAAGCCGTCGTACGCGACGGCCATCGTCGTCAGAGTCAGCGCGCCGATCGCCACCCCCGCGGCGGACGCCAGTGCTTTCGGACGCGCGCGCAGTCGACTCAGCGCTTTCATGCCGATTTCCCCCCTGGTCACGGCGACACGCACGTGACGCTTCATCCTAACCAGCCGGGCGCGCGGGATCCCAGCACGGCGGCGGGGAGAACTTCCTCTGCTCAGGCGGCCCGCCAGCATCCCTCGACGTGGTCGTCGACCATGCCCGCCGACTGCATGAGCGCATACATGGTCGTGGGCCCGACGAAGCGGAAGCCCCGCCGGCGCAGCGCCTTGCTCAGTGCCGTGGAATCCTCGGTGACCGCCGGGATGTCGGACAGGACCCGCGGGCGGGGGCGGACGGATGCCGCGGGTGCGAACGACCACATCAGCGCGTCGAGCTCGCCGTCCGCCATGTCCCGCACGAGCGCCGCGTTGGAGATGGTCGCCTCGATCTTGGCCCGATTGCGGATGATCCCGGCGTCGGACATGAGCCTTTCCACGTCATCCGGGCCATACGCGGCGACCGCGGCCGGCTCGAATGCCGAGAAGACCTCGCGGAACCGGGGCCGCTTGCGCAGGATGGTGATCCAGCTGAGCCCGGCCTGGAATCCCTCGAGCGCCATCTTCTCGAAGAGCGGCCTGTCGCCGTGCAGCGGCCGGCCCCACTCCTCGTCGTGGTAGCGGCGGTACTCCGCATCGTCACCGACCCAGGCGCAGCGTGAAAGGGAGTCGGGGCCGGTGAGCAGCGCAGTCATGCGTTCACGCTATCCGCCCCTGCCGACGTCGGCTCTGGGCGTCAGCGCCGCTTCGCCGCCGCCTTCAGCGACTTCTCCGAGACGGGCGCCCGGCCGGATGCCGTCAGCTCGGCGTAGTACGCGCGTGCCTCGTCCTGCCGCTGCTGCTCGGCGCCGCTCGCGATGGGTGCGCGCACGTGCTCGGGTGCGAAGCCGAACGCGTCGACGAGCTCGAGCGCATGCGGGCGCAGGCGAGCACACAGTCGGCCGATGTAGCTCGACACGGCGGCGGCGCGCTGCGTCGAGAGGCGTCCGTTGATCAGATGCCAGGCCAGGTGCTTCTCGACGAGGGTGAGCCCGAACAGGTCGCGCAGCCAGGTCAGCACCTGCTTCGTGCCGGGATCGTCGATCGCGCGCACCGCATCGGTGAACGCCTCCCACTGCAGCAGCTCGCCGTGCGCGCGGGCTGCCTCGATGAGGTCCGCCTGATTCTCGTTGAACAGCCTCTCGGCGCGCACCCTGTCCTTGCCGGCGGGGCGGAGCCGGCCGGCGATGTCGGCGACCATCTGCTGCACGCGTTCGGTGAGCAGCTGGTGCTGCTGCTCTTCGCGCAGTCCGAGTTCCACCGAGCGGGCGGTCGAGCCCCGGTCGGCGACGGCCTGGCCGAGGGCGCGCAGACCCGCACCGTGGAACACCTTGCCAGCCGTCTGGCCGACGGCGTACCGGGCGAGCGCCGCGGCATCCGCGCCCTTGAACTGCCGGGCGTAGTCGGTGAGCAGGCGCTTGCCGACCAGTTGCAGCAGCACGTTGTTGTCACCCTCGAAAGTGACATAGACGTCGAGGTCCTGACGCAGGCCCACGAGACGGTTCTCGAACATGAAGCCGGCGCCACCGCACGCCTCGCGCGCTTCCTGCAGCGTGTCGAGCGCGTGCCAGGTCGAGAGCGGCTTGAGCGCGGCGGCCAGGGTCTCGAGGTCCTCGCGATCGTCGGGGGTGTCGGTGCGACCGGAGAACACGGCGTCGAACTTCTGCAGGAACTCGTCGTGCGCGAAGATCTGCGCGTACGTGGTCGCCAGCCGCGGCAGCAGCCGTCGCTGGTGCTTGCCGTAGTCGAGCAGCACCGTCTCCTCGCCGTCGGCACCGTCGAACTGACGACGCTGGGTCGCGTAGGTGACCGCGATGTGCAGGCCGAGCGCCGACGCCCACGACGATGCGCCGTCGAGGGAGACACGCCCCTGCACCAGGGTGCCGAGCATGGTGAAGAAGCGGCGGCCGGGGCTGTCGATCGGGCTCGTGTACGTGCCGTCGGCGGCCACGTCGCCGTACTTGTTGAGCAGGTTGGTGCGCGGGATGCGCACGTGATCGAACGAGAGCCGGCCGTTGTCGATGCCGTTCAGCCCGCCCTTGAGCCCGTCGTCCTCGCGCCCGATGCCCGGCAGGTCTTCGCCGTCGTCGCCGCGCAGCGGCACGTAGAAACAGTGCACGCCGTGGTTGACGCCGTTCGTGATCAGCTGCGCGAAGACCGTGGCCGCGATTCCGTGCAGCGCCGCGTTGCCGAGGTACTCCTTTGTCGCACCCCGGAAGGGGGTGTGGATGACGAACTCCTCGGTCTCGGGGTCGTAGGTGGCCGTCGTGCCCACGGCCGCGACGTCCGAGCCGTGGCCGATCTCGGTCATGGCGAAGGCGCCGGGGATGGAGAGGTCCATGACGCCGGGCAGCCACTTCTCGTGGTGCTCCTCGGTGCCCAGCTGCAGGATGGCTGAGCCGAACAGTCCCCACTGCACGCCCGACTTGATCTGCAGGCTCGGGTCCGCGGCGACGAGCTCTTCGAAGCCGGCGATGTTGGCGCCGTTGTTCTCCTCGCCGCCGAACCTCTTCGGGAACGCGCGGTGCACGGCGCCGTTCTCGACGAGCAGGTGCAGCTGGGTGAGCACGCGCTCGCGGTGCTCGTCCTTGCCGAGGGCGTCATCGCGCCAGAACGCCGGGTCTTTGATCATCTCGCGGGCCTCGCGGCGCGTCTGCGCCCAGGTGCCGAGCAGCAGGTCATTGACCCGTGCGACATCGATACGCGGCGCGCTCTCGGCGGCGGCAGTGGGGCGGACGGCAGCGTCGACCATGGCGATTCCTCTCAGGAAGGAGCGTGGATGCCTCAATGGTAGGTCTGTGACAATCCTCGGCGAACTCCGCTGTGGGAATAGCCCAATCGAGGGCGGCCCTGCTGCTCGGCCCGATTGTCGCCACCCCACAGCCCACGCCCCAGCCCGCGGGGAGCTCTTCGCACCTCTGCGCGCCGCCCGGCGCACGCGGGAAGCTCCTCGCGCGCGAGTCGGTGCGTCAGCCGGCGTGGTCCTCGGCGTCGACGTCCTTTCCGGTCGGATCCCAGGCGATGACGAGCAGCGAGATCAGCCCGGCGAGCGGCGCGAGGGCCACGATCCAGAACACGCCCGTCGACAGCGACGTCGCGAGCACGGGGAAGAACACCAGCGACACGATCGAGAAGACCCGCTTCACCGCCTCGTTGAAGCCCACCCCGACGCCACGCAGCCTCGTCGGGTACGACAGCGTCGCGTAGCTCATAAGATTCGCGCCCGGGCCGCCGGCCTGAGCGAACACGAAGGCGGCGAGCATCGCGATGGAGATGATCACGAGAGCCCCGGTGGGGATGCCGACGATCGCGAGGATGAGCAGGGATGCCGCCTGGATCGCGAAGCCGATGATGGTCATGCGGCGGGCTCCGACCCGGTTGATCAGCCCGACGCCGAGGAGGCCGCCGGCGGCACCGAAGCCGAGATTGATCACCAGTGCCGACAGGATCGTCACGAGCGGGCCCTGCTGGAAGAGCATCGCGATGATCAACGGGGTGCCGTAGGCGACGGCGTTGTACCCGAAGGTGGAGAACACCGAGACGCACAGCGCCGCGATGGTGCGCAGGCGGTACCGTGCCGCGAACAACTCGCCGTACTGGCGCCAGTGACCGGTGCGGGCCTTGGTGGTGCGCGTCGTGTCGGCATCCGCCGCCAGCTCGACGTCGAGTCCGTGGTGCGATCGCATCACGTCGACCGCGCCGCGGAGGTCGCCCTGGTCGGCGAGCCACTGCGGCGACTCGGCCATGTACTTGCGGCGCACGAGCAGCACGATGATGGCCGGAACCGCACCGAAGCCGACGACGACGCGCCACAGGATGCCGTGCTGAGCCACCGGCAGCAGCAGGAAGACGGCGAGCACGAGCAGGTAGCCGAATCCGGTGGCGATGTACCAGGCGGGCGACCAGGCGTTCACGCGCTGCGAGCGGCTGCCGGAGCCGCGCAGCTTCGAGAACTCCGCAAGAAACGCCATCGCGACGGGCAGGTCGAGGCCTACGCCGACCCCCATCAGGAATCGGAAGAAGATGAGCACCCACTCGTTCGGCGCCAGGGCACAGCCGATCGCGGCGACGACGAAGAAGGCCATGTCGGCCATGAACAGCTTGTAGCGCCCGAACCGGTCGACCAGCATGCCGCCGAAAATCGCACCGATGACGGAGCCCACCATGATCGCCGCGTTGACGAAGCCGGTCATCAGCGGATCGAGGCCGAACTCCTCCTTGACGGCCGTGATGCCGAACGCCAGCGACGAGAAGTCGTAGGCGTCCATGAAGATGCCGCCGAGGGCGAGCACGATGATCGCCTTGGTCTTGGTGCCCTGCGATCCCTTCTCGGCGAGCAGGGCGTGCACGTCACGGGCGGTGCGGATGAGCGCGGGCGCTGCGGTCTTCTGATCGAGGCTCATGAGGGCCAACGCTATGACCTGTCATGACATCCTGTGACATCGAGTTGTCATGCGGCGTCATGAACGCCGGGTTTCGTCACGCGGTCCGCGCCGCGTCAGCGCGCACGGAACCGCCGTCCCGCAGCTGACGCTGCAGGACGGCGGTCTGTCGTCCGTCGGGTGTCGGTACGGTCAGACGCGGCGAGCGCGGATCACACGCACCGCGGCGAGAGCGCCGCCTGCGGCGAGGAGTCCGAGCGCCGACCACAGGGCCGCGAGCGGGACACCGCCGCCGGTGGTCGCCAGGCTCTCGTCACCGCTGTCCGGTGCCGTGGCCGGTTCCTCGGGGGCAGCGGTCACGGCGAACGCCGTCGTCAGCTCGACATCTCCGCAGGTCGCGGTCACCTCGTAGTCGCCTACGAATGCGGCATCCTGTCCGCTGCCCGAGAAGACTGCGGTCGCAGTGCCTGTCTCGTCGGCGACGGCGTCGACGACGATCGGCTCCACATCCTGGCCGCTCAGCGGGGTCGCGGTGAAACGCACATCCTCACCTGCACGGCAGAACGCGATCGTCGCCTCGATGCCACCGTCTTCGGCGGTGAAGTCGTCGGCGCGGATGCTGTCCGCGCTGAGCTCCAGCTGAGCCGGGATGCGGGTGACCTCGATCTCGACGACGTTCTCGCCGCGAAGCCCGCGGCTGTCGGCGATGGAGTAGGTCGCTGTGCTGATCCCGTCGAAGCCGGGGACGGCGACGAACTCGATCTCACCCGAATCGGGGTCGACGGTGTAGGTGCCCTCATCGGGGATCGTCAGCTCGGTGACCAGCTCACCCTCCGACCCGACCAGACGCACGGAGGCGGGGTCGATGGTCGCACCGTCGCGCGCTTCGGCTCCGTCGAGGGGG
The DNA here is from genome assembly GCF_042723855.1 of Microbacterium sp. NPDC058345. Lineage (NCBI taxonomy): Bacteria > Bacillati > Actinomycetota > Actinomycetes > Micrococcales > Microbacteriaceae > Microbacterium > Microbacterium sp. NPDC058345. The sequence goes on from NZ_JBHXIG010000001.1 coordinate 747,675, forward strand.
TCGACGGTCACCGGGTCGGTCGCCTCGGTCGAGGTGCGCAGCGGGTCGCCGACCGGAGGACGGGCGACGAGAAGGTCGAGGCCGGCCTCGGCGGCGTTCCCGTCGGTGTCCTCGACGAGCCAGGTCACCGGCGGCGCCTCGCCGCCCGGGAAGTCAGGGTCCGGCGTGAAGACGACGGTGGAGCCGACGACCTCGTAGGTTCCGGCGTCTGTGGTGAGCACCTTCACCGGATCGCCGTCGCCGTCGCGCAGGCTCAGCGTGCCCCAGTCGGGGTCCACCAGGTCGGTGACGACCTGTCCGGTCAGATCGACGGTCGTGGGTTCGTTCGGCAGGACCGTGCGCTCGACGCCGCTGGCGGCGGGGTCGCAGAGCACGTCGTAGGTCGCGTGGAAGTCACGGAACTCCCAGGCCTTCGGACCGTTGTGATACGTCTCGATCGAGATGAGGAAGTCGATGTCGCCGTTCTGGATCGCGGCCAGCGGCACCTCGCCGGTGAGCTCGATCGGCACGACGGTGCCCACGGGCGTCGAGGTTCCGCTGCGGCCGAACGACTGGCTGTCGGCCTGCACCCCGGCGTTGAACAGATACGCGTTGCCGAGGGTCCACACACCGGGGGTCGGGCCGAGGTTCTCGATCTCTGCGGTGGCATGGATCCGGACCGTGTCGGCCACGCACTGCGGTGCGGGAATCGGGTCGACCGTGCCCATCACCTGCGGCAGAAGGTGATCCCCGTTGCGGATGAAATATCCCCACGGGTTGGTCTGGTCCTCCGCGGCTGCGGGTGTCTGCCAGCTGTTGCCGTCCCACAGGTCCTGCGGGTTGCCGAGGTCGACCGGCGATCCGTCCACGGCTGTGTCGGTCATGATCGGAATAGGGCCGTAGCCGTCGTTCCATTCCGGCCCGTATCCCTCGAAACGGTGCCCGGCGTTCAGCTGATGGGTGATCTCGAGATCACCGGTTTCGAGATTGTCGGCTGCCTGCGCCGCGGGAGCGGTCAGAACGCTTCCCAAGGCCATCGCACCGATGGCCGCTGCGGCCCCGATGCGGATACGCGATCCACTCCGTCGATCGGTCATGCTGATGATTCCTCCCCTTCCAGGCGCGCGGGAACGCGCTCCCCCGGAGCGCGTAGACGGGCCGCAACGCACAGCTGGCACTCAGCTTAGGTGCAGCTGGAGGACACGCGCGGCACGGGGAGCGTCATTTCACCCCGGGATTCACCCCGCGATCCGCGCGGCCGGTGCCGCGGTCAGGTCCGCGGCACCGACTTTGTGGACAGCATCCAACTACACTGGCCGGGTGACGGCGAAGTACCGGACTGAGGCGATCAACGGCCGCGGGGATCGAAGCCGCATACCCGGCGGACTGGACGTGGCGGTCGCTTCGCCCCTGAAGGCGGATGCCGATCCGTCGGCGACGAACCCCGAGCAGCTGCTGGCGCTGGCTTGGGCGACATGCCGGAACGGCACCGCTCAGGTGCTGGTGGCCGAGCGGCGTCGCACGGCCGTGCGGGTGGAGGTCGAGCTCCATCCGTCCGAGCCCGGTCCCGGTTATGAGTTCCACGTCGACGCGTATCTCTCGGCGGAGGGCCTGTCGGGTGCCGACGCCCAGGACCTGCTCGAGCGCGCACACGCCCGCTGCCCCGTGTCGAAGCTGATCCGCGAGGCCGCCACCGTCGGCGTGCACACCGAGGAGTACGCGGCAGCCTGACACGTCAGTGAGCGGCGATCACCTCGAGAACCGCCTCGCCGTACGCGTCGCGCTTCTTCTCGCCGATGCCGCTGATGCCGCCGAGCTCACCCACGGTTCCCGGACGACGCTCGGCGAGGGCGCGCAGCGTCGCGTCGCCGAACACGATGTAGGCGGGTACGCCCTGATCGCGAGCGGCCCCGGCCCGCCAGACGCGCAGCGCCTCGAACAGCGCGCGGTCGCCCTCGGGCAGAGCGTCCGCCGCGGACGCCTTGCGGGCGCGAGTGGCCGTGGTGCGGCCCATGGTGTCGCGGCGCAGCGGCACCGGCGTCTCTCCGCGCAGCACCCCCGTGGCGGCATCGCCCGGTGCGAGGGTGCCGTATTCCCCTTGAGCGACGAGGATGCCGCGGGCGAGCAGCTGACGAACGACGCTGCGCCAGTCCTGCTCGGATAGGTCGGCGCCGATGCCGTACGTGGCGACCCGTTCGTGACCCATCTTGCGGATCCGATCCGTCGACGCGCCGCGCAGGATGTCGATCAGATGCCCGGCGCCGAACGCCTGATTGCGCTCGCGCTTGAGGCGCACGATCGTCGACAGCAGCTTCTGTGCGGGGACGAGGCCGTCGTAGGTGTCGGGGGCCTCCAGGCAGGTGTCGCAGTTGCCGCACGGCGCCGATTCCTGCCCGAAGTACCCGAGCAGGTTCTGCCGGCGGCAGGCCACCGTCTCGCACAGCGCGAGCATGGCATCGAGGTGCTGGCCCATGCGCATCTTGAAGGTGCGATCACCCGGGCTCTGGTCGATCAGCCGGCGCTGCTGCACGACATCGCCGAGCCCGTATGCCATCCAGGCGACGGATGGCTCGCCGTCACGGCCGGCGCGGCCGGTCTCCTGGTAGTACCCCTCCACCGATTTGGGCAGGTCGATGTGGGCGACGAAGCGGACGTCCGGCTTGTCGATGCCCATCCCGAAGGCGATCGTGGCGACCATGACGACGCCGTCCTCGCGCAGGAACCGCGCCTGGTTGGCGGCGCGCACCTCGGCGGGAAGCCCCGCATGGTACGGCAGCGCATCGAGGCCTTTGGATGCCAGGTGCTCGGCGGTCTGCTCGACCGACTTGCGGCTCAGGGCGTACACGATGCCCGCGGCGCCTTCGGGCTGAGAGCGGATGAACTCGACGAGCTGCCGGCGAGGGTCGACCTTGGGCACGATCCGGTACTGGATGTTCGGGCGGTCGAAGCTCGCCACGAAGTGCTGCGCGGCGGGCAGCTGCAGCCGCTCGGTGAGTTCCTTGTGCGTGGCCCTCGTCGCGGTGGCGGTGAGCGCCATGCGCGGCACACCGGGGAAGCGCTCGGCGAGATCGCCCAGCGCCAGGTAGTCGGGGCGGAAGTCGTGTCCCCACTGCGACACGCAGTGCGCCTCGTCGATCGCGATCACGCTCAGCGTGCCGCGCTGCAGCAGGCGCGTGGTCTGCGCCGACGACAGCCGCTCGGGGGCGACGTAGATGAGGTCGAGTTCGCCGGCGATGTAGGCGCTCTCCACCGCACGGCGCTCATCGGGAGACTGCGTGGAGTTGAGATAGGCGGCGCGCACGCCGTTGGCGCGCAGCGCGTCGACCTGGTCGTGCATGAGGGCGATCAGCGGGCTGATCACCAGTCCCGTCCCCTCGCGCACCAGCGCGGGCACCTGATACGTGACGGATTTGCCGCCGCCGGTGGGCATCAGCACGACGGCATCCCCGCCGCCGATCACATGCTCGACGATCGCGGACTGATCGCCGCGGAACGCGTCGTAGCCGAACACCGTGCGCAGCGCATCGATCGCGGTCTGGTAGCGCGACGGCGCGGACTGCGAAAGCGCGGGCTGCGAGGGCGCGGCCGCCGTCACCGGCCCTGATCCCCAGTCGAGCGGAGGCTCCCAGCCGTCGGCCGGCGGCACCCAGTCCATCTCCTCGGGCTCACCCCACGGCTCGTCCGGGTAGGGCAGATCCTCATACGGGTCGGTCGGGGACTGCGGCATCCCTCCAGCGTAACCATCGCCGCCGACCTCGGATCCGGCCATCCACAGGCCCTGATCGTCGGAAGAGCACGTAGGTTGGGGGCAACCGAAGGAGGAGCAATGCCCGACATCACCGTCACCCGCAACGATGAGACCTCGCGGTACGAGATCCATTCGGACGGCACTCTCGCCGGTTACAGCGAGTTCGAGCGGCGGCCCGGCGAGATCCGATTCCTGCACACCGAGATCGACCATGCGTTCCAGGGCAAGGGGCTCGCGACTCGTCTCGCCTCCGAGGCCCTGGCGAATGCCGCGGCATCCGGCGACGCCATCGCCACGTACTGCACCTTCATCTCCGCATACCTCGACGAGCACCCCCTGGACGGCGTCGAGATCCGCCGCCCGAACCAGGGTTGAGCGCGGGCACGAGAAGGGGCCGGATGCTGATCAGCATCCGGCCCCGTTCCGTGCATCGACTACGGCGCGTCGACCGAGACGATCGTCCGCACATCGGAGTCGCCGTACTGCACGACGCCGAGATAGGTCGAGCCGGCATCGAGACCCGACCACGACAAGTCGTACGAGACGGCCTCACCGCGGGTGGTCTGCAGCGGGTTCGGGGTCGCGGTCAGCGAACCCTGATCGGCACCGGTGACCACGTTGGCGTAGGTCATGTCCCACGTCATCGGGTTCGGCGCCGAGTACATGTTCGCCACGACGACGTAGGTGCCCGCGGTGGGCGCGGCGATCGTCACCCGCTCATCGGCCGATGCCGTCGCCGACTGCCAGCTCTCGTAGTAGCGCAGGTCGGTGGGCGACACCACGCGGTAGACGGTCAGATCGAGATCGCTGCCCTCATCGTCGGACGAGTCGAGGTCGAAGCGCGACAGCGTCGTGCCCTCTGGCACGTCCACGATCCACGTGACGTCCTTGTTCTCGTCGCCCGAGTTCTCGTCACCGGAGTGACCATCGACGGGGTTGGCCTCGTCGACCAGCATCGTCATCGGCGTGAGACCGTGCAGGTTCAGCGGCAGCTCACCGTCGACGCCCGGAACGATCTCGATCGTCTCGGACCCGTCGGCACCCGTCGCCGTGACCTCGGCCGGCGCGTCCGCGGTGACGGGGAAGACCGCCAGCGGCGAGCGCACGTCACCGCTGGCACCCTTCCAGGTCAGCAGGCCGGTCGTCCACTCCTCGACCGGGGCGGTGGCGTTGTCGAACGTGACCGTGAAGCTCTTCGACTCACCCGCCTTCGAGAAGCGGAGCGTGGAAGGCTCGACCGTCACGTCCACGCCGGGCAGGTTCACCTCGGCGGTGTAGCTGCCCGCTGCCGTCGCGGTGACGGTGCGGGTGACGGTCTGCGCGCTGGCCAGCGATCCGATTCCGATCGACGCGCCGTTCAGGTCGCTGCCGTCGATCGGCTCGATGCCGTCGAACTGCGCCAGCCCGGTGCCCTCGATGTACGCCGCCCACTCGGCGGGGCCCGCCAGATACAGCAGCCCAGGCTCGAAGTACCGGGTCGGGTCGACCTGGCCGGCACCCTGGGCGAACGGGTCGGTGTTCTTCGACCCGTCGGCGTTCACGGTGTCGTACGCGGTGGTCATCATCGCCGACTTGATCTCCGCCGGCGACGCGGTCGGGTGCTCACCGAGGTAGAGCGCCGCGAGTCCCGCCACGTGCGGGGCCGCCATCGACGTGCCGGAGAGGATGCCGAAGGTGGGCGCGTCCTTGGGTCCGTTGTTCGTCGCGGCCAGGATCGCCACCCCGGGGGCGGCCACGTCCGGCTTGATGACGTCGGAGCCGTTGGCGTTCATCGGTCCGCGGCTCGAGAACCCGGCGATCTGCGGCACCGGTGTCGTCTCGCCCGTGACGTTCTCGCCGATCAGCGTCACCGGACGGTCCGTGCCGCCCTGCACGTAGGAGAGCACGGCCGCACGGTGCGCGGCTGCCAGGTGCACGGTCGGCACCGAGTGGAAGTCGTTGTCGAGCGAGTCGGCGGCGCCGGGGACGTTCACGAGGATCATCCCGATGCCGCCGGCCTCCTTCACCACCTGCGACTTCTCGGCCCTGGCGTTCTCACCGCGATCGCAGACCACGATGTGGCCGGTCACCTTCGCCGCATCGAGCGATCCTGGCAGGCACAGCGCGGCGTTCTCACCGGCTGCCGCGTCACCGGCGTAGATCGACGGCCCGGTGACCTCCTCACCGAACGGCACGCTCACCGAGGCACCCGCCTCCTCGAAGCCGGGGAAGCGCACGGTGCCCTCCCATGTCGGGATCGTGGATGCGGCCACCGTGGTGTACCAGGGCGACGCGTGGTCGGCCGTCACCGGGTCGGGACCGGCGTTGCCGGCGCTGACCGAGACGAAGATCCCGGCGGCGGCCGCGTTGAAGAACGCGATGTCGTCGGGCTCGAGCACGCTGGTCGCGGCCCCGCCGCCGATCGAGTAGTTGATCACGTCGACGCCGTCGGCGACGGCCGCGTCGATGGCGGCCACCAGGTCGCTCAGGGCGCAGATGTCATCATCGGTGACGGCCGGGTCCGGGCCCTCGTAGCAGGCCTTGTACGCGGCGACCTTGGCGGCCGGCGCGACGCCCGACACCGTTCCGAAGTCGACGTCGGAGATCGACGCGTCGACGCCGAAGTTGCCCGCCGCGGTGCTCGCGGTGTGCGAGCCGTGACCGGCGCCGTCGCGCGGCGACAGATAGTCGTCCTGGAAGTCGAATCCTGCGGCCGCAGCACCCGTGGAGAAGTACTGCCCGCCGACGAGCTTGGTGGAGTAGTCGTGCTTGTCCCAGCCCTGACCCGAGACGATCGGACTCCGGAAGGTGCCGCCGTCGGCCTTGTCGTAGTACACGTAGGTGCCGTCGGTGTAGGGCTCGCCCTGCGACTTCTTGTGCTTCTGCTTCTTCAGCTTCTCACCGTCGAAGGACGGGTGCTCGGGCGCGATGCCCGTGTCGACCACGCCGACGACGATGCCCTCACCCGCGGTGTCGACGCCGCCGGTCTGCTCCCACACGCCTCCGGCACCCGTGGCGTCATCGCCCAGTCCCAGGAATTCCGTCGACGTCTGCGCCTGCGGGTGACGGATGGTGTCGGGGAACACGCCCAGAACGTCCTTCGACGCGCGCAGCGTGTCGACCTGGGCTGCGCTCAGTTCGGCGCTGAAGCCGTTCAGCGTGACCTGGTACTCCGTATCGGGCGTGACGCCGGCCTTCTTCGCCAGCTTGCGCTGCTCGTTCTTCAGGTGCGCGCGGTACTTCTGCGAGGTCGCGGAGTTCGCGTCGAGCTGCTTGCCCTTCTGCGGCTTGGTCGCTCTGAGGCCGTCGACGTCGCCGTCGTAGGTGGCGAGCGGATCGCCCTTCAGCACCACGATGTAGTGCCCCGGCGTGCCCTCGACCGGAGTGGGAGTCGTCACCCCCTCGGCGGCGAATCCTGCTGTTGCTGTCGATCCGATGAACAACGCGGCCAGGGATACGGCCGCTGTCACTCTGAGGGGTGGTCGTCTCATGAGGTACTCCTGTTCCCGGTGCGGCGGCGTTGCCGCACCGTCGTTCAACCTAACCCCGCTCGGTGGTATCCCGCCACCGGATCGGCGAGACCGGCCGGATGTCGACGGCGGTCGGCGGACCCGCTTCCGGCGGCAGGCCGATAGCCTTGAGCGGTGACGACCCGGACGGCATTGGACACGCGGACTCTGCTGATCTGCGCCGCGATCGGCGTCGCCACCGGCATCCTCGGCGGGATCGCCGGCGCCGTCACCCTGGGAGTGCTCGCGGTGGTCCCTTACGTGTACGGACTGGTGCTCGGCGTGCATGTGCTGCCGGGCATCATCGCGCAGGAGGTGCTGCGCCGGCCGCTCGTGGCGCTGATCACCCACGTCGTGGCCGCGCTGATCTCGAGCGCCTTCAACCCGGTGTGGGCGATGCGGTTCATCGGCACAGCCCTGCTGTTCGGGGCGATCCAGGAGGGCGTCGCGGCGCTCACCCGGTACCGGTCCTGGGGTCGCTGGCGGTTCTTCGTCTCGGCCGTGATCATCGGCGTGATCGTCGCCGCCGTGGTCGGGGTCGTGGTCGATCTGGCTCGCTTCGCGCTGTGGGTGCAGGTGGCGTACCTCGTCGTCTCGGTGCTGGGCCCGGTCGCCTGGACGGCGGTCGGCGTCGCGGTCGGCAACTCGCTGCGCCGCGCGGGCCTCGCGCCCGCCTCTTGATCCGCACCGTCGCGGGCCCGTCCGGAACAGCAGGGGCTCGCTCGTCGTCAGGTAAGGATAGGCTAAGTAGACCGAACGCCCGCTGACCGAGGTTCCGCCCGTGCGCCCATCCGCGCCCCTTCTCCGCGTGCACGACCTCAGTGTCACGCACGCCGGCGCCGCGCACCCCGCCCCTCGCGGGGTCTCGTTCGAGGTGCGGGCCGGTGAGGTGGTGCTGGTGCTGGGGCCGAGCGGCTCCGGCAAATCGACGCTGACGCTCGCCCTGAACGGCCTCATCCCGCAGTCGGTGAACGCCACGATCGACGGCGCGGTCGAGGTCGCCGGCCGCGACACTCGGGACACCTTGGTCTCCCGGCTGAGCACCGAGGTCGCCATGGTGTTCCAGGATCCGGATTCGCAGCTGGTCACCGGGACCGTGCTCGACGAGGTGGCCTTCGCCCTAGAGAACCTGTTGCTGCCGGCGTCCGAGGTGCGGGCACGCGCCGAGCACGCGCTGAGGAAGGTCGGGCTGTGGCGGCGACGCTCGTGGAATCCCGACCTTCTCTCCGGCGGAGGCCGGCAGCGTCTCGCCATCGCGTGCGCCATCGCGATGCGCTCGCGGGTGATCGTCCTCGACGAGCCGACCGCCAACCTCGACCCGCAGGGCGTCGACGACGTCTACCGCGCCCTCGCCGAGCTGACCGCGGATGCCGACCGCGCCATCGTGCTCGTCGAGCACAACCTGGACGCCGCCCTGCGGTTCGCCACCCGCGTCATCGTGCTGGATCAGGCCGGACGGATGCTGCTCGACGGACCGGCGCAGCAGACGATCCGCGCGCACGCGCGTGAGCTGCACGAGCTGGGCGTGTGGCTGCCCTCCGAGCTGCTCGCCCTCGCCGACGGTGACGATGAGCCCGCCACCATGGCACCCGCGGGAGACGCGGGCGGCGAGACGGAGCCTCCCGCCATCCGGGTGCGAGATCTCACGGTGCAGAAGAAGGGCGCGCAGGTTCTCACCGTTCCGCACCTCGATGTGGTCGCGGGGTCGTTCACCGCCGTCGTGGGCGCGAACGGCGCCGGCAAGACCACACTTCTTCAGGCTCTGGGCGGGGTGGTACCACCGTCGCGAGGTGCGGTCATGCTCGGCGATCTCGACGTCGGCCGGGTCCCACCGCGCCTGCTGGCGCGGCACATCGGTTTCGTGTTCCAGAATCCCGAGCATCAGTTCATCACCCCGACGGTCCGCGATGAGCTGGCGCACGGTCTTCGCCTGCAGCACGTGCCGCAGCCCGAGATCGACGAGCGGGTCGCGGGGATGCTCGAGCGCTTCGGGCTGGCCCATAAGGCGGAGGTCCACCCCTTCCGGTTGTCGGGCGGCGAGAAGCGCCGCCTGTCGGTCGGCACGGCCCTGATCGCCCGCCCCCAGGTGATCCTTCTCGATGAGCCGACCTTCGGCCAGGACAGGGCGCGGGCGGCGGAGCTGCTCGACCTGCTGCGGGAACTGCAGCGGGGCGGCACCACGATCATCGTCGTCACTCACGATCTGCGCCTGGTCGCGCAGTACAGCACGCAGACCGTCGTCCTGCGCGACGGCGCCGTGCACGCCGCGGGACCCACGGCCGCGCTGCTCGCGGACGAGCGGATGCTGGCCGAGGCGGGCCTGCGTCCGGCGGCGGAGCACACCCACGAGCCGCATCCGGTGCCGCCGGGTCCGGCGCCGCGTCCGGGAAGTGGCGGGTATGCGGCGACTCGACCCGCGCCTTCTCCGACGCACCCGCCGGCCACGTCCGGTGACGTGCGGGTGACGGAGGATGCGACCCGCATCTTCCCGGACGCAGCGGATGCGGATGCGGCACCGGCAGAGCCGACGACCGCGCCGACCCCGGTGGACCCGTACGCCGAGGCGCCGGCGTCCGGCCGGCACTGGCTGCACCACCTCAACCCGCTGGCCAAGATCGCGGCGGTCCTTCCCGCGATGGCGCTGCTGGTCGCGACGCGCGACCTCGCCACCCCGGCGGTCTTCCTCGCCCTGTCGTACGCGGTGCTGCTCACCGGCGCACGGATCACCCGCCGGCTCGCCGCTCTGCTGCTGCTCGGCGTGCCGATCGGCGTGCTCGTGCTCGCCGTGGGCTTCGGGGTCTGGATCGACCCATCGCAGGTGGCGGGCTCGCCGCCGCTGCTGCGCGTCGCCGATTGGACGCTGCACCAGGGAGCGCTGATCATCGGACTGGCGACCGCCCTGCGCCTGGCGGCGATCCTCGGGCTCGCGCTGATCGGCGGGCTCACGACGAGCGGTCCCGATCTCGTCCGCGCCGGCGTGCAGCAGCTGCGCGTGCCCTACCGGATCGGGTACACGGCACTCGCCGCCTATCGTTTCGTGCCGCGGTTCGGCTACGAGCTGTCGGTGATCCGTGCCGCCCACCGCGTGCGCGCCCACGGCTCGGGCGGGCTGTGGGGCGGGAGCGGCCCGCTCGCCCGCCTGGTCCGGGGCTGGGGGTACATCATGCCGCTGCTGGCGTCAGGCATCCGGCATGCCGAACGGGTGGCGCTGTCGATGGACGCCCGCGCGTTCGGCGCCCACCCCACGCGCACCGAGCGTCACACCGTGCCGTTCCGCACCCGCGACACCGTCTTCATCGCCGCGGTGATCGCGGCATCCGCGGTGATCTTCGCGGTCACCTTCCCCTGGCAACTCCCCTGAGAGGAACAGCATGTCCTTCAGCAAGCTCGTGAAGCCGGCATCCGCCCCGCTGACGCACCTCACGGTGCAGCGCACCGAGCGCCTGTCTCCGCATTGGATGCGGGTCACCCTCGGGGGCGGCGAAGTCGCGCAGTTCACGCCGATGGGGTACGACCAGTGGTTCCGGCTGTTCCTGCCGATCAGCGGCGAGGCGGGGCTCGACCGGGTGCCGGCGAAGGCGAACAGGATGTTCGGCTACCTGAAGTTCCTCCGCATCCCCGACGGCGAGCGGCCGGTGATGCGCAACTACACGGTGCGCGCCCACCGACCGGCGACGGGCGAGCGCGGAGCCGAGATCGACGTCGACTTCGTGCTGCACGGATCCGCCGCGGACGGCACGGCGGGCCCCGCTTCCCGGTGGGCGGAGACGTGTCGCCCGGGAGAGCATGTGCTGGTCATCGACGAGGGGCTGACGTTCAACCCAGCGCGCGGCGAGGAACGGGTCGTGCTCGTCGGGGATGAGACCGCCCTGCCGGCGATCGCATCGATCTGCGCATCGCTGCCGAGCTCCGCATCCGGTGCCGCGATCATCGAGGTGCCCTCCGCCGAGGACGCGCTGGAGTTTCCGCACCCGGACGGCATCGAGGTGCGCTGGATCGTGCGAAGGGATGCCGACGCGCCCGGCGTGCCCGCCCTCGAGGCGCTGCGCTCCCTGGCCCTGCCGGATGCTCCCTTCCACGCCTACGTCGCCGGGGAACAGGCCCTCGCGTCCGGCGGCCGCAAGCTCCTGGTGGGTGAGCGCGGGGTCGACAAGGGGCTGGTCAGCTTCTGCGGCTACTGGAAGATCGGGGCGGCGCAGCCGGCTCCCAAGGCGGCCCGCGAGGCGGCGACCCGACCTGCCGGCTGACGCGGCGGCGGGCCGCAGACGCGAGAGGCCGCCCGGATGCGGCATCCGGGCGGCCTCTTGCGGCGTGATCAGCGCTTTCCGGCGAACTGACGGCCGACGATCTCGCGCATGATCTCGTTCGTGCCGCCGTAGATGCGGTGCACGCGGGCGTCGAGGAAGGCGCGGGCGATCGGGTACTCGGTGATGTACCCGTAGCCGCCGTGCAGCTGCACACCCATGTCGAGCACCTCCCACTCGCGCTCGGTCGTCCAGAACTTCAGCTGCGCAGCCTCCTCGGCCGTGAGCTTCTCGTTCGCGTAGGCCTTCAGGCCGCGGTCGACGTACGCCCATACCGCATCGACCGTGGTCGCCATATCGGCGATGCGGAAGCGGGTGTTCTGGAAGTCGATGATCCGCTCGCCGAACGCTTCGCGATCCTTGGTGTAGTCGACCGTCCACTTCAGCGCCGCCTGCGTGACGGCGGCGGCCGAGACGGCGATCGACAGCCGCTCCAGGGGCAGGTTCATCATCAGCTGGATGAATCCCATGCCCTCCTTGCCGCTGATCAGGTTCTCTTCGGGGACGAAGACGTCGGTGAACGACAGCTCAGCGGTGTCCCAGCCGTGGAAGCCCATCTTGCTGAGCTTCTTGCCGTGCTCGAAGCCCTCCATGCCGTTCTCGACGATCAGCAGGCTGAAGGCGTCGGGGCGGGTGCCTTCGCTCGTCTTGACGAAGGTCACCACGATGTCGGCCGTCTTGCCCGACGAGATGAAGGTCTTCGCGCCGTTCAGGATGTACCCGCCGTCGACCTTCTTCGCGTGGGTCTTGATGCCGCGCAGGTCACTGCCCGCCCCGGGATCGGTCATCGCCAGCGCACCGAGGATCTCGCCGCTCGCCATCCGGGGCAGCCACTTCTCCTTCTGCTCCTGGGTGCCCATGTGCACGAGGTAGGGCACGGCGAGGTCGTCCTGGATGCCGAGCGCGCCGGCGAGCGAACCAGCGCCCGCCCCGATGACCTCTTCGTTCACGATCGCGCGGAAGCGGTAGTCCTGCAGCATCCCGGCGCCGCCGAACTCCTCGGGAACCGAGAGCCCGATGATGCCGGCTTCGCCCGCCGCCCGCATCGTGGCCCGGTCGACCTCGCCATCGGCATCCCACTTCTCGATGGTCTCGTTCGTGACGTGGCGCTTGACGAAGTCCTTGACCAGGTCGCGGAAGGCTTCGTGGTCTTCTTCGTAGATGTCGCGTTCCATGGCATCCTCCGATGTGTCTCGTGCGTCTTCGCACCCGCGAGTCTATGTCTCGGAATGCGACCCGCGGGAGCGCGTTGTGGGAATGCGTTTCAAGCGGAGTGACACTGCGTACCGTGTTTGTGGGATGCCGCAAGGCGGCGGATGCGGCGTCGGAGGGAGCCGGTCAGGGGGCGTAGTCGGAGGCCGCCGGCAGGCCGAAGAACTCCTCGAGCGTGCGGAATCCGCCGTGATGATAGGCCGCCGCGAGTTCCGGGCCGAGGTAGCGCAGGTGCCACGGCTCCGGCATGTACCCGGTCGTGGTCCGCTCGCCGTGCTCGTACCGCACGATGAACCCGTGCTCCCAGGCGTGCTCCGCCACCCATCCGCCCTGGGTCGTGGCTCCGAAGGCGTCGAGTCCGGAGCATCCTGAGCCGCACGCGATGACGTCGATCGCGAGCCCGGTCTGATGCTCGCTGTAACCGGGACGTGCCGATCCGGCGTCCGCCCCGTCCTGACCCTGCGCGCGCACGTGTGACGAGTAGGTGAGCTGCTGCACACCGTACGACCGGTAGCCGTTGTTGATCCCCAGCGTTCCGGCGCCCGCGTCACGCGCGGCATCCGCCATGTCCGCCAGTGCCTGCGCCGCCTCGGGGCGCAGCCGGTCGGACGGCGTCGTCGACCGCAGCGAGACCGGCGTGAGCGCGTCCGGCACGAACTCCGTGGGCCGCAGCGGTCGCCGCTTGTTGACGACCACCCAGGTGCGATCCGGGTCGGCGAGCGAGATGCACGGCGCGTTGCCGACCGAGACCGCGGCGCGGAACGCCTCACCGCCACCGAACGCCGCCACGACGGCGTCGTCGTCGCCGTCCTTCAGCGCGGTGCGCACGGCGTCGTCGCCACAGGGATTCGCGGCGCGCGACTCGGCGACCTCGACGTGCGGGAGGGCGAGGGCCGCCGCCGGGGCGGGCAGCTCGGTCTCGGCGGCCGGTGTCGCCAGCGGGCCGCCGAGCGTCGCCAGCGAGGCGACCGCGGTGAACAGTACGCCGATCGGCAGGGCGACCGTGACGGCGCGCGGCGCACGCGACGCATGCCGGGAATGCGTGCCGCTCATCGGTCCATTCTCCCCTATCGAGAGGAAGCGGATGGGATCGTCCGCGAACGACGGACTACGCGGGGCGTGCGGCGGAGATGATGCGCTCCGCCGACCGCACCATGGCCACATCGATGAACGTCCCGTCCTCCAGCACGAAGGCTCCGGTGCCGTCCGCGGACGCGGACGCGACGCGTTCGAGGATCCGCTGCGCGCGCTCGACGTCGGCGGCACCGGGGGTGAACACCCGCCGGATGGTCTCGATCTGGCGCGGGTGCACCGCCGTGCGCCCCGCATACCCCAGCGCCTTGCCGTGCCGGCAGCTCCGCTCCAGCCCGTCGAGATCGACGACGTCCGCCCACACCGCCATCAGCGGCGACGGCAGCCCGGCCGCCGCGGCCGCGTTCACCAGCCGCGCCCGCGAGTACGCGAGCCCCGGCTCGCCCTCGGCGCCCGCCGGGACGCCCAGCTCCGACCGCAGGTCGGCCTCGCCCGCCGCGATGGACGACACTCCCGAGCAGGCGATGTCGAACGCCCGTTCCACCGCGAGCGCCGTCTCGAGCAGCGCATGCACCTGACGACCGGGAACCGCGTCCGAGACGGTGCGCACGTCGTGGGCCGACTGCGTCTTCGGCAGCCGGATGCCGAACTCCGCGGGCAGCGCGGCGACGGCCGCCAGGTCGTCGTCGTGCCAACGCGATCCGGACCCGTTGACCCGCACCTGCACCGAGGGGCGCTTCGGCCCGCGCGCAAGCCACTCGTCCGCGAAGGCGCCCAGCATCGACCGAGCCTCCTCCTTGCGGGAGGCCGTCACCGCGTCCTCCAGGTCGACGATGACGGCGTCAGCGCCCGCATCCAGCGCCTTGCCGAACCGCTCGGGACGATCGGCCGGTGCGTACAGGGCCACCATGGGGAATCGATCGCTCATGCCACCGATCCTTCCGCCCGCAGCCGTGCGATGTCGTCATCGTCGAAGCCGAGTTCGGCGAGCACCTCATCGGTGTCGGCGCCGTGCGCCCGACCGGTGAAGGCGATGGTCGGCTCATCCCGCGAGAGACGGAACAGCGGCCCCTGCATCGCGATGTCGCCCAGGTCCTCATCGTGGATCCGATGAATGGTGCCGAGTGCGTTGAACTGCGGGTCGGCGACGATGTCGGCCGGCTCGTACACCGGTGCGACGGCGGCCTGCGCCTCCTCGAAGGCGGCGACCACCTCGTCACGGGAGTGCTGCGCGATCCATGCACCGACGGCCGCATCGATCTCGTCGGCGTGCTCAGCCCGCGACGCCCCGGAGGCGAACCACGGCTCGTCGGCCAGCTCCGGATGCCCCACGAGCGTCACGACACGCTGCGCGATCGACAGCGCGCTCGCCGAGACCGCGACCCACGATCCGTCCGCCGTGCGGTACGCGTTGCGCGGTGCGTTGTTCGCCGACCTGTTCCCCGTGCGCGGCTGAGCCGTCTGCAGCTGATCCCAGCGGGTGATCTGCGGACCGAGCATGGCCAGGATGGGTTCGATGATCGCCACGTCGACGACCTGACCGGCGCCCGATGCGGCACGCGAGTGCAGCGCGACCATGATCGCGTAGGCGGTGGCGAGCGAGGCGATACCGTCGGCCAGCCCGAACGGCGGCAGCGTCGGCGGACCGTCGGGTTCGCCCGTGGATGCGGCGAATCCGCTCATCGCCTCCGCGAGGGTGCCGAATCCGGGGCGCGAACGATACGGGCCGATCTGCCCGAAGCCGGTCACCCGCGCGAGCACGAGGCCAGGGTTCTGCGCCGACAGCGTCTCGTAGCTCAAACCCCAGCGTTCGAGCGTGCCGGGCCGGAAGTTCTCGACCACCACGTCGGCGGTGCGCGCCAGCCGCAGGAACGCCTCACGGCCCCCGTCGGTGTGCAGATCGATGGCGACCGTGCGCTTGTTGCGCCCGAGGGTCTTCCACCACAGGTTCTGACCGTCCTTGCTCGGCCCGTGACCTCGGGCCGAATCGGGCCGAGTGGGATGCTCGACCTTGATGACCTCGGCACCCATGTCGCCCAAGTGCATGGCCGCCATGGGGCCGGCGAACAGCGTGGACGCGTCCACCACGCGCAGTCCTGCCAGAGGTGTCGTCATGTCGTCTCCTCCCAGCAGACGCGGAAGCCGATCGAGGGCGAGGCGTCCTGCCCCAGCCCCGGCAGCAGGAACTTCAGCGCGAACTCCGGCCCGCGCACCCCGCCGTCGACGTACCAGTCCGATCCGGTGCTCTCGTGCGCGCTGCCGCCCTTGAGCATGACGAAGCGCGTGCGACCGTCGGAGTGCTCCGACTCGGTCCAGTTCCACACCTCGGGGACCCGCCGCCGGAAGCCGGGCTGAACGGCGGCGAGCTGCCACTCGTCCTCGCTCGGCAGCCGCCCGCCCACCCACGCCGCGTACTCGCGCGCGCGTGCCAAGGTGACGCCGCTGGCCGGCCTCTCCGGGTCGCGGGATGCCGCCTGCTCGCCGATCGCGTCGAGGAAGAGCGCGTACTCGGCGGCGCTGACCTCGGCGACCCCGACCCGCACGGGGTTCGCGAGACGAACGACGCGTTCCAGGGTGCGCTGGTCGTGCAGGCGTGGCGGCAGCGGCTTCCACTCGTCGACGTAGGGTGCTCCGTCGTACATGCCGGTCTCGCGTGCACGGTGACGCACCGTGAGCACGTGCTCGCCCGACGGCACGATCACGGTGCGCACGGTGGCGCCGGCACGGATGTCGGCGGGCGCCAGCTGCGCGCGCGAGGGGATCTGCGGAGCGAGCCGGCGCGTACGGCGGTGCGGGAAGGATGCGTCCCGAGCCGGTGTCTCCGCGGCGAGCGCGGTGCGCACCGCATCCAGCTCGGCGGGTTCCGTGCCGGTGACCTGCATGGCCGCCGCGATGCCGCGAGCCGGCACGGTGATCAGGTCCGCGGTGTCGCCGGCATGCAGCGGCTGCCAGCCGACGCCCTCCGGCCGGTAGGTGACGTCGGCGTCGGAGGTGTTGGCCAGCAGCAGCAGGGTGGATCCGTCGTGCGTGAAGGTCGAGCCGAACACCGACGCCTCATGTACCGCCAGCGGTGTCCACTCCCCCTCGACGAGCCATGCGTGCAGGCCGCGCTGCACGGGCAGCATCCGGCGCAACGTCGCGGAATCGCGGTCGTTCCAGCCGACCCACACGCCGAAGACCACCTCCCACACCATCATGCCCACGCCGTTCAGCCAGGCGGAGCGCAGCTCTTCGGAGTGGTCCCGGTGCCAGCGCCGGATGTGGTGCTGCATGTGTCGACGCTCGAACCAGTGCGCGCGCAGCACCCCTGGCACCTCGGAATCGGCGAACCACTGCGCCCACGAGAGCGTGTGGTCGGCGATGCGCTCGGTCGCCAGCTTCGACTCGCCCTCCAGACCGATGCCGGGACGTGCGGCGTCCAGAGCCGCCACCATCTCGGGGTCGGCCTTCTTGAGCGTGTCGAGGAAGATCCCGTCTGCTCCGAGCCGGCGCACGGTGGCGGCCAGCTCGGTCGCGTCATCCCCGGCACGTCGTGTGCCCGTGTCCCAGGGGTTGTAGTCGACGAAGACCGCGACGCCCATCTCGCGCAACGCGGCGGCCGCCTGCTTGAGGCCGGGCACGTCGTAGAAGTCCCACTGGTTGCGGTCGTCGATGCCGATGACCGGGTAGGCGTGCCACAGCACGATGCCGTCGAGCCCGCCGAAGCGCTCTCGCGCATCGGCGAGGAAGCGCTCGGGCGTGAACCGCTGCGCATCGAAGTCGAAGAACAGCTCGTCCCAGAGCCACACCTGCGCGACCGTGAAGCACCGGGCAGCCCACGCGGATGCCGGATCGTCGTAACGACGGGGGACGCCGTGCCTGGCACGTGCCCCTTCGCGCCACGACACCAGCTGCGCCCGCCAGTCGTCGAGCTGCGCCGGGTCGGACGGGGCGGCGAAGATCTTGCCGTCGTCCATCGTCAGCGCCGCCTCACCGGAGGTGACATCGACGAGAGCACCGTCCGCGCGCAGCGGCACGGCCATCGGAAGGTCCAGCTCTCGCGGATGGAGAGGATCGAATCCGCTGCTCACGTCGTCACTCGCTCTCTTGACGCAGTCGTGCCACCTCGGTGGCATGGGGGACGGCATCCTGTGCACCAGGACGCGTCACGGAGATCGCGGATGCGGCGGCTCCCCAGCGGGCGGCATCGGCGAGGAGAGTGGCATCCGCATCCTCGGGGTGACGTCCGGATGCGGCGAGGCGTGCGGCGAAGACGCCGCAGAACGTGTCGCCGGCGCCGGTCGTGTCGACGGCGTGGGCGGTGTAGGCGGGAACGGGCACCTTCTCCTCGCCGACGACGACGAGCGACCCGTGCCTGCCCAGCGTGACGACGAGGGCGGGCACCCGCGCAGCCAGGGCCGCCACCGCGGCGTCGCGGTCGGCGACTTCCGCGATCTCCAGCGCCTCGTGCTCGTTGACGATGAGCACATCGATGCCGGGCAGCAGGTCTTCGGCGGCGACCACGAACGGTGCGGACGGCGCCGCGTTGTGCACGTGCCATGCCCCGTCCGGGCGCGCTGCCGCGGCATCCCGCACGAGTGAGACCGGCACCTCGAGCTGGGTCAGCAGCACCCGCGACCTCTCCACGACGATCCGCTGCACGTCGGTCAACCGCGCAAGGGCGGCGTTGGCACCCGGCACCACGACGACGGTGTTCTCGGCGAGCTCGTCGACGGCGATGAGCGCCGTGCCACTCGGACCCGTCACCTCGGCGAGACCGGACACGTCGATGCCGTCGCGCTCCAGGGACGCGCGCAGGATCGCGCCGTCGGCATCCGTTCCCACGGCGCCGACGAACGCGACGTCCGCCCCTCCGGCACGACGTGCGGCCACTGCCTGGTTCGCGCCCTTGCCCCCACCGGAACGGGAGAGCGAGCTTCCCAGCACGGTCTCGCCCGGTCCGGGGATCCGATCGACGCGGGCGACGACGTCCTGGTTGACGCTGCCGACGATGACGACGCTCACGACCTCGGCTCCGACAGGCGAAGGGTCCGCTCGGCGAGCACCCGGATGGAGCGTTCCGCACCCCCGGGCATCGACGTGGCGATGCTGTCGCGCAGCGGCGCGGTCCACGCCGAGGGGATCGCGTCCGCGCCGATGAGCCCGCCCACGACCGAGCCGACCGTCGCTCCGACGGAGTCGGTGTCCCACCCGCCGGCGACCGCGAGCGCGATCGCCGACCCGAAGTCGGTGCCGTGCGCCTGCACCGCGCAGGCGATGAGCGCGGCGTTGTTGAGCGTGTGCACCCAGTGCATCCCCGCGAACGCCGTGTGCAGGGCGTCCAGCGCCTCGACGGTCGAGAGCCTGCCCGCGCCGAGCGCGCGACCGGTGTCGCGCCCCAGCCGCAGCGCCGCAGCGAGACGGGATGCCGGCGGAACCGCCGTGTCGGCGGCATCCAGCGCCTCCTCCGGCGTCGACGCCACGATGGATGCCGCGCACAGCGCGGCGACCCACATCTCGCCGTAGATGCCGTTGCGCGTATGACTGAGGCGCGCGTCGATCCAGGCCGACCGCGCCGCGGCCCTGACGTCTCCCGGGTGGGCCCAGCCGTGCACATCGGCGCGGATGAGTGCGCCGATCCACTCGCGGAACGGGTTGAGATACGTCGCCGTCTCGGGCACCGGCCGGGCGTCGAGAATGTTGCGGTACGCGGCCCGTTCCGCGGTGAACACACGACCGGCGGGCAGCGAGGCCAGCCAGGCCTGCGCGACGTCGTCGCTGGTGAGCTCTGCGCCGTGCTGTTCGAGCAGGTCGAGGGCCAGGATCGGGAAGTTCAGATCATCGTCCTCGGGCATGCCGTCGATGTTCTCGACCAGCGAGGTCGGCGCGGAGCGGCGGTTCCAGGGCCACTGCCGCGCGATGTCGTCGGGGAGACCCTGCGCGGTGAAGTAGGCGCGGATGGGCCAGTTGCCCGTGGCGCGGGCGATCTGCTCGATGCCCTCGCGCGGAATCTTCTCGACCGGTTTCCCGAGCAGGCATCCGGCGGCCCGGCCGGCCCACGCGCCGTGCACCCGGTCGAGGCCGGTCTGCGACGGCATGACGGGGGCATCGGGCAGGAGCGCCTCGATCTCGCTCCAGTCATCGGGCTCGTCGGTGTTCGGCTGCTGCAGGAGCTGCAGCTCTGCGAGCACCGTGCGCGCCAACGCCCGCAGTTCCGGGCTCGCCGCGTCGGCGCTGGCGCCCGATGGGGCGAGCTCGGTCGAGCCGCCCGCGTCGGCCCAGCGCCGTTCGACGGGGGCGAGCTCCGCCTCGTCGACGCCCTGCTCGCGAAGCGCCGCGAACTCGGCCGGCACGAGGTCCTCAGGCTGAGCCCAGGTCAGTCTCACGCGGCAGCCTCCCGGCCGAGCAGTTCCTGCAGGGCCGCGGCCCGGCGGGTCGCTCGCTCGGCATCCGCCCCCGCGATGTCACGGACGACCTCGGTCATCGCGGCGATGACGCCGTCGAGGTCGAGACGGCTTGCGGTGGTGACGTCGTGCACCCACTCGGCGGGGATGACGTCGAGTCCGCCGAGCCCGCCGCAGATGGCGCCGGCCATCGTCGCGATCGAGTCGGAGTCCCGGCCGTAGTTGACGGCGTCGAGGATCGCGGCGCGCGCGTCGCCGTCGTGGGCGAGCACGAAGCCGAGGGCGACGGGAAGCTCCTCGATCGACTTCGTGCGCGAGGGAAGGCGGGCATCCATCGCGGGAGCCCGGTACTGATCGCCGACCGTGTCGTACGGCGAGACGGCGGCGCGGATGATGCGTCCGAGCTCACGCGGGTCGTCCGACCCTCCGGCGGCGCGGAAGGCGTCGACCGCCGAGAACACCGCATCGATCGCGGCGGCCGTGCCGTCGTGCGCGACGTCAGTGACGGCGGCGCGCACATCCGCGACGGTGGCACCCGGTGCTGCCGCGGCGGCGACGGCGGCGGCGAACACGCCGGCCGCCTCACGCCCGTACGAGGACTGGTGCGCACCGGCAAGGTCGATGGCCTCCGCATAGGCGCCGCCGGGGTCGCCGATGTGCACGAGCCCGACGGGCGCCATGTACATGGTCGCGCCGCAGTTGACGACGTTGCCGACGCCGGCCTCGCGCGGATCGGCGTGGCCGTAGTGCAGCTTGGCGACGATCCACTTCTCGGCGAGGAAGACGCGCTGCAGGATGAGCGCCTCGTCTTCGAGCTCGGGAATCCATCGCCGCTCGCCGATCATCAGCGGCACCAGGTCGCCGGCGATGTCGAACGCGTCGAGGTGGCGGCGCCGCTTGACGTAGACCTCGATGAGCGCGTGGGTCATGAGGGTGTCGTCGGTGACGTGTCCGTCGCCCTTGTGGTACGGGGCGATCGGGCGAGCCGTGCGCCAGTCGGCGAGGAAGGGACCGACGATCCCCTCGACCCTTCCGCCGTGGCGCTCCTCGATCTGCTCGGGGGTCCACCCCTCGGTCGCTCCGCCGAGCGCATCGCCCACGGCGGCTCCCGCAAGCACTCCGGCCACTCGGCCCTGCAGCGCGTCCATTCCACTCCTCGTCTCGTATGTCTTCCGGTGCAGCGGAGGCGGGCGTCGTGGCCCGCCTCCGCCACGGCTCAGCCGGCGATGTCGGCCCAGCCGTCGGAGAGCTGGGTGGCCAGCTGCTCCTCGGTGATCTTGTCGGCCAGGTACTGCTGGTAGGCCGGCGTCGCGATGGTGTCCTTCCACTCGGTGTACTTGTCGACCTTGAGGAAGGGCGGCCCCTCGAGGCCCTCACCGGAGGCGAGCACCTGGGTCCATGCGGGATTGTCGGCCGCGAGCTCCTCGACGGCGGCACGGGCCTCACCCGACGAGGGAATCAGTGCGTCGGCGTAGGCGATCTCGGCGAGGTTGTCGGCGTTGAGGAAGTAGTTCAGGAACTCGGCGGACTCCTCGACGTACTCGGAGTCGATGTTCACCGAGTAGGTCTGCGGGTTGGCGGCCTGGATCGCACCGGCGCTGCCCTCCAGCGGCGGAAGCGCGACCCAGTTGAAGCCCTCGGGCGCGTCGTTCGCGATGTTCGTCGCCTGGAAGGATCCCTGAACGGTCATCGCGATCTTGCCGCCGTAGAACGACGCCAGCACGTCCGAACCCGACTGGGTCAGCGAGGTCAGATCGAGCGACTCATCGGTGTAGGCCATCTCGTGGATGCGCTCGGGCACGGCGAGTTCGGCGTCGCCGACCTCGATCGTGGCCTCTTCGCCCTCGCCCGAGAAGTAGCCGCCGTCGAAGCCGAGCGACAGGCTCATGATCGTCGCCGTCGGCGAGGCAAGGCCCCAGCCGAGGCCCTTGTGGTCGGCGGTGGTCGTCGCCCTGGCGATCTCGGCGAGCTCGTCCCAGGTCATCGTGTCGCCGGTGGGGACCTCGACGCCTGCCTCCTCGAGCAGGTCGGCGTTGGCGAAGGCCATGTACGACTGCAGCGTGGAGGGGTAGGCGATGATCTCGTCGTTCACGGTCACCGAGTCCCAGATGCCCTCGGAGATGTCCGACTTGAGGTCGGGGTCGATGAGGTCGCTGAGATCGGCGAGGTAGCCGTCCGCCGCGAACGAGACGATCGAGCTGGCCTCGAAGTGGATGATGTCGGGCGCGGTTCCGCCGGTGAACTGCGTGATCAGCTTGTCGTAGGTGCCGTCCCAGCCGGCCTGGATGATCTCGACCTGGACGTCGGGGTTCTCGCTGTTCCAGTTGTCGACGATCTCCTCGACCGCCGCCTGTGTGGTCGGCTGATCGGACAGCGACTGGAACTGGAGCGTGACGGCCCCGCCTTCCCCGCCTCCGGGGTCGCGGGTCGCGCTTCCCTGTGTGCACGAGGTGAGGGTGAGTGCTGCGACGCCGGCGAATGCGATGGCGCCGATGCCTCGGATTCTCTTCATGATGATCGCCTTTCTCAGTGATGCAGTGGTTCTGGTGGTGGGTGCGGGGCGGAAGGTTCAGCCCTTGACGGCACCGGCGAGCATGCCGCCGGTGAGCTTCTTCTGGAGGATGCCGAAGATGATGAGCGACGGGATCGTCGCGAGCACCGCGCCGGCGGCGAGCGGACCGAGTTGCGTCTGTCCCTCGGCGCCCAGGAAGGAGCGCAGCGCGATGGGCAGCGTGTACAGCTCAGGGCTCTGCAGCAGCACGAGCGCGAGGAAGAACTCGTTCCACGCCGAGACGAACGTGAACATGGCCGTGGCGACCAGGCCGGGGGCGAGCAGCGGCAGCACGACGCGGCGCAGGATGGTGAGCCGGTTCGCCCCGTCCATCTCGGCCGCCTCCTCCAGCTCCAGCGGGATCGCTGCGACGTAGCCCTGCAGCATCCACAGCGTGAACGGCATCGTGAACGTGACGTACACGAGGATCAGTCCCAGCAGGGTGTCGTTGAGGCTGATGGTGCGCAGCAGCAGGAACAGCGGGATGATGATGAGGATGCTGGGGAAGACCTGGCTGGTGAGGATCCAGATCGTGCCCGCCGCGCGGAGCCTGCCGCGGAGCCGGGCCAGCGCGTACGCCATCGGCATCGACAGCAGCACGGTGATGATCATGGTCGCCACCGCGACCAGCAGGGAGTTGCCCGCCGCGGGGATGAGGTTCTGCCTCTCCAGCGCCGAGGTGTAGTTGGAGAAGTCCCACTGCGCGGGGATGAGGTTGACGGCGAGAGAGTTCAGTTCCTGCGAGGACTTGAACGACGCCGACAGCAGCCATACCAGCGGGAAGCCGAGGAAGGCGAGGAAGAACGCCAGCGCGGCGTACATCAGGACCGTGGCGTACCAGGGGCGTCGGGCGTTCATGCGCGCACCGCCTTATTCTGCCGGAACTGATTGATGAGGTAGAGCGAGAGGATGACGAGGATCGCGACGACCAGCACGTTGCCCATGGCGGAAGCCGCGCCGATCTCGCGGTTGCGGAACGCCTCGAGATAGGTGAACAGCGGCGGGATCATCGTCTGTCCGCCGGGGCCGCCCTCGGTGAGGACGTAGATCAGCCCGAACGAGTTGAACTGCCAGATGAAGTCGAGCGAGGTGACGGCGAAGATCACCGGGCGCAGCGCCGGCAGCGTCACGTGCCAGAAGCGCCGGAAGACCCCGGCACCGTCGACCGCCGCCGCTTCGTGCTGTTCGGCGGAGATCGACTGCATGCCGGCGAGCAGCAGCACCGTCGTCTGCGGGATGCCCGACCACACGCCGACCACGATCACGGCGGGCAGCGCCGTGGAGAAGTCGCCGAGCCAGTTCACCCCCGGGATGCCGAACCATCCGAGCACGCCGTTGAGCGGGCCGGAGTTGGGGTTGTAGATCATGCGCCACACGATGGCGATGACCACCGGCGGCATCGCCCAGGGGATGAGCGCGAGCACGCGCGTGAGGCCTTTCAGACGCAGGTTGCTGTTCAGCAGCAGGGCCAGGCACATCGCACAGACGAGTGTCAGCAGGGCGACGGAGGCGGACCAGATCAGTCCGATGCCGAACGAGCCCCAGAACCGTCGGTTGTCGGCGAGGTCGATGTAGTTCTCGAGACCGTTGAAGCTGATCTCGGCGTTCCGCTGCAGTGTGGCGTCGGTGAACCCGATGGCCACGCCGCTCACCAGCGGGATCACCGAGAAGAGGATGATGGGCAGCAGCGCGGGGATGACGAGGGCGATCGCCTCCTTGCGCTGCGCGCGCGTGCGGGCGCCGATCTGGCGCACCTTCGGCTGCGTGCGGGTCTTCGACGGCCTGTCGGTTGCGGTGGTCATCCGGCGACCCTCTCGTTGTCGACAACCGCCGCCCGGACGGTCGGATGTCCCGCCGCTTCGCTGCGCGTGGATCCGCGGACGACCAGTTGCGGGGCGACGGCGACGGTGTGCGCGGCACGGTCGGGCTCGGCGATGCGCGCGAGGAGCAGCTCGGCGGCGACGCGGCCGCGCTCGGCGGCGCCCATGTCGACGCTCGTCAGTCCCGGACGAACGACGGAGGCGAGCTCGGTGTTGTCGATGCCGGTGACGGCCAGGTCGCGGGGAACCGAGAGTCCGAGGTCCTCGGCGGCACGCAGCACGCCGACGCCGATCAGATCGTTCGCGGCGATGATGGCCTGCGGCCGGTCGTCGCGGTTGAGGAGGGGGATCGCCGCCTCGTAGCCGGCGTTGATGGTGAAGTCAGCGGCGGCGACGCTCTCCGCGCGGATGGCGGGGTGGGCGGCCAGCGCACCGGCGAACCCGTCGCGCCGGAACGCACCGGGAGTCGTGTCCACGGGGCCGTTGATGAAGGCGAGGTGCTGATGGGAGCACTCGACCAGGTGATCGACGACCTGTCGCATCGCCGTCAGCGAGTCCGCTCGCACGGTGTCGAATCCGGCGTCCTCCGGTACCCGGCCGAGCACGACGACGGGAACCGGGACGGCGGCGAGTGCGGTGAGCAGATGATCGGTCACGCGCAGCGGAGAGATGATGAGCCCGTCCACGTACCCGCGGCTGAGGTCGCGCACGACATCCACCGATGAGGATGCGTCACCGGTCGAGGAGAGGATCAACCGGTACCCGGATGCGGCGATGACCTGCTGGATGGCGGTCATCATCTCGACGTAGACCGGGTTGCCGATGTCGGCGACGGCATAGGCGAGCTGGAAGGTGCGCCCACGCTTGAGGGACTGCGCGGTGGCGTCGGCGACGTAGCCGAGCTCAGCGGCCGCCTGCCGCACCTTCGCGACGGTCTCCGCGCTCGCGATCTGCCCGTTGAGCGCACGCGAGGCCGACGCGATGGACACCCCAGCACGCGTGGCGACCTGTGTGATCGTGGCTCGGCCCATGGGCTCCCCTTCGAGCGTTGTAAACGTTTCCAAAGCTGTTGTAAACGTTCCCACGATCGCGCCGGACTGTCAAGAGATCTGCGCAGCACAGATGTTCTTCGAAGCTCGCGCCACGCTTCTTGACATTGTGTCGTTCTTTTGTTCGACTAATGAGATGCGCTGGCAGGGACAGACGATCGACGATGCCGATGCTGACGCGCTCCCCGGGCTCGAGAAGCGCACGGGCATCGTCCAGTCGGTGACCACCCCGGAGTTCGCGGGCATGGTCTTTCACGAGGTGCTGTCGAAGTCGGCGCTGAACCGCGTCCCCGGCGCATCGCGGATGCCGTTCAGCTGGACGATCAATCCGTACCGTGGATGCAGTCATGCGTGCTCATACTGCTTCGCTCGGGGCACGCACGAGTACCTCGATCTCGACGGAGGCGCGGACTTCGATTCGCAGATCGTGGTGAAGACGAACGTGGTGGAAGTGCTGCAGCGCGAGCTGCGAAAGGGTTCTTGGCAGCACGAGACCGTGGCGCTCGGCACCAACACCGACCCGTACCAGCGCGCCGAGGGCCGTTACCGGCTGATGCCGGGCATCATCCGCGCACTGGCCGACTCGGGCACGCCCATGTCGATCCTCACCAAAGGCACACTGATCCGACGCGACATCCCCCTGCTGGTCGAAGCCGCGAAGCAGGTGCCCATCGACGTGCAGATGTCGATCGCGATGTACGACGACGCCCTGCAGCATTCCATCGAGCCGGGCACGCCCACGACGCAGGCGCGGCTCGACACGGTGCGAGCGCTGACGGATGCCGGGTTCCGCGTCGGCGTCTTCCTCATGCCCGTGCTGCCGCATCTGAACGACTCGATCGCGGCCATCGACGAGGCGCTCCGGCGCATCAAGGACGCCGGCGCAGATCACGCCGTCTACGGGTCACTGCATCTGCGGCCCGGCGTGAAGCCGTGGTTCTTCCAGTGGCTGCAGCGAGAGCATCCGGACCTCGTGCCGTCGTACCGGGGGCTGTATCCCGGGGTGTCGGTCGAGGCGCCCAAGCCCTACCGTCAGTGGCTGGCGAAGCGGATGCGACCGCTCATCCGCGCGCACGGGCTCCACGCGCAGTCCGAAGAGGAGCACGACCGGATGCGCGGCATCATGCGCGCGCGCACCGCCGTTCCGACGGCACCGAAGCCGGAAGCGGCGCCGATGCTCTTCTGAGGTCGCACGGCCCTGACATCCTGTGCGGGACCTCGCGAAGGGCCGCGTTGAGCCGCCGGACAGCCTCAGACCGAGTCGCGCTCTTTCACGGGAGCAGTCATGACGACCAGGATGAGCAGCGCGAGCGGCCCGAGGAACATGCCGGCGACGAACCAGCCGAGCTTCGAACGGCCCTGAATTCCGGCCAGACCGCTGATCGTCAGGGCGATGCAGAACCAGACCGTTCCACCCGCAGTCGCCCAATCCCCCCATTGCATACCGGCGAGCCTATCGGCCCTGACATCCTGTGCGGGACCTCGCGGCGAACGCCGAATACACCGGATGCCGACGAGCGCACCGGTTGTCGACGTCGTTTCCCGGTGCACTCGGCGAGTTCCGGTGCACTCGTCGAGCGCACCGGAACTCGTCGCGACGGTCAGGAGGTGAGCTCTGCGGCGCTCGGCATCCGGCCGGTGATCTCTTCGATCACGTCGTCGCCCGGCCGGGCACTGTCGAACGGCGCCTCGATCTCGGCGCGGCCGAGCAGGTCCTCCATCCGACGGCGACGGTGACGGGTGATCAGCGTGACCACACGGCCCGAGCGTCCGGCGCGACCGGTGCGACCCGCGCGATGCAGGTACGTCTTGTACTCGTCGGGAGCATCCGCCTGCACGACGAGGTCGATGTCGTCGACATGGATGCCGCGCGCGGCGACATCGGTCGCGACGAGCACCTGCACCTTGCCCGCGGTGAGCTTCTGCAGGTTGCGCGTGCGCTTGGCCTGATTCAGATCGCCGTGCAGCGAGACGGCGGCGATGCCGGCATCCTCGAACTGCTCGGCGAGCATCTCGGCGTATGCGCGGGTGCGCGCGAAGACCAGGGTCTGACCCTCGCGATCGACGAGCGAGGTGAGCACCTCGGCCTTGTCGCGGTGCTCGATCACGAGCACGCGGTGGTCGATCGTGCTGGACTGCTGGTCCTCGCCCGCCACCTCGTACACCGCCGGCTCAACCAGGAACTCGTCGACGAGCGAGGCGACCTCGCGGTCGAGCGTCGCCGAGAAGAGCAGCTTCTGGCTGGCGTCGCGGTCGTCGAGTGCGGTGCCGGTGGCACGCAGGATGCGCTGCACCGGCTCGACGAAGCCGAGCTCGGTCATGTGGTCGGCCTCGTCAAGCACGGCGATGCGCACCTCGGAGAGGTCGAGCTTGCGCTGCTCGATGAGGTCTTCGATGCGACCGGGCGTGCCGATCACGATGTCGACGCCCTTCTTGAGCGCACCCACCTGACGCGCCTGCGGCACACCGCCGTAGATCTGCGTGGTGAACAGACCCACACTGCGGGCGATCGGCTGCACCGTGCGGTCGATCTGCAGCGCCAGCTCACGGGTCGGCGCGAGGATGATCGCGCGCGGCTTGCGGCCGATCTCGCGGCGTTTGCCCTTCTGCGAGGTCAGGATGCTCTCGACCAGCGGCGCGCCGAAGGCGATCGTCTTGCCCGAGCCGGTGCGGCCGCGGCCGAGCACGTCGCGCCCCGCGAGGATCGACGGGATCGTCGCCGCCTGAATCGGGAAGGGCGTCTCGGCGCCCAGGTTCTTCAGGATCTCGACGATGTTCGAACCGAGACCGAGGTCGCCGAAGGTCACATCGGCGACCTCTCCGGCCTGCACGGCCTGCGCCTCGAGACGCTCGTGCACGACATCGTCGAGCTGCTCCTTCGGCGCCGACGGCGTGCGGTTCCAGTCGCTGCGGCTGGGGCGGTCCTCGCGGCGAGGACGCGCGGGACGGTCGGCGCGGTCGAACCTCGGACGCTCCTCGCGACGGTCACTGCGTTCGAAGCGGTCGTCACGACGCTCGCTGCGCTCGTCGCGACGGGGACGGTCGTCTCGGTCGAACCGCGGACGGTCGTCACGGCGGTCGAACCCGCCACGAGCAGCACGGTCGTCACGGGCCGGACGCGCGTCACGATCGAAACGAGGACGCTCACCGCGGTCGAACCGCGGACGCTCCTCGCGACGGTCGAACCCACCGCGGGTTCCGCGATCGTCACGACGCTCGAACCCACCACGGGAACCACGGTCATCGCGAGCCGGACGCGCGTCACGATCGAAACGAGGACGCTCGGTGCGGTCGTTCCGGTCGAAACGCGGGCGGTCGGTGCGGTCGTTCCGGTCGAAACGAGGGCGCTCAGCACGATCGTTCCGGTCGAAGCGCGGACGCTCGGCGCGGTCGAACCGCGGCCGATCAGCGCGATCGAAACGATCACCGCCGCGCTCGGCGCGATCGAACCCGCCCCGGCCGCCGGCACGCTCGTCACGACGCGGACGGTCGTCGAAGCGACGCTCACCGCGGTCCGCGACGCGACGGTCGCCGCGCTCGCCGAACCGGCGGTCGTCACGACGCTCGTCACGGTGGTGCGGCGCCTCGCGCCGACCGGACTCGGCGCGGTTGCGGATCGAACGTGCCTCGTCGCGGCCCGCCTTCTCCTGGGCGGTCCAGCGGCGCTTGGACGCCTCGCCGCCGGTCTCGGCGGCACGGTATCCGCGGTGCTTGGGGCTGATGCTGCCCGGTCGGCGGTCGACGGTGCGACGGTCGTCGCCGCGGTGCTCCCCCGCATCCGACCGGCGGTCGTCGTCGCGACCGGAACGGGCGCCGGCGTGCCGATCATGGAACGAGGTCTTCTTGGCGCCGAGGCGGGGCTCGAAGTTACGGGCGGGTCGTCCGCCCTTGGGCTTGCCGTTCTTGGGCATGGTGTTTCCTGACTGCTCTGACACGAGAACAGCGTCCGCTCCCGTGCGTACAGAGATCAGCGCACGGCGGACATACCCGGGCATCCGTCGGCCGGGGCCATTCATGTGATGGTTTATGAACCATCGGCCCCTGGGCTCACAAAAGAGCGTGGTTCATGCTCAGAAAGATCCCGCACGTGCGGGCTGCCCGAAGCCGACGCCCTCAGTCTACCCGGCCGACCTGAGAGCCCGCCTCGCGCCACCGCACGAGACCGAGACGAAACGGGGTCGTACGATGGCCGAATGGTCTCCCCCACCGGCATCCAGTTCCGTCTCCGCCGCGGCGATGTCACCGCCCAGATCGCGCAGGTCGGCGCCTCGCTCAGGCACCTGACCGTGCGCGGTATCGACATCGTCCC
Source organism: Microbacterium sp. NPDC058345 (assembly GCF_042723855.1). Taxonomy (NCBI): domain Bacteria; kingdom Bacillati; phylum Actinomycetota; class Actinomycetes; order Micrococcales; family Microbacteriaceae; genus Microbacterium; species Microbacterium sp. NPDC058345. The sequence continues at coordinate 777,550 of NZ_JBHXIG010000001.1, forward strand.
GCCCTACCCCGAGGATGCGCCGACACCGATGGCCTCGGGCATCGTGCTCGCCCCGTGGCCCAACCGCATCCGCGACGGCGTCTGGCAGGACGGCGAGACCGCCCGCACCCTCGCCGTCACCGAGCCGAAGTTCCACAATGCGAGCCACGGGCTGCTGCGATTCACCGCCTACGACGTGGCCGAGCAGACCGAGGACGCTGTGACGCTGGCGGCGACGATCGTGCCGCAGACCGGGTACCCGTACCTCGTCGAGACGACGGTGCGATACGCCCTGACGGACGCCGGCGTCGACGTCACCCACACGCTCACCCACCGCTCCGACGGAAGGGCGCCGGTGGCACTGGGCACCCACCCGTTCGTGACGATCGGCGATGTCGATCCCCGCGAGCTCGTACTGCGCATCCCCGCGGAGACGTACTTCGAGACCGATGAGCGGATGCTGCCGATCGGCGAGTCCCCGGTGTCCGGGGGAACCGATCTGCGCGAGGGCCGCCGGCTCGGGGACGTGCAGCTCGACACCGCCTACGCGAACCTGCACCGCGATCCCGACGGGCGGGTGCGCACCACCCTGACCGCCCCCGACGGCCGTGCGGTGACCGTGCATCAGGGTGCCGGATTCGCCTTTGTGCAGGCCTTCACCACCGACCGTTACCCCGGCCGCCCGCTGGTCGTGGCGATCGAGCCGATGACGGCGCCCGCCGAGGCGTTCAACTCCGGACGTGGTCTGCGTCGGCTCGCGCGCGACGAGTCGTGGCAGCTCGACTGGGGCATCTCCTTCGCCTGAAACGCCGAGGTCCCGGGTCAGTCGACCTTGTTGGCCGTCGGCAGTCCGCGCGAGCGCAGCTCCCGGCGGGTGGGATGGTGCTCGGCGTTCTCGGCGGCCACGGATGCCACGACGGATGCCGCCGCGGCCGCAGCCGAGGCCGCAGCGGCGGCAGAGGAGGCGGCGGCCGCGGCGGCGAGCATGGGGTCCATCCCGCTGTACACCTCGACCGGAGCGTACGCTCCGGCGGGTGCGCGCTCGATGACACCGGATGGTGTGCGGTCGTCAGCACCGCCGGCCACGGGGTGGGCGCTCGCCGGTCCCCAGGACATCGCCGGAGCCCCGCCGACGGCCGCCGTCGTCGCAGTCTTCTCGTCGCGCTGAGCGCCGCCCGCTCCGGGACCGGGGTCGTCCCCGTGCGGATGCTCCGGACCGCCGTCGCCGTCCGCTCCGCCCTCGCCGCGGGCGGCGCGCTTGGCCGCGCGACGCTCCTTCGCCCCTTCGACGAGGTTGTAGAGCGTCGGCAGCACGATCAGGGTCAGCACGGTCGACGACACCAGGCCGCCGATGACGACGATGGCGAGCGGCTGCGAGATGAAGCCGCCGTGCCCCGTGATGCCGAGCGCCATCGGCGTGAGAGCGAAGATCGTCGCCAGCGCCGTCATGAGGATCGGCCGCAGACGCTTCTCGCCGCCGGCCATCACCGCCTCGGGTGTGGACAGCCCCTTCTCGCGGTACTGGTTCACCAGGTCGATCAGCACGATGGCGTTGGTCACCACGATGCCGATCAGCATCAGCACGCCGATCAGCGACGCCACGCCCAGCGGCACTCCCGTCACGATCTGCAGAAGGATCGCACCGGTGGCTGCGAACGGCACAGACACGAGCAGCAGCAGCGGCTGACGCAGCGACTTGAAGGTCGCGACCATCACGACGTACACGATGAGGATCGCCGCCAGCATCGCCAGCCCGAGCTGTGAGAACGAGTCGGCCTGCTGCTGTGCGACGCCGCCGATCGTCGCACGCGCACCGTCCGGCAGATCCACCGCCTCGAGCGCCGCGGTGACCGACGCCGTCGCCACGGCGAGGTCATCGGATGCCGGCGGCACCGTGATCGTCGCGGTGCGGCTGCCCTGCTCCGTCGAGATCGAGGTGGGCCCCTCGCGCTGCTCGACCGTGGCGATCTCGTCGAGTCGCACCGGACCGAGCGCGGTCGGGATGGCGAGATCCCGCAGCGCCTCCACCGACGTGGGCGGCTCGGGGTCCGCGATGTAGACGGTGAGGGCCGTGCCGTCGATCTCGACGGACCCGGCCTGCTGCGGCCGCATCGTGTTGGACACGATCGAACCGACGGCCACCTCGGACAGCCCGCGCTCCGCGGCGGCCGCGCGGTCGACCTCCACGGCGATGTACGGCAGGGATGCCGCGAGGTTGTGCGTGACCTGGCCGATGCCGTCCCGGCCGTCGAGGTCCTCGACGAGCGCGTCGGTGGCGGTGGTCAGCGCGTCGGCCGACGGTGCCGAGACGGTGATCTCGATGTCGGTCGAGCCGAACCCGCCGGATGCGGAGCTGACGGTCACCTCGCCGGCATCCTCGAGGTCGTCGATCCGCTCCTGCACGTCGGCGCGCAGCTTCTCCTGATCCACCCCCTCCTCGGTCTGGATGGAGTAGGTGATGCCGGCTCCGCCGGAGAAGGCATCACGCAGCGACGAGCCGCTCGATCCGATCGAGGCCTGCACGTGCTCGATGCCCTCGACGCCGTCGAGCGCCTCTTCGACCTTCTTCGCCGCCTCGGATTCCGCCTCGAGGCTCGCGGTCGCACCGATGTCCTGCGTGACGGTCATGGTGTTCTGGCCGGTGTCGCTGAGGAAGTTGATCTTCATCAGTGGGGCAGCGGCGAGCGTTCCGGCGAGCACGATCACGGCGAGCACGACGGTGATCGCGGAGTGCTTCAGGGTCCAGCCCAGGACGGGACGGTACATCCGCTGCAGCGGTGTGGGCGGGGCGGCGGGATGCTCCGGATCGATCCTGCTGCCATCAGCGGCGAGCAGCGGCTTGCCGGGCCTGAGGAACCAGTAGGCCAGCACCGGGACGATCGTCAGGGCGACGAGCAGCGATGCCACCATCGCGATGGTCACCGTCATGGCGAACGGCCGGAAGAGCTCTCCGACCATGTCGCCGACGAACACGATGGGCAGAAACACCGCGACCGTGGTGATCGTCGACGCGGTGATCGCCGCGGCGACCTCGCGCACCGCGAGGCGGATCGCATCCCCCTTGTCGGCGCCTTCGACGTAATGCCGCTTGATGTTCTCGATCACCACGATCGAGTCGTCCACGACCCGGCCGATCGCGATGGTGAGCGCACCCAGGGTGAGCACGTTCAGCGAATAACCGAAGGCCTGCAACCCGATGAACGTGATCAGCACGCTGGTGGGGATCGAGATCGCCGTCACCAGCGTCGATCGGATCGACAGCAGGAACACCAGGATGACGATGACCGCGAACGCGAGTCCGAGAAGGCCCTCGGTGGCCAGTGTCTCGATGGACTGCTCGATGTACGGCGCCTGGTCGAAGATGACCGTGAACTCGGCATCCGGGAAGGTCTCACTGAGCTCATCGAGCGCGGCGAGCACGCCCTTCGAGACCTCGACGGTGTTCGCGGCGGGCAGCTTCGTGACGGCGATCGACAGGGCGTCCTCGCCGTCGACACGCGAGATCGAGGTGACCGGATCTGCCTCCTGGGCGACGGTCGCGACATCGCCGATCGTGGCATCGGTTCCCGCCAGCGGCAGTGCGGCGATCTCCTCGGCCGAGGCGATCTTCACGCCGGTCTGCACGGTGAGGGTCTGACCGTCCTCGGTGATGTCGCCGCCGGGCAGCAGCATGCCGTTCTGCTGCAGGGCGTCGCTGATCGCCTGCTGCGACTGGCCGGCGGCGGCGAGCTCGGCCGCGTCCGGGGTGATCGTCACGCGCTGGCCCACGCCGCCGACCACCTCGGCCGCGTTCACGCCGTCGACGTCCTCGAGGTCCGGGATCACGGTGTTCTCGAGGTCGGCCTGCCCTGATTCGGAGTCGTCGAAGCCGGTCACGGCGATCTGGATCACCGGGAAGTCGTCGATCGAGACGCTGAGCACATCGGGCGAGACGTCCTCGGGCAGCTGCGCGGAGATGCGGTTGATCGCCTGCTGCATCTTCTGCTCGGCCGTCGCGAGGTTCGTGCCGTACGAGAACATCGCCTGCACGATCGAGGCGTTCGTGGTGCTCGTCGCGCTCGTCGAGTCGAGCCCGGGCACGCCCTGGATCGCGTTCTCGATCGGCGTGGACACGTCGTTCTCGACGACCTCGGGCGACGCGCCGGGGTAGCTCGTCATCACGATCAGCGCGGGCAGCTCGAGCGAGGGGATGAGCTCCTGTTTGAGGTTGGTCAGGGCCAGACCGCCGAAGACGGCCGACACGATCGTGATGAGCGCGATCAGCGCGCGGTTGCGGAGGCTGAGGATGGCGAGTTTCGACATGTGCGGTCTCTCGGTCAGGTGATGGGCGCGTCGAGGATGCCGACGAGGGCGGATTCGATCAGGTGGGCGGAGAGCGGTTCATCGTGGATGCGCGAATGCCAGAGGACGCCATCGATGAAGACGGCGGCGGCCGTGGCGCGCTCTGCACCGTGGTCTTCGGCGAGGAATCCCGCGAGTTGAGTAGACCACCGATGCGCCAGCTCCCGCAGCCGCGGGTCGTCGATGGCGGCCGTGACGACCGCACGGTCCGCTTCCATGGCGCGCGCGTCGGCCAGACCCTGCACGATGAGTTCGGTGAGCACGGCAGGGGTGGCGCCGCGCTCGGCGAGCACGGCGCGGATGCCGTCGATGCGGGTGTCGACCTCGACCGCGAGGTGGCGCAGTGCTTCGGCGCGCAGGTCGTCGAGCGTCGCGAAGTACTGCGTCGTCGCGCCGAGGGGCACACCGGCCCGCGCGGCGATCATGCGGTGGGTGAGGGCATCGACGCCGACCTCCAGGATCAGCTCGGTCGCGGCGATCACGATCTCGCGTCGGCGCGCCTCGGGATCGCGCCTGCGGCGTGCTACTGCATCCGGCATCCCGACCCCCTTCTGTACATTTGTACATTCGACGGCCTTGGAAAGGCCTGGGAGGCGTCGCTAGCGCACCGCGGCGGTGAGGGCGAGCCCCGCCGCTGCGAGCAGGATGCCGCCCAGCAGCATCCCCACGGCATGCGCGACCGACGCCGGGCGCTCGCCGTCGCGCCACAGCGCCACCGTGTCGAGCATGGCGGTGCTGAAGGTGGTGTACCCGCCGAGGAATCCGGCACCGACGACGAAGGCCGCGTCCGGCAGCGCACCGACGACGATGCCGAGCACGAAGGAGCCCGTGAGGTTGACGACCATCACGCCCCACGGGAAGCGCGTGCCGGCGGCGCGCGCGACGGCGACGTCCACGAGGTAGCGCACCCCGGCGCCGAGCCCGCCGCAGGCCGCCGCCGCCAGCAGGAGGAGCGGGCTCATGTTCGCCTCCCGCGCCCCAGCCGGAGGCCGGCGACGACGGCGGCGAGGCCCAGCAGGACGCTGCCCGCGGCATAGCCTGCGGCGAGTGCCGGGGTCTGCCCCCACAGCTCCGCAGTGCCGACCGCGAGGGCGCTGTAGGTGGTGAAACCACCCAGCGCACCCGTGCCGAGGAAGATCCTCACCTCGGACGACGCCGGCAGGCGCGCGGCCAGGATGCCGAGCAGCAGCGCCCCGCAGACGTTGGCGATCAGCACCGGAAGCGGGATGCCCGCGGGCTCGGGAACGATCAGCGCCAGCGCCAGCCGCGCCGCCGAGCCGATGGCGCCACCAGCCGAGACGAGCAGCGCGCGCCGGACCAGGGTACGCGCGGGGCTCGGCGAAGGCACCCCCTCACCCTAGCTGCGTCGGGCCTGCAGCCGCGGTCCGTAGACTCGACGCACCGGCCGCGCTGCCCGCAGCGGCACCCGGATGGAGGCGGACGAGGGACAGGTCAGGAGACGACAGCCGAGTGCTCACCAGGACGACGTTCGGATGGTCGCGGCTGCTGACTGCGGCCGTCTGCATCGTCGCGCTCACGCACCGGATGCTGTGGGGCCTCGGCTCGCAGACCCTCGCCAGCCAGAACTTCTTCGCCTATCTCACGATCCAGTCGAACACCGCGTTCGCGGCACTCGCGATCATCGCCGGCGTGATCGCGCTGCGCACCACCGAGGACCCGGCCTGGCTCACCACCGCGCGAGCGCTCGTGCTGAGCTGGACGATCACCGCCGGACTCGCCTTCGCGCTGATCGTCTGGCAGGCGGGCGTGCGCGGGATCCCCATCACGGTGCCCTGGTCGGACGTGGTGTTGCACTTCGTGCTGCCCGCCTGGACGATCATCGCCTGGATCATCGGGCCCGGGCGCCGTGCGGCGTCGTGGCGGGTCGTGCCGTTCGTGCTGCTCTACCCGGTGGTGTGGGGCGTGTTCACGATCTGGCGCGGCGGTCTGATCGGCTGGTACCCGTACTACTTCCTCGACCTGCGGCAGGTGTCCGGCGTGGTGGAGATGGCGCTCACCTGCGCCATCGCGCTGACGATCTTCGCACTGGTCGCCAGCGGTCTGGTGATGCTGAGCCGGGTGCATCAGACCGTGGCCGGGCCGCTGCCACCGGGCCCGGAGCCGGCTCAGCCCTCTTCGGGCTCCACCGGCGCGAAGTAGGCGAGCGAGGCCAGCGCAGCGGTCTCGGCGTCGCCGTCTCCGAGGTCGGCGAACTCCGCGGCCGCCGCGCCGCCCACCAGGCCGACGAGCACCGGCTCGCCGGTGGCGGGCGCCAGATTCAGCCAGGTGCGGATCAGTCCGTCGCCTCCGACGATGTGCCAGATCGTCGCATCCGCATCCCAGAACGGCTCGTCGAAGCGCAGCCAGATCGTCTCGAGCGCGCCGGCGCCGAGGGCGGCGATCGCGCCGCGCTGCGCGAAGGGAAGCGCAGGGGCGAACTCGATTCCCTGCCGCTGCAGCACACCGAGCGGCACCGTCACGATCACCCGGTCGTACGACAGAGCCTCGCCGGTGCCCAGGCGCAGACTCACGCCACGGTCGTCGTAGGCGACGCGCACCACGGGCGAGGCGAGGGTGACGTCGAGATCGTCGAGGTGCTGGTCGACGAACGCGGTGAGGTCGCCGGTGCGCCCCGTCAGCGCGTCGGCGACGACAGGCGGCGGATACCAGCTCGACGCGCGTGCGGCATCCGCTCCCGTGGTCGCCTCGATCCACGCGAGTGCTGCCGCGAGCGCGGGGTCCTGCGGGTCGGCGCCGTTCTGCTGCAGCGCCTCGACGAGCGGAAGGTCGGACGGGTAGTCCTTCGCCCGCTCGATCGCCTGCTGCACCGGGACGGTGTCGATGCTCGGCGCCTCACCGTCCTGCGACCGGCCGGTCGCCGCATCGAGGGCGATGGTGCCGTCGCCGAAGTCGATCAGTCGCTCCTGCAGCGCTGTGACGTCGGCGTCCGGCACCAGCCAGGCGCCGAGCTGCGGCGGCGTGGGCCAGTCCTCGTCCACGACGCTGAGGATGCGTCCGCCGATGCGGTCGCGGGCCTCGAAGATCGTGACCTGGTGTCCGGCGTCGGCCAGCGTGCGCGCCGCGACCGCGCCCGCGGCACCCGCACCGATGACGGCGATGCGCTCGCCGTCGGCCGCCTCGGCGATGACCGCCATGGCGGCGCGGCGTCCGGAGTCCACTGCGCCGAGCACGGTGCCGGGCCGCGACGTGTCGGTGGCCTCGCCGGCGAAGAACACCCGCCCCTCCAGCGGCTCGGCGAGTGCCTCGCGGTGCTGCGGCGTGGCGCCGGCCGGCAGATAACTGACCGAGCCTGCCGAGTAGGGGTCGGCCGACCAGGTGCTGCGCCTCCAGTCCAGCGGCCGCGGTATCCCTTCGGGAGCGGACGGCTTCGGTCGCGGCGTGGTGGGACGAGGCTTCGGCTCGGTCTGCCCCGTGCACGCAGCGAGGAGCACCGCGACGGCACCGGTTCCGGCACCGACCAGAAAGCTGCGGCGAGTGAGGCTCATCGTGGTGCCAGACTATCCCGCGTCGTCAGAGAGGTGCCATCCGGCGTGCACCCGGCTAGGCTGATGGAAAGCGCTTACTACGAATGGGAGCCTCAATGACGACGTCCCTCTGGACCAGCCGGCAGCCTCGCGACGCCCGCCCGTCGGTGCCGGTGGAGTACGGCCCGCTCGTCGGCCGCCGCGACGACGAGCCGATGCGCCGGTTCCGGCGGTACGGCCTCGGCCAGTTCATCCACTTCGGCCTCTACTCGCTGCTCGGCGGCGAGTACGACGGCGTCAGCGCGACCGGGGCGGCGCCCGCCCCGGAGTGGATCAGGGCGTGGCGTGGACCGACGGCGCCGCCGAATTGGACCGACACCTACGACCGGCTGAACGAGAGCTTCGACCCGACCGAACTCGACGCGCGCGCCTGGGCGCGGCAGGCCAGGCAGATGGGCGCCCGTTACATCATCTTCACGACCAAGCACCACGACGGCTTCGCGCTCTGGCCGTCGGCGCACTCGGACTACACCGTCGCGAACTCGCCGTTCAGGCGCGACCTGGTCGGAGAGGTCGTCGACGCGTACACGGCCGAGGGCATCGACGTCTTCCTGTACTTCTCGGTGCTCGACTGGCACCACCCCGGTTACACCTCCGCGGTGCCGACCGACGAGGCCGGCCGCGCCGGGTGGCAGGACTTCCTCGAGTACACCCGAGCCCAGCTGCTCGAGCTGCTGGAGCGGTACCCGGCCACGCGCGGACTGTGGTTCGACGGCACCTGGGACGCCTCGTGGGTCGCCTCGCACGAGTTCACGCACCGACTGGAGCAGGAACTCCGCGAGAAGCGGCCGGGACTGATCATCGGCTCGCGATTCCGCAACGACGAACACGGCGCGCGGCACTTCGACTCCAACGGCGCGCTGCTGGGCGATTACGAGCAGGGATGGGAGCGCAAGCTGCCCGCGAACCACGAGATGCTCGGCGGCAATGACTGGGACGGCGTCATGACCATAGGCCCGAACGCGTGGGGCTGGCTGCGCGACACGTCGGGGCAGTACCAGAAGACCGCGGACGACCTCATCGATCTGCTCATGCGGTGCCGCTCGATGGGCGGCAACCTCGTCGTCAACTTCGGCCCCGATGGCTCCGGGCGCATGACGGCGCACGAAGGCCGCATCGCCGAGCAGCTGGGCGCATGGGTCGCCGCGAACGCGGACGCCGTGTACGACGCCGGGCACGTCGACCTCGACCCGACCGGCCTGGGGTGGCTCACCGGCGACGACGACCGACTGTTCCTCACGGTGGTGAACCGGCCGGTCACCGGCATCGCACGACTGCGGTTCCCCGCCGACGGCGGCCGCCTTCCCGTCGCGGCCCGGCTGCTCGACTCCGGCCGTGCGCTGGAGATGCGGATCACCGACATCGGGTACGACCTCGATGCCGCGGTGTACTGCGACGTGGTCATCCCGGCCGATGTCCGCGCGACGAGGGCGTTCGTCATCGAGCTCGCCCTCGGCGAGGCGGGTGAGAGCACGGCGAAGGCCGAGCGCATCGACGCCTGGATGTAGCCTCCGCCTCAGACGCGCACGCCGCCCGGTCTGCCGGGCTGACCGTCCCATTCGACGACCCTGCGCAGATCGAGTTCGACGTCGAGCTGATCGTCCGGCCATTCGACACGCAGTGTCGTGCCGTCGATGTGCACGCGCAGCCCCTCGAGGGCCGTGGCCGGATCGTCCTCGGCGCGCAGCAGCTGGTGCACGGCGACATGCACGGTCTGCTCGGCGTTCCGCGAGGCCGTGAGGGTCGGGATCGCGGAGTGCTCCCCCATCGCGTTGGTTCCGCGGTGGGTGACGACACCGCCGGCATCCCAGCCGTGCACGCCCGTCAGCACCACGCGGTGCTCACCGTTCGACACGGACGCCTGCAGCCCGTCGACGGCGGCGGAGAGCGCCGACGGCCCGGCGAGCGCGAACCCGCCCTCCTGGATGCGGTCGTGCTCGACGGGCGCGGTCACGAGGTGCGCCCGCACCTCGATGCCGCGGTGCACGACGGATGCCGTGACGATCCAGGCGCCGGGGATGAGCACGCGGTCGATCTGCGGGTAGTGCACGGAGGCGCTCATCGGCCCCTCGGCCGCCGTGCCACGCAGCATGACCCGACGGCTCGCGCGCCCTTCGCCGTCGAACAGCGAGAGATGACCGTCGACCGCCTCGAGCCAGGCGTCGCCGACCTCGGGGGCGGTGTGCGTGGAGTACGCGAACGAGGCGTAGTGCGGGTCGTCGGTGTCGCGGATGCCGTGGTGCTGCACGGGCAGGTCGGTGTGGTCGCTGCCGTGGTTGACGAGCACCACCGGCGCACCGGCTCCCGCGGAGCTGAGCGTGATACCCGCCGGCTCGATCGCGCGGGTGAACGGCGGGCTCGCCTCTGCGCAGGCGGAAGCGGTCCACAGCGGGTGATCCTTCCCGAGCGACAGTCCGAGGAAGCCGATTCCGGCGAGATAGGGCGATCCGAAGCCGCTGTAGTCCTGCATCGCCGGCAGGTACTCGTCGTACCAGCCGAGATGCAGTTGACCGTCGTCGCCGACGCCGCCGCGCACGAACCGATCGAGCACCGCCGTCGCGAGCTGCCGGGTCCGTGCCGGGCCGAGCGGATTGACGCCGGAGATCTCGGCACACCACAGCGGAGTGAGGGCGGCGGTGCGGTAGGTGAGCGAGCGCCCGAAGTGCATCAGCGATCCGTCGTCGGCGACGAACGCCGGGAACGTCTCGACGAAGGCCGAGAGCCGCTGCAGGTGACGCTGCGCGTCCGGCGTCTCGGTGCGCTCGGTCATGCGGTACCACGCCCACAGATAGGGATGGATCGCCCAGGCGTTGTAGTAGTCCACGGCGTGCGACGGTCCGTCGGTGTACCAGCCGTCCCCGAGGTACCAGCCCTCGACGCGGGCGACGTTGCGCTCGCCGTGAAGACCGGACGCATCGCCGCCGCGGTGCCGGATGAACGCCTCAGCCATCGCCGGGAACAGCTGCCAGTTGTTCTGCCACACCTCGCGACGGGCGTGGTGGCGCAGCCAGGCCAGCACCTGCGCCTGCTGGCGGGTGTCGAGCCGTGACCAGAACCGGTCGCCGGCGGTGTACAGCCCGAAGGACAGGTTGGCCGCTTCGACGATCGAGTTCGTGACTCCGGTGAGCGGGGGCCGGCAGGTCACGCCGAGCGGCCAGCGCGACGGATGCTCCGGGTCGGTGCCGTCGACGATGGCCCGGGCGTAGAACTCGATGAGCGCGTCCGCCTCGGCATCGTCGGTCGCCGAGCCGGCGATGCGCGAGGAGGCGAGCAGGAAGCTGCGGCCGATGGTCTCCATCGATTCGCGGCGGATGCCGTCGCCGGTCACCCGGCCGGGGAGCACGACCCCGGCCGGGTCCTCGGCGCCGTGCTCGCGCACGGCGCCGAGCCACCGGTCGGCGGTCCGCATCCAGAACCGGCGTGCGGACGCGCCGTCTGCGAGGTCGTGCTCCATCGCCTTACGCGCCCAGGGCCTTCTCGTATTCCTTGCGGATCTTGTCCCCGCCCGCCGACCGCCAGGTCTTGATGGCGGCCTTGACGTCGTCGAGGCTCTTGCGACCCGCGATGAAGTCCTGCGCGGCGTCGCTGACCGGCTGGCGGATGGTGCCGCCCTTCTGCGCGTTGGTCGGGCTGAACAGCGTGGCCGTCGGGTCGACGACGCCGAGCGGGATCAGCGTGGAGTATGCGGCGTGCGTGCGCGTGATGATGTCGTCCTGACCGGGCAGGTAGAGCACCGGGCTGGGAGCGGAGATGTACTTCCACGGCACAGTGGTGTTCGCCAGTGCCTCCGGCGTCGGCTGCGGGTTGCCGTTCGCGTCGAGTGCGTAATCGGTGCCCTCGACGCCGTAGTTGATCAGCAGATACTCCTCGGTGCCGAACGGCGCGGCGAGCAGGTTGGCGATGCCGAGCAGCTTCTTGATCGACTTCTCATCGTTCTTCTTGAGCATGGTGCTCGCGAAGAGGATGTTGTCGAGGTGGGCCTGAGGCTTCCCGCCGCCGGCGGCGAAGGGAAGGAACGGCGCCGAATCCGGTACGGTCACGGCGTAGCCGTCGGACTTGAAGTACGCCGGCAGGCCGTCGTAGACCTGGGCGACCTGGCCGTTGGTGAACGCGTTCACCATCTGGGACTTCGTCCAGGCGTCGCTGCCGGGCGCGATGTAGCCGGCCGCGGCGGCCTTCTGCACGAACGAGATCGACTCGAGGTACTCGTCGGTCTCGATGTAGAAGGTGAGTTCGCCGCCCTTCTCGCGCCACTGGTTGGGCACGCCGAAGAGCTGGTTGAAGGTCGACAGTCCGAAGCTCGAGGAGCCGAACGCCCAGCGGTTCGCCTTGGCGTCGGTGAGCTCCTTCATGATCGACAGATACTCGTCGGCGTCCTTGATCTTCGTGGTGTCGGTGACACCGACCTCCGCGTACCGCTTGGCGTTGTAGAAGCCGAGGCCGCCCGCGCCGCCGCGGGGGATCGGCAGGGTGTAGATCTTGCCGTCGCGCACGGTCTGCTTCCAGTACAGCTCCGGGATGGCGGCGAGGTTCGGGTACTCCTTGATCGCGTCGCCCGACAGGAACGGCGTGAGGTCCTGGCACTTCGACTTCAGGAACCCGATGATGTCGGGGATCGAGGCGCCGTCGTCGAGGATCATGTCGGGGATGTCGTTGCCGGCGATGGTGGTGTTGATCTTCGCGGTGAAGTCGTCGGCCGAGACGGCGGTGATGTCGAGCGTGCCGCCGAGGCGCTGCTCGATCTCCTGCCAGGCGGGGTTCTTGCCGCGGGCGTTCGGCGGCGGTCCGAAGATGTTCGTGATCGCGCTGAAGGTCTCGCCCTTCAGCGGCGGCGTCGTCACGGAGCGCACCGGGTTCGCGGGGTAGTTGAAGAACGCGGCGGGCACGCCCTCCGCAGTGCCCGCCAGGTCGGCGGCGAGGCCCTTCGCGGGCACGAACGCGGGCATCTTCACGGAGTCGGCGGCCGAGGCGACCAGCTCCTGTCGCGTGCCGCATCCGGCCAGCGTGCCGACGGTGGCGACGCTGAGCAGCCCGAGCCCAGCGACCTTGAGGAAGGTGCGCCGGTCGGCGGCGATCTCGTTGATGGACATTTCCGATCCTCTCTGAGGGGACAGCAGGCGCGGAGGCCTGACGGGGTGGTGGCCGAGCGGAGTCAGCCCTTGATGGCGCCGGTGAGCACGCCCTTGGTGAAGTACTTCTGCAGGAACGGGTAGACGCACAGGATGGGCACGAGGCTGATGACGACGACGGCCATCTGGATCGCCTGACTGGGCGCCGCGATCTCCGCGCCGCTCGTGGCGTCGATCGACGAGCCGAGCAGCACGTACTGGCGCAGCACCATCGCGAGCGGCCACTTGTCACTGTCGACGTAGAGCATCGCGTTGAAGAACGCGTTCCAGTAGCCGACCGCGTAGAACAGGCCGATCACGGCGATGACCGCCTTCGACAGCGGCAGCACGACGTGCCACAGGATGCGCAGGTCGCCCGCGCCGTCGAGCCGGGCGGCCTCGACGAGTTCGGCGGGGATGCCCATCATGAACGAGCGCATGATCACGAGGTTGAACGCCGAGAGCGCCGTCGGCAGGATCAACGCGGCGTACGAGCCGAGCAGGCCCAGTTCCTTCACGACCAGGAACGTCGGGATGATGCCGGGGGTGAACAGCATCGTGAGCAGTGCGGTCATCAGGAAGAATCCACCGCCGAGCAGTCCGCGCCGCGACAGGCCGTACGCCATCATCACGGTGAGCGTGACGGAGAGCGCGGTGCCGACCAGGGTGATGCCGATGCTGCGCACGAGCGCGTCGGTCACGATGCCGCCCGCGAAGATCGTGGTGTAGGCGGTCAGCGTCGGCTGGGTCGGGAAGAGCACGAAGCCGTTGTTGGCGGCGATCTCCTGCTGCGTCGACAGGCTGGTGCCGACCACGGCGATGAACGGGTAGATCACCGCGATGCAGACCACGAGGAGGATGAGTCCCTTGAGTCCCTGCATCGGGATGCTCGGCTTCTCCATCCAGGCGGGACGGCGACTGGCCCGGTATCGGCGCGCGCCCTTCGCGCCGAGGCGGACGACGGTGGTGGGTGCGTCAGCGGCCACGGGAGTACACCCCATCCTGTCCGAACATGTGAGCGACCTTGTTGGCCCCGAGTACGAGGAACAGCCCGACGACGCCCTTCACGAGACCGACCGCGGCGGCCGTACCCCATTGCCCGTCGACGATGCCGTGGTAGTAGACGTAGGTGTCCAGCACCTCGCCGGCTTCCGCGCCGACGTTGTTGCGCTGCAGGATGATCTGCTCGAATCCGACCGAGAGCGCGCTGCCGAGGTTGAGGATGAGCAGCAGGATCACGATGGGCATGATGCCGGGGATGGTGATGGCCCAGGTGCGGCGCCAGGGCCCCGCACCGTCGACGGCGGCCGCCTCGTACAGCTCGTCGTCGATGCTGGCGAGCGCGGCGAGGAACATGATGGTGCCCCACCCCGCGTCCTTCCAGATCACCTGCAGCGTCACCAGCAGCGGGAAGGTGTCGGGGTTGGTCATCGGACTGATGCGGGGCATGCCGAGTGAGTCCATCAGGGTGGGGATCATGCCGGTGGGCCCGAGGATCTGCGTGAAGATCGAGATGATGATGACCCAGCCGAGGAAGTGCGGCAGGTAGATCACGCTCTGCACGAACTTCTTCAGCCCCGGCGACATGATGCTGTTCAGCAGCAGCGCCAGCATGATCGGGACCGGGAAGAACAGCACCAGCTGCATCAGCGTGATCACGAGCGTGTTGCGCAGGGACAGCCAGAACGCGGGCTCGGCGAAGGCGGCGGCGAAGTTGTCGAGGCCCACCCACACGCTGTCAATGAACCCGAGGTAGGGCTGGTAGTCCTCGAAGGCGATGATGTTGCCGGGGATGGGCAGCCAGTGGAACACCACGAAGTACAGGAAACCGGGCAGCACGAGCAGCAGCATCACCCGGTCGCGGCGGAATCGAGCGGCGAAGGACAGCTTGCTGCCGCCCTTGCGGTCGACGCGTCGCGTCTTCGGCGTCGGTGCGGGCGGTGGCTCGGACTCGGCCACCTGCGGCCTGCTCGTGACGGGTGCTGATGTCACCGCATCCTCCGGACGTCGTTGATGAAGGGATGATCTCGCTATCAGCAATGATCTAGTAAGCGATTGCTATGGACGGTAACGCATCGACTTTCGCGTTGTCAACGCGAATCGTCGATTTCGCTCGGACAGTGCTGGTTTCCCGGTCGAGCACTGGCAGCATGACGGCGAAACGTGATAGTAATCGCTTACCACCATCTCTTCTCACACCGTGGAGCATCCTATGAGTCGGCATCCCCGCGTCGCGTTCACCATGAACCGCGAGGACCATGCCTCGGCGTTCCCTGCCCCGCTGCTGGTCGAGCTGAGCGCGTTCACGGAGATCATCACGCCGGAGCCGCTCACCGAGCTGTCCTCGGCACAGGCGCGCGCGGTGCTCGCCGAGACCGAGATCCTGATCACGGGATGGGGCGCGCCGCGCATCGACGCCGCCACCATCGGCATGGCACCCAGACTGCGCGCCATCGTGCACGCCGCGGGGACGGTGCGTCCGATCCTCGACCCGGCCGTCTACGACCTCGGCATCCGGGTCAGCAGCTGCGCGAGCGCCAACGCCGTGCCCGTCGCCGAGTTCGCGCTGGCGAGTGTCGTCTTCGGGCTCAAGCGCGCCAGCCGCTTCGTCGCGCAGCTGCGCGACACCAAGGGGGTGCGCGACGTGCGCGGCATGCCGCCGATCGGCGCGAACCGCGTGGTGATCGGCGTGATCGGCGCGTCGAGGGTCGGTCGCGAGATGCTGCGCATGCTGCGCACGCTCGACGCCGAGGTGCTGCTCTGCGACCCGTACGTCTCTCCCGCGCAGGCCGCAGAGCTCGGCGTCACGCTGGTCGACCTGCACGAGCTGTGCCGGCGCAGCGACGCCGTGAGCGTGCACGCACCGCTGACCGACCAGACCGTCGGCATGATCGGCGCCCAGGAGCTGTCGCTCATGCGCGACGGCGCCGTGCTCGTGAACACCGCCCGCGGCGCCCTCGTCGACACCGCGGCGCTGACCGCCGAGCTCGTCTCGGGCCGGCTGGACGCGTACCTCGACGTCGTTCACCCGGAGCCCCTGCCCGCCGACTCGCCCCTGTACACCCTGCCCAACGTGGTGATCACGCCGCACATCGCCGGGGCGCTGGGCAACGAGGTGGTCCGTCTCGGCGAACTCGCCGTCGCCGAGACCGCCCGCTTCGCGGCCGATGGTACCTTCGAGCATGAAGTGCGCTCGGTCGACTTGGCGATCATCGCGTGAGGGCGGGGGATGAGGACGTCGACTTCTGATCATCTTCGCCGGCAGGTGCACCGGCGCCCGGCCACCATCAGCGATGTCGCCGCGGCGGCCGGCGTCTCGACGGCGACCGTGTCGCGCGTGCTCAACAGCAACTATCCGGTGGCGGCGGCCACCCGCGAGCGCGTGCTGCGCGCGGTGGCCAAGCTCGGCTACGCGGCCAACGCCAACGCCAGGGCCCTGGCCCAGTCCGACACCAAGACCATCGGCATCATCGTGCCCGAGCTCGTCGACCCGTTCTTCGGGTACATGGTGCGCGGGCTGGAGCGTGCCGCGCAGGCGTCGGGCCGGCTGGCGATCATCGCCACCACGGGCTCGAAGCCCGAGACCGCGCTCACTCTGATCGACCGCATGCAGGAGCGCAGGGTCGACGCCGTGATCGTCGTGAGCGGTGGCAGCGACGACGCCGCCTACCGGCGACAGCTCGCGCACCGCGCCGATGCGCTGGCCGCGATGGGCAGCCGGCTCGTGCTGTGCGCGCATCCACCTCTCGGCATCCCCTCGGCCGCTCGCTCCGTCGCCTACGACAACGAGGGCGGCGCCTACGCCGTCACCGAGCACCTGATCGCCAACGGGCACCGGCGCATCGCCCTGGTGGGCGGTGAGGCCGACCGGCCCACGATCGCGCTGCGGCGCGAGGGGTACCTGCGCGCACTGCGCTCGCGCGGCATCGACGTCGACGAGTCGCTGATCCGCGCCGAGGGCTTCGGCCACGACGCCGGATATGCGACCACGCGGAGTCTGCTCGACGACGGACTCGGCGTCACCGCGATCTTCGCCGTGAACGACACGATCGCCGCCGGCGCCTACGACGCGCTGGACGACGCCGGCATCCGCATCCCGTTGGACGTGTCGGTCGTCGCCTACGACGACACCCCCCTCGCAGCCAGCCTGTCGCCGAAGCTGACCACTGTGCACGTGCCGCTCGAGCAGCTCGGCAGGGAGGCGCTGCGCGCCGCCTTCGACGAGCCCGACGCCTTCTCGCGCACGCCCGAGGACGGCCTCACACTCGGTGTTCATCTGGTGCATCGCGACTCGGTGGCGGTGCCGCCGCGCTGACGGCACCGCCGCACCGCATCAGCCCGCAGCCGCCGCGCTCGCGGGTTCGACCTCGACGTCGTCGGGCTCGGTCTGGCCGTGCGCGAAGTACGCGATGAGGGCGGGATCGAGCGCGGGGATGTCGATCGCCGAGCCGTCCTCGCGCAGCGACTGCGTGGCGAGGATGCCGGCGGCGACGGCCTCGCGAGCGGCCACCGGCGAGGTCTCGGTGACTCCGCCGTCGCGCACGAACCGCAGGAACTCAGCGACCAGCAGCGCGTCGGCGCCGTCATGCCCCGCGTCCGGCGCGGACTCGATGGGGAAGGTCTCGTCGGCCTCGGCATAGCCGCGGTGCCGGCGGTTCCAGAGCTTCACCACGCCGCCTGACGTGTCGCCGAAGTTCTCGATGCGCCCCTCGGTGCCGATCACGGTGTAGTTGCGCCAGTAGTCCGGGGTGAAGTGGCACTGCTGGTAGGAGGCGAGGATGCCGCCCGCGAGCCGCATGTTCACCTGCGAGATGTCTTCGACGTCGACGGTCGGGTGCAGACCGGTCAGCGCGGTGGGCGGCCAGTTGTCGACACTGAACCAGTCGGGCATCCGCTCGTCGGAGCGGTCGCGGCGGTCGTCGATGCCGCCGTACACGCTCAACTCACCCATCGCGGCGACCTTCTCGGTGTACGCGCCGGCGAGCCAGTGGATCGCGTCGATGTCGTGTGCACCCTTCTGCAGCAGCAGGCTGGTGGTGCGAGTGCGGTCGGCGTGCCAGTCCTTGAAGTAGTAGTCGCCGCCGTGCCCGACGAAGTGGCGGCACCAGATCGCCTTCACCTCGCCGATCCGGCCCTGCTGGATGAGCCGGCGCATCAGCGTCACCACCGGCATGTGCCGCATGTTGTGACCGATGTACAGCCGCGAACCGGTGCGGCGCGCGGTCTCGAGCATGGCGTCCGCATCGGCGAGGTCGATCGCGAGCGGCTTCTCGCAGAAGACGGCCACCCCCGCTTCGAGGGCGCGGATGCTGATCGCCGCGTGGGCGTGGTCGGGCGTGAGCACCATCACGGCGTCGACGCCGGAGGCCAGCAGCTCGTCGAGCGAGTCGGTGATCAGCGCGTCCGGCAGGAGCCGCCGGGCGTCGTTACGGGCGCGCTGCGACGGATCGCAGACGGCGGTCACCGCCGAGCCCTTCCCGGGGCGGTGCACCTCCTTGCGCAGCGAGGCGCGCGCGCCGAAGCCGATGATGCCGATCTTGAGATCCATTGTTCTCCTTCGAGGGTGCGCGTCGTCAGCGCAGACGGGCGCCGGGGGCGTCGAGGTCGGTGGAATCGCCGGGGAAGAGCGACCAGGGGAAGTCGTGCAGGCGCGCCGGCTCGAGATCGTCGGCGAGCGCGCGCTCGACGATGATGCGGGCCTGGCGCGCATAGAAGTCGGTCGGTCCGACCGTGGTCAGCGTCGGTGCGACGAGCCGGGCGTCGGGCGTGTTGCCGATACCGATCACGGCGACGTCGTGCGGCACGCGCAGCCCGAGCATGTGGGCGGCGTTGATGGCGGCGATGGCCGCGAAGTCGGTCGTCGCATACACCGCCGTGGGCCGCACGGGGCCCGAGAGCAGCCGCACGGCGGCGGCGAACGCGCTGGACTGCGTCTCGGCGTACGTCTGCGTCCACGCGGGGTCGGGGTCGAGCCCGTGCGCTGCCATCCGCTCGAGGTACGGCGTGTACCGGGTGGTCTGCGTCGGAGCGAGCTGCACGGCGCCCGCCGCGGTCAGGCATCCGATGGCCGAATGCTTCTCGAGCAGGTGATCCATGGCCAGGACGCATCCGGGCAGCGCATCCGAGCGGATGACGTCGAAGCCCTCCGGCTCGAGGGTCTCTGAGAAGACGACGAGGCGCTGCCCCCGCTCGACGAGATCGGCGAGCTTCTCGCCGCTCTCCGGGTCGAGGCCGGCGCCGTCGAGGTAGGCGACGTCGCTCTCCACCCGGTCAAGGGCGGCGTGCCAGTCGCCGTCCGCGAGGATGAGGGTGGTCAGGCCGTGCTGGTTCGCCTCGACGTTCACGGCTGCGGCGACCGCGAGCGACCAGGGGTCGCTGAGCATGTGCAGCGACAGCTGGATCATGCCGCTGCGGCCGGTGCGCATGGCCCGCGCCGCGCGGTTGGGACGGTAGTTCAGCTCCTCGGCCGCGGCGAGCACGCGGGCCGCCGTGGCCTCGGCGACGCCGGAGCCGGATGCCGACCCCGCGCGCCCCGAGAACACGTACGACACGGTCGCCGTCGACACACCCGCGCGCTCCGCGACCATGCGGAGGGTGGGGCGGCGACGCGTGTGGCGCTCGTCGTGCGGCATCGCTCAGCCCTTCGATCCGCTGAACGCGATGCCCTGGATGAACTGCCGCTGCAGGATCATGAAGGTGATCAGCATGGGCAGCGTCGCAAGCAGTGCGCCCGCCATCAGCACCGGGTAGTCGGTGCCGTGCAGGCCGACCAGCTGCGACAGGCCGACGGAGAGCGGCATCTTCTCGGGGTCGGTCGTGACGATGAGGGGCCAGAGAAGGTCGTTCCACGACCAGAGCACGGTGAACACCACGAGAGCGATGATGCCAGGCTTCGCCAGCGGCACCATGATGCGCCAGAACGTCTGCCACGGGTTGGCACCGTCGATCCGCGACGCCTCTTCGAGTTCGGCGGGCAGCGACATGAAGAACTGCCGCATCAGGAACGTGCCGAACGCGCTGAAGATGCCGGGCACGATGAGCGCCTGCAGCGAGTTCAGCCAACCGAGCGACTGGACGATCTCGTACTGCGGCAGCAGGTACAGCTGGGATGGCACCATGAGCACCGACAGGAACAGCACGAACAGCGCGTTGCGGCCGGGGAATGGGATGCGCGCGAACGCGTACCCGGCCATGGTGCACAGCACGACCTGCCCGACGGTGCGCCCCACGGTGAGCAGCACGGAGTTCAGGAACATCTGCCCGAACGGCATGGACTCGAAGACCTCGGCGTAGTTGGTGAACACCCAGGGCTCGGGAAGCAGGCTCGGCGGCACCTGCACCGAATCGGACAGCGTCTTGAACGAGGTCAGCAGCTGCCACAGGAACGGGAACACCATCAGCACCGCGCCGACGATGAGAACGAGGTGCACCGCCCAGATCCCGCGGTTCTTCGGGCTGCGGCCCGCGGTGCGGCGACCCGCGCCGCCCGGGTCGGCGCCGACGACGGCGCGCGTGTCCAGCGAGATGTCACTCATAGTGCACCCACTTCTTCTGCATCCGGAACTGCACGACGGTCAGCACGAGGATGATGACGAGCAGGAGGAACGCGACCGC
The DNA here is from genome assembly GCF_042723855.1 of Microbacterium sp. NPDC058345. Classification (NCBI taxonomy): domain Bacteria; kingdom Bacillati; phylum Actinomycetota; class Actinomycetes; order Micrococcales; family Microbacteriaceae; genus Microbacterium; species Microbacterium sp. NPDC058345. Next base: position 798,137 of record NZ_JBHXIG010000001.1, read on the forward strand.
CGCCGCGTAGCCGCGGTCGTTGTCGAGGAAGCCGGCCTCGTAGAACAGGTAGACGACGGTGCGGGTGTTCGGCATCGCCGGGTTGCTGCGGCCCAGCATCATGTAGATCAGGTCGAACACCTGGAGGGCGCCGATCACGCTGATCACGCTGACGAAGAAGATCGAGGGAGACAGCAGCGGGATGGTGATCGAGAAGAACTTGCGCACCGGACCCGCGCCGTCGAGGTCGGCGGCCTCCATGACCGTGTCCGGGATGCCCTGCAGTCCGGCGAGGAAGATGACGATGTTGGTGCCGAGACCGGCCCAGATGCCGACCACGGCGATCGCGACGAGCGCGGTGTTCGGGTCGGTGAGCCAGCTGCGACCGTCGATGCCGATCCAGCCGAGGGCGACGTTGAGGATGCCGTAGTCGCCGTTGTAGATCATGCGCCAGACCAGCGCGATGGCCGCGGGCATGGTGACGACGGGGATGAAGTAGAGGGTGCGGTACGCGCTGCGGCCCTTGAGGCCCGTGCTGTTCAGCAGGGCGGCGATGGCGACGGCGAGCGGGATGCCGATCAGCGCGATCACGGTGTAGAGCGCCGTGTTGCGAAGCGCGCCGAGGAGCTCGGGATCCTGGAACAAGCGCTCGTAGTTCTCGATGCCCACCCATTCGGAGCCGCCGAACGGACCGGACCTGGTGAACGAGATGATCAGGGTGCGCACCGTCGGCCAGAGGTAGAAGACCGCCAGGCCGAGAGCCATCGGACCGATGAAGACGAGCGCCCACCAGGGGGAGGCACCAGGGTTGCGCCGCCGGCGGCGGACGCCGGAGAGCTGGGCCTCCGGCATCCGCACGATCGGCGTCTCCGCGCGCGGCGCGAGGAGGTCGCTGCTCACGGCGTCACTCCTGCTCGGCGTCCAGAGCCGCCTGCATCTTCTCGGCGAGCTGCTTCAGCCCGTCCTCGGGCGAGACGCTGCCGGCCCAGACCTGCGAGAGCTCTTCGCTTTCGATGCTCGTCCAGGCCGAGGTGTTCTTCGACACCGGGTAGGGGACGGCGGTGTCGAGCGCGTCGATGTAGACCTGCAGGTCGTACTGCGGCAGGGCGTCGACCCAGGCCTGCTGAGCACCGTCGAACGCCGGGATCACCGTGCCCGTCTCGGCCTGGATCTCGGCGGCGGTCTCACCGCTGGCGAAGGCGGCGAAGGCCTTCGCCTCGGCGAGGTGGGGGCTGTTCGCGTTGGCGACGTTTCCGACGCCGTGGATCACGCTCTGGTTGCCGGCCGTGCCCGCGGCGAGCGGTGCGACGTCGACCTTGTCGGCGATGTCGGCATTGTCGGCGTAGGCGATCGCGGCCCAGGATCCGTTCTGGAACATGGCGACCTTGCCCGACAGGAACAGGTCCTCGGGGTTCGTGTCGGTGAGCTGCTGCGCCGTCGGCGACGAACCGGCCTCGATCAGGTCGGTCCACAGCTCGATGCCGGCGAGCGCCTCGGGGCTGCCATAGCCCGTCTTCGTGCCGTCGGCGGAGATGACCTCGCCGCCGGCCTGCGCGATCGAGTTGTAGAAGTTCTCCTGGCCGTACTGGCTGGCGGCGATGCCGAACTGCCCCTTGGCCGGATCGGTCAGCCGGGCGGCGGCATCCTTCAGGTCGTCCCAGGTCCAGCCTGCGGACGGGTGGTCGACGCCTGCGGCGTCGAAGAGCTCCTTGTTGTACCAGACGGCCACGGTGTCGAAGTCCTTCGGGGCGCCGTAGAGCGTGCCGTCGTACGTGTAGAGGTCGACCAGACCCTGCGGGTAGTCGGCGGGGTCGATGCCGGTGTCGTCGAGCGGTGCGAGCTGCCCGTTCGAGGCGTACAGCTGGAAGTTCGGGCCGTTCATCCAGAAGACGTCCGCGGCGGATCCACCGCTGGCGGCGGTCTGCAGCTTGGTGAAGTACTCCTTGTAGGGCGTGACCTGGATGTCGATCGTGACTTCGGGGTGCTCTTCGGTGAACGCGGCGGCGATGTCCTCCATCGCGGGCTTCTGGTTCTCGTCCCAGATCGCGTAACTGAGGTTGACGTCGCCGCCCGATTCGCCCGAGGGGGTTCCGGATGCGGACGAACAGGCGCTCAGGGCGAGAGCGGCGACGGCCGAGAGTGCCAGCGCGCCGGCGACACGGCGAGTGGGCTGCGACATGAGGTCTCCTTTGACGGTGATGGGTGTCGTTCCTCAGTGCCCGATTCCGAAGTTAATCGTTTAGCACTGTTAAACGATTAGCAGAATAGCGAGGATGATCGCCGCGCACAACCGGGCGACTCGATCGGGGCTCTCAGCCGGACCGCAGAATGGTCGTGGGCAGCCGCGCATACCACGTGGCTCTCGAGACCGGAGGAACGCACATGGCCGGAACAGGCCGAACCAGAAATGCTCTGTGGATCGCGGGATTGTCGATCACCGTCGTCGTCGCGATGACGTCGCCCGCCGCGGCGGCCACGGACGACCCGCCCCCCGACCGCGTCAGCATCCTCGATCCCGATCAGGAGATGGTGCTCGGCTGGGCGTCACACGATCTGAGCACGATGGCCGCTGAGGAGGCCGCGTTCGAGACCACGAACGGGATGCTGTCGACCTATGTCGACTTCGTGCAGTCGCCCGATTTTCCGCACGCGTACGCCGACGCGGCCGAGGAGCGTGGTTCGGCGCTGCTGATCGCATGGGAACCGTGGGACTGGAATGAACCGGCGAGCGCGCAACCGCAGTTCGCCCCGCGCCTGATCGCCGCCGGGGCGTACGACGCCCACCTCACCGCATGGCTGACCGAGGCGGGCCGGCGCACCGGCGACGCCGAGATCATCGTGCGCTTCGCGCCCGAGATGGACGACTCCACCCGGCCGTGGTCCAGCGGAACCGATCCGGGTGCGAACACGCCCGAGGAGTACATCGCGATGTGGCGACACGTCTACGCGCTGAAGCAGACGCTGGCACCGGAGGTCGTCCTGCTCTGGAATCCGCTCAACTACGGCGCAGGACCGCATCCGTTCGAGGCGTACTTCCCCGGCTCCGGGTACGTCGACGCTCTCGCGCTCGACGGGTTCAACTGGTCGCAGGCGCGTCCCGGCTCACCCGGATGGCAGAGCACGGAAGACGTGTTCGGCTTCTCCTCACCGGGTGGACCGGTGACACGGCTGAAGGCGCTTGCGGGTTCCAAGCCGTGGGGGATCGCCGAGGCGGCATCCGCCCCCGACGATCGGTCCGCGTTTCTTCCGGGCGGCTCGCAGTACGGCGCGTGGGGGTCATGGGTCTTCGACTGGCCTGAGAATCCGCCCTTCGAGGCGACGGCCGAGGACTGGATCACTCAGGAGGGCTGGTCGCGGATGCTGATCCTGCGTGCTCGCGCCGCCGGCGCATCCTTCGTCGACTTCTTCCACACGATCAAGGAGACCGACTGGCGGCTCACGGACAACGAGGCCGGTCGACACGTGTTCAGCGACGCGGCATAGCGGTCTCGCGGCCTGCGCTCGCACGGGTGCACGAGGAGAAGGAGATCGCACGGAATGCCGCGTCGGATGCTGCGAGAGCATCCTGCAATCCGTGCGATCTCCGTGAGGTTCTCGCGGCGTCGCGTCGCGCGACCTACAGGTTCGCGTCGGCGTACACGCGCAGCGTGTCGCGCACGAACTCGGCGCCGGCCGGGCCTCCCTCGCTCGTGGCGTAGTTCGCCCCGAAGCGCGGATCGGCGACGTACATCTCGCCGAGGCCGATGACATAGGCCTTCACGTCGCCACCGGGAACGGCGGCGGGCGTGCCCGGGATGCCGGTCAGCCACTCGACGTGACGGCGGGCGATGGCCTGCGCCTCGTCGGACGCCGGGTCGATGCCGCTCTCCGCGGCCGCGATCCAGTCCCGGCCGAGATCCGAGACGCGCTGCTGCCAGGCGGCGCGCTCTTCGTCGCTCATGCCTCGCCACCAGCGGTCGCCGTCGGCGTACGCCTTCTTGCCCCAGCGCTGCTCGACCTCGTCCTTGTACTGGGTGTGGTCGAAGCCGTCGAACATGTTCTCTGCCATGAGGGTCACCCCTCCTTTCAATGCGGTGATGGTGGACTCGACGGACGCGATCTGCCGTGAGAGCCGATCCTGTTCCTGGCGCAGCCAGGCGAGGTGAGACTCGAGGGCGGATGCTTCGCTGCGCTCCCGATCGATCACCTCGGCGATCTGCGGCAGGCCGAGTCCGAGCTCGCGCAGCAGCAGGATGCGCTGCAGGCGCACGAGCGCGGCCTCGTCGTAGTGCCGGTATCCGTTGTGAGCGATCCGAGAGGGCGCGAGCAGGCCGATGTCGTCGTAGTGACGCAGCGTCCTGCTGGTGGTGCCGGCGAGCCGGGCGATCTGCTGAACCGACCAGTCCATGGCGACCTCCTACCCCTTTGCGTTCCGTCGATGATTCCACGGTAGAAGTTGACGTCGCGTCAAGGTCAAGCCCGATAGTGAGAAAGTCCTTGACATACTCGAGATATATCGTGTTACTCTCCTGATAACGCGATATATCTTGATATCGCCCAACCAGGAGAGAAGAACGACATGACCGAGAAGTGGCTCATCGCCCCCGGCGAGGAACGCGTGATCGACATCGCCTCGGCGTCCCGGCTCAAGGTCGGCCTCGTCGGCGGCCAGGTCGACATCGTCGCCCACGACGAACCCGGCATCCGCATCGAGGTGCGCGGCGTCACCACCAAGGACCTGCGCGTCGAGTCCGACGGCAGCCAGGTCGAGATCGACCACCCGCAGATCGGATGGGACAACTTCCTCGAGGTGTTCCGCAACTTCGGCGCCGGTGGCCCCAAGGCCGAGGTGAGCATCGCGGTGCCCCGCGGCATCTCCCTCACCCTCGGGGTCGTCAGCGCCGGCGCGCTGGTCTCCGGCATCCGCAACGACGTGCGCCTCAACACCGTGTCGGGCGAGATCATGGTCGACACCGTCTCGGGCGACCTGTCCGTCAACTCGGTGTCGGGCGACGTGCACGTCCGCAACCTCGTCGGCTCGGTGAACGCGAACAGCGTCTCGGGCGACGTCGCGATCACCGGATCGCTCCGCAAAGCCACGATCGACACCGTCTCGGGTGCCACGCTCGTCGACGCCGCGGGCGACGTGAACACCATCAACCTCAACACCGTCTCCGGCACCTCGACCATCCGTCTGGACGAGACGCTCGCTGCGAACTACGTGCTGCGCAGCATGAGCGGCAAGCTGCTAATCGACGGCACCGAGCGCTCCGGCGGCGGCCCGAGCAACTACACCGGCCAGACCGGTGAGCTCGCCGGGAGCTTCGTCGACGTGCGCGCGAACTCCGTCTCGGGCGGCATCACGGTGCTGCGCCGGCCGCAGGTCTCGGTCGCCGATGACGCGGAGTGGGAATCATGAGTCCCGCAGTCTTCTCGCACGGCGACCTGCGCCTGTACCTGCTGTCGCTGCTGGCCGAGGCGCCGCAGCACGGGTACGGCATCATCCAGGCGCTCACCGACCGCACCGGCGGCACCTACACACCCAGCGCAGGCACGATCTATCCCCGTCTGGCGAAGCTCGAGGAGGAGGGCCTGGTCAGCAAGACGGTCGACGGCCGCACCACGATCTACTCGATCACGGACGCCGGCCGCGCGGAGCTCGCCTCACGCGAGGCGGACCTGGCCGGCATCGAGGAGGGACTGGCCGACTCGGTGCGCCTGATCGCGAATGAGGTGCGCCAGAGCGTGCAGGAGGCGATGCGCAGTCTGCGCGCCGACCTCGCGACCGCCGCGCACGAGGAGAAGAAGTCCGCCAAGGGCCGCTCCCGCGACGAGGGCATGAGCGACGAACGCGCGAGCAGCCGTGAGAACCTGCACCGTGCGGATGCCGCGATCACGGCGTTCCGCGCACAGGTGCGCACCGACCTGCGCACGCACGTCGCGCGCGGCGGGTCGCTGCCGACATCCGTCGTCTCGGAGCTCGAGAACGCCATGGATGCTGCGGCCCGCGGCGTGATCCAGGCGCTGTCGCACCTGAGCAGCTGACGCAGCGTCCCCGAAGTGCCGGCATCCCTCCGGGGGCGCCGGCACTTCGGCCGCTCGGACTGGTCCGGATCGACGGAGCGGTCAGAGCGCGCGGATCCGCCAGGAGGCGCGGTGCGTGGCGCCCGGGTCGAGCACGACGAGACCCGCCCCGGAGTTGAACGCGTCAGGCGCGCAGGTCATCGGCTCGACGGCGAGTCCGATGCGATGAACGTCCGGGCGATCAGGCCGGTCGGCGGTGTGGATCTGCACCCACGAGCAGTGCTCGTTCCAGCTGATCGCGACGCGGGTGCCGGCTTCCGCCTGCAGACGCGCCTCGGCCAGCCCCTCGCCGTCGCGGCCGAGACCGGTGAAGGCGTGGTCCACGAGCGTGTCGCCGATCGTGCGCGGGTTGCGGAAGTCCCATTCCGGATGAACGTCGACATGCTCGAGCGCGACCGGACTGAGCCGGTCGGGCGTCACGGTGAAGACCTCGGACGCGGGAAGGGTGAACGTCCAGTCGTCGACGCGCCCCTCCCCCGCGACGAGGTACGGATGCGGACCGGTACCCCACGGCGCCGAATCCCCTCCGAGATTGCGCGCGGTGACGGCCTGCGTGAGACCGTCATCGCCGAGGCGGTACTCGACCTCGACCTCGACGCGGAACGGGTATCCGGCCTGGGGCTCGATGACGGCGACGAGCACGACCCGGTCGTCCGACACCGACCTGTCGGCGAACTCGGCCCATGCCAGCAGACCATGCAGCGCCTGCCCGCGTTCGGGCTCGGTGAGCGGCAGCTGATGATTCACACCGGCGAAGACGTAGCGCCCGTCGACGATACGGTTCGGCCACGGCGCCAGCGTCACGCCGCGGTACCCCGGGCGCACCTCATCGGCATCGAACGGCACCACCAGATCGCGCCCGTCGTAGGTGAGCGTGCGCAGGGATGCACCGATGCTCGCGATCGTCGCCCGGTATCCGGATGCCGCGATGTGCAGCTGCCTGCCGGACCGAGGCGTCATCACAGGCCCTGCGCGAGGCGATAGTACGCCTGGTTCCAGCGCACCTGCTTCTGGAACTCGGGCAGGGTGGTGCCCTCGTCGATCACCAGCAGCTCGATGCCTGTCATCTCTGCGAAGTCTCGGAAAGCCTCGATGCCGACGGCGGTCGACATGACCGTGTGGTGCGCCGCGCCGGCGGTGAGCCACGCGGCGGCGCTGGTGTTGAAATCGGGTGCGGGCTTCCACACCGCGCGTCCCACCGGCAGCTTCGGCAGCGCGGCGCGCGGCTCGACGTTCTCGACGACGTTCGCGGTGAGGCGGAATCGGTCGCGCATGTCGCTCAGCGCGACCACCACGGCGGGGCCGGGGTCGGCGGTGAAGACGAGGCGCACCGGGTCGTCCTTGCCGCCGATGCCCAGCGGGTGGATCTCCAGAGTCGGCTTCCGCGTGCTCAGCGACGGCGAGACCTCGAGCATGTGCGCGCCGAGGATCAGCTCGTCGCCGGGTGTCATGTCGTAGGTGTAGTCCTCCATCAGGCTCGCGCCACCGGGCAGACCGGCCCCCATGACGTTGGCGATCCGCACGAGGGCGGCCGTCTTCCAGTCGCCCTCGGCGCCGAAGCCGTAGCCCTCCGCCATCAGCCGCTGAACCGCGAGGCCCGGCAGCTGCTTCAGTGCACCGAGGTCCTCGAACGAGGTCGTGAAGGCGCCGAAGCCGCCCTCCTCCAGGAACGACCGCAGACCGATCTCGATCGCCGCGCCGTCTCGCAGAGACTGGTGGCGCTCCCCGCCCCTGCGCAGCACCGGGTCGACGTCGTAGAGCTCCTCGTACTCGGCGACGAGCGCGTCGACGTCGGCATCCGCCGCCGCCTCCACGGCCGCAGCCAGCTCGTTGACTCCCCACGTGTTCACCTGCATGCCGAAACGCAGCTCGGCCTCGGTCTTGTCACCCTCGGTGACCGCGACGAAGCGCATGTTGTCACCGAACCGGGCCAGCTTGAGCGATCGCGAGGCCGCGAAGCCGGCGGCGGCACGCTGCCAGGTGCCCAGCTCCTGCCGCACCCGCGGGTCGGAGGCGTGGCCCACGATGGTCTTGCGGGGCACGCCGAGACGGGTCTGGATGTACCCGAACTCCCGATCGCCGTGTGCGGCCTGGTTGAGGTTCATGAAGTCGAAGTCGATGTCCGCCCACGGCAGCTCGACGTTCGCCTGCGTGTGCAGATGCGCCAGCGGCTTCTGCAGCGCGTCGAGGCCGGCGATCCACATCTTCGCCGGGCTGAACGTGTGCATCCACGCGATGAGGCCGATCACCGAATCGTCGGCGTTGGCCGCCATGGCCGTGCGGCGGATGGCATCCGCGTCGGTGAGCACGGGCTTCCAGACGATCCGGACGGGGATCTCGTCCGCGGCGCCCAGCGTCTCCGCGATCGCGCGCGACTGGTCCGCGACCTGTGCGAGCGTCTCCGGTCCGTACAGGTGCTGACTGCCGGTGAGGAACCAGACCTCGTAGCCGTCGAGGGAGGTGGTGAGCGGGGTGCGGGTCATGGATGGTCCTTTCAGGGAACGGGAGCGCGGCGCCGCGCGAAGCGTCAGAGTGCTTCCACGGCCGCCGCCTCGACGGCGAGAGCGGCCCGGTAGCGATCGAGATAGGCGATGAAGCCGGTCACGTCCTCGGCGAGAGGGTCCGTCACCGAGAGGGATGCTGCGGCGAAGACGTGCCGATCGAGATACTCGGCCAGCCCACTCTCGCCGGCATGCCGGAGGTAGGAGGCGAGCACGGCGATGCCCCACGCGCCGCCTTCGGCGGCGAGGTCCCCGACCGCGACGGGCGCGCGCAGCGCAGCCGCCAGGAACCGCTGCGCAACGCCCGCGGTGCGGAACATGCCGCCGTGCGCGAACATGCGGTCGAGTGCGACGCCCTCGCGTTCGAGCACCTGCATGCCGAGTGCGAGCGTGCCGAACACGCCGTACAGTTGCGCGCGCATGAAGTTCGCGAGCGAGAATTCGCTGTCGGGGGTGCGCACGAACAGCGGCCGGCCCGCCGTCAACCCGGCGATCGGCTCGCCGGCAAGGTGGTTGAACGCCACCAGCCCACCGGCATCCGGCTCTCCGGCCAGCGCCTCGCCGAACAGCGTCTCGAAGGCGGTATCCGGACCGACCGGATGCCCGGCGGCTTCCGCGAAGCGGCGGAACAGGCCGGTCCACGCCGCGAGCTCGCTGGCGCCGTTGTTGCAGTGCACCATCGCGACGGGGTCGCCGGCGGGCGTCGTCACCAGGTCGATCTCGTGGTGCACCTCGGCGAGGGCGTTCTCGAGCACGACCATGGCGAAGATGCTCGTGCCCGCGCTGATGTTGCCGGTGCGGGGCGCGACCGAGTTGGTCGCCACCATGCCGGTGCCCGCATCGCCCTCCGGCGGGCACAGCGGAACACCGGGGCGCAGCCCCCCGGCCGGGTCGAGGAAGGCGGCGCCGTCGACGGTCAGCTCACCGGCGGGTGCTCCCGCGGGGAGCACCTCCGGAAGAAGGTCGCGCACGGATGCCGACAGGCGATCGCCCGCATGGGCGTCGTACGCATCCAGCATCCTGGCGTCATAGTCGCCCGTGGCCGAGTCGATCGGGAACATGCCGGACGCGTCGCCCACACCGAGCACCCTGCGGCCGGTGAGGCGCCAGTGCACATAGCCGGCGAGCGTCGTGAGCGACGCCACCTGCCGCACGTGCGGCTCGGCGTCGATGACGGCCTGGTGCAGGTGCGCGATCGACCAGCGCAGCGGGATGTTCACGCCGAGCAGCTCGGTGAGTTCGTCGGCAGCGGCGCCCGTGGTCGTGTCGCGCCAGGTGCGGAACGGCACGAGGAGCTTGCCGGACTCGTCGAACGCCAGGTAGCCGTGCATCATCGCCGAGACGCCGAGGGCCCCGAACGTCTGCGGGCGCACGCCGTACCGGTCGTGCACGTCGGCGACGACCTCGGCGTACGCCGCCTGCAGACCACGCTCGACGTCGTCGAGCGCGTACGTCCAGTGACCGTCCTCGAGGCGGTTCTCCCAGTCGTGCGAACCTGTCGCCAGCACGGTCGTCGCGTCCTCGCCGATCAGGCAGGCTTTGATGCGGGTCGACCCCAGCTCGATGCCCAGCGCGGTGCGTCCGGCGAGAATCTGTTCGCGCGCGCTCACCGGCGGACGTCCGAGTTCTGCCCGTAGACGTTCTGGTACCGGGCGTACAGGCTGTCGATCGCCTGCTGCGGGATCGGGATGAGCTCGCCGGAGTCACGCGCGATCTGCACGGTGCGGGCGACATCCTCGACCATGACCGCCGCCTTCACCGCGTCCTTGGCGTCCACGCCGATCGTGAAGGGACCGTGATTCTGCATCAGCACCGCTCGCGACCGGTGGCCGTCGAGGGTCTGCACGATCCCCCGGCCGATCGAGTCGTCGCCGATGATCGCGAACGGTCCGACCGGGATCGGCCCGCCGAACTCGTCGGCCATCGCCGTGATCACGCACGGGATCTCCTCACCGCGCGCCGCCCAGGCGACGGCGTAGGTCGAATGCGTGTGCACGACGCCGCCGACCCACGGCATGTGGCGGTACACATAGGCGTGCGCCGCCGTGTCGCTGGAGGGCGAGCGGTCGCTGCCCGGGGTGCCCGGGATGACGTTGCCGTGCAGGTCGCAGAGGATCATGTTCTCGGGACTCAGGTCGTCGTACGAGACGCCGGACGGTTTGATGACGAAGAGGTCGGCGCCGGGGACGCGACCCGACACGTTGCCGCCGGTCCAGACGACGAGCCCGTAGCGGACCAGCTCGGCGTGCAGGCGGGCCACATCGGCGCGGACGGCGGCGATCGCCTCATCGATCTCGGCCGGGAAAGGGGCGGTGCTCATCGGCTATTCCTTCTTGCGGGTGACGGCGCGCTGCAGCAGCACGAAGATCAACAGGATTCCGCCGGTGATGATCGTCGTCATCTCGGGCGGGATCTTGCCGTCGCGGGTGATGAGCACGTTCATAAGGCCGAGCACCAGCGCGCCGACGACCGAGCCGAGCACGTAGCCGTACGCGCCGGTGAGCACGGTGCCGCCGATGACGGCCGCGGCGATCGCGTCGAGCTCCCAGCCGACACCGGTGATGTTCTGCGCCGTGCCGAGTCGCGAGGTGTAGAGCACCGCCGCCAGGCCCGCGAGCGTGCCGCTGATGACGTACACGAGCACCTTGGTGTTCTTCACGTTCAGGCCCATCAGCGCCGCCGAGCTCTCGGATCCGCCGATCGCGTACACGGTACGGCCGGTGCGTGTGCGGTGCAGGATGAAGAAGGCGACGAGCACGACGACGATCGCGACGACGACAGCGGGGGTGATCACCAGGTCGTTGACCTTCGGGCCGTCGACGACCTTGACCTGATCGCCGATCCAGCGGAGCGGCGAGTCCTCGCCCAGGCGCTCCGGCACCGTGCTCAGCAGCGAGGCCAGTCCGCGACCGAGGAACATCATCGCGAGCGTCGCGATGAACGGCTGCACGTTGAAGTAGCGGATCAGGATGCCGGACACGAGTCCGAACAGCGCACCGGAGCCGATCATCACGATGAGCACGGCGATCGGATGCCAGCCCGCGTTGGACAGCATGACCCCCGCGACCGAGGAGAAGGCGACGATCGAACCGACGGACAGGTCGATCCCGCCGGTGATGATGACGAACGTCAGCGCGACGGCCAGCACGATCAGGTGCGTGTTGTTGATGAGCAGGTTCGACAGCGTGTTCGCCTGAACGATGCGACCGTAGGCGACTTCGCCGTAGACGACCATTCCGACGAGGATGACGACGGCGGCGACGGTCGGCAGGGCCGACGGGTTCGCCGAGACGAGTCGTCGGACACGGGACAGGATGCCTGCGCCTGCCCCCGTGCGGCGCGGTGCCTCGGTGAGCGCGGTCATGCCGTCACCTCCTCTTTCGGTGCTTGTGCTGACGGCACGGGATGCTGCGCCTTCCTGCGGCGGACGAACCACCCGCGCACGCGGTCGGACTGCAGCAGGCACAGCACGACGATCACGATGGCCTTGAAGGCCGGTGTGGCGGAGGAGGAGATGCCCAGGAAGACCACCGTCTTGTCGAGCGTCGCGATCAGCAGGGCGCCGACGAACGCGCCGCTGAGCGAGAACTTGCCTCCGGCGAGCGAGGCGCCGCCGATGACGACGGCGAGAATCGCGTCGAGCTCGAGCTGGTACCCCGTGCGGGAGATGTCGACCGTCATCACCGTGCCGACGGAGAGGATGCCGGCGACTCCGGCGAGGATCCCGCCGAGGATGTACGTGGTCAGCAGCAGCCCCTTGGGCTTGATGCCGGCCATGCGGCTGGCCTTCGGGTTGATGCCGATCGCCTCGATCATGAGGCCCAGAGCGCTGCGCCGCACGACGGCGGCGACGAGCACCACGATCAGGACGGCGAAAAGGAACACCACGGGGATGCCGATGATGTAGCCGTTGGCGATCCAGCGGAACGGCTCATTGGATGCCGCGGTGTTCTGGCCGCCGGTGATCACCTTGGCGATGCCGCGGCCGGCGAGCATGAGCACGAGCGTGGCGATGAACGGCTGCAGACCGACGTACGCCACCAGCACGCCGTTGACGGCGCCGAGGACTCCGGTCACGAGCAGCGCAAGCCCGACGGCGGCCAGGGCGACGCCGAGCGAGCTCGAATCCCCGGCCGCCTGGAGGAACTCCATCGAGACAGCGCCCGCGACAGCCATGAGCGATCCCACCGACAGGTCGATGCCGGCCGTCGCGATGACGAGCGACATGCCCAGCGCGATCATCATGATCGGTGCGGCAGCTCGCAGGATGTCGATGAGGTTGCCCACGAGGTGGCCGTTGCCGGGGTTGATGGTGATGCCCAGGTAGCCGGGGTCCTTCAGCACGTTCAGGGCGAGCAGCGCGACGAGGGCGACGATACCCCAGAACCAGGGTTTGCGGACCACCTCCCGCCACCAGCTCGTGCGAGTGGCTGCCGCGGCGCTCATCGCGTCTCCTTCTCTGCCGCGATGTGCTCGTCGGCGTCTGCTGCGATGACCGCGGGCGAGGCTTCGGGCTCGCCGCCTTCGGTCACCTCGAGGTTCTCGGCGGCGTGCTCGACGCCGTGCGCGGCGATCACATCGACCACCGACTGGGCGGTGACGCCGGCGCCGTTCTGGATCTCACCGATCTTCTGGTGGTCCTTGAGCACGACGATGCGCTCGGAGAGGCGCACGACCTCCTCCAGCTCGGATGAGATGAACACCACCGACATGCCGTCCTCGGCGAGCTGGGCGACCGCTTCCTGGATGTCGGCCTTGGCGCCGACGTCGATTCCGCGGGTGGGCTCGTCGAGGATCAGCAGCTCGGGTTTCGTGGCCAGCCACCGGCCGAGCAGCACCTTCTGCTGGTTGCCGCCGGAGAGGTTCTTGATCGGCCGGTTCGGGTCGGCCGGGCGGACATTGAGCTCGGCGATGTATTTGTCGACGATCTCGTCCTGCTCCCTCTTCGGGATCGGACGAGCCCAGCCGCGCTCCGCCTGCAGGGCGAGGATCATGTTCTCGCGGACGGACAGATCGGCGATGATGCCCTCGTCGCGGCGGTTCTCGGTCGAGAACGCGATGTGCTTGCCGAGAGCGTCGGCGGGGGACTTGATGTCGGCCTTGCGCCCCTTGATCTCGATCGAACCGCCGTCGGCGCGGTCGGCGCCATACAGCAGACGCGCCAGCTCGGTGCGGCCGGAGCCGAGCAGCCCGGCGAAGCCGACCACTTCACCCTCGTGGATGTCGAGATCGGTGGGCTGCACGGATCCGCGGCGCGCGACGCGCTTCGCGGAGATGACGGGCTGCTCGCCGGCGGCGCGCGCCTCCGTGCGGCGGTTACCCCCGAGGGCGGAGAGCGCGTCGAGGTCCTTGCCGATCATCTTCGAGATGAGGGCATGGCGATCGAGGTCGCGGGTCAGGTACTCGCCGACGTACTGACCGTTGCGCAGCACGGTGAGCCGGTCGCTGATCGCGTAGATCTGGTCGAGGAAGTGGGAGACGAAGAGGATCGCGACGCCCTGGTCGCGCAGCGTCCGCATGACCCGGAAGAGCCCCTCGACCTCAGCGGCATCGAGGCTGGAGGTCGGCTCGTCGAGGATGAGCACCTTGGCCTTGATGGCCATGGCGCGACTGATGGCGACCAGCTGCTGCATGGCGATGGAGAGACTGGCGAGCGGCCGGTGCGTGTCGAGGTGCTCGAGTCCGAGCCTCGCGAGCGCCTCGGTGGCCGCCCTGTGTGTGGCCCGCCAGTTGATGCCGAAGGGGCCCCGGACCTCATGGCCGAGCATGACGTTCTCGCCGATGGAAAGGTTGGTGACCAGGTTGACCTCCTGGTACACCGTGGAGATGCCGGCGGACTGCGCGTCGCGGGTGCCGCTGAAGCTGCGCTCCTGTCCGGCGACGAGGATGGAACCCGCGTCGATGCCGTAGACACCGGTGAGCGCCTTGATGAGAGTCGACTTACCGGCGCCGTTCTCGCCCATCAGGGCGTGCACTTCTCCCTGGAAGAGGCGGAAGTCGACACCGTCGAGCGCTTTCACGCCGGGAAACTCGATCGAGATACCCCGCATCTGGACGATGGGCAGTTCTTCGTTCATCGTTGTCTTTCGGTCTCGGGGAGGAGTTCGCCCCAGTGGCTCGGCACTGCCTGCGCCACCGCGAGACGAGGATGCCCGGGCGGCGCGGCGCTGCCTGCGCCGCCCGGGCGGGTGCCGGATACGGTCATCCGGTGATCGAGGATCCGATCAGTACTTGCGGTCGGCGAGCACGGCCTGTGCAGCCTCGGACGAGTCGAACGCCTCGCTCGGAACGACGATGTACGGTTCGACCGACTCGCCGTCCAGGGCCTTCTCCACGACGTCGAGTGCCGTCTCGCCGAACAGCGGGTTGTACTCGTGCACGTAGCTGAGCTTGCCGTCCGCGAGCGCTTGGATGGCGTTCTTGGTTCCGTCGATGGTGGCGATCTTCACGTCGTCGCCGACCGTGAGACCGGCCTCCTCGACGGCCTGCGCGGCACCGAGGCCCATCTCGTCGTTCTGGGCGAAGATGAACTGGATGTCGTTGTCGTTCGACTTGAGCAGCGTCTCGGTGACGCTCTTGCCCTCTTCGGTCGACCAGTTCGCGGTCTGCGCATCGACCTTGACGAGCGAGGAGCCGCTCAGACCCTCTTCGAAGCCCTTGTTGCGCTCGTTCACGACGCCGACACCGGCCGGACCCTCGAGGACGATGTAGTTGCCGCCGTCGGGGAAGGTCGTGGCCGCCCACTCGCCGACCTCCTTCGCCACCTCGACGTTGTCGGGTGCGATGCGGGTGACGTAGAGGCTGGTGTCCTCGGGTTCGATGCCGCGGTCGAGGAGGATGACCGGGATCTCAGCCTCCTGCGCCCGCTCGAGCGAGTCCTCCCAGCCGGTGGCCTCGGTGGCCGAGAGCAGGATGACATCCACGCCCTCGTCGACGAACGACGTGAAGCTGTCGATCTGCGACTTCTGGTCGAGGTTCGCTGCGGGAGCGTACTTCAGCTCGAAGCCGGCGTCCTTGGTGAACGTGTCCTGGATGTTCTGCTCGTTGGCCTGGCGCCATCCGCCCTCGGGCCCGACGGCGACGAAACCGACGGTGACGAGCTCATCGCCGTCGCCTGCCGCCGCGCCGTCGCCGCTGTTGCCGCTGCAGCCGGTGAGACCCAGCGCGAGCGCGCCGGCGCCGATGAGACCGATCGTCCCGAGCAGTCGCTGGGAAGTTGCCATTTCTCCTCCTTGAGTTCCGCCGGCTCTACGCCGCCGGGTCGTGCATGTCCTCCGTGGACGTGAACGTCGTTGTGGTGCGGGTGCTCCACAATTGTGCGCGGTAACAATTTGGATTGCAAATACGGATCCGTTCTCGTTACGCGGTTGTTACCGCGAACGCGGCGCGGCGGTCGACGATCGGACGACGAGCGCCGGCCTGATGAGCTCGCGCTCCGTTCCGTCGTCGCCCGCGATCGCGGCGAGCAGCGCCTCCATCACCCGGCGTCCGAGCTCCGTGAAGTCCTGTCGCACGGTGGTCAGGGGCGGCAGGAAGTGCCGCGCGTCCGGCAGATCGTCGAACCCGACGACGCTCAGGTCGTCGGGGACACGTCGGCCGCTCTCGATCAGCCCGTGGATCACGCCGAGGGCCATCTGATCGTTCGACACGAACACCGCCGTCGCGGCGCCGAAGTCGTAGGTGCGACCGAACTCGTAGCCGGAGTCCGACGACCAATCCCCGATCTCCGGTTCGCGCACGGGCAGCCCGGCGTGCTCCAGGCAGTTCCGCCACGCTTCGGCACGGGCACGCGCGTCGAACCAGTCGAGAGGTCCAGCGAGGTGCAGGATCTCGCGGTGGCCCAGATCGATGAGGTGCCGCACCGCCGCCTCGGCACCGGCGCGCTGATCGACGGCGGCCGTGTGCATCCCCGCATCCGGCTCCTCCTTGACGAGCAGGATCGGCACCCCGGTCGACTGCTGTCGCAGAAGGGCGAGCGACGAGGATCGCGGTGCGATCACGCAGAGCGCATCCACTCCCTGAGTGACCAGATCCAGCACGCCGGTGTCGATGCCCTGACGCTCGTCGTCGGCGACCGAGAAGGCGCTGACCGCATAGCCCCGCTCGCGGGCGGCCGTCTCCAGCGCTCGGAGCGCACTGTTCGGCCCGTACTGACCGGGGCCGTCGACGAGCACGCCGATGCGCATCGTGCGGTTCGTCGCGAGGGCCCTGGCGATCGAGCTGCGCGTGTAGTTCATCTCGTCGATCGCATCCATCACGCGGCGACGGGTCGACTCGCGGATGTTCGGGTGGCCGTTGAGCACCCGCGAGACCGTCATGTGCGAGACACCGGCACGGTCGGCGACGTCGTAGATGCTCGGCCTGCGCACCGCTGCAGAGTCGTTGCTCATTGGCCCTCCCCATCGCTTGTGACCGTTAACAACTTGAGAATAGCGTCCTCCATGACGCGGGACGGGGGTGCGAGACGCTTGTCCGTCTCGCACCCCCGCCTTCGCGCAGCGGACCTTACTCGACCGTCTGCTCGAAGCGCTTCCTGCGCGCGGAGAGCAGACCGCCCGCCGCGAGCAGGGCCAGGCCGGTGAGGATCACGCCACCGGCGATCCCCCCACCGGTCACGGCGAGGTCGTCACCTCCGGCATCTCCGTCCTCGCCGGCGTCGGTGCCGCCGTCGCCGTCATCACCGTCACCACCGGGCAGCGCCACGTCGCCGACCGCCACGGCGGCGGATGCCGGCGAGCGCTCCGAATCTCCGACCGCGCTGGTCGCGACGACGACCGCCCGCCAGATTCCGTCGGGCACGTCCTCGAACGTCGCCGACAGGGTGTCCGCGTCCGTGGTCATCGAGATCTCGGTCAGGTCACCCTGACCGGGAACAGCTCCGGCGAGACCCGCCTCGGGAACGAGGAACACGGTGTAGCCGGTGAGCGGAGCCGACGACTCCGGCGCCTCCCACTCGACGGTCACGCGGTGACCGTCGACCTCGGCGACGGGCGCCTCCGGAGCATCCGGCACCGCCTGCTCGACGGCGGGGAGCAGAACCGTCTGCGTCTCCTCCTCGTTGCCGGCGGCGTCCTGCGAACGCACGTGCACATACCGCGGCTCGGCCGTCAGCTGCACCGAGAACGGCTCCTCGTACGTGGCGTACATGTTGTTCGCCCCGCCCGTCGGCGATTCGTCGGGTCCGTCGGACCACATCGTGCGCGACACGCCTGACCCCGGCTCGGCGTCGGTCGGAGTGAGCGTCACCAGCGCCGACGTCCCGTCGGTGCGCGTCACATCGATCTTCGTGACGGGCGCAGCGGTGTCGACGCGCACGGCGGCCTCCGCTGCACCGGTGGCGCCGTCTGTCGCCTGGGCGCGAGCCATCACCGTGACGTCACCCTGCTGGGTGACCGTGAACGGACCCTCGTAGGCGGACCAGGTCGCGCCTCCGTCCGTGCTGATCTCGACCCGCTCGATCGGCGAGGCCGTCGGCTGTGCGGTGACCTCGGCGACGGGGGCGACCGTGTACCAGCCGGATCCCTGCGGCGCCTCGTCGAACGCGATGGAGACGATCGGCTCGGTCTGCACGACGGGCTCGACGACGAAGACGGTCGCGATCGCACCGTCCGGATGGCCGGTCACGTCGCCGCTCACGTCGAAGATGGCGTCGACATCGGCGTATGCCGCCGGATCGATCGAGTCCCATTCGACCGGGACCTCGCTGCTCGCCGTGCCGTCGTCATAGTGCGCGACGACCGTCTTCGGCAGCACCGGCGCGACCCCGGGCGTGGTGATGCTCGAGGCGTACTCGACCTCTTCGATCGCATCCGACAGAGCGTCCGCCACGTACACGGTCGCGGACACCGACTGGTTCGGGTAGCCCGTGACGCTGCCGGAGACGGTGAACGAGCCCGGCTCGCCGTACTGCTCCGCCGGCACGGCATCCCACGTGACGGCCTCGTAGTGCAGCGGGCCGTTCTCGTCGATCAGCCAGACCTCCTCGGGCAGGCGCGGCGCCGCGCCCGTCGTCGTGCGCGCCGACACCTCTTCGGAGAGGATGAAGTCGTCCGGGTTCTCCGGTTCCTCAGGCTCCTCCGGCGCGGTTCTTCCCCACACCTCCCACTCGATGACGCTGGTCGCCGACGGGCTGCCGTCGTGCACGGAACGGACGACCGTGAGTCGCAT
The DNA here is from genome assembly GCF_042723855.1 of Microbacterium sp. NPDC058345. NCBI lineage: Bacteria > Bacillati > Actinomycetota > Actinomycetes > Micrococcales > Microbacteriaceae > Microbacterium > Microbacterium sp. NPDC058345. Next base: position 816,847 of record NZ_JBHXIG010000001.1, read on the forward strand.
CGCCGTCGTCGTCACGGAGTCGAACGTCGCTGTCACCGCAGGGAAGGACCCGACGGGATTCTCAGGGTCGAAGTCGGGCAACGGGTACGACAGCTCGTCGCCGGCCACCGGCCGCCATTCGCCGTCCTCGTTCTGGTACTGCAGGTTCCACGACTCCGGAAGACGCACACCGCCGTCGCCGGTGCCGAAGTTCTGCCAGAGGTACAGGGCCGACGACGAGACGGTGACCGGGGTCTCCCAGGTGTAGGTCGCCGTGTCCTCGGTGGTGCCGCCCGGCGCACCCCAGGTGCCCCACATCTTGCTGAGGTTGTCGGTCGCGGCGTTGTCGCCGTCGTTCAGGGCCGCGGCGGAGTTCCAGCCGGGCACGTAGCTGACCTCGACGTCGGGTGCATTCTCGGTGGTGGCCAGCGCCACGTTCTCGTCATCGGCGGCCACGGCCTGCGTGGCGACGATGCCGCCGCTGAGCAGGGCCAGCGCCGCCAGTGCGGACCCGATCGCGCGCCCGCGTCTGCGCGAGGATATCCGGTGGTTCAGGTTCACTTTCTGCCTTTCAGTTCGCAGCATCGATGGGGGCGCGTCCTGCAGCGAGCAGGATCCGCTGCCGGTTTCGGGTGGTGAGCAGTCCGGCCTCGACGTAGTCCGACGTCACGTCGCGCACCCGGGCGAGGAATGCGTCGCGGCTCGAGAACGGCGCCGACTCCCAGATGTCGTCGAGCAGGGTCGTGCCGCCGCTGCGCGACGGGTTGGCGACCTTGCTGTCCTTGCCGGCGAACGCCACGGTGGGCTCGGCGCGCTGGAAGTACATGTGGTACTTCACGTCGTTGCCGTTGTACGCCGGCTCGAAGCGGCGCCCGTCGATCTCGAAGACGTTGCGCTCACCGCGCTCGACTCCGCGCGAGATCGTCCCGTCGAGCGTCAGCTTGTCCGAGAAGGAGAGCCGCAGGTACTTCGACGACGAGTCGATCGCCGTGAGCACCGTGGGCCCGTACGCCAGGCTCTGGATGTCCGGGCGGTCCACGGTCGGCTCGGCACGCAGTGTGAGCGGGATGCGCACGGTGATCTCGTCATCCGCACGCCAGTCCCTGGACAGCACTGCGTAGGTGCCGGGCTTCGCCTCGATGTCCGCCACGTCGCCGTTGACCGAGATCGTCACCGGAGCGGTCACCCATGCGGGCACACGCAGATGGATGTCGAGCTTCGCCGACGGCGCTGCCGCGATGCGCAGCGTCGAGACCTCGGACTCCGGGTAGGAAGAGGTCTGCTCCAGCACGAGGCCGGTCTCCTCCCAGTCCAGCGTCGACGCGATGTACAGGTTGACGTACAGCGCCGACTCGTCCTTCGCGCGGAAGTAGATCGAGTCCTGGTACTTGGCGTGGCTCTCGAGCGCGGTGCCGCCGCAGCAGGTGCCGATGTTGCCGTTGCCATACTCCTTGCGGGCGCCGGGGTTGACCGGGAACATGTACAGGTTCTCGGGGCCCTTTGTCGATTCGGCGTTGCGTCGCCCACCCAGGATGTGGTTCAGCAGCGTCCGCTCGTAGTAGTCCATGTACTTCGGGTCCTGCTCGTTGAAGAACAGGAACCGCGACACCTTGAGCATGTTGTAAGCGGCGCAGGACTCGGCGTTGCGCGGGCCGATGTCACCGGCCACGACACCCGCCGGTCCCCACAGCTCGCCTTCGCCGCTGCCGCCGTGCGCGTACATGCGGCCGGGGACGACCTGATCGAACAGACCCTTGCCCGCCTTCAGGTAGCGCTCGTCGCCGGTCTCGTTGTAGAGCTTGACGTAGCCCGAGAACATCGGGATGTGCTGGTTGGCGTGCTTGCCGTCGAGGATGTCCTTGCCCGTGGACGTCGCCTCGACGAGGGTGTTCAGCGTGAACAGCTGCGCCGCCGCGAGGAACTCCTCGCGGTTCGCGTCGCCCGAACGCCAGTAGAGGTCGATCAGGACTTCGTTCATGCCGCCGTACTCCCCGGCGATGTACATCGACCACATGCGCTGGAGCTGCTCGGGCGTGCACTTCGAAAGGCGGCTGTGCACCCAATGGCCGATGCCCTCAGCCAGCTGCAGTGCGAGCTCGCTGCCCGTGTACGCGTGCGCGTCGAGCAGCCCCGCGAGGATCTTGTGCAGCGTGTAGTAGGGCGCCCAGATCTCGCCGTACGGGGCGTATTCCTCGAGGGCCGAGAACTGCCACTCGCCGTATGCGGAGAGGAAGCCGGGATGCGAGTACCTCGGCGCACCGTCGCGCGTCTGCGCGGCGAGCGCCGCCCGGCACTCCTCGAGGCCCGCGACGAAGGCGTTCACCTTGTCGAGGAGGGCCTGCTCACCCGTGGATGCGTATGCCATGGCGAGTCCGCTGAGGAAGTGCCCGCCGTAGTGACCGCGCAGGCAGCCACCCGCTCCCGCCGTGTTCTGCCCGCGCGTGTACTCCGCCGGACCCCACCGCTGCGCATCCGGGTTGGGACCGTACTCCTCCCATCCGCCTGGTGGGTTCGCGCCGTTGGTGCTGAGCCCGGCGTTGCGACGGAAGACCGCCAGCAGGCTGTCGACGGATGCCGCGCGGTACAGCACCAGCGCCTGGTCGGCACCCCTGCTGAAGACGCTCTTGCCGAGCGTGACCGAGCTGAGCGGGAAGGGCGTCACCTTCCAGCTCGCCGGGTACACCTCCGTCGCGGCGGCGCGGACGAGCGCTCGGGGCTGCACTGCGCCGGCGGTCCGGAACGCCGCTCCGGCCTGCGTGCTCATCGCTGCGGCGGCCGGCCGGGCTCCGCCGGCCAGCGCGGTCGCCATGACCATGCCGCCGAGCACCGCCCCTCCGGCGAGCACGCCTCGTCTGCTGATGGTCGCTTGTTCGTTCATCGCATTCCCTTCATCCGTTCGTCACGTCGTCATGATGAGGGAGGCGTCTTCCGCCGCATCCGGGGCGAACGCCGCCGGAACGGGAGCGGGACGGTCTGACACAGGCGTCCATGCCCGGCGCGCACCTCCTCGTACACGTGATGAATGCGCTTGGTTAGCGCTAACGGTTCCCGACGTTAGCGGTAACTATCTGAGGGGGCAAGCACTTTCTTCCGGATGCGCGCAGCGCGCAGCGGAGATCCCGAGGCGTGCGCAGGAGGCGCCGCTCCTGTCGCTCGACGGCGCGGATGCGCTCTCGACGTCGAGAAAAGGCGACGAATGGCGCGAAGCGCGGGTGCGCCCGCTACTCCGTCCAGATGTCCTTCTGCTCGTCCGGCACCTGCTCGCCCTGCGGCACCACGAGGATCGACCGATGCTGGCGGTGCGCCAGGCGGGCCGCGACCGAGCCGGTGAAGAACTCGCGGATCGACTCGCCGATTCCGCGCTTGCGGGTGCCGATCACGATCAGCTGCGCGTCGAGCCTGTTGGCGAGCTGCTTGATTGCGAGCGCCGGATCGCCGACGAGCTGACGGGCGGTCCAGGTGATGCCCGCCTCGGCCAGCACGGCGGATGCTTCACGCTGCACCTCTTCGAACTCCGCGGCGCCGGCCTCGAGGTTCAGGTCGATGGGAGCGGAGTGGACATACCCGTCCGGATCCTCGTAGGTGACGAAGCGCGTCACGTCGACGTGCACCACGACGAGCGGCACGTCGAGCAGCTTCGCGTACCGCACGGCCTCATCGAGCACGTGTCCAGGCTGACCGGGCTGCATGCCGACGATCACGGCCTTCTGCAGGGCGGCGTTCTGAGCGGCTTCGTCGGATGCTGCGGGCGTGGAATCCGTCATGGCGATCGTTCCCCCTCACCGGCCGTGCGCGCGGCCTCAGGTCGTGGCGTGCGTGGTATCCTGAATGCTACTCTTACCGGCCTCGCGCCGGTGCCGTGAATGTCATCGGGCTTCGCACAGCCCGCTGCTGAACTCGTAAAAGGGGGTCTCGCGCATGGGCCGTGGCCGTCAGAAGGCGAAGCACACCAAGATCGCCCGCGAACTCAAGGCGTACAGTCCTGAGGTGAACTATTCGGCACTTGAGCGCGAGCTCGGGCACCCCGACACCGATGGCGACCAGTACGTCGACAAGTGGGCCGATCAGTACGAAGACGAGGATGAGGACGAGCTCGAGCGAGCCTGACCTCCCCTCCTCCGCACGACACCCTGGTCGACGCAGCATCCGCTGTGTCGACCAGGGTTTCGTCGTTGACTGCCGCTGCACGGGTATCCATCACGGCCGCCCGGATGGCCGAGGCGGCCGCGTCGCCGCCTCTCAGTCCCAGCGGATGGCCGAGGCGCGGTTGCGCCACGAGCCGAGGTCGTTGTCGTAGCTGTAGTAGCCGTAGGTCGCGCCGGAGAAACCGGGGTGCTCCCACAGCTTCGTCTTGCAGCCGGAGTAGCTCTTGAACGAGTCGATGTCGTCGTTCCAGCCGATGGAGCCGAGGTTCGAGAACGTGAAGGCGAGCCCCTGGGTGCACGAGTAGCTCGACGTCGCCGTGTACGAACGGCCACCGTAGTTCGGGTACGAGTAGATCGTGCCGAGGGCGTAGGTCGCGGCGGCCGCAGCCACCCGCATGCTCCTCGTGGATTCGGTCGTCTTCGCCGCGTCATACACGAGCACCTGTCCGGTGGTCTCATAGACCGCGTCCGCCAGGGCGGACGGGCTGGCGGCGCACACCCGCACGCCGCTGTCCAGGTTCACCGAGCAGTGGTCGCCTTCGCCGTAGCTCGCGGTCAGCGCATCGGCACCGGCATCCGCGCCGCGCGACGGGGCTGAGGCCGAGGCGGAGGTCGCCGGCGCGGCGGTCGCCGGAGCAGCCGCGACCACGGCGAGCACCGCACCCAGCGCGGCAGGAAGCATCAGACGGCGTGACAGGCTTCGGATCATGTTCTTCTCCCTCGAATCGCATCCGTGCGCCGGGACACGGGTCGTCACCGGGGTCGGGCGGACGTCGTACTCGGCATGCTAGAGGAAACCTCGCGACGAGGGCAGTGCGGCCGGCGCCGGGACAGGCGACAATGGTCGCATGGGATTCCCGTCGAGCAGCAGGGGGCCGTCGGACAGGGCCCTCGTCGCATCGATGCGGGACCCGGCGTCGGACGCCTTGGTCGTGCTGCTGCGCCGTCACGCGGATGCACTGCACGACTACATCTCGGCGACCGTCGCCGATCCGGCGGCAGCCGAGGACATCTTCATGAAGGTGTTCGTCCGTGCATGGTCACAGCTGACCGTGCGGCGCATGCCCGCGGAGTCCGCGCTGCCGTGGATGCTCGCCGCCGCCAGGGACGCGGCCGCCGAGATCGACATCGGTCGGGGACCGTCGCCCGCGTCCAACCCTGAGGATGCCGAGCGCGCGCTCACCGGCCGTTCCGGCGCGCTGCTCGCCGCCCTGGAAGGGCTGACGTCCCGCGAACACCGCATCGTCGAGCTCTGCCTGGTCGAGGGTCGCTCCTACCGGCAGGCCGTGCGTCACACGAGGTCGTCGGATCGGAGTATGCTTCCTGCACTTCTTCGACCGCGGAGTCGGTCCCGCGGGGCCGTCGCGACGTTGAGGGGGAGCGCGAATGGTTGAACTGATGACGGAGGCCAGGCTCGACGAGCTGCTGCGGGAGATCCAGCGGCGGATCCGCGCCGAAGACGCCCATCGGCGACGCCGCAACCGCCTGGCGGTCACGCTCGGCGGCGCCGTCGCCTGCGTGGCGGTCACCGGGGGTGCGTTGGCGGTCGCGCAGGCGACCAGCACCGAGAAGTCGGTGTCGCTCTGCCATCAGGAGGCATCGGCGCAGTCGCCCGCCGCCGAGGTCGGCGCCGCACCGATCGACGGCACGGTCGCCGCGCTGCCGGACATGGCGGCCCGCGTGGCGTTCGCCGAGGCGCAGTGCGAGGCGGTCTGGCGAATCGGACTGCTCGAATCGGACTCCACACCGGCGGGTACGAGCCCGCCGCTGTTCACCTGCCTGCTGGCCGATGGGCGCCTCGGCGTCTTCCCCGCAGAAGAGTCGCGCGGATGCGACGCGATCGGACTGCGCCGCCCGTGAGGCGGGGCCGACTCACCACCGGCCGTGCCGGCGCTCCCATTCGTCCTCGATGGTGCGACGGCGCCCCGCCATCATGCCGGTGGGGATCGCGGCGAGCAGCACCGCGGCGATGACGAGCAGCGGCACGGTCCATCCGCCGGTGGCACCGTGCAGCACGCCGAACAGCACCGGGAAGACGGCGGCCATCACATAGCCCGCACTCTGCACGAAGCTCGACAGCAGCACCGCGCTCTCGGCCGTGCGGGAGCGGATGCTGATCAGCACGAGCGACAGCGGGAAGAGCACCCCGACGAGGCCGAACAGCACGACCCACAGCCAGATCAGACTGGGAAGCGGGGCGAGGAGCAGACCGACGACGCCGGCCACCCCACCGAGAGCACCGGTCAGGAACAGCGGCCGGGTCGCCTGGAAGCGCACCACCAGCACCGGCACGAGCAGCGACGCCGGCAGGCCGATGAACCCGAAGAGCGACAGCAGCAGCCCGGCGGTGGCGGCGTCGACACCGGCGACGTCGATCATGATCGCGGGCAGCCACGCGAACGAGACGTACGCCATCGTCGACGACGTGCCGAACGTGACCGACAGCGCCCACACCAGAGGGATGCGCGCGAGCCGCGCGAAGAGGCGCCGGTTCGCGGGTGCGGTGGCGATCGGGCCGGTGGCGGCGAGGTCCGGTGAGTCGGATGCCGCGCGCGTCAGCTCGTCTGTTCCGCGCGGGGGCGTCGCGTCCCGGTCGCTTCCGGGCGCATCCTTCGCCGAGGCGTTCGACGGGGAAGTGCGCACGACCATCAGCAGCCAGGGAATGACCCCGGCGACGGCGAAGACCGCCCACACCGCCAGTGAGAAGCGCCAGCCGGCGGCATCCGCCACCGGAACCGCGAGCAGCGGCGGAACGAACGTCGAGAACGCCATGGCCGTCGTGTAGACCGTCATCATGGTGCCGATGCGGTCGGGGAAGTACTGCTTGACCAGCGGCGGCAGCAGGATGTTGCCCATGCCGACGCCGGCGAACACCAGCGCCGTCGCCAGCAGCAGCCCGGTCGACTCCCCCACGACGCCGCGCAGCAGCAGCCCCACGGCGATCGCGGCGAGCGCGACGACGGTGAGCCGCTCGAGACCGAGCCGGCGCTCGAGCGTCGGGGTGAGCAGCCCGAACACGGCGAAGCACACCGGCGGCAGCGTGCCTATCAGGCCGATCACGGCGGAAGACAGGGGGAAGTCCGCGCCGATGCGATCGATCAGCGGTGACAGCGACGCCACCGCCGAGCGCAGCGAGAAGGCGCACAGCAGGATGCCGAGCACCGCGAGCGCTCGCCCCCGCCACAGCGGTCGCGCGCCCTCGCGTCTCACGACGTCTGCGACCTCTCCACCCAGTCGAGGTATTCGTCGGTCACGGTGCCGGTGATGTACCGCCCGTCGAAGCAGCTCATGTCGAGATCGGTGAGCTCCGAGCCCTCGATGATCGCGGCCTTCAGGTCGTCGACCTCCTGGTAGACGATGCGGTCGCAGCCGAGCTCCTCGGCGATCTCCGGGATGGTGCGGTCGTGGGCGATCAGCTCCGCGCGCGACGGCATGTTGATGCCGTACACGTGGGGATGCCGCACGGGCGGCGCGGCGGAGGCGAAGATCACGGACTTCGCTCCGGCATCCCGTGCCATCTGGATGATCTGCTTGCTGGTCGTGCCGCGCACGATCGAGTCGTCGATCAGCAGGACGTTCTTGCCCCGGAACTCCGCCGACATCGCGTTGAGCTTCTGACGCACGCTCTTCTTGCGCACCGCCTGGCCGGGCATGATGAACGTGCGGCCGACGTAGCGGTTCTTGTAGAAGCCCTCGCGGTACTCCTTGCCGAGCTTGCGGGCGACCTCCATGGCCGACGGCCGCGACGAGTCCGGGATCGGCATGACGACGTCGATCTCCTCGAGCGGCACGTGCTTGGCGATCGTGTCGGCGAGCTTGTCTCCCATGCGCAGCCGCGACTCGTACACCGAGACGCCGTTCATCACCGAGTCGGGGCGGGCGAGATAGACGTACTCGAACGCGCACGGCGTGAGCTGGGTCGTCTCGGCGCACTGACGGGTGAACAGTTCGCCGTCGTTCGTGATGAAGACGGCTTCACCGGGCTCGACCTCGCGCACGATCTCGTAGTCGGCGTTCTCGAGCACGAGCGACTCACTGGTCACGACCCACTCGTCGGCGTCGCCAGCCGAGGCGGCGGGACGGCGGCCGAGGATCAGCGGGCGGATGCCGAAGGGGTCGCGGAACGCCAGCAGACCGTATCCGGCGATGATCGCGATCACCGCGTAGGCGCCCTCGATGCGCCTGTGCGTGCGCGAGACCGCCTCGAAGATGCGGTCCGGGTCGAGGTCGACCGACGACGTGGAGGTCTGCAGCTCGTGTGCGAGCACGTTCAGCAGGAGCTCGGTGTCGCTGGACGAGTTCAGATGCCGGCGGTCGCGCTGCGCCATGTCGGCGGTCAGCTCACGCGTGTTGGTGAGGTTGCCGTTGTGAATGAGCACGATGCCGTAGGGCGCGTTCACGTAGAACGGCTGCATCTCCTCCTCGCTGGAGGCGGTGCCCTTGGTGGCGTAGCGCACGTGACCGAGACCGATGTTCCCCAGCAGCGAGCGCATGTCGCGGGTGCGGAAGGCCTCGCGCACCATCCCCTCGGCCTTGGCGAGGTGCATGACGCCGCTGGGCTCCGCCGTGGCGATGCCCGTGGCATCCTGCCCGCGATGCTGCAGGAGCAGGAGCGCGTCGTAGATGTCCTGGTTGACGGGGCCGCCCGCCACCATTCCGACGATGCCGCACATGGGTTGTTATCTGATCCGTTCTGTCTGGATGACTCAGGCGTAAGCGCCGACGAGACGCACGGCGCCGCCGTCGACGCCCTTGGCGCCCACTTCGAAGTCCCCCGCGGGGCGCGCACCGGTGTGTACGGTGGCCACCTGCCATGCCTCGATGCCCTCGGCGCGGATCGCCGCGATCGCGGCATCCTTCTGCGCGTCGGCGACGACCGCGAGGAATCCGATGCCGAGGTTCCATGTGCCCTCGGTGTCGGTGAGCGCGGTGCCCGAGACGTCCGCAAGAACGCGGAACACCGGGCTGGGCGACCACGTGGAGCGGTCGACCTCGGCCCAGCTGCCCTGAGGCAGCACGCGGGCGAGGTTGGCGGCGATGCCGCCGCCTGTGACGTGGCTGAGCGAGTGGATGCCCTCGGGCACCGCTTCGAGCAGCCGCAGCAGTGGCGTCGTGTACAGCCGGGTCGGCTCGAGCAGCGCCTCGCCCCAGGTGGTGCCGAAGTCTGCCGCGTTGTCGCCGTAGGCGAGACCGGCGTTGGCGACGATGTGCCGCACGAGGGAGTATCCGTTGGAGTGCAGACCACTGGAGGCGAGGGCGATCACGGCGTCGCCGTCGTGCACGCGCTCGGCGCCGAGCACGGCGTCCGCCTCGACCACGCCGGTCGCCGCCCCGGCGACGTCGTAGTCGCGCGGTCCGAGCAGACCGGGGTGCTCGGCGGTCTCGCCGCCGACCAGCGCGGTGCCCGTCGCCGCGCACGCCTCGGCGATGCCGCGCACGATGTCGGCGATGCGCTCGGGAACGACCCTGCCGCACGCGATGTAGTCGGTCATGAACAGCGGCTTCGCGCCCACCACGACGATGTCGTCGACGACCATGCCGACGAGGTCCTGGCCGATCGTGTCGTGCTTGTCGATCGCCTGCGCGATGGCGACCTTGGTGCCCACGCCGTCTGTGCTGCTGGCCAGCAGCGGGCGGCGGTAGCCGAGCAGCGCACTGGCGTCGAAGAGACCAGCGAAGCCGCCCACCCCGCCGAGCACCTCGGGTCCGTGCGTCGCCCGCACGGAGCTCTTCATCAGCTCGACGGCCAGATCGCCGGCAGCGGTGTCGACACCTGCTTCGGCATAGGGATTGGTGGGGGAGTCTGCCACCGTCCCAGCCTACCGGAGCCGCGCTGTGCGGGAGCCGGGCGTGACGACCCGGCGCAGCAGCGTGGCGCGCAGAGAGGCGAGAAGCATGCTAGTATTGGCAGTTGCGCATCGGCTCGCCGTTCTCACCGGCGCCGCGCACGCTTCAGCCGGAGCATCCCTCCGGATGGACCGCACCGACGCGAGTCCGTCAGCACCGGCTCATCGAATCGGCGGCAGCATGCCGCCCCCACACAGCAAGAGCACAACCATGAGCAGTACCGATGTTTCCGCGCGCTTCGACGCGCCCGGATCCGATCCCGGTGGCCCGGCCACCGGGACCGCCACCGCACCGGACCTCGCCTGGAAGCAGGCCGACCACGACGTGTTCGTGGCGACCCGCGAAGGAGAGTTCGCGGGCTTCGTGACCGTCGATGTGCAGGCGCACATCGTGCACGACCGGCACAGCCGCCGCATCGGCAGCTACCCCACCTTGGCCGCCGCGCGACAGGCCCTGGCCGACGCTTCGCGGCCACCGGGCCGTGCTCGACGACGTCGCCGCGGCTTCCTGTCGCGCCGGAGATAGTCGCGGCGGTCCTCCTCTGCCTACGATGAAGGCATGGTCGACAAGCCGCAGTGGCTGATCCGCGAGGACGCGAGCACCTCGGTGCTCGTCGCGCTCGCGCTGCGGCAGCTGCTCGGCATCCGCGTGCCCGACGATCTGCCCGCGCTGCGCGGCCTCGAGGTGCGGCAGCCGGATGCCGTCGAGGTCGACGACGAGCTCGAGCGCCAGTGGCGCGAGTACTGGGACATGACGGTCGAACCCCGCGCGCACCGCTCGGGGGTTCCCCTCGACCTCGTCGACGGCTTCGAGACCCTGGTCGCCCTGCCGACCCGCGGGGCCGAGGAGCTGCGTGACGCGATCGTGCCGCACGCGCCCGCCGTGCTGAAGTACGCCGAGAGCGCGCACCGCCGGTACGTCGACTCGGTGAGCTCGTCGGGCGGCGCGTACCGGGCCTACGCCAGCGCGATCGCGGAGTTCGAGCGCGAGGTCGGCCGGCGTGCGCACTCCTTCGAGCTGAACGTGCAGGTGCTGCCGTTCAGTCAGCGCGGGATCTGGTGGATCGGCGCGCTGAGCGTGGCCGTCACCGACGGTCTGCGTCGCGATGTGGTCGCGTTCGATGCGGCCATGCGGCCGGTGATCGCCGAGCTCGCCTGACCGCGACGCCGTGCTCGCCGAGGGAATGCTCCGAGGGCGTGCGGATCAGTCGTCGCCGTCGTGCACGCGCTGGTGATCGACGCGCACCACGCGCGAGTGCCGGCGGGCCGTGCGGTCGAGGATGAGCGCGACGACGCCGCCCAGTGCCAGGCCGATCGGCACCGTCCACAGCAGCGCGAACCCGAACACCTGGCCGGGCGGGTAGACGACGTCGAGCGCCTCGGACGGCTCGTAGCTGCCGACCGCCGTGAGGATGCCCGCGGCGATCACGCCGACCACCACGCCGAGACCGAGGAACACGCCGTAGCGGGGCACCGGCCGGATGCGGGCCTCGGTCGTCTCGTGCGTCGTCTGGCGGGACATGCGTCCATTCTCCCACGCCCTCGCGCGCTCGGGTGCGGATCTGCCGGACGCGAATCCGGCGCGACCGCGGCCGGTGAAAGATCAGAAAAGCACGTTATGACGCTCCATAACGTGCTTTTCTGATCTTTCACCGCGGGAACCGTGGTGCGGCACCCTGGGCGCAGCGGGTCAGGGGCGCAGCGGCAGCAGGTCGGAGAGGTCGGCGCGCGTCCCGGATGCCGAGACGCGGCCCGCGGCCACGGCGTCCGCCCAGGTCAGCTCGCCGGTGGCGAGGGCGAGCCAGGTGGCAGCATCCGTCTCGACCACGTTCGGCGGCGTGCCCCGGGTGTGCCGCGGACCCTGCACGACCTGCACCGCCCCGAACGGCGGCACCCGCACCTCCACGCTGTTGCCCGGCGCCTTCTCGTCCAGAAGCTGCAGCAGGTAGCGCACCGCGGTCGCCGTCGACGCGCGGGATGCGTCACCGGAGGCGACGGCGGCGAGTGCGGCGCGGCCGTCGGCGAGGTCGATCCTGCGGTTGGGCATGACTCCAGGCTAAGCGGTGCCCCCGCCCGGCCGGCTGCGGGCATAGGCTCGGACGGGATGACGGAATCTGCGGAGACGATGCGGGATGCGCGGGCGGAGCTGCTCGCGGCCCCCGGCCGGCTGACCGACCTGCCCAGCCGGTTCGCGCCGGTCGACGGACGCACGAGATCGGCCGCCGTGCTGATGCTGTTCGGCCGCCTCGACAGCCTGCCCGCCGACAGCACCGACGCGCCTGTCGCCGCCGACCTCGACGTGCTGCTGCAGCGGCGATCCGCGACACTGTCCTCGCACGCCGGGCAGGTGTCGTTCCCCGGCGGAGCACGCGACGCCGGCGACCGGGATGCCGTGGCCACCGCGCTGCGCGAGGCCGAGGAGGAGACGGGGCTCGATCCCTCGGGCGTCGACGTGCTCGCCACCCTTCCCGAGCTTCCGATCATGCCGAGCCGCTACCTCGTCACACCGGTGCTCGCCTGGTGGAGGACGCCGTCCCGGGTCGCCGCCGTCGATCACGCCGAGACCGTCGACGTCTTCCGTGTGCCGGTCGCCGAGCTGCTCGCCCCCGAGAACCGGTACACCTCGACGCTGCAGCGCGAAGGACGCGAGTTCCGCGGGCCGGCGTTCGACATCGACGGCATCATCGTGTGGGGCTTCACCGCCATGGTGCTCGACGGGCTGTTCGACGCCACGGGCTGGACCATCCCGTGGGATCCGTCGGTCGAGCGGCCGGTGCAGCCCTGACGTGGTGCGCCGGAGCGCACGCCCGGTAACGCTCCCCGGCCCCGCCGGTAGGCTGGCGGCATGAAGATCCTGGTCCTCGGTTCCGGCGCGCGTGAGCACGCGATCATCCTCTCCCTGCGCTCGGAGACCGCCGGCCACGAGATCTTCGCCGCCCCGGGCAACGCCGGCATCGCGCAGGACGCGCACCTCATCGACGTCGACCCGCTCGACGGCTCCGCCGTCGCGTCGTTCGCCAACGAGCAGGGCATCGACCTGGTGGTCGTCGGCCCCGAGGCGCCCCTCGTCGCGGGCGTCGCCGATGTGCTCCGCGAGCGCGGCATCCCGGTCTTCGGCCCCGGTAAAGCCGCCGCCCAGCTCGAGGGGTCGAAGGCGTTCGCGAAGCGGATCATGGATGCCGCGGGCGTGCCCACCGGGCGCGCGGTGCGCGCGGCATCCGTCGCCGAGGTCGAGGCGGCGTTCGACGACTTCGGCGCGCCGCACGTCGTCAAGGCGGACGGGCTCGCCGCGGGCAAGGGCGTGATCGTCACCTCCGATCGCGCGGAGGCGCTGGCGCACGCAGAGCACTACCTGTCATCGGGAGCCGTGCTCGTCGAGGAGTTCCTCACCGGACCCGAGGTGTCGCTGTTCTTCCTCAGCGACGGCGACACGGTGCGCGCGCTCACCCCCGCACAGGACTTCAAACGCGCGCTCGACGGCGACGCGGGGCCCAACACCGGCGGCATGGGTGCGTACTCCCCGCTCCCCTGGCTCGCCGATGATCACGGCAGCGTCGAGGAGTTCGTCGCCGAGGTCACCGCCGCGGTGGCCGAACCCGTGATCCGTCAGCTCGACGCCGAGGGCACGCCGTTCATCGGTCTGCTGTACGCCGGCCTGATCCTGACGCCGGCCGGCCTGCGCGTCATCGAGTTCAACGCACGGTTCGGCGATCCCGAGACCCAGGTGGTGCTGCCGCGCCTGCGCACGCCGTTGTCGGAGCTGCTCTTCGCCGCCGCCTCCGGCACGCTCGAGGATCAGCCGCAGCCGGAGTTCTCCGACGACGTCGCGATCACCGTGGTGCTCGCGAGCGAGGGGTATCCGGAATCGCCGCAGACCGGTCGCATGATCGAAGGGCTCGCCGAGGCGGCATCCGTCCAGGGCGTGCGGATCGTGCACGCGGCGACCGCGGGTCCGGATGCTCCGGGCGGCGCGCTCATCGCCACCGGCGGGCGGGTGCTCAACGTGGTCGCCACGGGCTCGGACTTCGCCGACGCGCGCGCCCGCGCGTACGAGGCGATCGGCCGCATCCGCCTGGACGGCGCGCACTACCGCCGCGACATCGCGGCGCGGATGGCGCACTGACCCGACCTTCGGTCGGCCCGCGTCGTCAGATCGGCTTCTCCTGCATCCCCCACGGTGAGCCGTATCCGGCGGGCGCGGGAGCGGCGAGCAGGTCGAGGAACGGTCGCGCGTCGAACGCCTCAGGACCCAGCACGCCCGAACCGGACCAGTCGCCGCGCGCCAGCAGCTCCAGGGCGATCACGGGGTTGATAGCGGTCTGCCAGACGACGGCCTGCGAACCGTACTCCGCCATCGTCCACTCGTTGTCGACCACGTGATAAAGGTAGGTCGAACGGGCCATGCCGTCCTTGCCTGTGCCGCGCACCCACACACCCGCGCACGTCTTGCCGCTCATGCGATCGCCGAGCGAGGCGGGATCCGGCAGTACCGCGGCGACGACGTCTCGCGGGGAGACCTCGACGCCCTTCACCGTCACCTTCTCGGTGCGGTCGAGCCCGAGCTTGTTCAGCACCTTCAGCACCTCGATGAACTCCTCGCCGAGGCCGTACTTGAAGGTCACCCGCTTCGCGCGCGTCCAGCGCGGCATGAGCAGCACCTCCTCGTGCTCGACGTTGACGCACTCCACCGGGCCGATGCCCTCGGGGAAGTCGAAGACCTCGGGCTCCGAGAAGGGTGCGGTGGTGTACCAGCCGCGATCCTGCTCGTAGATCACGGGCGGGTTCAGGCACTCCTCGATCGTCGTCCAGATCGAGAACGAGGGGGCGAAGTCGTAGCCGTCGACGACGAGGTTCGCGCCGTCGCGCACGCCGAGCTCCTCGATCTCGTCGAACAGCTCGTCCTCGGCATAGCGTGCGAACACGTCGGAGAGGCCCGGCTCGACACCGATCCCCACGAGCGCGAGCAGTCCGGCCTGCGTCCAGTCATCGGCCTTCGCGAACTGCTCGTCGCCGAGCTTCACGCCGGTGAGTTCGAACGGCCGCTCCGGATGCCGTTGCGACAGGCTCATCGCCATGTCGAGGTAGACGGCACCGCCGGCGAGGCATCCGTCGAAGATCGGCATCACGAACCGGGGGTCGACGGCGTTGAGCACGTGGGTGGCCTGATGCTCTCGGATGAGGGCCGCCACCGCGTCGGCGGACGACGCGTCGACCTGCGCGGCGGAGAAGCGCTCGTCACCCAGCGTGTCGACGACCGCCTGCGGACGTGCCGGGTCGTAGTCGGCGATCACGAGGCGCTCGTAGAAGTGCCGCCGCGTCGCGATCCGCGCGGCCGCCGACCCCACGCCTCCGGCGCCGATGATGAGAATGCGCATGCCAGGTGCCTCCGTCACGGATGGATCGCCCGCTCGTTCGGACGAGCGCGGCGCGTGGCGCCAGACTAGGCGAATCGCCGCTTCGAGTCCAGTAGCGATCTCCGGGTTTCTCGCGGGAATCCGTCGCGAAACTTTCGAATGACCACGATTTCAGGTCTGCCCGCCGCTCGTGTCGAGCGATATCCGCAGTTCGGTGCGAAGCGCGGCCGAAGCGTCGGTCAGAGTTCGATCCAGTACCGACGCAGCCGCTCATGCCCGGCATCCGCGGCATCGATCGTGTCCTGCAGCACCCCGCCGGCGCCCTCGATCGTGCGGAACGAGCCCGCATTGTCGTCGTCGCAGGTGATCATGACGCGGTCGTAGCCCTCGGTGCGGGCACGGTCGAGCACGAGGCCGAGCGCGGTGCGCGCGATCCCCTGCCGACGCCGCGAAGGACGCACCGAGTAGCCGATGTGCCCGCCGACGCGCCGCAGCCCCTCGTTCAACTCCCGACGGAACGCGATGAAGCCGACCACCTCGCCCTCGTCGGTGATCCAGAAGTAGTCGCACGGCACGTGCCCCTCGGGCAGCGCCGCGCCCGGGCGACCGTAGAGCTGCGCCTTCGCCACGAACGCCGCGCACGTCTCGCGATCCGGAGACGCCCCCAGGTCGAGACCGGCGCCGTCGATGTGCACTCCGCCGAACTCCGCCACCGTCGCGGCCCAGGAATCGAACAGGTCGGTGGAGGGTGCCGAAAGTGCGATCGTCATCCGTCCATCTCACCACAGGCGCGACCCGGCGCGAGACGACGGGCGGCGACGGTTCAGCCGTTCAGCGGTTCAGCCGTTCAGCGCGAAGCTCTGCGGAAGGATCTCGGGCGACAGGGCGTGCTCGACCGCGAGCATGCTCGCGCCGCGGACCGCCGCCTCGCCGGCCGTGACCGACTGCACGATCGCGAGGTGCTCTGTCGCGAGGGGCATCGATCGGGTGTAGACGATCTCGCGCACGCCGGCGATGAGATGCTCGCCGACGCGCGCCATGGCGCCTCCGATCGAGATCACCGACGGGTTGAGCAGGCTGACCGATGCCGTGAGCACCTCACCCAGGTCGCGTCCGGCCTGCCGCACCGCCTGGATCGCCTCGAGGCTGCCGTTCTTGACCAGTTCGACCACGTCGTTGCCGTCGGTCGCGTCGATCCCACGCGCGGCGAGGGACCGGGCGATCGCGGGGCCGGAGGCCAGCGCCTCGAGACAGCCGGTGTTCCCGCAGTGACAGGGGACGTCCGCCCCCCGCGCGACGCGCACGTGGCCGAAGTCGCCGGCGATGCCCTGCGCCCCGCGCAGCAGCCTGCCGTCGGAGATGATCCCCGCGCCGATACCCGTGGCCACCTTCACGAAGATGAGGTGGTCGGTGGACGGCCAGGCGGCGGCGCGCTCACCCAGCGCCGAGATGTTCACGTCGTTGTCGACGAGCACCGGCACCTCGAGATGCTGCTGCACCCAGCCCGGCACGTCGAACCCGTCCCAGCCGGGCATGATCGGGGGCTTGGCCGGCCGGCCGGTCGAGTACTCCACCGGCCCTGGCACGCCCATACCGACGGCGGCGATCTGGTCGTGGTCGAGTCCCGCCTCGGCGACGAGCTGCGTCGCCGTGTCGACCATCCAGGTCAGCACCGGCTCGGGCCCCAGTGCCACCGCCATGCGACCGCTGCGCTCGGCGAGGATCGTGCCGGCGAGGTCTGTCACCGCGACCGTGGTGTGCGACGCACCGATGTCGGCGGCCACGACCACCTTCGCGGCGGGATTGAGGGCGAACTGCGACGGCGGACGCCCACCCGTCGACGCGGCATCGGCGACCGGCGCGATCAGACCCCTGCGCATCAGCTCGTCGACCCGAGCCGCCACGGTCGATCGCGCGAGGCCCGACGACTTCGCCAGCTCGGCGCGCGTGCGGGGCACGCCGTCTCGCAGCAGCTGGAAGAGCTGACCCGCACCGGCGGCACTGAGATTGCCTGTCATTCTTCCCCTGTGCTGCTCATGAACCGTGGCCACCGACGCGTCACGAGAGCGGATGTTCACTCCTGCGTCTGAACCGATGAGTTTACGCCGCCGGCGTCCAGCACTCCGCGCTGCGACGTGCGGCGCTTCTTGATGCGACCGACCGCGAAGCGCTGCTGCAGCAGCACGGCGATGACGATGATGACGCCCTTGGTGATGGCCTGCAGCGACGACGACATGTTGTTCTGCACGAAGACGTTGCTCAGCGTCGCGAAGATCAGCACGCCGAACACGGTTCCGGTGATCGTCCCCCGGCCGCCGATCAGCAGCGTGCCGCCGACGACGACGGCGGCGATCGCGTCGAGTTCGTACAGGTTGCCGTGGGTCGAGGTCCCGGCGTTCGTGCGTCCGAGCAGCATGACCGCCGCGATGCCGGCCGTGAGACCCGAGAGTGCGTACAGCCACATGGTGTGCTGCTTCACCTTGATTCCTGCGAGTCGCGCGGCTTCGCGGTTGCCGCCGATCGCCACCGTTCGCCGCCCGAACGTGGTGCGGTTGAGCAGCAGCCAGCCGCCGACCGCCACGAGGGCGAAGATCCAGATGAGGATGTCCACTCCGAGCAGGTCGACGTTCATCGCACGCAGGAAGTCGCGGTCCGACACCACCAGCGTGCGGTTGTTGGCGAGCACCTCGGCGAGGCCGCGCGCGCCGACCAGCATCGCGAGGGTCGCCATGAACGCGGCGACCTTGCCGTAGGCGATGACGACACCGTTGATCAGCCCCGCGCCGACGCCGACGGCGAGGGCGACGACGATGGTGACGATCCAGTGCGACGACTTGGCGACGTCCTGGATCGCGGCGAGCGAGCCGACGACGGATGCCAGGGCGAGCACCGCGCCGACGGAGAGGTCGATGCCGCCGGAGATGATGACGAACGTCATGCCGATGCTGATCACGCCGATGATCGAGGCCTGTCGCAGGATGACCAGCGCATTGCCGAAGTTGAAGAAGTTGTCGAAGGCGGTGAGCATGCCGACGGCGACGATGGCGAGCAGCGCCAGCACGAGGCCGAGGTTGCGTCCTGCAGCGCCGGAGAACACCGACGTGAGCGGTGAAGCCGGCTTCTGCGACGTCGCCGCCTTCTGTTCAGGGGCGAGGGTCTGGGTCTGCTCGCTCACGCGGCGGTTCCTTTCATGACGAGGTCGAGCACGCCGTGCTCATCGATCTCGGAGGCGGGAAGAGTGGTCAGCACGCGCCCGTCGCCGACGACGAGCACGGTGTCAGCGAGACCGAGGACTTCCTCGATCTCGCTCGAGATGATGACGATCGCATGGCCGTCCGCGGCGAGGTTGCGGATCAGCGCGTAGATCTCGGCACGAGCGCCGACGTCGACACCTCGTGTCGGCTCGTCCAGCAGCAGGATGCGGCTGCCGTGCACGAGCCAGCGCGACAGCAGGATCTTCTGCTGATTGCCGCCGGAGAGGGTGCCGGCGGGAAGGTCGGGATCCGCCGGTCGCAGCTCCATCGCCGCGATCTGCTCGCGCGCGATCCTGCGCTCGGCGCGCTCGTCGAGCCAGCCGGCCTTGGCCTCACGACCGAACGAGGAGAGTGTGACGTTGCGGAAGATCGGCTCGCCGAGGACGAGCCCCTGAGACTTCCGCTCCTCAGGACTGAGCCCGAGGCCCGCGCGAACGGCGGCGGGCACCGAGCCGTGCGGCAGCGGCCTGCCCTCGACGCGTACGCTGCCCGACGTCGCAGTACGGGCGCCGTACACGGTCTCGACGATCTCGGATCGGCCGGAGCCGACGAGTCCGGCGAGCCCGATGATCTCGCCGGCGCGCACTGAGAACGACACGTTCTCGAAGACGCCGTCGAGACTGAGGTCGTCGACCTCGAGCAGCACGGGTGCGTCGGCCGCGATCGGCACGGCTGCGGGGAAGACGTTCTCGACGACGCGGCCGGTCATGTGCTTGATGAGAGTGGGCGTCGGAGTGTCGGCGACCGAGAGGTTGCTCGCGGTGCTCGCGCCGTCCTTCAGCACGGTGATCCGGTCGCCGATCGTGCGGATCTCCTCCAGGCGGTGCGTGATGTAGATCACCGCGATCCCCTGGCCGGTGAGCTCCTTCACGATGTGGAAGAGGTTCCGCACCTCCTCCGAGTCGAGCACCGCGGACGGCTCGTCCATGACGATCAACTTGATGTCGTGCGACAGGGCCCTGGCCATGCTCACGATCTGCTTCTGCGCCGCGCTCAGCGACCCGACGTCGGCGTGCGGAGAAAGCGACTCATGACCCAGTCGCTTCAGCAGCGCCCGCGCCTGCGTTGTGGTCTCGCTGCGGCGGGTGAAACCGGCTCGCGAGAGTTCGTGTCCGAGGAAGATGTTCTCGGACACCGTCAGGTCGTCGACGACGTCGAGCTCCTGGTACATCGTCGCGATACCCAGATCGATGGCGGCCTGGGGGCTGTCGATGGTGACGAGTTCGCCGTTCCAGCGCATCTCGCCCGCGTCGGGTGCGTGGACACCGGCGAGCGTCTTGATGAGCGTGGATTTGCCTGCGCCGTTCTGGCCGAGCAGGCAGTGCACTTCGCCGGCGCGGATCTCCAGATCCACTCCGCGCAGTGCGCGCACGGCACCGAAGGTCTTCTCCACGCCCCGCATCTCCAGTAATGCCGACGTTCGGTCATCTTTGATCACGAGAGGACGATAACACGGCAAGCGATGGCGGCACGAGCCCCCGAGCGTCGACGTTCCGGCCGCAGGAGTCCCGCAACTCGTCGCGGATTCTCGTATGATCCCGGGAATCTCTGACTTATACCGGATTACAAACAAAAGCTGTTCACTTCAACTTGCGTTCTGTTACATTGACCGTGTCCCGCGACGGCGTGCACTTCACGCGACGGCCGTGACGGACGCAGAGATGCATCACATTCAAGGAGGAAACACATGCACCGCATGCGCTCACGGAGCCTTCGCCCCCTCATGGCAGGCGCGGCCGCCGTCTTCGCCGTCGGCCTGCTGGCCGGCTGCACGAGCTCCGGCGACGAAGGCGACGCCGAGACGAATCAGGGAACCACCAGCGAGGAGAATGCCGCCACCGGCGACACCGTCACCATCGGCTGGTCGGGACCGGAAGCCGACCACGGCTGGCTCGGCGCGATCAACACCGGCGCCATCGACGCTGCCGAGAGCTTCGGCGATGTCGAACTGCTTCAGGCGGAGGGTACCAACGACGCGAACCAGCAGATCGCCGCTGTGGAGAAGTTCATCAACGACGGCGTCGACGCGATCGTGCTGCTGCCGACGGACGGCGCCGCGCTGACCCAGGTCGCGCAGAAGGCCATGGATGCCGGCATCCCGGTCATCAACGTGGATCGCGAGTTCTCCAGCCCGTTCGCGGCCCGCGCGACCATCCTCGGCGACAACTACGGCATGGGCGTCAGCGCAGGCACGTACATCTGCGAGCAGCTCGACGGCCAGAGTGACGCGGTCGTCGCCGAGATCGCCGGCATCGACTCGCTGCCGCTCACGCAGGACCGCTCCCAGGGCTTCAAGGATGCCCTCGAGGGCTGCGGCCTCGAGGTCGGCCCGCGCGTCGCGGCGGACTTCACCGTCGCCGGCGGTGAGAGCGCGGCATCCCAGCTGCTCGCCGCGAACCCCGAGATCGACGCGATCTGGAACCACGACGACGACCAGGGCGTCGGCGTGCTGGCCGCGATCGAGGCCGCAGGTCGCGACGAGTTCTTCCTCGTCGGCGGCGCAGGCAGCGTCAACATGATGGATCGCATCAAGGCCGATGACAGCGTCATCAAGGCGACGGTCATCTACCCGTCCACCCAGGCGGCCGACGGCATCGCGCTGGCCAGGCTCGTCGCCCAGGGCAAGACCCTCAGCGACCTGGTCACTCCGACCGTGCCGTACCGCCTCGTGCTGGATGCTCCGGTGGTCACCAAGGACAACGTCGACGAGTACATCGAGCTCGCCTTCGAATCCTGATCCACACCGCGAGGCGGACGCACTCCGGCGCGTCCGCCTCGCCCCTTCCCGGGAGAGATGATGTCTGCACAGCTGCGCGTGGCGATGATCGGCCACGGATTCATGGGGGCCGCGCACTCGGTCGGATGGCGGCAGGCCCCGGCGGCGTTCGACCTTCCGATTCACCCTCGCATGTCGGTGATCGTGGGAAGGGACGCCGAGAAGACGGCCTCCGCCGCCGACAGGTGGGGGTGGGCCGAGCACGCGACGGACTGGCGGGCCGTGATCGAACGCGACGACATCGACGTGGTCGACATCGTCACTCCCGGTGACACGCATTCCGAGATCGCCATCGCCGCTCTCGCGGCGGGCAAGCACGTGCTGTGCGAGAAGCCGCTCGCGAACTCTGTCGCCGAGGCCGAGGCGATGGCGGATGCCGCGCGGGATGCGGCGACTCGCGGCATCCGGGCCATGGTGGGTTTCACCTACCGACGCGTGCCCGCCGTCACCCTGATGCGCGACATGATCGCGTCGGGCAGCATCGGATCGATCCGCCAGGTGCATGCCAGCTACCGACAGGACTGGCTCGCGGACGCGGATGCGCCGATGACCTGGCGCCTCGACAAGGATCGCGCGGGCTCCGGCGCGCTCGGCGACATCGGCGCGCACGCGATCGACCTGACGCAGTTCGTCACCGGGCTCGGCGTCGCCGAGGTCTCGGGCGTGCTCGAGACCATCGTGCACGAGCGGCCCCTGCTCGGCGAAAGCTCCGGGCTGGGCGGCACGGCAGGCACGGGCCGGGGCCGGGTCACCGTCGACGACCTCGCCCTGTTCACCGGGCGGCTCTCCTCGGGCGCCCTCGCGTCGTTCGAAGCCACCCGCTTCGCCACCGGCCGCAAGAACGCGCTCGAGATCGAGGTCTCGGGCGATGCGGGGGCGCTGCATTGGAACCTCGAGGATCTGAACGCCCTGCAGTTCGACGACGAGTCGGCGGAACCGGGGCGCCGCGGGTTCACGCGCATCCTGGTCACCGAACCGGAGCATCCGTATCTGTCGGGCTGGTGGCCCGCCGGACATATGCTCGGCTACGAGCACGGCTTCTCGCATCAGGTGAAGGATCTGGTGGAGGCGATCTCCGCCGGCTCCGACCCGCATCCGACCTTCGCGGAAGGCCTGTCGGTGCAGCGGGTGCTCGACGCGGTCGAGCGCAGCTCGGCCGCAGGCTCCACCTGGACCACCGTCTGAACACCAGAAACCCGGTGCGACCGGAACAGCCCGGCCGCACGCACGAGAGGACGACGATGATGTCACGACCAGTCACGCTGTTCACCGGCCAGTGGGCCGACCTGCCGTTCGAAGAGGTCTGCCGCCTTGCGGGCGAGTGGGGCTACGACGGGCTCGAGATCGCCTGCTGGGGTGATCATCTCGACCCGTGGCGATGGGACGATGACGCCTATGTGCAGGATCGGCTGGCGATCCTGGAGCGCAACGGTTTGAAGGTGTGGACGATCTCGAACCACCTCAAGGGCCAGGCCGTCTGCGACGACCCGATCGACCAGCGGCACCGCGGCATGCTGTCGGACCGGGTCTGGGGCGACGGCGAACCCGAGGGCGTGCGTCAGCGCGCCGCCGAGGAGCTGAAGAACACCGCACGGCTCGCCGCGAAGCTCGGCGTGAAGACGGTCACCGGGTTCACCGGCTCATCGATCTGGAAGTACGTCGCGATGTTCCCGCCCGCCACCGACGAGATGGTCGAGGCGGGGTATCAGGACTTCGCCGACCGATGGAACCCCATCCTCGACGTCTTCGACGAGGTCGGCGTGCGCTTCGCGCACGAGGTCCATCCCTCCGAGATCGCATACGACTACTGGACGACCGTCCGCACTCTGGAGGCGATCGGGCACCGCGAGGCGTTCGGACTCAACTGGGACCCGTCGCACATGGTGTGGCAGGACATCGATCCGGTCGCGTTCCTGTGGGACTTCAAGGACCGCATCTACCACGTGCACTGCAAGGACACGAAGAAGCGCCTCGGCAACGGACGCAACGGGCGGCTGTCCTCGCACCTGCCGTGGGCCGACCCGCGTCGCGGCTGGGACTTCATCTCCACCGGTCACGGTGACGTGCCCTGGGAGGACGCGTTCCGGATGCTGAACGCGATCGGGTACGAGGGGCCGCTCTCGGTCGAGTGGGAGGACGCCGGCATGGACCGGCTGCTGGGGGCGCCGGAAGCGCTCGAGTTCGTGAGGAAGCTGTCGTCGTACCGGCCGTCGGATGCCGCGTTCGACGCCGCCTTCGCCACGCGCTGACCGCTGACCGCTGACCGCTGACGCCACGACGGGCGCCCGACGCACTGTCGGGCGGCCTTCACGGTGAACCGGGATGCCGCGTCAGCGAGGAGCATCCTCGTTCTGCGTCCGATGGCGACGCAGGAAGAGCGAGGCGACCAGCGCGACGACCATGACGGAGGCCGGCAACAGCATCGACTGGGCCATCCCCGCGGAGAAACCCTCGGCCACGACGTCGGGCAGCGCGGCGCCGCCGGAGCCGATGCCGGCGGGCGCGTCACCGAGACCCGGCAGGTTGGCCTCGAGCCGCGCCTGCATGAATGCCGCGATCGCCGACGACCCGACGACGGACCCGATCGTCCGCGTGGTGTTGTAGATGCCGGCGCCGGCGCCGGCCTGGCGCGGAGGCAGATTGCGGGTTGCGGTCGTCGCCAGCGGGCCCCACATTCCCGCGTTGCCGACGCCGAGCAGGGCGGACGGCAGCAGGAACATCCAGGTCGGCGAATCCACGTTCATCAGCGCGGCGTTCCACAGCACACCTCCGCCGACGCAGAGCAGTCCGGGGATGAGGATGAAGCGTGGGTCGACCCGGTCGAGCAGGGAGCCGGCGAACGGCGCCAGGGCACCCGAGATCACCGCCATCGGGATCATCAGCAGCGCCGCCTCGGTGGGGCTGAGCCCCCGAGCCAGCTGCAGGAAGAACATGAAGGGCAGCGACATGCCGGTCACGGTGAAGCCGACGGCGGCGATGCCGACGTTCGCGCCGGCGAAGTTGCGATCGCGGAACAGCTGAAGCGGCACCAGCGGCTCACTTCGGGTCTTCCACTGCTGCAGCACGAACACGATCAGCAGCAGCAACCCGGCACCGATCAGGCCCCACACCGAGATCGGTCCCACGATCACGCCCCAGTCGTACTTCTCACCCTCCTGCAGTCCGAACACGATGAGGAACAGCGAAGCGGCGCTGAGCACCACACCGACCAGATCGAACCGGTGCGGGTGCGTCTCGAGTTTGGGCACGAGCATCCATGCCATGACGAAACCCAGGATGCCGACGGGCACGTTGATGAAGAAGATCCACTCCCAGCCGAAGCCGTCGACCAGCAGACCGCCGACGAGTGGTCCGACCAGGGTCGCCACTCCTGCCGTCGCGCCCCACAGGCCCATCGCCGCGCCACGCCGGGCGGGCGGGAATGTGCGGGTGATGACGGCCATGGTCTGCGGCGTCATGAACGCCGCGCCGAGACCCTGCGCGGCACGGGCCGCGATGAGCCCCTCGAGCGTGGACGACAGACCGCACCACAGCGAGGATGCCGTGAAGACGACCAGCCCGATCAGGTAGATGTTCTTCGGGCCGAAGCGGTCGCCGAGTCGCCCGGTGATGAGCAGCGGCACGGCATAGGCGAGCAGGTAGGCACTGGTGACCCACACGACGTTGTCGAGGTTGTTCGTGTCGGGATCGAGTGCGGCCTTGATCGCCGGGTTCGCCACCGACACGATCGTCGTGTCGACCAGGATCATGAAGAACCCGATGACGAGCGCCCAGAGCGCGGGCCAGGGGCTGCGGACCTTGACGGGGGATGTCGGAGCGGAAGTCACCGGGCAACGTTACACCCGGGGCACCGACGTCCGAACGGCGATCAGAGGTCGCCCGGACCCAGTCCGGCACGCTCGAGGATGACACCCACCTGCACGCAGCTGCGCACGCCGAGCTTGGCGAACACCTGCTCGAGGTGCGTCTTGACCGTGCCGGCGGAGATGTGCAGCACCGCGCCGATCTAGGACGAGTCGCCCGAGCGGATCGTCGATGCGGTGCTGCGCACGGCGGCCGGCGAGACGGTCGTGTCAGGCAGGAGTACGCCCAGCTGAACTGGGGGACAGGTGGGAGCGCGGGGCGTGGGTCGGAGGGGAACCACGCCCCGCGTCAGCATCCTCCCCGTCGGATGAGTGAACGACGGGGAGGATGCCGGAAGGCGCCCGCGTCAGCTCAACTTGCGACGGCGCATCCAGACCCCGAGGGCGATCGTCGCCAGCGCGGCGAGCGCGACGCTGAGCCACAGCGCCCCGTCGGATCCCGTCTGCGGCAGCTGCCCCTGATCGCCGGCGTCGCCATCGCCCGCCGTGACGGCGACGTCGGCACGGGCCAGCTCGACGCCATCCGCATCCGTCGCCACGACCGCATGGTCACCGGCCGCGCTGGATGCGGGAATGACCAGCGTCGCGGAGCCGGTACCGTCGTCGCCGATCACCACGTCACCGAGACGCACGGGTGTGGAGTGCATCCAGAGCTGCACGGTCTGATCCGCCGCGAATCCGCTGAGGCGCACATCGAGCCGGTCGCCGGCGCGCACGGTGTCGGCGGACAGCGCGAGGACGGGCACGACAGGGATTCCCGCGTCTTCGACGGTCAAGGCCGCGGAAGCGACCACTGCTCCCGACTCATCCTTGGCGGCCAGGTCGTAGACGCCTGCCGTCGTCGCGGCCGGGATGCTCAGCGCCAGCGTCATCCCGCCCTTCGCGTCGATCGTGACATCTTCGAGCCTGCGGTCGCCCAGCCAGAGCGAGATCGCGGCATCCGGTGCGAATCCGGACAGCGCGACGTCGACCGTCTCACCCGCGCGGACTGCCGGCGCGCTCAGGCTCAGCACCGGATCGCCCTGAACGGGAGGCGTCCGCAGCGGGATCACGCGCAGCGTGTCCGGCGCCGAAGTGCCGAAGAGATAGATGCCCTCCTGCTCCACACCGGGGTCGTCTCGGTGCTTCGGCGCGAGCGGCGCGATGACGAAGCGCGCGAGCTCCTCGTCGGGATCCGTGACGATTCGGTGTTCCATCGTCTCGGGGTCGACTACCGTCAGACGCGAAGCGACGTTGATGAGCAGCTTGCCGTCGTACCAGTCGAAGCTCATCGGGCGCCACATCCCATAGCGGGTGACGTCGGGGAGGATGTTCTTCGATTTCGATTCGATGACCTGCATCGTCTCGGGATCGAGCGCGAACACCCAGCCGTCGGTGGTGCCCCACAGGTTGCCGTCGGGGCCGAACGACAGGGCGCTGATGTGCTTCGGCGACTGCCCTGACGGCAGGTCGAGCGAGTACTCGCCCGTCTTCTCGCCCCGGGCGACGTCGTAGGTGAACATCTTCGCCTCGGTCGCGATCGGCTCAGCGCCGAGTCCCCCGACGATGGTGGTCGAGCCGTACACGATCCCATCCCTGACGGCGAGGCCGATCACGCTCTGGTTCTCGACGATCCCCTTCTCGACCGTCGTCTCGCCGGTGGCGAGATCGTGGATCGTGAGCGCGCCCTGGTGCAGGCCGTAGCCGGGGATGGAGCCGATGAAGAGCTTCCCGTCGGCTTCGACCATGTGGTACGGGCGGTCCTGACCGTCTCCGATCGTGAACAGGCGCGACGACTGCGGCCGCCCGCTCTCCCCTGTCACCACCCGGTCGATGTGACCGCCGGGGTAGAGGCCGAAGTAGGTGGTGTCTCCGACGGTGAGCATCGACTCGGCCTGCTCGGCGGGGAAGTTCGCGAACGCGCCCGTGGTGGTGTCGTACACCGCACCGGTGCCGGCGGGGTAGGTCACCATGTAGACGTCGCCGTCGGCGTTCACTCCGGCCGTGTGCAGCGGAGTGCCGGCACTGGTCTGCACCGCGTTCGGCAGAGAGATCGACTTCCCGTTCACCAGGTCGAGGGCACGCAGCGGCCCCTGACGGGATGCGGTGACGAGCCACTCACCGGGGTGCCCGGCCTCGCCGAGATCGACCCACGCCTGTCCGCGCATGCCCAGGCCGAACGGGATGCCGGCGTCCGAGAACACCGGCTCCTCCCCGCTCAAATCCACCTCGGCGATCGTGCCGTTGTACGTGAGGTAGATCTTGCCGTCGCGCGGTGCCAGCTGAGTGAAGCCCGGGTTCCCGTTGCGCGTGGGAGTTCCCGCGATGGCGCTCTTGTTCAGCGTCTTCGTGCTCCACTGCTGCGTCTCGAGGTTGTAGAAAGCGGTCGCCGCCAGGTCGCCCGAGAAGTTCACCACGAGCCAGTCGCCGACCTTCTGCATGTCGTAGGCCCACGGCAGCGCGTCGACGCCGAAGATGTCGAGCAGCGGGTCAGAGATGCGCTCACGGTGCGAGGGGGCGCCCGCGTCGATCTTCACGACCGCGCCGGTGGCGCCGGTTCCCGCATAGACGTAGCCGTCGTGATACTCGATGGAGCGTACGTACTCCTCGCCTTCGACCCGGTCCCACCGGGTGAACGTGTCGGCTGCGGCGTCGTACTTCACGACCTCGCCGGTCTTGTATGTGCCGATGTAGGCGTTCGACTGGTCGTCGATGACCATCGACCAGTTCGAGCTCGATCCCGGCACCGCACCCGCGAAGACGGCGGAGTTCGCCTCGGGATCGTAGATCCAGAGTTCGCCGCGCTGTCCGCCGCCGGCGTCCTTCCCGATCGCCGCCACGTACACCTTGCCGTTGGGCGCGATCTCGAGCTTCCAGACCTGGATCACGCTCGGCATCTCCGCGCCCTGTACGAAGGTGTTCGACGCGATGTCGATGACGTTCAGCAGTGAGCCGTCCGAAGACGTCGCGGTGTATCCGACGGTGCGGCCGTCGAGCTCGCCGAAGGCCATGTCGATGATGCTCGGCACCTGCACGGGGATGCCGACGCGCTGTTCTTCGCCGAAGCCGAGGCCGTGGAACGGCGTAGCCGCTGGATCGGTCTCCGCTCCCGCCGGCGCGGCCGTGAAGACCAGTGCGGCGGATGCCAAGAGAGCGATCATCGATCTGAAGGGGTGTCTGCGTGCGGACGGCACGGGATCTCCTCACCGGCGCGTATCGCGCCATCGGTCTCGTCTAATCCCGGACGCGCAGCCGATGGGACGCGGCACTGCGTCGGAACAAACGAAACATCGGTTTCGTAATAGCCGACCGTAGCGTGTCGTCGCGGTTAAGGGAATACGTGATCTAGATGTCGAAATTCGGTGGTAGCCATACTGCGCCGGGGAAGACACGCAGCCGACCGGGATAATGGACGCGTGAGCTCCCCTCTTCAGATCCCCGGCTGGCGACACATCTACTCCGGCAAGGTCCGCGACCTGTACGCCTCGGAGGATCCCGCCGACACGCGCATCCTCGTGGTGGCATCCGATCGGGTGAGCGCCTTCGACGTCGTGCTCTCCCCCGGCATCCCCGAGAAGGGCGAGCTGCTCACCACACTGAGCACATGGTGGTTCGGCAAGCTCGCCGACGTGCCGAATCACCTTGCCGAAGGGAACATCCCGGATGCGGTGGCCGGGCGCGCCATGCTGGCCATGGCGCTGGAGATGCTGCCGATCGAGTGCGTCGTGCGCGGCTACCTCACGGGATCGGGCTGGGCGGAGTACGTCGAGCGCGGCACGGTGTGCGGCATCCCGCTCCCTGCCGGGCTCAAGAACGGCGATCGGCTGCCTGAGCCTCTGTTCACCCCCGCATACAAGGCGCCGATGGGCGAGCACGATGAGAACATCACCTTCCAGCGGGTCGTCGAGCTCGTCGGCGAAGAGCGGGCCACCCAGTTACGCGACGTCTCGATCGACGTCTACCGGCGGGCCGCCGACTACGCCGCCGAGAAGGGCCTGATCCTCGCCGACACGAAGTTCGAGTTCGGCACGGATGCCGACGGCATCCTGCGTCTGGCCGACGAGGCGCTGACCAGCGACTCCTCCCGCTACTGGGATGCCGCGGCGTGGCGAAGCGGCAGCACGCCGGACGAGCGCATGGCGAGCTTCGACAAGCAAATCGTGCGCGACTGGCTCGCGGCGAACTGGGACAAGCAGGGTGAGCCGCCGGCGCTGCCCGACGAGATCGTCGCCCGCACCGCCGACCGCTACCGCGAGCTGATCGACCGCCTGCGCAGCTGACCGCAGCTAACCGCATCCGATCCCTTCCGGGCCGGCGCGGCCGGTCCGAACCGATAGTGTTTCCTCGGCCCTGATCCCGACTCCCGAGGAGCCCGCATGCCGGTGTGGAAGATCCATGGCGACGGCCGCAACGTCGCCCCCGACCAGGTCGTCCGTCCTGAGGAGCGGCTGAACTGGCCCGCCACCTTCGCGATCGGCGCACAGCACGTCGTCGCGATGTTCGGCGCCACGTTCCTGGTGCCGATCATCACGGGCTTCCCGGTCTCGACCACGCTGCTGTTCTCGGGCATCGGCACGCTGCTGTTCCTGCTGCTCACCCGCAACCGCCTGCCCAGCTATCTCGGCTCGTCGTTCGCGTTCCTCGCGCCGATCACCGCGATCAACGCCGGCCAGGCCCTCGAGACGGCGCAGCAGATCACCCAGGCGCTGCTGGGCGTGGTCGTCGTCGGCGTGCTGCTCGCCGGTGTCGGCTTCCTCGTGCAGGCCGTCGGCGTGCGCTGGATCGACCGGTTCATGCCACCCGTCGTGGCCGGCTCCATCGTCGCTCTGATCGGCTTCAACCTGGCCCCCGCCGCCTGGAACAACTTCACGCTCCAGCCCGAGCTCGCCTCCGTGACACTGGTCGCCGTCGTTCTGTTCAGTGTGCTGTTCCGCGGGTTCCTCGGGCGCATCTCGATCTTCCTGGGCGTGATCGTCGGCTATCTGGTGGCGATCTTCACCGGCCAGGTGACGTTCGACGGCATCGAGGACGCCGCCTGGGTCGGTCTGCCCGACTTCCATCTCGCCGCCGTCACCGACCCGGCCGCCTGGCTGTACGTGCCGATGTTCCTGCCGGTCGTCCTCGTGCTCATCGCCGAGAACGTCGGTCACGTGCGCGGCGTCGCCACCATGACGAACGACCCGTCGATCAACGAGCACACCGGCCGCGCCCTCGTCGCCGACGGCCTCGCCACCACGCTCGCGGGCGGGTTCGGCGGCTCCGCCACCACCACCTACGGCGAGAACATCGGCGTCATGGCCGCCACGCGCGTGTACTCCACGGCCGCCTACTGGGTGGCCGGCGCCGCGGCGATCCTGCTGGCCTTCTCGCCGAAGGTCGGCTTCATCTTCAACACGATCCCGGCCGGCGTGCTCGGCGGTGTCACCACCGCGCTGTACGGCCTGATCGGGGTCATCGGCATCAAGATCTGGGTCGACAACCGCGTCGACTTCTCCCGCCCGGTGAACCAGTACACCGTCGCGGTGTCGTTCGTGATCGCCGTCGGCGGCTTCGCGATGAGCTGGGGCGCGTTCCAGCTCGGCGCGATCGTGCTCGGAACGGTCGCGGCGCTCCTCATCTACCACCTGGGCAACGCGATCGCCCGGGCGCGCCGGACCGGCGCCGACGACGGCGGGCCGATTCCCGCCGTCGGCCCGCTCGGCGGCGACCCCGAGTGAGTTCCGAAGGTCCCGGATGCTGCGGCATCCGGGACCTTCGCCTTGCCGGCTGCGAGAAGGATCCCGCTCTTGAGAAGCGCTGAGCGGTGCGAAAGCTCCCCGCGGTGC
The DNA here is from genome assembly GCF_042723855.1 of Microbacterium sp. NPDC058345. Taxonomy (NCBI): domain Bacteria; kingdom Bacillati; phylum Actinomycetota; class Actinomycetes; order Micrococcales; family Microbacteriaceae; genus Microbacterium; species Microbacterium sp. NPDC058345. Next base: position 847,868 of record NZ_JBHXIG010000001.1, read on the forward strand.
GCAGCCACGCCGCCGGGTGTCAAGCCCTGGCTCCGTCGACCGGCGTCCGGGTAGCCTCGGGCGACATGGACGACGTGACGCAGCTCAGCGACCTCGCCCGCTCCCGGGGCATCCGGGTCGCGGTGGCGGAGTCGCTGACATCGGGCACTCTGGCCGGCGCCGTGGGCGAGGGCGAGAGCGCCAGTGAATGGTTCGCCGGCGGCATCACCGCCTACATGACCGAGGTGAAGGAGCGCGTGCTCGGCCTCAGACCGGGCACCGATCCCTGCTCCGCGGAGTGCGCCGAGCAGCTCGCCCGCGGCGCGCGCGAGCTCTTCGACGTCGACCTCGCCGTCTCGACCACGGGCGTGGGCGGTCCGGATCCTCAGGACGGGCACCCGCCGGGAACCGTCTACCTCGGCTGGGCCACCCGCTCCGCGACCGGTCACCGGCGACTCGACCTCGACGGCGACCCCGACGAGGTGCTGTCGGCGACGATCGAGGCTGCGGTGCGGATGCTCGCCTTCCACGCCGCGGAGGCCTGAGCGCCGGCATCCGAAGGACGTGCACGCGACGCGGCGGATGCGGGAGTCAGCCGATCCGCCCGATCACGGCGTCCGCCGCGACCATCTCCCCCACGTCGGCGCCATGCGCCAGCGCACCGGCCCGGTGCGCGGTGACCGGGGTCTCCATCTTCATGGCGTCGAGCACGGCGACGGTGTCACCCTCGGCGACCTCGGCGCCGTCTTCGGCGAGCCAGCGCACCAGCGTCCCGGGCACGGGGGCGTGCAGCTCGGCGGCGTCCGCCACGTCCATCAGGGGGGCGGGTGCTCCGGCACCGGCCGCGAAGCCGGCGAGCAGCGCGCTCGGCAGGCCGAGCATCACGCGCCGCCCGTCGATCTCTACGGGGAAGCGCTGCAGCGCGGCATCCGTCACCGGCGCCGGCCGCAGCTGCGGCTCGAGCCGCGGCAGCAGCGTGCTCTCGATCCACTGGGTGTGCACCGCGAAGCCGTCGGTCGAGAACTCCGGAGCGTCGATCGCCAGCCGGTCGAACCCGATCACCGTCGCGGGACCCTCGACGGAGAGCTCGCGCAGCGCGCGACGCGCGCGCACCAGGGCGGCGTCGCGCGACACGGCGTGCACGATGAGCTTCGCGATCATCGAGTCGAACGCCGGCTGCACGGCATCCGCCGCCTCGATGCCGCTGTCCCAGCGCACGCCCGGACCGCCGGGCACCCGCAGCACCGTGACCTCGGCGGGGCTGGGCAGAAAGCCGCGACCGGGATCCTCGGCGTTGATGCGGAACTCGAAGGCGTGCCCGCGCGGCTCGGGAGTCTCGCTGATCGAGGGGCCGTCGTCGAAGGCGATGCGGAACTGCTCGCGCACCAGGTCGACTCCGGTGACCTCTTCGGTGACCGGATGCTCGACCTGCAGCCGGGTGTTCACCTCGAGGAACGAGATCGTGCCGTCGGCGGCGAGCAGGAACTCGACCGTACCGGCGCCGCGGTAGTCGACCTCGGCGCAGATGCGCCGGGCGGCGTCGTGGATCGTGTTCCGCTGCTCGGGTGTCAGCCCCGGCGCCGGCGCCTCCTCGATGAGCTTCTGGTTGCGGCGCTGCATCGAGCAGTCGCGGTCGCCGACCGCGACCACACCGCCACGGCCGTCGCCGAGGACCTGCACCTCGATGTGCCGGGGGCTCTCGAGGAAGCGCTCCACGAAGCACTCGCCGCGCCCGAAGGCGACGATCGCCTCGCGGGTTGCGGCGTCGAACGCCTCGGCGACCTCGGCGAGCTCGCGCACCACCTTGAGGCCGCGTCCTCCTCCGCCGAACGCCGCCTTGATGGCGATGGGAAGCCCGTGCTGCTCGGCGAACGCGACGGCCTCGCCGGCACCGGCGAGCGGCTGGTCGGTGCCGGCGGCGAGCGGCGCGCCGACCTTCTGCGCGATGCGCCGGGCGGTCATCTTGTCGCCGAGTGCGTCGATGCTCGCCGGGCTCGGTCCGATCCAGACCAGCCCCGCCTCCTCGACGGCGCGTGCGAAGGCCGCGCTCTCGGAGAGGAACCCGTAGCCCGGATGCACGGCATCCGCGCCGGACATCGAGGCGGCGCGCAGCAGGGCATCGACGGAGAGGTAGGTCTCGGCGGCGGTCGCCGCGCCCAGTCCGACGGCTTCATCGGCCAGCCGCACGTGCATCGCGTCGGCATCCTGGTCGGCGTAGACGGCGACCGAGGCGTACCCGGCATCGGCGCACGCGCGGATCACGCGCACGGCGATCTCGCCGCGGTTGGCGATCAGGATCTTCTTCATGACGGGCTCTTCTCGGTGGCGATGCGGAAGCGGATGCGGGCGCCCGGCGGCAGCTGCCCGGCGAGGTCGAGGCAGCGGTCGGTGAGCGCGCCGATGATCGGGTAGCCGCCGGTGAGCGGGTGGTCGGGCAGGAACAGCACGGGCTGGCCTTCCGGCGGCACCTGGATCGCGCCGTTCACCGCGCCTTCGCTGGGCAGCTCACCGGTGGTCTCGCGCTCCAGCGGCACGTCGCCGTGCAGCCGGATGCCGACGCGGTCGGATCGCGGGGTGACCAGCCATTCCTGCTCGGTGAGGGTGCGCAGCGCCGCCCGGGTGAACCAGTCGTCGCGCGGGCCGAGGGTGATGTCGAGCTCGACGAGATCGCCGGATGCCGGCAGCATGCGGGACAGCGGGTGGGGGTCGACGGCGTACGGGGCCGCCGTCCCGATGCCGACGACGTCGCCCTGGGTGAGCGGTGCGGGCCCGAGCCCGGCGAGCGTGTCGGCGGACCGGCTGCCGAGGGCGGTCGGGGCGAGCACGCCGCCGCGCACGGCGACGACGTACCGCAGGCCGTGGGTGGGGCTGCCGAGATGCAGCTCGTCGCCGTCGACCGTGGCGAACGGAGCGCCGTGCGGAGCGTTCCGTGCAACACCGGCAGCATCCGTCAGCGTCAGCTCGCCCCCGGCGCCGGTCACGGCGGCGACACCGTCACCGTGGAACCGCAGCACGGCGCCCCCGACGATCTCGAGCACGGCGGCGCCCTGATCGTTCCCGACGGCGCGGTTGGCATCGCGCAGCGCGACCCGGTCCGCCGCCCCGGATGCCGAGACGCCGAGGGCGGCATGCCCGAAGCGCCCGAGGTCCTGCACGAGCAGCTGCAGCGCCCCCCGGGCGACCTCCACCCCGCGCGCGCCCGCATCCGCGCCCGTGTTCGCGGACGTGCTCGCGGCGGTGTTCGCGGCCGCGTCCGCGCTCGTGCGAGCCGAACCGGGGCGCACGGCGTCTGCTGTCCCGGAATCGCCGCCCCCCGACGCCGTCTCCCGCTCGGCCCGCTCGAAGCGCACGAGGGTGCCGGGGGACAGCAGCGCGGGCGGATCGCGATCGATGTCCCACATCACCGCGTCCGTGCGCCCGATCAGCTGCCACCCGCCGGGGCTCTCGCGCGGGTAGACGCCGGTGAAGTGGCCGGCGAGAGCCACCGAGCCCGCGGGCACCCGGGTACGCGGCGACGACCGGCGCGGAACGTCGAACAGCGGATCGTCGCTGACGGTGTACCCGAAGCCGGGCGCGAAGCCCGAGAACGCGACCTGCCATTCTGCGGCCAGGTGGCGGTTCACGACCTCCTCCGCGGAGACGGCCAGCAGCGCTGCGACGTCGTCGAGGTCCTCGCCGTCGTAGTGCACCGGGATGGTCACCTCGCGCGTGTGCGGTACGTGCTCGGCATCCACCGTGGTCGCCGCGAGTGTCTCGGCGAGTGCCTGCGCCGAGACCCGCGACGGGTCGAAGCGCACCAGCACGGTGCGCGCTCCGGGGATGCGCTCGACCACTCCGGGCACCGGGTCCCACGCCAGGTTGAGGCGCATCGCCTCGTCGAGGTCGGCGGCCTCGACGAGCAGCGCACGATCGGAGGCGGTGAGGATGCGCATCAGACGACGTACTCCGCGTCCGGCACGTCGGTGACGAACATGTAGCCGGGGGCGTGCGTCACCGCGAACGGCGGCTTCGATGCCATGATCGCCGCCTGGGGAGTGACGCCGCACGCCCAGAAGACGGGGATCTCGCCGTCGCGCACCTCCGGCGCGTCGCCGAAGTCGGGCCTGCTCAGGTCGGCGATGCCCAGCGATGCGGGGTCGCCGATGTGCACGGGGGCGCCGTGCACCGCCGGGGTGCGGCCCGAGATCTGCACGGCATCCGCCACGCGCGTGGCGGGGATCGGCCGCATCGAGACGACCATCTCGCCGCGCAGGCGCCCGGCGGGCGCGCACTCGACGTTCGTGCGGTACATCGGCACGTTGCGTCCCAGCTGCTGGTGGCGGATCGGGATGCCGGCCTCGGCGAGACCCGTCTCGAAGGTGAAGCTGCATCCGATCAGGAAGGCGACGAGGTCGGGATGCTCCTCCCACGCGTCGCGGGCATCGCCGACTTCTCCGGCGAGCTCGCCGTCGCGCCAGATGCGGTACCGGCCGATGTCGGTGCGGATGTCACTGCCGGCGGCGAGCGAGGATTCCACCCGCCCCTGCTCGATGACCTCGAGCACCGGGCACGGTTTCGGGTTGCGCTGCGCGTACAGCAGCGTCTCGAACGCCCAGTCGGCCGGCACGGCGATGAGGTTCGCCTGGGTCAGACCCGCCGCCACGCCGCTGGTGGGTTCGGCCAGCCCCTCCCGGTAGGCCGTGCGGGCGGCTCGCGCGGCGCTGAGCTGGTCGGGGGTCGCGACGACGGGCATGTCAGGCCTCCCGCGTGGCGAACGGTGCGATCGTGACACCGGCGGCCTGCAGCATCCGCTTGGTCTCGGCCGCCATCGCGATCGCGCCGGCGCTGTCTCCGTGCACGCAGATCGACTGCGCCTCGACGCGCACGTCGCTGCCGTCGATCGCGCGGATCACACCGCTCTCGGCGAGGCGCACCATGCGTTCGGCGACGGATGAGGCGTCGTGCAGCACCGCGCCCTCCTGGGTGCGCGAGACGAGCTGCCCGTCGGGCTGGTAGGCGCGGTCGGCGAACGCCTCGGCGGCCACCTGCAGACCCGCCTTCTCGGCGACGTCGAGCACGACACCGCCGGCCAGGCCGAGCAGCACCAGACCCTGGTCGATCGCCGTGATCGCCGCGACCACGTCCTTCGCCTGCCGCTCGTCGCGGGCGATCGTGTTGTACAGGGCGCCGTGCGGTTTGACGTAGGCGACCGCGCCGCCGACCGCCGCGGCGAGCCCGGCGAGAGCACCGAGCTGGTACTCCACGTGCGCCTGCAGGGTCTTCGAATCGATCTCCACGTTGGTGCGACCGAAGTTCTCGTAGTCGCGGTAACCGGGGTGCGCACCGATGACGACACCGTTCGCGACGGCCGCGGCGAGGGTCTGGCGGATGCCCTCGGGGCTGCCCGCGTGGAACCCGCACGACACGTTCGCGCTGGTCACGATCTCGAGCATCGCCGCGTCGTCGCCGACGACGCGTTCGGGTGTGTTCTCGCCGAGGTCCGAGTTCAGGTCGATGGTCGCCATGTCATGCTCCGTTCCGTGTGGGTGCGCTCCGATCGATTCTCACGCTCCGATGCCGAGGAAGGCGAAGATCGGGCCGACCGAGACGATGCCCATGTACCAGGTGAGGATCGTCACGAGCGTGCCGGCGATGAGCAGCCACAGCGGGTACTTCTTCGCACCGAGCAGGTCACGGCGGAACCAGCCGATGTACATGAACACCGTGAGACCGATGGGCAGGATCAGGCCGTTGAACCCGCCGACGAACACCAGGATCGCCGCCGGGGCCGTGCCGATCAGCAGGTACACGATCAGCGAGACGACGATGAACACGACGGTGGCCAGCTGCAGCGACCAGCCGCCGAAGAAGCGCTTGTGGAACGTCGACAGGAACGACGCCGAGGTGTACGCGGCGCCGATCACGGAGCTGATGGCGGCAGCCCAGAAGATGGCGCCGAAGATGCGCAGGCCGGCTTCGCCGAGCGCGGCGCCGAAGGCCTGGCCGGCCGGGTTCGCCGCGTCGGTCGTCAGATCCAGCGTCACGCCCGAGGCCACGACGCCCAGGATCGCGAGGAACAGCACGTAGCGCATGATGCCGGTGACGAAGATTCCGTTCGCGGCGGCGCGCATGACCGGGCCCGCGTGCTCGGGGCCGGTCTGACCCGAGTCGAGGTAGCGGTGTGCGCCCGAGTACGTGATGTACCCGCCGACGGTGCCGCCCACGATCGTGGTGATCGTCGCGAAGTCCAGCGTGTCGGGCAGGATCGTCTGGCGCAGAGCGTCGCCGACGGGCGGCTGTGAGATGAAGGCGACGATCACCGTCATCACGATCATGCCGAGCCCCAGCACGATGAGCACGATGTCCATCACCCGGCCGGCCTTCTTGATGAGGAAGAGCACGATCGCGAGGGCACCGGTGATCAGGCCGCCGAGCTTCGGGTCGATGCCGAGCAGGGCGTTGAGGCCGAGCCCGCCGCCGGCGATGTTGCCGATGTTGAACGCGAGGCCGCCGATGATGACGAGCACTGCGATGACATGACCGGAGAACGGGATGGCACTGTTGGCCAGCTCGCCGGCGCGCTTGCCCGACGAGGTGATCATGCGCCAGACGTTCAGCTGCACGGCGATGTCGATGAGCACCGAGACGAGGATCGCGAACGCGAACGACGCGCCGAGGGTCTGGGTGAAGGTCGCCGTCTGGGTGATGAAGCCGGGGCCGATGGCGCTGGTCGCCATCAGGAAGATCGCGCCGATGACGGCACTGCGACCGACCCGTTTCTTCGCGGCGGTGAGTCGGGCTTCGTCCTCGGCGGAGAGGGATGCAGGGGTCTGCTCGGACATGAGGGGTGTTCCCATCGTCGTTGGTGGGGCGTCGGATGACACCGAGTGTAGAACATAGCAGTCGGAATTGTTCAACGATTTGCCATGACGTCGACCGCGCCGAACGCATACGCTGGTGCCATGCCCACCCGCATCCCGCTCGCCCATGTGCTGCGCGAACGCATCATCGACGGCGATTTCGCGCCCGGCTCGCGCCTGTCGGAGTCGGCGCTCGCCGAGCGATTCGAGGTGTCACGCAACACGCTGCGCGAGGCGTTCCGCGTGCTCGCCGAGCAGGGGCTGGTGGAGCACATCCCGCACCGCGGAGTGTCGGTGGCCTCGCCGACCATCGCCGACGTCATCGACATCTACCGTGCTCGGCGGGTGATCGAGTGCACGGCGCTGCGGCACTCCGAGCCGGAGCATCCGTCGGTGCAGCTCATGCGCGATTCGCTCGCGGAAGCCGAGGCCCACCTGCCCGCCGAGGACTGGCGCCGCGTGGGCAGCGCGAACATGGCGTTCCATGTCGCGATCGTCTCTCTCGCCGACAGTCCGCGTCTGGCCCGCACCTACCGCGACGTGGCCGCAGAACTGCGGCTCGTGTTCCTCGAGATCGACGATCCCCGTGCGCTGCACGAGCCCTTCGTGCGCAAGAACCGTGCCGTACTCACCGCCCTGCTCGAGCACGGCCCCGAGGCCGCTGCCGGCGAGCTCGAGCGCTACCTCACCACCTCCGAGCGCACCGTGCTCGGCGCCTTCGCGCGGATGGGGAAGGCGTAGCATCCGGCTGACGAACCACGTGCGGCCCGCACGGCTCTGGGGCAAGCGCCGCTCCAGCGTGCGCGCAGAACCCCCGCGGCGGCTCACAGCGCCGGAGCGGACTCCCGCACGATCAGCTCGGTGGGCAGAACCGTCAGCGCCGGGGTGGGGCGCCCGGCCAGCAGATCGAGCATGAGTTCGGCCAGCACCTCCCCCTGTCGGAGCATCGGCTGCCGCACGCTCGTCAACGCCGACGCCGCGGCCACCGCGGAATCGTCGAAGCCCACGACGGCGACGTCGTCCGGCACGCGCAGGCCCGCGGACTGCAGCACGTCGAGGGCGCCGCGCGCCATCAGATCGCTGGCCGCGAAGATCGCGTCGGGCCGCTCCGGCTGCGCGAGCAGCGCGCGCGCAGCGTCCGCCCCTCCTTGCGCGCGGAAGTCGCCGTCGATCTCCCCCGCCGGCTCGAGCCCTGCCGCGGCGAGCGCGGCCCGGTAGCCGTCACGTCGGTCGAGGCCGACGGCCATCGTGAGCGGGCCCGTGATCGTCGCGATGCGGCGCCGGCCCAGCGCGAGCAGGTGCTCGGTCGCGGTCCGGCCGCCCTGCAGGTTGTCGACATCCACGACGCAATCGGTCACGCGGCCGTCGGCGCGCCGCCCTCCGAACACCACGGGCACGGCGTCCATGATCCGGTCGATGAACGTGTCGCTGGTGTGGTGCGAGACGATGATGGCGCCGTCGACGCCGCCATCGCGCACGAAGCGCGTCATCTTGTCACCGTCGTCGCTGGCGATCAGCAGGTTCAGCACGTGGTCCGAGTCGGCCAGCCTGCCGTTGACGCCGGTTACGACCTCCGCCAGGAACGGGTCGCCGAAGAAGCGCGCGACGTCCTCGGGGATGACGAGCCCGATGGCGTGGGCCTGTCTGCTGGCCAAAGAGCGCGCCGCGCGGTTCGGGGCGTAGTTGAGCTCGGCGATCGCCCGCTGCACCGCCTCGAGCGCCGCGGGGCTGACAGCGGTCGCCCCGTTCACCACACGCGACACGGTGGACCGTGAGACGCCGGCGAGGGCGGCCACCTCTTCGATCGTCGGGCGGATCATCGGATGCTCTGTTCCTGCCGGCGCCTCGTCGCGTCGCCGCGCCTCGCTCAGCCGGCCGCGAAGGTCGACGGGCGCACCGCGCGCTCGGCGATGATGCGGGCGTACTCCCGGCCGCTCTGCTTCACGGTGCGCTGCTGGGTGTCGTAGTCGACCCGCACGATGCCGAAGCGCTTCGCGTAGCCCCACGCCCACTCGTAGTTGTCCATCAGCGACCAGTAGAAGTAGCCGCGCACGTCGACACCCTGTTCGATCGCATCGAGCGTCGCCGCGACATGCGCGTGCAGGAACTCGGCGCGCTCGGCATCCGCCACCTCGCCGTCCTCGGTCACGACGTCGTCGTACGCTGCGCCGTTCTCGGTGACGTACATCGGCACACCCGCGACGTAGTCCTCGCTGAGGCGCACGAGCAGCCGGGTGAGCCCCTCGGGCTGCACCTCCCAGTCCATGCCGGTCCGGGGCAGGCCCCGCTCGACCCAGTGGATGCCCTCGTGCGACGGGAACGGCGACGCGGTCTCGCGCTGCTGCCCCTCGGTCTGATGCGGGTCGCCCTGCCCCTGCTGCGGGTGCCCCGACAGCAGCTCGCCGTGGTAGTAGTTGACACCCAGCGCGTCCAGCGGAGTCGAGATGGCCTCGAGGTCACCGTCGTGCACGGCGTCCTGCCAGGCGGCGACCGCCTCGGCATCCACATCGCGGATGTCGCGCACGATGTCCGCCGGATAGCTGCCGCGGAAGATCGGGTCGAGGAACCAGCGGTTGAACTGGCCGTCGATGCGGCGGGCGGCGTCGACGTCCACCGGGTCGGCGATGTCGGCGGCTTCGGCCACCGTGAGATTCAGCGTGATGCCGAGATCGAGTTCCGGCGCCCGCTCGCGCAGCGCCTGCACCGCCCGGCCGTGGGAGAGCAGCAGATGGTGCGACGCGAGCAGGCCGTCGCGGACGCTGGTGCGCCCCGGCGCGTGCACCCCGGCCGTGTAGGAGAGGAACGACGAGCACCACGGTTCGTTCATGGTCGTCCAGTGCTGCACCCGGTCGCCGAGCGCGTCGTGCACGCTGAGCGCGTAGTCGACGAACCGATCGACCACGTCGCGGTTCGTCCAGCCACCGCGCTCCTCGAGGGCCTGCGGCATGTCCCAGTGGTGCAGGGTGAGCCACGGCACGATATCGGCCGAGAGCAGGTCGTCGACGAGCCGGCTGTAGAAGTCGAGGCCCTTCGCGTTCACCGGGCCGCCGTCGGGTCGCACCCGCGACCACGAGGTCGAGAAGCGGTACGTCTGCAGCCCGAGGTCCTTCATCAGGGCGACGTCGTCGCGGTAGCGGTGATAGTGATCGCACGCGACGTCGCCGGTCTCGCCGTTCACGACCGCACCGGGCACGCGCGCGAACGCATCCCAGATGGATGCGGTGCGGCCGTCTTCGAAGGCGGCGCCCTCGATCTGGTACGCCGCCGTCGCGGTGCCGAACAGGAAGTCGTCGGGGAAGGATCGGGTCATGCTCTCATGATGCCATGATCGCTTGAGAGCGCTCCCACCAGGCTCGGGGATGCCGTCGCCCGCTGCGCCGCGCTCGCGGATGCTGCCGCGGACGGCAGACCGGAGACGTCCATCCGGGTCGGGTAGCCTTGGCGGGTGAATCCCGAACTTGCTCGTGCCGCCGCACTGATCCGCTCCGTCGCCGATTATCCCGAGCCCGGCATCCTGTTCCGCGACATCACTCCCCTGCTCGCCGACGCCGATGCCCTGAAGGCCACGACCGACGCCCTGCTCGAGCCGTTCGCCGGCACCTTCGACGTCGTCGCCGGCATCGAGGCGCGCGGGTTCATCCTCGCCGGTGCCGCCGCGATCGCCGCCGGCGTGGGGCTCGTGCCGATCCGCAAGGCGGGCAAGCTGCCCCGCCCCGCCGCATCCGTCGACTACGCCCTGGAGTACGGCACGGCGACCATCGAGATGCACGACGACCTGCCCGCCGGCACCCGCATCCTGTTGATCGACGACGTGCTCGCCACCGGCGGCACGCTCGCCGCCGGAGTGCACCTCGTCGAGCGGCTCGGCCACTCCGTCGCCGGCATCAGCGTGCTGTTCGAGATCGACGGCCTCGGCGGCCGCGATCTGATCGGCGACCTGCACACCGTCTTCCACTCCGCCTGACCGAGGCTCACCGCGCGGCGGGCGGCCTCGCGATGTCGGCCGGAGCGTGCTCGCGTTCGATCGCGGCGCGGATGGATGCCGCGGCGTGCGCGAGACTGCTCACCGCCTGCAGCTGCCGGGCGCGGGCGTGCACCGCGAGCAGCATCCGCCGCGCGATCTGATCGCGTGAGCCCGTGGGACCGAGAGCCGCCACGTTGCGTCCGGCGAGCGGCTCGAGGGCGTCCGCGTACTCCATGAGCTCATCCACGTCGTAGTCGAGCCCGACGGCGGCCGCCTGCCACAGCGCATGGGCGAGCCCCTGCTCGGCGGCGCCGGGGTACCCGCGCCAATCTCGCCGCCGCATCAGCTCATGGGTGCGCTCGCGGAACGGCGCGAGCTCCGGCGCGTCCGCGATGTCCGCCGGGGTGCCCAGCGCGAACGCCTGGCAGGCGTTCATCACCTCGAGCGTGTCGGCGTCCTTGTCGTCGATGAGCGAGGTGAGGGCACGGATGTCCGCCACCGAGGCGCGGAAGTCGTCGCGCATCAGCAGGATCAGCTGCGCCCGGTCGACATGGTGCTGCTCGTAGACCGCGGTGGTCTTGTTGCGCAGCTCCCCCGGCGGAAGGATGCCCACGCGTATCCAGTGCTTGAGCGTCGACGTGCGCACACCGCTCTGCGCGGCCAGCTCGCTGAGCTTCATCCTGTTCCCCCTGATGCCCGGTCGCCTGTGTTGGAGAGTCGGCACCGCCTCCACTCTCCACGATGCACGCCCCCGCCCGATGACTCTAACCTTCTCGTGAAGGGCCCTGCCGCGCGCCCGGACCTGCGGACGCGTGGCTTTCGAGCGTGATGGGGATCGCTCGACGTGTCCGGATGGGTGCTCGCAGAGGGGGCGGCATCCGTCCGGGCATGACCTCCGTGCCGGGTAGACTTGACACCGATCCCGCCCGCGACATACGGAGCCCGCTATGCCCACCATCGTCGTCGACGTCATGCCCAAGGCCGAACTGCTCGACCCGCAGGGAAAGGCCGTCTCGGGCGCCTTCGCCCGACTGGGCGTGGAGGGCTTCAGCCAGGTGCGCATCGGCAAGCGCTTCGAACTCACCGTCGACGGAGAGGTCACCGACGAGCTACTCGCCGAGGCCCGCCGCGTCGCCGAGGACGTGCTCTCGAACTCGGTCATCGAGGACGTCGTGGGTGTCGAGGTGGCGCAGTGACCGCACGCATCGGGGTCATCACCTTTCCCGGCTCGCTCGACGACCGCGACGCACAGCGCGCGGTCCGCCTCGCCGGCGCCGAGCCCGTCGCCCTCTGGCACGGATCACACGACCTCGAGGGCGTGGACGCGCTGGTGCTGCCCGGCGGCTTCAGCTACGGCGACTACCTGCGCTCGGGCGCGATAGCGGCTCTCTCGCCGATCATGGCCGAGGTGAAGGATGCCGCGGCATCCGGCATGCCGATCCTCGGGATCTGCAACGGCTTCCAGATGCTCGTCGAGGCGCACCTGCTGCCCGGCGGCCTCATCCGCAATGACCACCAGCACTTCGTGCGCCGCGACCAGAAGCTGACGGTCGAGAACGCCGACACCGCCTGGACGAGCGCGTTCGAGCAGGGGCAGGAGATCGTGATCCCGCTGAAGAACGGCGAGGGCGGCTACATCGCGTCCGAAGAGACGCTCGACCGGCTCGAAGGCGAGGGGCTGGTCGCCTTCCGCTACGCCGGCGTCAACCCGAACGGATCGCTGCGCGACATCGCCGGGATCACCAACGAGCGCGGCAACGTCGTCGGCCTCATGCCGCATCCCGAGCACGCCACCGAGCCCGGCTTCGGTCCCGACACCCGCGTCGCCATGCGCTCCGGCGTCGACGGCCTCGGCTTCTTCGAGAGCGCTGTCGCCGCGATCGCACGCGTCGCCGCGTAGCCGCCGCCCGCCGCGTTCGGCGCTCGACGCGTCACCCGTTTCGCCGACACCCCGGGTTTCCGCCGACACCCCCGGGTATCGACGTCCATACCGGGGGGTCTCGGCGAGCGTGGGTCTCGGCGGCGCGTGATGGTGGGGCGAGGGTCAGATGCCGGCGGGCGGCCAGACGCCGATGATGATCGCCATCACCAGGACCGTCACGAGCTCGTGCGCGATGTTGAGCGTGGTCAGCTTGGTGGAGCGCCCCTCGAAGGCGTCGTGCGTGATGAAGCGCGCCGCCGTGAAGCCGGCCCACAGCGTGACACCGGTCACCACGGCGGCCCAGAAGTACGCGCCCTCATAGAAGTGCCAGGCGATGGATGTCGCGCCGGCGAGCACCCAGGCCGTGATGAAGCTGACGATCACGGTCGTGATGATCGGGATGACCGCGGTCGATCCTGGCCGGTCCATGTCGACGTTCGCGAGCTTCGCCCAGCGCGTTCCGAACACTTTCGGCGTGTACCAGATCGATCCGACGACCATGGTCGACGCCATCGCGAGCAGCACGGCCCAGTAGTTGATCTCGGGAATCGTCATGATGCCTCCTTGCTCCGTGCCGCCAGAGTACGCCCGATCACGTTCCGGATGCGGTATCAGCGGCGCACGGCGGCTCCGCGCCGCGACCGCCGGAGTGCGGCGACGGCGGCGACGAGCACGATGACGCCGGCGACGACGATGGCCGTCACGCCGATCACCGTGCTCCGCGGCTCATCGGTGAAGCGCCCCACCGCCAGCCAGACCAGGCCCCACGCCGAGGCCAGGGCGGGCACGATGCGCCTCAGCACCCACGCACTCGCCGAGCAGATCACCGCCACCGCGACGAGCACGCCCACGCCCCAGATGTCGGCCTGCCGCCCCCACGCGTCGGGCGCGATCGAGGTCAGCCAGGCGGCGGTGTTGGCGACGGTGGCGATGGTTACCCAACCGAAGTGCAGCCCGTTGACGCCGTCGAGGAGCACCCGCTGGGCGAAGCTGGATGGGCTCGCCCGCCCGAGCAGGATCATCACCCGTGCGAGCACGACCAGCAGCAGCACGATCACGAGCACCGTCGACCAGAACGGCCCGAAGCGGGCGGCCACCAGCCAGAGCCCGTTCAGCACCATCGACGCCGCGATCCACCAGCCGGCGGCGCGCTGCCGCTCGTCGTCGCGCTGACCGGGCAGCGCCTGCCAGATCACGTACACGATGAGACCCAGGTAGATCACCGACCAGATCGAGAACGCCGGTCCGGCCGGGGCGAGATACGACCCCTGGTCGGACAGCGACCCGTTCTGCTGCTCGCTGACCGCGTCATGGCCGAACACGCCCGAGCCGAAGAGTGCGGCGACGAGCATGAAGCCCGCCGACGAGATGACCGCTGTCTGCCTGATGATGTCGCGCGCCCGTCGTTCCATGTCGCGACCGTATCGGTGAGCCGTGGGGAAGGCAGCGCGGTTGACAGCATCCGGCACGTCCTCTATCCGGCGTGGCAGGCGCGACGTCGCCCGCGCAGAATGGTGGCATGAGCGCATCGGATGCCGACGACGACCGCGTGCTGGGGCCCGGACTGCTGCCCACCCCGTTCACCGCGGCGGAGATCCGCGCGTCCAGTCGCGGCGGCAAGACGATCCGCCTTCTCGTCGAGTCTGCCGACGGCACGAGCTTCGAGCGGCTGAACCGCTTCCGCGACGGCGATGACGAGGGCGCGACCCTCGAACAGTGGCGCGCGGACGCCCCCGAGCAGATCTCCTCGAATCGTGTCACCTGGCGCGAACTGCAGCAGCACGCGGCCTTCCCGATCGACGGCACCCGGGTGTCGACGGAGCACATCGATCTGCCGATGGGGCGGCTCGAATGCCTGCGCTACGACCGACAGGCGACCGAGGAGGAACCCTCGGCGACGTTCTGGTTCGCCCTGGCGCACCCCGGCATGCCGGTGCGCTTCGAGGCGGGCGGGCAGCGCACGACCGTGCTCAGCATCCGCACGGACTGAACGCCGTCACGTCCTCAGGCGATGCCGCGCGGTGCCGCCGCCGATAGGGTCGAGGTGTGAGCCTTCTCGTCACCGTTCCCACCGACCGTCTCGCCGCGAACCTGGGCGATGTGCCCGACGGCGTCGAGCTGAAGATCTGGGACTTCTCCTCCCCTGCGCCCTCGAGGCGGATCGACATCGTCGTGCCTCCGTACATGGGCGGATCGGATGCGCTGAGCGCGCTCGAAGGCCTCGAGGTCGGCCTGGTGCAGAGTCAGTCGATCGGCTACGACGGGGTCGCCGATCACCTGCCGTCGGGCCTGACGTTCGCGAACGCCGCGAGCGTGCACGAGGCCTCGACCGCTGAGCTCGCGCTCGCACTGATCCTCGCGGCGCAGCGAGAGCTGCCGCGGTTCGTGCGGGCACAGGCGCGCGGTGAGTGGGAGCCCGTGTTCGCCGACAGCCTGGCCGACCGGCGCGTGCTGCTGGTGGGCTTCGGCGGCGTCGGCACGGCCATCGCCCGGCGGCTGATCCCCTTCGAGACGTCGGTGACCGCGGTGGCCCGCAGCGCCCGCACCGAGCAGGTCGAGGGAATCGGCTCCGTCGATGTGCACGGCATCGACGAGCTGCCCGATCTGCTGCCCCAAGCCGAGATCGTGGTGCTGAGCCTGCCGGGCGGCGCCGAGACAGAGCATCTGTTCGGTGCCGAGCAGATCGCCCGCATGGCGCCGGGTGCCCTGCTGGTGAACGTCGGCCGCGGGTCGCTGGTCGACACGGATGCCCTGGTCGCCGCGCTGGGCGAGGGCCGCATCCGCGCGGCACTCGACGTGTTCGAGCAGGAGCCGATCCCGCCGCAGCATCCGCTCTGGACCGCCCCCGGCCTGCTGATCAGCCCGCACGGCGGCGGGGCGTCGACGGCGATGAACCCGCGGATCGCACGTCTCGTCCGTCGCCAGATCGAGCGGATGCTGGCCGGCGAGCCGCCGCTGAACGTCGTGCTGCCCGCATCCTGATCGAACCGATTCGATCCGCGCCGTCGAGCGGTGAGCGCGTGCATTAGCCTGGTCGCATGGCACAGCTCGAACAACTCGAACAGTCCGCGGCACCCGGCTCGGAATGGTGGCGCACCGCCGTCATCTACCAGATCTATCCCCGCTCGTTCGCGGACGCATCCGGCGACGGGATCGGCGACCTCCCGGGGATCACGGCCCGCCTCGACGACCTGAAGAGCCTGGGCATCGACGCGATCTGGCTGAGCCCGTTCATGACCAGCCCGCAGAAGGATGCCGGTTACGACGTCGCCGACTACCGCGACGTCGACCCGCTGTTCGGCACCCTCGCCGACTTCGACGAGATGCTCGCGCAGGCGCACGCCCGCGGCATCCGGGTGATCGTCGACCTCGTGCCCAACCACTCCAGCGACCAGCACGCCTGGTTCCAGCAGGCGCTGCAGGCCGGCCCGGGCAGCCCCGAGCGCGCCCGCTACGTGTTCCGTGACGGCAAGGGCGAGAACGGCGAGCTGCCTCCGAACAACTGGGAGAGCGTGTTCGGCGGCGGCATGTGGGAGCGCGTGACCGAGGCCGACGGCACTCCGGGCCAGTGGTATCTGCACATCTTCGATGCGACCCAGCCCGACTTCGACTGGACCAACGAGGAGGTGCAGGAGGAGTTCCGCAGCATCCTGCGCTTCTGGCTCGACCGCGGCGTCGACGGCTTCCGCGTCGACGTGGCGCACGGCATGGTCAAGGAGGCGGGCCTGCCCGATTACGCCCCCGTCGCCGACGCCGACTCGATGGGCGGCGGCGAGGAGTACGTGCCGTACTGGGGTCAGGACGGTGTGCACGACATCTACCGCGACTGGCATCAGGTGCTCGCCGAGTACGACGGCGACCGCGCGCTGTGCGGCGAGGCGTGGCTGCCGACGCTCGCGAAGACCGCCCTGTGGGTGCGGCCGGACGAGATGCACCAGACCTTCAACTTCCCGTACCTGATGACCCCGTGGGACGCTGCCGAGCTGCGCGAGGTCATCCGCGAGTCGCTCGAGCAGTTCGGCAAGGTCGGCGCACCGAGCACCTGGGTGCTGTCGAACCACGACGTGGTGCGGCACGCCTCGCGGCTGGCGCTCACGGCCGACAACCCGCAGGGCGAGGGCATCGGCCCGAAGTCGGCCGGCAAGCCCGACCCCGTCGTGGGGCTCTCACGCGGCCGCGCGGCCACGACGCTGATGCTGTCGCTGCCCGGCTCGGCGTACCTTTACCAGGGCGAGGAGCTGGGCCTGCCCGAGGCGATGGCGATCCCCGACGAGTTCCGGCAGGATCCGACGTGGTTCCGCACCCACGGCGAGCGCTACGGCCGCGACGGATGCCGCGTGCCGCTGCCCTGGTCGGCGGATGCTCCGGCGTTCGGGTTCAACGACACCGGCGCCTCCTGGCTGCCGCAGCCGGCGGAGTGGGCGACGTTCGCGCGCGACGTCGAGGAGACGGACGCCGACTCGACGCTGAACCTGTACCGCAGGCTCATCGAGCTCCGCCGCGAGCGGTCACTGGGCACCGGCTCGCTGGTCTGGGAGGATGCCGGAGCGGATGCCGTCGCGTTCCGCCGTGGCGACCTGCACGTCATCGCGAACCTCGGCGAGACGCCGATCGAGCTCGGCGAGGGCGTGACCTTCGTCGTGCAGAGCGAGAACTTCGACGGCACCGCCCTGCCGCCCAACACGGCAGCCTGGTTCACCCGGGCCTGAGCCGCCGTTCGCCCGTCAGCGATCCGCGAGACGTGCCTTTCCGCATGAGACACGCGTCAGAACGTGCCGTCTCGTGCGCCAAGGCACGTCTCGCGGCCTCCGGGTCTCGCGGCATCGGGGGTGCACGGCATCCCGAATGCCGCGTACTCAGTGCACGTCGAACGATGCGCTGAGCAGCGCCTCCTGCCGCGATGACGGGCCCACGAGCAGCGCGAACGAGCCCGCCTCGACGACCCGATCGCCTGACGCGTCGACGATCGTGCATGCGGAGACCGGCAGCTCCAGCCGCACCCGAACGGACGCACCCGGCGCGACCGTCACCTGCCGGAAGGTCTTGAGCTCTCTGTCAGCCCAGCTCACGCTGGTGACGCTGTCACGCACATAGACCTGGACGGTCTCGACCGCCGGCCGATGCCCCGTGTTCGCGACGGTGACGTGCGCCACGACCGTGTCGGATGCCGTGAGCGCGGCCTGCTCGATCTCGAGGTCGCGGTACTCCACGGTCGTGTACGACCGTCCCTCGCCGAACGCCCAGGCGGGCGACTGGGTGAGGTCCGCGTAGCGGTCGCCGTGCTGCCCCCGGATCTGGTTGTAGTACGTAGGCTGCTGGCCGGCGTGCCGGGCGAACGAGATCGGCAGGCGCCCCGATGGCTCGACGACGCCGGCGACGATCTCGGCGAGCGCACGTCCGCCCTGCATCCCGGGGTTGGCGACCCACAGCACCGCGGCGGCGCGCTCGACCGATGGCGGCAGCACGAGCGGCTTGGACGCGAGCAGCACCACGATGACCGGCGTGCCGGTCTCGACGAGCGCATCGAGCAGCGCGACCTGCCCGCCGACGAGTTCGAGTGTCGCCGTCGAGCGCCCCTCTCCGTAGAGTCCGACCCGGTCGCCCACCACCGCGACGACCGCATCGGCGCCGGATGCTGCGGCGACGGCCTCGGCGATCAGCGACTCGTCCGGCTGACAGGCGCGCACCACCGGCGGCCGGGGCTGCCCGTCGGGGAACGTCGCCCCGCGTGGGTCCTGCTCCAGCGTGCAGATGTCGGCGCCTCTGGCGTGCACGACCTGCCACGGTGCGACCTCTCGCATCCCGTCGAGCACGGTGGTGATCATCTCGCGCGGCTGCCCGTCGAGCCATCCCGCCTGGCCGGATCCCCCGGCCCAGTCGCCGAGGTGCTCCTGCGCGTCGTCGGCCAGCGGACCCACGACAGCGACGCGGGTCTCGGGCACGGGTGCGAGCGGCAGTGTGCCGTCGTTCTCCAGCAGCACCACGGAGCGCCGCGCGATCTCGAGATTCAGCGCCGCATGCTCGGCCGAGCCGACGACCTTCTCGAGTCCGTCCTGTGGCAGACGCGGATCCTCGAAGAGGCCGAGGTCGAACTTCAGGGTGAGGATGCGTCCGACGGCGCGGTCGAAGGCGGTGTGCTCGATCAGGCCCTGCGCCACCGCATCCAGGGCGCCCTCGAAGAAGCCGGGAGTGGTCATGATCATGTCGTTGCCTGCGCGCACGGCGGCTGCGGCGGCGTGCGCGTAGTCGGGCTGCACGTGCTGCTCCCAGACCATGCGGCCGACGTTGTCCCAGTCCGTGATGAGGGTGCCGGTGTAGCCCCACTCGCCCCGCAGCACGTCGTCGAGGAGCCAGCCGTTCGTCGTGATCGGCACGCCGTCCATCGTCTGGTAGCCGAGCATGAACGACCGGCATCCCTCCCGCGCGACGCGCTCGAACGGCGGCAGGAACCACGCCCGCAGCTTTCGGCGGGAGATGTCCGCCTCGCTGGCATCCCTGCCTCCCTGCGTCTCGGAGTACCCCGCGAAGTGCTTCGCGGTGGCGAGGATCGCGGTGGGGTCGTCGAGGCCCTCGCCCTGGTAGCCGCGCACCATCGCCGCGGCGAGTTCGCCGATCAGATGCGGGTCTTCGCCGAAGCTCTCGTTCACCCGGCCCCAGCGAAGGTCGCGGGCGATGCACAGCACGGGCGAGAACGTCAAGTGGATGCCGGTGGCCGCGACCTCGACCGCGGTGGCGCGCGCGACCCGTTCCACCAGCGCCGCGTCCCACGAGGCCGCCATGCCGAGCTGGGTCGGGTAGATGGTCGCTCCCGGCCAGAAGGAGTGCCCGTGGATGCAGTCCTCACCGACCAGCAGCGGAATGCGCAGCCGGGTTCGCGCGGTGAGCTCATTGGCGCGCACGATGCGCTCGGGCGAGGTGTGCAGGATCGATCCGGCGTGGCGGCGCAGGATGTGGTCGTCGAGGTCGTCCCTCGCGTCGAGCTGCAGCATCTGCCCGACCTTCTCCTCGAGCGTCATGCGCGCGAGCAGGTCGGCGACGCGCTCGGCGGTCGGGAGGGAGGTGTCCAGGTACGGCAGGGTCAGGGTCTCAGAGCTCATCACTTCGTGTTCTCGTTCGTGTCTCTCGTATCGGGGCGCACCGCCGTCACGGCATCGTTGACGTCGAGCCCCTTCTTCCTCATGGCACGTGCCCGCTCGCCCGCCGAACGCAGCCGCGGGTTCACGTACTCGTCGATGCCGAAGTTGATCAGCGCCAGCGCCACGCCGATGGCGGCGATGCACAATCCCGGCGGCAGGTACCACCACCACTGGTTCTGCGCGAATGCCCCCTGAGCCGACGCCCAGTTCAGGATGGTGCCCCAGTTGTAGGTGGTCACGGGGATGACGCCGATGTACGACAGCGTCGTGAGTCCCAGGATGGCTGCGGTCACGGTGCCGACGAAGCTCGCCGCGATCAGGGCCATCAGGTTCGGCAGCATCTCCATCGTGATGATGCGGCGCAGCGGCTCTCCGTTGGCACGCGCGGCCTGGATGAAGTCGCGGTTGCGCAGCGACATCGTCTGCGCCCGCAGCACCCGCGCACCCCACGCCCAGCCGGTGAGCCCCAGCACCGCGGCGATGAGCACCAGCGGCGGCTCCTCGAACAGCGACGCGACGATGATGATGAGCGGAAGACCCGGGATCACCAGGAAGACGTTCGTGAGCGCCGAGAGCGCCTCGCTCTTCCACCCGGACAGGTACCCGGCGATCACGCCGATGATGATGGCGATGACCGTGGCCATCACCGCGGCCAGGAACCCGACGACGATGATGCCGCGGGTGCCGTGGATGACCTGGCTCAGAACGTCCTCGCCGATGTGAGTGGTGCCGAGCCAATGGGCGGCCGACGGCGGCTGCAGCCGCGCGGAATTGTCGATCTTGGTCGGCGAGTACGGGGCGAGCACATCGGCGAAGACCGCGACCAGCACGAAGAAGCCCAGGACCACGAGACCGGTGATCGACTTGCCGTTGCGGAACATGGCGAACGCACCGGCGACCCTCGCCCAGAGGGTCTGGCGTGGCGGCCTGTGCGCCGGTGCGGTGCGCAGGGTCGCCGTCTCGGGCACCCCGGCTCGGGAGGCGGACGGCTCGGTGGTGGCTGCGGTGGCGTCTGCCGAGGGAGAGAGAGTCATGTCAGGCCTCCGTCTGGCGCGTGCGCGGGTCGAGGAATGCGTAGGCGATGTCGGCGAGGATGTTCGCCACGAGAACCGAGAGCGTGATGACGAGGAACACGCCCTGCATCAGCGCATAGTCCTTGGCGTTGGTCGCATCGAGCAGCAGCTTGCCCACACCGGGGTAGCTGAACACCATCTCCATCACGATCGTGCCGCCGACGATGAAGCCGATCGACAGGGCGAAGCTCTGGATCTGCGGCAGCACCGCGTTGCGCGCCGCGTACCGCCACAGCACGCGCCTGTTGGTCATGCCCTTCGCCTGTGCGACGGTGATGTAGTCCTCGTCGAGCACCGTGAGCATCATGTTGCGCATGCCGAGCATCCATCCGCCGAGCGAGGCGATCACGATGGTCGCCGCGGGCAGCGTGCCGTGATGGATGACCTGCCCGATGAACTCCGCGTCCCATCCGGGTTTCATGCCCACGCCGTACGCCTTACCGATGGGGAACAGACGCAGGTTCACCGAGAACACGGCGATCGCGAGCAGCCCGAGCCAGAAGTACGGGATGGTGCTGAGGAAGGTGGTGATCGGGATGAAGACATCGAGCTTGCTGCCCCGGCGCCATCCGATCACGGCGCCGCCGATCGTCCCGATCGCGAACGACACGATCGTGGCGAAGCCGACCAGCCCCACCGTCCACGGCAGAGCCTGGCTGATCACCTCGGTGACCGGACGCAGACCGTGCAGCAGCGAGACGCCCAGGTCGCCCTGCAGCAGCAGTGCCCAGTAGTCGAGGTACTGCTGGAAGAGGCTCTTGTCGGTGTCGAGACCCAGCAGCGCGCGCAGCGCATCCGCCGCCTCGGGCGAGACGTTGCGGTTGCGCGCGAGGTACTGCGTGACCGCGTCGCCCTTCATCATGCGCGGCAGGAAGAAGTTGATGGTCAGTGCGGCCCAGAGGGTGAACAGGTAGAACGCGGCGCGACCGCCGAGGAAGCGCCATGGCACCCGTGACCGGCCCGCCGTCACTCTCGTCGCCGTGGTGCCCGCCTCGACCGCATCGACGGGCTGGGGTTCGACCGCGGTCATGCTGCGCCTCCTGATGTCGTCGCGAAATGCCGTTCCGGGTCGGGGGAGGCGGCGCGCAGCTCCTGGGTGTAGGGGTCCTGCGGCCTCAGGATGACGTCATCCGCCGGACCGTGCTCGACGACCCTGCCCTGGTTGAGCACCATGATCTCGTCGCTGAAGTGGCGGGCGGTGGCGAGGTCGTGCGTGATGTACAGCACGCCGAGGCCCTCCTCGCGCTGCAGATCCGCGAGCAGGTTGAGCACCCCGAGCCGGATCGAGACATCGAGCATCGAGACCGGCTCGTCGGCGACGAGGATCGCGGGCCGCGATGCGAGGGCGCGGGCGATCGCGACCCTCTGCCGCTGACCGCCGGAGAGCTCATGCGGCCGGCGGTCGATCACGGCATCCGGTTCCAGCCGTACGCGCTGCAGCAGACGGCGCACCTCGTTCTCGGTGTCGTCCTTCGGCACGACGTCGTCCAGGCGCAGTGGGCGCTCCAGGTGGTACCGGATCGAGTGGTAGGGGTTCAGTGAGGCGAACGGGTCCTGGAAGACCATGCGCAGCTGCTGGCGGTACGTGCGCAGCCCGCGCCCGCGATGCGGGATGGGCCTGCCGTCCAGCAGCACCTCGCCGCTCGTCGGCGTCTCGAGCTGGGTGAGGATCCTCGCGATGGTGGACTTGCCGCTGCCCGACTGACCGACCAGGCCAAGGGTCATGCCCGAGCGCAGCGCGAAGCTCACGTCGTCGAGGGCGGTGATCCGCCCCGCCCCGCGGACGTTGTAAACCTTGGTGAGATGGCGCACTTCGAGGATGGTCATCGCACCACCACCCCCTTCTCGCCGGTCAGCCGCGGGAACGACGAGAGCAGCGTCTGCGTGTAGTCGTCCTGCGGTGAGCGCCAGATGCGCTCGGCGGTGTCGAGTTCGACGATCTCGCCGTCGCGCATGATCGCGATGCGATCGCTGATCTCCAGCAGCAGCGGCAGGTCGTGGGTGATGAAGATGACCGAGAAGCCGAACTCGCGCCGCAGCTGCGAGATCTGGCGGAGGATCTCGCGCTGCACGAGCACGTCCAGGGCCGTCGTCGGCTCGTCCATCACCATCAACTGCGGTCGCAGCGCCAGTGCCATGGCGATCATCACGCGCTGGCGCATACCGCCGGAGAGTTCATGGGGGAACGAGCGGCTGCGCTGCGCACCGACCCTGACGATCTCGAGCAGCTCGCGGACGGCCTCACGCCGCTGCCGCCGGCTCATGCCCGGACGGTGCACCTCGAACACGTCCTCGAGCTGTGCGCCGATGGTGGCCACCGGGTTCAGCGCGTTCATCGCGCCCTGGAACACCATCGAGATCTTGTCCCACCGGAACCGGCGCATCTGCTCCGCGCCGAGTGCGCCGATGTCGATGTCGTCACCGCCGGCATCGTGGAAGACCACGGATCCGCCGGTGATGACGGCCGGCGCCTTGAGCAGACGCTGGATGCCGTAGGCGAGTGTGGTCTTGCCGCATCCCGATTCGCCGGCGAGACCGAGGATCTCGCCGCGTCGCAGCTCGAGATCGACGTTCTTCACCGCCGCCACAGGCGGGTCGACGTCGTACACGACCGAGAAATCGCGCACGGTGAGGAGTGGATCTGGCATGGGTTTCGCTTTCGTGCGGTGACGGATGCCGACAGGCACCCCCGTCGTCGAGCGAGGCACAGCGAACTCGCTCGACGACGGGGTGGCGGGGTCACCCGGCGGGCGTCAGCTTCGTGAGGATCTGGACGATGCCGGGCTGGGTCGGGTCGGCCGACGCGTACTGGTCGTCCTCGGAAGGCCATCCGACGTAGTTGCGGGTGTTGAACTCGCCGAGCAGCGGGTGGGCACCCAGCGGGATCGCCGGCACGTTCTCGGCGAACGCCTTCTGCAGCACCGCCGAGGCGGCTGCGCGGTCGTCGTCGCTGGCGGCGTTCGCGTACGTGTTCAGCGCCTCGGTCACGGCCGGGTCGTCGAAGCGGCCGAAGTTGTACTGCGCCTTGCCGTCGACGATCCACTTCGGGTCCATGGTCGAGGTGTACAAGCCGTAGGCGTTCCCGGTGTCCTCGAGCCAGTGGATGATCGCCTGGAAGGTGCCCTCCTGTCGTGCGGCATCCCAGCCGCCCCAGTCGGGCTGGTCGACCTTGACCTCGATGCCGAGCGCCTCATCGAGCTCCTCGGCGATGAGCGCCTGCTCGGTGTTCCAGTCGCTCCATCCGGCGGGAACCGAGATCGAGAACGAGACCGGCGTGCCGTCGGGATCGATCAGGTTCTCGTCCTTCCAGCTGTAGCCGGCGTCGGTGAGGATCTGCTTGGCCTTGTCGATGTCGACGGAGTAGTTCTGGTCCTTGTACTCGGGGATGATCTCGTCCTCGAGCAGTGTGCCCAGGCCGGTGACGTTCCAGACGGGCTCGCTGGCACCCTCGCGCGCGATGTCGACGTAGGCCTGGCGGTCGATCGTCCAGGCCAGCGCCTCACGCAGCGCGGGGTCGTCGAAGGGCTCGGCCTGCAGGTTGAAGAACAGCGTGCCTGCGCCGGCGGTGGGCGAGACGAGGAAGTGGTTATCCTCGTCGGCGGAGAGGTAGCTCGACTCGATCTGCGGGATGAACGCCTGCGCCCAGTCGGCTTCGCCGGACGCGAGCGCGGTGGTCAGTGCGGCGTTGTCGCCGTAGGAGACGTAGTGCAGCTCCGGTACGACCAGGTCGCCGCCCCAGTAGTCCTCGTTCGCCGTGAGGGTGACGGACTCGGTCGTCCAGTTGGAGAGCACATAGGGCCCGGTGCCGACGACGAGTCCCTCCCCGGTGAGCGGGTCGGTGTTGGGGTCTTCGATGTTCTCCCAGATGTGCTTCGGCACGATCGGGGTGTGCAGCACGCGCGCCTGGGCGGTGTACTTCGAGTCGGCGAAGGTGAGGGTGATGCGGTCGCCGTCGACCGTGGCCCCTTCGTAGTGCAGGCCGGACGCGTCGGCGAGCTTGCCGTTCAGGAACTGGTCGAAGGTGAACACGATGTCGTCGCCGGTGAACGGCTCGCCATCGCTCCAGCTGACGTCGCTGCGGGGAACGACGGTGAGCTCGGTGTAGTCGTCGTTCCATTCGACCGACTCGGCCAGCCACGGGGTGGTGCCGAGATCTCCGGTCGGGTTCACGAGCGCGAGAGGTTCGAAGATGACCTTGGCATAGCCGTACTTGGATGCCGAGGAATCACCGAGGTACGGGTTGTGCGACTCCGTGGTGATCGCACCGTCGGGTTTGGCGATGGTGAGGGCCGCGCCGCTGCCGGCCTCCGCCTCGGCCGGGTCGCCGCCCGCCGAGCATCCGGCGAGTGCGGTGACGCCGATCGCGGCGAGCGCGACGGCGCCGATCAGTGATCTTCTGAGCTTCATTGCTTCTCCTAGGGCACGGGTCCTTGTGCGGGGGATGCGAGCGTCACCGCTCATGCGGAAACTTACTGTCGGGAAAGTAACCGCGTTGTGGAGCTTACTGACCAGTCAGTAGTATGGCAAGGACATCCCGAAACGGACACGAGAGAGCGGATCCGATGGCGAACAGCCGCAGCCCGGCGACCCAGCATCGCCCCGGCACGCTGGAGAAGCGCGAGCAGATACTCAAGGCCGCCGTCGAGATCTTCGGCAACAAGGGCTCGGCGAACGGGACCCTGGCCGATGTCGCAGAACAGGTCGGCATGACGCATGCCGGCGTGCTGCACCACTTCGGCTCGAAGCAGAAGCTGCTCCTCGAGGTGCTGGCGTACCGCGACCAGGCGGACGTCGCCGAGCTCGCAGAGCGTCACATCCCCGGCGGCCTCGAGCTCTTCCTGCATCTGGTCCGCACCGCCTACGTCAACGCGCAGCGTCCGGGTATCGTGCAGGCGTACACCGTGCTCTCCTCCGAGTCCGTCACCGATCGGCATCCGGGACGCGAGTACTTCGAAGAGCGGTACACCACGCTTCGGCGCGAGGTCTCCGAAGCGTTCCAGGAGCTGTGCGCGAACGAGGGCGTGGCCGACACCGAGGCGATCGCCGCCGCGTCGGCGGCGATCCTCGCGGTCATGGACGGGCTGCAGCTGCAGTGGCTGCTGCATCCCGACATCATCGACCTGGGCACGGCGAGCGAGTTCGCCATCCGCGCCATCGTCAACGGCGTGCTGCACCCGGGACCGGCGCTCGAGGCGCACCGCCGCTGAGGCTCAGGCGACGGGTGCGAGCACCGCGTGGCGCGGGGTGGACCTTGCCACGGTCAGGTGCAGGGCCATCGTGATCGTGAGCACCACCGCAGACGCGGGCAGCAGCCCGTCGGCGGGCAGCCCTGCGACCAGCAGCGCGCCGCCGAGCATCCCGCCGAGCGCCGAACCCAGCTGCATGCCGCTGCCGTTCAGCGCGAGCACGAGCGCGATCGAGTCGGGGGCGAGCGTGCTCAGCCGCGACTGCAGCGCCACGCCTGATCCGCCGTTGAAGAACGCGCACGCGAAGAACCAGGCGAAGGCGGCGAGCGCACCGGCCAGGCCGGGCAGCAGCAGGCCCGCCGCGCCCAGCAGGGCGACGCCGATCAGCACGCCGACGATCACCGTGACGACGTGCACGGGAGCGAAGCGGTCGATCATCCGCCCCGAGACGAGGTTGCCGATCAGGCTGACCACGCCGTAGCCGAACATCGCGCCGATCATCGCCAGCCCGTCGCCGATGCGCGGGCCGAAGATCAGGGTGGCGTAGGTGAAGCACAGGTAGCTGGCGCACATGATGCCGGTGGCGACGAGGATGCCGCCGATCAGTGCCGGCTGGCGCAGCGGCCGCAGCGTCTCGATGAGGGTGCGCGAGGGCAGGTGCAGGCGCGGCACCTTGATCAGGATGCCGATGAGCGAGACGAGCCCCACGCCGGTGACCAGGAACAGCGGCAGACGCCAGTCGTCCTGACCGATGACGAGCCCGATCGGCACGCCCAGCGCGGTGGCGGCGAGGAAGCCGCCGAGCACGAACGACAGGGCACGACCGCGGCGCTCGACAGGGGTCTTCGCGACCACGTACGCACTCACCACCGCGCTGAGCAGCGCGCCGCCGAGCGCAGAGATGACACGTCCGGCGATGGCCCAGAAGTAGTCGGGTGCGAGGGCGATCATGAGATTGCCGAGCACGAACACCGCGAGGGATGCGGCGATCACGCCCTTGCGCTCCCAGGCGCCGGTCAGCGCGCTGAGCACGGGGCCGGCGATCGCGGCCGTCAGGGCGAACACCGCCACGAGCTGGCCGGCGGCGGCATCGGTCACGTTGAGATCGTCCGCGATCTGCGGCAGCAGACCGGCCAGGACGTACCCGTCGATGCCCATCGAGAACGTCGCCAGAAAGAGCCACAGCAGGGCTCCGAACCCGGCGGCCTTCGACTCATCGCTCTTGTGCACCAGAACATCCAATCAGAGTTTCGAACCGATTCGAATGCCGATCTTCCGCCGGCGCCGGGAAACGAAGAACCGGCCGGAGCACAGGGCTCCGGCCGGTTCGAGTCGCAGTGCGCCGCGCTCAGAGCGGGCGGATGTTCGCTGCCTGCATGCCCTTGGGGCCCCGCTCCGGCTCGAACTCGACCTTCTGGTTCTCGGTGAGCTCCTTGAAGCCCGAACCGGTGATCGCCGAGAAGTGGGCGAACAGGTCATCGGTGCCGTCGTCGGGCGCGATGAAGCCGAAGCCCTTCTCGGAGTTGAACCATTTCACAGTGCCAGTGGCCATGTGTTTCTTCTTTCTGTTGATATGGCCGCCGAAGCGACCTGGGCGCCGCACCGAGTCTTCCGGTGGGCACGATCTGGGGTGAAAGCCGGCCGCGGCACGCGGATGCGCGGAAGCGGCGGGCGGTGGATCGTCGTCCGCGGCACTCACACGCGGGAAGGACGATCGGAAAGGGGCCGCACACGAAGAGATCGCGGGCCAGGATGAGAGTGAAGCCTCCGGTGGAGGGACACACAACGGTACCACGCGCCGGCTGTGAGAACCTAGGAGGCGACGATCACCCGCCTCGCTGCTGCGCCGGTCGCACTCACCCCCGAACCCTCGAGACACTACGGAGCATCCATGACCGCGGTCTCCCCCGCACGCGACAGCGCTTCCAGATACCGGATCGAACCCACGGTCTGGCAGGCGCTGCGCAGCCCGCGACTGCTCACGCGCGAGGTGCTGGCGGGCCTCGTCGTCGCCCTGGCCCTGATCCCCGAGGCCATCGCGTTCTCGATCATCGCCGGGGTCGATCCCCGGGTGGGGCTGTTCTCGTCGTTCATCATGGCGGTCGTCATCGCCTTCCTCGGCGGCAGGCCCGCGATGATCACGGCGGCGACCGGAGCCGTCGCCCTGGTGATCGCGCCGGTGGTGCGCGAGCACGGGATGCAGTACTTCATCGCCACGGTCATCCTCGCCGGGGTGATCCAGCTCGTGCTCGCCGCTCTCGGGGTCGCCAAGCTCATGCGCTTCATCCCCCGCTCGGTGATGGTCGGCTTCGTGAACGCCCTCGCGATCCTCATCTTCTCGGCGCAGGTGCCGCAGCTGCTCGGCGTGCCGTGGGCGGTGTACCCGCTCACCGTCATCGGCCTCGCCATCGTCTTCCTGTTCCCCCGGCTCACGAAGGTCGTGCCGGCGCCGCTGGTCGCGATCGTCGTCCTCACCGCGGCGGTCGTCCTCCTCGGCGTCGCCGTGCCGAACGTGGGCGACCAGGGCCGGCTGCCCGACAGCCTGCCGACGCTCTTCATCCCGAACGTGCCCCTCACCCTCGAGACGCTCGGCATCATCGGCCCGTACGCGCTGGCCATGGCGCTGGTCGGCCTGATGGAGTCGCTCATGACGGCGAAGCTCGTCGACGACATCACCGACACCCACTCCCGCAAGACCCGCGAATCCTTCGGTCAGGGCGGGGCGAACATCGTCTCCGGGCTGTTCGGCGGCATGGGCGGCTGCGCGATGATCGGCCAGACCATGATCAACGTGAAGGCGTCAGGGGCGCGCACGCGCATCTCGACGTTCCTCGCCGGCACGTTCCTGCTGATCCTCGTGCTCGTGCTCGGCGACGTGGTCGCGATCATCCCTATGGCGGCGCTCGTCGCGGTGATGATCTTCGTCTCGGTCGCGACCTTCGACTGGCACAGCATCCGCCCTTCCACCCTGCGCCGGATGCCGAAGAGCGAGACCGCCGTGATGCTGATCACGGTGATCGCCACCGTCTGGACGCACAACCTGGCGGTCGGCGTCGTGCTGGGCGTCATCGCGGCGATGGTGATGTTCGCCCGTCGTGTGGCGCACTTCGTGACCGTCACCCGCAGTGTGTCCGACGACGGCGAGGAGGCCAGGTACGCCGTCGACGGAGAGCTGTTCTTCGCCTCGAGCAACGACCTCACCACCCAGTTCGACTACGCCGCCGATCCCGGTCGGGTCGTCATCGACATGTCGCGGTCGCACATCTGGGACGCGTCGACCGTCGCCGCGCTGGACGCCGTGGTCACCAAGTACGCGGCACACGGAATCGCCGTCGAGATCACCGGGCTCAACGAGACCGCCGCCGCCTTCCGCGATCGCCTGACCGGGGGGCTCGGCGGCGAGCACTGAACGAACGCGCGCCGACGTCGTTATGCTCGGCGCATGAGCATCGACCTCGAAGCGCTGTACATCGATCTGCACCGGCATCCCGAGCTGTCGTTCCAGGAGACCCGCACTGCGGGCATCGCCGCGTCGCACCTCCGCGAGCTGGGACTGGAGGTGCACGAGGGCATCGGCGTCACCGGCGTCATCGGCGTGCTCGAGAACGGCTCAGGGCCGGTCGTCTGGCTGCGCGCCGACATGGACGCCCTGCCCGTCAAGGAGGAGACCGGGCTGGCGTACGCGTCGACAGCCACCGGCATCGACCCTGACGGCAACACGGTGTCGGTCATGCACGCGTGCGGGCACGACATGCACGTGACGGCCATGATCGGCGCTGTCGAGCGGCTGGTCGCCGAGCGCGGCGCGTGGCGCGGCACGCTGGTGGTCGTGATCCAGCCCGCGGAGGAGTACGGCTCCGGCGCGAGGGCGATGCTCGACGACGGCGCGCTGGCCCGCTTCCCGCGGCCCGACGTGGTGCTCGGCCAGCACGTCACTCCGCTGCCCGCCGGTGTGATCGGAGTGCGGCCGGGGCCGCAGATGTCGGCATCCGACGGCATTCAGGTCGTGATGCACGGTCGCGGCGGACACGGCTCGCGCCCGCATTCCACCATCGATCCGGTCGTGATGGCGGCGGCGACCGTGATGCGGCTGCAGACGGTGGTGTCGCGCGAGGTCGACCCGCACGACCTCGCCGTCGTGACCGTCGGGTCGATCCACGCGGGCACCAAGAACAACATCATCCCCGCGGATGCCACGCTGCAGCTCAGCCTGCGCTATCCCGACGAGCAGCTGCGCGACAAGGTGCTCGCGAAGGTGGAGCGCATCGTGCGCGCCGAGGCGATGGCCTCGGGAGCCGAACGCGAGCCCGAGATCACCACCCTGCACACGCTGCCCGCCACGATCAACGACGCCGACGCCACCGCCCGCGCCGTCGCCGCCTTCCAGACCGCGTTCGGCCCGGATGCCGTGATCGATCCCGGCCTGTTCACCGGCAGTGAGGACGTCTCCTGGTTCGCCCGCGACGCCGGAGTGCCGCTGGTGTTCTGGTTCTGGGGCGGCGCCGATCCGGCCGCCTACGCCCAGGCCATCGCGAACGACACCGTCGATCGCGACATCCCGACCAACCACTCCCCGTTCTACGCGCCCGTCATCCACCCGACGATCGACGTCGGCGTCACGGCACTGGCGGTCGCGGCGCGCGCGTTCCTCGGCGCAGCCGGAACCGTCAGCCGCTGACACCCCGGCTTCTCGCCAAGACCCCCGCCTGCGGGTGCCTCTCCGCAGCGGTGTCGGCGGCAGCCAGGGGTGCCGGGGTGTCGGCGGCGGTCAGAGGTGTCGGCGACAGGCGACGGATGCCGGCGCGCGGCGCCCGCCTCACGCCTCGATCACGCGCTGATTGATCTCGTGCGCCTCGCGGTGCAGGCGCTCCATGCGCACGTCGAGTTCGCCGGCGGCATCCGCGGCGTCGGTCAGGCTCTGCACGAGGTGGGCCGGCACGCGCCCTGCGAACTTGTAGTGGATCTTGTGCTCGAGGCTGGCCCAGAAGTCCATCGCGATCGTGCGGAACTGCACCTCCACGGGCACTGCCACCGTGCCGACCGAGAGGAACACCGGCACCTCGACGATGACGTGCAGACTGCGATACCCGTTGGGCTTCGGATCAGCGATGTAGTCCTTCACAAGCCGGACGGTGATGTCGTCCTGCTGGGTGAACAGCTCGAACAGCCGGTACACGTCGCTGACGAAGCTGCAGGTGACGCGCACGCCGGCGATGTCGGTGATCTGCCGGCGGATCGAGTCGAAGTCGGGCTCGATCCCCTTGCGCGCCACCTTCTCGACGATGCCGTCGGGCGACTTCAGCCGGCTCTTGACGTGCTCGATCGGGTTGTATGCGTGATCGTGGGTGAACTCGTCGCGCAGGATCGAGATCTTCGTCTCGACCTCGCGCATGCCGAACTCGTACTCCCGGAGAAACCTCTGGAACTCGTCGCGCAGCTGCTTGGCCTCAGCGATCGCGGCGTCGTCGACGGAAACCGTGGTCATGCCCTCGACGTTACGCGGATGGTTTCGGAAGGGGCTGTGTGTTCGTCCTCGGCGGACGAGCGCGGTCCTCGGCGGACCAGCGCGGTCCTCGGCGGACACGCACGGTCATGCGTCCCGCGACCTCCACAGCAGCCACACGAAGTACGGTGCACCGAGCAGGGCGACGACGATTCCCGCCGGCAACTGCGCCGGTGCGAGCACGGTGCGCCCCACGGCATCCGCGACGCCTACGAGCACGGCGCCCAGCAGGACCGCCACGGGGATCACCCTGGTGTGCCGGGCCCCGACGAGAGCCCGCGCCGCGTGCGGCGCGACGAGGCCCACGAAGCCGACCACGCCGACAGCCGCGACCGAGAGGGCGGCGAGCAGCGCGGCCGCGACGAGCAGTCCGAGTCGGGTGCGCTCGAGGCGGATGCCGGTCAGCCGCGGCGTGTCCTCGTCCATCGCGAGGATGTCGAGGTCGCGGCGCTGTGCGACCACGAACGGCAGAGCGACGGCGAGCACGATCGCGAGCGGGATCACCTGCTCCCAGATCCGCCCGTAGGTGGTTCCCGACAGCCACGTGTAGATCTTCGGAGTGTCCCACGGGTTCGAGCGCAGCAGTACGAAGGTGGTCAGTGCGGTGCTGCCGTACCAGACGCCGATGCCGATCAGCACGAGGCGGTCGGCGCTGAGCCCACCGCGCCATGCCAGCGCGTACACCAGCGCGAACGCCAGCAGCGCGCCCGCGATCGCGGCGGCGAGCATCCCGAAGGTGGATGCCGTGGCGCTGGTGACCACGAGCACTGCACCGAGACCTGCACCGCCGGTGATGCCGAGCAGACCCGGTTCGGCCAGCGGGTTGCGGCTGACCGCCTGGGTGATGGTGCCGGCGAGGGCCAGCGCGGCGCCGGCGACGACGGCCGCGATCACGCGCGGGGCGCGCTCGTCGAGGGCGAACGACACGAGGGGCGGAGCCTGCTGCTGCAGCCACAGCATGATGTCGCCGGTGAGCAGCGGCGTCGCGCCGACGAGCAAGCCGACCAGCACGATCCCGGCGAGTGCGGCCGCGCCGACGACGAGAACCGTCGCGAACCGGCGACCGCTGCGCACCCCGAACCGGATGCTCGGCGGACGCCGTGTCGGGCCCGCATCGCGCAGGCGTCTCGCCATGGTGACCAGCACGATCGCTCCGAGCAGGGTCGTGGCGACACCGGTGGGGACGGCGATCGCCCCCTCGGCGCCGATCAGCGCGCGCAGCACGGCGTCGGCGAGGACGACGACGATTCCGCCGATCAGCCCGGTGGCCGGGATGAGCAGCACGTGCCGGCCGAGGGCGGGCACGAGGCGCGACAGCAGCCGGGCGAGCACCGGCGCGCACAGGCCGACGAAGCCGACGGGGCCGGCGAGGGTCACCGCGGTCGCCGTCAACGTGACGGAGAGCAGGATGCCGAGAACCCGCGTCGAGCGGATCGGCACCCCGAGCGAGGAGGCCGTGTCGTCACCGAGGGCGAGCACGTCGAGTCGGCGGGTGAGCGCGAGTGCGAGCCCCGTCGCGACGAGCACGATCGGTGCCGCGCGCAGGAAGCTCTCGATGCCGAGTTGCGACAGGCTGCCGCTGCCCCAGGCGAACAGCCCCTTGGTCTCCTCCTCGAACAGCACCAGCAGCGCGGAGGTGCCGGCCTGCAGCGCGAGGGCGAGGGCGGAGCCGGCGAGCACGAGCCGTGTGGTGGAGGATGCCGCGCCGCCGGCGAGGCCGAGCACGAGCGCCGCGGCGAAGAGCCCGCCTGCGAACGCGACCATGCCCGACGCCCAGAACGGGATCGAGACGCCGAATGCGGTGACCGCGGTGACGGCGAAGTACGCGCCGCCGGTCACGCCGAGGGTGTCGGGCGACGCGATCGGGTTGCGGGACAGCGACTGCATCAGCAGCCCCGCGACGCCGAGAGCGACGCCGACGGTCACCCCGGCGGCGAGCCGGGGCAGCCGGGAGCCGTAGAGGATGTCCGGATCAGCGAACACCTGCCCGCTGGTGCCCTGCGTGAGGTGCCACAGGGCGGAGACCAGCAGCACCAGCAGCAGGCCGAGCAGCACGGCGACGGCGGACAGGATGCCGCCGCGCCGCCCTGCGGGGTCTGCGGCGCTGTCGGCCGACGACCGGGTGACCGGAGCCTGCAGGGTCACTTCGTGATGACGTCGACGTACGCGTCGATGATCTGCTCGGCGGAGCGCGGACCGCCGAAGGTCCAGATGCCGGCCGGGAAGGCGTGGATTCGCCCCTCCGCCACGGCCGGGATCGATGCCCAGGCCGGGTTCTTCTCGGCAGCGGCGACGAAGCTCTCGGAATCCGGGTCGGCGGTGCCGGTGTGCAGCAGGGTGGCGTCGCCGATCGTCGTCATGCCTTCGATGTCGGTCTGGCCGAGGCCGTAGGCGGGATCGACCTCACCGGTCCAGGCGTTCGTCAGGCCCAGCTCCTCGCCGATCTCACCGATCAGCGAACCCTGTCCGAAGGGACGCAGCGAGACGTTGCCGCCGTCGACCCAGCCGTCGAAGAACACGAAATCGCTGACCTCGGGGGCGGCATCCGCCACCTTCTCCTTCGCGTCGGCGAGGTGCTGCTCGAACTCGTCCTTGACCACGTCGGCGCGCTCAGTGCGGCCGGTGGCCTCGGCGATCAGGTCGAACGTGTCGAGGGTCTGCGCGATGGGGTCCTCGGCGTTGGCGCCCAGCGTGGCGAGCACGGGCACGCCGTACTTCTCGAGCTGACCGATGATGGCGTCATCGCGGGTGTAGGCCTCGACGATGACGAGGTCGGGCTCGGTCGCGAACAGCGCATCGAGGTTCGGCTCCTGACGGGTGCCGATGTCCTTCACGTCCTCGGGCAGCTCCTCGGCGGTGTCCCAGGTGCGGTAGCCCTCGGCATCCGCCACGGCCACCGGGGTCAAGCACAGGGAGAGCACATCTTCGATCTGCTGCCACTCGAGCACGGCCACGTTCTCGGCGGGCTCGTCCAGCTCGACGGTGCGTCCGAAGGCGTCGGTCAGCTCGACCGGTCCGCTGGACGTCTTCGTGGTGTCGTCGGCGCAGCCGATGCCGGTCGCTGTCGAGGTCGTCTCGTCGGCGGGCTTCTGGGCGGCCTGCGTGGTGCCGCAGGCGGTGAGGGCCAGGGTGAGGGCGCCGAGGGTCGCGAGGGCGGCGAAGGGCTTGTTCATGAAGGTGCTCCGGGGGTTTTCGGGTGAGGGTTCAGGCGGAGAGAGCGGTGAGGGCGCGGCGGGCACGGTCGTGGTGCCTGCCGCGCGGAGTGACGTGCACGCGCCCGGTGCGCGGATCGACGGCGGCGTCGATCGGCAGGCCGTACACCTCGGTGAGGTTCTCGGACGTCAGCACGGCGGCCGGGGAGCCGGCGGCGTGCACGCGGCCGCGGTGCATCAGCACCACCTCGTCGGCGACGGATGCGGCGTGGTCGAGATCGTGCAGCACGACGCCGACGGCCGTGCCGCGGTCGGCCAGGTCGCAGACGAGGTCGAGGGTCTCGACCTGGTAGCGCAGGTCGAGGTGGTTGGTGGGCTCGTCGAGCAGCAGGATGCCGGTGCTCTGGGCGAGCGCGGTCGCCAGCCAGACGCGCTGCAGCTCTCCGCCGGAGAGCTCGTCGACCGGCCGATGCGCCATGGCGTCGAGACCGGTGAGCTCGAGGGCGTGGGCGATCGCCTGGCGGTCGGCATCCGTGAGCCCGGCGAACCGGCCGCGGTGCGGGTGCCGGCCGTACGCGACCACGTCGCGCACCTCGAGACCGGACGGATGCGGTCGGGACTGCGACAGCATCGCGACCGTGCGGGCGAACTCCTTGGCGGACAGGGATGCCGCGTCGCGCGCGCCGTGCGCGCCGTCGATGCGCACGGCGCCGGAGTCGACTCTGTGCAGCCGGGCGAGGGCGCGCAGCGCGGTGGACTTGCCGCTGCCGTTGGGTCCGATCAGTGCGGTGACGACGCCGGGGCGCAGGTGCAGAGACACGTCGTGGACGACGCGCATCCGCCCGTAGCTGAGGGCGAGGGCTTCGCCGTGCAGCTCGTCGGCAAGGGTTTCGCGGGACTCGGTGGAGGTCACGTTAGGAAAGCCTAACCTAGTATGGAGACGTGAGCCACCATCCTTACCGCACGTTCCGCACGACCGTCTCGCGCATCACCCCGTTGTCGCCGCACTTCACGCGCATCACGCTCGCCGGCGACGACCTGCAGCACTTCGGCACCGACGGCCTGGATCAGCGCATCAAGCTGATCATCCCGTTCGCCGACGGGACGATCACCGACGTCGGGCAGTTCGACGAGACGCAGAGCATGGGCGAGTGGTACCGGCGCTGGCGCGAGCTGCCCGACGAGAAGCGCAATCCGATCCGCACCTACACGATCCGGGCTCCGCGCCCGCAGGACCGCGAGATCGATGTCGAGTTCGTGCTGCACGGCACCGAAGGTCCGGCATCCGCCTGGGCGAGCGCGGCACGCGTCGGGGATCCGATGTTCGTCGTGGGTCCCGACTCGCGCTCCGAGGAGCAGGGCGGCGGGATCGAGTGGAAGCCCGGTTCGGCGTCATCGGTGCTGATCGCCGGTGACGAGACCGCGGCTCCGGCGATCCGCTCCATCGTGGAGGCGCTGCCCGCCGACGCGGTCGGCGAGGTGTGCATCGAGGTGCCGACCGAGGCCGACGCCCTGCCTCTGACCGCTCCCGACGGCGTGCGCGTGAGCTGGCTCGCGCGCAGCGGCGCCGCGCACGGAGTGCGCTTGAGCGCGGCTGTGCACGCGTGGGGGCGGCAGCGCGCCTCATCATCAGCCGCCGCGGATCTCGACGATCCGTCGTCCGACGAGATCCTCTGGGAGGTGCCGGATGCGGTCGACGGCGGCGAGTACGCGTGGCTCGCCGGAGAGGCCGGCACCATCACCGCGCTGCGCCGGCACCTGGTGCGCGACCTCGGCATCGACCGGCGCTCGATCGCGTTCATGGGCTACTGGAAGCAGGGTCGCGCCGAGGCATCCTGATCTCAGGGAACTACGCTGACGGGATGAACGAACAGCGACCCGACGCCTGGCCCGTCCGGACGCCGCGACTGCAGATCCGCCGCTGCACCGTCGACGATCTCGACGCGGTGTGGGAGTATCGCCGCCTTCCCGACGTGAACCGCTGGCTGGGGCGCGCGCCCGCCACGCGCGAGGCATTCCACGAGACGTACTCCGAGCGTGATCGGCTCGCATCGACGTTCGTGATCGAGACGCTCGCGGCGCCCACCGAGCTGCCGGCGATCATCGGCGACATCATGGTGCGCATCGAAGACGGCTGGGCGCAGGCCGAAGTCGCCGATCAGGCCAAGGGGGTTCAGGCGGAGCTCGGCTGGGTGCTGCATCCGGCACACGCGGGCAACGGATACGCGACCGAGGCGGTCCGGGCCGTGATCGACACCTGCTTCGGAGCCCTCGGGCTGCGCCGGGTGCACGCCGGATGCTTCACCGTCAACGAGCGCTCCTGGCGGCTGATGGAGCGTCTCGGGATGCGGCGCGAGGAGGGCAGCCGCAAGACCGGCCTGCATCGCTCGGGTGAATGGCTCGACGGCCTGAACTACGCGCTCCTGGCCGAGGAGTGGCCCACACTGTGAGTCGCTCGACCTGATCCGTCGCCGGCACCTGGAGCGCGCGCGTCGGTCAGATGCTGGCCGGAGAGAACGCCGGGCAGCCCACGGCCCGCCCGCGTGAAGAACAGCATGACGCAGGCGGCGAACAGCAGCGCACTCGACAGCGGGCCGAAGAGGCCACCGAGCAGACCGAGCGCGGAGAGACCGGCCACTCCGCCGGCCCAGCGCAGCAACCGGGCGAGCGGCATCGGCACCGGCCCGCCCGTGTAGCGCAGCTGCACGGCGAGGTCGCCGATCGACCGCCCGCTGATCGCGATCACGATCAGCCAGAGGGATGCCGCTCCGCCGGTGCCGGCGAGCGCGGCCCATGCTCCGTCGAGGACCGCTGCGCGGTCGTGGCGCACGTATTGCAGGAACAGCTGCGTCGCGACGCTCACGATGCCCGAGATCAGGAAGAACGCGATGCCGTCGCACAGCATCGCCACCGCGCGTCGGCCGCGCGTGACCGGGCGCGGCATCGCGGCATCCGGCGCCGTGGCGAGGCCGCGATGGGCGCGCGGCACGACGAGGCCGAAGACCGAGCCGAGCACCGAGCCCGTCGTGTTGGTGAGGAGGTCGCCGACATCGAAGAAGCGGTAGGCGCAGGGGTACAGACCCCAGACGCCGGTGAGCTGCGTGGTCTCGACGAACAGCGACAGGCCGAGGCCCACCAGCAGCGCCACGAGGATGCCGCGCCCGCCCAGCACGCGAAGGAAGAAGCCGAGCGGCACGAACAGCAGCACGTTGAACGCCAGCTGCAGGACGGCGGGATGCGTGAGGGTGCTGCCCGGAGCGGCGATCGCCCGCTGCACGTCGCGCACGATCGCGACGGGGTCGGTGATCATCCCCACGCAGCGGATGCTGCCGGGCTCCGGCAGCGGCAACAGGGTATACGTCCAGATCGCCCAGAAGTAGACGAGCGCAGCGAACCACAACAGCAGGCGGGGCAGGCTCAGACGACCGCGTCTGCGGTAGCTGATCGCCACGAACGGAACGAACAACGCCACGCCGGCGACCAGGCCGATGCCGATCGCGATCGCGCCCAGGAACAGCTGTTCACCCACGACCGGCAATTCTAGGCCGTGGCCGTGCCCGTGGTCGTGTCAGCGGAACGACCGCAGTCGAAGGCTGTTGCCCACGACGAACACGCTCGAGAACGCCATCGCCGCGCCGGCGAGCATCGGGTTCAGCAGCCCGAGCGCCGCGAGCGGGATCGCCGCGACGTTGTACCCGAAGGCCCAGAAGAGGTTGCCCTTGATCGTTCCCAGCGTGCGGCGGGACAGCCGGATCGCATCCGCCGCCGCGCGCAGGTCGCCGCGCACGAGGGTGACGTCGGATGCTTCGATCGCGACATCCGTGCCGGTGCCCATGGCCATGCCGAGATCGGCCTGTGCGAGCGCGGGAGCGTCGTTGACGCCGTCGCCGACCATGGCGACGACCCTTCCCTCGGACTGCAGTCGCGAGACCACGGCGACCTTGTCGGCCGGAAGCACCTCGGCGATGACCTCGTCGATGCCGACCTGCGTGGCGATGTGCCGCGCGGCCGCCTCGTTGTCGCCGGTGAGCAGCACGGGCGTGAGCCCGAGCGCCTTCAGGGAGGCGACGGCTCCGGTACTGGTCGCCTTCACCTCATCGGACACGACGATCACGCCGCGCGCCGCTCCATCCCAGGCGACGAGCACCGCCGTCTGACCGGCCGCCTCGGCCTCGGCCTTGGCGACCAGCAGGTCGGCTGACGGGTGGATCGCCCAGTCCTCGAGCAGCGAGAGCCGGCCGACGAGCACCGCCCGCCCTTCGACGACGCCGGTGACACCGCGCCCCTCGACGTTCTGGAACGTCTCCACGGTGGGCAGCCCCCGCCAGGGGTCAGAAACGGCCGCATCCAAGCCCTCGAACACGACGTTCTGCGACCCCTCACCGTGGGAGTCCCGCAGCGCAGCATCCGCCACGTCCCGCGAGGGGTCAGAAACGGCCGCATCCGGACCCCCGGACACGACGTTCTGCGACCCCTCGGCGGGCGGCGCGGCCGACAGCGCGCGTGCCGCGATCGCACGGGCGATCGGATGCTCGCTGGCGTGTTCGAGGGCACCGGCCACGCGCAGCAGCACCGCGGCATCCGTCCCCTCCGCGGGCACGACCGCGGCGACGCTCATCCGACCCTCGGTCACGGTGCCCGTCTTGTCGAGCACGACGGTGTCGACGCGGCGGGTGGACTCGAGCACCTCGGGTCCCTTGATGAGAACGCCCATCTGGGCGCCGCGGCCGGTGCCCACCAGCAGCGCGGTGGGCGTGGCGAGGCCGAGGGCGCACGGGCAGGCGATGATGAGCACGGCGACCGCGGCGGTGAAGGCGGCGGATGCCGGGAATCCCGCCCCCAGCCACGCGCCGAGCGTCGCCACCGCGATCGTGATGACGATCGGCACGAAGACGCCGGAGATGCGGTCGGCGAGGCGCTGCACCTCGGCCTTGCCGGTCTGGGCGTCCTCGACCATGCGGGCCATCTGCGCGAGCTGGGTGTCCGCCCCCACCCGGGTCGCGCGCACGACCAGTCGGCCGCCGGCGTTCACGGTCGCACCGGTCACCGCGTCGCCCTCACCGGTCTCGACCGGTACCGACTCGCCGGTGATCATCGACCTGTCCACCGCAGACGAGCCCGAGACGACCACGCCGTCGGTGGCGATCTTCTCGCCGGGGCGCACCACGAACTCGTCGCCGACGCGCAGCTCGGACGTCGGGATGCGGGTCTCGACGCCGCCGCGCAGCACCGCGACATCTTTCGCGCCGAGCTCGAGCAGCGCACGCAGGGCGGCTCCGGCGCGACGCTTGGCCCGCTTCTCGAAGTAGCGCCCGGCGAGCACGAACATGGTCACGCCCGCGGCGACCTCGAGGTAGATGTTGGCGGCACCGTCGCTGGGCGCGATCGCCAGCGAGAAGCCGTGCGTCATGCCCGGCTCGCCGGCGGTGCCGAGGAACAGTGCATACAGCGACCACAGGAACGCCGCCGTGGTGCCGAGACTGATCAGCGTGTCCATGGTGGCGGCGCCGTGGCGCAGATTCACCCACGCGGCGCGGTGGAACGGCCACGCCGCCCAGACGATCACCGGCGCGGCGAGCGTCAGCGATGCCCACTGCCAGAAGGTGAACTGCAGCGCCGGGATCATCGCCAGCAGGATCACCGGCACCGACAGCACGATCGATCCGACCAGCCGGTGACGCAGCGAGCGCAGTTCGCGGTCCTCCGCCGTCTCGCCGCCATCGCCGCGAGGGCCGTCGGGCGGGGCGGGCAGGGCCGCCGAGTACCCGGCGTTCTCGACCTCGGTGATCAGCACCGCGGGGTCGATCCGCCCTTCGACCGTGACCTGCGCCTTCTCGGTCGCGTAGTTCACCGTCGCGGTGACGCCGTCGAGCTTGTTGAGCTTCTTCTCGATGCGCATCGCGCACGAGGCGCAGGTCATCCCGCCGATCTCGAGATCGATCCGGGTCTGTGCCGTGCCGTCCGGCAGGGCAGTGGTGCTCATGGTCATGGCTCCTGGTCGGTGCGTGGTGTCACGGCGTGGCGTCAAGGCGTGGTGTCGACGACGAACGGCACGGAGTGCACGGTGCCGTCGACCCGGAAGTCGAAGTAGAGCAGGTAGCGTCCCGCCGTCGGCACGGATGCGGTGAACGACACGTCGGGCCCGGCGGCGTCGCCGTCATGCGGGGCGGCACCCTCGGGGTGCACGTGTGCGTAGCCGAGGTCGCCCTGTCGGAGCGCCACAAGGTGCCCGAAAGCGCCGAGGTACGGCTCGAGGGTGGTGACCGGTGCTCCGTCCCGGATGACCGACACGGTGAGGTCGGATGCCGAGCCCGCGACGAGATCACCACTCAGCCGCACCTCGTATCCGGCGATTTCCGCATCGCGGGTCGGCGCCGGAGCGACGGGACGGAACTCACCCGCGACATCAAGGGTTCGCGAGAGGGTGACACCCTCGGCGCCGGAGGCCGCGAAATCCGCGAACACCCGGTACGAGCCGGCTTCAGTCCACGACCAGTCGATGGACCAGCGTCCCTGTGCATCCCGTTCGGGGTGAACGTGACGGAATTCGGCGCCGTCGGTGCGCACCACGATGAGGTGCAGTTCCTTGTCATGCTCCGGGGTGTAGTCGACGACGGGCTCACCGTGCGCGTCGACGATGCGGAAGCTCAGCACGCCGCTCTCGTCGACGGCCGTCGGTGCGGTGATCGCATCGAGCGCGTAGCCGGCCTCGGCGAGGGCGAGTCCGCCGAGGTGTCCGGCCTGCGCCGAGGGATCATGGCCGCCGTGCTCGCTCTGCGTCGACGGCGCGGGTGAGTGCGCGGGTGCCTGCGTGTGATCGGCCATGGTGGTGCCCTCCTCTGTGGTCCAACCGGCGGCGATGCCCTCGGGCGCGATCGCCCCCGAGGCGGCTGCGGCGACGCCGAACACCGCCACCAATCCCAGGCCGAACAGGCCCAGGCGTGCCGCGGCATTCATCAGGCCGGCACCGCCTGGTATCCGGCCTCGTCGACGGCCGCGATGATGGCGTTCGGGTCGACGGATGCGGTCGAGCTCACGACGAGCATCCCGGTCTGCGCGCTGACGTCGATGCCGTCGACACCGGCGACTTTCGCCACCTCCTCGCGGACGGACATCTCGCAGTGGCCGCAGGTCATCCCGGTCACCTGGAACTGGGTCGTGGTCATGGTGTCTCCTCACGTTCACGTACCCGGGCGGGGTACTTACGAGCATACAACAGGGTACCCCCTGGGGGTATTCCCGGGAGATCGTGATCGTCGGAGAAGTGGCGGAACGGCCGCATCCGTCGACGGGATGCGGTCAGACGCCGCGCTTGTCGCGGTACATCGCCGCGTCCGCCCGGCGCAGCACGGCGTCCGCGGTGTCGCCGGCACTCCACTCGGCGATGCCCCACGACCACGGGTGGCTGGCGATGAGCCGCATCCGGCGCAGCATCTCCGCCGCCTCGGCCGCCGAGGTCTCGGGCAGCAGCATGGCGAACTCGTCGCCGCCGAGCCGGCCGACCAGATCGCTCTGGCGCGACAGCGACATCCACTGCGCGACGACGCTCTTCAGCACCGCGTCGCCCGCGTCATGCCCCTCGCCGTCGTTCACCGCCTTGAAGTCGTCGAGATCGAGCACCGCGATCGACAGCGGACGGCCCTTGCGTGCCGCGCGGCGCACCGCGTCCTGGATGTGGAACGCGAAGCCGCGGCGGTTCAGCGCCCCGGTCAGTTCGTCGGTGTGCGTCTCGATGCGCACGCGGTGGCGCAGGAAGAGCCCCATCTCGAGGCACATCCAGGTCAGCAGCACCGCGCCGATGATGTTCGCAGGACCCAGCAGTCCCGGCCCCGCGACGCCGTCGACGGCGGGCCCGCCGAACGGTCCCGCGCCCATCGCCACGCTCACGGAGACGACGATGATCAGCTCGACGATCCGCCCGATCCGCGCGCCGTAGAACCATGCCAGGTACATCGCCATCACCGGCAGCTCCTGGATGCTCGCCACGGCGTTCTGCCGTTCGTCGGAGAACCCGAGGTAGTACACGGCGATCGCCGCATGCGCGACGACCATCACGAGCCCGAACCACTGCGGCAGGCGCACGCCGGCGAGCAACACGGCTGCGGCGACGGCGAGGCACACGAGCATCAGTCCGGCCGAGAGCAGGATCTCGAACGTCGAGATGTCGTGCTCGGTCAGCTCGAGCACGAACAGCATCGCGAAGAAGATGCAGATGATCGCCGTGACCACCGAGTAGATCGATGTGCGCTTGCGGGCCCTCTGCAGCCACCCCAGCCTCAACCAGGCGAGGTCCTGCGCGTCGGCGGCGCGAATCCCCTGCTCGACCACGTCGTGCTCCCCTTCCGTCCCCGATACGGTGCGCGT
This sequence comes from Microbacterium sp. NPDC058345, assembly GCF_042723855.1. Classification (NCBI taxonomy): domain Bacteria; kingdom Bacillati; phylum Actinomycetota; class Actinomycetes; order Micrococcales; family Microbacteriaceae; genus Microbacterium; species Microbacterium sp. NPDC058345. Next base: position 890,985 of record NZ_JBHXIG010000001.1, read on the forward strand.
CCCCGCTGCCAGGCTACCCCGCCCGTCGCGACGAGCCGTTCACTGCGGTCCTCAGAGCATCGCCGGGCATACACTGAACCGTGACCTGCCCCCTGAGGATCGCCGAGGCTCGATGACGCACCCGATCGGCGCACGAGCGCACTTCCAGCCGATCGTCGATCTGCGCCTGATGCGCCTGGCCGGATTCGAGGCGCTCGCCCGGTTCGACGACGGCGTCTCGCCGTTGGAGCATCTGCAGGCCGCCGAGAGAGCGGGCGCCCGCGCGCAGCTCGAGTTGCGCCTGATCGAGGGCGCCGTGACCGACGCGTCGGCTCTGCCGCGCGAGGCGTTCGTCACGCTGAACGCCTCGGGTCGGACGATGATCGACCCGTTCCTCGCCGAGCTGTTGCAGCGCGGTGAGCGCTCGTGGGGGCTGGAGCTCTTCGAGGGCTCTCCCCCTGAGGAATGTGTGGCGGTGCGCGAGCAGGTCGACCGTCTGGGTGGGTTCCTGCTCATCGACGACGCCGGTGCCGACTTCGCCGATGAGAAGCGCATCCGCGATCTGCGCCCCGACATCGTGAAGATCGATCGCGGTCTGTTCTGGGAGTCGCTCGCGGATGCCGCCGGGCGTGAACGTCTCGATGGCATCCTCGCCGCCGCGGATGCCGCCGGCGCCCGCACCCTCGTCGAGGGTGTGGAAGACGCCGGCCAGCTCGACGCGGCCAGGGCCCTCGGCGTCGACTTCGCGCAGGGGTATCACCTGGGCCGGCCGACGCCGGTCGAGGATGTGCCCCAGATGCTCGCCGATCTACAGCGGCGCGTCGGGGTGGATGCTGCGGGTCTCTGACCGCCGGCTCGCCCCGGTGTGCCCGCGACGGCGCCACTTGGGCAGCACCTTGATCATGCCCAGCACGACGTAGATGATCGTGTTGATCGCCACGAAGGTCGCCAGTACGCCGAACCAGTCGGTGTACAGCAGCGACTCGGGCAGCAGGATGCCGGCGGGCACGACGTGCGCCGCCCCGGAGACGATGCCGATCATGAGCGGACCTCCGCCTTGCTGTGATCGACGTGCTTCCAGGTTGCACGTCTGCCGAAGGCGATCTCGAACACGCCCTTGAGGAAGGCGAGGTTCAGGAAGCAGTCGTAGACCAGCTCGGGGAACACGAGCGCGGCGACCAGTCGGGCGCGCCAGCCTCCGCGCCAGGCGGTGACGACGCGTTCCACGGCGAACAGCGCCCCGATGCCGAGCCAGAACGGGAACCACACCCAGGTGTCCATCGCCAGCAGCATGAGAGCGAGCAGCGCGAAGTACGCGAACAGGGCCAGCACGCCGTAGCCGATGCCGATCTGCTGGCCCCAGTACCGCAGCGTCTGCGGGGTGACGCCGTACGCGCCGAGGTTCTCGAGTGCGCCGCGCTGCCAGCGCAGGCGCTGCGCCCACAGCATCCGCCAGGTGGGCATGAGCTCGGTGACGACGCTGCACGGCGTCGGCGAGGTGGTGAGCCCGCCGAGCGACTTGATGGCGATGGTCAGCTCGTTGTCCTCGGTGAGCGCGAGAGTGTCGTAGACCTCACCGCGGATGCCGGGGATCTGGTCGCCCCGCGCCTCGGCGACGGCGCGCAGTGCGGCCGAGCGGAACACCGACGCCGTGCCGGTGAGCACGAAGACGCGCCCGTCGCGGCGGCGGATCTCACGCTGGTACCGGGTGTACTCGTTGCGCTGGAACTGGCCGAGGAGCCCGTGCCCCTCTTCTCCTTCGAACAGCCCGCCGACCGCCATCAGTGCCCTGTCGTCGGTGAAGCGCCGCGCCGCCTCGGCGAGGAAGTCGCCCCCGATCTGACTGTCGGCGTCCATCACCATCACGGTGTCGTTGTCGCCGAGCTCGGGCAGCAGGTTGGCCAGCGCCTGGTTGAGGGCACCGCCCTTCTTGTGGACGTTGCCGACGGTCTCGAACACCTCCGCGCCGTGCGCGCGGGCGACGGCGACCGTGCCGTCGGTGCAGTTGTCGGCCACGACGATCACCCGCTGCGGCGGGCGCGCCTGCTGCTGCAGCGAGGTGAGGGTGTGCGGCAGCGACTGCTCCTCGTTGTGCGCGGGAATGAGAACGGTCACGGTCACGTCGCCGGCGAACTCCCCGCGCGTGCGGGTCATGACGGCGCGGGGTGCGAGCGGCAGGTTGGTGACCTCGGCGCCGGCGCGGCGATAGCGGGCGGCGACCACCCGCTCGCTCACCACGACGAGGGCGACCATGAGCAGCGCGATGCCGACGGCGGCGGCGAGCACGCCGACGTGGGGCAGCTCGGCGCTGTACATCACCTGCCACGCGCCGGCCAGCGTGACGCGCACCGGATGCCACAGCGCCGGCGGATCGGTGACGGCGATGCCCCACCAGAGCAGACCGGCGGCGGCGAGCACGAGCACGATGACCGCCAGGCCGACCGTACGCTGGAAGAACCGGTTCACATCATCCTCTCCGCCCCAGCTCCCCAGCCCTGGCGATCACTCTACCCAGACCGGCGCGAATCGCCGGTCAGGCGTCGACGAGCGAGCGGTGCCGGGCGGCGGCCTCGGTGCGCGTGGCGGCGCCCAGCTTGCGCAGCACGGCGGAGACGTGCACGCTCACCGTCTTGATGCTGATGAAGAGCCGCTCGGCGATCTGGCGGTTACTGAGGCCCTCGGCGAGCAGCTCGAGCACCTGCTGCTCGCGGGCGGTCAGCCTGTCCGGCGACTCGGCGCCGTCGCGGCGGAGCGCGGAGGCGCTCAGGCCGGTGGCCTCGGCGAACTCCGCGATGTCGTGCTGCAGGCGCGCGTGGCCGATGCGCTCGGCGATCAGCGCCGCCTCGGCGAGCGCTGTGGCCGCCTCCGGCCGGTCGCCACGGTCGGCGATCAGCCGGCGGGCGAGCTCCAGGCGCACGAGTGCCGCGAGGGAGGCCGGCATGTCGTCGCCGCCGGCGACGGGCTCGGCGTCTCGCAGCGCGGCGGCATCGCCGTGCAGCAGGGCGAGCAGCACCTCCGACCACCCGGCCGGGTGCAGACCCTCGGGCAGCCGCCGCCAGGCCCGCGCCACGGAATCGGCGAGCGTCGCGGCCTCATCGGCGGATCCCTGCGCGCGCAGCGCGGCGACGACCGCCCCACCGTCGAGCAGCAGCCGGGCGGCGTGGGCCAGTTGGGCCCCTTCACCGTCGAGAAGCTCGGCGAGCACCGCCGCCGCGCCTTGCGCGTCGCCGGCGGCCAGCCGAAGCGCGATGTCGGAGGCGAGCAGGGAGTACTGCACCTGCCGCTCGATGACTCCGACCTGGCGCACGACCGGCAGCCACTCGTCGAGCAGTGCTCTCGCCTCGTCGACGCGTCCGCGCCAGGCGAGCGCACGCACGCGGGTCATCGTCGTGTAGACGCGGAACACCCGGTGAGTGCGGAAGGTCAGGTCGCCGGCCAGCAGACTCTCGGTGCGGGCGATCTCGCCCAGCTGCAGCAGGGGTTCGGCGAGGTTCTGGGTGAGGATCGACCCGCTGGTGCGCTCCACCCCCAGCGTGCGGGCGTGCTCGATGCCCTCTTCGGCGACGCGCACGGCCTCGCGGTGCCGGCCGAGCAGGTACAGCGAATCGGAGTAGTTCACGCGATAGCGCATCTGCGCGGTGCTGCCCTCGGCCCGCTCCCACGCCAGGCGGTAGTCCGCCAGGCCGCCGGCCACGTCGCCGGTGTGCATGCGGCTGCCCGCCCGGGTGTTCGCGGCGATCGACATCTGGTCATGGTCTTTCACCGCCTCGGCCAGGCGATAGGCCTCGTCGGCGGCGGCGATCGCCTCGGAGAACTCCCCGGCCACCATGTGGCGTCCGGCCAGCAGATTGAGCAGCGTGGCCCGCAGTCGGTCATCGTCGAGCCGGCCGGCCATCGCGTCGAGGGCCTGCCGGAGCAGGTCGATCGATCCCGGGCGTCCGAGGTTCTGTAGGTAGAGCGCCTTGTCGCGCAGCAGCCGGGCGTACACGCCCACGTCGGCCGTGGCGGGATCGACCTCGTCGAGCGCGAGGCCCACCACGGACAGGGCGCGTTCGCCGTCGCCGGCGTTGCGCAGGATCGACCCCAGTCGCGCGAGCAGCGTCACTCTCTCGATGCCGGCGGCCTCCGCCGCATCCGGCACCTGCTCCCACAGTTCGAGGGCGAGTTCACCGAAGCGCGCGGCGGTCGAGAACGCGTAGCTGGTCTTGGCCCGCTCCATCGCGCCGATCGCGGCGATCAGGGCGCGGCGGGCGTCGTGCGCCTGGTGCCAGTGGAAGGCGAGGGCCGCCTCGTGGCAGCACTCGCCGTCGGCGGCGCGCCTGTCGAGCGCCTCCGCATAGGCGCGGTGCAGCCGGGCGCGCTCACCGGGCAGCAGGTCGTCGTGCACCGCCTCGCGCAACAGCGCGTGACGGAACCCGTAGGAGTCGTCCGAGCGCACCGCGAGCACCGCCGCACCGGCCGCCTCGCGGATGCCGGCGTCGAGGCGCTCGTCGGGCAGGCCGGCGATCTCGCTGAGCAGCTCATGGCCGACGGCGGCATCCGAACCGGACACCGTGCGCACCACGCGCTTCGCGTCGTCGCCCAGTGCATCGAAGCGCACCAGCAGCAGATCGCGCAGCGACTCGGGCAGTGGGCCCGCGGCGTTGCACGACAGCTCTTCGACGAAGAAGGGCACGCCCTCCGAGCGATCGAGCAGCCGGGCGAAGACGGCATCGTCGATCGGGCCGTTCAGCGCCTCGATCATCGTGCGCACCTGCACGGCGTCGAGCCGCGCGAGCGTCAACCGCTCGAGCAGTCGCGCCCGTTCCGCATCGACGAGGAAGGAGCGCACCGCGCCACCGCGCCGCACCTCGTCGACGCGGCAGGTGATGACGAACAGCACCCGGTGCCCGGCGATCACTCGCAGCAGGAAAGCCAGCGTCGAGAGGGTCGCGTCGTCGGCCCAGTGCAGGTCTTCGATGAGCACGACGACAGGGCGCCGTGCGGCCGCCGCCTCGAGAACGTTCGCGATGGCCTCGCGCAGGCTCTCGGGTGCGGCCTTCGCGCGGTCGAACGGCGCCTCTCCGAGTTCGGGCAGCAGCAGGCGCAGCGCCTCACGGGCCGGGCCGGCGGACTCGGCGGCGGTGTCGCCCAGGTCGGCGAGTGCCCCGCGCACGATCGACGGCAACGGGGTGTACGGCGCCGGCGTGGAACCGTAGTCGAGGCTCCAGCCGCTCAGCACGAGCGCCGATCGAGACGCCCGCTCGCGGAACTCGCGCAGCAGACGTGACTTGCCGATGCCCGCCTCCCCCGCCACGAGCACGGACGCGACCTCGCCGGCCGAGGCGCGCTGCAGCGCCGCCTCGAGCAGCTCGAGCTCGGCGTCGCGGCCCACCATGTCGGCGGTCGACGCGATGAGGGACATGCTCTCATCGTGCCACTCACCACCGACATCCGGGCCGCCTGATGCCGATGCGCGTTCGCGCGCGACGGTCACGCCGCGGCGGTCTCGCACTCGGCGCCGGCCGGACGGCGCTCCGCCGGCACGCGGGCCGGGGCGATCGTCGTGATCGGCGCCGCGTCCGTCTGCGGCCGCCGCGGGGCGATCGCCCTCATCATCCGGGCGATCACGCCGGTTCGCGGTCGGATGCGGTCGGTGTTCTCCGACAACACGCGGCGGCGCTCGGCCAGCTGCGCCGCCTGCTCCTGCTCGAAGGCAGTGACGCGGTATGCGAGGTACGGGTGCTCGTACATGGGATTCTCCTCTTCCGGTGCATCCCTACACTCCTCGCTGAGGTGGTGGGCGGGCATCGGAAGGATTCCCTATCTTGCGGACGGCGGCGCCTCAGATGTGCGGACCGTCAGTGAGCGACGAGTCCGGTCACCGGGTCGGGCGGCTCGGTGGACGCCTCGTACCCGTCGGGAAGCTCCGGGTCGACGAGCTCCGCGTTCGCGCGGTAGACGATCACGGCCTCCACCCCGGCGCCGTCGTCCGCCTCCAGTCGGAACGACGAGAGGGTGACCGGCTCGATCACGTGGATGCGGCGCACGCCGACGGTTCCGGCTCGGACGATGTCCCGCCCGGCATCCGTGATCGCATGCCCGGAGATCCGCTGGCCGTGCTCGAGCGCCTCGCACAGCTCGATCTGCCCCACCTCGATCTCCTCGGGCAGCCGGACGTCCCACCGTCCAGGCGCACCCTTCACGACCTCGGCGCGGATGGGCCGCGCGAACCTCCGGTCGAGCTCGGCCCGCAGCTCGCGCACCCGCTCCGCATCCGCCGCATCGATCCTCCCCGAGACGTCGGGTGGCAGGTTCAGCAGCAGACCAGCCCCCATGCCGACGGACTGCAGGTAGATCGCCATCAGGTGCGCGATGCTCTTCGGCTCGTCATCCGGATGCCAGAACCACCCGCGCCGGATCGAGACGTCGCACTCCGGCGGGGCGTAGATGTGCTCGGTGAGCGCGTCGGCCCCGGTCACGTACTGGTTCAGCGCCAGCGCGTCGGTGACGTACTCGACCGGGTCGGCCGCCAGGCCGTCCTCGTTGCCGACCCAGCGGATCGTCGGCGCGCCCATGTTGAAGATCATGGCGTCGGGCTGATGCTGCTGCACGATCCGCATGTACCGTGGCCAGTCGTAGACACGCCCATCGGAGCCGGCCCCGTCGAACCACACTTCGGTCAGGTCGCCATATCCGGTCATGAGCTCGGTGAGCTGCGCGGAGTAGAGGGCATCGTAGGCATCGGCATCCGCATACTCCGGCGCATGCCTGTCCCAGGGCGACAGGTAGACGCCGAAGCCGATGCCCCTTCGCCGGCACGCCGCCGCGACCTCGGCCACGACATCGCCGCGGCCGGCACGCCACGGCGACGAGGCGACGGAGTAGTCGGTGGTCTTCGTGGGCCAGAGGCAGAACCCGTCGTGGTGCTTGGCGGTGAGCACCACGTAGGCGGCGCCGAGGTCGGCGGCGACGTCGACCCACTGGTCGGCGTCGAAGGCGGTCGGGTCGAAGATCTCAGGGGAGAGCGTTCCGTCGCTCCACTCGACGCCCGCGAAGGTGTTGAGACCGAAGTGGAAGAACACGCCGAGGCCGGCGCGTTGCCAGGCCAGCTGTGCGGCCGATGGCCGAAGCACTGCGCTCATGATCCGATGAACTCCTCCACCTCGCCGAAGTCGGGTTGCTCGCAGATCTCGACGGTCGCACCGAGCCGGTCGGTGTCGAGCACCATGATCTCGTTGCGTCCCGCACGCCACAGCGGTGCCGGTGCGTACAGGGTGACCTGCGGCCCCCGCTGCCAGTATCGCCCGAGCAGGAACCCGTTCAGCCACACCATGCCCCTCGCGCCGCCGGGAAAGGCGAGCCAGGCGTCAGCGGGCTCGTCGATGTCGAAGGATGCTGCGGCGAAGCCGTCCGCGCCGGCCGCTGCGGCATCCGCGGCGGGCACGGCATCCCGGGGCAGCATCCGGTGCTCCCATCCGTGCACGAATCGCCGGCCGACGAGCACGCCGCCGAGGACGCCCTTGTGCTCGCCGGTGAGGGCGCCGTAGTTGATGCGTCCGAGGCTCTCGGTCACGACCGTGAGCCGGCCCGCGCCGCCCGCGGCGGGGAGCGCCAGAGTCGCCGTGCCGTCGTGCTCGATCGTGCCGAGCCGCACGTCGTCGAGGAAGACGGTGGCGCGATCGCGCAGTTCGAGCAGCTGCAGCGTCGTGTCGGCAGGGAACGAGACCTGCGCCTCGTAGGCGACCAGGCCGTCCTCCGCCCCCAGCTGCTCGTAGCTGAGCGGCTGCGGCGCGGTCGCCACCATGGGCTGCGCGCGCACGACGTCGAGCAGCGAGGCGGTCGGCAGGAGCGGAGCGGATGCCGCCGGCTGGCGCCGCGGAGCATCCGGAATCGGCGGCAGATCCCCGTCGTGGAACGGCGCGAAGGCGGCGCGCAGCGCGTGGAACTTGTCGTTCAGCGTTCCATCCTCGCCGATCGGAGCATCCGAGTCGTAGCTGGTGACGGTGGGCTGCAGCAGCCTTCCGTCGTGGTTGGCGCCGTTCCAGAGCCCGAAGTTGGTGCCGCCGTGCGCCATATAGAGACTCACCGAGCCGCCCGCCTCGAGCAGCTCGTGGACCGTCGCGATCATGCTGTCGGCCGAGCGCACATGGTGCTTCTCACCCCAGTGGTCGAACCATCCGCCCCACAGCTCGCTGCACATGAGGTGGTGATCGTCGCGGCGCAGCTCGACGGCGAGGGGCACGCCGGTGCCGAAGGTGAAGGTGCCCATCGTGCCGGGGATGCTGCCGTGCTCGACCATGTCGGCCGTGGTGCCGTCGGCGGTGGTGAGCATCTCGACCATGCCGCGCGAGCGCAGCCCGTCGCGCAGGTGCGCGAGGTACGCGGCGTCGCTGCCGAACGAGCCGTACTCGTTCTCGACCTGGATGAGCCGGATCGGCCCGCCGTGCACCGCCTGCAGCGGTTCGAGTTGCGGGATGAGGGCGTCGTACCAGGCGTCCACCGCGGCGAGGAACACCGGATCGCTGGTGCGCAGGGCACGCGTGCGGCCGGAGAGCCAGGACGGGATGCCGCCGTTGGACCATTCCGCGCAGATGTACGGGCTGGGCCGCACGAAGACGTCGAGGCCGATCTCACCGGCCAGGCGGATGAACCGTGCGAGATCCCGCCAGCCGGTGAAGTCGACCTCGCCCTCGGTGCGCTCGTGGAAGTTCCAGGCGACGTAGGTGTCGACCGTGTTCGCTCCCATGGCCGCCAGGCGGCGCAGCCGGTCCTCCCACTGGTCGGGGTGGATGCGGAAGTAGTGCACCGCACCCGACAGGATGCGGTGCGGTCTGCCGTCGCGGAAGATCTGACCGTCGCGCCAGGTGAGCGCGGGGGAAGCGGGGGTGGGCATGCGGCTCCAGAGAATCGATGTTTGCGTTCACATTACCCCACGTCCGGTCGCCGACATCCCCGGATCGACGCGGGTGGACCGCTACCATGACCTCATGTCTCCCCGTCGCCCCGGCCCGGACCGCGCGCCCAATCAGATGGACGTGGCGCGGGCCGCCGGAGTCAGCACGCAGACGGTCTCGCGCGTGCTCTCCGGCCACCCGAACGTGCGCCCCGACACCGCACGCAAGGTTCACGCCGCCGTCGAGGCGCTCGGCTACCGCATCCACGCCGCCGCGGCCTCGCTGGCGTCCGGGCGGACGCGCATCCTGGGCATGATCGTCGTCTCCACCGACCGCTACTCGTCGGCCGCGCTCGGTGCGGGCGTGGAGAGGGCCGCAGCAGCGAACGGCTACACCGTCACCACCGCGGCGGTGGCCGATCACGCCTCCACCGCCGCGTTCCTGGAGGCCTTCGACCGGCTCGAGCGGCAGGGCGCGGAGGGGATCGTCCTCGGAGTGCCGGTCGAGCTCGACACCCCCGCGATGCGCGTCCGTGCGGATCGCACGCCCTCGACGCGCAGCGAGCGCGCGTCGATGCAGCCGGATGCGCCGCTCATCGTCGATCAGCATGCGATCGGCCGGCTGGCGGTCGAGCACCTGCTCGACCTCGGGCATCCGACGGTCTGGCACGTCTCCGGCGACGAGTACTGGCTCGAGGGCCGCCGTCGCCGTGACGCGTGGGAGGAGGCGCTGCGCGAGCGCGGCATCGTGCCGCCGCCCGTGATCCCCGGTGACTGGACACCGGAGTCCGGGTACCGGGCGGGGCGCACGATCGCCGCGATCCCCGATGCGACGGCGGTGTTCGTCTCCAGCGACGAGATGGCGTTCGGGCTGATCCGCGCGCTGCATGAGGCCGGCCGCCGGGTGCCGGAGGACGTCTCGGTGGTCAGCGTCGACGACATCGCGCTCGCGGCGTTCGCCTCTCCGGCGCTCACCACGGTGCGCCAGCCGTTCGAGGAGATGGGCCATGCCGCGGCGCTGCGCCTGATCGCCCACATCGAGGGACGCGATCCCGAAGAGAGCGTCTCGGACCTGCATCCCGAGCTCGTCGTCCGCGCGTCGACCGCGCCGCCGCCCTCCCGCTGACCCGCGCCAACCGCGTCGGCGAAATGCGCGAGGGGCGGATGCCGCGTGCGCAGCATCCGCCCCTCGCTCTTGCGACTACGCCGCGCAGGCGAGCTTCGCGTCGGCCCAGTTCGCGTGATCGCGGTAGTTCACGCCGTTGGTGTCGACGGCGAGCTCGAGCACTTCGACACCGGACACGTCGACGGAGATCGGGGTGCCGGGGTCGTCCCACGTGATCGATCCGGTGTCGTGCAGCACGTCGCCGTCGCCGATCACCCGGAAGATGACATCGCCCTCGCCCTTCTCGTCCTTCGAGTCGTCGAGCCCGACCGTGGCGGTCAGTGTCGAGCACTGCCCGCCCAGGAACACCGTCACCGAGGAATCGGCGTGCGTGCCGAGACCCTTGTCGAAGGTGACCCCGCCGATGGTGAGCGGCGAGCCGTCGCCGGCGGCGTCCTCCCCGTTCGACATGTCGCGCTCGACGGGGCCCCAGCCGTTGGTCTCGCTGAGGAACGGCAGGTCGCTGACGTAGGCGGTGCCCTTCGGCGCGGTCGGACCGCCGGGGTCCGGGTTCGCCACGTCGCCGCAGGTGAACTTCGCGTCGGCCCAGTCGGCGTGGTCATTGCCGTTGCCGTCGCCGCCGTCACCGGCGACGAGCTCGACGAACCGGCCGCCGGTGACATCGGCGGTGAGGGGGAAGGTGGTGCTGGTGGCCTTCATCAGCGGTGAGGTGACCACGGTGCGTCCGTCGACCTTCACCGAGAAGACCACCGAGCCGCGGCTGGGCTGCGCATCGTCGATCCCGACGCTCGCGGTGAACGCCGTGCACTGGCCGCCGAGGAAGTACTTCACGGTGCTGGCCGCGTGCGCACCGATCCCCTTCTCGAACACCTGGCCGTTCAGCGTCAGCGGCGTCCCGTCGCCGGCACCCTGCTCGCCGTTCGACAGGTCGCGCTCGACGGGACCCCAGCCGTTCGTCGCGCTGACCCAGTCGTGGTCGCTCGCGTACACGGTGGTGACCGGCGGCGTGGGCAGGGTCTTCACCGCGGTGATGCTCTGCACCGTCCGGGTGCCGATCGGATCGACGGTCGTGGTGTACGTCGCGGTGGCGGCGATGTCGTACGAGCCGTCCGCTTCGGCGGGGGCGGTGATCCGCCACTGCGTGGCCAGCGTGCCCTTCGGCGCGATGCTCGCTGCGGTCGCGGGCGTCACGGCCTCGGCCGTCCAGCCCTCGGGCACCTCGAGCGTCACCTCGACATCGGCGATCGGCGCGGGCTCGTCCGACACGAACGTGGTCGTGAACGTCGTCGGCGTGCCCTGCTGCACGACATCGGCACCGAGCTTGCCGCTCAGCTGCGCACAGGCAGGGATGCTCTCGGACGGCCCGAGATCCTCGACGAGGAAGTCGTCCACGATCAGGTCGGCGGCCCCGCCGGCGATCCTCTCCAGGCCGACGAATGTGTCGCCGCACAGGCTGGCGTCGATGATCTGCTCGAACCGGGTGGTCTCGTGCACCGCGCCGAACGGTGTGCGGGACGTCACGCGCGGACCGGTCGTCGAGTCGTACCCGGCGACCCAGGCGTACTGTCCCGCGGCCGTGGACTGGTGGTCGAACGACACGCGGTAACGGTGACCGGGTTCGAAGGGAACCGTGTACTCGGAGGTGCGGTACACCAGGCCCGAGTTCTCCTGGTGAGCCATCAGCGACCACTCGCCGTTCAGGATGTTGTCGATCAGCCGTCCGTTCCAGCCCTTCTGGGTGAAGTCGTTGCGCTTGGCGATGTGGGTGCGCGGGTCGGTGGTGCCACCGGCGTTGCCCTTGATGAACGGGCCCCATCCGGCATCCACGTCTTCGAAGTCCTCGCGGGCGATCACTCCGTCCCCGAGCTGGGGGGCCGTGGCCTTCACGATGCGGACGTCGTCGACGCGCACCGGGGCGTCACCCTCGCCGACCGTAATGCTCAGAACCGGCTTTGCGCCGCCCTTCGGCACCGTGAACGGCACCTTCAGGCGTTGCAGCGTGGTGCCGTGCCACTCGTCGGATGCCATGTAGTTGACGGCGTTCGACGAGTCGACCGTGATCTCGGCATCCGCCCCCTTCCTGCCGGTGTCGACGCCGAGCGTCGTGACACGGGTCTTGTCCCTGGCGATGCCGACCCAGGCGCTGGCGGTGTACTCGCCGGCGGGCAGGCCGTCCAGTCGCTGCGAGAGGGATGCGGTTCCCTCGCCGAACAGGGCCGAGCGGCGTCCGAGGTCGTCGCGTTCGACCGCCACGTCGCCCTTCGGGTTCCAGGCGTCGAGGTCGGTGCCATTGAACCCGGGGTCGCTGACAGGAGTGGCCTCGCCGAACGAGACCTTCTTCGGCAGTGCGCTGCCCGCGTGGGCGTTCTTGCCGGCGACGAGCACGTACGGCTGTCCCGGCTCGGCGTCGATGGTCACCGCGCCGTCGACCACACGGATGTCGGAGACCTTCGTGCGCCCTGCATCGTCGAGGGTGAACAGCTGCAGCGTGCGGTTCTTGCGGAAGTCGTCGGTGAGGGTCCAGGTGGTCTCGCCGCCCGCAGGGTTGTAGTGGTAGAGCTTGTCGATCTTGCCGCCGTCCTTCGACGCCCACGGCAGCAGGTAGCTGCCGCCGCGCAGCACCTCGGCGCCGTCGACCGTGATCGAGCGGTTCGCGGCCGTGGTGCCGGTGGCCTGCACACCGCCCTCGAAGTCGATGGCCTCATCCGTCCAGCGGGTGATCTCGTGGTGCTGCAGGAACTTCGCGGGGACGTTGGCCTGCCACACGTTCGTGAGGAAGGCGTCGAAGTCGTTCTGACCCGTCCAGCCTTCGAACTCGACGATGTGGCTGGTGCCCAGACGAGGATCCGGGTTCCAGACATCGGCCTGGGTGTTGTTCACGAACCGCAGGATCTTCGAGTTGACGCCCTTGTTCGTCGAGCCGCCGTACTTCTCGTCGTTCGCCCAGTGCGACCAGGTGTTGTTGGCCGAGAGCTTGTCGGCCCACTCCGACCCGATGCGGAAGCCGTGGTCGATCAGGGAGTCCTGCAGGGTCTTCGCCAGCCAGCCGTACTCGTAGTACACGTCGACGTAGACGAAGTCGAGGTTGTCGTGGGTGGCGTCGGCGAGTTCGCCGATGCGCTCGTCGAGCTGACCCGAGAGCCGGTCGTAGCGCTGGTCGATGTAGTACGACTGGTCGAGCCAGTTCCAGCCCGGCGCCTTCGGGTTCATGATCTCGTCGCTGAACGAGTTCGCCTCGGGGTAGATCTCGGTGGCGTTGATGTGCACGCCGAACGAGGCGTTCCACTTCTCGCCGGCCTTGAGCGCGTCGTTGAGCTCGTCGAGGCCTCCGGCGCGTTCGTTGAAGTTGTCGCCGTAGTCGGTGTTCGCCGAGTCGTGTCCTTCGCTGGTGTAGCCCTTGAGCATGGCCACCTGGCCGAGACCGTCGGTGTTCAACGCGATGCGCTTGACGTCGTCGAGGGTGCGCAGGAAGGGATGAGTGGCCTGCGAGGCGAAGTTGAACGGGATGTGGGTGATGACGTTGTCGGGCGTCTGATCGCCCTTGAACGGGGCGACGCGCAGGTCGCGCAGGGCGATCGCGCCGTCCTGCCAGTCGACGGCGCCGTCGGCGTTGGCGTCGGGCGTGATGGCCACTTTGACCCAGGGCAGGTCTTCGGTGTCATCCGACTCCGCGGCGCGATGCAGCCACTGGCCGCTGGAGATGCCGACTTCGACGTCATCGCCGTCCTTGACGGCCTGGCGCCAGAAGTTGCCGGAGTCCTTGTTCGCCGGCCCGGAAGACGAGTCGTAGAGCGCGTTGGTGGTGAACGCGGCGGCGAGCTCGCCGGTGTTCGCCAGGATCGTGTTCGACGAGACCGGCTTCGCGTCCAGCGGCGTCTCGGCGGTGACGGGGATGAACGTGTCTCCGGAGACCGCTCGGTCGACCGACAGGTTGGCGGCGGCGACGGCGGATCCCTCATCGGCCGACGACACGGTGACCAGGTTCTGACCGGGGATGCGCAGGGTGGTGACCTGCGTGCTGGGATCGTGGATGTCGGTGAAGGCCAGGGTGACGACGTTCTTCTTCACGCTCAGCCGGGCGGTGAGGCGCACATCGTCCACGCCGGTCGGAGTGAGCACGTACTCAACGGTGTGCGAGTCGATCTCGGTGTGCGTGACATCGACCGGCTGCGCCGTGCCGTTGATCTCGATCGAGGTCAGCACCGTGTCGTTGCCACGCATCTGGGCGCCAGTGGCGCGGTCGGTGTACTGCACGACCTGGGGGAAGCCGGTGGAGGCGTGCACCTCGAGCGCGCCGGTGCGCAGCACCACCTCGCCCTCGTCCGCCGCCAGTGCGGGGGCCGCGCTGAAGGCCGAAAGGCCGGCTGCGACGACGGCGCAGGTCAATCCCATCCCCGTCCAGCGTCTCTGCATTGTCTTCACCCTGTTCTCCTTCGAATCGGCGAGCTCGTGACGATAGTCGCAGAAAATGTTTGCGGAAACAAGGTTCGACCTCACGATGGCCCCTGGCCGTAGCTGGCTTTTGACAGCCATCCGGATCTCTGACTCTTGCGCGAAGACGCCGAGATGATCAGACTATGGGAACGCAAACACCGGGTCTCCCGGGCGAAAGGACCGAAGATGTCTCCATCGCCGCGCAGAGCAGTGCTCGCGCTGACCGCATCCGTCGCCACCGTCGTTCTCGTGGCGTTCGGAGCCAGTTCCGCAGCGCATGCCGGTGATCGTGTGAAGTATGCGAATCTGCGGGTTCCCGCGAAGACCGACAAGGTCCTCGAACCCGCCCGTGACGCGCTGGAGCGCATCCTCGGCGACAATGCCGGCGCATTCGATCTGGTGGCGCTGCCCGACGACGGCGCCGATCGGTACGAGGTCACCGCCAAGCGCAATCACGTGCGCATCGCCGCCACCGATCCCGCCACGGCCGTCGCGGCCGCCAACGCCTACCTGGGAACGGTCGGCCAGTCGGTCTCGTCGAACGTGCGCAACGTCGACACCGACGCGCGTTTGCCACTGCCCGACGAGCCGATCCGAGCCACGGCGAACGTCGCTCATCGCTTCTACGGCAACGACACGGAGGACGGCTACACGGGTGCATACCGCTCCTGGGAGCAATGGCAGCGCGAGATCGACGAACTCGCCGCGCTGGGCTTCAACGAGGTGTTCATGCCGGTGGGATCGGAGGCGGTGTACGTCGAGGTGCTGCAGCAGTTCGGGTACACGGCCGAGGAGGCGCGGGAATGGATTCCGCTGCCCTCGCACCAGCCGTGGTGGCTGCTGCAGAACATGTCGGGATATCCGGCCGGAACGAGCGAAGCGCTCCTCGAGAAACGCGGCGACCTCGGCCGGAAGATCGCCGACCGGATGCGAGAGCTCGGGATGACGCCCGTGCTGCCCGGGTACTTCGGCACCGTGCCGACCGACTTCGCCGAGCGCAACCCCGACGCCCGAGTGGAGCCGCAGGGCGACTGGGTCGGCTTCCGGCGTCCGGGTTGGCTCGACCCGAACACCGGCGCGTTCCCTCGGATCGCCTCGGCGTTCTACGAGACCTCCGAGCGGATGCTCGGCGCCTCCGGCGCGTACAAGATGGATGTGCTTCACGAGGGCGGCCGACGCGGCTCGGTGGATGTCCCTGCGGCCACCCGGGCCATCGAGGCCGCTCTGCAGGCCGCGCATCCCGGGGCGACCTGGGTGCTGCTCGGCTGGCAGAACAACCCGCCCGCCGACGTCGCGGCCGCGGTCGACCCGGCGACGACCTTCATCGTGGACGGACTCTCGGATCGTTACGACGACCGGTCTGACCTGGAGCGGCAGTGGAGCGGCGTGCCGTACGCCTTCGGCACGATCTGGAACTTCGGCGGTCACACGACGATGGGCGCCGAACTCACCACCTGGAACCAGCGCTACGACGAGTGGCGGAACAAGGACGGCAGCCGCGTCGAGGGCATCGCCGCCATGCCGGAGGGCGGACTGAACAACCCGGCCGCCCTCGACTTCTTCGCCGGTCTCGCCTGGCGGGAGGGCCCGGTCGACGTGGGTGCATGGTTCGACGCCTGGACCGAGCGCCGCTACGGCGTGCACGCTGCCGAGCTCAAGGCGGCATGGCGCATCCTCGCCGAGACGGCGTACACGCTGCCCGAAAACGACTCGTACAGTGAGGCGCACGACGGGCTGTTCGGTGCGACGCCGTCCCTGAGCGCGTCGCGCGCCGCGACCTGGTCACCGGGCTCCTTCTCGTACGACCCGGATCGCTTCGCCGAGGCGCTGGACCACCTGCTCGCCGCCGCACCGGCCGTCGGTGACAGCGCGACCTATCGCTACGACCTCATGGACGTCGCACGACAGGTGACATCCAACACTTCGCGGCTGCTGCTTCCGCAGCTGCAGGAGGCGTACGGCATGCGCGACCGCGACGCGTTCACACGACTCAGTGAGAAGTGGCTGGCGAACATGGATCTGCTCGACGCCATCGCGGGCACGCAGCCGCAGATGCTTCTGGGACGCTGGATCGCCGACGCCCGCGCGGCCGCTGAAGACTCCGCCGAGGCCGACCTGCTCGAGTTCGACGCCAGGGCGATCGTCACCACCTGGGGCGACCGGAACGCGGTGAATGCGGGACTGAACGACTATGCGAACCGCGAATGGCAGGGGCTCGTCGGCACCTACTACAAGGATCGCTGGAAGCGCTTGTTCGACAGCATCCAGACATCGTTCGACACCGGAAGACCGCCCGCACCCATCGACTGGTACGCGGTGGGCGCGGAGTTCACCACGTCGACGGATCGCTCACCGTTCCTGACGGAGCCCGATGGCGACATCGTCGAACTGGCGGGGCAGGCACAGGTCGCGCACGACGCCACGGCACGTGAGCTGCCCGCGCCGCCGACGGCCGGCACCCATTTCGTGTCCGACCTGCCGTTCGCCTCCATTGACATCAACCCGTCGTACGGCCCGATCGAGCGCGACACGGAGATCGGCGAAGCGGCGGCTGGCGACGGCCGGCCGATCCGGGTCGCCGGCGTGCAGTACGAGAAGGGGCTCGGCGTCAACTCGCCCACCACGATGTCCTTCCATCTCGGTGGGCAGTGCTCGCGATTCACCGCGACGGTGGGCATCGACGACATCATGAACAAGGTGGGTGCGAATCCGAACGTCGTCTTCCGGGTCCTCGTCGACGACGTGCTGCGGTACGAGAGCGGTGCGATGACCAAGGGCCTCTCCGACGAGGCATCCGTCGACGTCACCGGCGCAGAGACTCTCACGCTGGTGGTGGATCCGAACGCCGCCGGCTCGCCCGCCGGACAGGCCGAGTGGTGGGATCGCGCCGATTGGGCCGCAGCCCAGCTCGTCTGCGGTTGAGCGGCACGCGCGGTCTGCGACTCAGGGGGTGTCGCCGACCGCGTGCGGACGCGGCAGGGTGAGCATGGTGCCGGTGTCGGTGAACTCCTGCTGGATCTCTTCGTTGTGGCGGTAGGTGACCAGGCTCACCACGACTGCGGTGATGGTCGCGAGGACGAAGGCGGGCAGCAGTTCGTAGAGACCGGTGTTCAGCGCCTTCCAGATGAACACGGTCACCGCGCCGACGAACATCCCCGCCAGCGCGCCCCAGTTCGTGAGCTTCCGCCAGAACAGGCTCAGCAGGATGATCGGACCGAACGCCGCGCCGAAGCCGGCCCACGCGAACGACACCAGGCCGAGGATCGTGTCGTTCGGGGTGATCGCCAGCACGATCGCGATCACGGCGACGACGAGCACCGCGAGGCGCCCCATCAGCACCAGCCGCTTCTGCGACGGCGGGGTACGACGGAACACCCGGTACAGATCCTCGACCAGCGCCGACGAGCTCACGATCAGCTGACTGGAGATCGTGCTCATGATCGCGGCGAGCACGGCCGCGAGAATCAGACCGGCGACGAACGGATGCAGCAATGTCGTCGACATGATCAGCACCACTGTTTCGGGATCGCCCAGATCGATGCCCTGCGCCGCGATGTAGGCGATGCCGACGAGGCCGGAGATGATCGCCCCGAACATCGAGATGACCATCCAGGAGATGCCGATCCGGCGGGCGCTCTTCGCCTCCTGCGGCGAGCGCAACGCCATGAAGCGCACGATGATGTGCGGCTGACCGAAGTACCCGAGTCCCCAGGCGAGCGCGGAGATGATCGCGAGGATCGTGCCGCCGGTCACGGCCGTGCCGCCGAGGAACGACAGGTGCGCAGGGCCGGCGTTCTCGGAGATCAGCCGGCCGGTCTCGCCGAGGTCGCCGATCGCGATCACGGCGAAGATGGGCACGATGATCAGGGCGACGACCATCATCAGGCCCTGCACCACATCGGTGAGGGATGCTCCGAGGAACCCGCCGAACAGCGTGTACAGCAAGGTGATGCCGCCGACGAGCAGCATCCCGGTGAGGTAGTCGCCGTTGAAGGAGCTCTCGAAGAACTTGCCGCCCGCGACCATGCCCGAGGAGATGTAGAGGGTGAAGAACACCAGGATGACGAGGCCGGCGAGCACCCGCAGCATCCGGCTGGTGTCACGCAGCCGGTTCTCGAAGAAGCTCGGTACGGTGATCGAGTTGCGCGAGACCTCGGTGTAGGCGCGCAGCCGCGGTGCGACCAGCAGCCAGTTCAGATACGCGCCGATGGTGAGGCCGACGGCGATCCAGGCCTCGATGAGACCGGACAGGTAGATGGCGCCGGGCAGACCCATCACGAGCCAACCCGACATGTCCGACGCGCCGGCGCTGAGCGCGGCGACCCAGGGCGGCAGGTTGCGCCCGCCCAGCATGTAGTCCTCATGATCGGTCGTACGCCGATAGGCCAGATAGCCGATGAGCAGCATCGCGGCGAAGTAAAGCCCGAGTGCGACGTAGATGAAGATCTGGTCCGACATGGTCGTCCCTCCCGGCGGTGACGGCCACCGCCTGCGACCGATGATGCCAAACGCGACGTACGTCACGCCAGGCCATCTCACGCTGCCAGCGACCGCGTACCCTGGGTGCATGCCGTCGATCACCGTCGCCGAGGCCCTCGCCGATCTCGCCGCGCTCGAGGATCCCAAGGCCCGCGCCGTCAACGAACGGCACGGTGACGCGCACGGCGTGAACCTCTCGCAGATGCGCGCCCTCGCGAAGGAGATCGGCCTGTCGACCGAACTGACTCGCGCCCTCTGGCAGAGCGGTGATGTGGCGGGTCAGCTGCTCGGACTGCTCGTCGCGAAGCCGCGAGAGCTGTCGGCCGACGAGATCGACGGGATGCTGCGCAGCACGCGCAGCGCCAAGGCGCACGACTGGCTGGTGAACTACATCGCGAAGAAGTCGCCGCTCGCCGCTGAGCTTCGCGAGCGCTGGTTCGATGACGGTGACCCGGATGCGCGCGCCGCCGCGTGGTCGCTGACCACCGCGCGGATCGTGAAGGAGCCGGGGAGTCTCGACCTCGACGCCCTGCTCGACCGGATCGAGCGGGAGCTCACGGATGCTCCGGCGCGCGAGCAGTGGGCGATGAACGAGACGCTGGCGCACATCGGCATCCATGACCCGTCCCGCCGCGCCAGGGCACTGGAGATCGGCGAGCGGCTGCAGGTGCTCGCCGACTACCCGACGTCGCCGAACTGCACCTCGCCGTACGCGCCGGCCTGGATCGCCGAGATGGTGCGCCGCCGCGAAGGCTGAGGTCCATCCCTCGCGGCTCGAAGCAGCGCGGTTCGGAGCACTGCGGTTCCGCGAGACGGTCTCAGCGCAGCGGCGAACGGCGCGCCGAGGGACGCGACACGTCCGGGGCGAGGATCGCGAGCAGCTGCACCACGGTCGACAGCCAGAGCAGCACGAGGCCGACGACGACGCCCTCCAGGGCGGCGACCGAGAGCAGACGCGGCCCGAAGGTGAGCACCACCGCGATCACGACGAGCACGACCAGCACGACCGTGAGCACCCGCAGCATCCCCCGCTGCGCCATCAGCACCGTCGTGACGACGGTGGCCGCGAGGATCAGCCCCAGGGCGGCGAACGCCGCGACCGCATGCGGCACGGGCACCCGGTCGATGGGCAGCAGGCCGACCGCGGCGAGCGCGACACCGGCGCCGACCCAGGTGAGCACCACCACCGCGATTCCGCGCAGCGCGCTGTCGCCCAGCATCCGGTGCAGGTCGCGGCCGAGGTACGAGCCGCACGTGGCGATGAGCAGCCCCGCGACGACCACCGTGCCGTTGAACGCCCAGCCGCCCGCGCCGATGCCCAGCTGCGAGAAGCTGCGCTCCCACCACGCCGGATCACGGGCGGTGATCATCGCGAACAGCGTGCCGATCACGAGGAAGGAGAACAGCAGCCCGGCCAGATCGCCGGTGCGCAGCCGGATGCCGGCGCGGAACGCCAGTCGGCCGCCGAACGCCGACGCCACACCGGTGAAGACGCCGCCGCCGACGGCCGGCAGCTCGAGACCCTGCAGGCCGGTGGCCAGCACCTCGCCGGCGAGCAGCACGCCGACCCCGGTGACGGCGGCGAGCGCGATCGTCACCGCGACGGCGCTGATGTGGGAGACCAGCGCCTGCCAGCGGGGCATGGGCGCGGTTTCGCCCGCGCGGTGAATGCGGGTGCTGACGACGAAGGCGGCCGCGGCGATGGCGCCCGCGATCAGGGCCACCGGGATGATCACCGAGCCGTCGCCGCTGAACGGTCGGGCTGCGCCCCAGAGCACGAGGGTTCCGGCAAGCGCACCCGCCGCGAAGCAGATCGCGGTCGCCCACAGCATCCGCTTCTGCTCGCGCAGCCGCGCCTCGGTGCTCTCGTCCACGCTCCCATCGAAGCACGCCCGGCCGACGCCGCAGCGGCGGCGCACCCGCGGAGGCAGCGCGCGAGCTGGCGGAGATCACCCGGCATGCAGGAGGGATTGCCGGATTCGGATCCTGCATGCGCGGTGATCTCCTGCACACCCGGTGAAGCCGTCGCGGCACCGGGCTACCGTGGAGCCATGCGCATCCCCGCCGCACTCCGCGTCGCACGGCGTGCCCCACTGCTGCAGGTGCTGAAGTCGGCCGCGGCGACGATCGCGGCCTGGCTGATCGCAGGCTGGCTGGTTCCGGGACCGCTGCCGGTGTTCGCCGCCATCGCCGCGCTGCTGGTCGTGCAGCCGAGCGTCAACCAGTCGCTGTCGAAGGCCCTCGAGCGCAGCATCGGCGTGATCGCCGGTGTCATCATCGCCGTGCTGTTGAGCGTGCTGCTGGGTGCGCAGAGCTGGGTCGTGCTCGCCGCGGTGGTGGTGGCGATGCTGATCGCGTGGGCGCTGCGCGCCTCACCCGGCACCGGCAATCAGGTCGCCATCTCGGCCGTGCTGGTGCTGGCCCTCGGCTCGTCGAGCCCTGATTACGCGGTGAACCGGATCATCGAGACGCTGATCGGCGCCGCGATCGGCTTCGTCGTCAATATCGTCATCGTGCCGCCGGTGCTCACCGCGCCGGCGCGGCGCGACGTCGGCATGCTCGGCCGCGAGGTCGCCGCATCCCTCGACCGGCTCGCCGACGCCCTGCCGACCGCCCACACGCCGCCGCAGCTACAGGAACTGATGCTCGAGGTACGGCTGCTGCGGCCGATGAAGGATGCCGCAGAGGCGTCGATCGCGGCGGGCGAGGACTCCCTCGCGCTGAACCCGCGTCGCTCGCGGCACCGCGACGACCTGGTCGAGCTGCGCGCGCTGTTCGACCGCCTCTCGCCGGTCGTCACGCAGGTGATCGGCATGACCAGGGCGTACTTCGACCACTACGAGGATTCCCTCGCCGACGACCCCACGGTGCGGGCGATCGCCGAGCAGCTGCGCCGCGCGGGCCACGATGTGCGCCTGGCGGTGCAGTCGGCGGATGCCACGCCGGAGCCCGATGCCATGACCTCGGCGATCCCCGCGCTCACCGCCCCGCTGGTCGTTCGGCCTCCGGCATCCGACCACTGGATCCTGGTCGGCTCGCTGATGGAGGATCTGCGCCGCATCCACGACGAGCTCCGCGACGAGGCGTGATGTCCCGCCCCGTCGCGGTGAGCGCCGCGGGTCATGCGGCGAGGAAGTCCTCCCACGTGACCGTGCCGCGCGTCGCGGCGTCGGCGGCGAGGTTGTCGCCGGCACGGTACGCGCGCCCGACGGCACCCGGGATGCGGATGCCGAGACTGCGTCGCGTCGTGCCGCGCGCGGCGTCGAAGGATCGCACCATATCGGCGATGTCGCGCACCTCGGGGCCGGCCAGGTCGGCGACCCGTCCCGCCGGCTCGCCGAGGGTGAGCTCGGCGAGCCGCGCGGCGACGTCGTCGACGCCGACCGACTCGAACCGCAGTCCGCGCGGCGCGATCCGCATGCCGGAGAGGGATTTCACGATCGGCACCGCGAACTCGTGCAGCTGCGCGACGCGCAGGATCGTGAACGGGATGCCGCTGGTCTCGAACGCCTGCTCCGCGGCCGCCTTCATCCGGAAGTAGCCGATCGGCATGCGGTCGGCGCCGATCACCGAGATGAGCACGAGATGGCCCACCCCGGCGCGTTGCGCGGCGGCGACGAGGTTGCGTGCGGCGACGTCGTCGCCCTTGGCGCCACCGGCCAGGTGCAGCACGGTTCCCACGCCGTCGAGCGCCTCGTCGAGACCGCGGTCGCGCACGGTGTCGCCCGCGACGTGCTCGATCCCCGGCTCCGATGTCTTCGGATGCCGGGTGAGGATGCGCACCGGGCGACCGGCAGCATGCAGCAGCGGCACGGTGCGGCGTCCGATGGTTCCGGTTCCTCCTGTGACGAGAATGGTGGTGTTCATGAACGTCGTCCTCTCCTTTTCTCGCACCGGCCGGTCACATCCCGGCCCGTGCATTCGTCGACACCATGACGAACGACACCGAGGAGATGTGACATGACCGACGAAGAACTCGCCCAGCGCTTCGAAGCCGCGCGGCCGAGGCTGCATGCGATCGCCGCGCGACTGCTCGGCTCGCGGGCCGACGCCGACGACGCGGTGCAGGAGACCTGGCTGCGTCTGGCGCGGTCGGAGGCCGCCGCCATTGAGAACTTCGACGCGTGGTGCACGACCGTGGTGTCGCGCATCAGTCTCGACATGCTGCGCGCGCCACGCACGACGAGGGAACGGTCGTGGCAGGTCGAGCCGTGGCGCGACGAGCCGGTCGATCCTGCGGGCGATCCGGCAGACACCGTGGCGCGGGCCGACCAGGTCAACGTCGCCCTGCTCGTGGTGCTCGACACGCTGGCCCCGGCGGAGCGGATCGCGTTCGTGCTGCATGACGTCTTCGGCCAGCCGTTCGAGGAGGTGGCGGGCGTCGTCGAACGTTCCCCCGACGCGGCACGGCAGCTGGCCTCGCGTGCCCGCCGGCGGCTGCGGGCGGCATCCGCTCCGGCGCGGGACGACCGCCGGCGCGAGCGTGCGCTGGTCGACGCCTGGCTGCGCGCCGCACAGCACGGCGACCTCGCCGCGCTGTTGGCGCTGCTGCACGACGACGCGACTCTGCACGCCGATTACGGCACGAGCACCACCGACCTGTCCGGTGCGGCCGAGATCGCGGCGCAGGCGGTGCTCTCGGCGCGACTGGCGGCGCACTCGACGCCCGTGCTCATCGACGGCAGGCCCGGCGTCGCAGCGACCTTCGCCGACCGCATCGTCTCGCTGATGCGCTTCGAGATCAGCGACGGGCGCATCGTCGGCCTGCAGGTGCTCGCCGACCCCCAGCGGCTGGGCGACGTCACGATCTGATCCTGCGCCGCCGGCGCGTCGGATCGGCGCGCCGGCGAGCGCGCGCCGGACTCAGGATGCGCCGGCGTCGACGATCTGGCCGTTCCGCGGCATCCCGCCCGAAAACGTCATGGGCACCGCCCGCGCGCGGTCGATGTCGGCACGGTCGACCGCCTGAACGTGCAGGTGCGGCTGCATGCTGTTGCCCGAGTTGCCGCAGCGTCCGATCGCCTCGCCGGGCCGCACCTGCTGCCCGACGCGCACCGCCACGCTCCCCTGCTGCAGGTGGCACAGCGCCACGATCACCCCGCCTGCGTCGATCAGCGCATGGTTGCCGGCGAGCGCGATCCACCCCTGTGCTGCGCGCCGCGACTGAGTGAACGCGTAGCCGATCGACGGCACGCCGCGATGCGCGGCGTGGTCGGGCTCGGAGTCGTGGACGGCGACGATCAGGCCCGCGACCGGGGCGACGATCGCGCGTCCGAACCCCGGGAACCGCTGCGGGCGCTCGGGGCTCAGCAGCGAGGCGAACGTGAAGGGCGCCGTGCGCCCGGCGTCGTCGACGGGCACGAAGTCGATCGCATGGGAACTCGCGAACCTCGTCGTGCCGTGGCTGGGAACGCGGTCGGCGGGGCTGTTGCGCACGAGCCACCGGCCGGCGAACGGGTACTCCAGTTCGAGGGATGCGGCCATGCGCCCACTGTGCCAGGCCGAGCCCGTGCCCGCATCGGGGGAACGCGAAGGGCCGCCTGCCGGTCGGCAGACGGCCCCGTGCGGATGCGGGTCAGGCGAACAGCGCCGTGATCGCGGGCACCGTGAGCGCGGCCACGTAGTAGCCCATGAACTGCACGCCGGTGTGCATGTGGAACAGCTTGTTCAACAGTCCACCCACCAGTCCGACGGTGATGGCCACCAGAAGGGCGATCACGCCGCCCTCGTACAGGCAGATCACGGCGATGAGGCCGGCGAACGCCCCGATGATCGCCTCGTGCGAGACCTTCTTCATGATCCAGGATGCCGCGCGGTGCGCCTGCGTCATCGCGAACGGATACGTGATGATCAGTGCGATCAGCACCGCGGCCAGACCGAACACCAGGAACTGCCACGGATCGAGCAGATCGTGCAGGTTGTTGCTCGTGCCGGCCTCGGCGTCGATGGTGTACACCGGCGGAGCGTTGAACAGCGGGTTCGCCGGCCCCGCCGCCATCGGCGACAGCGGCAGGCCGATCGCGATCAGCGGGATGAGGGTCTCGGCGATGTACGTCGACTCGGTGGTGCCGTTCTTGACGGCCATCATGGTCGTCAAGCGCCGGTAGCCGTTCTTGATGCGGCCGCCGAACAGCTCGCCCATGAGCACGGTCATCGCGACGGGAGAGAACACGAACGTCGCGCTGGAGACCACGGCCGCACCGGCGGTGCCGCCCAGCTGAGTGCGATCCAGCACGCCGACCGGGTTCGGCATGCGCCCCTTCCAGGTGCGCACGTCGGCGGCCAGTTCGAACGATCGCGGCGCATCGCGCAGCAGCGAGGCGCGGCCCGCGGGGCTCGCGGCGAGGAACAGGTCGGCGATCAGCGGGCCGATCGCGATGCCGAGGAAGAAGCTGATCGACAGCCCCTTGCCCAGCGCCCCGACGGCGAAGTTCTGCAGGCCGACCACGATGAGCACGAACGGGATGAGCGCGATCAGCGCCGCCCAGCGCCCCTTCGACAGCACCGCGATGAGCAGGGCCGCGGCGAGGAACAGCCACGGAGCGACCGCGCTGATGGCGGCGGAGAACGGCGTGAGCACCCAGGCGAAGAACACCGCCATGGGCACGGCGATGACCGCGGCGACCGCGCCGCCCGAGATCGCCTTGCGCAGCGCGATGTGCGGCACGCCCAGCTCGCGCAGCATCTGCGCGTCGCGCAGCAGCGGGGCCGCCATCGTGTCGCCGGGGATGCCGAGCAGCGTGGTGGGGATGGCGTGGGTGATGTGCTTCGCGGCGATGGATGCCATGAAGAACGCGAACACGCCGGCCGGCGGGACGCCGAGCAGGATCACCAGCAGGGTGAGCGGGGCGATCGTCGCGGTCTCGTCGGTACCCGAGACCAGACCGATGAGCGCGAAGACGATCGTGCCGATCAGCGCCATGCCGATCGCCCACAGGGTGGGTTCGAGGAGAGCCTCCATCAGCGCTCACCCCCGGCGGCCTCGGCGCGCTGGTTCTTGCGGTGCTGCGCCACGAGGTCGTCGTACAGGCCGAGTTCCTTCACCTCGGCGAGCGCGGCGGCCGGCAGCTCGTCGGGGTCGCCGAGCGGGCCGAGTTCGGCCTCGATAGCATCCATCGCCTCCGCGCGCGAGCCCGACGGCGCCTCGCCGACGGTGACGATGCGCTTGGGCTTGAACAGGTTGGCCGCGACCACCGCGGCGATCACGCAGGCGGCGAGGCCGGTGACCAGGGCGTACGAGCGGCCGAGGGCGTCGCCGCCGGTGAGCTGGCCGAAGCCCCATTCGGCGATCAGGTAGACGGGCACGGCGATGCCGACGCCCAGTCCGATGGCGCCGAGCAGATGACGGCCGTCGACCGTATCGCCCCACACCTCCAGCAGTCTTCGCTGTTGCACGGGAAGTTCCTCTCTATCGGGTCAGCGCCGTTGCGACTCGGGATGCCGGGGTCTTGCCCAGCGCTCGGGTGAGCCAGATGCTCGTCTCGGTGAGGGCATCGAGGTCGATGCCGGTGCGGATGCCGAGGCCCTCCAGCATCCAGACGAGGTCGTCGGTGGCGAGGTTGCCGGTGGCGGACTTCGCGAACGGGCATCCGCCCACCCCGCCGGCGGCGGCGTCGAAGACGCGCACGCCCTCCTCGAGACCTGCGTACACGTTGGCCACGGCCATGCCGTAGGTGTCGTGCATGTGCAGTGCGAGGGAGCCGACCGGGATGCCGTGTGCCGCGAGCGTGCGCACGACGGCGCGCACCTGACCGGGGGTGGCGACGCCGATCGTGTCACCGAGCGACAGCTGCTCGATGCCCCAGCCGCGCATGACCGAGGCGAGACGCACCACATCGGCGACGTCGACCGCGCCCTCCCACGGGTCGCCGAACACCATCGAGAGGTAGCCGCGCACGCGCACACCGTCGGCCACCGCGCGGGCGACGACGGCCTCGGCCGCCTGCTCCATGCGTTCGCGCGACGCGCCGAGGTTCTGCTGCGAGAACGACTCGGTGACGCTGAGGAAGAAGGCGATGTCGTCGGCACCGGCGTCGCGCGCCAGCTCGTAACCGCGCAGGTTCGGCACGAGCACCGGGGTGCGCGCGTCGATGTCCGCGACGCGCGCCATCACGGCCGCGGAGTCGGCCATCTGCGGCACCCGGTCGGCGCGCACGAAGCTGCCGGCCTCGATGATGCGCGCGCCGGCGCGGGCGAGTCGCTCGATGAGCTCGACCTTCGTGTCGACGTCGAGAACCGTCTTCTCGGCCTGCAGGCCGTCCCGCGGCCCGACCTCCCAGATCTCGACCGTGTCGGCCTGGAACGCCGGTGACGGCACCGCCGTCGGCAGCCCGAGCTCGCGCGTGGTGCTCATCGCGCGCCGCGCAGTTCGGCGAGCACGGTCTCGGCGACGTCGGCGCGGACGGCACCGCGCTGCACGAGTGCGGCGGCGACGGCGTCGATCTCGTCGGCGTTCGCCCCGGCGGCGACGGCCACGTTGCGCGCGTGCAGGCCCATGTGCCCGCGCTGGATGCCCTCGGCGGCGAGGGCGCGCACCGCCGCGACGTTCTGCGCCAGGCCGACGGCGCAGACGATCTCACCGAGCTCGCGGGCCGTGGTGACCTCGGTCATCGCCACGGCGGCCCTGGCGGCCGGGTGCGACTTCGTGGCGCCGCCGACGAGGCCGACCGCCATGGGCAGTTCCAGGGTGGCGACGAGGTTGCCGTCGCCGTCCTGCTCGAACCGCGACAGGGCGCGGTACTGGCCGTCACGGGCGGCGTACGCGTGCGCACCCGACTCGACGGCCCTGGTGTCGTTGCCGGTGGCGAGCACCACGGCCGAGATGCCGTTCATGATGCCCTTGTTGTGCGTCGCGGCCCGGTAGGGGTCGTCGTAGGCGAGCGCTGCCCCGGCGATCATGTTCGACACGATCTCGGGCCCACCGAGTTCGTCGGGGCTGATGACCAGCCGCGCGCGGGTGAGGCGCATGTCGGCGAGGTTGGTGAGGATGCGCAGCAGCGAGCGCCCGCCGGCGATCTCGGCGAGCAGCGGTGCGACGGCTTCGGCCATGGTGTTGACGGCGTTCGCCCCCATGGCGTCGCCGACGTCGACGACGAGGTGCACGACGAGGTGGTCGTCGAGCAGTCCGTGCACGGTGCGCACCAGCAGGTCGCGCGCTCCGCCGCCGATCTGCACGAGCTTGGGGTCCTGGGCGTCCGCGAGGGCGAGCACTTCGGCCTTGCGCTCGAGGATGCGGGCGCGGGCACCGTGCGGGTCGGCGACGTCGAGCAGCTGGATCTGGGCCTGCATGATCGGGTCCGACGAGGTGGTGCGGATGCCGCCGAGACCGCGCGACATGCGAGCGATGTTGGATGCCGCGGCGACGACCGACGGCTCTTCCGTCGCCATCGGCACGAGCACCTCGCGCCCGTTGACGATGACGTTCGTCGCGACGCCGACGGGGATGCCGATCTGGCCGATCACGTTCTCGACCATGCGGTCGGCCTGCTCCATCGTCAGGCTCGCCGTCGACTGCGGGTCGAGCGCGTCGAGCAGGTCGGGATGCGCGTCGAGAGCGTCGGTGACGGCGGCGCGCCTGTCGGCGATGGTGAGGTTGCGCAGTCCGCTGAGCCGGGATGTGGTGGCCACGTCGTCGTCCTTCCGTGTGGCCGGAGCGGACGTGGGTGGCGCCGCTGCCGGGATCTGCGGCGGCCATTCGGGTGGGCCGCCTGCCAGATCGACAGCCAACCAGTCCGCGCACCGACTCGGAACGTCCGTTCCGGCCACTGTTCACCGCGAGGCTATGTCTGATCGAGTTCTCGTCGAGCCCGCTCGACCCGCACAGCCATCTCCAGCCGGAACCGCGCCTCGCCGGGGTCGAGTGCCGTGCCGAGCAGCTCTCGCAGCCGACCGACCCGCTGCTTGAGGGTGTTCACGTGCACGTGCAGCACCCTGGCGGCCGATGCCAGCGACCACTGCGCGTCGAACAGCGCGACGAGCGTGGCGAACAGCGTGGTGCCCTTCGCGGCATCCCATCGCACGACGGGGTGCAGCATGCGGTCGACGAACTGCGCGAGGCGGGTGCCGTCGCCGTCGAAGAGCAGCGCGTACGGCGCGAGCACGGCGGCATCCATCACTCCCTCGGTGATGCCGAGCCCGTGCGCGAGCCGGGCCGCCGGCCAGGCGCCGCGCAGCGCATCCGCCGCGTCGCCGAGATCGCCGCCCGAGGCGATCACGAGCAGCAGGCGCTCCTGCCCTGCCGCCTCGCGGACGGCGCCCGCCGCCCGCTCCGGCCGGCCGGGGGCGAGCACGGCGATGCCGTCGCCGTCGGCGGTGACGAGCCAGTCGGCACGCCGCCGGAAGCGGCTCAGCAGGCGGGGGCGGGATTCCGGCGGGCAGCGTACGGCGGCGGCCGTCCATGTCTCGGCGACCGGGTAACCGCGGGCGGCGGCGCGCATCAGCGCCGGCTCACGGCGGGCTGTTCCCGAGAGCAGCTCGGTCGCGAGCTCTCCGCGCACCCGCTCCTCGGCATCGGCGAGCGCGTCGCGGCGCAGCAGCACCAGCGCCGCGGTCAATGCGGAGCGTTCGACCGTGCGTCGCTCCACCGGTGTCAGCGGTGTGTCGGCGCGCTCCACGATCAGCGCGCCCGGTGTCTCCGTGGCGTCGATGACGGGCGCGACCAGTTCGATCGGCCCTTCGTCGAGCACCACCGCCCGCCCGCTCTCCCCGGCATCCTGGATCGCGCTCCCCAGCGCGTCGCGGCCGCTCTGACCATCGGCGAAGGTCACCCGTCGTCCGAGCGCGTCCGACAGCGCGCCGACGATGGCGTCCGCGTCGTGGCCGATCACCGCCAGCCGGGTGAGCTCGGCGTGCAGGCCGGCGGCCCACTCCGCCTGCTGCTGCCGGATCGCCGCCTCGGTCGTCGCCGCGGTCGCGGCGGCGAGCAGCCGGGCGACGTGCAGCACCAGCGCGGCATGTCCGGCGAACGCCGAGAGCAGCGAGATCTCCTCGGGCCGGTACACCCGTGCTTCGCGGCTCGCGGTGAACAGCACGCCGAGCACCTCACCCTTGACCACGAGCGGCGCGCCCAGCATGGCGCGCAGCTGCTCCTCGCGCAGGATGGCGTCGATGATCGGGTCGTGCGGCACCGAGGTGAGCGCGGCGTAGTCCTGCACCCACTGCGGATGCCGGGTGCGCACGGCCCGGCTCGCGAGCCCGACGCCGGCCGGCACCACCATGCCCAGGAACCGCGACGAGATCGTGCCGCTCGCCGCGCGCACGTGCAGCTGGTCCTGCTCGGGGTCGTACACCGAGAGGTACGCCACGTCGCCGGCGATCAGCTCGTGCGCCCTGTCGACGATGCGCTGCAGCATGAGGGCGGCGTCGGGCTCGGCCAGCAGTTCCCTCGTCGACGACATCATGACCCGCAGCTCGGCGCTGCGGGTGCGCAGCGCCGCCGTGCGGTGCGCCAGCTCGACCAGCGCGTCCGCCGCTGCGGTGTCGTGCGGCAGCGCCGCTCGCATCCGCTCCGGATCGACGTCCGCACCGTCGCCGAGCGCGCGCAGCACGGCCGCGAGTTCCGAGGTCATAGCCCCATTCTCGTCCTGTCCGCCGGGGGCGCAGGCTCGAGGTGAAAGGATCGAGGGATCATGCCTCTCGATCCCTCCTCCGTCCGCGACACCGACGCGGATGCCGTGTACACGGCGTTCGTGGAGTGGGTCGAGTCCACCGGCATCGCCCTGTACCCCGCGCAGGACGAGGCGGTCATCGAGATCTTCTCGGGGCAGAACCTGATCCTCAGCACCCCGACCGGCACCGGCAAGTCGCTGGTGGCGATCGCCGCGCACTTCGCCGCTCTCGCCGATGGTCGCCGCACCTACTACACCGCACCGATCAAGGCGCTCGTGAGTGAGAAGTTCTTCGCCCTGGTCGACGTCTTCGGCGCTGCGAACGTCGGCATGGTCACCGGCGACTCGGCGGTCAACGCCGACGCCCCGATCGTGTGCTGCACGGCCGAGATCCTGGCGAATCTCGCGCTGCGCGAAGGCACGGACGCCGACGTCGGTCAGGTCGTGATGGACGAGTTCCACTTCTACGGCGACTCCGACCGCGGGTGGGCCTGGCAGGTGCCGCTGCTCACCCTGCCGCAGGCGCAGTTCGTGCTCATGTCGGCGACGCTCGGCGACGTGACCGAGCTCTCCGCCGACCTCACCCGCCGCACGCGTCGGGAGACGGCGGTCGTGACGGGTGTCGAGCGCCCGGTGCCGCTGCACTTCTACTACGAGAGCACGCCGATCCACGAGACCATCGAGGAGCTGCTGTCGACCGGGCAGGCGCCGGTGTACATCGTGCACTTCTCGCAGTCGGCGGCGATGGAGCGGGCGCAGGCACTCGCGAGCGCGAAGGTGGCGACCCGCGAGCAGCGGGATGCGATCGCCGAGCTGATCGGAGGGTTCCGGTTCACCACGGCGTTCGGAAAGACGCTGTCGCGGCTGCTGCGGCTCGGAATAGGCGTGCACCATGCGGGGATGCTGCCGAAGTACCGGCGGCTGGTCGAGCAGCTCGCCCAGCGCGGTCTGCTGCGCGTGATCTGTGGAACGGACACTCTGGGTGTCGGCATCAACGTGCCGATCCGGACGGTGCTGCTCACGGCGCTGACGAAGTTCGACGGACAGCGCATGCGCCAGCTGAATGCTC
Source organism: Microbacterium sp. NPDC058345 (assembly GCF_042723855.1). Taxonomy (NCBI): domain Bacteria; kingdom Bacillati; phylum Actinomycetota; class Actinomycetes; order Micrococcales; family Microbacteriaceae; genus Microbacterium; species Microbacterium sp. NPDC058345. The sequence goes on from NZ_JBHXIG010000001.1 coordinate 922,553, forward strand.
GGGAGTTCCATCAGATCGCCGGCCGAGCCGGTCGCGCCGGCTTCGACACGGCCGGCACGGTGGTCGCGCAGGCGCCCGAGCACGAGACCGAGAACTTCGCGGCGATCCGCAAGGCCGGCGACGACCCGAAGAAGAAGCGCAAGATCATCCGCAAGAAGGCACCGGACGGATTCGTGTCGTGGGGTGAGCCGTCGTTCCGCAAGCTCGTCGACGCGGAACCCGAGACACTCGTGCCGCACATGCAGATCACGAGCGCGATGATGCTCAACGTGATCGGGCGCGGCGGTGACGTCTTCGGGAATATGCGCGCACTGGTATACGACAATCATGAGCCGAGGTCGCGGCAGCGGATGCTGGCCCTGCGCGCGCTGGGGATCTATCGCACCTTGCTCGAATCCGGGGTCGTGGAACGCACCGGCGATGGTTCGGCGCGGCTGACCGTCGATCTGCAGCCGAACTTCGCGCTGAACCAGCCGCTGTCGCCGTTCGCGCTCGCCGCCTTCGAGCTGCTCGACCCGGACTCTGCGTCAAGTGCGGGAACCGGGTCGTACGCGCTCGACATGATCTCGATCGTGGAGGCGACACTCGACGACCCGAGGGCGATCCTGTCGCAGCAGGAGTTCGTCGCCCGCGGCGGGGCCGTGGCGGCGATGAAGGCCGAGGGCATCGAGTACGACGAGCGCATGGAGCTGCTCGAGCAGATCACCTACCCGAAGCCGCTCGAGGAGCTGCTGTCGGCGGCGTTCGAGACCTTCAGCGCGGCGCAGCCGTGGATCCGCGACTTCGAGCTGCATCCGAAATCGGTGGTGCGCGACATGTACGAACGAGCCATGTCGTTCGGGGAATATGTCGCCTTCTATAAGACCGCGCGCTCCGAGGGCGTGGTGCTGCGCTACCTCTCCGACGCGTACCGAGCCGCCTCCCAGACCATTCCGGAGCACCTCAAGACCGAAGAGCTGCGCGATCTCATCGAGTGGCTCGGAGAGCTCGTGCGCCAGGTCGACTCGAGCCTGCTCGACGAGTGGGAGGAGCTCGTCGCGGGGCATCCGGTCGATCACGACGACGAGCCGGTGGTGCCGCCCGCGCCCAAACGGCTCACCGCCAACGTCCGCGCGTTCCGCATCCTCGTGCGCAACGAGCTGTTCCGTCGGGTGCAGCTCACCGCGCGTGAGGACGTCGATGCGCTGGCCGCGCTCGACCCGGACTTCGGTCAGGAGAGGTGGGATGCGGCGCTGGACGCCTACTTCGCCGAGCACGACGAGATCCTCACCGGCGCCGACGCCCGCAGCGCGGCACTCCTGCTCATCGACGAAGGCGCGACGCAGTGGTCCGTGCGTCAGATCATCGACGACCCCGCCGGAGACCATGACTGGGGGATCGCGGCGGTCGTCGACCTCGCCGCGTCCGACGAGGCGGGCGAGGCGGTGATCACGGTGACCGCGGTGAACCGGCTCTGAGCCGGCTCAGGCCTGCATCACGGCGAGCACGTTGCCCGCCGGGTCGCGGAACCAGGCGATGTCGGGTCCGCCGGAGCCCCGCACGATGCCACGATCATCGGACGGGAAATCGGCGTCATCGTAGATCTTGGTCTGCACGCCGCGCGAGATCAGCTCGTCGACCGCCGCGTCGATGTCGTCGACGGGGAAGTTCAGGATCGTGAAGCTCGCCGGCTCGTGGTTCGGCTTCGAGTACACCAGGATCGACCCGCCGCTCGACAGCCGCAGGTCGAGGAAGCCCATCGGGTTGGTCTCGACGTCGAGACCGAGCGTCGTTCCGTAGAACTCCCGTGCCGCGTCGATGTCGTCGACGCTGAAGCCGCTGTACGCACCGTCCACCGTGAAAGCTGTCATGCATCCAGCATCCGCCGATCGCACCACGATGTCGAGACCCGCTCGGGCGGGCGGCGTCAGCTCGAGGGCGGCACCGGGGTCGCCGGGCGATCGAACCGGTAGACGACATGCAACGGAGGATCGACCGGGTTGTCGGGCTCCATGTCGCCCTCGCCCACTCGGTGGAAACCGGCCTTCTCCAGCGCCCGCCACGACGCGATGTTACCCGCCACCACGGCCACGATGATGGCGGGCGATCGCGGGTAGGCGCGCCACGAGTCGGCGACGACGGCGCGAATGATCGCGGTGCCGAGTCCGCGGCCGATTCTGGACGCGTCGGCGACGAGGTAGTCGATGGTCAGCGCTGCCGGCGGCACGTCGACGATGCGGCTGAGCTCGGTGAAGTCCTCGGTGTAGTCGGCGATGAGCGACCGCTGCACCAGCGCGATCGGCTGGTCGTTCAGCGACACCAGCAGATCCTCCCCCGGTTCCTCACCGCGGGTGCCGGGGCCGAAGTCCCGCGCCACGCCCTCGGGTGAGAAATCGTGGTGCCAGTAGCGATGCACGTGGGGACGCGCGAGCCAGTCGGCGAGCAGTGGGAAGTCGGACGCGGTGACCGGCCGCCAGCTGATCCGCCCCGCCGGCGAAACGGATGGTTGGGCCACGCACCCATGATGACAGAGGCTCACTGGTCACGCTCGGTGGGATCGCGGTACATCGACGGGCATCCGGCGCTCGACGCCTCGGGGCGGAACTCGTAGTGCCAGGCCTCGTTGCCGTACACCTGACACAGGCCGTACCCCGCGCCGTGTGCGACCAGCCAGTCGAGCGCCTTCCACGGGCCGATGTCGACCGCGTCTCCGGTGACGTGCTCCGACGTCTCGGCCGTCGCGACCCAGCGCGCCGCCTCCTCGGCGGAGCCGTACTTCGCCTCGGCGTCGCGCAGCAGCTTCTGCTGCAGCTCGGCCGAGCGCCAGCCGCCGTTCACCTCGAACTCGATGCCCTGCTGCGCAGCATCCGTCGCGGCGGCTCTGAGGGCGTCGCGCAGTTGCGGATCGAGATTCGCCACCGCCGGCGCATCGTCGAAGACGGTGAGCGGGTGGCCGGACGTGATGTAGCCGTCGGCGGCGTCGATGCGGCCGTCCGCGGCGGCGTTCACGGACTCGCCGCCGCGGGGGCTTTTTGCGGGGGCGACGGCCGACACCGCGCTCAGCGCCTGCAGCGCGGCGAAGACGAGCGCGACCAGGGCGGTGACGACAGTGGCGACCACGGCGGCCAGGCGGCGGTCACGGGTACGGGCGGATCTCGAGTGCATGCCACCCATCCCATGCGAGCGCGTGTTGCAGGGGCGTATGCCGTTTTCCATACACCCGCGATATGCCCGCCTGCGTAGGATTCTGCCCATGCGCGTGCTGATCGTCGAGGACGAGCCCTACCTCGCCGAGGCGATCCGCGACGGGCTGCGGCTGGAGGCGATGGCCGCCGACATCGCCGGCGACGGCGACACCGCTCTCGAGCTGCTGGCGGTCAACTCCTACGATCTCGCGGTGCTCGACCGTGACATCCCCGGCCCGTCGGGCGACGAGGTCGCCGCCTGGATCGTCTCGTCGGGCAGCGGCATCCCGATCCTCATGCTCACCGCCGCCGATCGTCTCGACGACAAGGCGAGCGGCTTCGCACTGGGCGCCGACGACTACCTGACCAAGCCGTTCGAGCTGCGCGAGCTCGTGTTGCGGCTGCGCGCGCTCGACCGGCGGCGCGCACACACGCGTCCACCGGTGCAGGAGCTGGCCGGGCTGCGGGTCGATCCGTTCCGGCGCGAGGTGTTCCGCGACGGACGGTACGTCGCCCTGACGCGCAAGCAGTTCGCCGTGCTCGAGGTGCTCGTCGGCGCCGGCGGAGGGGTGGTCAGCGCCGAAGAGCTGCTGGAGCGGGCGTGGGATGAGAACGCCGACCCGTTCACGAACGCCGTGCGCATCACGGTCTCGGCCCTGCGCAAGCGGCTGGGTGAGCCGTGGGTGATCGCCACCGTGCCCGGCGTCGGGTACCGGATCGATGCGGAACCGGATGCCGTCGCATAGGGCGCGCGGGCTCAGCGCGCGCATGAAGCTGACACTGAGCTATGCCGGGGTGGTGGTGCTCACCGGCGCCCTGCTGCTCACGGTGGTCTGGCTGTTCCTGCTGAGGTACGTGCCGAACAGCAACATCCGCTCTGACCTCTTCGTGCCGAACCAGTCCGACCTGCTGCGCGCGTTCACCCCACCGGCGGCCGCGGCGATGGTGGCGCTGCTCGTGAGCGGGCTGGTGGGCGGCTGGTTCCTCGCCGGACGGATGCTGGCGCCCCTGAACCGCATCGGCGACGCCGCGCGACTCGCCGGGCAGGGCTCGCTGTCGCACCGCGTGGCGCTCGAGGGGCGGCGGGACGAGTTCCGCGACCTGGCCGACGTCTTCGACACGATGCTCGACCGGCTCGAGGCGCACGTCGCCGAGCAGCAGCGATTCGCCGCGAACGCCTCGCACGAGCTGCGCACGCCGCTGGCGATCTCGCAGACGCTGCTCGACGTGGCGCGGGCCGACCCCGACCGCGACGTCGACGCGCTGATCCAACGGCTGCAGCACGTCAACGGCCGCGCGATCGAGCTCACCGAGGCCCTGCTGCTGCTCGCGCGGGCCGACGGGCGAGCGTTCGAGACCCAGGCCGTGGATCTCTCGCTGGTCGCCGAGGAGGCGGCCGAGAACCTGCTGCCGCTGGCCGAGAAGCACGGCGTGGCACTGCACGTGACCGGTGAGCGGACCGAGGTCATCGGCTCGCCCGCGCTGCTGCAGCAGCTCACGGCGAACCTCGTGCACAACGGCATCGTGCACAACCGGCCGCACGGCGGAACGATCTGGGTGCACACGGCGAGGAAGACGGATGCTCTCGCGCTGACCGTCTCGAACACGGGCGACGTGCTCACGCCGGAGACGCTCGACACGATCGCCGAGCCTTTCCAGCGCGGCTCGGGCCGCGCGCGCCGCGGCGATCACGCCGGTGTGGGTCTGGGCCTGGCGATCGTGCAGAGCATCCCCGCGCCCACGACGCGACGCTGCACTTCGCCGCACGCGCCGACGGCGGTCTCGTGGTCGAGGTGCGGTTCCCGCTGCGACACGGATGAAGCCCATCCGTCTTTCGCGAGGGTCAGCGAGCGGCGGTGGCCAGACGCTCGTGTTGCATTCCGATGCGCACCGCGCCGTTCGCGCCCGCCCATTCGCCCAGCGTCGCCGGCACGATCGGGGGAACATGGTGGAACGTCGCGCGCTGACGCGCGTACTGCGCGGCGAGCAGCACGAGATCGTGCGGCTCGCGCGCGATCCCGCCGCCGATCACGATCCGGCCCGGATCGACGAGCGCGCACAGGGTGAGCAGCGCCTCCGCCAGGGCCGACGCGGCTCGCTGCACCACCGGAACGGCGCGGGGATCGCCGTCGGCGTAGGCGGGCAGCAGGGTCTCCGGTCCGCCCGATCCGCCCGCGGTGTTCCATGCCGCGCTCAGCGCCGGAGCGCCGATGATCGTCTCGAGGCAGCCGTGCCGGCCGCACGAGCAGACGGCTCCCGCCGGGTCGATGGTGATGTGCCCCAGTTCTCCGGCGGAGCCGTGCGCACCGGGCACCACCTCGCCGTCCACGACGTGGGCACCGGCGATGCCCGTGCCCAGCGCCAGCACGAAGCTGTCGTCACTGCCCGCGCCTGCACCCCAGGCCGCTTCGGCGACCGCTGCGGCGTGGCCGTCGTTGATCACGCTGACCGGCACGCCCAGGCGCGCACCCAGCCGTTCGGCGAGCGGGCACCCGTCGAGCGCGGGGATGTTCGCGGAGCGCACGACGACACCCCTGGTCTCATCGACGATGCCGGGGATCGACACCACGACGCGCGAGACGGGATGCTGCTGCGGGACGGACTGCGCGATCTCGACCAGGCCGTCGACGGGGTCGGCGAGTGGTGTGATCGTCCGCGCGCGGGAGAGGATCTCGGGCGGTGACGACAGCGAGGAATCGGCCAGGGCGAGCAGGCTCTTCACGCTCGAGCCGCCGACGTCCAGCCCGAGTACAGCAGGCGTGCTCATGCGTGCAGTGCCGCCGCTCTGGCCTCGCGGCGCATCGCCTGCTTGTCGGGGTCGGGCACGGGTACCGATGCCAGCAGTCGGCGGCTGTACGGATGCTGCGGGGCGAGCAGCACCTCGTCCGAGGAGCCCGTCTCGACGATCTCACCCTTCAGCATGACCGCGACACGATCGGAGATCTCATGCACCACCGCGAGGTCGTGGCTGATGAACAGGCAGGCGAAGTGCATGCGCTGCTGCAGATTGCGCAGCACGTCGAGCACCGCCGCCTGCACCGACACGTCGAGGGCAGAGGTCGGCTCGTCGGCGATGATCAGCTCGGGCTCGAGCGCGATCGCCCTCGCCAGTCCGATGCGCTGACGCTGCCCCCCGGACAGCTCGTGCGGGTAGCGCACGGCGTAGTTCGCGGGCAGCTCGACGGCGTCGAGCAGTTCGGCGACACGCGCCTGACGCTCTTTCGCGCTGGTGGGCAGACGGCGGCGCTGCACGAGCATCGGCTCCATGATGGCCTCGCCGACCGTCATGCGCGGGTTGAGGCTGGATCCGGGGTCCTGGAAGATCGCGCCCACGCGTCCGCGCAGCACGCGCTCGCGACGGCGTGAAACGCCTCGGGTGCCGGTCAGGCGATGCCGGCCGATCTGCTCACCGAACAGCGTCATGGTGCCCTCCGAGAGGGGCAGCAGGCCGAGCGCCGCGCGACCGAGAGTCGACTTGCCCGATCCGGACTCGCCGACCAGGCCGACGATCTCACCGGGCTCGATGCTCAGGCTGACGCCGTCGAGGGCCTTGAAGGATCGTCCGCCACGGCGGTAGGTCACACTGGCGTCCACGATCTCGAGCACGGCGGAGGGCACATCGGCCTCCTCGCGTGCGACGACCTGCGAGGCGACGTCGGGAAGCGTCGGCACGGCGCCGAGGAGCTTCTTCGTGTAGTTCTCGCGCGGTGCGGTGAGCACATCGCGCGATGAGCCGACCTCGACCATCGTGCCGCGGAACATCACGGCCACCCGGTCGGCGATGTCGGCGACGACGCCCATGTTGTGCGTGACCAGCAGGAACGCCGTGCCCGACTCGGCGGCGAGCCGGCGGATGAGATCGAGGATCTCGGCCTGCACGGTCACGTCGAGCGCGGTGGTCGGCTCGTCCGCGATGATCAGCTGCGGCTCACAGGCGAGCGCGATCGCGATGACCACCCGCTGGCGCTGGCCGCCGGACAGCTCGTGCGGGTAGCTCTTCGCCCGGCGCTCCGGTTCGGGGATGCCGACCCGGGCGAGCAGTTCGACGGCGCGCTGCCACGCGGCATCCTTGCTCACGGTGCGGTGGTTGTGGATGGCCTCGGTGATCTGGTCGCCGATGCGCATGCTCGGGTTGAGCGCCGTCATCGGCTCCTGGAAGACCATCGAGATCTCCGCGCCGCGCACGGAGTTCATCTCATCCTCGGCGAGGCCGAGGAGCTCGCGGCCCGCCAGGCGGACCGAACCGCCCACCTGCGCGGTGCGCGGCAGCAGGCCCAGCACGGCCATCGCCGTGACGGACTTGCCCGAGCCCGATTCGCCCACCAGGGCGAGGACCTCGCCGGCGCGCACCTCGAGGTCGATGCCCTTCACGGCCTCGACCGGGCCGTCCTCGGTGCGGAAGGCGACCGTCAGGCCGGCGATCGACAGCAGTGCGTCGCTCATGCGGCACGCCCCTTCACGTCGAAGAAGTCACGGAGCCCGTCGCCGATGCTGTTGAAGGCGCAGACCGTGAGCACGATGCAGAATCCGGCCGGGAAGATCAGCCACCAGGCGCCGGCGTAGGTGTAGGTCATGCCGCTGGTCAGCATCGCGCCCCAGTCGGTCGCGGGCTTCTGCAGGCCCATGCCGAGGAACGAGATGTAGGCGACGAGCAGGATGGCGTCGGCGACCTGGAAGGTGGCGTTCACGACGATCGTGCCGACCGTGTTGGGCACGACGTGCTTGAGCACTGCCCGCGAGTGCGATCCACCCATGGCGCGCAGCGCCAGCACGTACTCCCGTGACTTCAGCGAGATCGACTCGGCGCGCACCAGTCGCGCCGGCACCAGCCATGAGACCAGGCCGATGACGCAGATCATCAGCGGCACGCTGGGCCGCAGCACCGCCGAGAGGATGAGCAGCAGGAACGTGGCGGGGATGGCGATGCCGGCATCCACGATGCGCATCATGACGGTGTCGACGATGCCGCCCACGTAACCCGCGATCGCACCCCACAACGTGCCGATCACGGTGGCGAGCACACCGGCGGCGAGGCCGATGAGGATCGAGACCTGACCGCCGACCATCAGACGACCCAGGATGTCGTATCCGACATCGTCCGTGCCCAGCGGGTGGCCGGGGCTCCCCGGCGGCAGCATGGTGCTGCGCAGATCGGTGTGCACCTGGTCGGTTGGGTACAGCAACGGGCCGACGAAGCAGAACAGCAGGAACAGCGCGATCGTGACGATCCCGAACAGCGCCAGCTTGTTCTTCAGGAATCGGCGCATGCCGCGCTGGCGCGGCGTCAGCGTGCGCTGGACGATCGCCATGGTCGAGGTGGGGGCGACGTCGGGGGACGAGGTGTTCACGAGAGCTCCTCCCGGGTGCGCGGATCGAGCAACGCCTGGATGATGTCGGCCAGCAGGGAGCCGACCACGGTGGCGACGGCGATGACGAGGATGCAGCCCAGCAGCACCGGGTAGTCGGACGTCTGCGCCGAGGTCCAGAACAGCAGCCCCATGCCCGGGTAGTTGAAGAGGGACTCGACCACGATCATGCCGCCGAACATCACCGGCAGGTAGTAGCCGAGCATCGCGATCACCGGGGTGAGCGAGTTGCGCACGACGTGGCGCGCGACGACCACGGGCACCGACGTGCCCTTGGCACGGGCGGTGCGCACGTAGTCCTCGGAGAGGTTGTCGATGGTGGCGGAGCGCATGTATCGCGAGAAGGTGGCGATGATGCCGAGGGCGGCGGTGAGCACCGGCAGCACCAGGCCCGCCGGGTTCGCCAGCACGGCGGCGACCGTCTCGCCCTGCGGTGCCTGCGCGGGGACGATGCGCAGCATCTGCGAGAAGACGATCACGAGGATGAGGCCGAGGAAGAACGACGGGGTCGAGTAGACGATGAAGTTCCACGTGGTCAGGACGTAGTCCGCGGTCCTGCCGCGGCGCACGGCCTGGAAGATGCCCATCGGGATCGCGACGATCAGCGCGACCAGCATCGAGATGAGCGCGAGGATCAGCGTCTTGGGCAGACGCTGCGAGATGGCGTCCGAGACCGGGCGGTTCAGCTTGAACGAGTCGCCCAGATCTCCGGTGGCCACCTGACCGAGGAAGTTGAGGTACTGCTGCCAGACCGGCAAATCGAAGCCGTTCTCACGGTTGAAGGCGTCGATCTGAGCCTGGGTGGCCTGCATGCCGAGCACGCCGGTGGCGGGCCCGTTGGGCATGGCGAGGTGGAGCAGCGCGAACACGATCAGCGTCACGATGAGGATGACGATCACCCCCTGGCCGACCCGCCGCAGCAGGTACCACCAGAATCGGCTGTCCGTCTTCTTCTTCGCAGCTGTCGGCTGCGCTGCATCCACCACGCTCATGTCCTCTTCCTGCTTACTTCCAGGACCAGCGCTGCGGCATGAAGTTGCCACCCGGGTCCTGCGTGCCGATCTCGAGGCCGTCACGCACGACCGAGACCTGGTACACCGGGTTCGGCATCCACATCACCGGCAGATCTTTCGCGAGCAGCTCGGAGTACTGCTTGCTGATCTCGGGGTCGGACGAGAACATCATCTCCTGGATGAGCTCCTCCGCCTCGGCGTTGAAGTACTGACCCGCGTTCCACTTCGTCTCCTTGGCGAACAGGCGCTCGCCGGTCGCGTAGGGGCTGAAGTACCAGCTGCCGGCGGTGCCGAAGAAGACGAGGTCCCATGTGCAGGTCGAGCCGGTCTTGCACTCCTGCGCCTGCGTGAGCACGCTGTCGAGCGGCTTGGCGTCGACGGTCACCTTGACGCCGACCTTCGCCAGCGACGACTGGATCTCGGCCATGGTGTTGTCGGTCTCCTGCGAGCCGTTCTGCGTGGTGATCACGAACTCGGCGAGATCGCCGGTCTCGATGCCCTCACCGCACTGGTCGTCGCCCGTGCCGGCCGAGGCGCACTCGAACACGCCGTCGGAGTTCTTCTCCCAGCCGTGGTCGGTGAACAGCTGCTCGGCCTTCTTCAGGTCGAACGGGTACGGGTTGTCGGCCTGCGCGTCGGAGAGCTGGTCCGACGGCACCGTCTGCGGGATGGGTCCGTAGTCGGGCGTCGCTGCGCCGTGCCAGATCGCGTCGGAGATGGTCTCCTGGTCGACGGCGTGCTGCAGAGCCTGACGCACGTAGAGCTGGCTGAACAGCTCCTTGTGCGGGCCGGCGAAGTTGTAGGGCATGTAGGTGATCGACCATCCGGCCCAGGGCTGGATGTCGTAGCCGAGGTCGGTGAACTGCTTCTCGTTGGTCAGCTGCGACGCGGTGATGTACCCGTAGTCGACCTCGCCCGAGCGCACGACGTTCATCTCGGCGTCGGCCGAGGTGAACGGCAGGAAGCGCACGTTCTCGATCTGCGCCTCGTCTTCACCGGTGTACTTGTCGTTCGCCGTGAGCTCGACGAGTCCGGAGTCCGACCAGCTCTTGACCGTGTAGGGACCGGAGACCGTCTTCCACAGCGGGTTGGTGGCGTAGGTCTTCATGTCCTCGGCCTGCGAGAACAGGTAGTCGAAGACCTGCACGGCACCCTCGGGGTCGCGGTCGTGGTCGCCGATCTCGCCGTCGTCGCTGGTCTTGTCCCAGACGTGCTGAGGCATGGGGTAGACGAGGGTCAGCTGGTTGCCGACGAGGAAGTCCTGGTTGTAGACCTTGTCCATCGTCAGCGAGAACTTCTTCTCGTCGATCGTGGTGAACTCGGTCACGTTGTCGGGGATGTTCCCCTCGGAGTATCCGCCGGTGCGCTCCGCGTTCGCCTTGACGAGGTTGAACCAGAACTCGACGTCGCGCGTGCTGACGGGCTTGCCGTCGGACCAGGTGAGGTCGCCGAGCGTGATGGTGATGGTCTTGCCGTCTTCGGAGAACTCGTAGGACTCGGCGGCCGAGCCCTCCTTGTCCCAGCCCATGTCGCCGGACTGGCCGTTGTACTCGAACAGGCGCGGCCACATGGTCGCCTTGATGGCACTGTTGTGGGTCGCCATCTTGTCGGGAGCCGAGATCGGCAGGATCCAGTTCGGGCCGGTGCCGACGGGAAGGGCGTAGCTGACCGTGTCCTTCTCCGCGGCGGAACCGCCGCCTCCCTGAGCGGCCTGGCAGCCGGTCAGAGCGATCGCGGCCACCGCGAGCGCGCCGAGAGGGGCGAGCATCCGGCCGCGCAGCGTCTGAGTGCGCATCAAAACCTCCTTGTAAGGACGTCGCGCCGAAGGATCGTTCCTTCGGATTGTGACGTACTTTGAATTATCTCCGAATGAAGTAGTGCTACAAAGGCACGGCAATCACGTTTAGATAACACACTTGCTTCGACGGCGAAGAATGCTCCGGTGCGCTGACGGGCGGCAGTGGCCCAGGCGGGCGCTATGCGATCCGTAGCGCGGCGTCGATCCGGGCCGGATCGAGAATGCTGTCCAGCAGCTCCCAGCCGACGCCGCGTGCACCCGCCAGCACCCCGGCGCGGCTCACCTCGATCTCGAGCGTGTCGGTCGACATGGGCAGGCACAGCGTGAACAGGGCCTGACGGATGCCGGCGACGAAGGCGTCTGCGGTCGCCAGCCGACCGCCCACGATCAGCGCCTGCGGGTTGAAGAAGTTGATGATGGTGGCGAGCACCTCGCCGGTACGCGCCCCCGCCTCGCGCAGCAGACCCGTCGCCTTCGGATGGGCGTTCTGAGCGAGCTCGAGCACCTGCTCGAGACTGTCGATCGGCTCGCCGGCCTCTTTCAACGCGTCCACGATCGCCGTGCCGCTGGCCACCACGTCCAGGCAGCCGACCCTGCCGCAGGAGCAGCTCACCGGCGGTGCGCCGTGCAGTGCGACGTGGCTGATGTCGCCGGCGACGCCGCGGAAGCCGCGGTACACCGATCCGTCGACGACGATGCCGCAGCCGATCCCGCTGCCGGCCTTGACGAAGACCAGCTGCTCGTGGACTCCTCCGCGCTCGACGTACTCCCCCACCGCCATGGCGTTCGCGTCGTTGTCGATGAGGAAGGGCAGTCCGGTCACCGAACCGAGCACCTCGCCCACGTCGACACCGTTCCACCCCGGCATCCGCATCGGCGCCAGCAGCCGAGACGTCCGCGCGTCGACCGGGCCGGGGAGGCTCATCGCGATGCCCTCCACGCGTACCCCACCGTGCTGCTCGGCCAAGCGGACGATGCTCTCCCAGACCTGCACCACGACGCTGCGCACACCGTCGAGCAGCGTCACGCTGTCGACGGTCGACGCCACGATCTCGCCTCGTCGGTCGAGCAGCGCGATGGTGGCGTGGCTCTCGCCCAGGTCGACGCCGGCGACGACGCTCTCGTCGGCCCGGACGCCGAGGGCTCGCGGTCGACGCCCACCGCTCGATTCGCCGTGCCCGACCTCTTCGACGTAGCCGTGCGCGACCAGCTCCTCCACCCGCAACGCGACGGTCGACGGTGACAGGCCCGTGAGCCGGGCGAGATCCGCGCGGGAGCGCGCCTGACCGGTGCGGACCAGCCGGAAGAGCTCACCGGCGGAATGGGGGGCCTGGGTCAACGTGCGCACGGTGTCCTCGCGGGTCTTATTTCGGTGGTGACGTAAAGATAGTCCTATCACCGACGAAAGCGGCGCCCCACGCGTGTGTCGCGTCACCCGGGCTCGCGCCCCTGTGACTTTGTCGGCGCCCCGGCGTAGGGTCGCAGGCAGGCGAGACCGGAGGGCGGGCATGATGGCAGGCACACACGAGATCCAGGGCATCGTGCCCGGCTACCTGCTCGCACGGCTGGCCGAGTCGGGCCGGTTCCCCCGCGCGGCCGAGGCGGCGCGGCAGACGCTGATCGCCGGCCGCCCGGTGTTCCACTCCACGCTCGAGCTGTCGATCGACGAGAACGGAGACCTCGTCGCCGAGGTGCAGGCCGCGCCCACCCGCACGATCTTCGATGCGCAGAACACCGAGCAGCTGCCGGGCGTGATCGTGCGCGCCGAAGATGATCCGCCCGTGACGGACACCGCCGTCAACGAGGCGTTCGACGGGCTCGGCGCGACCTTCGCGATGCTGCTCGAGGCCTTTCAGCGCGACTCGCTCGACGGCGCCGGAGCCCCGCTGAACGCGGTCGTGCACTACGGCGAGGACTACGACAACGCCTTCTGGGACGGCTCCCGCATGGTGTTCGGGGACGGCGACGGCGAGGTGTTCCGCGGTTTCACCGGGTCGGTGTCGGTGATCGGGCACGAGCTCGGGCATGGCGTCATCCAGAGCACCGCCGGTCTCGAGTACCGCGGGCAGTCCGGCGCCCTGAACGAGTCGATCGCCGACGTGCTGGGCGCGCTCACCGAACAGCACCTCAAAGGGCAGACGGCCGACCAGGCGAGCTGGCTGGTCGGCGAGGGGATCTTCACCGAAGCCGTGCAGGGCCGCGCGCTTCGCTCGATGATCGAGCCGGGCACCGCCTACGACGACGACGAACTGGGCAAGGACCCGCAGCCCGCACACATGCGCGACTACGTCCAGACGCAGGACGACAACGGCGGGGTGCACATCAACTCCGGCATCCCGAACCGCGCCTTCGCCCTCACCGCGACCACGCTCGGCGGCAACGCCTGGGGCGACGCCGGCACGGTGTGGTACCGCGCGCTGACCGGCGGGCTCTCCGCCACGGCGACGTTCACCGAGTTCGCCGAGGCGACTCTTGCGGCGGCGGGTGGTCTCGGGTCTACCGTGGAGTCGGCGGTGCGCGAGGCGTGGATCGCCGTCGGAGTGATCGAGGATGCCGGAGCACGAGAACAGCGCTGACAGCGAGGCACCGCGAGGCGAGGCCGCCGGGGTGCTGATCATCGTCGTGCGTTCGGGCGGTTTCGCCGGGATCAGCCGGCGCTGGCGCGTGGAGCCCGATCCGGTCGAGGAATCACGGTGGACCACTCTCGTCGATCGCTGCCCGTGGGACGCTCCGCCCGAGCATCCGGATGCCGGGGCCGACCGCTTCATCTGGACCGTGCGCGCCCGCACGCCCGCCGCCGATCTGGAGCGGGAACTGCCCGAGTCCGCGCTGACCGGAGCGTGGCGCGAGCTGGTCGAGGCGGTGCGCGAGGCCGGCAGCAGAGACGACGAGCCGCGAACCTCGCGTGGCGGCGGTGAGCCGCGCACCGCGCGTGGCGGACCCCACGCCGAACCGGACGTCCCCCGAAGCTGAACGGAAGGAGCGACCATGTCGCAGAAGATCGTGCCCAATCTCTGGTTCGACCGGAACGCCGAGGAGGCCGGGTCGTTCTACGCCTCCGCGCTGCCGCATACGACGACCGAGGTCGTCGCCCGGTATCCGGACGAGGTGCCCGACTGGCAGGCCGGCTTCGCGGGCGAGCCGCTCGTGGTCGACGTCGTCGTGGACGGGATGCGGATCAGCCTGATCAACGCCGGCCCGGAGTTCCGGCCGAATCCGTCGATCTCGTTCCTGCTGAACTTCGATCCGCTGGCGTTCGGCGGCGAGGAGGGCGCCCGCACGGCGATCGATGCGGCATGGACCGCCCTGTCGGACGGCGGTGCGGCGCTGATGCCGCTCGACGAGTATCCGTTCAGCCCGAGGTACGGCTGGGTGCAGGATCGCTACGGCGTGAGCTGGCAGCTCATGCTGACCGACCCCTCTGGCGAGCCTCGCCCGTTCGTGATCCCGCAGATCATGTTCGCCGGCGACGTGCAGGACAGGGCGCGTGAGGCCGCGGAGTTCTACACCTCGCTCTTCGACGACGCGGCGCTCGGCACGGTGGTCGACTACGCACAGCAGACCGGCACCGCCGCCGCGGGAAGCGTCATGTTCGGGGAGTTCCGCATCGGTGAGCAGTGGTTCGCGATGATGGACTCGAACGTCGCCCACGACTTCGGCTTCTCCCCCGGGGTCTCGCTCGAGGTGCGCTGCCGCGATCAGGCCGAGATCGACCGGCTCTGGGATGCGCTCTCGGCCGTCCCTGAGGCCGAGCAGTGCGGCTGGCTGGCCGACCGCTTCGGCGTCAGCTGGCAGATCGTGCCGGACGACATGGCCGAGCTGATGGCCCGGCCCGGCGCCTACGAGCGCATGCTGCAGATGAAGAAGCTCGTGATCGCCGACTTCTGACCGGCATCGGTGCCGCGCACCTGGCATCCAGCGCGACAATGGACGTATGGGACTGTTCCAGCAGCGACCGGAGGAAGAGCAGAACGCGTGGGCGGGTCTGCCGTCGGAGACGCGTGACATCGAGAACCCGGCCGAGCGGCTCGATGACGCGCCCGCGATGGATCTGATGGACATCGGCGTCGGCGCGAAGTACTCCACCATGGTGTTCCCGGTCGCGCCGCCCGCGCCCGAGGCCGCCGATGCCACCGACGGTGAGCCCGGCCGCGATCCGGATGCCGACGAGGCGGATGCCGACGAGGCGGATGCCGAGGGCTGACCCTCTACACTCGCCCCATGCCCACCCAGAACGAAGCCGCCCGCCTGCTGCAGCTCGCGAGCGAGGCACGCACCCGCGGCGACGCCCTGCTGCACCTGCAGTTCGACATCGCCCAACTCACCGGCGACAGCTCGTCGTGGGGGTCTGCCGACAACCGCATGCTGCGCGACGATCATGTCGGCTGGTTCCTCAGCGAGGTCGAGAAGGTCGGCTGGCGACTCGAGCACACCGGATACGTCTTCGTCGAGAGCGGCGCGACGACATCCGCGCGCATCTTCAGCACAGGCGAAGGCGTGGTGAACCACGGCGGCGTCGAGGCGTTCTTCACGTTCCGCGCCGCCTGAGCCGCCCCGGCCGCGCCGTCAGCGCGCTTCGCCGCGCAGCGGCCAGCGGCCGGTGCGCTCCTTGAAGGCGATCGCCGTCATCAGCGGCGACATGTCGAACGTCGCGGGGTTGAGAGCCAGCCTCGTTCCGTCGGCGGCGCGGATGCGCAGCCTCGGCTGCCCGTTCGCCGACGTCGTCCGGTAGTCCACGATGTCGGCGTAGGCGATCGTCTTCTCACGCCCGAGCACGCTGCGGAATCGCACCTCGTCGAGCCCCGGCGAGACGTACCAGTTGAGGTACATCGCCACGAACAGCCCGCCCACCAGGAACATCACGACGGCGGCGATCCGCATCGGCAGCAGAGCGCCCGGCGTCTGCGGGTTCTCCTCGGCGGTGAACGCCATCAGCCCCATGAAGAAGCCGACGACGAGCACGGCGGCGCCGATCATGACGACCAGCCGGGGCATGCGGATGCGGTCGGGATGCTCCTTCGAGCGGTTCGGCCGTTTGCGCGCTCGTGCGACCACCACGACGACCAGCGCCACCGCGAGCAGCACCAGGGCGATCTTGACGAGAAAGGCGGTCACCCCTCGACGGTACAGGCAGCCGGTGCGGAACGCCGATGCCGCGGCACTCGCACGGACACGGCGGCGCGACACCGTACGGTGGAGGGATGACGATCACCGCCGCCGCAGACGGCTCCGCCCTCGGCAATCCGGGACCGAACGGCTGGGCCTGGTACATCGACGACGACCGCTGGGCGGCAGGCGGATCACCGCACGGCACCAACAATCAGGGGGAGCTGAAGGCCGTGCTCGAGCTGCTGCGCGCCACCGCCGGCACCGACGAGGAGCTCGTCATCGAGTGCGACAGCCGCTACGTGATCGATTCGGTGACGAAGTGGATGCCGGGATGGAAGCGCCGGGGCTGGCGCAAGTCCGACGGCGGGCCGGTGCTCAACCGCGACCTGCTCGAGGGCATCGACGAGGCGATGCGCGGACGCGCGGTGTCGTTCTCGTGGGTGAAGGGTCACGCCGGACATCCGCTGAACGAAGCCGCCGACGAACGGGCGAACGCCGCCGCGAAGGCGTATCAGCAGGGTGAGGAGCCGCGCCGTGGTCCCGGCTTCCTCAGCGCCTCGGATGCCGGGGCAGCCGTCGCCGGCGCCGCCGTGGTCGCCGCCGCGGGCGGCGAGGTTTCGGGTACCGGGGTCGCCGAGCCCGCCGGTGCGGCGCCGCATCCGGCATCCACTCCGCTCTGGGCCGAGGCCTCCGACCTGCTCGACGGACTCGACGGCGGCGCCGCATCCGATCCCATCGAGCTGAGCCTCGCGCTGACCGCCGCCGAGCACGCGCGGCTGCGCGATCGCGCCGACGCGCAGGGCATCTCGCTCGAGGAGGCGCTGCGCCGGCTGATCTGACGGCGCGTCCGCTCCTTCAGGTGGCGCATCTCGCCGCATCCGCCCCCCGCGACGCGACCATTCGCGCCACCCGAACGCACCGCACGGCGAGCCCGCTCCGTCAGGTGGCGCACTTCGCCGCATCCACCCCTCGCGAGGCGATCATTCGCGCCACCCGAACGCACCGCACGGCAAGCCCGCTCCTTCAGGTGGCGCATCTCGCCGCCTCCGCCCCTTTGAGGCGACCATTCGCGCCACCTGAACGCACGGGGTGGCAGACTGGCCGCGTGTGGATCGGGTGGATCGAGTTCGACATCCTGCTCGGCGACGTGCATTCGCTCAAGCAGAAGCGCAGTGTGATCCGGCCGATCATCGCCGACCTCAGCCGGCGCACCGAGGCCGCCGTGGCGGAGGTCGGCGCGCAGGATCTGCACCGACGCAGCACGATCGGCGTGTCGGTGGTCGCCACACACGCGACTCACGTGCGCGACGTGCTCGATCAGGCCGAGCGGATGCTGGCGGAGCAGCATCCCGAGATCACCCTGCTGTCGGCGCGACGGGGCCTGCACTCCAGCGGCGACGACTGACCCGCCGGCTACCCGTCCGTCGACACCCGCATGCGCGGCAGCGCCTCGGGATGCTCGCGCTGCAGCCAGGTCATCAGCTGCTCGCGCACGGTCACGCGCAGCGTCCACTGGTCATCGGAGTTCTTCGACGACATCACGAAGCGCACCGTGACGTGCCCGCCCTCGGAGCCGGTGACCGCGACGCTCGCGCTGCGGCGATCCCACGCACTGGATGCCTCGATGATCTCCTGAAACTTGGCGCGCAGCGCGTCCATCGGCACCCGCCAGTCGAGATCCATGTAGACGGTGCCGAGGATCCGGTCGGAGCGCCGGGTCCACGTCTCGATGGGGTTGGTGGTGAAGTAGCTGCACGGCAGCACGAGTCGGCGTTCGTCCCAGATGTAGACCACGACGTAGGAGAGATTGATCTCGCCGATGCGGCCCCACTCGCCCTCGATGACCACGACGTCGCCCACGCGGATGGCGTCGGTGAAGGCGACCTGGATGCCGGCGATGAGGTTGCCGAGGATCGACTGCGCGGCGAGACCGGCGATGATGCTCGCGATTCCGGCGGAGGCGAGCAGGCTGGTGCCGACCGCCCGCATCTCGGGGAAGCTGAACAGCGCAGCGCCGACGGCGATCACGGCGATGATCACCAGCACCAGACGATGGATCACGAGCAGCTGGGTGCGCCGGCGACGGCCCTCGACGCCGAGACTGGCATCCTCCCGGGCGATGATGGTCTCGAATCCGAACGACACGAGCGCGGCGAGCAGCCAGGCGCCGGCGGTGATCGTGGCGATGAGGAACAGCCGTGAGACACCCGGCCACCAGCTCTGCTCGCCGGGGGCCGACACGGCGCAGGCGATCCAGACGGCGACGATGAGCGCGGCGGCCCACAGGGCGGTCCGCACCCGTCGGCCCAGGTCGCGGAGCCACTCGACCCTGCGACCGACGAGGGCGACGATCAGTCTCACCGCGACGAGCACGGCGACGGCGATGACGACGGCGATCACGAGCGCGACCGCGGTTTCGATCCAGGGGTCCCATTCGAAGGCCATCGCCCCACCTTATGACCCGCACCTCTGCCGGGCCTGAAGCCGCCCGTCCCCAGGGGTGCTCCTCTCGCGGCCCCCGGATGCCGCCCGAACGCAGGAATGCACAGCGTCGCAGGAATCCGCGTGGATTTTGCGACGCTGTGCAGTTCTGCCTGGCCGCGGTGTCAGACGGTGAGCACCGCCGACTCGAGACGGCGGAACGACTGCTCCATGCCCTCGGCCATGCCGGTGGCGAGGATCTCGTCACGCGTGTCCTTGTCGGGGAACTCCATGAGCACCGTGACGAGGGTCGCGCCGTCCTCCTCGTAGAAGTTCACGTCGTTCAGCACGTCGGGGCCGTCGGTGCCCTGCATCCGCTCGAGCTGCACCGCCCGACGCGGGGCGTCGACGAGCAGCATCTCGCCCTCGAAGCCGAACGGCTCGCCCTCGGTGTCGCCGACGGGCGCCCAGGAGTTGCGGTAGCGATCGCCGGCGGCGAGCCCCACCTCGCACTCGGTCATCTCCCACCCGTCGGGGCCGAGCATCCACCGCTTGATGAGCTCGGGCTCGGTGTGCGCGCGCCAGACCAGCTCGCGCGGCCCCTCGACGAGGCGGGTGATGCGCACATGCGTGTCGTCGAGCAGCTCGACGCGGGTGCCCTTGCCCTGGGCGTATTCGCGCAGATCCTGCAGCACGGCATCCAGCTGTGCCATCGCCATCTTGGTGCCCTCGACCATGCCCATCGCGACGACCTGCTCGAGCGACTCGAGCGAGACGAAGTGGCTGGTGGTGACCATGCGGGTGCCGTCGGCGGTGGGTGCGAAGGTGAAGTCCATCCGCATCGGCGGAAACTGCTCGTTCGGTGCGCCCTGCTCGTCGGTGAAGCCGTCGAGCACCTCGAAGCGCCGCGGCGCCTCGATGGCCAGGAACTCCCAGTACCCCGAGGAGCGCTCACCGCGCGGACCGTTCATCGTGTAGTTCGCCCGGCCGCCGACGGTGTGGTCCCAGGCGGTGAAGGTCGCCGGCCATCCGGGAGGGCCCCAGAACCGCTCCAGTTGGCGCGGGTCGCTGTAGGCGCTCCACACGCGCTCGACCGGGGCGGCGAAGTCGGCCGTGACGGTCATCGTCAGGTTCTCGGTGTCGGTGGCGACGTCGGTGACAGGCATGTCAGTCTCCTTGTTTCGGTGCTTCATTGCGTGGTTTGTCGGATGCCGGCGGTTCGGCCAGCAGATCGTCGAGCCGGGCGATGCGTGCCCGCCAGAGCTCTTCGTATCGGGCGAGGAGCGCCCGCGCGCGGGCGATCATCTCGGGGTTCGCGCGGACGAGCCGCTCGCGTCCCTCGGCGCGCTTGACGATGAGCCGTGCCTCTTCGAGCACGGCCACGTGCTTCTGGACCGCGGCGAACGACATCTCGTAGTCGCGGGCCAGCTCGGAGACGGACTGCTCGCGATCGATCGTCCGGCGCAGAATGTCACGCCGGGTCGCCGTCGCCAGTGCATGGAACACACGGTCGATCTCCGCTTCGCTGAGTTCTGTTTGTACAACCATTTGGTTGTACGTTAGGACGTGCGGATGCCGGTGTCAAGGACTTTCTCGTCGAGAACGCGTTGCGGTGACACAACCGGCCTACGAAGTGACGCGGCGTGCGAGAGCCAGTCGTAGATCGGAGCTAGCTGCTCTCGAGGCGGCGGGGCGAGGATCACCGGTCCGGATGTGCTGCGCCGGGTACGACTATTGAACGAGTTCCACCTCTTCGCGGTACCAACTCCACGCCTGCTCAGGATCGTCGCTCGTGATGCCGTCCACCCCGAGAGCGAGGGCTCTGCGCATGTCATCCTGGTTGCGGACGGGCCATCCCCGCACACCGAGGCCGGCCTCGTGGAAACGATCGACGACCTCTGCGGTCAGTCCCTGCCAGCCGCAGTGGAAGATGTCGCAGCCCGCACGGGCCAGCAGCGCGTCGATGGCATGTCTGGCCTCAGCACCGTCGGGGTAGTCGGACACGATGATGCCGCGCGGGATGCCCGGGGCGAGGCGCGAGACCTCTTCGAGGGCAGTAGCGTCGAACGTAGTGAAGATCGTGCGGTCGGCGTGGCCGGGGTGGGCACGCATGAACTCTGCCAACGCCGGCACGGCGCGCCGCTCTTTGATCTCGACCTGCAGGCGCACGGTCGTGGCAGCGAATGCTTCCGCCAGCGTGAGGACGGGTCGGCCGGAGTTCAAGATCACCGCGCGAACATCGTCGAACGACAGTAGGGCGACCGGACCGAGCCCTCGGTCCCGCGGGTCCGCCGCCACCCTGTCCAGAGTGTCGTCGTGGAGGACGATGAGGACGTCATCGCTCGTGCATCGTACGTCGAGTTCGATCTCGCTGACCATGGCTTCCTCAGCGCGACGGAAGGACTCCTCGCTGTTCTCCGGAGCGTGCGCCATGGCACCACGGTGCCCGACGACGGAGAAGGGGGGATACCGCATCTGCTTACCTCAGCTCCCGCTCGACTCCGAGTGAGAACGTCTCGACCAACCGCATCGTACGTTCGGTGAGTTCATCGATGGTGATGCGGTCGAAGTCGCGGATCGCACTGCGCACGTGCACGTGCGTCGTGCCTACGAGCGTCGCCGGAATGCTGGACGCGCCGTGGAGCGCGCCGAAGACCGAGCCCACCGTGGCGCCGTTGGAGTCGGTGTCGCGGCCGCCGCTGATCGTGATGCCGACCGCGTCGATGAAGCTTTCACCCCACAGCAAACCGATCGCGATAAGCGCCGCGTTGTTGATGGTGTGGACCCACGGATACTGTCCCAGCGCCTCGTCCACCCAGTCCAGCGCATCAGTGCGGGTCGCACCGCGGTCGCGCAGCTCCAGCACCCCGTGGATGGCCTCGGAGAGTCGTGCCGTGCCCGGTACCACCGCCGTCGCACGCCGGATCGCATCCTCGGGATCCACTGCGGCGAGCGCAGCGGCGAGGAGCGCAGCGGCCCACAGTTCGCCATACAGGCCGTTCGCGGTATGGGTGAGCCGCGCATCGACGAGCGCAAGTCGAGCCGCGCCGCCGGGGTCCCCGGGAAGAGCGAAACCGAACGCGTCACCCCGGATAAGGGCGCCGATCCACTCCCGGTACGGATTGCTGCGGGTGGCCGTCTCAGGCGGCCTGACCCCGTGGATGAGATTTCGGTAGGCCGCCCGTTCCGCGGTGTAGGTCTGCGTGAAGGGCACTCGGTCGAGCCACTCCGCGGCGACCTGCTCGGTGGTGAGGTGGCGGCCATAGCGCTCGAGCAGATGCATCGCGAGAATCGTCCAGTCGATGTCGTCATCTCGCGGCACGTCGGTGAAGCGGCCCGCCGTCGCGGACGCCGCGGATGGGTGAAGGCGGGCGACGCCCTGGGGAAGCGGGTCCAGCAGCGGCAGGTAGCCGCGCAACGGCCAGTGTCCTGCGGCCTTGAGGTATTTCTCGAGCTCTGTGCGGGTCAGCCCCTCGACGGGTTTCCCCAGAGTGTTCCCCACCGTGCGGCCGAGCCAGGCGCCCCGCACGCGATCCGGCAGCCGACCCGCGTCCACTTCGACTTTGGGCACCGCAGCGAAAAGCGCCTCGAGGGCTGCTTCGTCGTCCGGCTCTTCGTACATCCATCCGTCGGCGCGTTCGAGCCGACGCATCTGCTCCTCGATCCTGAGGAGCTCGGAGATGTCGTCGCGCTGAGCCGCGGCGCGCGCGTCGGCTTCCAGCGCGCCGACGTCGTAGCCGCTCAGTCGCAGCTGCTCGGCTTCGTCAGGGACGTAGTCGCGGGGGTCGAGAACGTCGTGCATCAGCTCTCTTTCAGATCGGGCGGGCGCTCAGCCCTTGACGGCACCGGAGAGGAATCCCTGCGTGACCTGCTTCTGCAGCACGACGAAGACCACGATGACCGGAATGATGGTGATGAGTGTGCCGGCCGCGAGGGGACCGATGTCGATCGAACGACCGCCGAGGAAAAGGTAGAGCCCGGTGGTGAGAGGTCTGAATTGCCCACCGGGGACGTAGAGCAGCGGGACGAGGAAGTTGTTCCAGTTCTGCAGGAACGTGAACACCGCCAGCGCTCCGGCGCCCGACGACACCAGCGGCACCATCACCTTCAGGAAGATCTGCCATTCCGAGGCGCCGTCGATCCGCGCGGCCTGCTCGAGTTCGATCGGGAGGTCGGAGAAGAACGCCCTCATGAAAAACGTTCCGAAGGCGAGACCCGACGTCGCGAGGACGAGGTTGACACCCAGCAGGCTGTCCAGCAGGCCCAGGCTGCGCAGCTGGAAGTACAGCGGGATCATGTAGGTGAAGAAGGGGACGAGCAGGCCCAGCATGACGAGGTAGAAGGCGAAGCCACGTCCGGGGAACGGCAGGCGCGCGAAGGCGTACCCCGCCATCATGGAGATGACCACGACCAGGATCGTGCTCGGCACCGAGATCAGGAAGCTGTTCAGCACGTAGTCGCTGAAGTTGCCTTCGACCCAAGCCGTCTCGATGTTCTCGGACGAGAACGACGAGAACAGGCCGAACGGATTGACCGTCACGTCGGCATCCGTCTTCAGCGCGGTGGAGATGGTGAGGATGATCGGGAACACCGCCAGCAGCGACAGCATGATCAGCAGACCGTGCTTGCTCATGCGCCACGCGCGGACGCGCGGGGATGCTGTGTTGTCAGGAATGCTCATGCGCCCATCCCCTGCAGTGAGAGCCGTCGCTGGAGTCGGTTGAGCCACACCGCGAAGGGGATGGCCAGAATCGTCATGACGAGGGCGATGGTGGTGCCGTAGCTGATGCGGTTCAGCTGGAACGCGTTGCTGTAGGCGAGGGTGCCCAGCACATCGGTGGCTCCGGCGGGACCGCCGCCGGTCATCACGAAGATGATGTCGAACACGCTGAAACCGCCCACGAGGGTGATGGTGGTCACCATGAGGAAGACCGGCATGATCTGCGGAAGGATGATGTACCAGAGTCGCTGCATGCCGTTGGCGCCATCGAGACGCGAGGCGTCCACGAGCTCCGTGTCGACATTCCGCAGCGCCGCCAGGAGGATCACGAAGATGAACCCTGACGTCGCCCACACCGCCGTGGCGAGCACCGCATAGAGCGCCGTGTCCGGGTTGCCGAGCCATCCCGTGCGCAGGAACCCGAGACCGACCGCCTCAAGGGCCTGGTTGAGCCAGCCGCGGACCGGGTCGAAGATCCATCCCCACACCACGCCGACGGCGACCTGAGGAAGGATGAACGGGAGGAAGAAGGCGACTCGGTACAGTACGCCGGCGCGGCCGACGTTCCACATCAGCAGGGCCAGCGCGAGACCGATCAGCAACGGCGAGATCGTGCCGATGACGATCCAGATGGCGTTGTTCCGCAGCGCCGGCCACAGCTTCGGGTCCTGGAACAGCTCGATGAAGTTCGCGAGCCCGACGAACGGCGGATTGGGGTTGACGCCGTTGAAGTCCACGAACGCGTAATAGATCGCGCTGCCCAGCGGCACGATGAAGAAGGTGACGACGAGGATCATCAGGGGCGCGATCAGCAGGATACCCAGCCGCATCTGAGCGCGCCGTGTCGACGGCGGAGTGTCGAGCGCCGGCCGGCGCGTTCTGCGGCCCTTCGCCTTCGCGACGGGCTCAGACGGCTCCGCGACCGCCTGAGTCCCGAGCGAGATCCCAACGGTCACTTTTCCGACGCCGCCTGCATCTGCGAAGCCACGTCCTCAGCCGTCGATTGACCGGAGAGGATCGCCGCGATCCCGTCGAGCATCGCCTCGTTGAAGACGTCGCTCGTGAGGACGTCGATGTTGAATCCGAAGTCGCCGCTGCCTTCGGAGAACTTGGCGGTGTCGTCGAGCACCTGACGGAACAGGGGCGACACGTCCACGCTCTCCGCGTCGATCGGTTGCGGCGGGATGACGTTGAGGTTCTCCACCGTCCACTGCCCGTGCTCGGAGGAAGCCAGGTAGTTCACAAGTTCGAGGGCGGCCTCAGGCTTGGTGGTGTTGGCTGAGATCATCGGACCGGAACCCAGCCCGCCGGCGAAGATCCCCGGACCGTCCTCGGCGGGGAACGGAATGTAGCCCACCTCGAAGTCGACGTTGTCGTCGATCTCCGCGACCAGCCAGCTGCCGGTGGGCACCATCGCGGCGTCACCGGAGTAGAACAGCGCGTTGGCGCCGTCGTAGCTGAGCGACGTGGGGAACTCCGGCAGGTACCCGGAATCGAGGAAGTCCTTCCACAGTTGCAGGGACGCGATGACGTCCGGCGAGTTCCACGAGGTCTCGCCGCTGACGAGAGACTCCATGCCGGACGAGCCGACTCGGCTGGACAGCGCCATGCTCAGGAGGTGTCCGCCCTGCCAGCCTTCCTGGTCGCTCGCGGCGATGGGAACGATCCCGGCCTCGGCGACCAAAGCGGCGGCCTCCTCGAGGTCGACCAGATTCTGCGGCTCTGCGATGCCCAGCTCGGCGAACAGGTCCTTGTTGTAGAACAGACCGATCGTTTCCATCTCGCCGGGGATGCCGTACAGCATCCCATCGAAATCGACCCGCTCCTTGGCGAACTCGTAGATCGGCCACTCATACTCGGCGTAGGCGTCAGTGAGGTCGTAGAGCAGTCCGGCCTCGGCGAGAACGCCACCGAACCCGGGTCCGGAGCCCCAGTTGAAGACGTCCGGCCCATCGCCCGACCGCAACTGCGTCTGCAGCACCGTGCGCATGGTGTCGAACGGCATCGCCTCGACCTTCACTTTGATGCCGCTCTCCTCGGTGAACTCGTCAAGATGGGCCTGCAGAGCCTCCACTGCTGCCGGATCCTCCGGCTGTTCAATCAGGTAACGCAGCGTCTCGTCGTCGCCGGAGGCGGGAGCGCCCCCTGTGCAGCCGGCGAGAAGCAGAGCCGTGGCGGCGCCGACCGCGACCATGGACAGACGGAGGGATGAGTTGTGCGTCATTGCGATTCCTTAGCTCGGGGGTGAACCTGTACGCCGTTGCCGGGCGCGGCGTTCGAAGCGGGTCATGACCTGCCGTCTTTCATCGCCGATATAATTTCAGCCTGAAACGTGAACTGTCAAGATCTTCCTGGCATAGTTCACTGAATCGCCATCTGCGTCCCCGGGAACTCCTGCTGGATGGCGATCACGGCAGCGCCGCGCGCCCATTCGATGAAATCCATCGGACGCAGTATGAGCTCGCCGTGCAGGGCGCGATCAATGTCGTACTCCGCCCGGCCTTCCTCGACGCTAGGCCACGCGACATCAACGAGATGAACGCCTTCTCCCGAGAGGATGATCCGACTCACTCCGGTCAGCGCGGTGATGGCGGATGTGGCCCGACCCAAGGCTCGTGCAGCCTCGCGGACGACCCGGACGGCGGTCGGGTCACCGCCCTTGGCCATCTCCAGCACGTCGTCGTAGCCGATGATGCGACCGTGGGCAGCCGACACAGCCGAAGCGATGCTTTGGGACGAGAGGAAGGCGGTCATACATCCGCGATGTCCGAGGGGACACAGCGGTCCGGACGGGTCCACCGGGTAGTGGCTCACGGGAGTCACGAAGGTGGGCACCATGACGTCGTTGATCACGAGGCCGTATCCGACGCCCGCTCCAACGGTGAGCAGCGCAAAGCTGGAGAAGCCCTTGCCATGCCCGAACCACTGCTGCGACTTGGTGAGCCCCACCACGTCGTTGTCGAGATGCACAGGGAGGCCTATCGCGGTGCTGAGAAGGGAACGCAAGGGGACGTCGCGCCAGTGCAGAAAGGGCGAGTTCGCAACCAGTTCACCGTCCTCGACACGGCCACCGACGGTGACGCCCACCGCCGTCACCGGCTGCTCGCTGCGCGATCTGATGTCGCCGACGACCGCCGTGACTGCGTCGACCACATCGCCGACCTGCAGCGAGCGGAGCTCGACGGTCACTTGGTCAAGTACGCGTGAACGGACGTCCGTGACGACAGCGTAGATCGCCTTGTCGGTGAGCTTGACGCCGATGAAGCGGAACCTCTCCGGCACGACATCGAGGGGTAGGAAGGCACGGCCACGACCCGGGTTGCGGACGGCGTCGGCCTCTATCAGGACGCCGGCGTCGACCAGTGGACGGACGGAGCGCGTAAGAGTCGCGGGCGACAAGCCCATGCGCTGCGCCAATCGCGCCCGCGACTGCGCACCGTGCACGAGGATCTCCACCGCGACCGCTTTGGACGATTCCGAAAGCAGCGTTTCCCTCTCTGCGTTTCCGTTGCTCATAGGCTCTTCCGATCTGTTTCGAACGCGTCCCGACGTTGCGCGGTACGACCGAAGTGGCCGGAACGGCATATCGCATGGTTGACTGTACTGGTTTCAGCGCGAAAGATGAACGGCAGGACGAGGGAGTTCGGATGAGTGTACCGACGCGGGAGCCAGTAACGCGGCCGATCACGCTGAGTGCCGGCCAAACGTCGGTCGTGCTGGAGGTGTCCTCCGGCATTCCGCGCATCCTGCACTGGGGGGCACGCGTGGACGCGTCCCCGGACGACGACGGATACTTGCTTTCCCTTGCGCAGACCCAGGGCGGCGCCGACATCCTGGAGGTGCGCCGATCGCCCTCGGTGCTGCCCGAGCAGTCCGCGGGGTGGATGGGCACGCCGGGCCTCGAGGGTCACCGCAATGGGACGACATTCTCGTCGTCGTTCACGCTCGTGGACTGGCGGCAGGAGCGCGGCGTCGACGGCGCGCAGTTGCTCACGGTCGACGGAACGGATGCCGAGGCGAAGCTGGCTCTGACTACGACCGTCGAACTACTTCCGTCCGGCCTTCTGCGCCTAGCTGCAGCGGTGACGAACACCGCCGCCGACAGTCCGTATCAGCTGGATGCGCTGCGTCTGACGGTGCCGGTACCGGCCGAGGCCGCCGAGCTGCTGGACTTCACCGGCCGGCATCTTCGCGAGCGCAGTCCACAACGGCATCCGTTCGTCTCGGGGACGCACCTGCGCGAGGGACGGCGGGGGCGGACCGGCTCGGACGCCAGCATTCTGCTCGCCGCCGGCACGCCCGGATTCGGCTTCGGCTCGGGCGAGGTATGGGCAGTGCACAACGCGTGGAGCGGCAATCACGCGACCTTCGCGGAGATGGGCCTCACCGGGGCGCGGGTTCTCGGCGCCGGAGAGCTCCTACTGCCGGGCGAGGTGGTGCTGCAACCGGGAGAGACGTACATGTCCCCGTTTGTGTACGCGGCTTACGGGGTCGGCCTCGACGCGGTCGCATCGGCATTCCATCGGCACCTGCGCACAAACCCGGCCCATCCGAAGACCCCACGGCCGGTCGTGCTCAACACGTGGGAGGCGGTGTACTTCGACCAGGACCTCGATTCGCTGACCGAGCTCGCGCGGTTGGGAGCACGCGTTGGCGTGGAGAGATTCGTACTCGACGACGGCTGGTTCGCCCACCGACGCGGTGACCGAGCCGGCCTGGGCGACTGGCGGGTGGCACGGGATGTGTGGCCGGATGGTCTCGGCGCCCTGGTCGATACGGTGCGGTCTCTCGGCATGGACTTCGGGCTCTGGTTCGAACCCGAGATGATCAACGAGGACTCGGACCTCGCCCGGGCGCACCCGGACTGGATCCTCGCCCCGGGCGATCGGCTGCCGATCAGCGGCCGATGGCAGCAGGTGCTGAACCTCACGATCCCGGAGGCCTTCGACTACATCCTCGAGTCGATGAGCGCGCTCATCACCGAGTACGACATCGACTACGTCAAGTGGGACCACAATCGCGACCTCGTCGAGGCCGGCGATCGCGCGACGGGAGCTCCGCGTGTTCACGCCCAGACTCTCGCAACGTACGCGTTGATGGACGAGCTGCATCGGCGACATCCGAACCTCGAGATCGAGTCCTGCTCCTCGGGAGGTGGCCGCGTCGACCTGGCGATCCTGGAGCGCACCCAGCGTGTCTGGGCCAGTGATTGCATCGACGCGCTCGAACGACAGCAGATCCAGCGGTGGACCGGCCTGCTGCTGCCGCCCGAACTCGTCGGCTCCCACGTGGGCGCGCCGCGCGCGCACACGACGCACCGCACGCACGCGCTGGCGTTCCGGGCCGCCACCGCCCTCTTCGGTCACTTCGGGATCGAGTGGGACCTGCGTACGGCGTCGCCGGACGAGCTCGACGAGCTCGCCGCCTGGATCGAGCTTTACAAGGCCGAGCGCCGCTTGATCCATTCCGGCACCGCCTTCCACATCGACTACCCCGACGACTCGTACTGGGCTCACGGCTACGTCGCCCCCGACCAGAAGCGCGCGATCATTTCGTTCGTTGCGATGGCCACGGGCGTCGCGGTGCACCCCGGCCGCATGCGCATCCCAGGGTTGCGCGACGACCTCGCGTACCGCATCGAGCCGATCGAGCTGTCCGCGTCCGCGCTCGTACCCGTGGCCGGCGGTCCACCGTCATGGTGGACGGAATCGCTCACCGTGACCGGGGGCGTCCTGAACCGGGTCGGCCTTCAAGCCCCCATGCTGTACCCCGAGCAGGCACTGCTCTTCCGCCTCGTCGCCGTGGACGGCGACTCCGCTTCGCGCACCACCGAAAGGAACTGACCATGGGACGGCTTGTTCGTTTCTCCTCCCCCCGTGCAGCCGAGGTCGTCGACTTCGACGAGCCTTCCGTCGAGAACGGCGAAGTGCGCCTCGAGACCCTCTTCTCAGGCATCTCCGCCGGGACCGAGCTGACGGCCTATCGAGGCAGCAATCCCTACCTGAGCAACGAATGGGATGCCGCGCGGCGCCTGTTCGTGCCCGGCGAGTCGACGCACGCCTACCCCCTCGATGCGTGGGGCTACGAAGAGGTGGGACGCGTCGTCGAGATCGGCGCCGGCGTGGACCCCGACCTCGAGGGCGCGCTGGTATGGGGAACCTGGGGGCACCGCTCCTCCATCGTCCGCCCCGCTCAGTGGGTACGCGAGCGCATCATGCCGGAAGGACTCGACCCCATCCTCGGCATCTTCGCCAAAATCGGCGCCATCGCGTTGAACGCCGTCCTCGACGCCGATATCCACGTCGGTGAGACGGCCGTGGTCTTCGGCGCGGGCGTCCCGGGGCAGATCGTCGCCCAGCTGGCACGCCTCAACGGCGCCCGGGTCATCTGCGTCGATCTTGTTCGGGAACGCCGGCAGCTCGCCGAAACCCTCGGCGCCTCGCTCGCCCTCGACCCGACGGCGGTCGACGTGGCTGAGCGCGTCCGCGCGCTCACCGACAACCGCGGCGCCGACGTCGTGATCGAGATGAGCGGCAGCTATCACGCGCTCAACGAGGCGATCCGCACGGCCGCCTATAGCTCGCGGGTCGTGGCGGCCGGATTCTTCCAGGGCCCTGCCACGGCCATCCGGCTCGGCGAGGAATTCCACCACAACCGGGTGTCCGTCGTCGGGTCACAAATCTCCGGGGTCGCGCCCGCCCTCCAGCACCGCTGGAACGAGCTGCGCATGTCCACGACGGCCCTCGAGCTTGCCCGCGACGGCAAGTTGGACCTGCAGTCGCTCATCACGCACACGATGCCCGCCGAGAACGCCCCTAGCGCGTTCGAGATGCTGGACACGTCTCCTCAGGCAGCCCTCCAAGTCGTCCTCGACTACCGGTCTCGGGCATGAACGACTGATCTGCGCGGCGCTGGCGGCAGCCCGCTCATCAGTCCTGAGCAGTCGATGACGATCATGTCCGCGATGAATCCGTCCGGGTCGCCCTGGAGTTCTCGACGCATTGATCAGTGGAACTCGATGAGTGGGGTGGAGCCGTAGTGCAGATCCAATGGGTGACACCGACGACACTGACTGAGAGCGCGCTTCTTGTGCTCGCATTCGTCCTCTCGGCGGTTATCGGAATCGAGCGGCATCGAAAATTGAAGAGCGCGGGCATCCGCACTCACACCCTCGTGGGCGTCGGTTCTGCGGTCTTCACGCTCGTGTCGGCGTACGGCTTCCAGGGCGTCGTCGGACCCGACACGCTCGTCGATCCATCTCGGATCGCCGCTCAAATCGTCTCGGGCATCGGCTTTCTCGGGGCCGGCGTGATCTTCGTACGCCAAAACGCCGTCTCAGGACTGACGACCGCGGCCTCCATATGGCTTACTGCGGCCATCGGGATGGCGTGTGGGGCCGGCGCGCCTATCCTCGCGTTGCTCGCTACCGGTCTCCACCTTCTCACAGTGACCCTGCTCGGGAGACTGGGTATCTTCGTCCGGCGAGCGCCGCACAATGCAACGTTCATCATCCGTTATCGCGAAGGGAACGGGGCGTTGCGCAACACCTTGTCGACGGCGAGTCAGGCGGGGTTCGAGGCGTTGGTCACCGAAACGAAGGACATATCGAAGCCCGGAAAATCGCCCCGCTTCCAGGCCGCGATCAGCCTCCGCAGCAGGTCTGGTGTGAGCCCTTCCGAGCTCCTGGGATCCATTGCTGACGTTCCTGGCGTGCTGTCGGTCGAGATCGAGCGGGACGACAACGATTGATGCCTTGTCCCAATCACGATGAGCTGATCTCGAGCTCTGGATACGTCCACGGGCTTAACTTCGGAGGACGATCGCAACTCTGAAGGATGCTCAGCGCGACAGCATCCTTCAGAGTTGAACGCGTCCTGAATTCGTGCCGCCGGAACGACCCGAACGGATGCTTTCGGTGCGGCTCACCGCCCGCCGACGCCGCTGAACACGGCGTGCAGCAGGGGGATGGCGGATACCGACATGAGGATGGTTCCCAGCACGGGCAGCGGGCCGAGCAGCAGGATGCCGCCGATGAGCATCGCGGCGAACAGCACCGCCGAGACCGCACGCTTGCCGATGCGCACGAGCCGGTCCAGGCGGCGCTCCAGGCGTGAGGTGTCGAACGTGAGCGCGCCCTGGTCGAGGCGGGTGAGCACCGAGTCGATCTCGGCGGGCAGCCGCCACAGCACGCCGGCGTTCGACAGCATCTGCCCTGCCACATCCTGCGCGAAGTTACCGCTCTCGGCGCGCAGCAGCCGGGTCGCATAGGGCTCGACCGGCTCCCAGATGTTGAACGTCGCATCGAGCGAGCTGCACATTCCCGACGTGAGCGAGACGGCGCGCATGAGCAGCAGCAGCTTCTCGGGCAGCTGCACGGGCAGGGCGCGCACAGTGTCGCCGAACTCGACGGCGAAGGCCTGGAACTCGCGCGGGTCGACGTCGCGGAGCTCGTTGAAGCCCATGCCGCCGAACCGTGCGAAGAGCACGGTCAGCGCCCGCTCCAGCTCGGCCGTGCTCGCCGACGGCAGCAGCACGCCGATCTCCTGCGCGGCGGCGACGAGACCGCGGCTGTTGCGCGAGGCGACGGCGATGATGAGGCTGCGTAGACCGTCGCGCAGCCGGTCGGGCACCTCGGCCATCATGCCGAAGTCGACGAAGGTCAGGTGCCATCCCCCGGCGCCCGAGTCGTGCGGTGTGACGAAGATGTTGCCGGGATGCGGGTCGGCATGCACGAAGGAATGCGTGAACACCTGGTCGAGCATGACCTCGGCGAACACCTGCGCGACGTCGGCGGGGTCGATGCCGGCCGCGCGCAGTCCCCGGGTGTCGTTGATCTTGATCGCGGTGACGTCTTCGAGCGTCAGCACCCGCCGGGTGGTGCGCTCCCACACCACGGCCGGCGCGCTCACCCGCGGTTCGTCGGCGAAGCACTCGGCGAACCGCTCGGCACTCGCCGCCTCGTGCAGGTAGTCGATCTCCTCATGGCAGGTCTGCGCGAACTCCTCCACGAGCGCCGGAGCGTCGACGCGGTCGGAGACCACGCGCACCCGGCGCAGCCAGCCCGCCACCCGGCGCAGGGCGGCCAGGTCGACCGCGACGATCTGGTCGATCGCCGGGCGCTGCACCTTGACGACGACGCGCTCGAGCCCGGTGTCGGCGGCATCCGTCTCCGAGAGGGTCGCGCGGTGCGCCTGCCCGAGGGATGCCGCGGCGACGGGCACCGGGTCGAACGACGCGAAGGCGCGCTCGAGCGGCACGCCGAGCTGTGCCTCGGCGAGCGCGCGGATCTGCTCGAACGGGACGGCGGGCACTTCGTCCTGCAGGCCGGCGAGCTCGGCGGTGATCTCCGGCGGCAGCACGTCGAGGCGGGACGACATGAACTGGCCGACCTTGATCATCAGGCCGCCGAGGTCGACCGCGAGGTCGCGGAAGCGCCGGGCGAGGCGCAGCATCCGTGCGTCTCTTGTGCTCTCGGCGATCCGCGACATCCCGAGCTTCGGCAGCACGAGCTCGTACCACCACGTCTGCACGAAGGCGCGGGCGGCGAAGTTGAGGATGCGGCGGTACCGGGCGCGGCCTCCGCGCCAGCCGGCTGCGGCATCGTCAGTGCGCGCGTCACGCGCGGCGGGGCGCTCGGCCTGCCATGAGGCCTCGGAGTCGTGGTCCGCCATCGAGGCCCCTTCTTTCGGCGTCGGCGTCAACCGTCGGCGAGGATCGAGTACAGCCTACGACGCGCCTCGTCGAGCACCTCCACCGCCTGCTGCACCTGCTCCGGCGTGCCGGTGCGAGCGACCTGCGCGGCGGCGCTGGCGAGTTCCATGCCGGCCTTCGGGATCGCCGTCATGTTGCTACCCGAGCGCGCGCCGAGGTTCTCCCACGGGGCGGACTTGTCGGCGGCGGCCTCGGATTCGCGGATGCCGGTCTCGGTGAGCGAGTACGTCTTGCGACCGCCCTGCTCCTGAGAGGTGATGAGCCCTTCGTCGGCGAGCAGCTGCAGGGTCGGGTAGACAGATCCGGCGCTCGGCTTCCAGGCGCCTCCGGAGCGCTCGCCGATCTCGCTGATGATCTGGTAGCCGTGCATGGGCTTCTCGGCGAGCAGGGCGATGACCGCCGCCCGCACGTCGCCACGGGCCATGCGCGAGCCGCCGTTGCGCTGTTCGAACTCGGCACGCAGCTTGTCCATGGCCTCCCAGATGCCGGCGCCGGGTTTGCCGCCGTCGCCGAAGATGTGGCCGAAGCCGCCGGGGAACGAACCGTTCATGATGACCTCCTGTTGGCGAACGATGGTTAACGATATGTCGCTATATGTCGTTCGACAAGACCCATCGGCGCCGTTCACTCGACGACGTGCCGCCTCATGCCTGCAGTGTGTCTCCGACCCGCTGTCTTGAGTTACCTCGGCAGCGGCGCTTCTCAAATCGAACGATTAACGATAGATTGTCATCGTCACACGACGAGAGGCGAGGATATGGGCAAGACGACGATTCTGCTGCTGCGCGTGGTGATCGCGCTGGCGCTCGCGGGGTCACTGGTGGTGCAGACGGTGATCGTGCCGCTGCTGTGGATCGACCTCGATCAGGCGCCGACCTGGTTCCGCGTGAGCTTCGTCGTGATCGCCGTGCTGGGCGTCGCGACGATGCAGGTGTTCGCGGTCTGCGTGTGGATGCTGCTCACCAAGGTGCGCCGCGGCTCGATCTTCCAGACGTCGTCGTTCCGGTACGTCGACGTGATCATCGGTGCGATCGCCGCAGCCGCCCTGCTCGCATTCGCGTTCGCGGCGATCCTGGCACCCACGCGGGTCGCGCCGGGCATCGTGGGGCTGGTCTGCGGCGGCTCGCTGGTGCTCGGCGGCATGGCGCTGCTGGTCGTCGTGATGAAGATGCTGCTGCGCCAGGCGATCGACCGTGAGACCGAGGCGAGGACTCTGCGCGACGAGCTCGGTGAGGTGATCTGACATGCCGGTCATCGTCGACATCGACGTGATGCTCGCGCGCCGCAAGATGGCGGTCGGCGAGCTGGCGGAGCGCATCGGCATCACCCCCACCAACCTGGCGGTGCTGAAGAACGGACGGGCCAAGGCGGTGCGCTTCACGACGCTGGATGCCCTGTGCGAGGCGCTGGACTGCCAGCCAGGCGACCTGCTGCGTTACGTCCCCGAGCCGGACGACAGCTGAGCCGGCAACCCGGCCTACAGCCCCTCGGCGATCTCCTTGATCTCGGCCAGGCGGCGATCCCACTTCCGGCCGATGGCGTCGAGCGCCCGGGCGGTGGCGGCGAGCTCCGCGCCGATCACCCGGAACCGCACCTCGCGGCCGACCCGCACGGGTTCCACGAGCCCGACCTCCTGAAGCACCGCGAGGTGCTTGGCGATCGCCTGGCGAGAGACCGGCAGCCGCCCGGCGAGGGCCGAGGCCGAGGCCTCCCCCTCGCCGAGCGCCGTCAGGATGCTCCACCGCGTCTCGTCGGCGAGCGCAGCGAACATGGGGATCAGAGCACCTGCGGTCACGCCTCTCCTTCCACGAGGGCGACGAGCTTGTCGAGTTCGGAGTCCCAGCCGGTGCGGTGATCCTCGAGGTTGGCGAGGGGATCGGAGGTGCGCTCGAAGCCGGACTCGACGACCGTGAGGCGGGTGCCGCCGTCGACCTCGTCGAGGGTGAAGGTGAACACCGTCGCGGTGGCTTCGTCGAGCTCTGCCGGCACGTCGCCGAGCGCGTCGTCGTTGCTCCAGGCGTAGGCGACGAGCCGGTTCTCGTCCTTCGCCTCGACCCGCAGCGGGATCGCGGCCCCGTTGGAGAAGGTCATGGTGCCCGACGCACCGACGCCCGCCCCATCGAGGACGGTGCGGCCGAACCAGCGCGAGATGTACTCGGGCTCGGTGACGGCGCGCCAGACCTTGTCGACGGATGCCGCGATGTGGATCGTGCGCCGCACGGAGAAGGTCTCCTCGTCGACGACCGAGGAGGAGCTGTCTGTCATGTTCACCATGATGGTGCCTTTCTGAATGGATGTCAGTGGCCGATCGGCCATCTGCAACTTCAGTGTTGCACTTACTTCGCCAGAATGCAACCCTACGGTTGCATCTGTGATCAAGAGGGCGAGAATCCGCCGTTTTGGTCTCGCGTCAGCGTTCGCGCACGGCGACCCCTGCGGACGGAGTAGACGGCGATGAGGAGTCCCGCGGCGATGAGAACGCACGCGGCGAGAAGCCAGGCGAGGTCATAGGGCAGCAGTTCCACGCCGTAGCGAACCTGGTGCACACGGAGCACCTTGTGAGCGACCACCCCGTCGAACAGTTGGAAGGTGCCGAGTCCGCACAGATACCCGCTCCAGGCGATGCCGCGCGAGAAGACGCCCCGGCGACGGGCATCCAGCATGAGGAAGAACCCGGCGGCGAAGGCGAGCAGCTCTCCGGCGTGCAGGAGCCCGTCGGATACGAGGGCGATCTCAGAGGAGGATCGATCGTAGAAGTGATGCCACCCGAGGATCTGATGGAAGACGATCTCGTCGATGGCCGCCATGGAGGCGACACCCAGAAGGACGGCCGCCCAGAACGATCGGTTGCGAAAGACGACTCCGCGGCGCGCGGCATCCGCCCTGTCGTGGTCGACTGCCCCGCTCATCATGCCTTCTCCGCCGGCGTCGAGATCGACGGCCGGAGAAACCGCCGTCCCGTCGCGCGGTACCACTGAGCGAACAGAAGGAACAGGAGAACGAGGTCGACGGCGTCTCCGCCGTAGTACATCAGCTGAGCGGCGGTCTCGGCCTCGCCGACGCCGACACCGGACGGCGGATACGCGTAGATCAGCTTCGCCAGCACGGCGTGCGCGGCGAGCGTGAGAACGAGCACGACCACGCGGATGCGGATGGACGAGCGGTGCGGGCTGGGGTCGACCGGCACGATCGCCGCGGTGAACAGGCAGCCCACGATCAGGAAGTGCCCCATGAGCACGAGGTGGTATAACGGCACCTGCGCCAGGCTGTGCAGCGGGGTCAGGTACAGCGCCGCCAGGCTGCCGACGTTCAGCGCGGCGGCGACGGCAGGAATGGTCAGCAACCGCACCGGAGCGCTCCGCAGGATGCGGCTCAGTCGGCGAGCAGGTACGACGTCGAGTGTGCGCAGCGCGAGCGAGATCGGGGCCCCGAGCACCAGGAGAAGGGGCGCGAGCATTCCCACCAGAAGGTGCGCGGCCATGTGCCCGACGAACAGGGATGCACCGGGAACGACGAGCGGTGCCATCACGCCGACCAAGGCGGCGGTGCACCCGGCCACCCAATTGACGCAGCGTG
Organism: Microbacterium sp. NPDC058345; assembly: GCF_042723855.1. Classification (NCBI taxonomy): domain Bacteria; kingdom Bacillati; phylum Actinomycetota; class Actinomycetes; order Micrococcales; family Microbacteriaceae; genus Microbacterium; species Microbacterium sp. NPDC058345. The sequence goes on from NZ_JBHXIG010000001.1 coordinate 959,431, forward strand.
CGGGCGGCCAGCGGCGCCCGCGGCGGCGATCGATCGACATCGCGGCGAGATAGCCCCCGACGGCGAGGAGGTAGGGGAGCGCGAACACCCACTGGATGGATCCGGCACCTGCCGAAAGACCGTGCACGTGTGCGGGTGCCACCGGTCACCTCCGATCGGGATCGTAGGAACGACCGTAGAACGTGCCGGATGCCGGGCAAAAGGGCTTGACGCCGTCAAACCGCCGGTCGTTCACCCCACCGTCTCCCCACGTTCACGGCGGCCACCTATGTTGAGTGCGGTCGCGTGACCGCGGCCACAACTCCGCAACATTTTTGTGTTTATCTCACAACGCTCGGGTAATGTCGAAGCGGCATCACTCGACGACGAGAAGGGACGACCATGGTCGACATCCGAAAGAAGCGCTGGCCCCTCATCGGGATCACCGCGGTGGCAGCAGTGGCCCTGACGGGCTGCGCCGGCGGCGACCAGCCGGCCGGCGACGGCGGGGGCGACGGCGGCGACGCCGGCACGCTCATCGTCTACACCAATTCCAACAGCGACGGCCGTGGCGAGTGGATCACCGAGAAGGCGGCTGACGCCGGCATCGAGATCGAGATCGTGGGCCTCGGCGGCGCCGACCTGACCAACCGCATCATCGCCGAGAAGAACAACCCCGTCGGAGACGTCGTCTTCGGCCTGAACAACATGTTCTTCGAGCAGCTCAAAGCCGAAGAGGCCATCACGGCCTACGAGCCCGCGTGGAGCGGCGAGGTTCCCGCCGACGCCGGCGACCCGACCGACGGCGCTTACTGGCCGCTCGTCGAGCAGGCGATCGTCACCGTCTACGACGAGAACCGCGTCGACAGCCCGCCGGCCACCCTCGAAGAGCTCTACACCGACGACGCCTTCCAGGGCCGCTACGAGGTCAACCCCGCGCTCGGCCAGGCGACCCCGCAGCTCGTGCTCGCCAGCATCCTCACCGAGAACCTCGACGAGTCGGGCGACCTCGGCGTCAGCGACGAGGGCTGGAGCCTCGTCGAGTCGTACTACGCCAACGGCTCCCCCGCGGTCGAGGGCACCGACCTCTACGCCCGCATCACCCGCGACGAGGTCGACTACGGCGTGCTGCCGTCGAGCGGCATCGAGGCTCGTGACGCCGAGTACAGCACCTCGACCGGCACGATCGTTCCCGAGTACGGCGTGCCGTACGTGACCGAGCAGATCGCGCAGATCGCCGGCTCGGGCAACGACGAGCAGGCACAGGAGTTCATCGACTGGTTCGGCAGCGCCGAGGTGCAGGGCGAGTTCGCCGCCGAGTTCAACGCCATGCCGGTGAACGAGGGTGCGATCGAGCAGGCGAACCCCGCGGTGGTCGAGCTGATGGAGTCGATGCCGCGTCAGGACATCGACTTCGGCTTCGTCAGCGAGAACCTCGGCGCCTGGGTCGAGAAGGTCACCCTCGAGTACATCGGCTGACACCGCACATGATTCGCTTCGAAGACGTCGAGGTCGCGTTCGGCGACCACAAGGCGGTCTCGAACCTGAATCTGGAGATCCAGGAGGGTGAGTTCTTCACCCTCCTGGGTCCCTCCGGATGCGGGAAGACGACCGCCCTGCGCTCGCTGGCCGGGTTCATCGAGCCCACCGGGGGCCGCATCCACATCGGCGGGCGCGACGTCACGCGCGTGCCCAGCGAGAAGCGCGACGTGGGCATGGTGTTCCAGAACTACGCGCTCTTCCCGAGCATGAACGTGCGCGACAACATCGCGTTCGGCCTATCGGTCAAGAAGATCTCGAAGGCCGAGCAGCGCCGACGGGTCGACGAGATCGCCGAGCGCACCGGGCTCGCCGCATCGCAGCTCGACAAGAACGTGTCTGAGCTCTCGGGCGGTCAGCAGCAGCGCGTCGCGATCGCCCGCGCGCTCGTGCTCACCCCGCGCATCCTGCTGCTCGACGAGCCGCTGTCGAACCTCGACGCGAAGCTGCGCGTACAGCTGCGCGAGCAGCTCAAGCAGCTGCAGCACGACGTCGGGGTGACCACGGTCTACGTCACCCACGATCAGGAGGAGGCGCTGACCCTCAGCGACCGCATCGCCGTACTCGACGCGGGTCGCCTGCAGCAGGTCGGCACCCCCGAGGAGATCTACGACCGCAGCGCGACCGCGTTCGTCTGCCGGTTCATCGGCGAGAGCAACCGCCTCACCCCCGGCATCCTCTCCCGTCTGGCCGAGTCGGACCTCGACGCGAACGCCGAGAGCTACATCCGGCCCGAGAAGCTGCAGCTGGCCGGCGCCGGCGACCCGTGCCCGGCATCCGCCACCCTCACCGGCGCCGTCGTGGCGCGCACGTACCACGGCAGCCACAGCGTCTACGAGATCGCCGTAGGCGACGCGACGCTGCGCGTGAGCGTTCCGGCGAGCGCGAGCGCACGACGGTGGGACGCCGGAGACGCGGTGCAGATCGGCGTCGACCCGGCCTGGGTCCTGCAGTACCCGGCGACCTGACATGACGACCCCGACCAACCCCACCCCGCCGCCCGAGGCGGCGCTGCCCGGCGAAGCCGGAGTGCTGACCGCGACCGCGGCATCCGACACACGGCGCGGCCCGCGCCGCCGGCGCGGCCGCCCCGGCAGCATCCGCGCCATGCTCCGCTCGCCGCTCGCGTGGGTCACCGGCATCGTGGTGATCTGGTTCGCCGCGACCTTCCTCGTGCTACCGAACACGGCGCTGCTCGCGACGACCTTCTTCCCCGACGGGCAGTTCAGCGTGCGGGCCATCGAGAAGCTGCTCGGCAGCGAGCGTGCGATGAAGACGCTCGGCAACAGCTTCCTGCTCGCGATCACGCTGTCGATCACGGTCAACGTGGTGGGCGTGTTCATCGTGCTGGTGACGCAGTACTTCAAGATCCGCGGCGCCAGGCTGCTGTGGCTCGGGTACGCGACCACCCTGATCTACGGCGGCATCGTGCTCGCCGCCGGGTACAACTTCATCTACGGGCGGTTCGGGTTCGTCACCAACCTCATGGCGAACGTCAATCCCGAGCTCGACCGCGACTGGTTCTCGGGATACTTCGCCGTCGTGTTCGTGATGACGTTCGCGACGACGACCAACCACATGCTGTTCCTGTCGTCGTCGCTGGCGAAGGTCGACTACGCGTCGATCGAGGCGGCGAAGCTGATGGGCGCATCGAGCTGGACGATCCTGCGCCGCATCGTGCTGCCGGTGATGAAGCCGATGCTGTTCGCCGTCACCGTGCTGACCTTCCTCATCGGCCTCGGCGCCCTCACCGCGCCGCTCGTGCTGGGCGGGCCCGACTTCCAGACCGTCGCGCCGCTGATCATCGACCTGTCGCGCAGTCCCGTCACCCGCGACATCGCCGCGCTGCTGGCGATCGTGCTGGGTGTGGCGACGATCATCCTGCTGGCGATCATGAACCGGGCCGAGAAGTCGGGCGTGTACTTCTCGGTGGCGAAGGTGGCGACCCCGATTCAGAAGCAGCCGATCCGCAACCCGTTCGCGAACGTCGTCGTGCACGTGGTGGCGTACGCGCTGTGGATCATCTACCTGATCCCCGTGGTGCTGATCATCATCTTCTCGTTCGTCGACGCGCGCAGCATCCTGGCCGGGTCGATCACGCTCGACAGCTTCACGCTCGACAACTACATCGCCGTGTTCTCCAGCGCCAGCGCGCTGCGACCGTTCATCGTCAGCGTGGTCTACAGCGCGCTGGCCTCGGTGATCGTCGTGGGCGGACTGCTGTTCGTCGCCCGGGTGCTGCAGAAGCACCGCAACGTGATCACGACGGCGATCGAGTACGTGCTGCACATTCCGTGGATCCTGCCGATCGTGCTGATCGCCCTCGGCCTGGTGATGGCGTTCGACCGCCCGCAGGCCGTGGTGGCGAACATCGTGCTGACGGGCACGCCGGTGCTGCTGCTGATCGCGTACATCATCGTGAAGATCCCGTTCACGCTGCGGCTGCTGAAGGCGGGTTTCGCGTCGGTGCCTGACTCGCTCGAGGATGCCGCCCGCATCCTGGGTGCCCGGTCGCTGACGACCTTCCGCCGCGTGCTCATCCCTCTCGTGCTGCCCACCGCGGCGGCGATCACCGCGCTGAACTTCAACAGCCTGCTCGACGACTACGACGCGGCGATCTTCCTGTACCACCCGCTCTACCAGCCGCTGGGTGTGGCCATTCAGGAGAGCACGCGCGGCGAGAACAACCTCGACGCGATGCCGATCACGTTCGTATACACGGTGCTGCTCATGATCGTCATGGGTGTCACCATGTATCTCGTGTATGGACGGGGATCACGTGCCGGGTCGTCGAAGACGCCGCGCCGGCGGAGGTCGCGCGCGTGAGCGGTTCGGATGCGGCGAGGGTGAGCGGGAAGGATGCTGCCACGCCGGCCCTGCGGGTGACGATCAGCGACGTCGCCGCCGCGGCAGGGGTGTCACGGGCGACGGCCACGCGCGCGCTGAAGGGCGAGGGGCGATTCGCCGAGGAGACGCGGGAGCGCATCCTCGAGATCGCCGAGCGGCTCGGCTACGTGCGCAACACCGCCGCGGCCGAGCTCGCGGCCGGGCGCACCGGCACCGTCGGGCTGATGCTGCGTGACGCGAGCAACCCCGCGTATGGTCTGCTGTTCTCGCGCCTGCAGGACGAATCGCACCGGCGGGGCCTCGATCTCGTCACGGTGACGATCGGCGCCGACGAGCGCGGGGCCGCGCAGGTGAACGCGCTGCACCGGCTGCTCGGCATGCGGGTGGCGGGGCTGATCGTCGCGACCGGAGGCGTGAGCACCGAGCAGCTCGAGCCGTTCGCCGACCAGGTGCCGATCCTGCGCGCAGGGCGAGTCGAGTCATCCGACCGCATCCACACCGTGCACTACGACGACCCCGCACACGGGCGTCTGCTCGCGTCGCATGTCGCCTCTCTGGGGCACCGCCGCGTGGTGGTGCTGGCGGGAAGCCCCGAGGCGTCGTACCCCGAGCACCTGCGTGCGACCGCCATGCGGGAGGCGCTCGAGGATGCCGGGGCGACCGTGACCCTGCTGTCGGCCGGCGCCGCGCCTTCGGATCGGGTCGACGAGGCGCTCGACGCCGTGCGTGATGGCGCTACCGCCGTGATGTGCGCCTCGGACTACCGGCAGCTCGCTGTGATGCGCGCGGCACGCACGGTCGGCCTTTCGGTGCCTGATGATCTGAGCGTGACCGGATGCGACGGCATCCTTCCCGGAGCGGATCTGCTCGGGCTGACGACCGTGCGCATTCCCGTGGAAGACGTCGCCGCCGCCGCCGTCGAGACGATGCAGACCCTGCTGACCGCGGATGCCGCCGTCGACACGGTGCGGCGCGGCTTCACGGGCTCGCTCGTCGCCGGCACGACCGCCGCCGCCCGCTGAACCTGTACGCCGTTCGTTCGCTGACCTGGAAGAGACATGATCCTCACCGAACACCCCCGCCCGTCGCACACCTTCGTGCACATCTCAGACACGCATCTGCCGGCCGAGCGGTCGCCGCTGTACGGCAGCGGGACGGATGCCGACGCGAATCTGGAGCTGGCGCTGTCGCGGCTGGTGTTGTCTGGACTGCGGCCGGATGCTCTGCTGCTGACCGGCGATCTGGTCGACCGCGGCGACGCCACCGCCTACCGGCGGCTGCGGGCGCTCGTCGAGCCGGCCGCGGCTGCGCTCGGGTGCGAGGTGGTGTGGGCGGCGGGGAACCACGACGCGCGCGGGGTGATGCGTGCCGAACTCGGGCTGGGTGGTGCCGCGGACGAGCCGGTCACCGAGGTTCGCTGGTTCGGCGGGATGCGGGTGATCGTGCTCGACTCGACCGTACCCGGCGAGCACTGGGGTGAGATCGACGAGGCGCAGCTCGGTTGGCTGCGCGATGAGTTGGCGACGCCCGCTCCCGCGGGCACGCTGCTGCTGATCCACCACCCGCCGTTGCCGACCGTGCTCGATCTGGCGGTGACGGTCGAGCTGCGTGATCAGGGGCGCCTGGCTTCTGTTCTTCGGGGAAGCGACGTGCGTGGGATTCTCTCGGGTCACGTGCACCATCCGTCGTTCGGCACGTTCGCCGGCATCCCCGTCGCGGTGGCGTCGTCGAGCGCGTACGGGCAGGACCTCGCGCAGCCGGTGGGGGCGACGCGCGGGCAGGATGCCACGCAGGGCTACAACCTCGTGCATGTGTATGAGGACACGATCGTGCACTCCGTCGTCGGGCTCGAGCGCGGGACCGACGTCGGTGAGCCGGTGGCGGCGGATGAAGCGCAGCGGCGGATCGCCGGCGCGGGAATCGGATGGCGCGGGGCCGACTGAGGCCTGACCGTTGACGGTGGTTCTTCAGCGGACACCACGACGGAGACCGCCCTGCACCGGGATGTCGCCGTGACCAAGTATCTTGCGCGATATGGCATTTAAGACCCGCAGCGGAAGAACGGCGGCCGTCGGTCGCGGCGCGATGATCGTGGGGATGGCTCTCTGGTGGGTCGTACTCGCTGAGATCGTTCTGGCCGCGCTGGCGGTCGGGGCAGGTGCCTGGAGCGATTGGGCCGCGGGCGAGTCACTCGCCGATGGAGACTACTTCCCTCTGGCAATGGAGACGGCCACCTCCTTGGTCACCTTGGCACTGGCCTTACACCTCGTGGCAGTCGGCTGGACACTTCCTGTCTTCGTCGGCCCCAAGAGCCGGATCCGCGATCTCGTCGCCGCCGGACTCCGATCACGCACAGGGTGGTGGTTCCTGAGCAGTGCGGCGCTGCTCGGCTCACTCCGCATCGCGCTCTCGTGGCCCGCGAGCGACGCGCAGCCCCTCGTGATGATCGGCTTGCTGGTCGCATGGATCGCCGTATGGATCACCGTCCTGCGGGGCCTGAGGATGATCGCCCGCGCCGACCGACAGCAGGCGTACTTCGAGGGGATGACCGAAAGCGAGAAGCAGGTCGCCGACAATCCGTGGCCGTCGCTCGCGACACCGGGCTACCTCGACGTGGATCGCCTGGAATCAGCAGAGGATGCCGATCGCTACGCGCATCGCGCCGCAGACACCGCTCGGGTTCACGACTGGCTCGGCGGCGGCGTCATGGTGCTCGCGACCGCACTTCTCGGCGCTGCTGTCTCCCGGTTCTTCGAGACATCCGAGCCGGCGCCGTGGGTATGGGTCGCGGTCTCGCTCCTGGCAGTCGCCTTCGGGTACGCGGTTCAGCGGCGCGGCAGGGCGTACCACCGCCTGCGGGAGTCGTATGAGAAGGCCAGCGCCGAGCTGGCCGCGCGCGAGAACGCACAGCCGACGACCTGGCGCGGCAGATTCGCGCAGAGCATGCGAGTGCTCCGCGGCGGCTGATCGGTCGCGGCTGTGGGCGGAGCATCCGACCCGCTACTTCGTCGCTGCCTCGGCCCTACGCGCCGCCGCGCTCACGGAGATACCGCTTCTCCACCTCGTTCACAGCGAGTTCAGCGGCGGCGCGGAACTCGGCGCGCGACTCGGCGTGCCGGCCGAGGTCGTCGAGCAGGTGCGCCCGCACGCTATGCGCTCTCGCCGCGACGAGCGGGTCGGCCATGATGCCGTGCTTGCGGTCGAGGTCGTCGAGGAGTGCGAGCCCGCGTGGGGCGCCAAAGGCGCGGGCGACCGCCACGACACGGCTGAGACGGACGGGAGCGGTCGGCTCCAACCGCTCCAGCCACAGGTAAAGGGCGGCGATCTGCGTCCAGTCGGTATCGGCCTCGGTCGCGGCCTCCGCATGCACGGCGGCGATAGCCGCTTGGATCTGGTACGGGCCGAGCTCGCCGCGCTTCCAGGCGGCTTCGATGCGCCGTCGCCCCTCGTCGAGGAGTGCGGCATCCCATCGGGAGCGGTCCTGGTGCCGCATGAGCACGAGGCGGTCGTCCTCCTGGCGCGCGTCGCGGCGGGCCTCGGTGAGAAGCATGAGCGCCAGCAGCCCCTGCACCTCGGCGTCGTCGGCAGCAACCCCCGCGAGCATCCGCGTCAGCCGGATCGCCTCCTGCGTGAGGTCGACGCGGCTCAGTGCCTCGCCCGCGGTTGCGGTGTATCCCTCGTTGAAGATCAGGTAAAGCACGCGGGACACGGCGGCGAGGCGGGTACGCAGGTCGTCGGCGACGGTCAGCTCGAATCGCGCACCCGCGTTGCGGAGCGTCTGCTTGGCGCGGCTGATGCGGGTCGCCATCGTCGCCTCGCTGACGCCGTAGGCGCGTGCGATCTCGGCGGTGGTAAGTCCGCCGACCGCGCGCAGGGTGAGCGCGATGCGGGACGCGTCGCTGAGCGCGGGGTGGCAGCAGAGCACGAGCAGCTCGAGGCTGTCGTCGTGACCAACCACGGCGGGTCCAGGGGTGAGCGGCGCGGCGCGCTTCTCAGGGCTGTCGACCCACTCCTGCTCACGCCGGCGGTCGGCATCCTCGGAACGCAGCAGGTCGATGAGCTTCCGATATCCGACGCGGATCAGCCAGCTGCGCGGCTCGACCGGAATGCCTTCGTTACGCCAGGTGGTGTGCGCGGAGAGGAGCGCCTCCTGAGTGGCATCCTCGGCCGCGTCGAACCGCCCGAACCGCCGTACCAGCGCACCGAGCACCTGCGGGGCCTCTTCTCGCAGAATGCGCTCGATGCGCTGGTCGACGGATGCCGTCACGCGAAGTCGTCTCCCATGATCGGGCGGATCTCCATGGGCTCGCCGAGCACCGACACCATCTCGGCGACGATCTCACGCGCGCGTTCGATGCCGCTGCACTCGATGATGGCGAAGCTGGCGAGCACCTCCTTGAGCTCGGCGAAGGGGCCGTCGGTGGCGACGACGCCGTCGGGGCCCTTGCGGACGGTTGTCGTGACGGCGGGGTGGCCGAGGCCCTCGCTGAGCACGAATTCGCCGGTTTCGCGCAACCGGAGCTCGAACTGCTGGTAGGCGGCGAAGGCGTCGAGCGCCTCCTGGGTCGGGGCATCGGCGGTCGCGGCATCCCACGAATCGGTGGGGGTGTAGCTGAGCAGCAGGAACTTCACGGTTCTCCTCTTCGAAGTGAGCGTGCAGGGGAAGGGTATCGAGTGTCGGGTCGCTCACGCGCAGGCCCGCAGGCGGATCGCCACGACGGTGACCCAGGTGAACGCGACCAGACCGGTGAGCGCGATCTGGATGCTCGATTCGGTGGGCGAGGTGGGCAGCAGCAGCACGAGCGCGACGACGCCGTGACCGATGGATGCCGCCGCGTGACGCTGGCGTACCGACCGCACCACGAGCAGGATGCACGCCACGGCGAGGCTGAGGAACGACACGGCCGCCGCCGACACATGCACGATCGCGTGCCAGGACAGCGGGACGGTGCCTTCCGGCGCGCCGACCGGGAACCCGTTCTGACGATCCATGGGGAACAGCCCGGCGAGGATGAAGCCGAGCCCGAAGCCGGCGATGAGCAGCGGCGCCCAGCGCCGACCGAAGCCGTCGGGGCGGATGCGACGGTACCCGGCCGACAGGGCGAGACCCCCGAGCCCGGCGATCACGAACGAGAGCACCTGGATCCAGCCGAGCTCACCGCTGGCGAGCTGACTGAGCGGATGGATGCGGATGTCGAAGCCGGGGCGAGTCAGCGCCTGCAGCAGTGATGAGAGGTAGAAGGCCGGTCCGGCGAGTGCTGCGAGGAGAAGCAGTCGCGCCGTGTTGGGCCGATGCGTGGTGCCCGTCGGAGCGGCGTTTCCGGTGGTGGTGCGAGTGGTCATGATGTGGTCTCCGTTTCCTGCCCCGGGGGGTCTCATGGACACCACGGAGCCGAAATCGACGCCTTGACATGGAAACATCTGGATCTTTCTCGGTACTGATGTCGAGAACGCCGCACGGGCTCCGTCGTCTCTGTTGAACGCGGCATCCGGCCGCCTGAGACAGAAGGAATGATCATGAACGAGACAAGCGCACAGACCATCGACGACTACGGCATGGGCGAACAGCCGGTGCCGAGCGAGCAGCTGAAGGCCCTTCACCGCCTGGTGGGGACGTGGACCGTCACCGGTGGCGCCCCGGGAACCGTGACCTACGAGTGGGCCCTGGGCGGGTTCTTCCTCCTTCAGAAGGTCGACCTCGAGCAGTTCGGCGAGAAGGTCGAGGGTTTCGAGGTGATCGGCAACCTGCGTCCGTTCGGTGAGCCGGTCGGCGAAGACCTCGCCTCGCGCTTCTACGACTCGCAGGGCAACACCTTCGACTACGTCTACGAGCTCGAGGGCGACACCCTGACAATTTGGGCAGGCGCCAAGGGCAGCCCGGCGTACTTCCGCGGCATCTTCAGCGACGACGACCGCGAGATGGTCGGCGAGTGGGTGTACCCGGGGGGCGGCGGGTACCCGTCGACGATGACTCGGGTGTGAACCGGGCCCTCGGCCGGGCGGGCGGACCGCCCGGCCGAGCGCCCGCGCGTTCTTGCGCGGCCGGTGAGGCGGTTGTTCAGCCCCGCCGCACCTCGCTGACGGCCGCCTCGCCCACCGCGTTCGCCGAGCCCAGCCTCAACCCCAGATCGACGAGCACGATCCGTCCGCTGAGGCGTGGACCATCGCCGAGAGCCAGCCCGGCTTTGACCGCGCCGAAGGTGACCGTCGTGCGGGCGGGGAGCACGAAACCGTCGGCCTTACCGGTGTCGGGGTCGAGTCCACTCGGCAGGTCGACGGCAACCACGCGGGGGGATGCTCGAAGCAGCGCGCGGACGGCGGCTCGGGCCGCGCCGCGCAGCCCGCCGCGAGCGCCGATGCCGAGAATCCCGTCGATGACGAGGTCGTACGTCGCCGTTTCGAGTCCTTTGAGACCGACCGTGATTGCGCCCGCCTCTGTCGCCGCTGCGAACGCCTGCTCATGCACACGCTCCGACGTGCGCAGGACATCGACGCGCACGCCGCGAGCCGCGATGGCGGCGGCGGCGAACAGCGCGTCGCCGCCGTTGTCGCCGGCTCCGGCGAGAACCAGCATCCGCTTCGGCTCGTGCTCGGCGATCACTTCCGCGAGCGCGGCCGCGGCCCGGCGCATGAGCGGGATGCCGGCGGCGAGCAACGGCGCTTCCGCGGCGCGCACCTGGGCGGCAGTGTACGTCGGAACGATTGCGGTCATGCGATCACCGTACGACGTCTCCGCGAAACGCTCGTCCGTTGACCTGGGCTCGTGTGCACAGTTGTCAACCCTCACCCCTTCACGCTCTGCGGAATGAGACGCTGGCCCTCCATCGACGACTCGGAGGCTGCCATGTCTGACCCCACCCCGTTCCCCACCGATCCGCTCGATCCGGAGGGTACCGATCCTGACCTGAGCAAGGACGACGACTCCCGCCAGCAGTCTTCGGGAGCGGATGAAGAGCGTCCGGACGACCGGGCGCCGACCATGGACGAGCAGCAGGAGGATCGCCTGGCGGCCGAGGAGCAGGGCAGGGGCGAGGACTTTCCGCGGATCCCGTGACCGGTTAGACCGCTCACAGCACCACTCGGGTCACCTGAAGGCGACATCCGGACGAGTCGGCTGATGGCCTATGCGTAACGCCGTACCGCGTCGCGAATCGCCTCCGCATGGACATAGATCTCGTCGAGATCCCCAATCGTGTGGCGTGTTTCGCTCTTCTCCTCATCGAGCAGGCCCAGGTACTTCTGCTTACCGTTGAAGTGCAGGCGGGCAATCGGCTTTCTGTTGTTGTCGTCAAGGAGGACGGCGAAGTAGCTCTTGGCGTCCCGCTGAGTGACGCGCTGGGGCTTGACCTCTCCGCAAGCGATAGCTTTCACGATCTGGTAGCCCTCGAGTTCCTCTAGCGTGGTCTCGATCTCGGTGTCGCGGTCCAGATCGGCTTCAGCAACTTCGGAACTCGTCGTAGGCGGCACCTCAGCGATCTGGCTAGCTCCGCTTACGCCAAGCGCGGCCTTGAGCCGGTCGTTGACGCGCTCGTTGAGGAACTGGTGCGCAGCCTTTCCGACGAGTCCGGTGAATTGCTGTCGCACCCGCTGCGTGAAGGCGCCGTCATAAACGCGGGAGGTGAAGAACTTGATCCACTCGTCCGTGGGTTCTCGGAACTGCCCTGCAATCTCCCGCTTCAGTGCACCGATGTACTTGAGTTCCTCGGCCGCGCTGATGATGGAGTCTAGATCGAAGCTGTCCTTGCTCAGTTTCTGGATCTCTGCGATGAGTGTCTCGTCGATGTCGAGTAGGTCGAGGATAAGGAAGGGTTTTGCGTCCATCCGGTTGGGCGCATCGAGGTCGGTATAGAAGTGCCAAACGACACCGTTCGTGAGCACGGCGATACGGGCGTTCGTCACCGCGAAGTACCGGAACAGCTGCGAAGCGTGCTCAATCTTGAGTGAGCCCATCGACGGCTTGCATTCGATGAGGATCTGGACTTCGCCATCACGCATGATGGCGTAGTCGATCTTTTCGCCCTTCTTCGTGCCGACGTCAGCAGTGAACTCGGGCACCACCTCGAGCGGATCGAAGACGTCGTACCCCAGGATCGTCGAGATGAACGGCATGACGAACGCGTTCTTCGTAGCCTCTTCCGTCCCGATCGCGGTGGCCTGGTTTCGCACCTTCACAGCGAGTGATTCAAGGCGCTCTGAAAATTCCACTCGTCGCTCCCTCTCCGTTGACTGAGCGTTGCGGCTCTCCCCTCGAGAGCCTGACTCAGACCATAGCGGACCGCTGGCCACACCAGCCTCCTCAGACGGACCAAAGATCGAATCAGCGCTATCCCACACGAGTTTGATCTGCCCTAGACCCATAATCTAGCGCGGCGGCTTAGTGGTAGAGGATCGGCGGCTGGCTCTCGAGCCGTGACCGCCGACCTCTCAGAGCAGGTGGCGCTGCCCGACGACATGCTCGACCGCTACCCCGACGAGCTGCCAGGCGGACAGCACCAGCGCGTGGCGATCGCCAGGGTGCCGAATTCATCTTGCTCGACGTACAACTCGCAGGGCGACACCTCCGACTACGTATACGCGCTCGAGGGCGACACCCTGACCATTGGGCCGGCGCGAAGGGAAGCCCCGCTTACTCCGCGGCGCCTTCAGCGACGACGACCGCGAGACGGTCGGCGAGTGCGTGTACCCGGTGGCGGGGGGTATCCGTCGACGATGACCCGGGTGTGAAGCATGGGGGCCTCGGCCGGGTGCGCAGACCGCCCGGCCGAGCGCCCCCGCGTTCTTGTGCGTCCGGTGCGGCGCTTGTTCAGCCCCCCGCAGCTCGCTGACGGCCGTTTCGCCGACGGCGTCCGCCGAGCCCAGCCTCAACCCGAGGTCGACGAGCACGATCCGTCCGCTGAGGCGTGGACGATCGCCGAGCGCCGGCCCGGTGCCACGCGCGCCCGACAGGCATGACGTTGCTCCTCGGTTGTCAACCCTGCTGCCCAGCCCCGATCGGGATGCGACGCTGACGCTCCATCACCACACGATCCGGAGGCTGCCACGACCGACCCCACACCGTTACCCACCGACCCGCTCGAGCCCGAGGGCGCCGCCCCCAACCTGAGCAAGACGACTCTCGTCAGCAGCCCCGGGAGCGGATGAACGACGCCCGGACGACCGGGCGCTGACCATGGACGAGCAGGACAAGGAGCGCGTGGCCGAGGAGGAGCAGGGTAGGAACAAGGACTTCCCACGAATTCCCGGATAGCTCGGGTCGAGGGTCGAGCACAGTGGCCGCGTGAATCCGATTGCACCGGATACCTCCGTCCTTGACGCCTTCCCCAGAGGGGCTAACACGACTGAGCGTAATACTCAATCCCACCCCACTGGAAAGACTGCGGAATCACGCGGATTTTGGATGCCATGGGCGACATCACCAGCCCCGACTCACGCGCGCGCCGGGACTTCGGAAGCGTCATCCCACTGCCGGGACTAATGCGTTCCTCGCTGAAGTCATACCCGTCGACCTCTGCCATGACGACCGCCATCCCAGCTCATCGAAGATTCGCGAAGAAGACTGTCGATCTTGGCTCACGGGTGTGGTACTTCGCGAGGCGGGGAGAATGACACCGCTGGCTCACGGGAAGGCAGACCGCGTCGGATTATCTCTCGTGCTCCGCTACTTTGCGTCTTCGGCATTAGCGCCCGATCGAGCCTGGCGCCCTCGGTACGCAAGAACGTGTTGCAAATTTGGTGGTTTCACTCACCCTGCGCGCTCCCCGCGGCGCGCTCGATGAGGCGCTCAGCCAGTTCTGGACTTAGCCGGTCCGCGAAGTCCTCGATATCGATCCCGCCCACGTCTTGCTCCTCTCCGAAGGGGAACGGCTCAGAATCCTCAACTTCAATGACGGGTCTTGATTGACTGAAAGTGGCGACGAATAGGTCCCTATGCTCATCCAGCTCAGGAGCTAGTTCGAAGGGCTCGTCGGAGCTCATCGACATGCTCAGGAAGAAGTTGAACACCTCCTGCTGCTGGTCCTCGCCTGCGATTAGCCCAAACTGGAGAACCTCGAGGTAAGCGGAAGCGATGCGCTCCCACACTGCAATCTCCCTACTCGGATGAGCGTCCCCAGAGAAGCCATCTAACCAGAACTCCATATTCTGCGGGTAGACGCTGAGGAGAGCTGCACGAATCAGCCGAATCCGACTGATGAGGTGGTCCGGCAACTCGGCGTGACGTTTCCCGCCCGCTTTCACCTGCGAAAGCGGGACGCTGACCTGAATAGCGTTCTTCCGCCGAGCCTCCCAAGCTACTCGACGAGTGAGCTTGGTGAGGAGGTCCGGGTTGACCACCTCGAGGATGCTCATTGCTGTGTCGATAAGACTATCGCTGTCTGGCGGAAAACCAATGATCACAGCCTTCTTGTCGGCGAGCGGAGGGCTATACCGCAGCACATCCTCAACTCGAATACCGTACCAAGCTGGTAGCACCACCTTGGACCCATTAAATTCCCTGGCGGTTAGGCCCCTAAGTTCATATTCGGCCCAGCGTTTCTCGAGAAAAGCATGAGATATCACGACGACACCGAACTGTGAGCGAGCCAAACCCTTATCGATACTTCGCGAAAGACTGTCGCCTACCTTTAATTCAAATTCATCCCACCACGGATTTAGCCCGAATTGTCTCAGGGCGTCCACCAGGGGCCTTACCACCGAATCGCGGTCCTCGCTCGCATACGAGATGAATAGATCCCAGTCGTAGGGCTCACTCATTTCTGAATGGGTTGTCAAGCGAGACTCCTCGGTCTAGCAATCGGCAAATTGAGGAACTACGACACGTAACTCTACGGAGTCTGCATCGCTTTGACTATACCGCCGGCCCGCCGTTCTTCGCATAATTTTCACTTGTATTTCAAGCGGGTGCTCGGCGCGCGCACCTGCTGACCTCCAACCGAGAGAGGGATGGACCCACACGATTGCTGGCCAGGCACATCATGGCGGAGGAAATGTCGCAGCGTTGGCTAGACGAGGGCGGAGATGAACCGGCATCCAGCAGCATCTTGCTTGGCGACGACGCACGGCGATCCGTCGACCCAACAATGCGCGCGCCCGGCATTCGTCCCAAACGACACCCCGTCTCTTTACCTTGTGAGGCGGCTAGCGACGGCTGAATCCGCCACGTGCGGCCGTCTGTGCGTCGATATTGTCTGCGCACTCAGTGACCGCCTTGTTTCAGCGGGTCGCACGGATTTTCGTTCAGAGCCGCAGTGAGGATTTTCTTGGCGATGCGGTCAGTTTGTTCGACGGTAAGTTCGGGGACGTCCTCTAAGTTGGTGCCTCCTCCGGGAAGGGTGCCGGCGATGTGGAAGTGCAGATGGGGGATGGCTTGGTGTGCTGCAGTTCCGTTGTTCTGCCACACGGCGATTCCGGGGCGTTCGAAAGCGGCGTCGATCATCGCCGCCGCCCACGCCAATGTGTCGATGATCCGGTGGCGTTCCTCAGATTCGGATTCCAGCAGGGTGGGGTAGTGCCGGACCGGGAGGACGAGGAGGTGCCCGATCCCACGCTGCTCTCGTGTCACGAGTACGGCAACCAAATCGTTGCGGCACAGGATGGTGAATGGGCGTACGCCTGAGAGGTAGTCGCAGAACGCGCACGGCTCCTGCTGGGGGATGTCGAGGCTGCTGTCAGCGTCGTTCATCCGGCGACCAGGGAACGAAGGAACGCCTGGAACTCGGCCTGGTCGATCTTGCCGATCTCGTTCGGGTGGATGACGATACGCAGTTCCTTGGAGAATCTGCCACGTCGTGAGCGCAGCAGGAAGGAGAACGCTATTAACCTCACCGCAACTTCAGCGGTGAGCTCAGGGATGCGCGACTGGCCTTGCCCGATCAGCGGGACGCAAATCTGCTCACCATTGATGTGGCGGTCGGCGGCGTCCCAAACGCTGTCGAGGCTATACAGGATGCCGCGGATGGTGCCCTGCGCCCTGTTGTGTTCATCCATGGTGGTGTACGCGACGCAGTAGTACTGCGTGTTGCCAAGCCCAGGAAGAACGGCGACCGTCCCCAGCGGATAAACATCCGTTTTGCCGGGCTTGGCGATGCGACCTACCTTCGCAGCCCCGACCAGCGCGGCTTCGAGTGCGGCATCGAGTCGTGACTGCGATTCGCCGTAGATCGTACGGAGGAGGCTTCCTTGGACGCTGGTGTTCTCGATGATGCCCGGTTCCGTGTCGAAGGTGGTTGTCATCCCGATCACCACCGACGCGTTCTGGGCGAATACATCGCCGGCGACCAGGCGAATCGTGACGTTCTCCGACGGGAACGACTGCTGCGGCTCCTTCTGCCGCAACGAGAACACAGCCCATCCCACGCCAAGCAGCCCGGCAAGCCCCAACAGCCACCACTGGTCTTTCAGTAGGTCGGGCGCAAACAACGCAAGCGCGCCACCGACCACGGCCAGCACGCCAAGTGCTTCCAGAAAACGACGAAGAAATCCTGCCGCGTACCGGCGTAGTGAACGTTTGTGCTGCATTACTTGTTCAGGCCCAAGCTCTCGTACACAGACTCTTTGTAGTAGTACGAGCCGGTCTTGTCCGAGCTAGCGAAGTCCGGAACGTAATCGTCCAGCGCGTACTTGATGATCGTCGGGCCGAACGAGACGGACATGGTGAAGTAGTCTTTCTCGGCGAACGGTGCTGGGATGTTACCGCTCACGACCCGCCGCGACCCGTCCAGGTTCGCCACTACGACGGGAACGCCTAGCGAGATGATTGCGCCGACCTCATAGGCCAGGAACGAGGAGCCGTCGCCACCTTTGCGGCGGGCGTCCGCGCTGCCCAGCACCACGACCTGCTTGGTGTTGTTCAACCGCTCTCGCAGGCGTCGCTTGATCGTCTCCGGGGTGCTGGTGTCCTGCGCCTCGTAGATGTCGTGCGCGTTGATGAAGTCGAAGTCGATGTTCTCATTCGCTTGCCACGCGGTCATCAGCCGGTAATAGTGAATGTCCTCGCTCGCGAACGCAACATACGTCTTGTTCCGGTAGCTCATCGTCGGGCTCCTATCGCCTCTTGCTGTGCGGGCGACGGAGTTCCGCTCCCTTACCGCAACAGTAACGAGGCACACTGACACTCCGCTACGATGCGACGAGATCCACGTCGTCAGGCATTCTTCCGCCACTCGGGCAACTGTGGCTAGATGCGTCTATCGGGCTTCGCCCACCCCGCGCGCCTGCGTGTATCGTCGAATCGTTGAATCGGTTGATCGTTCAGTAGGCGGCCATACGGTCAGCACAGGGTGAGGGTGCACGTCACGGCTGCTGCGATCCAACCAGTGGTACTTCGCTCGGCGTAGGGCTCCGCAACTGACAAAGCGGCGTTATCTCCACGGGAAGGAGCGAAGTCTCTGGCGCGCCGTTGCGCCAGCTGCTATCGGGCGGGGGCAGGCTGGCATGGTGATGATCTTCTCAGCGTCTGAGGGAGCATTGACTTCTTGGGATGTGCTCGTCGACGTCGTGGTGCCTCTCGCGAGTGCGGCGTCGTCCGTGTTCGTTGGACTGGCCGCGATCGGCGTCACAATCGCCCTCGGAATCCGAGAGCACGTCGAACGGCGAAGTGAGCACGATCGGAACGAACGCACGCGAATGAGTGATCGCGCCATTGAGGCCGCTCGCCGACTCGACGAGCAGCGCTCAACGATCGGCCAAGCGATGCTGGACTATGCGTCAACATCTATGACGGCGGAGAACGACCGGCCCGCCTACCGAGCGATGATGCAGGCAGTCGCTGCTTCACGGCTGCCCCTCGATGAGCTCGTCCTCTGGGTGGTGCAGAGCTCGCAGGCGCAGCGCGCCGCATACCACAACGCCGAGGTAGCAAAGCGGGCGGGCGGGCCGTCCACCGGACCAGTGCTCGCTTATCTCACGATCGAGTCAGCATTCCGCGAGCGTCTGTTGGGGTGGATCCGCGAGGGGATCATTGACTTGACTCCTCTCCCATGGCCCGACGAGTCCGTAACGATGCGCGGTCAAGCGTAGCCGCCACGCTTTGCCGAACAGAATCGGACCAGAACCTCCGCGAGCGTCTCGCGAATACGAATGTAGGCCGAAACATCACTTGGCTAGAGAGCACTAGCCGGTCGACCGGTCGCGCAGGCGCTCATACAGTCCGAAGTCGAGCGCGAGCTGCACAAGGTGGCGAGGCTCGAGCTTGCGGATGGCAGTCAGCACCTCGGCGCTCGCAGCCTCGTGCGTCCATATCGCGTCTTCCAGTACCACCTGTAGTGCCGGTGAGTTTGAGAAGTCGACCTTGGTGTTGTTGCGCGCCTGCTCAGCGAGCCCGGCGTCTTCGATCGCCTCGGCTAGTACGCCCTCGATGGCGCCCACCTTGTGCTCGTCCTTCGCGGCGAGGTCGCCCAGGTACTTGTTGACCTTCTCGATCAGCTCAGTGGTTGACGCCCGTTCCTTCTCGCGCAGTGCGGCCATCCCGGCCTCGGTCACTCCTCGCAGGCCCAAGGCCGAGTCGGGAGCCAGCGCTATGTCCTCCTGCTTGAGCTTCTCGAGCTTGTAGTGCGTCAGCACGACGTCCGAGACGTCGACCACCTCACCCGCGCCGCCGGCATCGACGACGGCGCGCAACCGGCGCGCAAGCAGGTCGGCGAAGACTGAGAACTTCTCGTACCGCGGATCGCCGAAGTGGAGAATCTGCGAGAAGAACGCATACAGCGTTGCATACTGCGCGAGCGTCGCGCGGAAGTCCACGAGCGGCTCTCGCTCGTCGGGGTCCTCGACCGACGCGAGCCATCGCGTACGAAAGCGGTCGACCGCGGGGTCGAGATGGGCCGAGAGCGCGTTGTGGGCCGCGCCGGCGCCGCCCGACACGTCAGTCCAGTCCGCCCACACTTGGTCGACCTCAGCCCACGTGAAGAGATTGGCGGCGTCCAGTTTATTGATCAGATTCGCCACGAGATCGGGGTCTGACGACGTCTCGATCCGGGCGTCCTCGTAGTACTCCTGGAACGCCGCCTGGATCACTTCAGGTTCGTTGACGAAGTCAAGCACATACGTCTCGGTCTTGCCCGGCATCGTACGATTCAGGCGCGACAACGTCTGTACGGCGGCGATTCCCGAAAGTTGCTTGTCGACGTACATTGCGACCAGCAGCGGCTGGTCGAACCCGGTCTGGTACTTGTTCGCAACGATCAGCACGTGGTGATCAGGCTGCGCGAACACGTCAGCGAGATCGCGCCCCTTCACCGTCGGATTGATGGATGCTTCGGTGACTGTCGGCTGCCCCACCCCTGGCAGCCCGGCTACATCGGGGTCGGGCACCTCGCCCGAGAACGCGACGAGCGCCTGCAAAGGCAGCCCTCGCTCGGCGGCGAGCTTCTCGAACGCGCGCGCATAGCGCACGGCTGCGGCTCGCGACGAGGTGACGATCATCGCCTTCCCGCGACCACCGAGCTGCGGCTGCACGACGTTGCGGAAGTGCGTGATGATCTCGGACACCTTCGACGCGATGTTCGTCGGATGCAGCTCCACGAGCCCGATGAGCGCACGAGTGCCCTTGCGCACGTCAATCTCGTCGCCGACAGCATCCGATGAGTCGGGCGCGGCGTCCCCCGCGCGCTTCGCGATGCGCGCCGCCATGTCAAAGGTGGTGTAGTTCTTGAGCACGTCGAGGATGAAGCCCTCCTCGATCGCCTGCTTCATCGAGTAGACGTCGAACGGGCGGGGCTTGCCGTCTGGCCCGGGCGTGCCGAACAGATCGAGCGTCTTCGCCTTCGGCGTCGCCGTGAAGGCAAAGAAGCTCAGGCGCTGGGCGGTGTCGGCGTGCGCAGCCATGGCGATGAGGGCGTCCTGGTCGGCGCCGGGCTCGTCGTCGTCGATCTCAACGGCTTCACCTAGGTAGAGGAGTTCCTTGAGCTTGTTCGCAGCATCGCCCGACTGCGACGAGTGAGCCTCGTCGGCGACGACGGCGAACCGCTTGCCCGCGAGCGCCCCGCCGGTGTCGCGAATGTGCTTTAGCGCGTGCGGGAACGTCTGCAGGGTGACGCCGATGATCGGGACGCCGCTCGTCAGCGCCTCCGTCAGCTGCGCGGTCTTGGAGCCTTCGGAGCCGCGCGTGATCGCCTGGAAGGTGCCGGTCGCGGTGACGAGCTGGTCGACGGCATCCTGCAGCTGCCGGTCGAGCACCTGCCGGTCGGCAATGACGATGACGGAGTCGAAGACCTTGTCGCCCGCGGAAGTGTGCAGCGAGGCGAGGCGGTGCGCGGTCCAGGCGATCGAGTCGGTCTTGCCCGAGCCCGCGGAGTGCTGCACGAGGTACCGGTGGCCGGGTCCGTCGGTGCGAGCGGCGGCCGTCAGCCCGGTCACGGCGCGCCACTGATGGAAGCGAGGGAAGCGGATCTGCGACTGGAAGGTCTCCTTGCCGGTGAGCGGGTCGGTCTGCTTTTCATGATTGGTGTAAACAAACTTCGTGAGGATCGTCAGCCACGCGTCGCGGGCGAGCACGTCTTCCCAGAAGTACGCCGTGCGCGGCTTGTCGGCGTTGGGCGAGTTGCCCGCCCCACCATTGTGCCCGCGGTTGAACGGCAGGAAGAACGTCGACTCGCCGGCGAGCCGCGTGGTCATCGCGATGTCGTCCTGCGTCAGCGCGAAGTGCACCAGCGCACCCCGCCCGACGGTGAGCAGCGGCTCACCCTGCGGGTGACGGTCGTGCTTGTACTGCATGATCGCCGCGCTCAGGCTCTGCGCGAAGTTCGTCTTGATCTCGACAGTCGCGACGGGAATGCCGTTGACGAAGAACGCCAGGTCGATGCGGTCGTCCTTCTTCGTCGAGTACCGCAGCTCAGGCACAACACGCAAGATGTTCTGCCCGTACCGCTCGGTCATCGCAGGGTTTCGATCGTCGGCGGGTGGATGCTGCAGCATGCGGAACCGCCGCGCCCCGACCACATCGAAGCCCTTGCGGATCACGTTGAGAGTGCCGCCGTTCTGGTTTTTCTCGTCGGCGGCGAGGGATGCTGCGAGCCGGTCAAGGATTCGGGCGCGGCCCTTCGCATCCTCGCCGCTGGCCATGATCTTTCGGAGGTTCCGTTCGTCGTCGAGCGCGAGCCAGTCGATCACATCGTCGGGATACAGCGCTCGCTCGCGGTCATACTTCTCACTGGTTCCGACCTCCCACCCGTTCGCGGCAAGGTGCTGAACAATATCCCTCTGGAACTCCGCTTCCGCATACTGCGTACTCATCGGGCCTCCACAAGGGACCGTTGAATGCTGTCGATCACCGGCTGCCGCCGGGCTCGGACGTCGATCTGGCCGATGACGGCAGCGGTGATCAGGGCGGCCCGGCGCTCCTTCGCGAGGGTAAGGGCCGTCTCGATGTCGGTGGCAATCGCGCGACGCTTGGCCAGGTCCTTCACGTAGGCAACACCTGCTGAGACCTGCTGCTCGGCAGGCAGCGTAGGGACCCGAAGTGACAGGAAGTCCTCGCGAGCGAGGGTCTTCATCGAAGGACTCGCGCCAACCGCCAGAGCAGCGACCTGCTCTCGGTAACGGCGAGTCCGAGTCCAGGCGTACAAGAACCGGGCGTCCACTCGTGGCTCAACCTGCCACAGACGATCCGGCAGATACACGTTGCTAAGGCCTGAGGGGACGATCGCCGCGTCCCCAACGAGCTGTGCTGTGTTCATGCGGCTAACAACCAGGTGCCCTGGTCGAGCCAGTGTCGTCAGGCGGGCAATCTCCTCCTCCCACACCACCTTGAGTGCGTGTGGGTCGAAAATGCCGCCGTATACGGCACTCGTCTTCAGGACAGCGGGCTCGGAGCCGGTTCGAATGGTGTCTGTAGCATTTACGCTGGTTCCTGCCACCATGTTGCCGATGAGTCGCCTCAGAGGTGTCGATGATGTCGCGCTCTCGAACACCGACTCGTTTCGCGCCGCGAGCCTCTCGTCGACAAGCACCGCCAGACGCTTCTGATCAGAAACGAAGGCGTCGATCTCGGCAGTTTCATGGTCGAGATAGTCCGCGATCTGCCGCTGGGTTTCCAACGGCGGCGCCGAGACATGGAGCCGTGCCACGTCACTGGCATTCACGGCAGGGTAGCTAACTCCCACGGAGTCGGCCACAACAGCATCGACGAAGTGGGTCGCTTGGAGCGAGTAACCGAGAAACCTCGGCTCCACGCGGATGGGCCTGAATACGGCGAACCCCGTGGAGACGAGCGCCGGCTTCGGTGCTCGAACAACGCGAGCGACCGCGCGGAGGTATGTCCGCACCGTGGACACCACCACGTCGTCGTCGCGAACGACACGTCGCGCACGGCTGGGAAGCGACGCGAAGGCCGTCGGCTCCTGCCAACGTATCGACTCTCCTAAAGTCACGTCGGAGATTTCGGCGTAGGAGTACGTTCGGGATGGACTAGTGTCCTCGCCGAGAGTTTCTGGGTTAACGAGAGCAACCGACTTCAGCGGCACCGTCGGGAAGCTCACGCCTTCACCGCTTCCAGCTGGGCCCGGATCCGCCCGAGCACCTCGTCGAGATCGCGGTCGATCTCCTCGAGCGGCCGTGGCGGCACGTATTCGTAGAAGTGGCGCGTGAAGGGGATCTCGGCGCCCTCCTTTGTCTTGGACTCGTCGATCCAGGCGTCGGGCACGAAGGGCTTCACCTCGCGCTCGACGTATGCGTGAATGTCCTCGTCCCAGGGGGCGTTCTCGGTGTCGCGGCGCGACGCGTCGGCGACGGGCTTGCCTGCCGCGGTGACTAGTTCGCCCTCTTCATCGGGCTCGCCCAGTCCGGTCACGAGTGCCTTGAGCTGAACAGGAGACAGCGTGATCGCAGCATCCGTCAGCAGGTCTGTGAGCATGCCCGTGAAAGCAGCGCGGTTCGTGAACGTTTCGCCTCGATCCGCTCGCTCAACGACCGGCTCGGTAATGGCTTCGCGCAGGGCGTCCAGCTGCGCGGCATCCAGCTTCGAAAGCGCACGTGACGCGAGCGCCTTCTCGACCCGTGTTGTTGTGACGGCGTAGTTGAGCCGCAGCGGGCGCTCGACGGTGATCGTGCGATAGAAGAAGTCTGTCGTGCGGAAAATCTTGGAGTGCTTTGTTTCGGCGAACGCAGTAAACAGCTTCGTGATCTCGGTTATGTGGTCGTCCGAGAGCTTGCGGCGCTTCGATCCGATCGACTTGCGCATCTTCTCGAACATGCCGGTCGCGTCGATCAACTGCACGAGGCCGCGGCGGTGCGCCGGCTTGTCCTTGTTCAGCACCCACACATAGGTCGCGATGCCGGTGTTGTAGAACATGTCGATCGGCAGGCCCACGATGGCCTCGAGGTAGTCGCTCTCGAGGATCCACTTGCGGATATTCGACTCGCCCGATCCGGCTCCACCGGTGAACAGCGGCGAGCCGTTCAGCACGATCGCGCCACGCCCGGCGACAGCGTTCGGGTCGCCCGGCCTCGGCTCGCGAAGCTTCGAAATCATGTGCATCAGGAACAGCAGCGACCCGTCCGAGACACGCGGCAGCCCCGGCCCGAAGCGTCCGGCGAAGCCCGCGACACCGTGCTCCGTCTCCACCTGCTTGCGGTACTGCTTCCAGTCGACCCCGAACGGCGGATTCGACAGCCCGTAGTGGAAGGTGCGGTCGTCAAAGGCCGGATCGGTGAGGGTGTTGCCGAGCTTGATGTTGTCGATCGGCTGGCCCTTGACGACCATGTCGGCCTTGCAGATCGCGTACGAGGCCGGGTTGATCTCCTGCCCGAGCAGGTTCACCTGTGCCGAGGGGTTGAACGCGTGGATGCGGTCAGCGGCGACCGACAGCATCCCGCCAGTCCCTGCCGTCGGATCGTACACCTCGCGGACGATGCCCGGCGTCGCGAGGCTCTCGTCCCCGTCGACGAGGAGCGACACCATCAGCTCGATCACCTCACGCGGCGTGAAGTGTTCACCGGCGGTCTCGTTCGACGCCTCGGCGAACTTGCGGATGAGCTCCTCGAAGATGTGACCCATCTGCTCGTTACTCACCACGTCGGGGTGCAGATTCACCTTGGCGAAGTGCTGTAGCACTTGCAGCAGCAGGTCGTGGGCGGCGAGGTCGAGGATGGTGTCCTCGACCCTGTACTTCTCGAAGATGTCGCGCACGTTCGGCGAGAACGCTTGCACGTAGTCGAGCAGGTTCTTCTCGAGGTTGTCGGGATCGCCCTGCAGCGACTTCAGGTCATGTCGTGAGCGGTTCCAGAACGAGTAGCGGTGCCCCGCCTTCGCGCGCAGCATCGCCTGCGGCGGCTCGACGTCCGGACCGAAGCTTTCGCTCGCGGCGAGCACGCTCCGCTTGGTGGGCGCGAGCACCGCGTCCAACCGCGCGAGCACGGTGAACGGCAGGATCACATCGCCGTATTGGTGCTGCTTGTACGTGCCCCGCAGGATGTCGGCGGCGGTCCAGATGAACGTGGCGTGATTGAGCAAAGGTCCCCCGCATGGCTCTGAGACAACACATTTCACTCTAGGACCTGACCGCATCTGGTGCCGACCTCAGTCGTCGCCGTCTTTCCGACATCGAGCCACCCAGCGATCGGGCGCGACGGAGTACTCGTCGTCGAACGGCTGTTAAGCGGAGCGCGCCAGCGCGGAGTCTGTAAGGAGTGAACGGAGACGCGAACGCGTCACGGGGGTCGTTGCGGGGTTCCTGGTAACGTTCCCTAGATCGGGAGAGCCGGAGGCCGGGGATGACCATTCGCACCCACCGCCCGACCATCAAAGAGGTCGCGCAGCGTGCGGGCGTGAGCCCGATGACGGTGTCGCGCACGCTCTCGGGCGGGGTCAACGTCAAGCCCGACGTGCAGCAGCGGGTGCTCGAGGCCGTCGCGGAGCTCGGGTATCACCGCAACGAGAACGCGCGCAGCATCCGTCCCGGTCACAGCAGCGGACTCATCGGCGTCGCCATCACGAACATCGCCAACCCGTACTACAGCACCTTCGCGCTCGGCGTCGAAGAGGAGGCCGCGCTCACGGGGCGGCGCATCCTGCTCGGCAACACCGGGGAGGACACGGCCCGCGAAGCAGAGCTGGTCGGAGACTTCCTCGGGCGCCGGGTCGACGGGCTGATCGTCGTGCCGGCGAGTGCCACCTCTTCTCACCTCGCGCACTCACAGAACCAAGGGGTGCCGGTCGTGCTCGCCTCGCGCCGCGTCGACGGACTCGCGGCCGACAGCGTCGTGCTCGCCGACGACGACGGCGCCTACCGCGGTGCGATCGCTCTCATCGACCGCGGGCACACGCGCATCGGCTACCTGGGCAACACCCTCTCGATCTTCACCGGCGAGCGCCGGCACGCCGGCTTCGTGCGCGCCCTCGAAGAGCGCGGCATCCGCATCGATCCGACGCTCATCGCCGCCGGGCCCCAGACCGTCGAACAGGCCCGCGAAGCCACCCGCGCACTGCTGCGCAGCAAGAACCCGCCCACCGCGATCTTCTGCGCCAACAATCGCAACGCCATCGGCGCGCTCAAGGAGATCAACCAGCAGCTGCACACCGGCCTGCGACAGGCCTCCGAGTTCCCCGAGATCATGAGCTTCGACGACTTCGAGCTCGCCGAACTCTCTCCGGTGCCGATCAGCGTGATCGACCACGACCCGCGCGAACTCGGCCGCACAGCGGCACGGCTGCTCCTCGACCGGCTGGATGCTCCCGAACGAGACGCCGCGCCGCGCGAGATCGAGCTGCCTGTCTCGCTGCGCGTCGGTCTGCGCTGACCGACTTCGACCGCCATCCGTCACGGTTGACATCCCCGAACGGAGATTGATAACGTTACCAACCAACGACGGGAGGACGCGATGGAGCTCTGCATCGATTTCGGTGGGACCGAGATCAAGCTCGCTCTGATCGACCGTGCGCGCGTCATCGCCTCCGACAGCATCCCCGTCCGCGGCGACGCGAGCGACCTAGCCGCGGCCGCCGACGCCGCCCGCGCGCTCGGCAGCGCCGGCGCCCCGACATCTCTCGGCATCGCGGTGCCCGGCGTGGTCGACCCGGCCACCGGGCGGATGCTGCACGCCAACGCCAAGTACGACTTCCTCAACGACTTCGACCTCACTGCCTGGGCCGCCGCCGAGCTGAACCTGCCCGCGATCGTCGAGAACGACGCCCGCGCGGCCCTCGTTGGCGAGACCACCACCGGCAGCGCCGCGGGCACTCGAGACGCGGTGCTCGTCACCCTCGGCACCGGCATCGGCACGGCGGCGATGATCGATGGCTTTCCGCTGCGCGGGCATTCCGGGCACGCCGGCATCTTGGGCGGGCACGTCACCACGGACATCAATGGACCGACCTGCCCCTGCGGCAACATCGGCTGCGGCGAAGCACTCGCGAGCACCTGGGCGCTCGCGCAGACCCATCGCGACCTCGCCATCCGCGACCTCTTCGTCGGCGACGTTCACGCCGGCGTCCGCGACAGCTTCCTGCACGTGTGGGGCGCGACCGTCGTCACGCTGGTCCACATGTACGACCCGTCGGTCGTGATCCTCTCGGGCGGCATCCTGCGCGCCGGCGACGCGGTGCGCGAACCCATCGAGACCTACGTGCGCGCACACGTGTGGCCGTCGATCACACCACCGCGCTTCGTCGTGCCACCCGAGCCCGAGCTGTCCGTCGCCCGCGGCCTCAGCGTGCTCGCCCCCCGCGCGACACGCTCCCCCGAAGACCAGGAGGACCAGTGACCACCCCGATCAGCGACATGCACGAAGGCCACACCCTGCGGGGTCGCTACGACACCCAGCCCACCGTGCCGCTGCCCACCGGCGAGCGCATCCTCCGCGGAGCGGAAGCGTGGAAGGCGGTCGCGGATGCCGCGCAGCGGCGAGCATCCGTCATCCTCGTCGACACCTACCCCGGCACCGACGAGCCCGCGCTCACGACCGAGATCAAGAGCGTCCTGCCCGACTGGCAGATCCTCGACGTCGAGCAGGCAGCCCGCCCGGTCGCCGAGATCGAAGAGCTCATCGCGCAGAACCTCACCGACGACCGCGTCTTCGGCGTGATGAGCCACTACACCCTTCCTGACTTCTACGACGCCGACAAGCTCGACGCCCTCGCCGCGAGCGTCTCCACCAACACCATCGTGATCGGCTGGGGCGCCGCTCTCCTGCGCGACCGACTCAAGAGCAACCCCGTCACGGTGCTCGTCGACATGGCCCGGTGGGAGATCCAGCTGCGCCAGCGCGCCGGCGCCCCCAACTGGCGCGCCGACAACGCGAACGAAGACAACCTGCGCAAGTACAAGCGCGGCTTCTTCGTCGAGTGGCGGGTCGCCGACCGGCACAAGCGCACGCTGTTCGACACGGTCGACTTCGTGGTCGACGGCAACGCGATCGCCCCGGCCGAGAAGCACGAGCACGAGGCCGGCATGATCACCGGCGACGCCTTCCGCGCCGCCCTCGCGAACGCCGCATCCCGCCCGTTCCGCGTGGTGCCGTTCTTCGACCCCGGTGTCTGGGGCGGGCAGTGGATGAAGAACCTCATCGGGCTCGATCCCTCGAAAGACAACTACGCCTGGTGCTTCGACTGCGTACCAGAAGAGAACTCACTGCTGCTCGAGGGCGACGGCGGCGTGATCGAGATCCCCTCTCTCGACCTCGTCTTCTCGCAGCCCGTCGAGCTGCTCGGCGCCAAGACGTTCTCGCGCTTCGGCGCCGAGTTCCCCATCCGCTTCGACTTTCTCGACACGATGGACGGCGGCAACCTCAGCCTGCAGGTGCACCCGCTCACCGACTACATCCAGAACACCTTCGGCATGCACTACACGCAAGACGAGAGCTACTACATGCTCGACGCCGGCGACGACGCCGTGGTGTACCTCGGCACGAAGACCGGCATCGACCGCGACCGGATGCTGCGCGACCTCGCCCGCGCGCAGGACGGCGAGCATCCGTTCCCCGCCGACGAGTACGTGAACGCCTTCCCCGCCCGCAAGCACGACCACTTCGCGATCCCCGCCGGCACCGTGCACTGCTCCGGTGCGAACTCGATGGTGCTCGAGATCTCGGCCACACCGTTCATCTTCACCTTCAAGCTGTGGGACTGGGGCCGCGTCGGGCTCGACGGCATCCCCCGCCCCGTGCACCTCGATCACGGCGCCCGCAACATCCAATGGGAGCGCGACACCGACTGGGTGCACGAGAACCTGCTCGACCAGGTCGAGACCATCCGCGACGACGGCGACGTCGTCGAGGAGCGCACCGGCCTTCACGCGCTCGAGTTCATCGAGACCCGCCGGCACTGGTTCACCGAGGCGGCCGACCACGACACCGACGGCACCGTCAACGTGCTCAACCTCGTGGAGGGTGACGAGGCGCGCGTTGTCAGCCCGACGGATGCTTTCGAGCCGTTCGTCGTGCACTACGCCGAGACGTTCATCGTGCCGGCATCCGTGGGCCGGTATCGCATCGAACGCACCGAGCACACCCGCAGCGAGCGCCTCGCCACCGTCAAGGCCTACGTGCGCGGCTCGCGCACCGGCGACGAGTAAGCCGACAACTGAACACCGCATCACGGTCTCGCCTCGAAGACGACGAGACTCTTGCACCGCATCCATCACCTTGGTAGCGTGAACCCAGATTTTTGGTAACGATACCAACGAATGAACAACGAACAAGGGAGTTCTGACATGATCGCGCGACGCACCATCGCCGCCGCTGCGGCCGGACTCGTCCTCGCTGCAGTCGCCCTCACCGGCTGCTCCGGAGGGGGCGGCAATGGCGGCGGCGCAGACGGCGGCGAGACCACCGGCACGCTCAACTTCTACACCGACAAGGCCGCCTGGAAGCCCGACTTCGAATCGCTCAACGACACGAGCGGCGGCGACGTCGACATCACCCTGAAGACCACCGGCTACTCCGACGCCAACCAGTACGACGCGTTCATCAAGCAGTCGTTCCGCACGAACAAGTCGCCGGGCCTGTTCACCTGGCACACCGGCGACTCGCTCAAGCAGCTCGTCGACGAGGGCCTGGTCGCCGAGACGAGCGACATCTGGCAGAAGGCGATCGACGAGGGCTGGGTGAGCGCAGACCTCGCCAAGGGCTACACCTTCGACGGCAAGCAGTACTGCGTGCCGATGAACATCGCCTACTGGATCATGTTCTACAACAAGCCGATCTTCGACGAGAACGGCGTCGAGGTGCCCACCACGTGGGACGAGCTGAACGACGTCGCCGCCACTCTGAAGGACGCCGGCGTCACGCCGTACTACCAGACCAGCATCTTGTTCACGTTCCAGTGGTTCCAGCACCTGGTCGCCTCGACCGACCCCGAGCTGTACGAAGGCCTCACCACGGGTGACGTGAAGTACACCGACCCCGAGATCGTCGACGTGATGAACATCTGGCTCGACGAGCACGAGAAGGGCTGGTTCAGCGACGCGGGCAGCTCGACCGACCCCGCCGTCGGCCTGAAGCAGGGCGACTTCGCCATGATCAACTTCGGCACCTTCTACGCCGGCAACCTCGCCGGCGCCGGCATGAGCGCCGACGACTACGGCATGTTCGCCATCCCGGCGGTCAACCCTGACCTCGACAAGACCCCGGTCGCCGTCGAGTCGGGCCCCATCTGCGTGGCCGAGAGCTCGTCGCAGCGCGATCTGGGCCTGGCCTACTCGGAATGGTGGATGTCGGCCGACGCGCAGACCGCGTGGAACAAGGCGCACGGCGACGTGGCCTTCAACCCCAAGGCCACGGTCTCCGACCCCGCGCTGGCCGAGCTCGGCACCGAGATCGCCGGCGACGACTACCAGCTGTACGACCGCTTCTTCGAGGCGATGCCCACCGAGATCGTGACCGTGGCCATCGAGCAGTTCGGTGCGTTCAACGCCAACCCGGGTGACCCGATGCCGTACCTCGAGAAGATCCAGGCCGTGGCCGACGAGTACTGGGCTGAGCAGGAGTAAGCACCGGATGGCGCATTCCAAGACGCCGTACCAGTGGTCCGCCCGGGGCTTCATCGCCCCGGGCGTGATCCTCGTCGCCGTGCTGCTGTACCTGCCGCTGCTGTGGACGGTGTTCCTCAGCTTCACGCGGTACAACGGCCTGGGCGACCCCGACTGGATCGGGTTCGACAACTACGTCGAGATGTTCACCGACGGCGACTTCACCGGCTCCGTGCTGAACACGCTGCTGTGGGTGATCGGCACGCTCATCATCCCGGTCGGCATCGGCCTCGGCGTCGCCCTGCTCACCTGGAACCTCGGCGGCGGAATCTGGCTGCGCCTTCCTTTCCTCATCCCCTACGCCCTCTCCGGCATCGGCGTCGGCGTGGTCTGGTCGTTCATCCTCTCCTCCGGCGGCGCGCTCGACCAGGCCCTCGCGGTGTTCGGCATCGCCGATCCGCCGCGCTGGCTGCTGGATGCTCCGCTCAACACGGTCGTCATGATCATCGCCTCGTCCTGGCAGGGCGTCGGCGTGAATGCGCTGCTGTTCACGATCGGCCTGCAGGCGATCCCCAAGGAGCCGCTCGAGGCGGCGCGGATCGACGGCGCCGGCGGCATCCGCCTCTTCGGCAGCATCCTGTGGCCCATGCTGCGGCCGCTCACCGCGGTCGTCGTCGGCCTCTCGATCGTCGCCAGCCTGAAGACCTTCGACATCGTCTGGGGCATGACCAAGGGCGGTCCGGGCACCGTCTCCGAGACCCTCGCACTGACCATGTACAAAGAGACCTTCGTCAACAGCGACTACGGCCTCGGCTCGGCGATCGCCGTGTTCCTCTCGGTCGTCACGCTCGTGGCATCCGTGCTCTACCTGCGCCAGCAGCTGTCGCCGAAGAACGAGGTGTGACCATGGGAAAGATCATCCGCACGGTCGTGCTCGTCATCCTCGGCATCCTCTGGCTGCTTCCCGCCTATCTGCTCGTCGTCAACGCGATGAAGGACCCCACCACCTTCACCTCGAAGCTGTCGTGGGTGCCGACCGACTTCCACCTGTTCGAGAACTTCGCCGAGGCCGTCAACCTCTCCGGGCTCGGCAGCAGCGTGCTGAGCACCCTGCTGTACGCCGTGCTCTCCCCGCTCATCGCCGTGCTCGTCGGCGCCGCAGCCGGGTTCGCGATCGTCGCCCTGCGACTCAAGCGGGGCTTCGCGTGGTTCGTGCTCATCTTCGGCGGCACCGTGTTCCCGCTGCAGATGATCCTGCTGCCGCTGTTCGACGCCTATTCGCGGGCGGGGGTGTTCGACACCCGGGTCGGCATGGTGATCATCTACACCGCCATCTCGATCCCGTTCTCGGCGTTCGTGATGCGCAACTTCTTCACCGGCGTCGCGCACTCCACCTTCGAGGCGGCCGTGCTCGACGGCGCCACCACCTGGCGCATCTTCACCCGCATGTACCTGCCGATGGCGTCGAGCGCGCTGGTCGCGATCTTCATCCTTCAGGCCACGTTCGTGTGGAACGACCTGCTGCTCGGGCTCACGCTCACCCAGAGCGACGACATCCGGCCGATCGTCACCACTCTCTCGGGCATGCAGAGCACCTACGGCGGAGCGCAGATGTCGACCGTGCTCGCCGCGGCGATCCTGGTGTCGCTGCCCACCGTGGTGCTGTTCCTGTGCACCCAGAGGTTCTTCGCCAAGGGACTGGCGCTCGGCCAGTACTGACACCCCCGTCTCCGAAAAGTCCACTCGAAAGGCATGATGCTCCCCACCATCCCCACGGTCGACGACCTCGCCGCCGACCCGGTCACGCACCACTTCGACGACATGATCGCGCCCGCGGGCCTGACCAACATGCTCGGCACGGTGCGCGTCGATCACGACCTCACCGCCCTGTCGGCCGTGCAGTTCCCGCCCGTGTCGCAGGGACTCACCCAGACCGCGGTGCTGTTCGTCGACGGGCGGCTCTTCGCCTCGCACGGCGTGCCGGTGACGCACGAGTGGCGGCCGGATCGGGTGGTGCGCAGCGCCACGGTCGACGGGCTGCAGATCTGCACCACGACCGTGTGCGTACCGGGGCGCACGGCGGTGGCGATCGACATCGAGGTGCGGTCGGATGCCGAGCGCGAGGTGCGGCTCTCGCTGTCGGCGACCGCCCGCGTGACGCGATCGGCGGCGGCGTGGCTGGATGCCGAGTCGCCGTCATCACGGAACAACGCGACCGTTCACGACGAGACACTGGTGTTCTCGTCGACGGATGCCGCCGCGTGGAGCATCCAGGGCATCCGCGGCGGAGAGGCGGCGCTGAGCGGCGTCGCCGAGCTGCCCGACGCCTTCGACACCGGCATCGGCGGCAACGGGCGCGGCGGCGAGCTGCGCATCGCCCTGACCGTGCCGGCCGGAGGCGCGGCGAGCGCGCACTACGTGCAGGCGGTCGGCGCCTCGGAGGCGGATGCTCGCAACGCCTACGACGCGGTGGCCGCCGATGTGCCCGGGGCGATCGCGGCATCCGAGGAGTTCTGGAACCGCCAGTTGCGCGCGGCCTTCGACCCCGACGACGCCGAGTTCTCGGGTGCGCTGCCGGTGCTGCAGACGAACTCAGAGCCCCTGCGCCGGCTGTACTGGTGGGCGGCGCTCGGGCTGATCTGGTTCCGCCGCGATTTCGCCGGCAACGTGCTGGGCCGCTCGTACGACACCCTCATGCCCAACTACTGGGGCACGACGACGTTCATCTGGGACTACAGCCTGAGCTCAGTCAGCCACGCGCTGCTCGACCCCGCCGAGATGCGCCGCCAGCTGAAGCACTGGATCTCGCTCGACATCCACTCGCACTTCGGCACCTCGTCGCTCACCGGCGGGCCGGTCGGACGCTGGTACTCGGTGAACGACTACGCCATGACCCGGCTGGTGCACGACTACGTGCGCTTCACCGGAGACGTCGGCTTCCTCGACGAGATCGTCGGGGACGTCTCGGTGGCGGAGTCGGTGCGGCAGTGGGCCACCGCCTGGAAGGAGCTGCAGCGCGACAGCCCGCTCGCCGACTACGGCGAGATCGACAACCTGCTGGAGTGCGTCAGCTCGTACACGCACGAGGTCGCCGGCCTCAACGCCGCGAACGTGTGGAGCATGCGCACGGCTGCCCGCCTCGCCGCGCTGCAGGGCGACGACGGGGCGGCATCGTCGCTGCGGGGCGACGCCGACGCGCTGCTGCCCGCGGTGATCGACCGCTACCTGCCTGGCACGGGCGTGTTCGCGACGGGGCAGCCCGACGGCAGCCGACTGCCCGTGCGGCACTGCTACGACTTCAGCGTGGTCGGCACGACGATCGCCGATGACCTGGAACCTACGGTGCGCGCCGAGATGGTGGACTTCTTCGTGCGCGAGCTGCAGACCGAGAACTGGATGCGCGCGCTCTCGCCCTGGGATGCCGATGCGAGCTACAGCGTGCGCCCCGACCACCAGTGGAACGGCGCCTACCCGGCCTGGCCCGCCGATGCCGGGCGCGCGCTGGCCGCCCTGGGCGCGCCCGAGGTGCTCACGGCGTGGATCGAAGGACTGGCCCGCACGGCGAATCAGGGTCCGATGGGTCAGGCGCACTTCGTCGACGAGGCGGTGCCGAGCATCAACGGCGGCGCCCGCAAGGCGCCCCCGCAGCTGCCGTACATCATCGACTGGGCATGCTCGTCGTCGGGCGCGTGGATCGAGCTCGTGATCGAGGGGCTGTTCGGGGTGTCGGTGGATGCCGACGGCACGGTCACGGCATCCGGATGCGTCGCCGCCCTCGACCCGGATGCCGCGCTGCGCGGCCTCTCCGTCGGCGCGCACACCTACGACATCGACGCCTCCGGCCGGGTGATCGAGGTGTGACGGCATCCGGGCGTCGCCGGCCCCTCGCGCCTCGCCCCCGCGCCCGCCGGCCCCTCGCGCCCCGACCCCCGCGCCGCCTCGCGCCCCGACCTCGCACCCCCGCGCCCCCTTGGCGAGAAACCACTTCTGGCATGGCAAACCACGTCTGAGCGGGTGTCTCGTGCGGAATGTGGTTTCTCGCGAAGCAGGCGGTTCTCCACACGACGCAGTTCTCAACACGAAGGAGTGATCGAGATGAACAGAAGAATTCTTGCCGCCGTCGGCCTTGCCGCGGCATCCGTGTGTGCGGGCGTGCTGCTCGCCGCGCCGGCGAGCGCGACCGTGCCCGCGTCGCGCACCGATGGGCAGTGCTCGCTGGTCGACCGGACGCTGACCGCGACGGCATCCGTGAACCAGGGCCTCACCGACGACTTCCGCACCTACGCGGAAACGGGCGGTGAGTGGACGGGTGCCGACAGCACCTACTCGCTGCCGCTCGGCGGCGGTCGCACCGGCTGGTTCTTCAGCGACACGTTCCTCGGCACCGTGAACCCCGACGGCTCGCGGCCCACCGACTCGGCGTTCGTGAACCAGTCGATCGTCGTGCAGAGCGCGAAGGGGTTCGACACGGTCACCGGCGGCACGGCGGATGCTCCCGAATCGATCGTGCCGCCCGAGGACGACGGACGCTGGTACTGGATCGGTGATCCGGCCTCGGGAAAGCACGGCAGCGTGCAGGTGCCGCTGCTGCAGTTCACGCGCTTCGGTCCGGGGCAGTGGGACTGGGGCTGGAGCGCGAACCGGCTCGCGACCCTCGACGGCGACACGCTGCAGCTCGAGTCGATCGCCAACCTGCCCTCGGCCACCGGCATCAACTGGGGCTCGTGGACCCTGCAGGAGGGGCGCACCACCTACATCTACGGCATCGCCGACTATGACGGCGTGCGCTCGGCGCACGTCGCACGCACGGTCGACGGGTCGGGGCTGGCGGGCGAATGGACCTTCTGGGACGGTGCGGGCTGGTCGGCCGATGAGGCGGATGCCGTGCCGGTGGCGCCCTACGTGGCCAACGAGTTCAGCGTCTCGCGCTTCCGCGACGGGTATCTGATGGTCACGCAGGACACGTCCGAGCTGTTCAGCACCCGCATCGTGGCGCGCACCTCGTGCTCGCCGATGGGTCCGTTCACCGAGGGCGTCGAGCTGTACCGCACACCGGAGACCGGGCTGTTCGGCAGCTACGGCGACGCCGACGTGTTCACGTACAACGCACACGAGCATCCCGAGATGCGGCAGGGCAACCGCCTGCTGGTGACCTACAACGTGAACACCTTCGACAACGTCGGCGACGTGTACGACGACGCGACGATCTACCGCCCGCGATTCATCGACGTCGAGCTGACGGTTCGTTGAGCGAGGTGGCTCTGGTCGACGATCGGACCCGTCTGGCGTCGCTGCTGGCTTCGGGTGCGCCGGTGACGTGGGTGATGACGGGCGACTCGATCACCCATGGGCTGATCCACACCCGCGGTGCGCGGAGCTACGTCGAGCACCTGCACGAGCTGATCCGCGGCGACCTGGGCCGCGTGCAGGACATCGTGATCAACACCGCGATCACCGGGTGGCGGGCGCAGCTGATTCTGGACGACTTCGACCGTCGGGTCGCCGCGTGGCGGCCCGACGTCGTGACCCTCATGATCGGCACGAACGACTGCACCACCGTGTGGCTGGATCCGATCGTGAAGGCGGCCGAGTTCTCCCGGTCTCTGGTGGAGTTCGTGTCTCGGGTACGGGCGCTCGGCGCGATACCCGTGCTGCAGACGCCGCCGACCGTCGACCTGCTGCGCGCGCCCGACCGGGAGCGGATCGGCGAGTTCGCCCAGGCGGCCCGCGACGTGGCGGCGGCGGAAGGTGCGCTGCTGGTCGATCAGCACGCGGCGTTCTCGGCGTTCGCCGAGGGCACCGGACCAGGCAACGAGGGGCATCCGTGGGGGCTGCTCGACGACGCGTTCCATCCGAACGCAGACGGGCACGCGATGCTCGCGCTCGAGCTGGCGCGGGCGCTGGGGCTGGATGCGGATGAATCGCGAGTGTTGACGACGCTTCGGGCGCGGGTGGCGGTGGCGCGGCATCCGCGCTGGCCACCTGACGCGGTCGACGATGGGGCCGCGTCCTCGCCTCGCTAGGTCATTCGACGGGACGATACGTGTTCGCGACCGCGCCCGAGCGGAACTCCCGCCGATCGACGGCTTCCAGCCGGGTGCGTCCGCGCAGGCCGTCGAGCAGTCGCGGACCGTGGCCGGCGAGAACCGGATGCACGACGAAGATGTACTCGTCGATCAGCCCCAGGTCGGCCAACGCCAGCGGAAGTGTCACGCCGCCGACCGACAGGCCCTCGCCCGGCTGCTCTTTGAGGCGCCGAACGGCGTCGCCCAGGTCGCCGTGCACCAGCTCGGCGTTCCAGTCGACCGCGGTCAGCGTGCTCGAGACGATGTGCTTCGGCGCCCTGTCGATCGCCTCGGCGAACGGGACCTCCCACTCCTGCATCCAGTCGGGCCACGGTCCCGAAACGGGACGCCGCCACGCCGATTCCATCATCTGGTACGTCACCCTGCCGTACAGCAGCGCGTCAGCTCGCTCGATGTCGGCCGTCCAGAAGCGCATCAGCTCCTCGTCCGGAGCGACGCCCGCCTCGTGATGGACGCAGCCGTCGAGCGTGACGTTGATCGCGTAGCGCAGTGGTCTCATCGCCGATCTCCTTCGATGCGGGGTGCCTGTCAGCGGATGGGATTCAGGGTAGTGTCAGGCAGCCGCGAGCGTCACCCCGCCGGGTATCCTGCCGCTGTTGAGTGTGTCGCTGGCGCTGGACATCGTGACTATTGCGCTCGCCGGACGCGCGGCGCGAAGAGGGCAGTCCCCATCGCAATGGCACGCACGCGGCCGCGTGGGCCGGCCGCGTTGACCCCGCCGAGCCTGAATCAGGATCTGATACCGCATTCCTTTTCGCTTGGTTGTCGTTGCGGGAGGATCACTGATAGAAATAGAAATAGCTGTATTCAATTGCTTTATTGGTGAGGAAGTGCTTTGAACGAACCGGAGCCGCAAGACTCGTCGCACGTCGAGACATTCACCGCTCGACGTCACAAACTCTCCACCAAGGACCATGCGCTCGAATACGAGGCGGGCGCCGGAACGGTGATCGTGAGGGACGACGACCACCGCCCCCTGGCCAGCGTCTTCTACACCTCCTACGTCGCCCCGCGTGATGAGCAGGCTTCGCCGCGCCCGGTGACGTTCCTGTTCAACGGCGGTCCCGGCTCGGCAAGCCTCTGGCTCAACATCGGCGGATTCGGTCCCAAGCGCACGCCCACCAACACCCCTTTGGCGACGCCGCCTGCCCCTTACGTCACCGGCGACAACCCGCACACGCTGCTCGCCGTCTCCGATCTCGTCTTCATCGACGCTCCGGGCACCGGATATTCGCGGCTGCTCGGCGACGCGACCCCCGACCAGCTCTGGGGTGTCGACCAGGACGTCGATGCGTTCGCGAAGGCCATCACTCGCTGGCTCACCATCACCAACTCCTGGAACGCGCCGCGGTTCCTCTTCGGCGAGTCCTACGGCACCACCCGCGCCGCCTCGCTCGTACACCGCCTGCAGAATCAGGGGCTCGACTTCAACGGCGTGGTGCTGCTGTCGACCATGCTCAACTGGGGAGAGAGCCATCTCGGGGGCCCGCGGCAGTACATCAATCTCCTGCCCTCGTACGCGGCGGCGGCGTGGTACCACGGCAGGGCGCGCACGTCGCACACCGCGCTCGCCCCGCTGCTCGATGAGGCGAGAGAGTTCGCTCTGGGTCCCTTCGCCGAGGCGCTGCTGCGCGGCGACCGCATCCCGCCGGACGTCGAGGACACCGTCGCTGAGCGCATGGGTGCTCTCATCGGGCTCGACCCCGGATACCTGAAGAAGCACCACTTCCGCATCGGCATGGAGCAGTACCGATACGCACTGCTCGCCGACGAGGGCCGCGTGATCGGCCGCTTCGACACGCGCTTCACCGCTGAGCACCAGTACGTCGTCGGGAACGGTTCGCACGACCCTGCCACCGACGACGCCGCAACAGCCGGGGTGAACAGTGCGCACCTGTCGACCTTCCGATCTCACCTCGTGGACGACATCGGGTACGTGAGCGAACTGCACTACCGCCACCTGCACAACATGCCCATCTCGCGGGCATGGGACTGGACGCACAAGGCGCCGGGCATCGACGCCCCGCAACTCGTCCCCGACGTCTCACTCGACCTGTCGGCCGCTGTGCGTCGCAACCCAAACCTCCAGGTCTTCGTCATGGGCGGCTACTACGACCTCGCCACCCCGTTCTTCGGCCCCGAGCTCGACGTCGCACAGCTTTACCTCGCCCCGTCGTTGCGCGAGAACATCCGGTACGAGTTCTACGAGTCCGGGCACATGACCTTCGTCGACGAGCACGTCGTCGAGAGGATGAAACGCGACCTCGACGACTTCTACCGGGACGCGACCTCACAATCATGATCGAGCGAGAGGCAACTCTCCGCATCGGCGAGCTCGACGTCGTCGCGCGCCTCGAGCAGCTGCCGCTGCGCCTCCCGGACGGCCCCGCCGCCGGCACGATGTCGGCCTTCAGCTACGTCGTCGACGGCGACCGCACCCGACCTGTGCTCTTCCTCACCAACGGCGGCCCCGGAGTCTCATCGGTATATCTGCATCTCAGCGGCATCGGGCCCTTCCGTGCACGCATCCCCGTGGACCTCGCGGACGACGGTCTCGGACCCTACGGGATCGAGGAGAGCCCGTCGACCATCCTCGACGCCGTCGACCTGGTCTTCCTCGATGCGCCGGGCACCGGGTTCGGCGCGTACGACGAGGGGGCGGACGCCTCGAAGTTCCGTTCGGTCGAGGCCGATGCCGACGCGATCGCCGTCGCTATCTCGCAGTGGGTGAACACGCACGACCGGTGGGACGCGCCGAAGTTCTTTCTCGGAGAAAGCTACGGCACACAGCGCGCGGTGTTCCTGGCGACCTCGGATCATGGCACCGCCGCTCCCCTGAACGGACTAGTGCTGCTCGGACAGGCTGTGAACATCCAGGAGACCTTCGACCGGCCGGGCAGCATCATCGGCGCGCTGGCGAACCTGCCGTACAAGGCCGCGACGGCCTGGTACCACGGGCGCGGCTCAAGAGAGCACCCGTCGGCGGAAGAAGCCGTCGCCGCTGCGCTCGAGTTCGCGCGCAGTGACCTCGCCCTCGCCATGCTTCAGGGCGACGGACTGCCGTTGACTCAGCTGGCGGAGCTCGCCGAACGTCTTTCGGCGATGATCGGCATTCCGGCATCCGAGCTCATCGCCTCCCGGCTCTGGATCAGCAAGCAGGAGTTCCGCTCACGGCTGCTGCCTGGTCGCACTCTCGGCGTGACCGACGGCCGGTACTGGGCGCGGTCGGCCGATCGCGCGGCGGGCGAGCTGGACATGGACGCCGCCGACATCGCCCTCTCCCCGCGCTACGCGATTGGGTTGCAGCAGCTGATGCGCCGGCTCTTCGACACCGTGTCGGAACGGCCGTACCGGGCCGTCGACCCCCACGCCGGGCGCGAATGGCAGTGGAACGAGCGCGGAGGAGACCTCTTCCCCACCTACGGCCGGCCCTCTCCCTTCCACACCTACCCTTATCCGGCGCGGCTGTCGAGATGGATGAAGCAGAACACGCGCGGTCGCGTGTTCATCGGCACGGGAATCTACGACGCCTTGACCACTGTCGGCAGCGCGGATCACCTGCTCCGCCACTGGGACATCCCCCGCGAGCGCGCCACATCGCATTGGTACCGAGCGGGGCACATGATGTACAGCGACGCCGAGGTGTCGGCGCGACTCAACGCCGACCTTCGCATCTTCCTCACACGATGACGACCGTGGCCCCGGCCGAGCGCCGGCAGATCGTCGCCCCTTCTCGCCGACGAGCGCCTCAGCCTGTGAGCCGATCCAGCGCCAGGGACGCGAGGGCCGCCGCCTGGTCGGCGAGCACCGCGTCGTCGAACAGGACGTAAGGGGAGTGATTGGGAGCAGCGGTGTCGAGATCGACATCGGCCGGCGTGGCCCTCAGGAACAGGAACGCCCCCGGCACCTGCTCGAGCACGAACGAGAAGTCCTCCGACCCCATGACCGGATTCACCGTCTCCCACACCCGCTCCTCGCCGAACAACTCGCGCAGCGTGGTGCGCGCGTGCTCGACGGCGCTCGCATCATTCACAGTCGGCGCGCACAGCACCGTCACCAGCGTCTCGGCGGTGCAACCGTGCGCGGCGGCGATCGCGGCGGCGAGGGCGGGCAGTTCTTGGCGCACCCGCGCGCTGGACTCGTGCGAGAGCACACGGACCGACGCGACCAGGGCGGCGGTGTCAGAGATGATGTTGCGGGCCGCACCGCCCGCGTGCAGCTGGGTGACGCTGAGCACGACGGGATCGAGAACGTCGAAGCGCCTCGTCACGAACGTCTGAAGAGCGGTGACCAGCTCGGCCGCCGCCGGCACGGGATCCCGAGTCAGGTGCGGCGCCGACGCATGCCCGCCGGATCCGGTGATCGTAATCTCGACCTCGATCGCCCCAGCCATGAGGGGTCCAGGTCTGG
The DNA here is from genome assembly GCF_042723855.1 of Microbacterium sp. NPDC058345. Lineage (NCBI taxonomy): Bacteria > Bacillati > Actinomycetota > Actinomycetes > Micrococcales > Microbacteriaceae > Microbacterium > Microbacterium sp. NPDC058345. Next base: position 1,000,190 of record NZ_JBHXIG010000001.1, read on the forward strand.
TGGAGAACACACCGTAGTCGCCGGGCACCACGTGGATTCCGTACCCGGCGACCGGTCGCGATCCGGTGACGTCGAGCAGCCCTTCGTCGAGCATCCTCTTGGCTCCGTCGCCGACCTCTTCACCGGGCTGAAACATCAGCAGCACGTCCCCGTGCAGCTCCTCGCGACGAGCTGCCAGCAGATGGGCGGCGCCGACGAGGCCGGCCACGTGCATGTCATGTCCGCAGGCGTGCATGCGCTCGCCTGTCGCGGCGTAGTCAAGTCCTGTGGCCTCCGCGAGCGGCAACGCGTCCATGTCGGCGCGCAGCAGCACCGTCGGCCCGGGATGCGCTCCCCGCACGACGGCGACGACCGAGCTCAGCGTCGCTCCCAAAGTGGTTTCTAGGTCCAGGGGCGCGAGGGCGTCGAGCACGCGCTGCTGCGTGCGCGGCAAGTCGAGGCCGAGCTCGGGATCGGCGTGGATGCTGCGGCGCAGCTCCACGAGCTCGGGCAGCAGGGTGCGGGCGTCGTCGAGCAACGGCATCTATCAGGCCCCGATCGCGCGCAGGAGGTGATCGGTCCCCGCGTTCCGGATGCGCGGAATGGCACCGACCAGGGACTGCGTGTACGAATGTTGCGGATTCGAGACGATCGCATCGGCATCGCCGTGCTCGACGATGCGTCCCTTGCGCATCACAGCCGTCGTGTCGGCGATGTAACGCACGGCTGCGAGGTTGTGGGTGATGAACAGCACGGACAGCTCCAGCTCACGCTGCAGGTCGCGCACCAGATTGAGAACCGCGCCCTGCACTGACGCGTCGAGCGCCGACGTGATCTCGTCGGCGATGATGAGCCGAGGCTTCACCGCGAGACACCGGGCGATGGCCACGCGCTGCCGCATACCGCCGGAAAGCTGTGACGGGTACAGATCGATCGCGCCCGGCTTGAGCCGCACCAGACGCAGCAGCTCGCGCACGCCCTCGGCGCGCTTACGGGCGCCGCCCGACCCGTGCAACGCCAGAGCCTCGTCGAGTGTGGCGCCGATGGTCATGCGCGGATTCAACGACGAATACGGATCCTGGAAGATCATCTGCACGTCGCGGGCGCGGGTGAGCCGCCGGCGCCCGGCGGCGGGCCGCAGGTCGGCACCGTCGAGCAGCACCCGTCCCGCCGTCGCCGGCTGGAGCCCCGCGATGACGCGCGCGATGGTCGACTTGCCTGAGCCGGACTCGCCGACGAGCCCGACGATACTGCCGTGAGGTACGGTCAGCGACACACCGTCGACGGCATTGAACGACGAGTTACCGTGCCCGAACGTCACGACGAGGTCCTCGACGACGAGTTCGGCCATCAGCGCACCTCCTGGGCGTTCGAGCCGGTGTTGAGCACGAGCGGATCGCCGAGGATGCCGTCGATCGGCACGCCGTCCTGCGGGTGCCAGCACGCCACGCGTCCCCCGTGGATGTGATCACTCATCAGGGGCGCCTCTGTCATGCAACGCTCGGTCGCGAAGGGGCAGCGCGCGGCGAAGCCGCAGCCCACCATCGGCAGCGAGAGGTCGGGTGGCTCACCGGGGATCGTCGCAAGGGGCTGCGTGCGGTCGGTGTCGACGTCGGGCAGTGACTCGGTGAGCGCTCTGGTGTACGGGTGCGCGAGTTTCTCTGGCGTCGCGAGCAGGCGCACGTCGACGTCCTCGACGATCCGGCCCGCGTACATGACGAGGATGCGCTGGCACAGCTCGGCGAGCACGGCGATGTCGTGCGAAACGACGATGGCGGCCGCTCCCGTCCGCTCGCACTCTCGACGCAGCAGCGCGAGGACGCGCTGCTGTACCGTGACGTCGAGGGCGGTCGTCGGCTCGTCGGCGATGATGAGCCGCGGCTTGCCGATCTGCGACATCGCGATGAGTGCGCGCTGACGCATGCCTCCGGAGAATTCGTGCGGAAACTGCCGGGAGCGCCGCTCCGGCTCGTCGATTGCAACGTCCCTCAGGGCATCGACCGCCTTCCGATGCGCGTCCGCCCGGGTGTCTCTCCCGTGGAAGTGAGGGATCTCGCCGAGCTGCGTCCCCACTCGCAACGCGGGATTGAGAGCGGTGAGGGAGTCCTGAAAGACGATGCCCATCTTCGTACCGAGGCGCTTCTTCACGTCGGCGCGCGGGAGGTCGAGCAGGTCATCGCCGTCGAAGCGCAGCGTCCGGGCTGTCACCGCGGCACCCGCGGCAGAGAGCTGCGCGACCGCCATGAGCGCGACTGACTTGCCGCTGCCGGATTCTCCGACCACGCCGACAATCTCGCCCGGTGCGACCGAGAAGCTGACGTCCTGCACCGGGCGGACCCAGCCGGTTGCCGAAGGGAACGCGACCGAGAGTCCCTCGACCCTCAGCAGAGCACGGTCGTCGCCGATCTGTTCGCGATCGGCCACACGCGGCGGTGGTCCGAGGCGGCGCCGCGAGAGCACTGACCCGCGCCCGTGGCTGCGCAGGTGCGCGGCGAGGGACTCGCCGAGGGTGCCGAAGGCCACGCCGGCGAACACGACGGCGACGCCGGGGCCGACGACGGCGGCCGGGTTGGTGTAAACCTGGTCGAACGCTTCACTGAGCATCCGGCCCCAGTCGAAGTCCGGCGGCTGAACACCGACGCCGAGGAAGCTCAGGCTCGACAGGGCGAGGAGACCGCCACCGATCGACAGCGTGACGTTGACGATGATGGGCTCGGCGATGTTGGGCAGCACGTAGCGCGTGAACTGTCGCGCGCGGGAGACGCCCATCATTCGCGCGGCAGCGAGGTACTCAGACCCGCCGACACGGGACGACAGGGTCTGGGCGAGGCGAGCGAACGAGGGCACCATCGTGAGTCCCAGCGCGATGACGGCCGAGCCAGAGCTCGGTCCGAGCAGGATGACGGTGAGCATCGCTACGAGCAGCACCGGGAAGGCGAGCCACGTGCTGATGATCGAGCTGAACAGACGCTGCACCCGCGGGCCGAGCACCGAGGGCAGCGCTCCGAGGAGCAGACCGAACACGAGTCCGATGACCGTCGCGATCAACGCCATGCCGAGCGAGAGACGGGTCGCGACCAGGGTACGCAACAGCATGTCGCGCCCGAGACCGTCGGTGCCGAGGGGATGCGGTTCGCTTGGCCCCTGAAGGAGAGCAGAAGTATCGGTCTGCGCCGCCTGGGCACCCCAGATCTCGGGCGCGAACAAGGCGAGGAACACCAGAACAGCGACCATCAGCGCGGCGGTGGCGGCGAGGGGGTTGCGCAGAAAGGCGAGGAACGAACGCATCAGGTCGTCTCCAGGAGGGTGGTGCGCCGATCGAGGACCGACAGCACGATGTCGACCGCCAGCGTGATAACGAGGATGATGGCGGCGTAGACGACAGCGAGCCCCTGCACAATGCCGTAGTCCTTGGTCGCGATGGCGTCGACGAACGCCGACCCGAGACCCGGCCAGTTGAACACCTTCTCCACGAGCACGCTCGACGCCACCATGGTCGACAGCAGCGTGCCACCGATGGTGAGCGTCGCCGTCAGCATGTTGGGCAGGGTGTGACGGAAGTACACCCACACCGCGGGTATCCGCTTGGATCGTGCGGTGCGCACGTAATCGTCGGACAGCGTGTTGAGCGCCTCGACGCGAGCGATGCGCGACAGCGAGGCCCAGGACGCCACGGTCATTGCGAGCACGGGGAGCACGTACGACGCTGGCCCGGAGCGGCCGGCCACGGGGAACCAGTGCAGGGTCACCGCGAAGATCACGACCAGGGCGACGCCGAGAAGGTACTCCGGGATCGCGGCAATCAATCCAGTGATCCCGGTGAATGAGACCTCGACGCCCCGTCGACGGTTCCCCTGGGTAAGGATCGCGATGCCCAGCCCCAGGGGCACCGCGACCAGCAGAACGATGACGAACGAGATCCCGGCGAGCTCGAGGGTGGCCGGCAGCCTGTTCTGCACGAGATCCGACACCGAGCGTCCTGTGATCAGCGACGCTCCCAGGTCGCCGCGGAAAATGCCGACGAGGTAGTTCCAGAACTGGACGAGCAGCGGATCGTCGAGGCCGAGCTGCGCCCGTCTGGCCTGAACGACGGCCTCGTCCGCCGTGGCTCCGAGTGCCGCGCGCACCGGATCGCCGCCGGAGAGCCGGAGCACGAAGAACGCCACCGCGATGATCACGAACATCGCCACCAGCATCCGCGTCGTGCGGCGGAGGAGGAATCTCAGCCAGGGGTTACCGCGGCGGCGCTTCCGGAGGAAGACCGCCACGGTATCCGTCCTGGCGGACGCGTGGTCCAGCATGCAGCTCCTAGCCTCGCAGGCTCGTGGGGATCAGCAGTCCGTTGGTCGTGACCTCGAACTCCACGCCGGCGCCGTACATGGTGCTGGTGGACTCCGCGAACGGCATCACCTCGAGGTTACCGATCGCCGATGCCTGCGCCGCGGTCCAGGCATCGCAGCTCTCCTCGCCGGCGAGCTGCTGGGCTTCGGCCGTGAGGGCGAAGAACTCCTGGTTGGTGTTATAGGTCCAGTTGCCGCCGTTCGGAGGGAACTCACCAGCGAGGATGCCGGCCCACGTGGACGGCAGCGTCGTCGAGATCGGAGCCCAGATGAGGTCCCAGTCACCGCCCTGGAAGATCACGTCGGTGTACGACGACGAGGGGCTCGGGGTGACCTCGACGCCGATCTCGGCCAGCTGCTGCTGGATGAGCTCGATGCCGGCGACGACCGACTGCGCCTCGGTGGCGGGGTAGACGAAGGTCAGCGACAGTTTCGCGCCGTCCTTCTCACGGATTCCATCGGACCCGAGCGTCCAGCCCGCCTCGTCGAGGTACGCGGCCGCTGCCTCGGCGTCGAAGCCGACCAGCGGCGTCGTGGCGTCTGCGCCCACGCACACCGCTGTGAAGGAGGAGACAAGGGCCGTCATCAGCTCGCCGCGTCCGCCGGTCGAGACCGACGCCACCTCGTCGCGGTCGACGCCGGAGGCGATGCCCTGTCGCACGAGCAGGTCGTGCGTGGGACGTCCCTCTGCCTGGTTGAAGAACATCAGCCCCGGCCGTGCCGGCACGTCGATGGTGAACAGGTCGCCGCTTTCCAGGCGGTCACGGTCGGTGCCGCCGACCTCGGCGATATGAATCTCATTCGACAGGAGCATGTTGGCCCTCGTCGGCTCGGTGTCGACGACCTCGAGCTCGACCGTCTTCGGCAGGCCTTCCGTCTTGGCGGTCACCCCGTCTGGGCCCCAGGCGTAGTCCTCGCGCACGGCGAGCGTGTACGACTGACCCGGCGAGGAGTCCTCGAGTGTATAGAGACCGGTGCCGACCGGGGTCTCATCGAGTCCTGCGGGGTCGGCGACACCCGCTGCGCAGACGACCGGCATCTGGCCGATGTTGCTGAGCAGGAAGCTCTGCGGCTCTTCGCTCGTGAAGGTCACGGTGCTCGAGGCGTCGTCCGCTGTCACGGTGAGCCCGGCGGCCGGGAAGTACACGCCGGAGTAGGGCGACGCCGTCTCGGGGTCCGCCGCGTAGTCGAAGGATGCCTTGACGTCGGTAGCCGTGAGCTCGGAGCCGTCGGAGCACAGGATGCCCTCTTTCAGCACGAACGACACCTCTGTGGTCGACTCGGTCCAGCTCTCGGCGAGCAGACCCTCGGGTTCCTTGCCGTGCGCGAACGACATCAGGGTCTCGTAGAGATAGGCGGAGATCTCCTGGCCGGCTTGGGTGGCGTTCGTGATCGGGTTGAGCGAACCGGGGTCGGCTGCGAGGGCGATCTTCGCGCTCTCCAGCGTGCCCTCACCTTCTCCCCCTCCGCCGGCGCAACCGGACAGGGCGAGTGCCGTCACGCCGACGACCGCGGCTACGATGCTGCGTCTCATGGGTGTCCTCCTCTGAAGGGAACCGCGTCGCTGGGTTCCACCTAATTGAATGTTATGAATTGCTTTTTATGCGATCGCGTCGAGGGTGTTTCGGGTATGTTTCCCGATCACGATCCGTCGTCGTGAAGGGCAGCAGCGCCCATCACCGACTTGAGTTCGAGGAACTCCTCGAACCCGCGCACACCGCATTCCCGGCCGACGCCCGACTGCTTGTACCCCCCGAAGGGGGCACCGACGTCGAGGCCGGCACCGTTGATGCCGACGGTGCCCGTGCGCATGCGCAGTGCCACATCGAGGGCGCGTCGAGGGTCGCTCGACCACACGCCGCCCGACAGGCCGTACACACTGTCGTTCGCCAGGTCGACAGCCTCGTCGACCGTAGCGTAAGGGGTGATCGTGAGCACAGGACCGAAGACCTCCTCGTGGAAGATCCGCATACCCGGGGTCACTTCGGTGAAGATGGTGGGCTGGACGTATGCGCCACCAGGGGTCGGCTCGCCGACCTCAAGCCCGCCGGTGAGAGCGCGTGCACCCTCCTCGATCGCGGTGGCGATGTGGGCACGCACCCTGTCGCGCTGCAGAGCAGAGGCCAACGGGCCGGTGGCCGTGCTCTCGTCCTTCGGGTCACCGGGCGCCCAGGCGACGGCCTGCTCGACGGCGGCCCGCTGCCAATCCTCGAGCATCCGCTCGGGAACCAGCACTCTCGTCTGTGCGGCGCAGGTCTGGCCGGCGTTCGCGAAGCACGAGGCCAGTACTCCACGCACCGAGTCCTTCAACGGTGCGTCGTCGAGCACGATTGCGGCCGACTTGCCGCCGAGTTCGAGCGCCACCCTCTTGATCGTGCCGGCAGCCGCTCTGGCCACCTGCTCCCCCACTTGACGCGATCCGGTGAAGGTCACCATGTCGACCAGCGGATGCTCCGCCAGCGGAGCGCCGACACCGATACCGTCGCCGTGGACGATGTTGACCACACCGGCGGGCAGACCGATCTCGCGGAGGATGTCTCCGACGAACGCGGCGTTGAGCGGCGCCACCTCGCTGGGCTTCAGCACGACCGTGCAACCGGCGAGGACGGCCGCACCGACCTTGAGCATGATCTGGTGCAGCGGGAAATTCCACGGCGTGATGGCGGCGACCACGCCGACCGGCTCCGAGACGACGAGGGAGTTCGATACGGACTCCCTCTCGACATGCGCGCGCGCAGCGTCGACTAGTCGCTCCAGGTCGGCGATGGCGACCCCGACCTGCGCGGAGCGCGCGAACGCGATCGGCGAGCCCATCTCGGAGCTCAACGTCGCGGCGAGGTGTTCCCGGTGGCGCGCTAGCCCCTCGGCGAGCGCCTGCACGTGCGAGATCCGCTGCGACATCGGCGTCGTGGACCACATGTGGAACGCGTCCGCGGCCGCAGCCACCGCCCGATCGACGTCGGCGGGACCACCTGCGACGACGGCGCCGATGACGGTGCCGTCAGCCGGGTTCACAACATCGATCGTGTCGCGGCCATCGGCATCCTCTTGGATGCCGGCGATGTCGTGTCCGATGGCCATGTCAGACTCCTGCTCGCTGTGCGAGGTGCGCGTCGGGGGCGAGCGGTGCCGGTCGCGGGACGCCCTCGTGGATGAGATGCCATGGAGAGGGAAATTCGCCCACCGGGACCTCAATCAGGACCGGCTCGTTCGCCGGCACTGCGTCGGCGAGTACACCCGCGAGCTCGGCCGGTGTGTACGCCTGGGCCGAGCGGATGCCGTAGGCGTCGGCGAGTTTGCCGTAGTCCGGGTTGGTGAGATCGCTCGAGAAGTAGCGCCCCCCGTAGCGGTTCTTCTGGATGCGCCGCACGTTGCCGTAGAACCCGTCGTGAAAGACGATCGTCACGAGCCCGAGCCCGTACCGCTTTGCCGTTGACAGCTCCTGCAGCGTCCACGAGAAGCCGCCGTCGCCGTTCACCGACACGACCGCCCTCCCGGGGTCGGCCGCCTTCACACCGAGCGCGGTTGCAAATCCGTAGCCGAGGGTGCCCTGGTATCCGGGGCCGATGTAGGTGCGGGGCTGATAGGCGGGATAGCAGGCGCTCGCGGCATACCCCACCTGGGTGAACTCGCTCACGAAGACTCCGTCGTCTGGCAGCGCGCCTCGAATCGCTGAGAGGTACTCGCGCTGAGGGGCGATGTCTTCGAACTGCTCGGTGAGCCAGGCACGAACGCGGGCGAACTCCGACTCGCGCGATTCCCGGCGCGGGGAGCCGACCTCGGCCGCGAGCGCGGAGAGGGCGAGACGAGCGTCGGCGTGCACAGCCTGCACGGCCTCGCGAGGCGTACCGAGATCCGCGTGCTCGGCGTTCACGAGGATGACGGGTGCTCCGTTGGTGTCCACCCGCGTGCCGAATGTCGAGACGAAGCGAGTGCCGACGGCGAGCACGAGGTCGGCATCCGCGCGGAAGGCGCGCAGCGCGAGGGAGTCGAAAGCGAGACGGTGGCGCGCGTCGAGCGCGCCCCGGCCGTTCTCAGTCATGAGTACCGGAGCTTCGAGCGCTTCGGCGAGCGCCTGCAGGGCCACCGACGCGTCCGCGGCGAGCACTCCTCCCCCGACGACGATCATCGGGCGCTCTGCCGCCACGAGCCGGGCGGCAGCAGCGCGGATCTGGCTCTCGTCCGGCACGAGGGGTGACGCGGCGACGGCCTCGGCCGCCGCGGCTCGCGACGTGGCGGCGAGGACGTCGGGCGGCACCTCGAGAGCGACGGGACGCGGGCGTCCGCTGCGCAGCTGCACGAACGCCTCGCGCACCAGGCCGGGGATCTCGTCTGCGTTGCGGGCGCTGCCCGTCCACTTTGTGAGACGCTGCAGGATGCCAGTCTGATCCGGGATCTCGTGCAAGGCACCAAGCCCCCGGCCGATGGCATGCGAGTCGATCTGGCCGGCAATGAGGAGCATCGGCGAGTTGGCGGAATACCCGGTCGCCATCCCCGAGAGGGCGTTGAGCACGCCCGGCCCCGGCACCACCATGGCGACGCCGACCCGGCCAGTACTCCGCGCGTAGCCGTCGGCCATGTAAGTGGTCGCCTGCTCGTTGCGCGCGCAGATGAAGTCAACCTTGTCGGCGCGGGAGTACAGGGCGTCTGCAGCGGCATCAAGCTGGACGCCCGGGATGCCGAAGATCCGGGACACTCCCTGGTTCAGGAGGGAGTCCGCGAGCAGATCGCCACCGGTCGGGTCGGTCATCTGTTTCCTCTCATAAGCAACGTTGCCAGAATGACTGTATTAGATACATTCAATTACTGCAAATGGGGAGATCGTGCGTGTGCCGGGCCCTTGTGGCGCGTTGTGGTCCCTAGGATGTGAGCAATCCGCCGTCTCGACCGAAGGACAATCGTGGTCAGCTCTCAGGAAGAAGCCCGCACCTTCCAGCGCGTCGCGCCCTCGCAGTCGGTCGCCGACCGCGTGGTGACCGAGGTCGAGGCGATGATCAAGAACGAGGCGCTGGTGCCGGGGCACCGGATCGGCACACGGCAGGAGCTGTGCGAGCAGTTCGGCGTCGCTCCCGCGACGCTCGGCGAAGCGCTGCGCGTGCTGCGCGCCAGAGGGTCGGTGGACCTGCGGCCGGGGCCGGGAGGCGGGATCTTCGTCGCGGACCAATCCCCCCTGATCCGGCTGGCGCACAGCGTGCTCCGGCTGCGGCAGACGGGGGCGCCGGTGAATGATGTGATCAAGGTGCTCGATGCCCTCGATGAGGCCGTCATGCACGATGCGGTGCTCAACCGCACGGACGCGGACGTCGCAGAGCTCGATGCGGTGATGGCGGAGCTGACCGAGCACTGGCACGATCCGATCGAGGGGCTGCACGGGAACTGGCGCCTGCATCGCCGCATCGCCGAGATCTCGCCGAACGCCGTTCTGCGGACCTTCTACCTGAATCTCGTCGACTACATCGAGGGGGAGACCGCGGGCCCGTCGAGCGAGGACGCCCTGGCCGTGCCCGGCTTCCGGCAGGACACAGACGAACGGCTGCGCATCCACGAGGCGCTCGTCGAGGCCATTCGCTCGGGCGACGTCCAACAGGGTCGCAAGGCTGTGCTCGATCACCGCACCCTGGGCCGCTGAGCTCGGCACTCCTCTCGTCGTGACGCTGCACCTGGCCCTGAACCAGGGCATGGACCTGCTCTGACCCCGGACCGCATCGCACGATCCGCGCGCCCCGGATCCTCGCCACGCACCACGGTTCGCCCAACGGCCCGGACATCGCCCGGGCCCCGAGATTCGGCGCTTCGCCCGCCGGCTAGCCCTCCGCTCGATCGGTTCCCACGTGCCTCAGCGCAAGGGCCGCCAGGGCCGCGGCCTGATCCCCGAGCACGGCGTCGTCGAAGACGGCTCGCGGGGAGTGGTTCATCGGGATCTCGCCGCCTGCAAGCTCCGGCGGCGTCGCACACAGGAAGAGGAACGCACCCGGCACTTCACGCAGCACGAACGAGAAGTCCTCCGAGGCCATCCACGGAGCGGCGATCGTCTCGACCCGCTTTTCGCCGAACAGGTCGCGTAGCACCGACGTGGCTGCCTCGGTCTCTGGAACACTGTTGACCGTGACCGGATATCCGACGGTCAGCTCCACGTCGGCTCGGCAGCCATGCGCCGCCGCGATACGCTCGATAAGCGGCGGCAGCTCGGCCTGGATCTGCATCAGTGACACCTCCGACAGGTTGCGCAGCGTCGCCGCGAACCCGGCGTCCTCCGGGATAACGTTCACGATCTCTCCCGCGTGCAGCTTCGTCACCGAGAGAACGACGGGGTCGAACACGCTCACGCGTCGCGTGACCCAGCTCTGCAGGGCGAGTACGAGCTCCGCGACAACGGGCACCGGGTCGACAGCTTGATGCGGGCGCGACCCGTGCCCGCCCCTACCGTGCACCGTCACGCGCAGCACGTTCGCCCCCGCCATGATCGTCCCGGGCTTGAGCTGGAACATGCCACGCTCACCAGGCCCCACGTGGATGCCGTACGCGGCCTCGACCCGACTGCCCGCGGCGTCGAGCACCCCGTCGCGGATCATCAGCGGTGCCCCGCCTCCCGCCTCCTCGCCGGGCTGAAACATGAAGACGACCGATCCCGCGATGCTGTGACGCCGCGCGGCGAGCAACCGCGCGGCGCCGACAAGCCCCGCGACGTGCAGATCGTGACCGCAGGCGTGCATGGCGCCGTTCGTCGAGGCATACTCCAGCCCGGTCTGCTCCTCGATCTCCAGTGCATCCATGTCGCCGCGTAGCAGCACGGCGGGTCCGTCAGCCGGACCGCGCAGCACGGCCGTGACAGAGCTGAGATCTTCACCTGTCGTGATCTCGAGGTCGAGTCCGGCCAGCGCTTCCCGCACGGCATCCTGCGTCTGCGGCAGATGGAAACCCGCCTCCGGCATGCGATGCAGTCGGCGTCGCAGTGCGATCAGCTCGGGAAGCAGCTGCGCGGCGTCGTCACGCAGCGTCATTCCGTCATCCTCTCGGCGGTGTACACGGTCCTGCCCTCGATCAGCACTTCGCGCACAATCGACGCGACGTCGAGGGGGTCTCCCGTCCACAGAACCACATCGCCGTCGCGCCCCGGCTCGATTGCGCCGACACGGTCGGCGATACCCGCGATCTCGGCGGCCGACGACGTCATCGCCGCGATGGCGACGTCGCGGGGCAGTCCGGCGCGCACGGCGACGGCGGCCTGGAGTGCGAGGTGCCCGATCGGCACCACGGGGTGGTCGGTGGTGAGCGCCACACGCACCCCCGCAGCCGCAAGCGCAGCGAGGTTCGCGGGATCGGATTCCCGCACCTCGACCTTCGAGCGGCTGGAGAGGATCGGGCCGAAGATCACGGGTACGTCGCGCTCGGCGAGCACATTGGCCAGCTTGTGAGCCTCGGTGCCGTGGTTGATCACGAGCCGCAGACCGAACTCGTCCGCGATGCGCAACGCCGTGGCGATATCGTCGTGCCGGTGAGCGTGCTGCTCCCAGGTGAGAGTGCCGTCAAGTGCCGCGGCAAGCGCCTCCTTGCCGAGATCCCTCGCGAAGGGCGCACCGTCAGCCTCGGCGCGCCGCCGGCGCTCGACGTAGTCTTGCGCATCGAGCAGCGCTTGACGGATAACCAGCGCGATGCCGAGCCTGGTCGACGGCATCTGCTTGCGCTCGCCGTAGGCCTGCTTCGGGTTCTCCCCGAGTGCCGACTTCAATCCGAGTTCCGCGCGCACGACCTGCTCGTCGATCGAGCGTCCGCCTGCGGTCTTCATCGCCACGCTCTGCCCGCCGATGGGGTTGCCCGACCCCGGCTTGACCACGACGGTCGTGATCCCTCCGGCGAGCGCGTCCTGGAAGGCGATGTCCTCGATGTTGACGGCGTCGATCGCGCGCACTCCGGCGGTGACCGGATTCGACACCTCGCTGCCGTCGAACCCAGCCGGTCCATTGGCCTCCTCGTGTGCGCCGATATGACTGTGTGGATCGATCAGCCCCGGCAGCACCCAGCATCCGGAGGCGTTGATCACACGCGCCTCGTGTGGCACGTCCAGCTCCGACCCGACGGCCTCGATACGTCCACGCGAGACGAGGACCGTGCCGCACTCGATCTGCAGACCTGTGCCGGTGACGACTCGTCCTCCCACGATCGCAACCAGATCGGTCATTCGTCGCCCTCCTTCGTGTGCGCCGCCGTGAGTTCATGGACCCTCCGACGCAAGTCGTCGATGTCGAGGCCGAGGATGCCGACGGCGGGATCGACCCGCACGACGATACCGTCGTCGCACTCCGGCGGCGGAGCGTTGAGGTCGGCGAGCGGACTGTCAACCCAGACCCAGGGTAGCCCTGCGGCGTAACGACGGATGTGGGCGAGCTTGTCGAACTGCACGGGGAGGAACGGCCAGACCTCCTCCGGGAGACCGAGCGGCTCACGAAAAGCGGTGTGTGCGTTGTGGCCCCACTCCGACGCCCACACGATCTCGAAGTCCTCGGCCAATTCGTGCAGCTTGCGCGCCGCCGCGTCCGGTATCGCCACGTCGCGCACCCAGCGCCCCCATGCGGAGAGGCGGTGCACGGTGACGGGCACGGCCGGCTCGCCCTCGATGACGATCACGTCGCTGACGCCGAGCACGAGCAGCGGCCGATCCCCGCGCGGCGGACGAGCCGTGTACTTGGTCATGTCAGTCGTCCACCGCATCGGCGAGCAGCGGAGCATCCGCCGCGCCCTGGAAGTAGTTGCCACCCTCGATGCGCACCAGGCGATCGGCGTCGTCGAAGATCACGCCGACCGGGTCGCCGCCGGCCGCCACGGCTCGGTGCTGCTTGGCCATCATTCGGCGGATCATGGCGATGCCCTGATCCGTGGTCGTGAGGTGGTCCTCGGAGTGCAGCGAGATGGGGCCTTGAGACTTCTGCGCCTCGTAGTCCCCGGGAAGCCGCTGGTGCTCGAGGTCCGTGAGCTCCTTCCACGGCTTGCCCTCGTGCGTCGAGCGCAACTTCGAGAGGAAGTCAGGGTCGGCGTCGCGCGCGACCGTGAAGATGCGGAAGCTCGTGTCGTCCATCGGCACGACCCAGCCGATCATGTTCGTCTGGCCCGAGGCGAGCTTGGGGCTGGCCACCACACGCACATTGGGGAAGATGACCTCAGTGACCCGTCGCAGCTGACGCCCGTCGCCCAGGTCGCGCATCTGGATGCTGCGAACACCCAGCGGCGTGTACTCGTAGCTCACCTCGGGGATGAGGGCCATCTCGGGAGTGAACTGGTTGCCACTGAAGCGGGCGTGCAGGATCGGCACGTGGAACGGGTCCATCACGTTCTCCCAGTGCTGCAGCCAGTTGAAATCGAGCACCTCGGGCCCGCCGCCACCGACTCCCGCGTCGTTGACGATGAGCTGCTCATCGTCGGACAGCTGCTCGAACGTGTCGTACTGGGGAAGGACGGGCTTCTTCTCGGGCGGCCCCATGTATGTCCAGATCAGCCCGTACTGCTCCTGCACCGGGTACCACGGCTGGCGCACACGGTCTCTGTGCAGCCCGAGCTCCGGTTCGCATGGCTGCTCGAGGCAGTGCCCCTCGGTGTCGAACACCCAGCCGTGGTAGCAGCAGCGGATGCCGTCATCCTCGACGCCGCCGTAGAACAGCGAGGCCCCGCGATGGATGCACCTCGGGTGCAGCAGTCCGGCCTTGCCCTTGCGGGTGCGGAACAACACGAGATCCTCGCCGAGCACGCGCAGCGAGATGGGCCGCGTCGTCGCGTCCTCGACCTTGGCGACGGGGTGCCAGTAGCGCCGCAGCACCTCGCCGTATGGCGTGCCTGGGCCCACCTGGGCGAGCTCGTTGAGCGGCTGCCCGAGACGAAGGCCGTATGCGGTTCCGGTATCCATGTTCGCTCCGTTCCTACCTGGTCAGATGTCGAGGACGAGCCGGTCGCCGAGCGAACGAGAGACGCAGATCATCATGGTCTCGTTGCTCTCGCGCTCGTCCGGAGTGAGGATTGAGTCCCGGTGCTCGGGGGCGCCTTCGATCACGGCGGTCTCGCACGTACCGCAAACGCCTTCGAGGCACGAGCTCGGAACACCGATGCCGGCGCCCTCGAGCATCTCGAGGATGCTGCAGCCGCGATCGACCGTGACCACGAGATCAGAGCGGCTCGCCACCACCTCGAAGGACTCGGCTCCCTGTGACTCGCCGAAAGCCTTGGGCTGGAAGCGCTCCAGATGCAGCGCACCGCGAGGCCAGTCCACGCTGAGTGCTTCGAGGGCGTCGAGCATCCGTTCCGGACCACACGCGTACACCGGCGTCGCCTCGGACGGCACTCCAATCCACGCACCGAGATCGAGCCGCCCGTCGACGTCTCCTCGCACGACCACCACATCACCGCCGGCGATGTGCGGGGAATCGAGGAACGCCATGCGTTCGGCGACAGAGCCCAGGTAGGCGAGTCGCCAGCGGATGCCGCGCCGCTCTGCCGCGGCGATCATGGGGAGGATCGGAGTGATGCCGATGCCTCCGGCCACGAAGACGTACTCGTCGGCAGGGACGAGGGCGAAGTGGTTGATCGGCGCGGACGCAGTGACGAGGTCTCCGACGCGCAAGCTCTGGTGCACGTAGCGTGAACCGCCCCGGCTCGGGCTCTCGGCGAGCACGGCGATCCGCCACCCCGAGCGGTCGGAGGGATCCGAGCATAGCGAGTATTGACGTTCGACGCCGTTGATGAAGCGCAGGTCGATGTGTGCGCCAGGCTGCCACTCCGGGAGTGGCTCTCCGGTGGGGTCCTCGAGCTCCAGCGAGAGCACGTCCTGCGCCTCGCGCCGCATCGCTCGAACGCGGAGCGTGAGGCGCTCGTCCTGGGTTGCTGTCACAGGCTGGGGCACCGCCGCTCCGTTCCTTCCATCCGAACCGGTTCCCGATGGACGCTAATTAGCAACATTCGATATATTCAATTGAGATAGTATGGATCCGGCCCGACGCTGTCAAACGGGCCATCGACAAGGAGGGCGGATCGGATGTCGGATTTGAGACTGCGGGAAAACTTGAAGGCGATTCCCGGGTATCAACCGGGCAAAGCAGCCTCTCGAGGCGACACCACCGAGCCCGTCTTCAAGGTCTCCTCCAATGAGAACCCGTATCCCCCGCTCCCTTCTGTCGTCACCGCCGTCGCAGATCGGCTGTCGCAGATGAACCGGTACCCCGAAACCGCCGCAACCGCGCTTACGGCCGCTCTGTGCGAGCGCTTCGCCGTGCAGCCGGTCAACGTCGTGCTCGGCAGCGGCTCGGTGGAGATCGTCTCTCAACTCATCCGGGCCACCGCCGGCGAAGGAGACGAGGTACTCTTCGCCTGGCGTTCGTTCGAGGCGTATCCGATGCTCACCCGTGCCGCAGGCGCCGTGCCGGTGATGGTGCCCCTGACCGCGGAACATCGCCACGACCTCGACGCGATGCTCGACGCTGTCACCGACCGCACCCGCCTCATCCTCGTGTGCAATCCGAACAACCCGACGGGCACGACCGTGGGGCATTCCGAGCTCGACGAGTTCCTGCGCAGGGTTCCCCCGCACATCGTCGTCGTAATCGACGAGGCGTACGTGCAGTTCAACGATCGCGAGGACTCAGCCGTCGGCATCGACTTCTTCCGGCGATACCCCAACGTCGCGGTGGCGCACACCTTCTCGAAGGCCTACGGGCTAGCCGGTATGCGCGTCGGATATGCGATCGCCCCGGAGGCGCTGGGCATCGCTCTGCGCAAAGTCGCGATTCCCTTCGGCGTGACCGACCTCGCCCAAACCGCCGCCGTGGCCTCGCTCGCCGCCGAGGATGAGCTAAGCGCCAGGGTCGCCGAGCTCATCGCCGAGCGTCGCCGCGTGGTCGACGGGCTGACGGCCGCGGGTGTCGCCGTGTCCGAGAGCCGTGGGAACTTTGTGTGGCTCGCCCTCGGCGACAGCACGCTCGCGTCTGCCGACCTGCTCGAGCGCAACGGTCTGCTCGTGCGCCCGTTCGCCGGCGAGGGCCTGCGGGTGACGATCGCGGAGCCCGAGGCGAACGATCGCTTCATCGCCCTGGCGCCTGACATCCGATGCTTGGTTGCGGCGACCAGCAGCTGACGCCCCGAGACGGCGACGCCCCAGCCTGTGGCGGCGCATCAAAGCACTCCGACCCTCTGGCTCGCCATGGCGCCGTTTCGTCAGGCTGAAGGCGAGCCTCGCCCCGGCGCAAGTGAACCGAGTGCTCGGCACAGCAGCATCCGTTCCCTCGCCGCCCGCACCAGCGCAGCGTTGTCGGGCGCGACGGTGCCGTCGGGGAGGGTGAGGCAGTCCTCCAGGCCGATGCGCGTGTGCAGGCCGCGCTCGATGGCCAGGTCGATGGCCGCCCACGTCGAGCGCTCCTCTCCGTGCAACAGAATCGGCATGTCCGGCTCGGCGCGATGGACGTGCGCGAGCATCCCCTCGGCGTGACTGTGCACGACCTCGGCGGGCTCATCGGGCAGCTCGATCAGCAGGCGCAGGCACTGCGCCCGCACCGGTGAGCGGCGCCACGCCTTCAGCCCGGCATCGTCCCAGATGCCCGCCTCGACGCCGACACCGCGGCTCAACAGCAGTGCGGCCACCTCATCCGCCCCGGCCTCGTGCCAGTTGACCGACGCGAAGTCGGGGAGCTCCGTCCATTCGGTCATCGCCGCGAGGCGACGCTCGACGACGGGCTCCGCCCACGCGCCCGTCGTCACCCCGACCGGCACACCCGGGCAGGCCGCCCGGACCGCGCGCACCCATCGAACGACGTCATCGGCGACGAGACTGTCGCGCCCCGCCGCATCCTTCGGGTGCACGTGGATCTCCTGCGCGCCCGCCGCGACGGCGCGCGCCGCGGAGTCGGCGACGACGGTCGCGTCAGCACTCAGCGACGGATGCTGCGCCACATCCCTCGCGCCGTTCACGCACACCTGCAGCAACGCCGCACGCCTCACGGCGCGACGCTCGTGGACGCCGGCATCCGTCACCCGATGATGTCCCGGGGGTGGCGCTCGTTGACGTCGTCCGCGGACGGCCCCTCCTCGGTGCGCACCGAGTGCTCGACCTGCCGCGCGACGGCGGCGCCGCGCCCGACCCGAGCCGCTTCCTCTCGGGTGTTGAAGCTGCTGCCCAGGGTGTGCGCCTCTCCCTCGATGCGGTTGAACCAGATCCCGTTCCGCTGGAACGTCTCGATGTCGCCTGCAGCCATGGCCGTCACCCTCTCTCTCGCGATTCTTTCTACGCGAGGGAAAGCGAGCGGTTAAGGCCCTTGACGGCTGGCTCGGCGGGCGTGAGGGCGGCGAGCTCGGGAGATGCGTCACCCGGACTGCGCGCCGTCGGCGATCACCCCGAGAAGCTGCACGGCGGCGCTGCTGATGGCCCCGTCGGGGTCGAAGGAGGGGTCGTAGGAGGCGATGGTGGCCGATCCGATCGGCAGGATGCCGGTCGCCAGCGTCACGATGTCGAGCACCTCGTCGGCGAGGAGTCCGCCGGGGGCGGCATACTCATTGGCCCGCCCGACCGACGGGTCGTACACGTCGAGGTCGATGTGCAGGTGCACGACATCCGCCCGGCCGGCGAGGGAGCGCAGCGCGTCTTCCACAGCGACGGCATCTCGTCCGCACAGCGTCAGCTCCGAGTCGATCAGCTCGGTGCGCTGATCATCCGTCAGGTCTCGCGCGCCGATCAGAAGCACATCCTGCTCGGCGAGCGGTCGGAAGCCGGGTATGCGCGACGTCGCAGCCTGCCAGCAGCGCCCGACGGCCATGGCGAGGCCCTGACCGTCGAGAAACCCCGCGCCGTCCTGATCCGGGGTGTTGAAATCGCCGTGAGCGTCCATCCACACCAGGCCCACGCGCCGGCCGCTGCCTGTCAGGCCCGCGAGCACCCCCACCGACGCGTTGCAGTTGCCGGCCAGCACCACGGGCAGGACCCCGCTGCGACGGGCGTCGCTGGTCTCACGGGAGAGGATGCGGTGCAGCTCGAACGCGGTGCGCAGCTCGGATCGCCAGTCGGATTCCGGCTCGAGTTCCTTCTCAGTGACGGTGTGGCCGCGCTCGCGAAGGGTCCGCGCCGCGCCGGCCGCCATGAGCGCTCGCGGCCCCGCACCCATGCGCTCATCGAAGCGCCCGGAGTCGTACGGAACGAGAAGCAGCTGCACCGCGGAGGAGCCCGACATGCATGCACTCTAACGACCGGGACGTCACTGCGTTCCGTACCCCTTCGTGATGTTCTGTCGCTGCGGAGGTCTTCGAGCTTTCGTTCGAATGTCGGAGGCCCCCGCGATACTTGAAGCATGACCTTCGCATCCGAGATCACCGACCGGGCGGCCGCCGTGGCCGCCCTGCTCGGCGCGGATGTCGAGCCGCGGGAACTCGCCGCGAGGGTGTCGCAGTTGACGGATGCCGAGGCGATCTCGGTCGCCGAAGCATCGGCTGCGCTCATGCGCTGCGCCGAGCTCGCGCAGGTCGCCGCCGCGGGCGTGATCGCGACGCGCTCGGCACGGGATGCCGGCCAATCGGGCCTCGCGCAGTCGCGGGGGCATCGCACGGCGGTGTCGCTGATGCAGGAGCTCACGGGCTCGGGGAAGGCGGATGCCGCCCGCAAAGTTCGGGTGGGCGAGTCGCTGGTCGCACGAGAGGCGCCGGAGGATGCCGTTGCGAGCGACGAACTCACGGTCGTCGACGCGGTGCCCCGGTGGGATGCTCCGCTGAGCGCCGCGCTGCTCGCGCAGGCGATCACGGCCGCGCAGCACGACGCCATCCGGCAGGCGCTGGGGGAGCCGCCCGTGGCGGAGGGGGCGGATGCCGACCACGCGGCTGAGGCGCGCGACGCCTGGTCGCTCGCGGCGGAGCAGCTGATCGCCGACGCGGCGACCGTATCGCTGGAAGAGCTGCGGAACTCGGCGCGGGCGATTCGCGACCGTCTCGACCCCGACGGCGCCCACCGCCGATTCCTGGAGCGCTTCGAGCGCCGCAGTTTCCGGCTCTGGACCGATGCCGACGGCAACCGACGCGGATCGTTCCTCTTCGACGACGAAGGCGGGATGCTCGCGGCGACCGTGCTCGACAGTGCCCTGCGTCCGCGTCGCGGTGGCCCGAGGTTCGTGGATTCGGCCGAACGCGAGCGCGCGGCCGACCTGACCGCCGATGAGCGCACGAACGACCAGCTCGCGTACGACCTGTTCCTCGACGTGCTGCGGGCGGGCGCCCTGGCCGACGCCGAGACGGTGTTCGGCACGCGGCAGGCCGGCGTGCGGCTCGTGCAGGTCGTCGACGACACCGGCGCTTCCGCGCCGATCGCCCACTCCGAAGACGGCCTCGCGAGCCTGCCGTCCGCGGTGGCCGATCAGCACATCTGCGACAGCGGATTCCTACCCGTGACGGTCGACGGATGCGGCAATCCCCTCGACGTCGGGCGCGAGCACCGCCTGTTCACGCCCCGGCAGCGCGTCGCCCTCGCGATCCGCGACGGCGGCTGCATGTGGCCGAGCTGCGACCGGCCCGCCTCCTACTGCGAGGCCCACCACATCGATCCATGGGCGAAACAGGGTCGCACCGACATCGACCGCGGCGTCCTGCTCTGCCGCTTCCACCATATGAACCTCCATCACCACGGCTGGCGCATCACGCGGAGCGGCAAGGACGACTTCGTGCTGCATCCGCCCGGAGGCGCGCAAAGTTCTCCGCCGATCCCGATGAGATCGCGCATCCCGCTCAGATACGCCTGGTCGGGGATCGACCCGCGCCGAAGATTTCAGCCGACGGGTTGAGCGGCGCGTTGTTCGGGCGAGGCGTCGGCGGGTGACGCGACGCGTGGGTCGGTGAGGCATCGGCGGGTGCGGCGCGGCGCCGGCAGGTCAGGCGAGGCGTCAGGCCGGTGAGGCGAAGCGTCGGCCGGTGAGGCGAAGCGTCGGCCGGTGAGGCGAAGCGTCGGCGGATCAGGCGCGGCGTCGGCAGGCCAGGCGTGGCGTCGGCAGGTGAGGCGAGGCGGGGCCGTTGTGCGAGACGGGTGAACCGAAGTCTCGGCAAGTAAGGCGAGATGTCCGTACGAGCGAAATGAGATGTCGGCAGAGGCGATCTCGGCGTCGACGGTCAGATGGCACGCACGATTTCGAGATGTCGACCGAGATCGCGCCACACGATCGTCCGACGCCGGGCACTAGTGTTCCGCGCCGCCGAACCGTTCAAAGGACGCCACCTGCTCCGCCACGCGCCGCAGCGCCAGCAGCAGCGGCTCGACCAGCACCGACCCCAGCACGACGTACCGCACCGCCGCCTCGGCAGAATCCGTGGGAACACCGGTGATCTCCGCATCCGCGATCGCCCGAGCACTCGCGAGATAGACGGGCATCACATCCTCGGGAACCGTGAATCCGGCGCGCTCCAAGCCGGCGAGCGCCCGCGCGACATCGCCCAGCACCGCGGGATCGCACGCGCCCGGCCGCCATCCCAAGCCCGACACCAGACGCTCGGCATCGGTGAGATCCAGATGCTCGTCCACCGGAGGCGTCACGGCGGCGTGAGCGGTTCCCAGCAGATCATGCGGGCGCGAAGACGGCGCGTCGAGCGCCTCCAGCACCCGACGCGTCTCGGCGATGCTCACCCCCGCATCCAGCAGCGCGCGGATGACGCGAAGCCGCTCCACATGCCGCTCACCGTACGCCGCCTGCGTCGGCGCGCTGCGCTCCCCCTCGGGAAGCAGCCCCTCGCGCAAGTAGTACTTGATCGTCGGCACGGTCACACCCGTTCGGGCCGACAGTTCGGAAATCCTCATCGCCACCTCTTGACATCGATAGTAGCGCTATCCAATATAGATAGCGACACTATCCAACAGGAGGACGCGATGTCGAAGATCATCCCCGGGCGCATCACCCATCGTCACGACGGCGAACTGGTCGTGTTCCACATCGGCATGCAGATCAACCGCTGGTGGCGGCCCGACCTGTGGCTGCCGGTCTTCACCGCCATGCCACGGATGCTGCGCGAGCTCTCCCGCGACGCCGACTCCGGCTTCCTCGGCTACGAACTGCTGCTCGGCCGAGGCGGCCCGTACGTAGTGCAGTACTGGTCGTCGATCGACAAGCTCTACGCCTACGCCGCCGCCCCCGCACAGGAGCACCGACCGGCGTGGACGCGGTTCAACCAGATGGCGCGCAAAGCACCGGGAGCCGTCGGCATCTGGCACGAGACCTTCCTCGTGGACCGCGCGGAGAGCGTGTACGTCTCGACCCGGCCGATGGGCCTGCCGAAGGCGACCCGAGCCGTCGAGGTCGGCCGCCGTCACGACCGTGCGCGGGATCGGTTCGCCGACGGGCGCACGCGCGCCGGGAGCGCGCTGAGCGAGACCGCCGCTCGGTGAGGCCACGAGCCGCCACTCGAAGGCGTCAGGCGCCCGCTGACGTCGCCTCGACCCGCACCTCCTCCGGCTTCTCCTCTCCTCGCTCGACGACCACTCGCACGACGGTGCCGGCGACGGCGATCACGAGCGCGACGACAGGTGGCATCCAGATCTCGCGAAGAGCCAGCGGGAACACATCCGCAGCGGCGGCGGCCATCTCGGCGACGTCGCCCTGCAGCACTCGCATCCCGAGCCCGTACTGGATCGCGGTGAACAGCGCCGGCACGATCCACAGCGCCAGCAGCGAAACCGCCCACACGACGAGTCGCCCCGTAGGTCGCACGCCGCACCAGACGAGCGCGGCACCGACGACCACCGAGGGCAGCCAGTGCGCCGCGAAGGGGAGGAATGCCGGAGGCATGACCTCACCCGTGAACGCGACGACCCAGCGCGAGAACCAGCTGGCGAAGGGAACCGCCGCGAGCGCGACACCGAGCGACGCGACGTCGACCGTGGGGCGCGAGGTCATCCACAAAGCCAGCTGGGCCAGCAGCATCGCGGCAAGTGTGCCGCCGAGCATCCCGACGACGTAGAGCTGCGCGCGATCATCTGCCCCGCCGCCGAGCCCGAGACCGTCGGCGAGAACGCTGAAGCTTTGAATCGCCGCGACGATGTGCACGACCGCGACACCCATTCCCGCGGGCCAGGCGGAGAGCGCGCGTCCTCGCCGCGCGAACCGCACGGCGAGGCCCGCGAAGGCGCCGCCGAGCAGCACGAGGGAGAACAGCGTGGTGGCGTGGTACTGGCTGAGTGGGAGCACGGCCAACGGCATGTCCTCCGGCATGGTCGTCGCGACCCAGAGGTTCTGCAGCGGCAGTCGCGCACCGCCCACCACCCAGGGCAGGAGGCCGAGGATGCCGCCACCGGCTCCGATCGCGAAGGACAGGAGGCGACGCGTGGTGGCGGGCCCGGAGGAAGAGTCGATCATGGGCACACGGTGCCACACGATTCCCGCGCAGGCCCGGAGGGGCGCTGGCGCGGCGGGTGTGTGCCTCATGGTCGCGCCGTAACGCGCCCCTGGCGCCTTCACAACCCCCTGCCGCATCCGGCGAGGTCTTGGCATCGTGCCGTAACGAACCCGCCGCATCCGTTCCGAGAACGCGCGGCGGAGACCGCGACAGAAAGGTGCGACACATGACCGACACCCACAGCGAGCGCGCGAAGGTCGCCGACCTGATCAAGGACTTCAGGTTCGCGATGGTCACCACCCGCCACCCCGACGGCAAGCTCGTCGCCCGGCCGCTCACCGTGCAGGAGGCGGAGTTCGACGGCGACCTGTGGTTTCTCGTCTCGAAGACCGCGGCGCCGGCGACCGAACTGGCCACAGACCCGCAGGCGAACGTCTCACTGAGCTCGAACGACGCGTGGGTCTCCCTCTCGGGCACCGCCCGACTCGTCGAGGACCGCAGCAAGATCGAAGAGCTCTGGAACCCGGTCGTCGAGGCGTGGTTCCCGGAAGGCCCCGACGACCCGACGGTCGGCGTGCTGAAGTTCACCGCCGAATCCGCGGAGTACTGGGACAGCCCCGGCGGGAAGATCGCGACGGCCTTCAGTTTCGTGAAGTCGAAGATCACCGGCGAGCCGCTGCGCGGCGACAGCGGCACCGTCGACCTCTGACCCCGACGCGGACGGGAAGCGAGGGGAGGGCCGCCGTGCGCCCCTCCCCTTCCCTCAGCCCGCGTTCGCGGCGCGCACGTCGAGCACCCAGGTCACGCCGAAGCGGTCGGTGAGCATCCCGAAGCCGGGCGACCACGCCGATGCGGCGAGCGGCTCGATGACCGACGCGCCCTCGGCGAGAGCCGCCCAGTAGCCGTTGAGCTCGTCGAGTGAATCGGCGCGCAGCGACTGGAAGAACGGCTGATCTGTGACGGTCATGCCGTTCTCACGCCGCGTGGACCCGGCGGCGGCCGCCCGGTCGAGCTGTCCAGGGATGTCATAGGCCATGACCCGGAAGCCGTCGGCGGACTCGATCTGACCGAACACGATCCTGTCGGCCCCCGGCGCCTCGGCCGGCATCCCGAAATCGCCGTACGTCGCGAGGGAGATCTCGCCGCCGAACACGGTCTGATAGAACTCGAGCGCCTGCCGGGCGGTGCCGCGGAAGTTCAGGTGCGTCGTGGTGCTGATGCTCATGTGAATGTCCTTCTCTGTGTCTGCGACCGGACTCGGTCGAGCTCGATCCTGCGCGCAGTAGAGGTCAGATTCGGTCCGCCATACGATGCAGGATGGACGCATGACCACAAGCCCGGCGCGGATGCTCACCCTGCTGTCGCTGCTGCAGACACCGAGGGACTGGCCCGGACGTGAGCTGTCCGATCGGCTCGGCGTGAGCCCCCGCACCGTGCGCCGCGACGTCGACCGGCTGCGCGAACTCGGCTACCGGATCAGCGCCGTCAAGGGTCCCTACGGCGGCTATCGCCTCTCGGCCGGTGAAGAACTGCCCCCGCTGCTGTTCGACGATGAGCAGGCGGTGGCGATCGCCGTGGCGCTGCGCAGCGTCGCGTCCAGCGGAATCGGTGTCGCGGAGGGCGCCGCACGCGCGCTGGCGACCGTGCGCCAGGTGATGCCCTCGGCGCTGCGGCACCGCGTCGACGGCATCCGCTTCTCGACCACCGACAATCCGGTCACCGTCGATCGCGGCACCTTCGAGACGGTGGGCGCGGCGGTACGGGATCGACAGGTGCTGCGGTTCGGATACGGCGACACGGATGCCGCGCCGCGGCGCACCGAGCCCCACGCCGTCGTCGCCCGGCATGGCCGCTGGTATCTGCTCGCATGGGACCTCGACCGTGAGGACTGGCGGAGTTTCCGCCTCGACCGCATCGACCCGCGCACGCCCGCGGGCCCCGGCTTCGCTCCGCGGACGCTGCCCGCGCCCGACGCGACGACGTATCTCGCCGCGCGAGCGAAGGGATCGGAGACCGAGGATCGCTGGCCGTGCGTCGGCGAGGTGGTGCTCGAACTGCCGCCCTCGGCCGTCGCGCCCTGGATCGGCGACGGCGAGCTGCGCGCCCTCGACGACGGCTCCTGCGCGGTCACGATCGGCTCCTGGTCGTGGACCGGCGTGCTCGCCTCGGTCGCCCGGTTCGACGCGCCGTTCCGAATCATCGGACCGCCCGCGCTCTTCGAAGCCGCGACAGCGCTCGCCGGCCGTCTCTCCGAAGCGAGCCGCGCGATGGTGCCGCACACTGAGGCGGCCGGAACCCGTTGAGAGCGGGTGTGCCCGCCGTCGGCAGGGCGGTCAGGGTCGGCATCCGGTCGAAAATTCTGCGGACTAAACTGGAAGCGCCCGCCGGCCCCTTCCCCTGGAGTGCGCGTGACCACCCCGAACACCCCCACCACCCACGTCCCCGACTCTGTCGAGAACGCGATCGCGACCCCCGAGAAGGAGCAGCCGTACGGCGCGCTCGGCCTCAAGGACGACGAGTACGCGCGCATCAAGGAGATCCTCGGCCGTCGCCCCACCTCGGGCGAGCTGGCGATGTACTCGGTGATGTGGTCTGAGCACTGCTCGTACAAGTCGTCGAAGAACTACCTGCGCCGCTTCGGCCAGAAGGTCTCCGACGAGATGCGCGAGCGTCTCATGGTGGGCATGGGCCAGAACGCCGGCGTCGTCGACGTGGGCGAGGGCTGGGCCGTCACCTTCAAGGCAGAGTCGCACAACCACCCCAGCTTCATCGAGCCGTTCCAGGGCGCCGCGACCGGCGTCGGCGGCATCGTGCGGGACATCATCTCCATGGGCGCGCGCCCCGTGGCGGTCATGGACGCCCTCCGCTTCGGCGCCATCGATCACCCCGACACCCCGCGCGTCGTGCACGGCGTCACCGCCGGCATCAGCTTCTACGGCAACTGCCTCGGCCTGCCGAACATCGGCGGCGAGACCGTCTTCGACGCCGTCTACCAGGCCAACCCGCTCGTGAACGCCCTCGCGGTCGGCGTGCTCCGCCACGAGGACCTCAAGCTCGCCAACGCCACCGGCGTCGGCAACAAGGTCGTGCTGTTCGGCGCCCGCACCGGCGGCGACGGCATCGGCGGCGCATCCATCCTCGCCTCCGACTCGTTCGACTCGACCGGCCCCACCAAGCGCCCCGCGGTGCAGGTCGGCGACCCCTTCGCCGAGAAGGTGCTCATCGAGTGCTGCCTCGAGCTGTACCGCGAAGAACTGGTCGAGGCCATCCAGGACCTCGGCGCCGCCGGCATCTCGTGCGCCACCAGCGAGCTCGCCGCCAACGGCAACAGCGGCATGCACGTGTCGCTCGACAACGTGCTGCTGCGCGACCCGTCGCTCACCGCCGAAGAGATCCTGATGAGCGAGAGCCAGGAGCGGATGATGGCGATCGTCGCCCCCGAGAAGCTCGACGCCTTCATGGCCGTCGTGAACAAATGGGAGGTCGAGACCAGCGTGCTCGGAGAGGTCACCGGAGACGGCCGCCTCGTCATCGACTGGCAGGGCGAGCGCATCGTCGACGTCGACCCGTCGACCGTCGCCGTCGACGGCCCGGTCTACGACCGCCCGGTCGCCTACCCGACGTGGATCGACGCGCTGCAGGCGGATGCGGCGGAAGACCTTCCCCGCACCGACGACCCCGAGACGCTGCGCGAGCAGTTCCTCACGCTCGTCGCGAGCCCGAACCTCGCCGACACCAGCTGGATCACCAACCAGTACGACTACTACGTGCTCGGCAACACCGCCCTCGCCTTCCCCGACGACGCCGGCATGATCCGCGTCGACGAGGAGTCGGGGCTCGGCTTCTCGATCTCCACCGACGCGAACGGCCGCTACTGCCAGCTCGACCCGTACGCCGGGGCGCAGCTGGCCCTCGCCGAGGCGTACCGCAACGTGGCCGTCACCGGCGCCACCCCCACCGCGATCACCGACTGCCTCAACTTCGGCTCGCCCGAGAACCCCGAGGTGATGTGGCAGTTCGGGCAGACCGTCGACGGTCTCGCCGACGGATGCTTCGCCCTCGGCACCCCGGTCACCGGCGGCAACGTGTCGTTCTACAACCAGACCGGCGACACCCCGATCCACCCGACCCCGCTGGTCGGCGTGCTCGGCATCATCGACGACGTCGCCCGCCGCATCCCCTCGGGCTGGCAGGATGCCGGTGAGAACATCTACCTGCTCGGCGTGACCTCCACCGAGCTGAGCGGCTCGGCCTGGGCCGACGTCATCCACGACCACCTCGGCGGGCTGCCGCCGAAGGTCGACCTCGACGCCGAGAAGCGCCTCGCCGGCCTGCTCGGCGCCGCACGCGAGGAGTGGCTGATCTCCTCGGCGCACGACGTCTCCGAGGGCGGCCTCGGCCAGGCTCTGGCGGAGGGCGTGATGCGGTTCGGTGTCGGCGCCCGCGTGTGGCTCACCGAGCTCATGGAGCGTGACGGGGTGGATGCCGCGTCCGCCCTGTTCTCGGAGTCCACCGGCCGCGTCATCGCGACCGTGCCCCGCGAGGACGACGTGAAGTTCCGCGGCCTGTGCGAGGGGCGCGGCTACCCCGTGCTGCGCATCGGCGTCACCGACACCGAGCCCGCACTCGAGGTGCAGGACATGTTCACGGTCTCGGCCGACGAGCTGCGCGAGACCTCGCGGGCGACGCTGCCGGCGGTGTTCGGACCGACCGTCACCGAGCCGGCCTCGGCCTGAACGCCGTGAGCCACCCCGACGAGGATTACGGCGATCTCGGCGAACGCCGCAGTCGCCGCATCCGCATGGTCGCCTGGGTGACGATCATCGCCCTCATCGTGGGCGGCGGCGGCGCCACCCTGCTCACACTGCTGTTCGGCTGACGCCGGCGGTGCCTGCGCCGCTGTCACTCGGGCGCTGCATCCGTCGTGCCCGCGGGAGACCGGTGCACGAGGAGCGGTGCTGAAGCGGACGCGGCGAGTTCGGGATCCGGCGCCGTGGCGTCGAACTCGATCCGGTCCTCGGAGAAGAACCGCGACAACCGGGCGCGCAGGCGCTGTGAAAGACGCAGCCTTCCCCGATCGTCCGGGTGCAGCTGGAGGGGCCGCAGAGGTCGAGCCGGTGCGAGACGCATGCGCTCGGCGTCGCTCACCGGGAGATGCTCCTCCACATACTCGCCACCGGGAAGCCGGAGGACTCGCCCGGTCTCGTAGCCGTGCCGCAGGATGTCGCGGTCCTTGCGCTGCAGCGCGAGGCAGAAACGGTGTGCGATGAAGAAGGCGAGCGGCGGTCCTGCGAGGAGAGTCACCTGCAGCGTGATGATCACCTGCTCGAAGCTCACATGGAGATGTGTGGCGAGGACGTCCGCGCTGGCTGCGAGCCACAGCACTCCGTAGAAGACGATCCCCGCCACGCCGATCGCCGTCCGGGTCGGCGCGTTCCGCGGCCGGTCGAGCAGGTGGTGGTCTCGTCGATCGCCGGTGATCCACTCCTCGACGAAGGGGTACGCCGCGACGGCGAGGAAGTAGGCGGCGACCACGAGCAGGGGCGCGATGACGGCGAGCGTCCACGTGCGGTCCAGCCAGACGAACTCCCAGCCGGGTGGCACCAGACGCAGCGCTCCGTCGAGGAAGCCGGTGTACCAGTCCGGCTGACTTCCCGCCGACGCGTCACCGGGTGAGCTCGGGCCGTAGAGCCAGACCGGGTTCACCGTCACCGTGGCCGCGATGAGCACGACGAGCCCGCTCGTGAGGGCGAACAGGCCCATCGCTCTGCCGGCGGCGACCTGGAGCGGCACACCGACGACGTTCTGCTCTGTGCGACCGATGCCCGGGAACTGCGGAGGCCGGTGCCGCCACGCGGCGAATGCGCGCGCCGCGACGAGAACGATGAGGGCGGCAGGCACGATGGCGACGTGCAGCGGGTACAGATGCTCGATGATGCGTCCGGGGAACTCCCCGCCGAACAGCAGGAAGGTCAACGGGGTGCCCACGAACGGGATGCCGAGTGCGATGCCCTCCACGATCCGCAGCCCTGTGCCCGAGAGCAGGTCATCGGGGAGGGCGTATCCGCTCCAGCCGCCGGCGAGGCTCACGATGAAGATCAGAAGGAGCAGCAGCCACATCCCGCGTCGCGGGCGGCGGAAGGCGCCGGTGAAGTACGTCGTCAGGATCTGCATGATGATCGCACCCGGAAGCAGCAGCGCCGACCAGTGGTGCGCTTGCCGGATGAGCAGACCCCCGGGAACGTCGAAGGTGATCCGCATGGTCGACGCGAACGCCTTCGACACGTCGGTGCCGTGCAGCGGCGCGTGGCCGCCGGTGTAGGTCGTCGCGTCACTGGACGGCGTGTAGAAGAACATCAGCCACAGGCCGCTCACGGCGACGACCACGAGACACGCGAGAGTCACGACCCCGAAGAGGCTCGTCCAGTGCGTCGGCACGACGTGCCGCCGCAGGCGTGCCGCGACGTCACCGATGCGCCACCCGAAGACGGTGGCATCCTCGAGATGGCGGGCCGCCCGCTCGGTCAGCGAGACGCGCGCTCCGGTCTTACTCGGCATGCCGGGCACCAGTCACGAAACTGCGCACGAGTTTCTCCTCATCCGTCGACTCCCTGCAGAGGGATGACGAATGGCGGGACCGTTCTGTGACAGCCGTTCGCAGAGGCTGTGACGTTTCGTCGTCCCCCTTCGTCACAGTGATGACGACTCGTCACGCAGAAAGGTAACGACAGGGACGAAGATGCTCTCGCCGCCGCCGGGCGTCGCTGTCAACCCTCTGCCGACCGGGCCGATCGCCGGGGGATGCTGACCGCACACGAATCATCGAGTGCACGGAGGTTGATGTGAGCGACGCCACACAGGGCAATGACCCGACCGACAACGGGATGGACAAGGGCACCGGCGACCCGGGCGACGACCGGGCGTACCTGATGAACCAGCCGCCGGCGCAGGTCGACGACGTCGAGCAGGACGACGACGAGGACGCCGAAAGCAGCTAGGCGGGAAGGCGGCCGCCGGGCAGGAACGCGACGTCCGATTTCCGCCAGCGCCCGGGGGTGGGCAGGCGAAGACTGGGATTCCCGAACGGAGGAACCCCATGGGCAACGTCACCCCGATCGACCCGCACACGGCGATCTCACCCGCCATCCTGTATTTCGGCACGCCGGTCGCGCTGCTCAGCACGGTCGATGGCACCGGGGACGCGAACATCGCGCCGAACTCCTCGGTCTGGTGGCTGGGGCAGACCGCGCTCGTCGGCGTCTCGGCGAGCAGCCAGACGGGTCGGAACCTGCTCGCCACCGGCGAGGTGGTGATCAACCTGCCCTCGCAGAACGAGGTCGACATCGTCGATCGGCTCGCCCTGACCACCGGCCGCCCGGAGGTCTCGGCCCGCAAGCACGCCGCCGGCTACCGATCCGTCCGCGACAAGTTCGCGCACGCACGGGTCTCACCGATGGCCGCCGAGACCGTCGCGCCGCCACGGATCGCCGAGCTGCCGGTGCACCTCGAAGGAACGGTGCGCGCGCTGCATCCGCTCGACGGCATCCCCGACCCCGCCGACGCGCGCGTGATCGCCGCCGAGATCGCGATCACCCGGGTGCATGTGCGCGATTCGCTGCGCATGCCTGGATATCCCAACCGCATCGACCCCGAACGCTGGCAGCCGCTGCTGCTCAGCTTCCAGCGCTTCTTCGGCCGCGGCGGTGAGGTCATGCCGTCCCGTCTCGCCTCGATCGACGAGGAGTGGTACCGCGGCTGAGCTGCGGGGCGTACCCTCGGGCGGGAACGGAGGCACCATGACCATCCAGCCCGTCGACGTCGCCCTCGACGCGACCATCGAGGGATACCTGATCGGCTCGCCCGTCAGCGTCATCCGCGAATACAACTCGACCCCGGGCACAGGCCCGCGCCTGCACCGGCATCCGTACGTCGAGACGTTCATCATCCATCGCGGCCGCGCCCTGTTCACCGTCGAGGACGAGCAGGTCATCGGCGCGGGCGGTCAGATCCTCGTCGTGCCCGCGCTCGCCGCGCACCGCTTCGAGGTGCTCGACGGCGGTACGTACGAGGCGACGCACGTGCACGCGAACGATCGGTTCGTCACGGAGTGGCTCGAGTAGCGGTGCGACACTTCCCGCGGCGCGCGTGACACGTGCTCGTGTGAGCGCCGGGTCGGCGGCCTACAGCATCCCGGTGAGCGCGATGATGCCGAGCAGCAGCGAGACGAGGGCCAGCACGAGCGCGATCGCGAAGATGACGGCGTGCACCTTGAGGAACCGCGTGGCCTTGCCGTTCGCATCCTTCGCCCGCGGGTCGGCGGTGACCCGGCGGAAGAACGTCGGCCACACCACGGCGTTGAACAAGGCATTGAGGAAGAGCACGACGGCGAGAGGGATCACCCTCACACGCTATCGCCCTGACAACCGTCGCCTCGAACGGCAGAAGGCGGTCACACGGCGATAGCGAGGGCGACGAGGAAGAGCGCCGCCGCGACGATCCCGCCTACCGCGCGCACGTGGTTCCACCTCGTCCACCCCGGATGGTACGCGTTCCACGCGCTCGCCAGGGCGTCAGGATGCTCCGCCGCAGCGGCGAGAGCGTTGTTGCGCGGAACGTTGGCCGTCGCGGTGACGCCGATCACGGCGACGAGGTAGACGGCTGCCGCCGCGCACGTCCACCACGCCGCATCCGAACCCCGCACGAGAGCCATCACGGCGACGACCACACTGACCAGCGCGGTGCCGAACAGTTCGATCATCAGCGGAGGGCGCTCGGCGGTGACGTTGATCGCCCGCATGGCTCTCGCCGCCTCCGACGCGGACAGCCGGTCGAGCCCCTGCATCACGAAGCCGGAGAACGCGAAGAAGACACCACCGGCGACGGCCGCGCCGATCGCGGATACACCGAGAAGAAGTGGGAGCAGGTCAGTCACGTCGGCCAGTCTGCCAGGCGCGCCGCCGCGCCGCCGCGGCTCATCCGGCGAGGGATGCCGCGGCTCACCGCGCGTCGGACTTGCGGTTGCCCGCCTCGAGCATGTCGCCGGCCGGCAGCTCCTTGTGCCCGCCGAACTGCAGCCGCATCGCCGAGAGCACCTGGTTGGCGAACTGATCCTCATCGCGCGAGGCGAAGCGCTCGAAGAGCGAGGCGGCCAGCACCGGCACCGGCACTCCCACGTCGACAGCGGCCTTGACCGTCCAGCGGCCCTCACCCGAGTCCGACACCCGCCCCGCGAGGCCCTCGAGCGTCGCGTTCTCGTGCAGCGCGGCGGCGGTCAGATCGAGCAGCCACGACGAGATCACCGATCCCCGCCGCCACAGCTCCGAGACCGCCGCGGTGTCGATGTCGAACTGGTAGAACTGCGGCTCCTCGAGCGGAGCGACCTCGGCGGAGTGCTCGGCTTCGCGCAATCCGGCATCCGCGTTCTCGAGCAGGTTCAGCCCCTCGGCGAGCGCGGCCATGATGCCGTACTCGATGCCGTTGTGCACCATCTTCACGAAGTGCCCCGCTCCGGACCGACCGCAGTGCAGGTAGCCCTGCTCCTCCGGGGTGAGCTCGCCCGACCGGCCGGGGGTGCGCTCGATCTCGCCGACGCCCGGTGCGACCGTGCGCAGCACGGGCTCGATGTGCTGCACGGCGGCATCCGACCCGCCCACCATGAGGCAGTAGCCGCGCTCGAGCCCGAACACCCCGCCGCTCGTGCCGATGTCGACGTACTCGATGCCCTTCTCGCGCATCGCCGCCGCGCGGCGCACATCGTCGCGATAGTTCGAGTTGCCGCCGTCGATGAGGATGTCGCCGGGCTCCAGTTCGGCCGCGACCTCCTGGGCGATCGCGCCGGTGAGCGACGCGGGCACCATCATCCACACCACGCGCGGCGTCTGCAGCTTCGCGGCCAGGTCGGCCATGCTCTCGGCGGCGACCGCGCCCTCCGCGGCGAGCGCGCTCACCGCATCCGGGTTCACGTCGTAGACGACGCATTCGTGTCCGTCGCGCATCAGCCGGCGCACGATGTTCGCGCCCATCCGTCCGAGTCCGATCATGGCCAGTTGCATCGCATCTCTCCTCGCGTCGGTACGTGTCGCCCCCATCGTCACGTACCGATGCGGCGGGGACAAGGGGGTGGTGCCGACCGCCGATGTCCGCTCCGCGTCCTATGGTGAGTCGATGGACGAGAACTCGGGGCGCCGCGGGCTGGAACGGCTGCGCGCGGATGCCGTGCAGCGTGCCGACGCGGCGGCATCCGCCCTGGCCGAGCTCGTGCACGATCGTCGCGGCAGCAACGACGACGACGAGCACGACCCCGAGGGCGTCACCCTGTCGTCGGAGTGGTCGCGTCTCTCGGCACTGTCGGATGCCGCCGTCGACGAGGTGCGCCGGTTCGACGACGCTCTCGCCCGATGGGATGCCGGCACCTACGGCATCTGCGCGAGCTGCGGCAACCGGATCCCCGACGCCCGGCTCGAGGTGCGCCCCTTCGCCACCCACTGCGTCGCCTGCGCCGAGCGACTCGGTCGCTGACCTCAGGGCGCACCGCGGGCTACCGGCTATACGGCATTCGACCGCGGGGCGCGGCGGGTCGCGACTCGCTCACCGGTGGCATACCGTCGCGCGCATCCGCCGTCAATCCCCGTGTACCGGTCTTCGCGCGCCGTCATGCTCAGGGCATGACACTCGGGGGCACCGGCGACCTCGGTCGCGACGACGACGCGATCGCTCGCTTTCTCGATGAGCACGAGCCGCAGATCGTCGAGCGGCTGAGCGAATGGGTCCGCATCCCGTCGGTCGCCGCCGATCCGGAACGGCTGGTGGACGTCACCCGTTCGGCCCACTGGCTGGCGGCGGAGATGCGCGAGATCGGCATCACGGCATCCGTCGTGAAGACCGGCGACACGGCGGCCGTGCTCGGCGAGCTGCGCGCGGCCGACCCCGACGCCCCGACCGTGCTCGTCTACAGCCACCATGACGTACGCCACGCGAAGCCCGAGCAATGGCAGCAGACCGACCCGTTCACGCCCGTCCTGCGCGGCGGCCGGCTCTACGGCCGCGGCGCCTCCGATGCCAAGGGGCAGGCGATGGCTCACCTGTGGGGCATCCGGGCACATCTGGCGGCGACCGGCGCCGACCGTCCGGCGGTCACCCTCAAGTTCCTCGTCGAGGGCGAGGAGGAGACCGCGTCGCCGAACCTCGCGGCGCTGCTCGACGAGCATGCCGCCGACCTGGCGTGCGACGCGATCGTCTTCTCCGACACCCTCCAGTGGCGGGTGGATGCTCCGGCCCCGGTGACGACGATGCGGGGCATCGTCAACGCCTCCCTCACCGTGACCGGCCCGGAGCAGGACGTGCACAGCGGGCTCGCCTCGGGCGCCACCCTGAACCCCGCGCTGGCACTGTCGCAGGTTCTCGGGCGGCTCTACGACTCCTCCGGCCGCCTGCGCATCCCGGGTTTCTACGACGACGTGGCCCCGCTCACCGAGCAGCGCCGCCGCGAATTCGACGCGCTGCCCTATGACGATGCCGACTGGCTCGCGCGCAGCCGCACACGGGTCATCGTCGGTGAAGAGGGGTTCACCGTCATGGAGCGCCTCTGGGCGCGGCCCGCGATCGAGATCGTCTCGCTGCTCGCCGGCGATCCGACGGGCATTGCGCGGTCGGTCATCCCGTCCGAGGCGAGCGCGACCCTGAGCATCCGCATGGCCCCCGGCCAGCGACTGTCCGCCGTCGCCGAGCACCTGCAGGCGTTCGTGGCAGCGGAGATGCCCGCCGAGGCGGAGTACACGCTCGACGTGCAGGTACCTGAGGGCCAGGAACCGGCGGCGACACCCGAAGGGCCGCTGCTCAACGCCCTCGAACGCGCGCTGGCGCTCGGCCATGGCACGCCGGTGCGCGGTCGCATGGGCAACGCGGGCGGTGGGCCGGCCGTGCTGCTGTCGGAGCGGTTCGAGGCGCCGGTGCTGTTCATCGGCACGGGCCTGCCCGAGGACAGCTGGCACGCCGACGACGAGAGCGTCGACCTGCGGATGCTGAAGAACGGCGCGGCGTCGATCGCCCACCTGTGGGACGAGATCGGAACGCTCCCGGCAGGTGGATCATGACCATCGGGCTGGATGCGGAGCCCGCCCGCGCCGCACGCGGAGCGACCGATCCGCGCGCCGGAATCCGGCAGATCGGCGTCGAGGAGGAACTGCTGCTCGTCGACGCCGAGACCTTCCTGCCACGGCCGGTGGCCGGCAGCATCCTGCGGTCGGGTGCGCTGGTGCTCCCCTGCGGATCGCGCCTCGAGCCCGAGGTGAAGCGCGAGCAGATCGAGATCGTCAGCGCGCCGGTGACCACCTTCGCCGAGGTGCTCGGCGCCGTGGTGGAGGGCCGGCGATCGGCCGACGCCCTCGCCCAGCGGGTGGGCGCGCGGGCCGTGGCGCTCGCCACCCCGCACGTCGGCTGCGAGCCGCACCTCATGCGGGTGCCGCGATACGAACGGATGCGGAACCGCTTCGGGCTCACGATGGATGAGCAGCTGACCTGCGGGCTGCACGTCCACGTGACCATCGCCTCGGCCGAGGAGGGCGTGGCCGTGCTCGACCGCATCCGTCCCTGGTTGCCGGTGCTGCTCGCCCTCAGCGCGAACTCGCCGTTCTGGCACGGCGTGGACTCCCGATTCGCGAGCTACCGGTACCAGGCGTGGAGCCGGTGGCCCTGCGCGGGCGCGTACGACCCTTTCGGCAACGCGCAGGGTTACGCCGCTGCCGTCGCGGACGCCCTGGCCAGCGGCGTTCCGCTCGACCACGGGATGATCTACTTCGACGCTCGCCTCTCGACGCACGCGCCGACCGTGGAGATCCGCATCAGCGACGTCTGCCTCGATCCGCGAGATTCCGCGTGCCTCGCCGTGCTGGCCCGGGCCCTCGTGGAGACCGCCGCCGACGCCTGGCGGCGTGGCGTGGAGCCGGCCGGCACATCCACCGCGATGCTGCGGCTGGCGTCATGGCGCGCCAGTCGATGGGCACTCGGCGGCCAGCTGGTCGACCCCGTCACCGAGCGGCTCGTCCCCGCACGCGCGGCGGTGACTGCGCTGTTCGCGCACGTACGGAAGGCGTTCGCCTCGGACGACGAGGCGCGTACGGTGCGCGCCTGGCTCGATGCGATGCTCACCCGCGGCACCGGCGCCGACCTGCAGCGGCGCGCGGCTGCCCGCGGCGGCCAGGAGGCCGTCGTCGGG
Source organism: Microbacterium sp. NPDC058345 (assembly GCF_042723855.1). Taxonomy (NCBI): domain Bacteria; kingdom Bacillati; phylum Actinomycetota; class Actinomycetes; order Micrococcales; family Microbacteriaceae; genus Microbacterium; species Microbacterium sp. NPDC058345. The sequence goes on from NZ_JBHXIG010000001.1 coordinate 1,036,046, forward strand.
GAAGCGCTGGCGCGGATGGCGGGCGATCACAGCGAGTGACGCGGCGGGTGCGCGGGGCCGGCGCGTCACCGCCGTGAGGTCCGCCCGGTCCTCGTCGGCACGGCCCCGTCGAACAGTTCCGGATGCTGCGCCCGCACGGCGTCGAGATCGGCGAAGACGAAGCGCAGGTGCTCTCGCAGCGCCGAGAGCGCGGCATCCCTGTCGCCGGCCGCAAGCGCATCGACGACGCGCTCATGGTCGTCGACGTAGTCCTGCACGCTGCGCGTCGCACTCATCCCGACGTACCGCGCGCGATCGAGGTGCCCCTTCGCGGCGCTCACGGCGGACCACGCGTTCGCGTGACCGGCCAGGCCGAGCAGCGCACGGTGGAACTCCTCGTCGAGCGGGTAGAAGGCGTCGCGGTCGGCGGCTCCCCGCTGCCGCCGGATGATCGCGCGAAGCATCCGCTCCCCCTCCGGCGCCGGAGGTTCGCACGCGGCCAGCGATGCCAGTTCGATCGCCTCCCGGATGAACTGCGCCTCGCGCACACGGTCGGGGTCGATGCGAGTGACGTAGGTGCCGCTCTGCGGACGCACCTCGACGAGTCCCTCCTGGGCGATCAGCAGCAGGGCCTCACGCACGGGCTGCCGGCTGATCTCGAGCGCCGCGGCCAGCTCGTTCTCGGAGAGCAGCGCACCCGGCGCGAACCGTCCGCCGATGATGTCATCGCGGATGCGGGCGTAGGCGAGCTGACGCGCGGACGGCCGCGCAATGGGCTCGGATGCGGGCATAGCGTCACGATAGCTTGACGAAACTGGTATGGCAGTGTTTCCATGAAGTGCGCCGTCCCGCGGGCAACGCTCGCCTTCGCGAACTCAGGAGGCCCCATGATCATCGACAAGGCCGAAGTCATCGTCACGAGCCCCGACCGCAACTTCGTGACGCTGAAGCTGACCACCGATGAGGGGCACACCGGCCTCGGCGACGCCACGCTGAACGGGCGGGAGCTCGCTGTCGTCACCTACCTCTCCGAGCACGTCGTGCCGCTGCTCATCGGCGCGGACGCCGCGCGCATCGAGGACACCTGGCAGTTCCTCTACCGCGGCGCGTACTGGCGTCGCGGGCCGGTCACCATGGCCACGATCGCTGCCGTCGACATGGCCCTGTGGGACATCAAGGGCAAGGCCGCGGGAATGCCGGTGTACCAGCTGCTCGGCGGCGCATCCCGCAACGGGCTGATGGCCTACGGTCACGCCTCCGGCAAGGAGCTGCCCGAGCTGTTCGACTCCATCCGGGCGCATCAGGAGCAGGGCTACAAGGCGATCCGGGTGCAGACCGGTGTGCCGACTTTGAAGGCGATCTACGGCATCGCGGCACAGGGCGCCGACGTCGGCGATGCCACCGTGCGATACGACCACGAGCCGGCGCGGCGCGGGGCGAAGCCGGTGGAAGAGGACTGGGACACCCGTGCCTACCTGAACCACCTGCCGGGCGTGTTCGAGGCGGTGCGCAACGAGTTCGGCCCCGACATCCCCCTGCTGCACGACGGGCACCACCGCATGACGCCGATCCAGGCCGCACGCCTGGGCAAGGACCTCGAACCGTACGACCTGTTCTGGCTCGAGGACTGCACCCCGGCCGAGAACCAGGAGGCACTCCGCCTGGTTCGCCAGCACACCACCACGCCGCTCGCGATCGGTGAGATCTTCAACACCGTCTGGGACTTCAAGGACATCATCCGCGACCAGCTGATCGACTACGTGCGCGGCGCCGTGACCCACATGGGCGGCCTCAGCCCACTGAAGAAGACCCTCGACTACGCGGCGATGTACCAGATCAAGTCGGGCATGCACGGCCCGACCGACATCTCGCCGGTGGGCATGGCCGCGGCGATGCACCTGGGGCTGGCGATCCACAACTTCGGCATCCAGGAGTACATGCAGCACGGCCAACGCACTGATCAGGTGTTCCAGCAGTCGTTCACCTGGACCGACGGATATCTGCACCCCGGCGACAATCCCGGCCTCGGCGTGGAACTCGACGTCGATGAGGCGGGGAAGTACCCGTACGAGCAGGCCTACCTGCCGTACAACCGCCTGCTTGACGGCACCGTTCACGACTGGTGACACGGACACCGCTGACGACGGCGACCGCATCCGGGCAGGATGGACGTATGACCGATCGCCTGCGCCCCATCGTCGTGATGGGAGTATCCGCCGTGGGCAAGACGACGATCGGCATCGCGCTCGCGCGACTCACCCACGGGCGGTTCGTCGACGCCGACGACCTGCACGGTGAGGCGAACGTCGCCAAGATGACCGCAGGCGTCCCCCTCGAGGATGCCGACCGCTGGCCGTGGCTGGATCGCGTCGGCGCCGCACTCGAGCCCGGCACGGTCGTGGCATGCTCCGCCCTCAAGCGCGTCTACCGTGACGTACTGCGGCGGCACGCGCCGGAGGTGTTCTTCGTGCACCTGCATGTGGACGCCGCGGAGCTGATCGAGCGGGCGAGCGAACGCGACGGGCACTTCATGCCACCCGCCCTGCTGCAGTCCCAGCTGGACGCGCTCGAGCCGCTCGGCCAGGATGAAGCGGGCGCCGTGATCGATGCGGATGACCGCCCCGAGGAGGTCGCGGCGCGCTCCCTCGCCAGCCTGCCGACAGGAGCCCGATGACCACCGACCTGCCGCGCCTGCGTGCCCTGCTCGACAGTGGCACCCCGCTCAACTGGGTGTTCACCGGCGACTCCATCACGCACGGCCTGGTGCACACGCAGGGCGGGCGCAGCTACGTCGAGCACCTGCACGAGCTGATCCGTGGGGACCTCGGCCGCGTGCAGGACATCGTGATCAACACGGCGATCAGCGGATGGCGTGCCGCGCTGCTCCTCGAGGACTTCGATCGCCGGGTCACCGCCTGGCGGCCGCATGTGGTCACCCTGATGATCGGCACCAACGACTGCTCTGAAGCCGGGGTGTTCCCGGTGATCGAGGCGGCCGAGTTCGCGGCATCCGTCACCGAGCTGGTCAGCCGGGTCCGCGCGCAGGGCGCGATCCCGGTGTTGATGACCCAGCCCGCGATCGACGTCGCCAACGCGCCAGAGCGCGCGCGGATCGCCGACTTCGCGCAGGCCGTGCGCGACGTCGCCGCCGAGCAGCAGACCATCCTCGTCGACCCGTTCGCGCGCTTCGCCGAGCTGGGCGCCGGGCACCCTGGGGGCATCGCCTGGGGCCTGCTGAACGATCCGTTCCATCCCAATGAGGCGGGCCATGCGGTGCTGGCGCTCGAGCTTGCTGGCGCCCTCGGGCTCACGTCGGCACCGTCGCGGGTGATCGACGATCTGACCCAGCGCATCGCGGTCGCGGTCTGAGCCGGCGCCGCTCTTTCGGCCGGAGGCAGGACCCCGCGACGAATCACCGTGCACTCATTAGGCTGATCACATCATGGAAGAGTTCCTCCAGGGCTTCTGGGCCTTCGCTGGCCAATACTGGTGGCTGGTGTTCCCGCTCATGGGCGTCGGCGGCGGCATCGCCAAGTCCTGGGAGCGCGCGTCGAAGCGCCGGCATGAGCGACGGCTGGAGACCCTGCGTTTGAAGGCCGAGCTGAAGACGGCCGAGATCGAGGCGAGAGCACTCAACGGCGGCAGAAGACGCAAGCCGGGAGCGCCGCAGGTGATCGACTCGACGGCATCCGTCCCGTCGAACGAGCTGCTCGGGCGCCTGATGGCCGAGCACGACGAGGTCACCGCCCGCTGGCTCGACTACGAGCTGGATGTGGCGAAGCTGATCGCGTTTCCCGCCATGAGCGACGGGCGCCAGCCGCTCACCGCGGCGTTCCTGCGTGCCAAGAAGACCGCCGACGCGCTTCGCCCCTCGTCGGCCGATGCGAAGGTCAGCGAGCAGCAGATCACCGAGTACCTGGATGCCGTCGGCAACTACGCGGTCGCCTTCGAGGTCGCCGAGCGCGACGCCCGGCGCCTGCGCGACTCGAACTTCAGCGAGGACGAGCGCAAGCGACTCGACCGAGCACAGCACATGCTGAAGGTCGCGCTCGATGAATCCGCCACGCGGGCGGAACGGCAGGTCGCCTACAAGCGGGTGCGCGACGAGCTCGACGGGCTGATCGTGCTCTCGGACGACGCGGTCGACGTGCTCGAGAAGAAGGTGGCGGGCGAGCTCACGACCGGCGCGGATGCGGCCCCTCAGACGCCCGCATCCGACACACCGTCCGCCTCCGACGCGACCGGAACACCTGCACCCCAACCGCAGCCCCAGCCGCTCAGGCTCAAGCCGAACGACAGCCCGGCGTGATCGCCGAGGCCGTCGGGTGACGGCGTCGTCGTTCGATTCGGCGGGCAGCGCTCACGGTCGCACCGTCCCCGACCGGGCGGCGGCAGCCGCGTGGATGCTGTTGCGCACGACGATCCTGGCCTCAGCCCACGGCGCCGGAACCCCGCCGTGCCGAGCCGCCGCGAGCAGTGCGCGGATGAGCCCCCGGAATCCCAGGGTCTCGAGCGGGTCGTCGAGGGCCAGCTCGAGCGTGCGCAGGCCGCCCGCGGTCACGGCATCCACCGCATAGCGGTCCGGGCCCGGCACCCCGGTGACGAGCACCTGCGCGGCGACCGTGCGGTCGCCGCCGGGCAGCTGCAGCACGCCCTCGACTCCTGCGGCGTCCTCAGAGCGGGTCGTGGATCCGTCGAGACGGCGTGTCCACCCCGATCGCGCCTGGAACACCGCCCCCGGCAGCAGTCGGTCGATCATCTCCCAGGCGTGTACGCCGACGGTCACCAGTGTTCCGCCGCCGGCGGCCGGGTCGTCCTGCCACGCCCGCTCCGACAGCTGGAAGCCGGCGTTGTCGTGCTGCGCGTGCACCCGGACGCCGACCACCTCCTCGTCGGCGAGCTCCTCGCCGAACCGTGCGAGAGCGGGTGCGAAGCGCAGCACCGACGCGGTGCCGATCGGTGTGCGCGTCTTCGCCAGCACGGCTTCCCACGCGTCGAACTGCGCTTCACCTGCGGCCACGACCTTGTTGAAGAACACCGGCACGGCGGCATCCGCCGCAGCGATCGCGTCCAGCAGGGCACCGGTCTCGTGCGGTCGGGGGGTGGCGATGATCGCCTCCGCGCCGACGGTCAGCAGGTCGGACGGCGATGCGGCGACGACTCCGCCGAACCGCTCGGCGAAGCCCGCGGCGGCGTCGGCGTCGGAGTCGTGGACGGCGACCACCTGCCCGCCGAGCGCCTGTACGCCGCCGGCGTCGCTGAACGGGTGCGAGTGCGCGAGGCCCGCGAACGCCACACGTACCGGACGGATGCTCATGCCATCGTGGACAGCTGGTCGCGCGAGATGGCGTGTTCCAGCGTGCCGTCGGTGAGATAGGACTCGATCTCGCCCGCCACGATGCGGCCGAGACTCAGCCGCCCTTCTCGGGTTCCCGCCGCCCGGTGCGGCGTGAGCAGCACGTCGGGCAGTGAGCGGAAGCGGCTGTCCGCCGCCAGCGGCTCCTCGTCGAACACGTCGATCGCGGCGGAGATGCGGCCCGTCGAGACCTCCTCCAACAGTGCCGTCTCATCGACCAGCCACGACCGGGCCGTGTTGACCAGGCCCGCACCGTCGGGCATGAGAGCCAGCTCGCGGCGGCCGATCATGTGGTGGGTCTCGGGCAGCGTGGGCGCGTGCACGGCGACGATCAGGGCGCGGCTCAGAGCGTCGTCCAACGTCGTCAGCTCGGCACCGAGCTCGTGGGCCGTCTGCTCGTCGACCGTGGGATCGACCAGCAACGGCTGCGCCCCGAGCGCGCGGATGAGGGCGAGGTAGGCGCGGCCGGTTCGGGAGGCGCCGATGACGGCGATCGGGGCGTACAGGATCTCATGCTGCACCCCGGCGCTCTGCGCGTCGTACCAGCCGCCTGCACGCAGACGGTGGTGCATGGTCGGCACGCGGTGCAGCAGGGCGAGGGTGAAGGTGAGCGAGACCTCCGCCACCGAACGCGCCATGCCGGCGCCCGCCTGAGTGACGCGGATGCCGCGGTCGTACAGTTCATCCGTGACGAAGGGCTTGATCGTCGCCCCGGTGTGCGCGACCAGGCGCAGCCTCGGCATCCGGTCGAGGCGCGGCGCGTCGAGCGGACCCAGGCCCCAGCTGGTGACGAGGATCACAGCCTCGCCGAGGTCCTCGACATCCTCCAGCCGGTCGCAGCGGACGAATTCGCCGCCGAGCGCCGCCGCGGCGCTCGCCAGACGAGCGGCGTCCTCCGCAGAGAAGAACTCGTCGAACAGCCCCTCCGAGACGACCGCGACGATGCTCGGGGCGCTCATCGCAACCACGACTCCACGTTCTCGGCGATGAACGCGTCGTCATTCAGCTCGGGATAGGCCCGACGCACGCGCTCGATCTCCTCGGCCTGGCCCGGCGAGAGCGACTCGCGCGGGTCGAGGCACCAGGTGCCCTGCAGCAGACCCTGCTGGCGCAGCATCTCGTGCACGCCGGCGATGACACCGTGGAAGTCGTTGCCCGGGTCGAACACCGCCTGGTTGACGTCGACCATGTCGGACGCCCGTCGTCCCAGCCGCCGGTACGCCTCCAGATCTCCCGCCGCGGCGCGATGCGCATCGTCGAGCAGCGAGACCGCGGCGCGCGTGCCCACAGCCCACTGGCCGAGAAGGCCGCCGACGAACCGCAGGGTGCGCGGCCCGTCGGGCGATTCCACGTGGAACTCCGCGAGCAGATCGGCGACGATGGCGTCGTCGTTGCCGGTGTAGAGGGCGATCTCGTCGGCGCGACCGGATGCGGCGACCCCACGCACGAGTTCGAGTGTGCGATAGCGGTCGAACGGCGCGGCCTTCACGGCCACCACCGCGGGGATCGAGGCGAACTCCCGCCAGAACTCCCGGCCGAGCACCGGACCGCCGATCGCGGTCTGCAGGTAGAACCCCACGATCGGCAGCACCTCGCCGACCGCGCGTGCCCGATCCAGCAGCGCCCGGTCGTCGGCGCCCGCGACCCGTGGGCTGACGAGCACGGCGTCGTAGCCGAGGTCGCGGGCGAGCTCGGCTTCGGATACCGCTTGCGCGGTGCCGCCGGCCACGCCCGCGATCCGCACGACGTGGGCGCCGGCCCGCTGGTTCATCTCCTCGGCGGCGAGCGCGAGCACCGGCTCGAACAGCGCGTGCTCGGGGTCGCGGATCTCGAACTGCGTGGTGTGCACGCCGACGGCGATACCACCGGCGCCGGCGTCGAGGTAGTAGCGGGTGAGCGCACGCTGACGACGCTCGTCGAGGGTGCGCTCGGACGTGAGCGCCAGCGGATGCGCGGGAATCACCGCACCGTGAGCGAGCGTCTGCGCCGCCTCCGGGCGCAGAGCGGGAACGGCGGACATCAGAACTTCCCGTCGCGCACGGCCCACTTGGTGGGCTTCGCCGTCATCGGCAGTCCGGCCTGCATCCAGCCCGCCTGCCATTCGATCAGCGTCTCGGCGGGCACGGAGGGGTAGCCGAACAGCGCCATGCACCGGCGGGCGTCGCTGAGCAGCGCGGTCGGCTGCGGCTCGTCGACGAGGCTGACCTCCCGCTCGAGCAGCGCGCCGAAGCGGCGCGCGATGGATTCGACGCTGAGCAGCTCAGGACCGGTGAGGTTGATGGTGAAGACGTCAGGCGAGGCGTGGGTCAGGCTGCGCAGCACCACCTCGTTGGCGTATCCTTGCCAGACGACGTTGACGTTGGCGGTCGCGAGCGACACCGGCTCGCCCGCGAACACGGCGCTTCCGATGTCGGCCAGAACGCCGTAGCGCAGATCCACGGCGTAGTTCAGGCGGATGATCGACACCTTCGTGCCGCGCTCCTGAGCGCCGAACTCGAACACCCGCTCCCGGCCCAGACACGACTGGGCGTACTCGCCGATCGGAGCGGGCGTGACGTCTTCCGAGGCCCCGCCGGAGGAGGCGGGCAGGAACGGGTAGACGTTGCCGGTCGACAGCACGGCGATCGCGCTGTCGCGGTAGCGTCGCGCGACACGGTCAGGCAGTGCCGCGTTGACCTCCCACGCCCATGAGGGGCTGGTCGCGGCGCCGAACTTCGCGCCCACCATGAACACCACGTTCGGAGCATCCGGCAGCGCCGCGAAATCGTCGTTCTCGATCAGATCGAACGGAACCACCTCGACTCCGGCGGTCTCGAGGCGCGCGCGGATCGCCGCGTCGCCGAAGCGCGAGACCGCGTACACGGTGTCGGCGCTGCGCCCGGCGGCATCCATCGCCGCGCGCGCGAGCATCGCGAGGGTCGGTCCCATCTTGCCGCCGGCACCCAGGATGACGAGATCGCCGGCGCCCTTCGCTACATCGGCGACGAGGGCGTCGCTGGGGGTGGCGAGGGCTCTCTCGAGCTCCTCCTCCGAGGTGAATCTCAGCGGTGACACGGTGTACATATTCCTTTCAGCCCTTGATTCCAGAGCCTGTGACGCCTTCCTGGACGTAGCGCTGCGCGACCAGGTACGCCATGAAGATGGGGAGCAGGGCGACGACGGAGCCGGCGAGCATCACGCTCAGCGGCACCTCCTGCTGCTGCAGGGACGAGATGCCGACGGTGAGTGTGAACATGTCGTTCGACTTCGCGATGATCAGCGGCCAGAGGAAGTCGTTCCAGTGCCAGAGGAACACGAAGATGCCGAGGGTCGCGAGCACCGGCTTGCACAGTGGCAGCACGATGCGCAGGAAGATGCGGAACTCGCCGGCACCGTCGATGCGCGCCGCTTCGAAGAGCTCATCCGGCAGTCCCTGGATGAACTGGCGCATCAGGAAGACCGCCTGGGCATTCGCGAGCGTGGGCAGGATCAGTCCCCAGTACTCGTCGACGCCGCCGAGGTTGGCGATCAGCAGGAACGTGGGGATCAGAGTGACGTGGAACGGCACCATGACCATCGACAGGAAAGACCAGAAGATGACCTCCTTGCCGGCGAAGCGCTTCTTGGCGAAGGCGTAGCCGGCCATCGCCGACAGGAAGAGCACGGCGACGACCGACACGAGCGAGTACACCAGGGTGTTGAACAGCCAGAGCAGGATGTTCTGTCCGCTCAGCACCTGCTCGTAGGAGCTGAACGACATGTCGCCCCACGGCAGCAGCGAGGCCGGGAAGTTGACGGCCGCTCCCGGCTTCAGGCTCAGCACGACCATCGCGTAGAACGGGAAGAAGCTGAAGATCGCCGCGGCGCTCAGCCAGAGCCAGCGCAGCACGAGGCCGCCTCTGGTCGGTTCGAGCGCCTTGAAGGAGCGGTGTTTCGCGCGGGGCGTCGTGGAGGCGAGCGCGGTCATTTCTGCTTTCCGATCACCAGGCGCTGGATGAGCGCGACGACGAGGGTCATGATGAACAGCGCCACGCCGGCCGCTGCGGCATAGCCGTACTCGAAGTACTTGAAGCCCTGGTCGTAGACGAGGTAGACGAGGGAATAGCTGGCGTTCGCCGGCCCGCCCTGGGTCATCACGTAGATGACATCGAACACCTGGAAGGCGGCGGTGGTCTCGATGACCGCGAGGAAGAACACGGTCGGACGCAGATGCGGCAGGATCACCCAGCGGAAGCGCTGCCACGCGTTGGCGCCGTCCATCAGCGCCGCCTCCTCGAGTTCACGAGGGATGTCCTGCATGGCGGCGATCATGATCATCATCCCGTAGCCGAAGCGCGACCAGACCCCGACGATGATGATGGCGGGAACCACGAGCACGGTGCTCGCCAGCCACGATCCGCCCAGGCCGAGAGGGCTCATGAGCTGAGCCCACGGGCCGGAGTTCGAGAAGATCCAGACGAAGATCGCACCGGCGAGCACGAGGGAGGTGATGACCGGGAGGAAGAAGATCGAGCGGAAGAATCGCGAGCCGCGGAAGGCGCGGCGCACACCGAGCGCCATCACGGTCGAGAGCACCAGCGAGATCGGCACGGCGAAGACGGTGTAGAGCAGGGTGGTGCTCAGGGCGCGCCAGAACAGCGGATCGGCGACGAGGCGCTGGAAGTGGTCGAGTCCGCGCCAGCCGATCTCGCCCGAGATGTCGTAGTCGAAGAAGCTCAGCGCCACGCCGGCGATGGTCGGGCCGAACCGGAAGGCGAGGAAGAGCAGGAACGCGGGAAGCACGAAGAGCAGGGCGACGCGCGCTTCGCGGCGGGCGAGCACGCGGGTGGAGAGGCTTCTGCGCGGCTTCTCTGGCTCAACAGGCATCACGGGAGGCGCCATCATCGGTGGGGCTGTCGTCATCTCGTCACCTCGGATCGGGTGAGGGGCGCGCGGACCGATCCGCGCGCCCCTGCCGGTTACTTCAGGAGCGGCTCGGCGGCCTTCGCCGCGTCTTCGAGCGCCTGCTCCGGCGTCTTCTGACCCAGCAGCGCAGCCTGGATCTCGGGCGACAGCACGCCCATCAGCGCGCGCGAGCTCGGGGCGAGCTCACCCACGGTCGTCACCGGGACGAACTGCTCGACCTGACCCATCAGCGAATCGGGGGCGTTGATCGGGTCGACGTCGAGGGCCGAGAAGAAGCCGGCCTCGGTGAGGTAGGGCTCGAGGACCTCGGCGCTGGTGGCGTACTCGGCGAACTTGCCCGCCGCATCCTTGACCTTCGAGCCCTTGAGCATCGACAGCGAGCCGACGGTGCCGTAGGCGACGGTCTCCTCGTCGGTGAGTGGCGGGAGGACCTTGACGTTCTCCTCGCCCCAGATGTCGGTCAGCTCGGCCGTGGCGTTCACCCAGGTGCACGCGGTCTTGCCCTGAGCGATGCCGGTCTGCTCGATCGGGGGCAGCGAGGTGAGCGTGTCGGGGTCGAGTGCGCCGGCCTCGGCGAGTTCGGTGAGGAACGTCAGCGCCTCGACGCCCTCGTCGCTGTTGAAGGCCACGGCGCCGCTGTCGTCGTACACGGCGCCGCCGGCCTGCCACAGCAGCGGGTAGAAGGTCATGTTGAGCGTGGCCTCGGCGGATGCGGTGTAGTTGAACAGCTGCATGCCGGCGTCGACGAACTTCGGCGCGATCTCCCGCACGTCGTCCCAGGTCTCGGGGTACTCGGTGACGCCGGCGGCCTCGAAGGCGGCGGCGTTGCAGATCAACGGCTGCGCGCTCGTGAGCATCGGCGCGCCCATCAGGCCGGGCTCGAGCGTGACCGAGGAGGCGACGTTCTCGAGCAGCTGCGACTTGTGCTCGTCACTGAGGTAGTCGTCCATCGGCTCGATCGACTTCTCGTAGGCGACGAGCTGGTCGGGGATGAGGTAGACGAGGTCGGGCCCCTTGTTCGCCGCGATCGCGGTCTGCAGGCTCTCGTCGCGGTTGGCCCACGGGAAGATCTCGTACTCGACGGTGATGCCCTCGTTGGCCTTCTCGAAGTCGGCGATCGTCTCGTCCCAGAACGCCTTGTGCTGCGCCTCGTCGGCCATGACGGGGTAGAGCCAGACCGTGACCGTCTGGTCACCGCCGGCGGCGCCGCCACCGGCGGAGCAGCCCGCCACGAGGCCGACCGCTGCGAGACCGGCGATCAGGCCGGTGAATCTCTTGACACGCATGATGCTCCTTTGCTCAGGGTGGTGCCATTATGACAGTACGTTTGGATAATTAGTCAACACGAGATTCGTTCTTTCCGCCACCACGTTTTTCAACAGGTGCGGCGCGAACCGGATCGCGGCACATCGCGATTCCGCGAAGCCCGTGTGCTAATTTTGTCGCACATTCATCGACGACGAGGGAGGTCCGCGCGTGAATCGCAGCAATCTGACCATCGCGGTCCGGGTCGCCCTCCACGTGCGCGACCACGGTTCAGCGACGGTCAATGAGATCGCAAGAAACCTCGAACTGTCGCGCACATCGGTGGAGAACGCGGTGGGCACGCTCACCGAACTCGGACTCGTCGTCGACGCACCGTCCGCCGGCGGGCGCGGCGCGGGCCGCCCTGCCCGCCGGTTCACGTTCGAGAGCGGATCGGCGTACGTGATCGGGGTCGATGTCGGCATCGCCTCCGTGCGGGTCGTCGTCGCCGATCTCCGCGGGGACGTCGTGGTCCAGCAGAGCTTCGCCGGCGTGGCCGGTGCGCGCGATGGCGCCGCGAAGCTCACGGCCGTCGTCGACGACATCCGCGAAGTCCTCGCCGGCGCGATGATCCCCACCTCGCGCCTCCGCGCCATCGGCGTGTCGCTCCCCGGCATCGTCGACGACTCGGGACGGGTGGTGACGTCGGTCGTCATTCCCGAGTGGTCGGGCATCGACATCGGAGCGCAGCTGCAGGCCGTGTTCGGCTGCCCGGTGTCGGTGGACAACGGCGTGCGCCTCGCTGCCGTGGCGGAGCACCACCTCGGTGTCGCGCAGCTCGTCGACGACGTCCTCTACCTCTCGGTCGGCAATCGCATCGCGATGGGACTCATCATCGGCGGCCGGCCGCGCCGCGGCATCCACAACGCGGCCGGCGACATCGGTCGCCTCGCCTTCCCCGGTCTCGTGACCCAGACAGGACAGCTCACGTGGCGCAGCGGTCAGACCGCCGAGGAGGTCTTCGGCCTGGCCCGCGCGGGTGATGCGAGTGCGTCCGCGGAACTCGGTGATTTCGTCGACCAGCTCGCGCGCGGCATCGCCACCCTCGTGCTCACCGTCGACCCGGCGATGGTCGTCATCGGCGGCGGCCTCTCTGCCGCGCACGAGCAGTTCCTCGACCCGCTGCGGGCTGCGCTCGCCGCACACATCGGCCTCCCCTTCTCGGTGCCGCTGGTCGAGGCGCGCCTCGGCGCGGAGGCGGCCTCGCACGGCGCGCTCGTGTTCGCGTTCCGGCGCCATGCCTCCGCCATCTACAACCTGGACGGAATGCCCGTGCCCCCCATCACCCCGTTGCCCGCCGAGGTCGTCGTCGGCGCTGAATCCAGGTAGGAGAATCCGTGAGCGCTCTGAAGGTCGGACTCATCGGCGCGGGAGGGATCTCGCAGGTGCACGCCGACGCGTGGCGTGCCCTCGGCGCCACGGGCTTCGTGACCTCGCTGGCCGGTGCCGAGGAGATCGCGAAGGAATACGGCTTCGAGGTGGTCGGCGACGTCGATGCCCTCATCGAGCTCGTGGACGTCGTCGACATCGTCACGCCCAGCAGCACGCACGCCGACTTCGCACTGCGGGCAATCGCGCGCGGCCGCGACGTGATCTGTGAGAAGCCGCTGGCCAGCACCGCGGCCGCCGCCGAACGCGTGGCCGCGGGGGCTGCGGAAGCGGGCGTCCGGCTGTTCCCCGCGCACGTGGTCCGCTACATGGGCGAGTACCAGCGGATCAAGGCGGGTATCGAGGCCGGCCGGATCGGCACGGTCGCCGTGCAGCGTTTCAGCCGTGCCGGCTCCGCGCCCGCGTCCCCCTGGTTCTTCACCGAGAGCACGGGCGGCGGCCTCATCCGCGACCTGATGATCCACGACATCGACCAGGCGCTCTGGTTCGCCGGGCCCGTCGCATCCGTGTACGCCGTGCAGAACCCGCCGACCGTCGACGATCGGGTGCCGGTGCCGGTCACCGCTCACGTCGTGCTCACGCACCGGAACGGCGTGATCAGTCACGTGCACGGCACGTGGGCCGCCGAGGGCATGCCGTTCCGCACCAGCATCGAGGTGGCCGGCACCGCGGGCCGGCTGCGCTACGACAGCGCCGAGGACCACTCGCTGCGCCTGGATGCGGTCGCCGACCCGGCCGCTGAGGACTACCTGCCGCCGATGTCGCCGCAGGAGAGCCCGTACTACGCCGAGATCGCCGATTTCGTGCGGGCCATCCGCGACGGCGGTGACGCCCTCGTCACGCCCGAAGACGGCATAACCGCGGTCGCCGTCGCCGAGGCCGCGTACGCGTCGATCGCCGCCGGAACGCCGATCGTCCTCGAACTCGAGCCCGGGGAGGCCGCCGCATGACCACGCCCGCCTCCGTGCGCGTCGCCGTGCTCTCCTTCGCGCACACCCACGCTCTCAGCTACGTGCACGCGCTGAAGTCCATGCCGGGCATCGAGCTCATCGCCACCGACCCCGACGGGGCATCCGCTCCCGACGACGCACCCCGCGGGGCGGAGCTGGCCGCCGAGCTGGGCGTCGCCTACGTCGACACGTACGCAGAGGCCTTGGCCTGGGATCCGGATGCCGTGGTGATCGCCGCGGAGAACGCGCGCCACCGCGAACTCGTCGAAAGCGCCGCGGCCGTCGGAGCGCATGTGCTGTGCGAGAAGCCCCTGGCCACCACGGTGGAGGACGCGATCGCCATGCGCGACGCCTGCGACCGTGCCGGCGTCATCCTGATGGTGGCGTACCCGGTGCGGTTCTCCCCAGCGGTGAGGGACGCGTTCGCCGAACTCCGCAGCGGCCGACTCGGCAGCATCCTCGGCGTCACGGGCGTCAACAACGGCAAGCTGCCGCAGGATCGCGCATGGTTCACCGATCCCGAGCTGGCAGGTGGCGGAGCTCTCGTCGATCATGTGGTGCACTGCGCCGACCTGCTCGATGAGCTGCTCGGCGAGCGCGCCGCATCCGTCCGTGCCGTCTCGAACGCGTTCCTGCACGCCGACCGCGAGCTCGCCGTCGAAACCGGCGGCCTGGTGACGCTGCAGTACCCGAGCGGCGTCATCGCGACCATCGACTGCTCGTGGAGCTGGCCGATGAGCTCCGCGACCTGGGGCGGGCTCACCCTGCAGGTCACCGCCGAGCGCGGCACCGTGACGGTCAGCCCCTTCGCGAAGGGCATCGCCGGGCATGACATCGCGGGCGAGACATGGGACCCGGTGGGCGCCGACCTCGACGGACTGCTGATCGACGAGTTCATCGAGGCCGTGCGTGCGGGGCGGCAGCCGCAGCCGGACGCCGGCGTCGGGATCAGGACCGTGGAGATCGTCAAGGCCGCGCAGGCATCGGCCGCGCGCGGCGGTGAGGTGGTCGCGCTGGCGTGAGACGCCCGGCGCAGGAGGAGGTATCGACGTGCAGCTGCAGGATGCCGGATGGCGCGACCGCGCGCTGGCGGTGATGCCGGTCGGTTCGAGCACGAACTCCAAGGCTCCGGTGCTGCTGCCTGACGAGCCCGAGGTGATCGTCAGAGGACGCGGGAGCCGCGTGTGGGACGACCGCGGCAGGGAGTTCATCGACTACCGCTGTGCGCTCGGCCCCGTGACGCTCGGCTACGCGGACCCCAGGGTCGACGCGGCCATCCGGGCGCAGCTCGATGACGGCATCCTGTTCGGGCACCCGCATCCGCTGGAGACGACCACGGCCGAATTGTTCTGCTCGCTGGTGCCGGGCGTCGAGGCCGCGCGCTTCCTGAAGACGGGGGGCGAGGCGCTCGCCGCGCTGATCCGCATCGCCAGGGCGCACACCGGCCGCGACCGAATCGTTCAGATCGGATACAACGGCTGGCTGAACTCCCTGGCCGCCGGCGCACGCGTGCTGCCCGGCGCCACGTCGGCGAAAGTCGCCGGGGTGCCGTCGGCCCTCGCCGCGCTGCATCACGCCGTCGATTGGGACGACCGCGACGCGCTCGAGGCGGTCTTCGCCGAGCACGGCTCGGAGATCGCCCTCATCCTCGTCGCGGCCGACTATCCGCGCCTGCCGGGGGCCACGGACCTCTACCGGCACCTGCGCGCGATGGCCGATGAGCACGGTGCCCTGCTCGGCTACGACGAGATGGTCACCGGATTCCGCGTGGCGCTGGGCGGCATGGCCGAGTTCACCGGCGTGCTGCCCGACCTCGCCGTGTTCGGCAAGGGCGTCGCCAACGGGATGCCCTTGTCGGTGTACTGCGGCCGGCGCGAGGTGCTCTCCGTGCTCGACAGGGGCGAGGTCGTGGTCTCGTCGACCTATGGGGGTGAGACGCTGTCGCTGGCGGCGGCGACCGCGACCATGACGGCGATGCGCGACGAGGGCGTCATCGAGCGCCTGCACTCCGCGGGCACCCGTCTGCAGGACGGGATGAATGCGGCGTTCGCCGCGGCGGACGCCACCATCCGCCTCGAGGGGCACCCGACGTGCCCGCAGTTCGTGAACGGCGACGACCGGCTGCTGGCGTCGTTTCTGCGAGCATCGTTCCGCCACGGGCTGTCGTTCTACCGAGTGGTGTACGTCAACGCCGCCCACACGGATGCCGACATCGACGAGACGTTGCAGCGTGTGCACGCTGCGCTGCGGGAGGTCGCGGCGTGACCGGCATCGACGCGCACACTCACCTCGATGCCGGCCGCTTCGATCCGGATGTCTTCCGGCAGGGGGACGAGCTGGGCATCGGACTGTTCCTGTGCAGCAACATCGGCGCGTTCATCGCCCACCCCGGTCTCGACGAGGTGCGCGACATGAACCGAGCGCTGGTCGCCGAGCTGCGAAGGCACCCGGAGCGTCTGCGCGGCTACTGCTACGTCAATCCCCGCCACGGCAGGGACAGCCTCGACGACCTGCGTCGCAATGTCGAGGATGAGGGCATGGTCGGCATCAAGCTCTGGATCGCTACCCTGGCCGATGATCCGTTGTGCGACCCGATCCTCGAATACGCCGCCGAGCGGCGCCTCATCGTGCTGGCTCATGCCTGGCGTAAGACGGTGGGGCGGTTCCCCTACGAGTCCACGGCCGAGCACATCGCCGCGGCAGCCCGACGCCACCCCGAGGCGCGCTTCGTGATGGCCCATCTCGGCGGGCAGGCGGAATCGGCGATCAATACGGTGTGCGACGTGCCGAACGTCGCCGTGGACACGTCGGGCACGATCATCGGGACCGGTGAGGTCGCCCTGGCCGTGGATCGGTTGGGCGCAGACCGTGTGGTGTTCGGCTCCGACCTGCATCACGTCGACCTCGCCGCCAACGTGGGGAAGGTGCTCGGCGCAGGGCTGGATGCGGCCGTCTCGGATCGCGTCTTCGGCGGCACCATGTCGCGGTGGCTCGCAGAGGTCGCGGCATGACCGCCCGTGCCCGAGCGCTGCTCGACGGCTTCGCCGGACTCGCCGCGACGGATGTCACGTGCCACCTTGGCCACTGGCCGTACCGGCTGACGGCGGCCGCCGATGCGGACGACCTTCGGCGCTACGCCGCGCGGCACGGCT
Organism: Microbacterium sp. NPDC058345; assembly: GCF_042723855.1. Classification (NCBI taxonomy): domain Bacteria; kingdom Bacillati; phylum Actinomycetota; class Actinomycetes; order Micrococcales; family Microbacteriaceae; genus Microbacterium; species Microbacterium sp. NPDC058345. The sequence goes on from NZ_JBHXIG010000001.1 coordinate 1,053,061, forward strand.
TGCACCGCATCTGGGTGTCACACCTCGCCGCGCTGTTCGGGTTCGATACACGCACGGGCAACGAGGCGGCGCTCGCCGCCTGCGCAGACGACACCTTGTTCCGCGTGATGGCTGTCATCGATCCCAGCGAGTCTGGTTGGCGCGAGGAGCTGGCCTGGGCGGCGGATGCCGGCGCGGGCGGCATCCGTGTCGCCCCCGGCTTCCACGGCTACCCCGTCGTCGAGGTCGCCGGCGTCATCGACGAGTGCGCGGAGCGGATGCTGCCTGTGCAGCTGATCGCGCGGATGGACGACGCGCGCGTGCGGCATCCGCGCTCTTCAGCTCGCGACCTCGAGCTGCACCACCTCGCCGATCTCGTGCGCGCGCGTCCGGAGCATCCCCTCGTGCTGAGCGGGCTGAACTGGCTCGATTGGCAGGAGCTGGCACGACATCTGGGTGACAACGTACCGCCATCCGTCCGCCTGGATCTGTGGCATGTGAACGGACCCACAGGGGTCGCGGACCGCCTCGCGGCGGAACCGCGACGCTGGGTGTTCGGCAGCGGGTACCCGGTGCAGACTCCGGAGGCCACGATGCTGCAGCTGATGGCGTCGCGGCTGTCACCGGCCCAGTTGAGCGCCATCGTCTCCGCGTGACATCCCGGTCAGCACCTGGCCAGGGTCGCACCCCGCAGGCGCTGATTCACTCGACATCAGGCCGAGTGGACTCCTGCTCGAACCGGACGACGTTCGCCCGCGCGCGCTGGACCGCACTGTTCGTGAACTGAGAAAGCGGCGTGTGGATGACAGCCCTGGCGGTGTCGCCGTCGATGTGGAGGAGGGCCTCCACTGCGGCCGTGGCTTCATGATCGGTGTCGGCATCCGTCACGAGACGTGAGATGTCCTCGAGTCGGCCCGCGCCGTCGATGAGCGCCTTCTGGTGCCGGACGTGCTTGGCCTGGGACTCCGCGATGTCTGCCGGCGTGCGGGAACGGGACTCCCGCTGCGCTCTGTGCTTGTCGATCTGCGCCTGAGTCAGCTCGAACGACAGGGGCGTCCCCGATCGGACCGGCAACGTCGCAAGCATCGCGTGCAGGTCATAGCCTCCGGCGCCAAGACGCTCCCACTCCCCATCGTTGATCCGGACGTGCACGCGCGCGTACTCGCCAGGATCGAGGGGAACAGCCGCGTTCTGCCCTCCCGCGAACCCGAAGACGGCGCTTGCGCCATCGGCGCCCGCGCTCGCGATCACGCCCGTGACGAGGAAAGGATCACCATCCGGCCGCCATCTGCGGTCGCCGGTGTTCACGATGTCGATCACGAAGACGCCCTCTTCTGCTTCATCCGCACTGAGCGGCGCCCATCGGAGGACCAACCCTCTCGCACGCTCAGCGCGGCTCGGCCGCACGGGCATGACCTCGGGATGCACGCGCACGCGCGGACGATGCGTCGCATCTCGGTGAGCTTCGGCCTGCGCGATCCGCCATGTCTTCGCTGACGCGTCCGTGGGGGCGCCTACCGTCACGAGCCCGGATCGCTCCTGACGGAGTACCCTCCAGCCGTCCGCGGGCGCGTCGGAATCCATGCCGACCTCGAGCTCCGCACCGAGCCGATCGAGAACCTCCGAGAGCCTTTCGCCAGATCCTTCGAGCGCTTCGGCGTCGACGTCGAGGGGACCGATCTGGGGATCATCAGCGTTGGGGCTCATTCGTCGAGCGTGTCAGAACGGGGCGGGTTCCGCAGCCGTCACCGACGCGACATCCGAACCAGCAGGGCGGCGGCGGCATCCGTGACCCGTTCCAGGGAACCACTGGCGAACGGCGCGGGCATGCCGTAGTAGCGATGGGCGTCTGCCACCTCGTAGCCGCCGTGTGCGTACTCGGCGGCATCGGGCAGGTACCCGGCGACTCCGTCGCAGTAGCCGAGCACCAGCAGGGGCCCGTCGTGATGCGGCCGGAGCAGAGCGGATGCGGCGAGGAACGGCTCATTCGGCAGGCATACGATCCGCAGGTCACCGGCCGCGATGACCGACACGCGTCCGGTCCAGTCCGCGGCCGGCGGTCGCGTCTGCGCCCAGCGCAGCCACTCGTTCAGCAGCGCCTCCCTGCCGGTTCCCCCGGCCAGTTCCTCCCTCCAGGCGCGCACGTCGCCGGCGATGTCGCCCGCCGCTTCCAGCGCGAGCGTTACGCCGGTGGCGGCGATCTCCGCATCCGACGCGTCGATGCGGTGAACCGGTGCGGCGACGGCCGCACCGGCCAGGATGCCGCCGATGCGCGCGGCATCCGCGAGCGTGTGGCCCTCCGCCGTGACGAAGGACGATTCCGGGCTGAAGTCGCCGGGATTGACGTCGCCCGCCGGCCCTGTGGCGTAGACGCAGACGCTGCCGGGGAAAGCCTGCTCGACCTGATCCCGCAGGGGAGCTGTGAAGTCGCCGCTGATGAGTGTGTTCGCCGCATCCAGCACCACGGGATGGCACGCGTAGGAGACGAGGGTCGCGACGCGGCGCCCGCGATGATCGAAACCGACCACCTGCACCGGCGGGTCGATGTCGCGACCGGGGTGCCGACGGTTCCTGGCAACCCCGGTGCCGAACGCTTCGGCGAAGCCTGCTGTGCAGGGCAGCTGTCGCGACACGGCCGCTGCCACGGCATCCGGAATCACCCGCGCGACCTCGGCTCGCACGCGCGCCTCGTCGACGCCGGCGCGACCAGCGCCGATGCACGGCCCGGAGTGCGTGTGCGTGGCGTGCACCACGGCGTCATCGACCGCGCCCTGCGCGATCACTGCCGCACGGACGGCAGCGCAGGTGCTCTCATGCAGAACGCAGCAGTCGACCGTCACGAGCGCGACCCGCTCGAGCACGATCGCGCGCACGGTCATCGCATCGTGCACACCGGTGGAACCCGACGTGCGCGCCGCGTATCCGGACATCCGCGTGCCTGGCGGCACGTCGACCGCGCGCACGGCGGCGCCCACCTGCAACGTCGCGTCGTCCATAGGGCGATGCTGGCACGCCCCGGGCGGTGGACACCACCGTCGCGGCCCGGCCGCCCGCGGACGTAGGCTCGGGTCCATGGAGATCACCGCCACCGCACGCGTCGGCATCGTCGGCGCGGGCGGCATCGCCCCGGTTCACATCGCCGGGTGGCTGGCGCTCGGTGCGGACGTCGGCATCCTGCGCCGCACCGGCGCCGAGGAGCTCGCCGGGCGCTACGACATCCGCGTGGTCGACGACCTCGACGCCCTCATCGACGGATGCGAGGTCGTCGACATCATCAGCCCCACGACGACGCACCTCGACGTCGCGCGACGCGCCTTCGTCGCCGGGCGGCATGTCGTCTGCGAGAAGCCGCTCGCGGTCACGGCGTCCGACGCACGGGCCATGGTCGACGCGGCGGCGGATGCCGGGGTCCGGCTGTTCCCCGCGCACGTGGTGCGCTACTTCGAGGGCTACCGGCGACTCCATGAGCAACGCGATTCGATCGGCACGCTGCTCGAGCTCACCTTCCGCCGGACGGTGGCGGCACCGCCCTCGGCCTGGTTCTACGCACAGGATGCCGGCGGCGGCCTCATCCGCGACCTGATGATCCACGATCTCGACCAGGCGCTCTGGCTGGCTGGGCCTGTCGTCGAAGTGTCGGCCACGCAGGACCCGCCCGCCGTCGGCGGCACCGTCGAGCCGCCCGTCTCGGCACACGTCACTCTCACGCACGCGAACGGGGCGATCAGTCACGTGCGGGCCGACTGGTTCGAGCCCGGCACCCCGTTCCGCTCCACCGCCGAGGTGACCGGCGCCAATGGCTCGCTGCGATTCGACACCGCCGACCTGGGCGTCGTGCGCGAGGGGTATCTGCCCCCGGCATCCGAGACCGATCCCTACCGGGGTCAGCTGGCCGACTTCCTTGATGCGGTCCGCACCGGCGGGGCGGCGCGGGTGACGCCGGAGGACGGCGTCGCCGCCGTCGCGCTGGTGGACGCCGCCTACGCGTCGCTCGCCGCGGGCAGGCCCGTGCTGCTCTGACCGGCGGCATCTCGAATTCAGGACGGATGCGATTCTGAAGGACGCTCCGGCCGAGATCGTCCTTTAGAAGTGCAGACGTCCTTCAAAGTCGGCGCCTCGGTCAACGGCCGCGCAGGCTGATCGGCCGCACCAGCACTCGCCGGCGGTCGCGCACCCAGACGGCGCCGGTCTCGCGGTGCTCGGCGCGCGTGGTGAACCGGTAGCGGTACGAGATCACCCGCACCCAGTGCGGTGCGTGGCCGGCGAACGGATCGCGGCGCAGCATCCGCAGCGTCGGGGCGTCCGCCTCGAGCAGCCGCACCAGGAACAGGGTGAACCAGTCGTCGATCGAATGGCCCAGTGGCAGGAACCACATCAGCCAGTCCAGCCGCAGGTGGTACGGCGCGAACTGCCGGGGAACGCGCCGCACATCACCCGGCTTGCCGCGGAACTCGTACTCCGACCAGTCCGCCGTGCCGGGATCGGCGTCCCTGGTCCCCTCGATGACGAACTCGATGCGCTGCTTCGTCACGGTGCCGAACGCCCCGTAGGCGTTCGCCAGCTGCCAGCGGTTGAAGCTCGCGTTCATCAGCTGCCGGCGCGCGAAGAGGTTCTGTAGCGCGGGCCAGCTCAGTGCCAGGATCAGGATGCCGACCGCGGCGGTGATGACGATCCAGTACAGCGGGACGCCGGGGCCCTGGTCGCCAATCGCATCGGCGCTCGGTACGCCGACGGCCGAGAAGCCGATCACGATCGTCGCCCAGTTGAGCCAGGCGAAGTTGCCGGTGACCACCAGCCACAGCTGGGTGAGGATCACGATCGCCGCCGCGGTGGTGCCGATGATCTGGGGAATCGGGCCGGGAACCCACAGCGACAGGATCGGCGCGAAGAGGAAGAAGGGCACGATCAGTTGCGCGAAATGGTTGCCGAGCACCTCTCCCTTGTGGAACCACGTCGGCAGCAGATGCGCCTGACGGCTGAGCGGGCCGGGCATGGGTTGCGTCTCGTGGTGGTACGTCAGGGCGGTGAGGTCGCGCCATTCACGTCCCCCGCGGATCTTGATCATTCCGGCACCGAACTCGAGCCGGAAGAGCAGCCACCAGAACAGCACCATCACGACGGTCGGCGGCGGCTGGTCGGCTGAACCGAGGAACGCCGCGAGGAACCCGGCCTCGAGCAGCAGCATCTCCCACCCGAAACCGTAGAAGGTCTGCCCGACGCTCGTGATCGACATGTAGCCGCCCCACAGCAGCAGGAAGCAGATCATCGGAACCCAGGGCGGCCCCAGCTGCGGGACGCCGGCCACCAGGGCGGCGGCGATGACCATGCCGACCCCGCACAGCCAGACCAGGCGCTGGTCGGTGTAGCGGATGCGCGTGAAAACGGTGGGACGCAGCATCCGCCGTCTGCTCTTCGACGCCGACACCCACGCGAGCAGGTCGGGTGCCGGAAGCAGCCCGTGCTCACCGAGCAGCGGACGGAACTGGTTCAGCGTCGACAGGAAGGCGACGAAGAACAGCGCCGCGGTGCCCCGCTGCAGGACCTCGCGGGCGAAGCCGAAGTCGACTGCGGCGAACCCGTCCATGCCGACACGTTACGTCGGGGCCTCGGGCGGCGCAGGGGGACTTGACAGCCGGATGCCGCCGCGTGGCACCGCCGGCCGCGCGGCGGCGGCACACACCGGGGGCCGACGCGCCGGACGCCGGACGCAACAGGATGTGTTCCGTCCGACCAGTGGCGTGTCGGCCCCCTGGTTGCGGCGGGCGGGTCAGCCCTGCGGAAGGGCGGCGACCACGTCGATCTCGACGAGGATGTTCGCCAGCTGCGAGCCCACCGTGGTGCGCACGGGGTACGGCGCGGTGAAGAACTCCTCGTACGCCGTGTTGAACTCGGCGAAGTCGCTGAGATCCTGCAGATGCACGGTCGACTTGACGACGTCATCCATCGTCAGGCCGTGCTCGGCGAGCACCTTCTGGATGTTGCGCAGAACCTGGCGGGTCTGGTCGCCGACGTTGTCGGCGATGGCGTTGTCGTTCGCCGCATCCTGTGGGCCGAAGCCCGCCGTGTACAGGAATCCGTTCGCGACGACCCCGTGGCTGTACGGGCCGGCGGGAGCGGGCACGCCTTCCGTGTGGAAACCGGTCTTCGGCATGTTGCTTTCCTTTCTCTTGACAACAGGTCAGATCCCCGGACGGGGAAGATTCACGCGCGGCCGCCTTCGGCACGGCCCTCTTCAACGCGGCCGTCCGCAGCTCGACGCAGCCCACGGCCCGGCAGGGCGCCCGTCAACTCACCGTCGGCGAGAACGCGGATGCCGCCGACGAAGACGTCGTCGATGCCGACGGCGGCTGTGCGCGGGCTCTCGTACGTGGCGGTGTCGGCGACCGTCGCCGGGTCGACGACGATCAGGTCGGCGACGGCTCCTGCCTCGACGGCGCCGCGGCGCCCCAGCCCGAAACGGCGCGCCGGCAGAGCCGACAGATGGTGCACGGCGTCGGACCAGCTCCACGTGCCGAGCTCCCGCACGTACTCGCGCAGGTACCGGGCGAAGCTGCCGGCGGCCCGCGGGTGCGGGTGCGCCCCGATGAAGATGCCGTCTGATCCGCCGGTGTGAGCCGGGTGGGAGAAGATGCGCGCGAGCTCGGTGCGGGGCCGAGGGCTGCGCACGGCCATGACGGCGCTGCACTCCAGGCGGGATGCCGCGAGCGCGTCGAGGGCGAAGTCGATCGGCGAGGTGCCCGCGCGCTCAGCGGCGACGCGCAGAGTGAGCCCGTGTGCCCACGCCAGCTCGGGCGCGGCGATGTGGGCAAGGGCGATCATGTCGGGCCAGTCCGGGCCGAGGCTGGCGCTCTGCGTCGCCCTGCTCGCGCACGTTTCGCGCAGTGCGGCCCGCCGCGCGGGATCCGCGATCACGGCGACGGCCTCGTCGCGCGGCAGCAGCGACACCTCGGGGGGCAGCAGCGGCATGCCGAGCAGCGTGCAGCCGCGGATGTACGGGTAGGCGTCGAAGGTCGCGTCCACACCGGCCTCGTCGAGCGCGGCGAGCTGCGCCAGCACGATGTCGGCATCGGCATGGAAGTGCGAGATGTGCACACTCAGGGCGGATCCGGTCTCGCATTCAGCGTGGCGTGAGATCTCGGCCACCTCGGCGATGCCGGCCGCGGTGTTCGATTCGTACCCGCCGCGCATGTGCGTGACGTACACGCCGCCGGCCCGGGCGACGGGTGCACACAGCGCCGCGATCTCCGCCGCATCCTGGAAGATGCCGGGCACGTAATCGAGTCCGCTCGACAGGCCGAGCGCCCCCTCGTCCATTCCCCGCTTCACGAGCGCGGCCATGCGCCGGCGTTCGTCCTCGGTCGCGGGCCGGTCCTGCCGCCCGCAGACTTCGAAACGCACGGTGCCGGCCGGAATCAGATAGCCCGCGTTGAGCGGCGAGGTGCCATCGACGGCGGCGAGATAGTCGGCGACTCCGCCACCCCGGTACGTCGGATGCGGACCGTTGATCGCGGCGAAGTATTCCGAGGCGTACGCGCCGTCACCGGGGGCGTAGGAGACGCCGTCCTGACCGGCGATGACCGTCGTGACGCCCTGGCGCAGCAGCGTCCGAGCGACATCCGGGTCGCGCAGCAGCCCATCGGCGTGGGAGTGCACGTCGATGAAGCCCGGGAGCACGAACCGACCCGACACGTCCAGCACCGCGTCGTCCGGCCGGGCATCGATCCGCCCGATGCGGGTCATTTCGCCCGCCTCGATCGCGACGTCGGCGCGCACAGGACCGTCGGCGGAGATCACGGATCCCCCGTGCAGCACGGTGCGAGTGGTCATCGCTCTCCTCAGAACCAGGTGCGGACCAGGTCGACGACCCGTTCGGACTCGACGGATTCGATCACCGGCAGGATGCGCCACTTGTCGAACGCTGTGCACGGGTGCGACAACCCGAGCCGCACGACCGATCCGATCGGCAGGGGCTGCTCCGAGCGCACATAGGAGTGCTGATCGTTCATCGCCGACACCTCGCCCTGCAGCGGCTGCCACGGCTCGGACGACTCCGGCCGCCACGCCCGGGGTATCGGCATCCCCTCGTCGTACGGAAAGTCGCGCTTGCCGCCGTCGACCAGCGCCAGACCGGGCTCGGGGCTCGACACCACCCGTGCGAGCCCGTGCATGGCGTTGACGAACCGCGGCGAGGCGCCGGAGGAATCGGAGATGTGCGCGGCGCCCTCGTCGAACGGCGAGATGCCGCGGTAGAAGCCGTCGTCATGCACGATGTACGCACCCGAGCGGAGCGTGAAGCGCGTCCGGCCGTCGCGGTCGGCGCCCGCCCAGACGTCGGCGACGACGTCGAAATAGGCGCTGCCCCCGGCGGTGAGGAAGACCTCGCCGTCGTCGTAGAGCGGAGTGATGGCCGTGTGCAGCTCGACCTGCGCCTCGAGGTACGACCTGACGGCGGCGACGGCTGTGGTGGAGCGGTCGTGCGCGAGGCTGCCCTCGTATCCCGAGACGCCTGCCAGGCGCAGCACGGGCGAAGCGGCGATGCGCTCCGCGATGCGCACCGCCTCGGCGATCGACCGGGCACCCGTGCGACCGCCGGAGGCGCCGAGCTCGATGCACACGTCGGCCGCGCGCGGTGTTCCCGCGGCGAGCAGACCGTGCTCCATCGCCTCGACGGTGGCGATCGAATCGGCCCAGCTGACGAACCGGAATCCGGGATCAGCCAGCTCGCCCGCGAGCCAGGCGAGCGACCGCGGGTCCACGGCGGCGTTGGCGAGCATGATCGAGTCGAGACCGAGGTCCCGCCCCGTGCGCACCTGACCCATCGTCGCGAGAGTGATGCCCGTCGCGCCGGCGTCGGTCTGGCGCTTCCACAGCGCGGGCGCCATGGTCGTCTTGCCGTGCGGCATGATGTCGAAGCCTCGCTCGGCGCACCATGCCGCCATGGTCGCGACGTTGGCGTCCATGGCGGCATCGTCGAGCGCGATGAGCGGAGTCCAGAATTCGTCCAGGCGCGGGCGTGTGGCGAGGAACTCCGCCGCCGTCATCCCGGCCGCGCGCGCCGGCAGTCCCTTGTCGCGCGCCGTCAGGAGTGTGTCGTCCATGTGGACCATTCTGGTGTCCCCTCTCAGGCCGTCGTCTTGACGGTTGACGTCACGCGCAGCTCGTGCAGGCGACCTGCGCCCTCGACGTCGGGCCGGATGGATGCCAGCATCGTCGCGATCACACCGACGATCGCGATCACCGCCGCGTAGACCACCACGGGCCAGAACGCCCCACCGGCTGCAGCGACCAGGGCCACGCAGATGATCGGCGCGAGGCCGCCACCGAGGGTGTTGGAGATCTGGTAGCCGATGTTGACGCCGGTCGTGCGCGCCTCAGGGTCGAACATCTCGGCGAGCATCGTCGCGAGTGTCGCCTGCATGGCGACACCGAACACGACGAAGCCGAGGATCTGGCCGAGCCAGATCAGCCACATGTTGCCGGTCGTGAACAGCGCGAAGGCCGGGTACACCATGGCCGCGAAGCCGAGGCATCCGATGATGTAGACCGTGCGACGGCCGATCCTGTCGGAGATGTGACCCCACAGCGGCGCGACGACGATCTGCAGCAGACCGACGATCATCGTGCCGGCGAAGCCCATCCAGGCGGGAAGGCTCTCGTTCGACACCATGAAGCTGAGGCCGTAGGTGAGGACCACGTAACCGGCGATCGACTGCGGAAGGCCGATAAGGATGCCGAGGATCGTGTTCTTCGGGTGGCGGAACGCCTCGACGAGGGGGTTGTGCTTCTTTCCGGTGGCGGAGATGAGCAGCGTCTGCGTCTCGGTGAACTCCTCCGACTCCTCGAGGTGGCGACGCAGGATGACCGCGGCGATCGCGAGCACCATCGAGAACACGAACGGGATGCGCCATCCCCACTCGATGAACCACGAGCCGGGCACCAGGCCGAGGCCGGCCATCAGACCGCCCGAGACGACATTGGCGACGCCGGCGCCGCTGATCAGGAACGCGCCGTACATGCCCTTGCGGCCGATCGGAGCAGCCTCGACGACCATCGTCGCCGCTCCGCCCATCTCGCCGCCGACGAAGAAGCCCTGGCAGAGCCGGAAGAAGAGCAGCAGCAGCGGGGCTGCGACGCCGATGGCCTGGTCGGAGGGGATGAGGCCGATGCCGGTGGTGGCCAGCCCCATGCCGACGACCGTGCTCATCAGCACGACCTTGCGGCCGACGCGGTCGCCGATCATGCCCCAGACGATCCCGCCGACGGGCCGCAGGAAGAAGCCCACGGCGAAGGTCGCGAAGGAGGACAGCTGGGCGATCACCGCGTCGTTCGACGAGAAGAACACCGCGGGGAACACCGCCGCCGAGGCGAGACCGTACAGGTAGTAGTCGTAGTACTCGATCAGCGTGCCGATGGCCCCGCCAGCGACCGTCTTGCGCTGTTTCGGGGACAGACCGCGCGATGCGGACACAGTGGTCATCCGAGCCTCCTTGCTGGGAAAATGCGGGCCTTGCGGACTGCGCGGCCTCGACGTCTCGACTGGGTGACGCTAAGCTAACAGGCGAATAGACATTCTGTCTATCTCTCGGATTTTTTGTTCAGGGGTGAGCGATGACGATCAGCACCGCGGTGGAGAACGCCGCAGAGGCACTCGCCGGTGAGGCCGCACGGCAGACGTACGAGAACGCCGAGGAGGTGCTGCGGCTGTACCGCCCCGTGATGCGGGCGCTCGCGACCGCGGCGGGCCCCACGACCGAGGTGGTGCTGCACAACCTCGACGGCGCGGATGTCGACCTCGGTCACACGATCATGGCGATCGAGAACGGCCATGTCACCGGACGCGCGGTCGGCGGGCCGTCGACATCACTCGGGCTGGACGTGCTGAAGGATCGGCGCGGCGACCACGACGCGTTCGGCTACACCGGCTTCACCAGCGACGGACGCGAGCTGCGCTGCTCGTCGGTGTACTTCCACAACTCCGAGGGCGACATCATCGCGTCGTTCTGCATCAACGTCGACCTCAGTCCCCTGCAGCAGGCCCGCAACGTGCTCGCCGCGCTGCTGCCGTCGTCGGCACCGGCGGCGAACGCGCCCCGAGAGCACTTCGGCACCGACCTCGTCGCGGTGATGGACTCGATGATCAGCGACGCCATTCACGAGATCGGCCGCCCGGTCGAGAACATGTCGCGAGACGACAAGATCACGGTCCTCGAGCGGCTCGACCAGCGCGGCGCGACGCAGATGCGCAAGTCGGTCGAGGCGATCGCGAAGCGGCTCGGCATCTCACGAGTGACCGCGTACAGCTACCTGGAGGAGGCGAGAGCCCGACGCTAGGCCCTCGAGGCAGAGGAGCTGGTCGAGCCCACGATCATGAACACCATGGATCAGAACGCAGTCCCCGCACTCATCGCGCTCGGCGAGACGATGGTGCTCATCACCCCGCGCGATGCCACGCGGCTCGCAGACGCCGACGATGTGCGGTTGAGCATCGGCGGCGCCGAATCGAACGTCGCCGCCCACGTGGCATCCCTCGGCCACCGCACGGCCTGGGTCAGCGCTCTCGGCGACGACGTGCTCGGGCGCCGGGTGAACCGCATGGTGTCGGATCTGGGCGTCGACACCCGATGGGTCGCCTTCGACCCGAGCGCGCCCACCGGCGTCTACTTCAAGGATCCCGGCCACGGCGTGCACTACTACCGGGCAGGGTCCGCGGCGTCGCGGATGACCGCGGAGAGCGTCGCCCACGTGCCGCTCGAGGATGCGGCCATCGTGCACGTCTCCGGGATCACTCCGGCGCTCTCCGCCGACTGCGCCGCCATGATCGATGCGGTCATCGACCGCGTCACGTCGGCGGGTACCGGAGCGCTGAGCTTCGACGTCAACCATCGCGCCGCGCTGTGGGCCGCATCGGCCGCCGCACCCGTGCTGCTCGCGCTGGCGAACCGGTCGGACATCGTCTTCGTCGGTCTCGACGAGGCGCAGACGCTGTGGGGGTGCGAGACCCCCGATGAGGTGCGCGCACTGATCCCGGCGCCCGCCCATCTGGTCGTGAAGGACGGCGACGTCGGGGCGACGGAGTTCTCGGCGGAGGGCACGGTCTTCGTGCCGGCGATCCCCACCGAGGTGGTGGAGGCGGTCGGCGCCGGAGATGCCTTCGCGGCCGGGTGGCTCGCCGCGAAGCTGTCCGGCGCGACAGCCGAGGAGCGCCTGCAGAGCGGTCACGGACGAGCGCATCTCGTGCTGCAGTCCACCGACGATGTCGTCGGCATCGTCACGACGGATGCCGCGCGATGACAGGGAAGGAAGGTCTCATGGACAACTCCGGATTCGAGGAGCTTTTCGGCGGTGCGCCGCTGATGGCCATCCTGCGTGGGATGGGTGCGGAAAGGAGCCTCGCGGTGTCGACCACGGCGTGGGATCTCGGCATCGACGTCGTCGAACTGCCCATCCAGACGGACGAGGACGTCGAGGCGCTGCGGGTGGTCGCCGCCGCCGGTAAGGAGCGAGGGAAGATCGTCGGCGCCGGCACCGTGGTGTCCGCCGAGCACGTCGCGCGGGCCTCATCCGCCGGAGCCGCCTTCACCGTCAGCCCCGGGCTCGACCTCGACGTGGTGCGCGCCTCGCACGACGCGGGGCTGCTCAGCATCCCGGGCGTGGGCACGGCGAGCGAGGTGCAGCTGGCCATGAAGGCGGGGCTCACCTGGCTGAAGGCCTTCCCCGCCTCGGTGCTGGGCACGCCGTGGCTCACCGCCATGCGCGGGCCGTTCCCGCACGCCCGCTTCGTGGCCACCGGCGGCATGAGTGCCGCGAACGCCGGCGAGTACCTGAGCGCCGGCGCGCGTGTGGTCGCCGTCGGCTCCGCTCTCGAAGATCCGCAGCAGCTGCCGCTGCTGGCCGGGCTGCTCGGCTCCCGCGACCGATCATGAGCGACCTCGACGCCAGGCTCGCGTTCGTCGACGCTCGCCTCGCCTACGAGATCGACGTGATCGCCGCCGCGCAGGCCGTCGAATCGGATGTCGCGATCCTCGTCGACACGCGACGGCTCGAGTCGTGGGAGCACGGCCACATCGCCGGTGCGCTGCACCTGCCGAAGACGGCGATCGAAGCGCAGCTCGATGCGCTCCCGCGCGATCGCACGCTCATCGTCTACGGGTGGGGACCGGGGTGCAACGGCGCCACCGCCACCGCGCGCACGCTCCTGGCGGCGGGTCTCGACGTGCGCGAGCTGCTCGGAGGTTACGAGTACTGGGTGCGCAACGGCTTCCCGACCGAGGCCGACGGCGTGATCACCCGCCGTACACCGGATCCGCTGGTCACCGCCGAGACCTGACAGCGACCCCACCCACGGCGATGGGCGGGGAACGCAGTGATGGGCGGAGCTTTCTCAGCGAAAGCTCCGCCCATCGGCGCGACGTCCGCCCGACGAAGCGGGCGTGGGTGCGTCTTACTCGGTGACCACCCAGTCGAGCTGGTCGGCGTTCTCGTCGAGCCACTTGTCGACGGCCTCCGCCGACTTGTCCTCGTACTCGTCAGAGGTCACGAGGCTCTCGAGGGCACCGTACTGCTCATCGTTCAGCGTGATCTTCTCGATCAGCTCCGCCGCCTCGGGGAACTCCTCCGCGAAGCCGCTCTTGCCCAGGAAGTGCAGAGCCTCGGACTCGCCCATGGCACCCTTCGGGTCTTCCAGGTCCTTCAGCGGCCAGGCGTCGTTCGCCCAGAACGGACGCCACAGCGTCACGACGATCGGCTCTTCGGCGGCGACGGCCGTGTCGAGCTCGGCGAGCATGCCGCCGGTCGACGAGGTCACCAGCTCGTAGTCGTCCAGGCCGTACTCGGGCATGGCCGTCTCCTGCGTCTGCTTCGTCAGCCCGGCGCCCGGCTCGATGCCGATGATCTTGCCGCCGAACATGTCGGCGTTGCCCTTGAGGTCATCGATCGAGTTGATCTCGTCGAGGTACTCCGGCACGGCGAGGGTGAGCACAGCGCCCTCGTAATAGGTGCCCAGGTCTTCGATGTCGTCGCCGTACTCCTCCATGTAAGAGGCGTGCGTCACCTCGGACCAGGCGGACGGGTACATGTCGATGTCGCCCTGCGCGAGGGCGGTGTACAGCGGCCCTGCATCGACGACCTCTTCCATCTCGACCGTGTAGCCGAGCTTCTCGAGCTGGTCGGCGAGCAGGTAGGCGGTGCTGAGTCCGTCGGTCCACGCGGGCAGGAAGCCCATCGTGATGGTGCCCTTGTCGTCGCCGCCGTTGCCGCCGGCACCGGCGTCGCCGCCCGCGCACCCGGTGAGAGCCAGGGATGCCGCCGCGCCGAGCGCGATGATGCTTGTCAGGTGCCTCTTCTTCATGATGCTTCCTTCTTTCTTCACGTATGTCTCACGCGTTACGTATGCAGTGCTGTGATGGATAGGTCGTGCTGTTCGCCGATCACGCCGGTGTCTGGCGAGGGCCGGCTGCGACGAGCTGACCGGCGTCGGCGAGTGAATCGGAGGGCTTCGCGGATGCCGCGGCCGCCGCACGACGGGCGTCGTCGCGTCGGCGCTGCAGGATGCCCAGCAACGACGACGGGGAGCCCGCGGGGTTGCCCAGAGCCGCGGTGACGCGGTCGAGGAACACGGCGATGAACACCACGCCGAGGCCCGCCTCGATGCCCTGCGCGACGTTGATGGTCGCGAGCGCGGCGACCACCTCCTTGCCGAGGCCCGGTGCACCGGCCATGCCGGCGATGACGGCCATGGACAGGGCGAGCATGATCACCTGGTTGACGCCGGCCATGATGGTGGGCGTGGCCAGGGGCAGCTGGATGCCGCGCAGGATCTGACTCGGCTTCGCGCCGAAGGCGTGCCCCGCCTCGACCGTCTCGGCGTCAACACCGCGGATGCCGAGCTCGGTGAGCCGCACCCCAGGAGGCAGCGAGAAGATCACCGTCGCGATCACTCCCGGCACGAAACCGAGGCTGAAGAAGATGATCACCGGGATCAGGTACACCAGCGAAGGCATCGTCTGCATCAGATCGAGCACCGGCTTGATCACCGTGCTGACCGTGTTGTTGCGCGCCGCCCAGATTCCCAGCGGCACGGCGATGACGACAGTGACCAGCGTGGCGATCAGCACCAGAGCGAGCGTCTGCATCGCCGTGTCCCACTGGTCGACGCCGAGGATGATCGTGAACATCACGACGGTTCCCACGGCGAGCTGCCAGGAGCGCACCAGCCAGGCGATCAGAGCGAACACGATGATCATCACCGGCGCCGACGGCGCGGCCAGCAGATCGGCGAGCCCGTTGGCCAGGAAGCCGACGAAGGCGGAGATCGCGTCTGTCAGCCAGTCGAGGTTGTCGCGAATCCAGTCGACGACGAACTTGCCCCATTCACCGATGGGAATACGGAAACCTTCCATCAACGCACCTCCTCGGTGTTCTCAGTTGCGGATGCGGCGGAGTCGCCGGCGGAGGCGGCATCCACCGCGTCCTGCGCCTCGGCGAGGACCTCGTCGATCATCGTCGCGGGCATGGGTTGCATGGGGATGGTCAGCTCGCCGGTGGCGCCGGGGCCGGGGCCCAGGGCCGCGAGCAGGGTGACGCGCGGGATGACGCCCGTCAGGCGACCCTCGGCATCCGTCACGGCCAGCGGCAGCGGCGACTCGACCGAGGGGATGAACAGGTTCATCAGCACCTCGTCCTCGTTCACGCTCTGCGGCACGGGCTTCAGAATCGACGCCAGCGACGTCTCCCCCTTGCGCACCAGCTTGACGGCGTCGCGGTCGGTGACGATGCCGACCAGCTGCCGGTCGCGGCCGACGACGTAGGTCGCCGACATGTAGGAGTCGCGCATCTGGCGCAGCGCCGTGCGCGGGCCGGCGTTGTCGGCCACGACGGGGCGCGGACGCTCCATGACGTTCGCGGCGGTGAGCACGCGGGCGCGGTCGACGTCCTGCACGAACTGCTCGACGTAGTCGTTGGCCGGGTCGGTGAGGATGTCCTCGGGCGTGCCGATCTGCACGATGCGGCCGTCGCGCATCACCGCGATGCGGTCGCCGAGGAACATGGCCTCGTTGAGGTCGTGGGTGATGAAGACGATGGTCTTCTGCAGCTTGGCCTGCAGCTCGACGAGCTGCTCCTGCATCTCGCGACGGATCAGCGGGTCGAGGGCGCTGAACGCCTCGTCCATCAGCAGGATGTCGGTGTCGGCCGCGAGTGCGCGGGCGATGCCGACACGCTGCTGCATGCCGCCGGAGAGCTCGCTGGGCAGCTTGTCGCCCCAGCCGTCGAGACCCACCAGGGCGAGGATCTCTTCGGCCTTCTGCAGGCGCTCGGTCTTGGCCATGCCCTTCAGCTCGAGCGGGTAGGCGACGTTCGCGGCGACCGTGCGGTGCGGCAGCAGCGCGAAGTGCTGGAAGACCATCGACACGCGGTCGCGACGCAGTTCGCGCAGGCGGCCGGCCGGGATGCCGGTGATCTGGTCGCCGGCGATGGTGATGTTGCCGTCGGTCGCGTCGTGCAGACCGTTCAGCATGCGGATGATGGTCGACTTGCCGGATCCCGACAGTCCCATGATGACGAAGATCTCACCGCGGTTCACGGTGAAGCTCGCGTCGATCACTGCGGCGGTGCCGGCGTCGAGCACCTCGTTCCGGGTCTCGCCGGACTTGAGTCGCTTGACCGCCTGCTGCGGATTTCGACCGAAGACCTTGTAAAGATTGCGCGCTTCAAGAGCGATTTCGGACACGTTTCCCCCGACGGCTCACCTCGGGCAGGTGGCCTGCTTCGGTTACGCCCGGGTGATGGTCACAAGGCCGTTTCGACACACGCTGTACTGACGGCACGGACGGGGATTTCGGATCCCCGCAAAGAACATCGACCGTACGTCCACGTCTCTTCGGGTACAGCTCGGGTCGAAAGAAGGACGCGGCCGCGGACTGGTCTTGAGGCCTCTCGGCCACCTAGCCACGCTAACGAATGGCTGATCCGGTGGCAAATCCTCGTTATCGAATCGTACTCTCACCTGGTGTTCTGTACACGGCGGTTTCGCGGCGGATGCTGCGTGTCACGGTGAATTTCGGTGTGCGATGCACCTGCTCGGTGGGGCCGACGTCGCGAGTGAGAGCGCGTCGGTGGTCGAGGTGGGAGTTGAACACCGTCCACACCTCGCCGCCCGGGCGCAGCAGTCGCGCCGCGGCCTGAATGAGGCGCCGGCCGGCTCCCTCGTGCACGCTCGCGCCGAGGTGGAACGGCGGGTTGAGCAGGACCAGATCCGCCCCCGCATCCGGAAGCTGCGAGCCGGCGTCGTCGAGGGTCACGCGCACCCGCTCGCCGAGCCCGTTCGCGGCCATCGTGGCCAGGGCGGAGCGCACCGCCGCAGCGGAGCGGTCGGTCGCGATCACATCGGCATCCGGATGCCGGAGCGCGAACGCCGCGGCGAGCGCGCCGGTGCCGCATCCCAGGTCGACGACGGTGGGCTCCGGCGGTGCGTCGAGCTCCGCCATCGCCTCAAGCAGCACGCGGGTGCCGATGTCGATGCGCGCCCCGGCGAACGCGCCGCCGTGCGCGCACAGCGTGAGCCCCGCGGCATCCGCCCCCGAGAAACCACTCTCGGCACCGGAAACCACTTCTGCCGTGGTTTCCGATGCGAAATGTGGTTTCTCACCGGGCAGCGTGTGGCGGATGCTGACCGGGAAGGGCAGCTCGGGCGGGACGGGCAGTGGCGCCGAGGCGATCACCAGGCGGGACTTGCGTTCGGCGCGCTGGGGCTGGACGGCGCCGAAGCACGTGGCGAGCACGTCGTTCTGGGCCAGGGTCATGTGCTTGACGCGGCCGCCGCAGACCAGCACGACATCGGGCGCCGCCCAGCGGGCCACCGCGTCGGCGACCTCCTCGAGTTCGGCGAGCGCCTTGGGCAGCTGCAGCAGCACCAGCGTCGCTCCGTCGAGCAGGTCGGGCTCGAGCTCGTGCGAGGTGAACCCGTCGAGGTCGAGGGCGGCGGCGTTGTTCGCCAGCGCCCTCCGGCCGGTCACCAGGTCCTGGTGCACGCGGATGCCGCGCAGGCCGGCGTCCGCGAGCGCCAGCGTGAGCGCGCCGTACTCGTCGCCGATGACCGCGATCCGGTCGCCGGCGATGCCGGCGGCCAGTGCGTACCCGACGAGGAGTTCGTCGGTGGCATCCCAGGCCTGCAGGTTCGGCGCCTCGACGTCGGGAAACCGCCGCAGCCGGCTGAAGTCGAAATCGGCCACCCGCTCACGATACCCGGGCGCTCCTGCGCCGGTCTTGACAGCACACTGAACACGCGTTTAGTCTGCTGTACATGCGTTCAGCTTCCGATGACCTCACGGCCCGAGCCCGCATTCGCGACGCCGCGATCCGCGCCTTCGCGAATGCCGGATTCGACGCGACCAGCATGCGCACGATCGCGAAGGATGCGGGAGTCAGTGCCGCCCTGATCGTGCACCACTTCGGCGACAAGAACGCGCTGCGCGCCGCGTGCGACGAGTATGTCGTCGCCGTGTTCATCGACGACAAGCACGATCTGATCGAGGCGCCGACGCCCGACCGCATCCGCGCCGCCCTGAACGACGTCGAGCGATACGGACCCTACCTCGACTACCTCGGGCGCATGCTGGCCGAGAGCTCGCCGGCCGCCGACCGGCTGTTCGACTCGATCGTGCAGGTCACCCGCGACGTGCTCGAAGAACAGCGCGAGGCCGGCCTGCTCGTCGACATGAGCGACCCCGAGATGACGGTGATGCTCATGGTGATGCTCGGGCTCGCGCCCGTGATGATGCGCACCCAGGTGAGCCGATCGCTCGGCCAAGACCAGCTCAGCACCGCCGGGTTGCTGCGCAGCACTCTGCCGACGCTGGAGCTGCTCACCCAAGGCATCTACGCCACCTCCGTGTTCCTCGACGGCGCGCGGCAGGCGATCAGTTCCCCGCAGGACGAAACCACCGAAGGAGGGGCGGCATGAGTTCCGTCATCGACATCACCGGTCTGCAGAAGAGATACGGGCGCCGCACGGCGGTGCACGGTCTCGACATGCACGTGAAGCCGGGCACGGTCTACGGGCTGATCGGCCCCAACGGCGCCGGCAAGACCACCACGCTGCGCACGCTCGTCGACATCATCCGCCCGACGGCGGGCACCGTCCGGGTGCTCGGCGAAGACCCGCGGCACGGCGGCGCGCGGCTGCGCCGGCGCATCGGGTACGTCCCGGGAGAGCTGCGCGTCGAGGGCCGCATCACGGGGCACCGCATGCTGTCGTTCTACGCCGGGGTCTCGGGCCCGGTCGCCCGCGGATACGCCGCTGAGCTCGCCGAGCGCCTCGGCGTCGACCTCTCGCGCCCCGTTCGCAGCCTCTCGAAGGGCAACAAGCAGAAGGTGGGCCTGATCCAGGCGTTCATGCATCGCCCCGAACTGCTCATCCTCGACGAGCCGACCAGCGGCCTCGACCCGCTCGTGCAGCGCGAGTTCCTGGCGATGGTGCGCGAGGCGCGCGATGCCGGGCAGACCGTGCTGCTCAGCTCGCACGTGCTCAGCGAGATCCAGCAGACCGCCGACGAGGTGGCGGTGCTGGCCCAGGGGCGCATCGTCGCCGACGGCGACGTGGCGTCGCTTCGCCTCGGATCGGTGCGCCGAGTGCGCGCGGGGATCGCGCAGACGGATGCCGCGCAGGCGCGCGCCGTCTTCGAGAGCATCCCCGGCGTGGAGGGACTCGAGTTCGCCGCATCCGACGGCGCCCTGCGGCTGAGCGCGACCGTCGAGGGCGGGATCGATCCGTTCGTGAAGGCCCTCGCCCGGTTCACCGTGCAGGACCTCACGATCGAAGAGCCGGACCTCGAAGAGAGCGTGCTGCGGCTGTACGGCCCGGCCACGACGACGCGTTCGCACGAAGACGAGGGAGATGCCCGATGAACCGCATCCTGCCGGTGTTCCGGCGCAGCATCCGCGAGTCATGGCGCAGCCTCATCGGCTGGAGCCTCGGCATCGCCGCCGTGCTGTTCCTCTACCTGCCGCTGTACCCCAGCTTCGGTGCCAGCGGACAGCTCGAGGACATCATTCAATCGCTGCCCACCGAGCTCGTCGAGACCCTCGGGTACGACCAGATCGCGTCGGGGGCGGGCTACGCGCAGAGCACCTTCTACGGTCTGATGGGCTTTCTGCTGCTCACCATCGCCGCGGTGCTGTGGGGCTCGGCGGCGATCGCCGGGGCCGAGGAGTCGGGGCGGCTCGAGCTGGACCTCGCGCACGGCATCGGTCGGATGCAGTACGCCCTCGAGTCCGCACTGTCGGTGCTGGTCCGGCTGCTGTGGCTGGGCGCGTTCTCGGGAGCGCTTGTGCTCGCGCTCAACGACCCGGCGCAGCTCGACATCCATCCACCGCACATCGTCGGCGCCGCCCTCGCTCTCACCGGCCTCGCCTTCCTCAGCGCCGCGGCCGGACTGTTCGCCGGTGCGCTGACCGGGCGTCGGGCATGGGCGACCGGTGTGGCGGCCGCCGTCGCCGTGCTCGGCTACGTGTTCCAGGCCGTGGCGAAGCAGTCCGATGATGTCGAGTGGCTGAACGCCCTGTCTCCCTACGCCTGGGTGTACCACCAGCCGCCGCTGCGCGACGGCGTCGACGTGGGCGGCCTGCTGCTGGTGTGGGGCATCGCGATCGTTCTCGCGGCTGCATCCGCCCTGGCTCTGTCCCGCCGCGACCTGCGGGGCTGACTCGGTCTTCGACACTCCCACGCGCAGGGCGAGCCACTCGCTACTGTGGGCATCATCATGGCCGCTTCACTGACGATCGCCCAGCAGTCCCTGCCCACCGCTCCGGTCGGCGCGTCGAATCCGCTCCCCGCCGTCGCGGCGATGCCGCAGGCGCCCTACGAGGCCGACACCGACGGGCTGCCCGACGAGATCGCGGCCAACCTGCGGTACGGGCAGGTCACGTCGATCCATCCCTACCTGCTGCAGGACGGCTACTCACGCGAGCGCACCGACGCCGCCATGCGCGTCGCCGTGCTCGAGAACGAGCACCTGCGCGCCGAGTTCGCGCTCGATCTCGGCGGGCGGCTCGTCCGGCTGCTCGAGAAGGCGACCGGGCGCGATCTGGTGTACCGCAACGCGATCTTCCAGCCGGCCAACCTCGCACTGCGAAACGCCTGGTTCTCGGGCGGCGTGGAATGGAACATCGGCATGCGCGGGCACTGGCCGCTCACCTGCGACCCACTCTATGCCGCCGAGGTGACCGGACCAGACGGCGAACCGGTGCTGCGCATGTGGGAGTACGAGCGCGTGCGCGGGCTGATCGTGCAGATCGATGCCGCCCTCGACGACCGGGTCGCCGCGCTGCACGTGCGGGTGCGGGTGCGCAACCCGCATCCGCACGAGACGGGCATGTACTGGTGGACGAACATCGCCGTCGCGCAGACGCCGGACTCGCGGGTGTACGCGCCGGCGACGCACGCCTATCGCACCGGCTACGACGGGGCGCTGCAGCATGTCGACGTCGCCGATCCCGATGTCAGCCGCCCGGCATCCGCACCCGCCGCGGCCGACTGGTTCTACGATCTGCCTGCGGCGGCGAAGGCGGAGGGCGAGCCAGTGCGCCCGTGGATCGCGGCTCTCGAGTCCGACGGCTCGGGCCTCGCGCACGTCTCGACGCCTCCGCTCGTCGGGCGCAAGCTGTTCGTCTGGGGCGACACGACGGGCGGGCGGCACTGGTGCGACTGGCTGGGCGGAAAGAACGGCGCGTACTTCGAGATCCAGGCCGGGCTCGCGACCACGCAGTACGAGCACCTCCGCATGCCCGGCCGGGCGACCTGGGAGTGGCGCGAGACGTTCCTTCCGCTGCAGATCGACGACGTCGCGGGCGACGCGGAGTGGGCCGAGGCGGTCGCCGCCGTCGGTGACGCGGTACGGGAGGCCGCGGATGCCGCACGGGCGGGCGCGCGCCTCGATGCCCTGAAGGATGCCGAGCCGACGCGGATGCTGCACAGCGGATCACCCTGGGGAGCGCTCGAGGCCGAGCTCGCCGCGCGCTGCGACGCCTCGTTCGACCCGCTGCCGGGCGTGCGCTTCGACCGGAATGCCCCCGGCGCAGGCGACTACTGGACGGCGCTGCTCGACCGCCGCACGGGAGAGGACGCGGAGCTCGCCGCGCCGCCGTCGTACGTCGCGGGCGAACGCTGGGAGCGGCTGCTCGCCGAGGCGCCCGCCACCTGGCTGACGCATCTGCACCGTGCGGTCATCGCCCACGCCCGCGGCGATCTCGCCGTGGCAGGCTCACGCTACGAGGCGTCGCTGCGACAGCGCCGTTCGCCGTGGGCACTGCGCGGCCTCGGACTGGTGCGGATCGCCGAGGGCGACACGGATGCCGGGATCGCGCACCTGACCGATGCGCTCTCGACCGAGCCGGACTGCGTGCCACTGGCGCTCGAGCTGGGCGCCGAGCTGCTGCGCGCCGGCCGCGCCGAAGACGCCCGCGGTCTGATCGGGTCACTGCCCCAGGAGGTGAAGGACGTCGGACGCGTGCGGATGCTCGCCATCCGTGCCGCCCTCGACGCCGGTGACCGCAACGCCGCCGGCCGCCTTCTCGAGGAGCGCTTCGAGGTGCCCGACATCCGCGAGGGGGAGCTCAGCATGTCCGACCTCTGGCGACAGGCCTTTCCCGACCGCCCGGTACCGGAGTGGTACGACTTCTCGATGAGTTGAGAACCAGCGCTTGACGTGCAGTCGGTTCAGTGGTTACCTAGTTGAGTAACTAACCACCGAACCGGAGGCGATGTGATCGACGACGGCAGGCCCCTGTTCCTCCAGATCGCCGAGGCGATCGAGGAATCCATCCTCGACGGCAGTCTCGCCGAGGATGCGCAGGCTCCTTCGACCAACGAACTCGCCGCGTTCCACCGCA
Source organism: Microbacterium sp. NPDC058345 (assembly GCF_042723855.1). Lineage (NCBI taxonomy): Bacteria > Bacillati > Actinomycetota > Actinomycetes > Micrococcales > Microbacteriaceae > Microbacterium > Microbacterium sp. NPDC058345. The sequence goes on from NZ_JBHXIG010000001.1 coordinate 1,075,924, forward strand.
TCAATCCGGCCACCGCAGCGAAGGGCGTCGCCATGCTCGTCGACAAGAACGTGCTCGTCAAACGCCGGGGCATCGGCATGTTCGTCGCCCCCGGCGCACGCGACGTCCTGCTCGGCGAACGTCGCACGGCCTTCGCCGAACGATTCATCGACCCGCTTCTCGCCGAAGCCCGCACGCTGGGCCTCGGCGCCGAAGACCTCACCGCGCTGCTGCACGAGCGCACGCAGCTCGCGGAACGCACCGCATCCACAGAAGGGAGCCCCGCATGACCTCCGTCATCGAGGTTCGGAACCTCACCAAGCGCTACAAAGACAAGCTCGCCCTCGACGACGTCTCGCTGTCGATCGAGAAGGACACCATCTACGGACTGCTCGGCCGCAACGGCGCGGGCAAGACCACGCTGATGTCCATCCTCACCGCGCAGAACTTCGCCACCTCGGGCGAGGCGCGCGTCTTCGGCGAGGCGCCGTACGAGAACGCGAAGGTGCTCAGCCGCATCTGCTTCGTGCGCGAGAGCCAGAAGTACCCCGACGACGCCACGCCGACGCACGCCTTCCGAGCCGCCCGGCTCTTCTTCGACAACTGGGATCAGCAGCTCGCCGAGCGCCTGATCGACGACTTCCAGCTGCCGCTGAAGACGACGATCAAGAAGCTCTCCCGCGGTCAGCTGTCGGCGGTCGGGGTGATCATCGGCCTCGCATCCCGCGCCGAGATCACCTTCTTCGACGAGCCGTACCTGGGCCTCGACGCCGTGGCACGGCAGATCTTCTACGACCGCCTGCTCGAGGACTACGCCGAGCATCCGCGCACGATCATCCTGTCGTCCCACCTGATCGACGAGGTCGCGAACCTCATCGAGAAGGTCATCGTCATCGATCAGGGCCGGATCCTGCTCGATGAGGACACGGATGCCGTCCGCGGCCGTGCGTCGACGATCGTCGGCGACGCGGCCAAGGTCGAAGCCTGGGCTGCGGGCCGCGAGATCATCCATCGCGAGGCGCTCGGCCGCGTGGCATCCGTCACCGTCCTCGGGCACCTCTCCGAGGCCGACAGGGCCTCCGTCGCCGCTGCGGATCTCGACCTCGCGTCGGTGTCGCTGCAGCAGCTCATCGTCCGCCTGACGCAGAACGCGGCGCAGGCGGCATCCGCCGAATCCGCCACCACGCCCGCCGAGGAGGTCCGCTGATGCGACGCACACTGAACGTGGTCAGGCTCCAGCTGATCAACCGCGCCACCTTCATCTGGGTGCCGCTCATCGTGCTCGCCAGCGCCACCCTGGTGTCGGCGCTGATCTACGCCATGATCCCCGTCGACGAGCCGAAGTACGGCGGCGGCGGGCAGGCGCCGCTCTGGGTCTTCTTCGCCGTCGGCATGTCGGCGATGACGCTCACCTTCCCGTTCTCGCAGGCGATCAGCATCACCCGCCGGGAGTTCTTCGTCGGCACCATGCTGTCGGCGATGCTCGGCAGCGCCTTCATGGGCGTGCTGTTCCTGATCGGCGCCGGCATCGAGGTGCTGACCGGCGGCTACGGCGTGAACGGGTGGATGTTCTACCTGCCGTGGCTGTGGGAAGCCGGGCCGCTCGGCGCCTTCGTCGTCTACTTCACGCTGGCGCTGTTCTTCTTCATCGTCGGGTTCACCGGCGCGACCGTCTACAAGCGCTGGGGCGCGGTGGTGATCACCGTCGCGAGCCTCGCCATCGCGCTCGTGCTGGTCGGCCTGGTCTTCCTGGTCACCCGCCTGGAACTGTGGGGGCAGGTGTCGACCGTGATCATGAACCTCGGCGCCGTCGGTCTCGCACTGTGGGGGCTCGTCGGCGTCGTCGTGCTCGCCGGCATCTCGTTCCTCGCGTTCCGCCGCACCACCCCGTAGCCCGCTGAGCGGTCACGCTTCCGCGCCCCTGCGCGGCCTGCACGCCGAGAAGTCAGAAATGCCGGTTATGCACGCGCATAACCGGCATTTCTGAACTTTCGAGGGCATCCTTCGACGCCGTCGAGCGCGCGCAACGTCAGATCGTGTCGTCGGCGGCGACCAGGTCGACCTGCCAGTAGTGCGAGTCGGGAGCGTCGTCGTCGTGCGTCTTCTCGACGTCGATGAACGCCTGGGCGACTCGCTCCATGACCTGCGCGAACTCCGCCCTCGTCAGCCGCACGTGCCGCTGCTGGAACGTTCCGCGCATGACGGGGTCGCGCGCCTGAGTGTAGTCCGGCGCCCAGCGCACGACGCGACGCATCAGCTCACTGTGCTCCTCGGCGATGAGTCCCATGAACGCGACGCCGGCGGCCGGGTCCTCCATGGGATGCTCGGGCGTGCCCAACTCCAGGGAGTGGATCTCGGCGGGCTTCCACACCCGGTCGCGCCGGTCACGGGCATGTTCCGGCGACTCCTCGATCAGCCCGGCATCCGCGAGAACGCGAAGGTGGAAGCTGAGGGTGTTGGCGGCGACGTCGAGGGCGGATGCGAGGTCAGCGGCCCTGGCGTGCCCTTCGCGGACGAGCGCGTTGATGAGCCGGCGGCGCAGCGGGTTCGCGATGGCCTTCAGCATCGCGGAGGTCATCACGTTCGTGCCGCCGGGCCTGGCTCGCTCGTCTGCCATGCCTGAATACTACCCAGGAAACGTTGCGCGACTATAGTTGCGCAATTGAATTCGCGGATATAGCGTGATCGCCATGACCACATCGACGCCCGGGATCTGGAGCAACGCGCGGTACGTGCTCTGGCTGATCAGTGACACGGCGAAAGGCCTCGGCACCAGTCTGTTCGCCTTCGCCATCCCGTTGGTCGCCCTGTTCGTGACCGACTCCCCGGCCCAGGCCGGCATCATCGGCGGCGTCGGCATGGCCGTGCGGCTGGTGACGACCCTGTTCGGCGGGGTGCTCGCCGACCGCCACAGCCGCATCGCGATGATGCTGCTGGGTGCAAGCATCGCGACGGCACTGTCTCTCGGGTTCACGGTGCTCGCCTCGGCCGATGCGCTCACGTTCGCCACGCTGCTGCTGGTCGAGGTGCTGCTGGCCGCGCGGTCGGGTGCGTTCGAGCCGGCGAGCGAGAGCGCGATCAAAGAGATCGTGCCCGACGAGATGATGGGCCGTGCTCAGGCGGCGAATCAGGGTCGGGATGCGGCGCTGCAGCTCGCCGGCGGTCCGCTGGGGGGCCTGCTGCTCGCCGCGGGAGCGTGGCTGGTCGGTGTGGTGATGACCGTGGCGTACGCCGCGGCGGCGATCATGGCATGGATGCTGCGCGGCCGGATGTCCCGCGAGGCCGGCGCGGGCCCGATTCCCGGTCGCGGTGGCGACGTTGCGGAGCCGGCCGCGACGGACACGTCGGCCACGGCCGCACCTCCGGCATCCGCGCCTCCCGCATCCGCACGCAGGCCGAGCGCGCTTCGGGAGATGCGCGAGGGCTTCACCTGGCTGTTCGCGCGGCCGGATCTCGGCGGGGTGCTCGCGATCGTCACGGTGATCAACCTTGGCTTCAACGCCGGCAGCACGACCGTCATCTACGCGCTGCAGCAGAACGGCCACTCCGAGTTCACGATCGGGCTGATCGCGGCGGCGATCGGGGCCGTCATGCTCGTCGGCGCGATGTTCGCACCCCGCATCGTGACGCGGGTCGGCGCTGGTGTGCTCACCATCACGGGACTCTGCGTCGCGGCCGCCGGAGTGATCGCCCTGTCGGCGGTGCACGAGCCGTGGGCCATCGCGCTGGTCTTCGGCGCGGCGGTCTTCCTGCTGCCCGCACTCAATGCGGGCATGATGGGCTACTTCATGGTGGCGACGCCGACGCACCTGCTGGGGCGGGCGAACAGCGCGGCGGGAGTGCTGGGCATGGGGGCGATGCCGCTGGCGCCGCTGATCGCGGGATTCGGGCTGTCGCTCGCCGGCCGCACGCCGACGATCCTGTTCTGCGGCGCCCTGTGTCTGGTCGCCGTGCTGCTGGCCGTGATCAACCGGCCGCTGCGCTCGCTGCCCGCCGAGGCGGGCTGGGCCGCGCACGCCCGGCAGTTCGAGGTGGCAGAGGCGCCGGCGCCGCTGCGCTGACCCGCGGGCGCCTGTGCGGCCTGTGCGGCCTGTGCTACGTTGACGCCATGCACCAGGGGGATGCCACGACCGAGCTCACGTCCGGAATCTCCCGGCGATCCTTCGTACAGGGAGCGGCCTGGTCGGTTCCGGTGGTCGCCTCCGCGGTCACGATGCCGCAGGCGAGCGCCTCGGTCGCCTCGCCGTTCACCATCTCGTGGGGTCCGGTGACGCCGTTCTCCACGCTGCGGTACGACGACGACACCTTCGTCCCGGTCGAGCGGATGGGCAACTCGCTGGCGTACTCGGCGCTTCTCGTCGTCGCGTCCGAGCCCAACGCGTCCGACCTGACCGTCGAGTTCGTCACCGGGGCCTCCGCTTCGGGACACACCAACCATCTGGGTGAGTTCGCCAGCGGCGTCGGAGTGTGGAATCTGGGCCCCCATCCCCGGGTCGAGTGGCTCGAGGGCGATCGCACGATCCGTTCACTCCCGGTCACGTCCCGGTTCCTCATTCCGGCGAACACCCTCCGGTCCGGCGACAACATGCTCCCGATCGCGTGGAAGCTCACGCCGACGGCCATCGCGTACCCGGGGCCGTTCGGCCGCACGGGCTACGACTTCAGGACGACCGTCACGTACGAAGGCCAGACCGTCTTCTCGAGCTACGCACAGGGCAATCTCACGGACAGCACCGAGCCGGTGCAGCTCGAGGCGAACGACATCCACGGCTGAGATTCGGCGCTGACCCGCTGCCTCTCGGCCCGCCCGCCCCGCCGCGAGTGCCCGCGGTCTATTTGTTCATCCCCTCTACTATTCGGGATGGAAAGCGTATACCGTGGCCTCCACACCCCTCAACCCCTCAGGAGGCCGATGATGTCCCCCCTCGAAGTCAATCGCCGCTCGTTCCTCGCCCTGCTGGGCGCCGGCACCCTGGTGACGCTTACCGCAGAATCCGCCGCCGCCGGCACGCGCAGCACGACCGTCTTCGGCGCCGCCGCCGACGACCCGCTCGGCGCCCTCATCGCACGGCGCCGCATCATGCTCGCCGGCGACGGCAGCGCCGCATCCGTCCCCGAGCTCGCCGGTGTGCTCGAAGACATGAGCGCGAAGGCGGCCGCCAGCTGGCAGGCGATGGTGCGCCCCGCGGCATCCCCCGGCATCTGGCCGGACCTCCCCCTCGCCGGGGTGAGCGGCACGACGCTCTCCGGCAACATGGGCGTCACCTTCAACCGCATTTTCGACAACGCCCTGGCCTACTCGACGGCCGGCTGCACACAGCACGGCGACAGCGCACTGGCCTCCGACCTCGCCGACGCGCTCCGCTACCTCAGCACCGACATCTACCGGGCCGGCCGCTCGGCCGTCGGCAACTGGTGGTTCTGGGAGATCGGCGTGCCCCGCAAGGCGGCCGACATCCTCGTCCTGCTGCACGACGTCGTGCCCGCCGAAGTGCGCACCGCGCTGCTGGCGGCCGCTCGGTACTTCACCCCGAACCCGAACTGGCGCGGGCGTGGCACGAGCTTCGCCGAGACGGGTGCGAACCGCACCGACAAGTCGCTGTCGTGCGCGCTGCGCGGCATCCTCGACGACCGCCCCGACGAGATCGCGCTCGCCCGCGACGCGCTCAGCGACACCGTGCGGGGCGGACGCAACAGCGTCTTCGGCTACGTCACGAGCGGTGACGGATTCTACACCGACGGCTCCTTCGTGCAGCACGGTTACCTGCCCTACGTCGGCACCTACGGCGTGGTCACGCTCGGCGGCATCGCCGAGATCCTCGGGCTGCTGGGTGGCAGCGAGTGGGACGTCGTCGACCCGAACAAGTCGGTGATCCTGGATGCCGTCGAAGGCGCGTACGCTCCGTTCATCTGGAACGGCCGCATGATGGACACCGTGCGCGGCCGTGCCGTGTCGCGCCAGGCGGCACCCGACTACGTCGACGGCGCCGGGGCGATGACCGCCATCCTGCTCCTCGCTCAGGGTGCCGGCGAGCCGTACCGCAGCCGCTATCTGTCGCTCGTCAAGGGCTGGCTGCAGCGCAGCAGCGAGAAGCAGTACGGGCTGCCCTCGCAGACCGTCGCGAAGTCGCTGCTGGTGACGTCGATCCTCGGTGACGACGCGGTCGAGCCCGCGCCCGCGCCGGTGTACACCAAGGCGTTCGGCGACCAGGACCGCCTCGTGCACCACCGCCCGGACTTCAGCGCGGTGGTGAACATCTCGTCGAAGCGCATCGGCCGGTACGAGTGGGGCAACCGCGAGAACAACGTCGGCTGGTACCAGGGCGACGGCCTGACCTTCTTCTACAGCCCGACCGACCCGGGCCAGTTCAGCGCCGACTTCTGGCCGACGGTCGACCCGTACCGCCTGCCCGGCACGACCGTGACCGCCGAGCCGCGCGCGAACGGAGCCACCGACGGCACCGGCATCCCCCGGGCGTTCCAGGCGTTCGGCGGCGGACTCGCCCTCGACGATCGCTGGGGCATCCAGGGCATGGATCACCTCAACCACAACAGGACGCTGAGCGCGCGCAAGTCGTGGTTCTTCCTCGACGACAAGGTGGTGTGCCTCGGCGCGGCGATCGCCTCGGCATCCGGCCACGAGGTCTTCACCACCATCGACAACCGCTCCTTCGCGGTCGGCGACGTGCCGAACGTGCGCACCGACAACCGCAATCGCCGGATGGCCCCCGACGGGGAGGCGGTGACGGTCCGCCGCAACGTGCACATCATGGGCCACGGCGGGTACGTGTTCCTGAAGGGCGAGAACGTCAGCGGCGAAATCGACGTGCGTGTCGTGCGCCGCACCGGCGACTGGAAGACGATCAACTCCGGCTCCGACACCGGCGGCACGGACGAGCCGAAGACGCGCGACTACGTCACGGTCACGCACCACCACGGCACGGACCCCGCGGGTGGCGGCTACGCGTACATGGTCCTGCCGAACGTGAAGCACTCGGTGACGTTCACCGAGTCGGACGCGCCCACCGTCGAGGTGGTCGCCAACAACGACCGGGCGCAGATGATCCGGGTGGCAGGCGAGGGCCTGGTCCTGGCGAACTTCTTCGCCGCGGCGGAGGCTCACGGCGTCACGGCGAGCGGGCCCTGCTCGGTCGCGGTGCGGACGGATGCCGGGCGCACCACCGTCGCGGTCTCCGACCCGAGCCGCACCCAGTCGGTCGCCCGCGTCACGCTGGCCGACGCCGTCGGCGCGTCGGTGGTCGAGGCGGATGCCGGGGTGCGCGTCGTCTCGGCATCGCCGCTCACCCTGGAGTTCGCGCTCGACGGTCACGGCCACTCGAAGCGGATCGTGCTCGGCTGAGCATCCGCACCGCATCGGCGGCCCGGGCCCTGCGGCTCGGGCCGCCGTCGCCGGACGATACTCGACCAGGCACAGCGGGCGCGCTTGCCGGATCAGAAACGCATCCGAGACGCCACTCTCCGATGCGTTTTTGATCCCGCATACAAGGTCGCCCGCCCACGACAACGGCGTTCGAATGTGGCAACGATCCCACATTTGCGGCAGACTCGTGTCGTGACCACGACACCCTTCCCCGCCGACTTCCTCTGGGGAGCAGCGACCAGCGCCTACCAGATCGAGGGATCCCTCGACGCCGACGGACGGGGGCGCTCCGTCTGGGACGCGTTCGCCGAGCGGCCGGGCGCGATCGAGGGCGGCGGAGACGCCCGCATCGCCTGCGACTCCTACCGCCGCTGGCGGGAGGACGTCGACATCCTCTCTGATCTCGGGATGCGGGCGTACCGGTTCTCGCTGGCCTGGTCGCGCATCATGCCCGACGGCCGCGGCACGCCCAACGCTCGCGGGCTCGACCATTACGAGCGCATCGTCGACACGCTGCGCGAGAAGGACATCGAGCCGATCGTCACGCTGAATCACTGGGACATGCCGGAGGCGCTGATGGCGCACGGCGGCTGGGCCGGCCGTGAGAGCGTGGATGCGTTCGCGGAGTACGCTGCCGCCGCATCGGACCGGCTCGGCGACCGGGTCGGATGGTGGATCACCCAGAACGAGCCCTGGATCATCCAGCTGCTCGGCTACCAGCTGGGGCTGCACGCGCCCGGCGTCAGCGACCTGCGCGCGGCCGTGGCGGCGGGGCACCATGTGCTGCTCGGCCATGGAGCCGCCGTCGACGCGATGCGCTCCACGACGAACGGACGCATCGGCGCCGCTCTCAACCTGCTTCCGTGCGTGCCGGCCAGCGACAGCCCCGAGGATGCGGCGGCGGCGCACGGCTCGGACGGATACGTCAACCGATGGTTCCTCGACCCGCTGCTGTCCACCGGCTACCCCGATGACATGCGCGCCCACTGGGAGCGCGCGATCGGGGCATCGCTCGACGACATCATCCGGGACGGCGACGAGAAGGCCATCGGCGACCGCAGCGACTTCCTCGCCGTGAACTTCTACACGCACCGCGTGATGGCGGCCGCCGAGCCCGGCCCCGACCGGCCGTTCCCGTGGCAGGTCGTCGGCTCCACGGGAGAGGTGGAGCGCACCGACGAGGGCACCGAGATCGTGCCGGACGCCCTGCGTGATCTGCTGCTGCGACTGCACCGCGACCACCCCGGCGTGCCGTTGATGGTCACCGAGAACGGGGCGATCTACGGCGATTCGCCCACCCACGACGGGCGCGTCCACGACGTGCGCCGCACGCGCTACCTGCGCGCACACGTGGTGGCGATGGCCGAGGCGCTCGAGTCGGGGGTGCCGCTCGTCGGCTACACGCACTGGTCCCTGCTCGACAACTTCGAATGGGCGCTCGGCTACCGGCCCCGCTTCGGCCTGGTCTACGTCGACTTCCGCACCGGTGAGCGCATCGTGAAGGACAGCGCGCGGCACTATGCCGAGATCGTGCGGGCGGGAGGGCTGCCGGGCGACGACCGGCGCCCCGGCGACGCACAGACCCCCCTCGTGGACAGCCTCGGCGCGTTCGGCTGAGCCGAAAAGTCAGCCCTCGCCGGATCCGGCGATCAGTCCTCGCCTGATCGGGGGATCAGTCCTCGCCCTCCGGCTCCGCCTGCCACGAGCGCCACAGCGCCGCATACTCGCCGTCGAGGCTGACCAGCTCGTCGTGCGAGCCGGACTCCACGATCTCGCCGTCGCGCATGACGATGATGCGATCGGCATCGCGGGCGGTGTGCAGCCGGTGCGCGATGGCGATCACCGTGCGGCCGGCGAGCACGCGGTCGAGCGACTGCTCCAGCCCTCTCGCCGCGCGCGGATCGAGCAGCGACGTGGCCTCGTCGAGCACCAGGGTGTGCGGATCGAGCAGCACCAGTCGCGCCAGCGCCAGCTGCTGAGCCTGAGCGGGCGTGAGAACCACTCCGCCGGATCCGACGACGGTCTCCACGCCGTGCGGCATCGCCCGGACCCAGCGCAGCGCACCCACCACCGAGAGCGCCTCCTCGAGCTCGCCGTCGCGCGCGTCGGGCGCCGCCAGGCGCAGGTTGTCGGCGAGCGTGCCGACGAACACGTGGTGCTCCTGTGTCACCAGCGCCACGTGCCTGCGCAGGTCGGAGAGCGGGATGCTCATCACATCGACCCCGCCGAGCTCCACCGTTCCCTCTCGAGGGGCGTTGACGCCCGTGAGCAGTCGCGCGAGGGTCGACTTGCCCGACCCGGAGGGCCCGACGATCGCGATGCGTTCACCCACCTCGGGGACGAGATCGACGCCGCGCAGCACATCGACGCCGTCGCGATAGCCGAAGCGGATGCCGCGCGCGGCCAGCTGATCGCCCTGCGGGCGCCCGTCCGCCCCGGGGCGGTCTGAGGGGACGAGATCGACGCCGACGATGCGCGCGAGGGCCGTGGTGCCCACCTGCAGCCGGTCCATCCAGTTGACGAGCTCTTCCACCGGGCCGGTCAGCTGCATGGCGTACAGCGCGATCGTCGTCACCGCGCCCACGGTGGCAAGACCGCCGTCGAGCAGGAAACCGCCCCAGAGCAGCACGACGATGACCGGCAGCAGGAATCCGAGCGTGGTCAGCGGGTACCAGACGCTGCGCAGGCCCAGCGTGTAGCGCTCCGCGGCATCGCGCTCGGCCAGCGCGCGGTCGATTTTGAGCCGCTGCACCGGTGCCAGCGCCAGCGCATCGATCGTGCGGGCACCCTCGACGGTCTCGTTGACCACGCCCACCATCCGCCCGTACGACGCGAGCTGGCGGCGGTACCCGGGGCCCGATCGCCGCAGATACCAGCGGCTGCTCAGCACGATCAGCGGCACCGCGGCCAGCACGCCGACGGCGACCAGCGGATTCATCAGGAAGGCGGCGCCGAGGGTGAGCAGGATCGTCATCCCGGTCACCAGGAGCCTCGGCACGCCGAAGCGCACGGTCTGCGCCACGGCGTCGATGTCGCTCGTGGTGCGCGAGAGCAGGTCGCCGGTGCCCGCGCGCTCGACGATCGACAGCGGCAGGGCGGTCACCGTGGCGAGGAAGTTCTCGCGCAGCCGCGCGAACACCGACTCACCCAGCCGCAGCGAGGCGAACTGCGCGAACCGGGTGGCCGTGGCCTGCACGGCGACGGCGGCGGCCAGCAGAATCAGCAGCAGGTCGACGCCGCTGACCTCGAGCGTGCCCGACGACAGCCCCTCGATCATGCGCCCGATCACCCAGGGGGCGATCAGGCCCGACATGGCCGCGATCGCGTGCAGGCCCACCACGAGGGCCAGTTCGCCGCGATGCGCGCGCACGAGCTCGACCCCGACCCTGCGCACGCCGGCGCCGTCTGCGATCGGCAGCCCCGCCTCAGACATCGTCGTCCTCCTGCTGGATCACCCGGATCGCGCCGGTCTCGGTCGCCTGCGTCCACAGCGTCTCGATCGATCCGGTCCAGGCCGCCTCGAGATCCTCGCCGGCACCGGGCTCCGCCGTGCTGGTGGTGCGCGCGACGACGCGCCGGTAGCGCGCACCCACGACATCCGTGCGGCGCAGCAGCTCCTCGTGCGTGCCCGAGCCGATCACCTCGCCGTCGTGCAGCACGTGCACCACATCGGCGTGATCCAGCAGCAGCGGGCTCGCCGACACCACGACGGTCGTGCGGCGCTCGCGGGCACGGGCGAGGCGCGCGGCGATGATCGCCTCGGTGTTCGCGTCGAGGGCGCTGGTCGGCTCGATGAGCACGAGCACCTCGGCATCCGTGAGCAGCGCACGTGCCAGGCTGAGCCGCTGCCGCTGCCCACCGGAGAGCACCGAGGCCCGCTCGGGCACGTGCTGCTCGAGTCCGGCGGGCAGGGCGTCGACGGCGTCGCCGGCGGCGGCCACCCCGAGCGCGTGGTCGATGCGCGAGCGCCGCGCGGCCGGCGAGGCGGAGCGCTCCGGTCCGCGGATGCCGGGCGTGTACAGACTGTCGCGCAGCCGGCCGGTGAAGATGTGCGGTGTGGCGTCGCTGACCACGATCCGCCTGCGCAGCTCGCGCACCGGGATGCGCCGCAGATCGATGCCGCCCCACAGCACCGGGGACTGCACGCGATCGTCGAAACGGCCGAGACGGGTGGCGATGCGCGCGGTCTCATCGGCATCCTCGCCGACGAGGGCGGTGAGCCGACCGGGCTCCACGACGACGCCGGAGGCGACGTCGACGAGGTCGGCGCCCTGGCCGGGGGCGGCTTCCGGATGCTCGGGGTCGCTCACCGCGCGCTGGACGCGCAGCACGTCGAGCACGCGGGACGTGGCGACGAATCCTCGCGCGAACGCCTGGCTCGCCTCGACCGTCGTGCGCAGCGGAACGATGAGGAACACCGAGTAGCCGTAGAAGGTGACCAGCTGGCCAGGGGTGATCTCGCCGGCGAGCACGAGCCGCGCGCCGAACCAGACGACGACGGCCACGAAGAGCCCTGGCAGCAGGATCTGCAGCCCGTCGAGCCACGAGCCGAGCCGGGCGACCTCGATCGCCCTGCCGCGCAGCGCCGACGAGCGCTTGGCGTAGCGCCGGACGAACTGCTCCTCGCCGCCGACGCCGCGCAGCACCCGCAGTCCGACGACGGTGTCGGCGGCGAGCTCGGTGAGCGCCCCCTGCTCGGCCCGCCATGCCGCCTGCCGCCGGGCGAGCGGGCGCACGAAGAGCGTCAGCACCGCGACGAGCACCGGCATGCCGACGAGCACGAACAACCCGAGCGCGGGCGACGTGAGCATCGTCACCACCCCGACCGCCGCGTAGGCGACGACTCCTCCCGAGAAACGTGCGGTCACATCGAACATCTCGCCCACCCGCAGCGCGTCGTTCGCGACCGTCGATGCGACCTCGCCGGCGGACGTCTCGGTGGCGATCGCCGTTCCGGTCTCGGCGCTGTGATAGCCGACCAGCCGCGAGACGCCCAGCGACGACCGCAGCCAGTTCGACACCGCCATGCGGTGGCGCAGCACGGCGAACAGCGCCTGCGCGAGGGCGACGACGAGCAGTCCGGCGCACCAGGGTGCGACACCGCGCAGCCCCGCGTCGAGACCGCCGTCGACCGCCCGGCCCAGCAGGTACGGCCACACCACCTGGCACAGCATCCAGAGCACCCCGAACACCACGCCGCCGATCAGCGTCGCGGGCTGCCGTGCGGCCTGCCACAGCAGCAGGCGCCACGGCGACCCGGTCGGCGGCCGCGGGATGCTCATGCCGACGCCCCCGCCTCGCCGCGCGAGGACGGGCCGTCCGCCGCATCGTGCGATCTCATGATGGTGACAGGTGCAGGTCGGCCACGCGCTGGGCCGGCACGATGACGCTGTGCGCGGGCAGCCCGGGGCCCGACACCTGCGCTTCGACCGAATCGTCGGTGATGTTCCGCAGCCGCACCCGCACGCCCTCCGCCGTCGGGCGCAGCTCGGCCAGCAGGGCATCGGCCGGGGCGACCGTCACCGGCGGCACGCTCGCGACCGTCGGGATCGCCGTGACGTGACGGGCCTGCAGCGGCTCCAGCAGGTCGCGCCCGAACCGGCGCACCTCCGCGGGCGAGACGGCCGCGACCGGCCGGAACCGGTACCGGAATCGCCGGGTGATCTCCTGCCTGGCCTGGAAGTTCGTGAAGTGCAGGTTGTTCGCGAGCCAGCTGTGCACGTGGCCGGCGCCGGCCTCGAGCTCACGCGCCCATGCGCCGGTGTGGAACCCGCCCAGCTGCACGAGGGGCGCGTCGAACGACCCCCACAGGACGCCCCCTCCGTCGCCCGACACACCGACGGCGTGCTGGATCGAGTACCAGTCGCGGCTCGTGTCCGGCAGCTGCTGGCGCCCGGCCGCGAACACCGCCCCGGCGGTCTCGACGAGGAAGTCCGGATCGCCGACCCGGAACGGGAATGACACGAACACGCTCTCCGGCTCGAAGCGCTCCGGTTTGCTCAGCCGCACGTCGAGGTAGACGTCGGCGGTGTCGTCGGTCACGACGAGGGTGGTCTCGATGTGCGGGATGCCGGGGGCGGCGCTCTGCCATCGGATCTCGGTCACTCCGCCCGCGGTGCGCACCCGCACCGGTCCATCGCCCGTGGCGATCCGCCGGCGGAAGGCAGGACCGGGATGGTCGGGGTGGAAGAGCTTGGGCGAGACCGTGACCATCGGATGCCGCGAGCCGGGCTCGACCTGCTCGTCGACGACGGCCCCGAGCGGGATGCCCGCATCGCCGTCGACCAGTTCGCGGCCGTCGGTCGTGTCGATCAGGGAGACGACGCCGCCACGCGCCGGGTCGACGTCGATCCGGTAGCGGCCGGCGCGGATCGGGCCGTCGGCGATGGTCTCCTCACCCTGCGGCGGGACGGGCAGCACGACGACGCCGAATCCGTCGACCTCGACGACGGCACGCGCCCGGCGAATGCCGGCGACCTCGACGTCGACCGTCTCGCGGCGCCGGCCCTCGGTCGGGTTGACGACCACGATGCCCTCGTCGTCCGCCGCCTCGCCGCCCGTGGTGTGCACGTACCGGAACCAGCCCTCGATGGCGAGATCGCGGGCGTGGTCATAGGCGTCGTAGGCGTAGCCGGACGTGGCGTTGTGATGGGAATGACTGAACGTCGAGTGCGGCTTGGAGTACGTCTCCCAGCTGCCCCAGGTGTGCTCGCCGTACAGCAGCAGCTGCTCGTCGATGTGCCCGAGCACCTCGTCGATCTCGGCGGCCGAGCGGTGGCGCACCGGGCCCCTCCGGTAGCCGAGCACGTCGAAACCGGTCTGCGCGCCGTCGCCGGAGAGCAGCGACAGCGACAGCGAGGTCTGCGCGGCGCGGGCGAAACTGCGCGCCTCGCGGTACACGGCGACCTCACGAGCAGTCGAGCCGTGCCCGTGCGACCACCAGTCGGCCCATTCTCCCCTCACCACCGGCACCTCGGCGCCCTCGGCCTCGATCTCGTCGAGCGCCTCGTCGACGGTCGCGGTGCGCATCGGCAGCTCCGGATGCCGTGCGTTCCATGCCCTCACGACGTCGAGGAAGAGCGCGGTCGGCCAGCGGTTGTCGTTGCCGGCGTGCACGATGGCCGTGCCCCAGGGGTAGTCGTCGCGGCCGTCGAGCTCGCGCACGAACGCGGCGATGCGCTCCTCGGCGAGGGCGGTGTCGCCGTCGACGATGCCCCACTCCTCACCGAACCCGTAGTGCGTGGAAAGCCAGACGAACACGCCGCGCCCCGACGGCCCCTCCCACCGGAACCCGCTGGGCTGACGGAAGGGGGGCCTGCCGTGATCGGGGTTCAGCGCCATCAGCAGCCGGCTGATGCCGGCATCCGCCATCTGGTCCACCACACCCCAGGAGAGCCCGTTCACGTCGCCGTGCTGCTGGGTGCGGATCGGGATGCCGAGTTCGCGGATGCGGTCGAGCATCTCGTACGCGGCATCGAATTCGAAGACGCTCGGCAGCTGCGTCATGTTGAGGTACCCACCGGTGACGGAGAGCCCTCCCCCCTGTGCGAGATCGGCGAGCCGGGCCTTCTGCTCCGCGGTCGCGGAGCGCAGGAACTCGAGCACCGGGCGGGCGACCTCGAAGGTCCACCGGAAGGCGTGCGGCCCGGCGGGCGGATGCTGCTCCGCGAGTTCGAGCACGCGATCGACGGTGCGGGCGTGCATCCGATCGATCAGCCGGGGACTGTTCGTGTATCCGACGTCGTGATGAGTGTGGCCGAGAAGAAGGATCTGGCGGATCGGCATCGCGGATCAGCATCCGTTTCGAAGGTCGGCGATGAACAGGGGCAGAAAGGAAGGTGACGGGGGTGAGAAAAGAAGAGGGCGAACCGGTCCCCCACCGGCCCGCCCTCTGGTGCGGTCAGCCCGCGGTGATGTTCTCGTAGGCTCGCATCGCCGCCTGCTGTGCGTCCGCCAGGGCTTCCTCGGGCGTCTTGTCACCGAGCAGCGCTGCCGTGATGGCGTTGTTCAGCTCGTTCTGGATCTCCTGGCCGGCGGGCGAGGAGCCGAACGACTGACCGTAGTCGACCACGTCGTAGTAGGTCGAGATGACCTGATCGAACCCGGCGTTGCCGCTCTCGACGACCCACTTGTCGCGGATCGCCTTGTCAGCGGCGGGAGAGCCGGTGAACAGGCCGGTGTTCACGCCGCCGTCGGCCTCGCGGGTCGCGGCGCGGGCCTCACCGGCAGCCATCCAGGCGTCGTCTGAGGTGAGGTTGACCATCCAGGCGCACGCAGCCGCGGGGTTCTTCGCACCCACCGGGATGACGAAGGCGGTTCCGGATGCCACCGAGAAGGGCTCGCCGTCAGCGCCGCGGAACGGCACCGCCTCGAGCTCGATCTGATCCATGTACGGCGCGAGGACGTTGGGGTACCACTGGGCGTTCACCTGGGCGCCGACCTGCTCGGCGACGAACTGGTTGTTCTCGCCGAAGGTGTCGAACGCGTCGGTGAAGCTCTTCACCTTGGCGAACCCGCCCTGGGCGTCGTTGATCTGCTTGAGCATCTCGATGCCGGCGACGTTGCTCGGATCGTCCAGGGTCGGCGTGCCGTCCTCGTCGTTGAGCTGTCCGCCCATGCCGAGGATCCACAGACCGCTCTGACCGGTGGCGACCGGATCGAAGCCCAGGCGCGTGGGCACGCCGCCGGACTCCTGGTACATCTTGCCGATCGCCTCGAGCAGCACCTCGGGCTTGGAGGTGTCGATCTGGTCGGCGGTCACACCGGCCTCGGCGAGCACCTTCTTGTTCACCAGGATCGCCGGCGGCTGGTAGAACTGCGGCACCGCCCAGATCTGGTCGTCGTAGGTGACGTCGTCGACCACGAACGGATACCAGTGATCGCGCGGCGAGACGCCCTGCTCCTCGAAGCACTGGTCGAGCGGCATGACGAGCCCCTGCGCGGCATAGGTGGTGGCGTAGCGGCGGTCCATCTGCACGACGTCGGGCACATCGCCGCTGGCGATGCGGGTCGTGAACTTCTGCGCATCGAAGGCCGTCGCGTCGAGTTCGATCTCGAGATCGCCGAGCTGCTCGGCCGCGTAGTCGAGCCGCGACTGGCCGACGTCGTCGGCGTTCTCGAAGCCCCATGCGTTGAGGGTGCCGGTGACCTCGCCGCCGAAGTCTACGTCGGCGGCGGGATCCTCTTCCCCTCCGCCGCCGCAACCGGTCAGCACGACAGCGGATGCCGCGACCACTGCGGCGATTCCCAGAATGCGCTTGCGCATGTCTTTCCCTTTCGATTGGGCGGCGCCATCGCCTCCGCCGGGCGGAACTCCCGATGTGGGAACCTTCCCACATAAAGGTAAGCGTTCCGGCCAGAGGGGGCAATGACTCTGCCGCGTCTTTACTGCTTCGTGATGTTCTCTTGTGGAATCGATGCCAGAGAGCGGGTCATCCCTTGCGCCCCTGCGTGGCGACGCCCTCGATGAAGTAGCGCTGCCCGAAGGCGAACAGGATGAGCATCGGCAGCGTGACGATGAGCGACGCCACCATGACGTACTGGTAGTCGCCGTGGCCTCCGGCCGTCGGGCTGTACTTGGTCATGGCGTAGGCGATGCCCAGTGGCGCGGTGAAGTCGTCGATCGAGCCCGCGTTGAGGTAGATCAGCGCGGCATACAGGTTGTTCCAGCTGGCCTGGAACTCGAAGAGGAAGACGATCACGAACGACGGGATCGACAGCGGCATCGCGATGCGCCAGAACAGCCCCCAGTAGCTCGCCCCGTCCAGGCGGGCGGCCTCGAAGAGCTCGCGCGGCAGGCCCAGGAAGAACTGTCGTTGCAGGAAGATGTAGAACGCCGAGCCGAACAGGTTCATGCCCCACAGCGGCACCCATGTGCCGAGCAGCCCGGTCTCCTTCCAGATGAGGTAGATCGGGATCATCGTCACGGCGCCGGGGAGCATCATGGTCGCCAGCACCAGCCCGAACAGCAGCCCTCGTCCGGGGAACTTGAAGTACGCGAACCCGAAGGCCACGATCGAGCTCGACACCGCCACGGCGGTCGCCGCGATGACCGCGATG
Source organism: Microbacterium sp. NPDC058345 (assembly GCF_042723855.1). NCBI lineage: Bacteria > Bacillati > Actinomycetota > Actinomycetes > Micrococcales > Microbacteriaceae > Microbacterium > Microbacterium sp. NPDC058345. The sequence continues at coordinate 1,093,343 of NZ_JBHXIG010000001.1, forward strand.
GCGACGCTGTTCCACAGCCAGCTCATCAGCGGCAGCTGGTTCCAGACCTCGACGTAGTTCTCGAAGACGACCGTCTTCGGGAAGAGCGCGTTGTCGAACACCTCGCCGCGCGGCTTGAGGCTCGCCGCGATCAGCCACACGAACGGGTACAGGAACAGCAGCCCGAACGCGATCAGCACGATGGTGAGCACGATGCGCGACGCGAAGCTGCGCGGCTGCGCCATGTTGCGCCGCCAGCGGGAGCGCTTCGGCACCGTGACCAGCTCGGTCTCGAGCTCGCGGGCCGGTCGTTGCGGGGGCGGTACCTGCTGCAGCGATGCCGACATCAGCGGTCTCCTTCGTAGTAGACGAAGCGGTTTCCGAACTTCACCTGGATCACCGTGATGATCATGATGATGACGAACAGCAGCCAGGCCATCGCGGCGGCGAATCCGAAGTTGAACTGACGGAACGCCTGCTGGAACAGATAGATGGCGTAGAACAGAGACGCCTCTGGCGAGGAGTTGCTCTGATCTCGCCAGAACAGCAGGTACGCCTGGTCGAAGATCTGGAACGCCGCGATCGACAGCACGATGACGTTGAAGAACATCGCCCCCGAGATCATCGGCAGGGTGATCGAGAAGAACTTCCGCACCGCCCCTGCGCCGTCGAGGGAGGCGACCTCATAGAGCTCGACGGGCACGTTCTTCAGCGCGGCGAGGAAGATGACCATCGTGCCCGCGACCGTCCACAGCGTCATGATGACGATGCTGGGCTTGACCCATGCCGGATCGACGAGCCATTGCGGGCCGGGGATGCCGAAAAGCCGCAGGAACTCGTTGATGACGCCGGTGTTGCCGTTGAGCAGCATGAAGAACACCGCGGCCGTCGCCACGGCGGGCGTCATCTTCGGCAGGTAGTACAGCGTGCGGAAGACGCCGGCTCCGCGACCCACGCGGTTGAGCAGCATGGCGAGGAACAGGGCGAAGATGATCTCGAACGGCACCGCCATCACGACGTAGAAGAGCGTGTTGCCCAGCGCGACCATCACCCGCGGGTCCTCGAAGAGGCGCGCGTAGTTATCGATGCCGACCGGCCGCGCGGTGTTCGTGGCGAGGTTGTAGTTGCTGAACGAGATGTAGAGGCTGTAGATCATCGCGCCGGCCGTGAAGATGAGGAAGCCGACGATCCACGGGGCGATGAACAGGTATCCGGCGATAGCCTCGCGCTTGTTGTAGCGGTCCCGGGCGGGCCGCGGACCCTTGCGGCGCCATCGACTCGTCTTCGCGACCTCCTCCTGCACCGGGGCGAGCGCCTCGGGCGAGGACGCGACGGTCATCGCAGCGCCCCTGACGTGCAGGGGACCAGGCGGTTCGTGTGTCTCATCACGCAGCTCCCGTCGAAGTGTGGCATCGTTACCACATGGGTGCGACTATACGGGGCGAGTTCCCCCTGATGCAACCGTCCGCGCAGCGCGCGGGCGCCGGACCTCATCTCCATGCGGCGAGCCTAGACAGGTCGAGCGCTTCGGAACAGATCTTGCGCGGGAAGCGCGTCGTGTGCATGGCCGACACCGGCAGGCGCGGGAGGTGAGGCGATGATCTCGGCGGATGTCGTGGTGTACGGCGCCACCTCGGCCGGCGTGTGCGCCGCCGTCGCCGCGGCAAGGGCGGGCGCGCGCACCGTGCTCATCGAGCCGGGCCGGCACGTCGGGGGCATGACCAGCGGCGGTCTCGGCTACACCGACATCGGAGATGTGCGGGCGCTGGGCGGCATGGCCGCCGAGTTCCGCGCCGCCGTGGCCGAGCACTACGGCGTCGCCGTGGGACGCTACGCGGGTCCTGAGCCGCATGCCGCCGAGCAGATCATGCGCGGCTGGCTCGAGCGCGCCGGCGTGGACGTGCTCTTCGGCGCCGCGCTCGACCGGGTGGAGTCGCAGGGCGGGCGCGTCAGCGCGCTCGCCCTGGGCGACGGCACGCACGTCGATGCCGCGGTCTTCGTGGATGCCGGATACGAGGGCGATCTGCTCGCGGCCGCGGGGATCTCGTGCGTCGTCGGGCGTGAGTCGCGCTCGCTGCACGGCGAGCAGTTCGCCGGCCGGCGCGAGATCGCCCCTGGCAGGCACGCGACGCCGCCGTGGATCTCGCCGTTCCGCGACGACCCGCGCGGGACGACTCCTGGCCCGCTGCTGCCGCAGATCAAGCCGGGCCCCCTCGCCGAGGTCGGCGCGGGCGACGGCGGGGTGATGTCCTACGGCTACCGGGTGTGCCTGTCGCAGGCACCCGATCGCATCCCGTTCCGTCGCCGCGGCGGGTACGACGATGCGCACTGGGAGCTGGGCCGTCGCCTCTTCGCTGATGCGGCACGCCGCGGCGATGTGCACCCGGCGGGTCGCTACATCGGCCTCGAGCCCAACCTGCCGGGCGGCAAGGCCGACGGCAACTCGCTCGGCCCGTTCTCGCTGAGCGTGCTCGACGGCAGCGCCTGGGACTATCCCCTCGCCGATCCCGCCGGACGCGAGCGGATCCGCCGGCACCACCGGCACCACGCCGAGGATCTGCTGTGGTTCCTGGCCAATGACCCCGCGGTGCCGGCGAGCATCCGTCACGAGATGCAGCGCTGGGGCCTGCCGGCCGACGAGTTCGCCGACACCGGGCACCTGCCGCATCAGCTCTACGTCCGCGAGGCGCGCCGCATGGTCGCCGGCACGGTGCTCACGGAGCACGACCTGCGCGCCGGCCGCGTGCCGCAGGACGTGATCGCGCTCGGGTCGTATCACCTCGACGTCCGGGAGGTGCAGCGCAGCTGGCAATGGGTGTACGAGCATCCCGACCCGATCGCCATGGTGGTCACCGAGGGATACCTGTCGGTGCGCGTGCCCGTCTATGGCATCGGATACCGCGCGCTGACGCCGCGGCGCGCGGAGTGCGAGAACGTGCTGGCGGCGGTCTGCGTGTCGGCGTCGCACGTCGCGTTCTCGTCGATCCGGATGGAGCCGCAGTACCAGATGCTCGGCCATGCGGCCGGCACGGCCGCGGCGATGGCGGCGCGGGACGACGGAGTGGTGCAGGACGTCGACGTCGCACAGTTGCAGGAGCGGCTGCGCGATGCCGGCGCGGTGCTCGCGGTGTGAGCCGGTTCAGCCCCAGGCCGTCGCCGGGTCGAGCGTGCGCGCATCGCGCCCGTGCAGGGTGAGCGTCAGCTCGGCGGCCGCCTCGAGCTCTTCGCTGAGATCGACCGCACGCACGATGTCCGGCGCGCAGACGACGCTTCCGTGGTGGGCGAGCAGCAGGCAGGCGCTGCGCGCCGCTGCCGCGCCCACCCCCTCGGCGAGAGCGGGCGAGCCCGGCGACGCGTAGGCGACGAGCTCCACGCGACCCAGCATCCGCACCCGGTACGGGGTGTACGCCGGCAGCGGATCGTCTCCCGCGGGAGGGGTCAGGCACGAGATCGCGGTCGCGGCCCGCGAATGCAGGTGCACGACGGCGCCGGCGTCGGGGCGCGCCCGGTACGCGGCCACGTGCATCGCCCACTCCTTGGTGGGCGCCGGTCCGGAGAGGTGCGCACCGGCGGCGTCGAGCACGGCGAGGTCGTCGGCGGTCACCCGACGCAGCGATGATCCGGTCGGAGTGATGAGGATGCGGTCCCCGTCGCGGATGCTGGCATTGCCGGAGCTGCCCGGCGACAGCCCCGCCTCGGCGAGCGCGCGGCAGGCCGCGATCAGTGCGTCTGCGCTCACGGCGCCTCCTCCCAGGCGGCGGCGAGGAGGTCGACGCCGCCGAAGTTGCCGGACTTCAGGCACAGATCCAGCATCCGCCCGGCACGGTCGGCGGCCGTGGTCCACGCGACACCGGGCGCCACGACCCGGCGCACCCGGAGCGTCCTGACGCCCAGCGCCGCGGCGACCGCACCGGACGTCTCGCCACCGGCGACGAGGATCCTGCGCACGCCGTGCTCGGCCACGGCGGCGCTCGCGATGCGGCCCAGGGCGTTCTCGATCAGCTGCGCCGATCTTTCGCGGCCCCAGCGCTGCTGTGTGCGCGCGACCTCGTCGGGTTCCGCCGTCGCGGTGATCAGCGGCACCCCCTCCCCGGTGTCGCGGAGAAACGCCAGGGCGTCGTCGACCGCGGCCTGGGCATCCGCCGCAACCGCATCCGGGTCGAGGTCGAATCGGGGCCCGCCGTGCGCCGCGACCTGGGCGCGCGTGCGCTCCGACCCGCTGCCCGACAGGATCAGCGGCTTTCCTTCGGGGGCCGGCGGCGGCGGTTGCGGCCGGCCGGGGGCGAGAGACCGGGCGATGGCGGTGATCAGCCCCGCCGCACCACCGGCGAGCACGTCGGGCGTCTCGGCGAGCGCGGCCGCCACCGCATCCAGATCGTCGTCCAGTACGGCGTCGACGAGAAGGTGGCGCACCCCGCGTGCGCGCAGCCGGCGGATCGCCGCGGCGACCGCCGAGGCGCCGCGGCGCACCTCCTCGATGGGCACCAGCCCGACGGCGTGCGGGGTCTGCCGCGCCAGCACGCGCACCAGGTCGGGATCGTGCATCGGGGTGAGCGGATGCTGCGCGAGCGACGACTCGGAGAGCAGCCGGTCGCCGACGAAGAGGTGCCCGTGGTGCAGGGTGCGCCCGACGGACGGCGTGGCCGGCGTGCCGACCGAGATCGCATCGGCCGTCATCTCGTCGAGCAGGCCGTCGGCGACGGGTCCGATGTTGCCCGCATCCGTGGAGTCGAAGGTCGAGCAGTACTTCTGGTAGATCAGCGTCGCTCCCCAGCCCCGCAGCATCCGCGCCGCCGCGATGCTGTCGGCCACGGCGCTCGCCGCCGGCGCGGTGCGCGCCTTCAGCGCGACGACCGCGACGTCGGCGTCGGGTCGGTCGGCCGCATCCGGGATGCCGAGGCTGATCTGCGCGTGCAGGCCGAGAGCGCTGAGTCCGGCGGCGACGTCACAGGCCCCGGTGAGGTCGTCGGCGACGACGCCGAGCCCCGGGGTCATCGGGCGATCCTGACCTCGATGCCCGCCGCCCGGAAGGGAGCGAGCGCGGCGGAGTCGGCGCGGTCGTCGGTGATGAGCACGTCGATGGCGTCGAGTCCGGCGATGCGCACCGGCGCCGACGTCGAGGTCGCCAGTTTGCCGGCGTCGGCGAGCAGCACGACGCGAGCCGACTGGGCCGCCAGCACGCGCTTGATCGCCGCATCGAGCACGTTCGCCCCCCAGAGCCCGTCGCGGTCGGCGGCCGTCGCCGAGAGGAGCGCCAGATCGCAGCGCACCCCGCGCAGCATCTGCTCGGTGAGCGGGCCGGCGAAGCTGCGCGTATCGGGCTGGTAGTGCCCGCCGACGGCGATCAGCCGGGGGCAGGCCGCACGCGCCAGCTCGTCGATCACGGGCTGCGAGTGCGTCACGATGGTCGCCTCGGGCAGCAGCGGCACGGTGGCGGCGACGGTGGTGCCGGCGTCGAGGGCGATGATGCTCGCCGCCGCCGCCTCTTCGGCGGCGAGCGCGGCGATCGCCCGCTTCTGCGCCGTGCCGACGGCGTCGCGGTTCTCGAACGGGACGCCGCCGGATGCCGGTGCCGCACCGCCCGCGACGCGGCGCACCAGGCCCTGCTCCTCGAGCAGTCGCAGATCGCGGCGCACGGTCATCTCCGACACGCCCAGGCGTGCGGCGGCCACGGCGGACGCGAGGTAGCCCTCGGCCGAGATCTGGCGTTCCAGCTGCGCGCGACGCTCCGGCGCATCCGTGTACCGCATGGGTCCTCCGAATGTGTGAGATCTGACACACTTGCACTTTCTGTTCAAAATGTAACAAACTTGGCGACGTGACGCTCGTCCTGGGACTGGACATCGGAAGCACGTCGACGAAGGCCGCCCTCGTCGACGTGCACGCCGGGGTGCGCGTGCTGCACCTCGAGCACCGCCCGACGCCCTCCGATCCGCGCGCGCTGGTCGCCGTCGCGGCCGACGCCGCACGCTGCTGCGCCCTGCGCGCCTCCTCGCCGATCGCGGCCGTCGGCATCGCCTCGATGGCCGAGAGCGGTGCGGTTCTGGATGCGGACGGCGCGCCGCTCACCGACCTGCTGCGCTGGGATCGCGCCGTCGAGCGCGCGCACCTCGACCACCTGCTCGCGCTGCGCCCGGGGCTGCCCGAGACCACAGGCGTGCCCGCGACCACGAAGCCCGCCGCGGTCGGACTGATCGCACTGCGCGCCGAGCAGCCCGCGCTGTTCCGCGCGATGCGGCACTGGGCCGGGGCAGCGGACATGGTCGCTCACGCGCTCACCGGTGAGCGCGTGCTCGATCACACGCTCGCCGTGCGCACCATGCTGGCCGGTGCCGACGGCGACGCCTGGGATGCGGAACTGCTCGACGCCCTCGGCATCGCGTCGCAGACGCTGCCCGCGCTGCGCGCTCCCGGCGAGCCGGCCGGCCTCACCGACGACGGCGCTGCGGCCTTCGGGCTGCCCCGCGGCATCGCCGTGCACGTCGCCGGTCACGACCACGCGGTCGGCGCCTGGGCGGGCGGAGCCCGCCAGCCCGGAGACGCGGCCGACTCGCTCGGCACCGCCGAGGCGGTCGTGCGGGTGGCTGAGCACATCGACCGGGCGGATGCCGTGACCGCCGGCTTCGCCGTGTCGCGCACGGTCGACGGCGCAGCCCGCACCGTGCTCGGCGGCAGTCGCTCCTGCGGGTCGCTGCTCGCCCGCTGGGAGGCCGAGAACACCGGAACGATCGCGCTGCTCGCCGACGAGGATCCCGGCCGCTGGCGCACCAGCGAGCTGACCGTGCTCCCCTACCCCGAGGGGCGGCAGTGCCCGGATCCCGACCCCGCGGCGGTGCTCCACACCCTCGGCGACGGCGACCACGACGCCCGCGCCCGTGCGCTGCTGCAGTCGCTGGTCTCGCACGCCCGATGGATGAGGGAGACCGCCGACCGGCTCGCCGGCTCGCCGAGCACGTCCCTCGTGCTCCTCGGCTCACTCGCTCACCGCCTCCGCGCCTGGCCCGCGCTCGCCGCGGCGGCCGGCGTGCCCACCCGGCTCACCCACGCCCGCGAACCGGTCGCCGCCGGCGCGGCACTGCTCGCGGCGGTGCGCGAGAACGCCGTGTCCGAGGATGCGACGCTCGGCGCGCAGCCGGTCGCCCCCGCCGTCGCGCCCGGCCTGGACGACGCGCACCGCCGGTTCCTCGCCGCCGTGCGCGACAGCACCGGCGGCGGCGCACCGCACCGCCCCGAAGAAGGAGAACGATGACAACCCTCGACGCCCTCGCCCGCCCGACCGGTGCCTTCGCCATGGTCGCCATGGACCAGCGCGAGAGCCTGCGGCACATGTTCGACCTCGCCGGACTCGGCAGACCCGACGACGACGTGCTCATCGACTTCAAGGTCGCCGTCGCCGAGACACTCGCCCCGCACGCCTCGGCCTTCCTCGCCGACCGCCGGTACGGGTTCGACGCGGTGCGCGCGGCCGTCCCGGAGGAGACCGGCCTCATCCTCGCCGTCGATGCGCTCGATCAGGCCGACGGCGGCCCGGTGGAGGACACCGACCTCGACGACGAGGCGCTCGCCGACATCCCCGATCAGGTCGACGCCTTGAAGCTGCTGCTGATCTGGCGGCGCGACGCCCGTCGCGACGACCGGGTGCGCCTGGCGGCGCGGTTCATCGACGAGGCCCGCAGCCGCGGCGTGCTCTCGGTGCTGGAGCCGGTCGTGCGTGCGGCCCCGGGTGAGCAGGACTTCGACGCGGATGCCGCCATCCGCGAGGCGGCACGGGAGCTGTCCGCCCTGCGACCCGATCTCTACAAGGCGCAGGTCCCCCTCGCCGGCACCGGCGATGAGGGCGAGCAGCGCCGCGCCAGCGCAGCGCTCGATGCCTGTATGACGGGCCCCTGGGTGGTGCTGTCGCAGGGCGTGGAGCGCGACCGGTTCGCGGATGCCGTGCGGGCGGCCTGCCAGGAGGGCGCCAGCGGGTTCCTCGCCGGACGCGCGCTGTGGAGTGACGTCGTCGGCGAGCAGGACCTTCGCGAGGAGCTGCGGCGCCGATCGGTGGACCGGCTGCGGGCGCTCGCCGACGTGGTCGACGCACACGCGCGACCCTGGCGGGAGGCGGCATCCGGGCCCGGCTCCGCCGGCGGCGACGGAGGCTCGGCATGACCGTGCGCGTCGGCGTGCTGCACACCGTGCCCGCCCTCGTCCCGGTGTTCCACGAGTTGCTGCTGGCCCGTCGCGACGACCTCGACGTGGTGCACGTCGCCGACGCCTCTCTGCTCTCCCGTGCGGTCGCGGGCGGGGTGACCGACGACGTCCGCGCGGCGCTGCGCGGTCACCTTTCGGCGCTGCGCGACGCCGGGGCGAGCGCGGTGCTCGTCACCTGCTCGTCGATCGGCGAGGCAGCCGTCGAGGCGGCCCAGGCCGTCGGCGTGCCGCTGCGCCGCGTCGACGAGGCGATGGCCGCCGCAGCGGTGCGGCGCGCGGCATCCGGCACAGGGAGGGTGCTCGTTCTCGCCACCCTCGACGCGACCCTCGGGCCGACGACGCGTCTCGTGCAGGCTGCCGCCGCGCGGGCCGGGTCGGCGATCGACGTCTCGTCGCACGTCGTGGCCGGGGCGGCCTCCGCCCGGGCCGCGGGCGACCTCGCCCGGCATGACGCGCTCATCGCCGCGGCGGTGGCCGACGCCGCAGACGTCGATGCGATCGTGCTGGCGCAGGCGTCGATGGCGGCCGGAGCCGGCGACGATCCGCGGGCGATGGCCTCACCGGAGTCTGGCGCCGACGCGTTCGTCGCGCAACTGCCCTGACGTCGCCTCGGACGGTCAGGCGTCGGCCGGCTCCACCGCGCGCTCCTGAAGACCGGCGACCGTGCGGGCGAACCGCGGAACGACGTCGACGGCCACCTTCGCGTGATGGGTTTCGGCCCGCGTCAGCGCCGCCTCGACCATCGCGACGGTCGCGCCGGCACGCGCATCTCGCAGATCCAGGGCCACGAGCCCTGCCGCGGCCATGTCGGCCGCCGCGCGCAGCCATGGCGCCAGCGAGCGGGCGGGCTCCTGCTCGGTCGTCACGAGGCCCAGCGCGTGCAGTTCCTCGAGCCGGGTCCGAAGGTCCGCGGCGGCCGCATCCGATCCGGCGAGGCTGTCGTCGGCGAGACGCTCGAGCTCGGCATCCATCGGCGCGGACGGCGGCCACGACGACAGCGTCCGCACCAGCGGCGCCAGCGCCTGCGCCTGGTCACCGGCGATGATGCGCAGCGCGGCCCGCGCCGCGCGTGCCGGCTCGTAGTCCGCGGGGTTCCATGCCCAGTCGGCGAACGCCGCGATCCCGAATCCGCCGGGGGCGTACTCCACCATCGGGTTCGACCACGCCCCGCGCAGCGCCGATCCCTCGACGCCTGCCGTGCGGCCGAGCAGCGGGCCGAGGAACGCCCGGCCCCGATCGAAGTCGTTGACGGGGAAGTTGTCCCACAGCAGCAGCCGCTCGCCGAAGACCGCCGCCGCATCGTCGATGTCATCCCTGGTGATCGCGCCGACCACGATGTCGCTGCCCGTCCACCACACCAGCGCTTCGTCCGGCAGGCCGGCGGCGAACGCGGCGCGGTAGTCCGAGCCGGCCACCCCGGCGTAGTCCATCGGCACCACGAGCAGCTCGGATCCCGCGCGCCGGCCGGTCAGCGCCTCGCCGAACCGGCGAACGGTGAGCGCATGCGCCTCGCCGAGCGCGCGCCCGTCGTCGCCGAACCGCTCCGTGTCCTGCGCGTGCACCGGCGTCGGCGGCACATCGTCGAAGAGCAGGGCGACGTCCGGCACGCCCGCGTCGAGCAGCTGCCGCGCCTTCGCGGCGAGCAGGTCGTGCTCGGCCTCGTCCGAGAACACCATCGATCCCGCCGGATGCAGGGCGACGACGACGTCGACGCCGTGATCGGCGCCCTCTCGGGCGAGATCCGCGAGCAGCGCCAGCTCGTCATCGGGGTACGGCTCGCGCCAGCGCACCCGATGGTACGGATCGTCCTTGGGCGCATAGACGTAGGAGTTGAGCTTCAGCCGTCCGGCCAGGCGCAGGGCGGACCGGCGTTCGTCGTGCGACCACGGCTCGCCGTAGAACCCCTCGATGATGCCCCGCCTGGCGAGCATCGGGGCGTCGTCGACGGTCACGTCGGGCACAGCGCCGTGGACGGCGGCCACGTCGGCGAGGGTCGTCCGCGCATGCCGGAACCCCCGCGCGCCCGAGGCGCGCACCTCGCCCCGCCCGCCGTGCACCCGCAGGCGGTACCCCTCAGCGGGCACCGCGGGGTCGTGCACCTCGGCGAGGGAGGCGAGCACATCCGCGAGCGGATGCCGCCCCGCCCCGAACTCGATCCGGCGCGGATGCGGAAGCAGGGGAGCAGCAGAAACGGTGTCGTCTTCGCGCACGTGGGAACGTTATCACATAGGATGGACGTCATGAGCGCCGCGCCCTCAGTGACGAGAGACCCGCAACGGAGCACCATCCGCGCAGCGAGCTACTCGCTGTCATGGACAACCGGACCCTCCGGCATCGCCCGCTCCCCGTACTTCGAGCTGGCGGACGCCGACGGCGCCCGCTGGATGCGGCTGTGCGCGCTGTCGAGCATCCACACCCGCCAGAACCGCGACGAGAGCATGCGGCATGCCGAGCCCGAGGTGCGGGCCGACGGCGACGCGATCGTCGTGACCGTGCGCACCGAATCGACGGCCTGGCGAGAGCGCACGCTCGAGCTGCGCTGCACCTCCGATGCCGTCGAGATCGTGCTCGACGCCGAGGGAGAGGGCGACATCACGGATGTCACCCTGCTCGGCGGCGACGGCATCCTCACCACGGGCGCCGCCGGCACGTTCCGTTCGGGCTTCGACGCCCACTCGCTCTATGTGCCCAGCCCCACCGAGCCGGTCGCCTTCGTGCGCCCGATCTGGTCGGCGGCCTCGCTCGGAGTCGTCGGCGACGCCGATCCGGGACGCCTGAACGGCATCTTCTCCCCTCCACCGCTCGCCCTCGCCTTCGGTCGTGCGCCGGTGACCGATGCGTTCACGCCGGGCGAGGGGGCCTGGCTCGCCGCCTGGCTGCGCGGTCCCGTCGAGACGCTGCGCTTCACGACGATGCGCTACGACCCCGTGGACGACGGCGCCCTGGTGCGACTCGCCCACGAGGGGCACACGCGGGTCGACGGCCGCTGGCGATCGCCGGTACTGGTGCTGCGCCCGACGGCATCGCCCGCCGCCGCGCTGACCGAGTACCGCGACGACCTGCAGCGCGCCGGCCACGCGCCGTCGGCGAGCAAGACCGTGCGGCCCTGGTGGCTCGAGCCGATCTTCTGCGGGTGGGGTGCGCAGGTCGCGCGCGGAGGCGCACCGGCACCCGACCTGTGCCGACAGGAGATCTACGACGAGTTCCTCGCGCGGCTGGCCGAGGTCTCGCTCGACCCGGGAACGATCGTCGTCGACGACCGCTGGCAGGCCGAGTACGGCACCGCGGAACCGGACCAGGACGCCTGGCCCGACCTGAGCGGATGGATCGCCGACCGGCACGCGGAGGGCCGGCGCGTGCTGCTGTGGTGGAAGGCATGGGACCCGGCGGGCCTGCCCGCCGAGGAGTGCATCACGGATGCCGCGGGGCGGCCCGTGGCCGCGGATCCCGGGAGCCCCGCGTACCTCGCACGTCTCGACCGGATGGTGGACCGGCTGCTCTCCGCAGGCGGACTCGACGCCGACGGATTCAAGCTGGACTTCACGCAGCGCACGCCCAGCGGCGCCACACTCCGCCCGGCGCCGGACAGCGACGGCGTGTGGGGCATCGCCGCACTGCACCGTCTGGTGGCCAGGCTCCACGCCGCCGCCACCCGGATCAAGCCCGACGCCCTCGTCATCACCCATACCGTGCATCCGTCGTTCGGCGACATCGCCGACATGATCCGCACCAACGACGTGCTCGAGCACGACCGCGACGGCGAGGCGGTGTCGGTCGCCGCGCAGCTGCGTGCGAGGCACGAGATCATCGCGGCGGTGCTGCCGGAGCATCCGGTCGACACCGACCAGTGGCCGATGCCGAACCGTGAGGAGTGGCTGGACTACGCCCGCACCCAGGCGAAGCTCGGCGTGCCGGCGCTGTACTACGTGGAGCAGATGCACGGCGAGGAGCCGATCGACGTCGAGCACCTCGCCGAGATCGCACGCACCTGGGACGCGTACCGAGCGAGCCGATCGTGAGCATCGCCGAAATCGCCCGCGGGGTGTGGCGCATCGCCGACACCTGTCACGTCTACCTGCTCGTCGATCCGGGCGCGCCGGAGGGCGAGCGGGATGCCGTGGCCGTCGACTTCGGCTCGGGCCTGGCGCTGCAGCACCTGGCCGAGCTCGGCATCCGTCGCATCACCGACGTGGTCATGACGCACCACCACCGCGACCAGGCCCAGGGGCTTCCGCTCGCCGCGGCGCACGGCGCCCGCATCCACGTGCCACCGGTGGAGCGCGAGCTGTTCGACCGGGTCGAGGAGATGTGGACCGCACGGCAGCTCGACAACGACTACAACCTGCGCCAGGACCGGTTCTCACTGCTCGACTCGGTGCCGGTGCACGCGACCGTGCCCGAGTACCGCGTGCTGACGGTCGCGGGCGTGCAGCTGCGCGTGCTGCCGACCCCCGGCCATACGATCGGCTCGGTGTCATATCTGCTCGAGCGCGACGGCGAGACGCTGGCCTTCTCGGGCGATCTGATCTACGCGCCGGGCAAGGTGTGGTCGCTCGCGGCGACGCAGTGGTCGTACACGCAGACCGAGGGGCCGGCGATGACGGTGCTCAGCGCTCGGATGCTGGCCCGCGAGGGCGTGGACCGGCTCGCCCCCTCGCACGGCGACGTCATGGACGATGCGCAAGGTGCCCTCGAGGCGCTGGCCGTGGTCATGCAGGAGTATGTCGACTCCCGTCGCTCCTACCCCTGGGATCTGCTCGCCAGGCTCGACGACCCCTTCCTCGCGCTCACACCGCATCTGCTGCTCAACCGCACGTCGATGTCGTGCTCGTACGTGCTGCTGTCGCAGACCGGCGAGGCGCTGATCATCGACTACGGCTACGACATGACCACCGGCCTGGTGCCCGGTCAGGAGCGCGCAGCGCGACGCCCCTGGCTCGCGTCACTGCCGGCGCTGCGCCGCGATCACGGTGTGACACGGATCTCGGTCGCGCTGCCCACGCACTACCACGACGACCACATCGCGGGCATGCCGCTGCTGCGGGATGTCGAGGGCACCGAGATCTGGATACCCGAGAACGTCGCCCCCACGATGGCCGATCCGTGGTGGGAGGACCTTCCCTGCCAGTGGTACGACCCCATCGTGGCCGACCGGGTGCTGCCCCTGGATGAGCCGTTCACGTGGAACGAGTACACGTTCACGGCGCACGCGCAGCCGGGCCACACGCTCTACGCGGTCGCCTACTCGCTCGAGGTCGACGGGACGACGGTGATGTTCACGGGCGACCAGCAGGAGGGGCTCGGCGGCAGGGACGGCCGGCGCGACATCATGAACTACCAGTACCGCAACCTGTTCCGGGTGGGCGACTACGCGCAGAGCGCCGCCCTCTACCGGCGGGTCGCACCGGGACTGATGGCCAGCGGGCACTGGGAGCCGCGCTGGGTCGACGACGAGTACCTCGACCACCTCACCCGATCCGCCCGTCTCGTCGACGAGCTGCACGAGCGGCTGCTGCCCCTCGACGAGCTCGCGATCGCACCCGACGGGCAGACAGCGCGCCTGCTGCCGTACCGTCGTCGAGCCGTCGTCGACGAGGAACTCGACTACATCGTGCGCGTGCGCAACCCGCTGCCGACACCCGCCTCCGTCCGGCTGGCCCCGGTCTTGCCGATAGGCTGGCGCTCGTCCCAGCCCGAGATCGTCCTCGACCTCGACACCCGAGAGGAGACCTCCGTGCCGCTGACGGTCACCCCCGCCTCCGCCGGTCGCCGGCATCGCATCGCCGTCGATGTGACGGTGGGCGAGCTGCGTCTCGGCCAGCACGCCGAGGCTCTCCTGGACGTACGGGACGTCGACTCCTCGGAACTCCTCGCGGGGCACAGCGCATGAGCGAGCAGCGCCGGCAGCCGGTCCCTCGACCCACGATCCGGGAGGTCGCGGACGCCGCCGGCGTCTCGCGCTCCACCGCATCGCGGGCGCTCTCCGGCAACGGATACGCGGCGCCGGAGGTGCGCGAGCGCGTGCGCGCCGTGGCGAAGGAGATCGGCTACGTGGTCGACGCGACCGCACGCAGCCTCAAGCAGCGCACCAGCCGATCGGTCGGCGTGCTGGTGTCCGACCTGCGCAACGTGTTCTACGCCGAGCTCGCCTCCGGCATCGGCGAGGAGGCGAGAAGGCACGGCCGGACGCTGGTGCTCGTCGACCTGCACGGCGACGGCGACCGCGAGCTCGACGCCGCCGAGGTGCTGGTCGCCTCGCGGGTCTCGGGCGTGATCGCCACCCCGGTCTCCGCGCAGCTCAGCGCCTACCTGAGCCGCGTCGGCGTGCCCCTGATCGAGGTCGACAGGCGCTTCGACGCCGACGCGACGGATGCCGTGGTCGTCGACAACCGTGTCGCCGCGCGCGACACCACGGAACGGCTGCTGTCGGCCGGCCACCGCCGCATCGCGCTGCTGATCGATGAGACCGAATGGACGACCGGCGAGGAGCGCCAGCGGGGCTATCTCGATGCGCTGGCAGCGCACCGGGTGCGTCCGGACGAGGCGCTGATCGTCCAGGCCGGATGGGATGCCGAGGAGGCCGCCGCAGCCGCGCGTCGCGTCCTCTCTCTGCCCGACCGCCCCACGGCCGTCTTCGCGGCGAACAACGTGCTCACCGAGGGCACCTGGCGCGCCGCCGCCGAACTGGGCCTGCGCGTTCCGGAGGATGTCAGCGTCGCCGGCTTCGACGATGCGCCGTGGATGAGCATGGTCCGCCCCGGCGTCTCCTCCAGGGTGCAGGATGCCGGATCGCTGGGCGCCACCGCGCTGCGCGCGCTGCTCGAGCGCATCGACGAGCCCGATGCCCCCGTGCGCACCATGGTGCTGCCCACGCGCTTCCTCGATCGCGGGTCCATCGCGGCTCCGCCCGCCTGAGCGGCGCCGCCCGATGCCTGCGGAGAAGCCGAGGCGCATCCTGCAGGGCGCCGTCGGTGCCGTGCGTCTCGTCGAGCACGCCGGACGCACGCTCGTCGAGAAGCGGATGCCGGATCCGCGCCGTCACGACGCGGAGGTGCGCGCCCTGCGCGCTCTGGCGAATTCCGGGCTGCCGATTCCGCAGCTGGTGGCGGACGAGGCCGGTACGATTCTGATGACCCGTCTGCCGGGCGACCGTCTGGATGCCGGAAACGCCGACGAGCGGATCGACCTGCTGCGCGCGTCGGCTCCGCTGATGCGCCGGCTGCACGAGCTGACACCGCCGTCCGGGCTTCCCCCCGGCCCCGACGACGCGCTGATCATCCGCCGGTACCGCGACTCGGCGGGCCCACCGCTGCCGCTGACGGTTCCGCCGCCGCAGCGGCCGTCGTTCTGCCACGGCGACTGGACGGACGGGAACGTGCTGGCGACGGCGGGCGTGGTCACCGGGATCGTGGACTGGGAGGCCGCGCACGTCGGAGACCCGCTGCGAGAGCTCTCGCGCGCGGCGTGGGGAGCGTCTCTCAAGGACCCGCGCTCGTTCGACGCCCTCGTCGACGGGTACGGCGCGGATCGGGAGGCGGCGTGGGCGTGGGCGCCGATCCATGCCGCGGAGCTGTGGCTGTGGTTCGCCGAGGCGGGCCCGCCCGAGTACCTCGCGCAGCTGACCGCCACGCTGCGCGACTGGCCGCACGGCTAGGTTCGGCGACCGCACGAAACTGCTTGCGGCGACGGATTGCGTTGCTATGATGTGGGAACGATGTCACACATGCGCGCACCGCGTGCAGGCCGGAGGAGAGAATGGCAACGCAGCAGCCTGTGCTCGCGCTGGACATCGGCGGCACGAAGCTCGCCGTCGCGGTCGTCACCGCCGACGGGCGCAGCCACGGCCTGCTCACCGAGCCGACCGACAAGCACCGCGGTCCGGACGCCGTGATCGCGCACCTGTTCGACATGGGGCACCGGAGCATCGCCGCCGCCGCACTCGGCGCGCCGGGGGCCGTGGGGATCAGCTGCGGCGGGCCGCTCGACGCGGAAGCGGGAGTGCTCACCAACCCGCTGCACCTGCCCGGCTGGATCGACGTGCCGATCGCGGCGATGGCGAGCGAGGCGTTCGGCGTGCCCGCGGTGCTCGAGAACGACGCCACCGCCGCCGTGCTCGGCGAGCACCGCTTCGGCGCCGCACGCGGAGTGGGCATCGCCCTGTACCTCACCCTCTCCACCGGTGTCGGAGGCGGATCGGTGATCGACGGCAGGCTGCACCGGGGAGCCGCCGGCAACGGCGGCGAGTTCGGTCATGTCATGGTGCGCCCGGGCGGACGGCTGTGCGAGTGCGGCCGACGCGGCTGCCTCGAGGCGTACGCCTCGGGAACGAACATCGCCGCGCGCGCGAAGGAGCTCCTCGCCGGCAGCGACCAGCCGTCGGTGCTGCGCGACGTGCCCGACGTGCGCGCCGAGCACGTGTCTCGCGCGGCATCCGCCGGCGATCCGCTCGCGGCCGCGGTCTGGGACGAGACGACCGCCCTGCTGGGCCAGGCGGTGACCGATCTCGTCAACGTCTTCGAACCGCACGTCGTCATCCTCGGCGGCGGCGTCACCCGCTCCGGCGCCATGCTGCTCGACCCCGTCCGCGACATCGTGCGCGACACCGCCATGCCGCCCGCCGCACGCGCCGGCGTCACCCTCGCCGAACTCGGCGACGCGGTCTGCGTGATCGGCGCGGGCGCACTCGCCCTCGACCTGGCCAAGGAGGCCCCTGTTGTCTGATCTGCTCGCCGCGCAGCTGCACGCGCACATCCGCACCGCCGAGAACGCGACCGCGCTGCTCGACGACGTGCGCGCCGTCGGCGCCATGCTCATCGCCGCCTTCGAGCGCGGCGGCACCCTGTACACCTTCGGCAACGGGGGCAGCGCCGCAGACGCGCAGCACTTCACGGGCGAGCTCATCGGCCACTACCGGCGTGATCGCCGCCCGCTGCCCGCCGTCACGCTCACCACCGATGCGACGGTGGTGAGCTGCATCGCCAACGACTACGCGTTCGAGGACGTCTTCTCCCGGCAGGTCGAGGCGCTCGCGCGTGAGGGCGACGTGGTGGCGGCCTTCACCACGTCGGGCCGCTCGGCGAACATCGTGAACGGACTGACCGCGGCACGCGCCAACGGCGCCACCACCCTGCTGTTCGCGGGCGGGGACGGCGGCCCGTCCCTGCCGCTCGCCGACCACGCGCTGCTCGCGCCGAGCACCGAGACGCCCCGCATCCAGGAGCTGCACACCTTCCTTCTGCACGCGCTGTCCGAGATGCTGGACGCCTGGGCCGCCGGAGAGGAGCTGCCGTGAGCCGCGACGACCGCGCACCGATCGCGAACGCGCCATCCGGCGCGCAGCCCGTCGACATGGCACCGGCGCCGCGCCCCGCGGCCACTCCCGACCGCACCCTGCACATGATCGGCAACGCGCATCTCGATCCGGTGTGGCTGTGGCCGTGGCAGGAGGGCTATCAGGAGGCGAGGGCGACCTTCGCGAGCGCGCTCGACCGGATGGACGAGTACCCCGATTTCGTCTTCACCTGCGATCAGATCGTGCTGCTCTCCTGGGTCGAGGAGCAGGATCCGGAGATGTTCGCCCGCATCGCGGAGCGCGTCGCCGAGGGCCGCTGGGTGAACGTCGGCGGCTGGTGGGTCGAGCCGGACTGCAACATGCCCATGGGCGAGTCGTTCGCCCGTCAGGGCCTGTACGGGCAGCGCTTCCTGCAGTCGCGCTTCGGGCGGATCGCGACCGTGGGGATGAATGTCGACCCGTTCGGGCACAGCGCAGCCCTGCCGCAGATCCTGCGCGGCCAGCGGATGGACTCGTACTGCTTCCTGCGCCCCGGCCCGCACGAGGGCGACCTCGACGAGACGCTGTTCCAATGGGAGTCCGCCGACGGATCGCGCGTGCTGGCGTACCGCATCCCGTTCGAGTACTGCAGCCCGCCCGGCGACGTGTCGGGGCAGACCGAGAAGTCGCTCGGCCAGCTGGATCGCTCGCTCGGCGAGATGATGGTGTTCTACGGCGTCGGCAACCACGGTGGCGGGCCCACGAAGGCCAACATCGACTCGATCCATCGGTACGACCGGATGGGGACCTTCGGGAGGATGACGATGTCGTCACCGCGCGCCTATTTCGACGAGATGCTCGCCCGCGGGGATGCCTTCCTCGATCGCCTCGCGGTGCGCCGAGACGACCTGCAGCACCATGCCCCTGGCTGCTACTCCGCGCACTCCGGCATCAAGGCGTGGCAGCGGCGAGCGCAGCACGCCGTGCTGTCCGCGGAACGTTGGGCGGCGATCGACGTCGCCCTCGGGGCCGACGACTACCCGCGCGAGGATCTCGAGCGCGCCTGGAAGCAGGTGCTGTTCAACCAGTTCCACGACATCCTGCCCGGCTCCGCCATCGAGCCGTCGTACGACGACGCGCGCGATCAGCTCGGCGAGGCGATCGCGATCTCGAAGCGCATCATCACCCGGGCGCACAATCGCATCGCGCGCCGCATCGCCATCCCGATGGACGAGGCCACGCAGCCGGTGGTCGTCTTCAACCCGCATCCGTGGTCCGTCTCGGTCGACGTCGACATGCAGTACGGCGCGCAGCCGCACGGCGTGCGCGTCGTCGACCGCACCGGTGCGGTGGTGCTGTCGCAGGCCACGCAGTCGACCGCGACGACCGGTGACCGCAGTCGCGGTGCGGTCACCTTCCGCGCCGAGGTCCCGGCGCTCGGGTACGCGCTCTACCGCCTGCTGCCCGGCCCCGCACTGCCCGCGGAGTCGTCGCTGAGGGTCTCGGACGACGGCACGGTGATCGAGAACGCGCACCTGCGCGTGGAGCTCGACCCGGCGACCGGCGACCTCGTCTCGCTGCGCGACAAGGCGACCGGCGTCGACCCGCTGCGGGGCACGCGCGGCGCACCGCGCACCGCGGTGTGCGATGACCCGACCGACACGTGGGGTCACCGCGTGATCTCCTACGCGTGGCCCTGTGCCGCGATGACGCTCGACCGCATCGTCGTCCGGGAGACCGGGCCGTTGCGCTCGCGCGTGCGCGTGGAGCGGTCCTGGGGTGCCAGCAGGCTCGTCGAGGAGTACCTGCTCGCGCACGACGGCCGCGCCGTGCGCGTCGACGTCACGCTCGACTGGCGCGAGAAGGCGCATCTGCTGAAGCTGCGCTTCCCGGTGGGTCTCGACGATGCGCGGGCGACGTATGAGATCCCGTACGGCACCCTCGCGCGCCCGGTCGACGGCGCGGAGGAACCGGCCCAGTCCTGGGTCGACCTCACCGGCACCCTCGACGGCGCCCCCGCCGGACTCACCGTCATCTGCACCGCCAAGCACGGCTGGGACGCGTCGCCGGCCGGCGCGGCATCCGGTGAGGTGCCGAGCATCGGCATCACGGCGGTGCGCAGCCCGGTGTACTCCTGGCACGACCCCCGCCTGCTCGACCCCGAGGGCGTGTACTCCTTCCAGGATCAGGGCGTGCAGCGCTTCGCCCTCGAACTGGTTCCGCACGCGGGCGACTGGCGCGAGGCGCAGCCGACCCGCCGCGCGGCCGTGCTCGAGGCGCCGGTGCGCGCCCAGCAGGAGTCCTTCCACGACGGCGATCTGCCGGCGCGCGACGGCTTCGTCGACGACGGGTCAGGGGCGGTCATGGTCACGGCGGTGAAGGGCAGCGAGGACGTTCCGGACGGCGGCCCTGCGGACCTCATCGTCCGCGCGGTCGAGACCCGCGGGCAGGCGGCATCCGCGAAGATCCGGATCCCGATCGCTGACCGGATGCTGCAGGCCGACTTCCGGCCGCACCAGGTGCGCACCTTCCGGGTGCCGCTCGCGGCGGATGCCGACATCGTCGAGGTCGACCTGCTGGAGTGGCCGCTGGACGGCGGTCCGGCGTGACCGCAGCCGATGCGGTGACGCCGCATCCGTCGCCGACCTCCGCTCCGGCCGTCGACGTGCTCGACGCCGACGCGGCCGCGTTCACGATCGAGGTGGACGCACGCGACGACGGCACGCACCTCGTGCGCGTCCGCTTCGACGGCGCGGCGCCGGTCGACGCCGCGGTGCGCGTGTCGATCGAGGTGCCGGCGGCCTCCGCACCGTGGTGGCTGATCCCCGGTGTGTTCTACGGCGAGAACCGCCCGGCGCAGAACGATCGGCTTTTTCCGCGGTTCGCCGCGGCCGACGATGCGGACGGACCGCGTGACGCCTTCGTGAGTGACGCGTGGCACTTCCGCTCCGACCGGGCCGCGGCCCCCGTGGTCATGGTGTGGCCGGTGCCGGGACTGCCCGGGGCGGCGTTGTCCGCCCCGCCCGAGACGACGCTCGGCCTCACCGGGTTCGGCTTCGCACTGCAGGGCGATCGGGCGGTGCTCTCGGCGACGTTCCCCGCCCGGGAGTTCCCGGTCACCTACTACGGCGACGCCGAGCCGCGTCCCGCCGAAACGCTGACCCACAGCTTCTCACCCGGAGACGTCGCCGAGCTGCCGGTGCGCGCGATCGACCTGACCGCGGATCGCCACGACTACGCGCGGGTGCTGCGGCAGCTGCACGCCGAGTGGGCGCCCAGCGCCCCGCTGCGGCCGTGGGTCGACGTGCCGGCGGCGGCCGCGCTGGCCGCCGAAGGTCTGCTGCGGTGGCACTACGACCCCGATCCCGGCGTGCTGCTCGAGACGGTCGGCTTCGACCGCGAGGTGTCGGGAGGCGACGGCCGGCCGGTCGACCGTCAGGCGATGCACGTCGGCTGGGTGTCGGGCATCCCGTGGGCGTACGCGATGCTGCGTCACGCGATGCGCACCGGCGACGACATCCTGCGGGCGGCGGCCGAGCGGGTGATCGGCTTCTGCACCGAGGCGCTCTCACCCAGCGGCACGTTCTGGGGCGTCTGGTACCGCGAGAAGGGCTGGACCCAGAGCTGGACAGCGCACCGTCGCGGCCTGCACAGCCGCACGCTCGGCGAGGCCACCCAGTTCCTCGTCCGATCCGTGGCCCTCACCGGCGACCCCGCTTGGCGACGCGCGGCCGTCTCGAACCTCGACGCCGTCGTGCACCGGCAGCGCGACGACGGGGCGCTCGGCAGCATCCATCACGCCGAGACCGGCGAGGTGCTCTCGTGGCAGGGCACCTCGGCGCTCGCCTGGGTGGCGGCGCTCGCCGAGGCCGCGGAATGGGATGCCCGCTACCTTCCGGCCGCCGAGCGTGCGGGCCGGCACTACGCCGACGCCGTGCGCGCCGAGCACCTGCACGGCGCGCCGGAGGATGTCGACCTCGCGCCCACCAGCGAGGACGGCTACGTCGCCGTCATGGCGTACATGGCCCTGTATCGGGCCACCGGCGACGGCGCCTGGCTCGACCTCGCCCGGCGGGCGGCCGACTTCGCGCTCAGCTTCCGCTACTGCTACGACGTCTCGTTCCCTGCGACCTCGCTGCTGGGTGTCTACGACTTCGGCACCCGCGGCGCCGATCAGGCCTCGCCCTCGAACCAGCACCTGCACGCCTACGGGCTCGTCATGACCCGGGAGATGCTGCAGCTCGCCGACGCGCTCGGCGACGAGCACTACCGCGAGCGCGCGCTCGAGGCCCTCGCCTGCTTCCGGCAGTTCGTCGCCCGCTTCGACGGCGACTTCAACGCCTACCGCGGCATGGTCACCGAGCGCTACTACCAGACGGAGTGCTTCCAGCCGAAGGGGATGCTGCTCACCCTGTCGCACGCGTGGAGCGCGGGCGTGCTGCTGCTGGGCTGCGAGGATGCGATCGCAGCAGGCATCTCCGACTGAGCGACGGCCGGACGGCCACGGGGATCCGGCGATTGCACCGGGCGGGATGGCACAGGTGCGGAGAAGTGGCAAGCCCCTCGCCCTCGGTGGCCGTCGTCCCGAGGATGGGCGGGTACGCGAGGAGGTGGGATGGACGTCATCCTGGTGCCCGGGCTGTGGCTGGACGGCTCGTCATGGCAGGACGTGGCGGCGAGACTGCGCGCGGCCGGCCACGTTCCGCATCCGCTCACGCTGCGCGGACTGACGGCGCGCACGGCCGACCGCTCCGGCGTGATGCTCGCCGATCACGTCGCCCTCATCGCCGGGACCATCGATCAGATGGGCGGCCCGGTCGCGCTGGTCGGCCATGCGGAGGCCTGCGGCATCGTGCACGCCGCGGTGAATCGGCGTCCCGAGCGCGTCGCCCGCGCCTTCCACGTGGGTGGCCTGCCCAGTGCCGACGGCACGCACGTGATGACGGGATTCCGCGCCACCGCCCACGAGACGCCGCCGGCGCTGGCCGAGCGGTGCGCTGCGGATCACGCGCTGGCATCGCTGCGGGAGCGCCAGGCCGACGGCCGCACGCGCGGCATCGACACACTGCAGCGCCTGACCGACGATCGGCGCTTCCGGGTGCCGGTCACGGTCGTCGCGACCGAGTACACGGCCGCCGATGTGCGCCGCTGGATGGACGACGACGAGGACCCGGCTCGCGAGCTGGTGCGCGTCGATGACGTGACGCTGGTCGACCTCCCGGCCGGCCGCTGGCCGCAGATCGAGCAGGGCGCGGCGCTCGCCCAGCTGCTGCTCGACGCGCTGCCCCTGCCGTCCGCACAGATCACGCCCGCCTGATCACGCCCGCCCGATCGCGCGCCTGACCGCGGGCGGGTCGTTCAGCGGGCCGGCACCGTCTCGGGCACCGCTTCGGTCACATCCGTCACCGTGACGCGAGCGACGTCCACGATCCTGCCGGACCGCTCGGACTCGTAGGCGGCGAGGATGACGCCGAGCACGTCGATCCCCTCCTCGTGCGTCTGGATCGGGCGGGTCCCGCGGCGGATGCTGTCGGCGAAGTGCGCGACCTCCGCGGCGAACTCGTGCACCGGCTCGAAGGTCACGCTCACCGGCTCGTCGCCGCGGATCTGCGAGACGAGGGTCGTGCCGTCGGAGCTCAGCGAGCCCTTCTCGCCGACGAGCGAGAACTTCTCGGTGCCCACCGCCGGCTGATAGGCCCAGCTCGTCGTCACGTGCCCGACCACGCCGTTGTCGTAGCGCACCAGCACCTGCGCGGAATCCTCGCCCTCCATGAACTCCAGGCGGTGCCGCGAGAGCATCGCCGTCACCGACATCGGCGTGCCGCCCGCGAGGTGCTGCAGCAGGTACAGCGGGTGGTAGCCGGTGTCGATGAGCTCGCCGCCGCCCGAGGTCGCGGCCGCCGCGCGCCAGCCCATGCTCTCGGGGGTGAAGTCGTTGTAGAAGCTGTCGGTCGTGCGCACCTCGTAGACCCGCCCGAGCACGCCGCTCTCGACCATCTCCTTCGCCGCGGCCACCGCGGGCTGGAAGATCTGGTTGTGCGCGCACATCACCGTGACGCCGCTGCGGTCGACGGCCGCGGTGATCGCGGCGGCTTCGTCGACGGTGAGGCAGAGCGGCTTCTCGCACAGCACGTGCAGCCCGGCGTCGGCCGCTGCGATCACCGCGTCGGCGTGCAGGTGATGGGGCAGGCAGATATCCACGGCGTCGAGGCCGCCGGCCGCGATCATGTCGCGGTAGTCGTCGTAGATGCGCACATCGGCGTCGTCTCCACGACGCTTCTCGGCGTTCTCGCGCACCGGATCGGCGATCGCCGCGAAGACGACCGATTCCGGGTTGAGACGGTAGCCGGACACGTGTGCGCCGGCGATCCCGCCGGCGCCGATGAGTCCGATGCGCACCGGCTGATTCTGCGAGGTCATGCTGTTCCTCCCGTGTCGATGGTGACCGTCGCCCCCTCGGCGGCGGCTCGGTTCGCCGCGACGACGAACCCGGTGAGATCGATGGCCGCCTGCAGGTTGGCGGCGGTGTCTGCGGCATCGGCGACGCCGCGCACGGCGTCGACCCACAGCTCGAACGGCGTCGGCTGCGCAGGGGCGAGCGGCACGGGCGTCCACTCCGCGCCGAATCCACCGCCCTTGGCGATCAGCTCCTCGCGTCCGTATCCGTACAGCAGCGACGCCTCGGTGCCGCGCACCTCGACGGCGAACGCGCCCGGCGTCGTCGTGAAGCTCGCCTCGGCGACGCCGACCGCGCCGTTCGCGTAGCGCGCCGTGACGACGGCGTTGTCCTCGACGGCGCGTCCGGTGACGTGACCGTAGGCCGCGGTGATCGCTTCGGGGGCGGCGCCCAGCATCCGCTGCACGAGGTACGCGGGGTGACAGCCCAGGTCGGCGAACGCACCGCCGATGGCCGCGACCGGGTCGGCGAAGCGCTCGGGCAGCCAGCCGCCCAGCCATCCGTCGTGCGCCATCCGCACGCGCGCGTACGTGACGTCGCCGAGGGCCCCGTCGTCGATCAGCTGTGTGATCGTGACGGTGAGCGGCTCGGTCAGGCGCGGCAGCGAGACCACCAGCGGTGCCGCCTGCGCGCGGGACGACTCGATCAGCGCCTCGCATTCGGCGACGGTGGGGGCGAGCAGCTTCTCGGTGAACACCGGCACGCCCGCGGCGAGCGCGCGCCCGATCACGTCGGTGTGCTCGTCGGTCGCCGTCGTGACGGTGATCGCGTCGACGTCCGGGTGGGCGAGCAGGGCGTCCAGATCGTCGACGGCCGGCACCCCGAGCCGTTCCGCGCCCTCCCTGCGGCGCACCGGGTCGGGATCCCAGCCGGCGACGACGCGCGTGGCGGGATGCTCGGTCGCATCCCGGGCGTAGTCGTCGGCGTGTACGTGCCAGAATCCGGCGACTCCGATACCGATGGGGTCAGTCACGCGTGCACTCCTTCGTGCGTCGGGTCTCTGCGGGGATTGTGGCAACGTTACCACACGCTCCCTCGGCGTCGCGAGACAACGATCCGACGCCGATGGCCGGGCCGAGAGTACGGGCGTCGCGAGACGGGCGGGCGGCGCACCGCCTACCGGGAACTCAGTCCGCGGCGCGCACCTCGTAGCCCGCCTCGGCCAGGGCGGCGCGCTGCGCGGCATCCGCGCCGGCGTCGGTCAGCACGACGGGGAAGAGTTCGGGGCCGCCGACGTGCGCGAACGCGGCGCGACCGAGCTTCGATGCGTCGGCGACCACGACCGCACGCTCGGCGCGCTCGGCCATCATGCGGTTCACGGCCGCTTCGGCCTCGTCGTGCGTTGTCGCCCCCGAGGCGGCATCCATCCCGTTGACGCCGATGAAGGCGATGTCGAGCCGGACGCCGCCGAGCAGCTGCTCCACGAACGGCCCCACCAGCTCGAAGCTGCGTGAGTGGATGACTCCTCCGGTGACGACGACCTTGAACTCGGGGCGCATCGCCAGCTGCGCGGCGATGTTCACCGCGTTGGTCACCACGGTCAGCCCGGCGCCGGTCAGATCATCGCGGGCGGCGAGCGCGGTGGCGATGGCGTTCGTTGTCGTTCCCCCCGAGAGCCCCACGACCTGCCCGGGGGCCACCAGCGCGGCCGCCGCCGCGGCGATGCGCTCCTTCGCGCCGGTCGCGTGGTGACTCTTGTACCGGATGGGCAGCTCGTACGCGACCGACTGGGCCACCGCGCCGCCGTGCGTGCGCGTGAGCAGGCGTCGCTCGGCGAGGCTGTCGAGGTCGCGCCGGGTGGTCGCGGCGGATGCTCCGAACCGGTCGACGAGCTGCTCGACGCTGACCTCGCCCTGCTCAGCGAGCAGGTCGAGGATCGCGGTGAGACGGGCGGCGCGGTTCACGAGATCACTCCTGGCCCGGGGTGACGGCGAACAGGCGCAGCATCCTGGCCGCCTCTTCTGCCACCGCTTCGCGCGCCGGGCTGAGGTACTTGCGGGAATCGACGAGTCTGTCATCGGCGGCGAGCGACTCGCGGATCGCGCGGGTGAAGAAGCCGTTCAGGTGGGTGGAGACGTTGATCTTCGTCATGCCGGCGCGCACGGCCTGCGCGATCACCTCGTCGGACACCCCGGATGAGCCGTGCAGCACGAGCGGCACATCGCCGCCGTTGCGGCCGGTGCCGCGCAGGGCGGCGCGCAGCCGCCCGATCAGCTCGATGTCGAGGGAGGCCGAGCGATCCAGCATCGCGTGCGAGGAGCCGACGGCCACGGCCAGCGAGTCGACGCCGGTGGCCTCGACGAACGCGCGCGCCTCGTCGGGGTCGGTGCGCACGCCCGGCGCATGCGCGCCGTCCTTGCCGCCCACCTCGCCGAGCTCGGCCTCGATGTACACGCCGGCGGCGCGAGCACGGCGCGCGACGTCGGCCGTGATCTCGACGTTCTCGTCGTAGTCGAGTGTGCCGCCGTCGAACATCACCGAGCCGAAGCCGAGCTCGATCGCCTCGTCGACGAGCTCGGGCCGCTCGGCGTGGTCGAGGTGCACGGCGACCGGCGTCGTGGCGCGTCGGGCGACGGCGAGGGTCGCCCAGCCGATCGGCTCGAGGCCCCCGTGGTAGTCGGCGCAGTTCTGCGAGATCTGCAGGATCACCGGCAGTTCGGCGCGCTCGGAGGCGGCGACCAGTGCTTCGGCGGTCTCGAGGTGGATCACATTGAAGGCGCCGACGCCGGTGCCGGCGGCGGCCGCGGAGCGCATCAGGTCACGTGCGGAGGCGAGGGTCATCGAAGGTCCTCTTTCTGGACGGTCACGGAGTCTTCCAGCTCGATCCACGTGGGGTGGATGTCGCCGGCGAGCGGCATGAGCACCGCCGCCGCCGACCAGGCGGTGGCGCGGCGCAGGACGGTCTCGGTATCGCGGATGCCGGCATCCCGCAGCACCGCGCACGCCGCGACGGCGGCGTCACCCGCCCCGGTCGGGTTCCCGGCGAGGGGAGCGGGCAGGCGGGCGGTCAACACGGAAAGCGCCGGTTCCGAATCGGAGGTCGCAGGCGGTGCGGCCGGATCCGTGGCCCCGGTGATCGCCAGCATCCCGTCTGCTCCGCGGGAGAGCAGCACGAGTTCGGCGCCGCGACGCAGCAGCTCGCGCGCGCCGGCGAGGGGGTCGTCGAGACCGGTCGCCTCTGCGAGCTCGGCGGCGTTGGGCTTGAGCACGGATGCTCCGGCATCGGCCGCCGCGAGCAGGGAAGGCCCCGAGGTGTCGACGATGACCGCCGCTCCGGCCCGGCGTCCGAGCGAGATGAGTGCGGGGAGGATGTCGTCCGGCGTGCCGGGCGGGAGACTCCCGGAGATGACGAGGACGTCGTCGCTGTCCGGCGCATCCGACCCGGAATCGGCAGGGGCGGCGGATGCGGCGCTCGACCCGAGCGCGCGGGCGACAGCATCCCGCAGGGCGCGCCACTCCGCCGCCGTCGGCGCGACGCCGCGCTCGTTCACGATCGTGGTGTCGCCGAGGCTCTCGTCGACGAGGGCGATGCTGCGGCGGGTAGGTGCCGCGACCGGCACGAGCACATGCGGCACACCGGACGCCCGCAGCTCTGCGGCGAACTCCTCGCCGGTGGCCCCGCCGACGGTCGCGATCGCGACCGCCTGCGCTCCCTGGTCGTGTGCGACGCGCGCGACGTTGAGGCCCTTGCCGCCGGCGCGCGCCGTGCCGGCATCCGCGCGGTGCACGCCACCGGGCACGATCTCCTCGACGTGCCAGGTCAGATCGAGCGCCGGGTTGGGGGTGACGGTGACGATCATGCGTTCGCTCCGGATGCTGCGGCGCGCGCCGCCTCCCGCGCGTGCAGGGCCGACCCGAGGATGCCGGCATTGCCGGACAGCTCGGCGGGCACGAGGGCGGGGATGCGATGGAAGCTCAAGCGTGCGGTCAGCCGCGCGCGCAGTTCGTCGAACAGCGCACCCCCGGCGCGAGACAGCCCTCCGCCGATGACGACCGCCTCGGGCGCGATCACGGCCGTCAGCTGCGCGATCGACAGGGTGAGGGCGTCGAGAGCCTCATCCCAGACGCGCGATGCGTGTGCGTCGCCGTCGGCGGCCAGGGCGATCACCTCGCGGGCCCCGTCGACCTCGATGCCGGTCGCCTCCGCGTAGCGCCGCGCGATGGCACCGGCCGAGGCGATCGCCTCGAGGCATCCGCGGGCGCCGCACGGGCAGGGCCATTCGCCGATCGGCGAGTGACCGATCTCGCCCGCGTAGCCGCCGGCGGTGTACGGACGGCCGTCCACGAGCAGGGCGCCGGCGATGCCGGTGCCGATGATCAGCACGACGGCGTTGTCGTACGAGCGCGCGCCGCCCAGCACGTGCTCGGCCCAGCTGGCCGAGCGCACGTCGTGATCGAAGGCGACGGGCAGGCCGAAGCGCTGCGCGGCCAGATCGCGCATCGGCGCCTGCCGCCAGCCCAGGTTGCTGCTGAACACGCCGATGCCGTTCTCGGCGTCGACGATGCCCGGCACCACGAGACCGACGGCCTCGGGCACGACCTGAGGGTGCTGCGCGCGCAGCTCGTCGGCCAGCTGCGCGAGGCGCTCGATCAGCCGCGCGGGGCTGTCCGCACCGCCGGCCGGCGTGGGCGTGCGTCGCAGACCTCGGGCGGCGCCGTCGGCACCGAACAGGGCCGACTTGATGTCGGTCCCGCCCACGTCGAAGGCGAGCACCGGCGCGCCGGCGCCGATCGTGGCAGCGCGAGCGAGCCGTTCACCGGATGCGTCGGTGACGACGTCGGGGATCCCGCCGTGCTCCGCCATGTCGTCAGTCGTCGAGGATGACCGAGCGGGTCAGGTTGCGCGGCTGGTCGGGGTCGAGACCCTTGGCCACCGCACGGTCGAGGGCGACGCGGTGCAGGCGCACCAGATCGGCGAGCGGGTCGATGTCGTGCTGCACGAACCGCGCACCGGTGGCCTCGACCTGCGCCCTGAGTCCATCGGGGGCGGCACCGAACTGCCAGGTGATGCGGCCCGGCGCGGCGATCGCGATGGGTCCGTGGCGGTACTCCATCGAGCTGTACGACTCGGTCCACGACTGCGACGACTCGCGCATCTTGAGGGCGGCCTCGTGGGCGAGACCGAACGTCCAGCCCATGCCGAGGAAGCTGTACTGCTCGGCATCCCGCAGCGCGGGATCGTCCGCGCTGTCGAGCACGGCCTGCGCGTCGGCGATGGCTTTCGTGAGGTCCTCGCCCAGCGAGGCGCGGAACAGCGCGACCGCGGTGGTGGCGAAGCGGGTCTGCACGACGGACTTCTCGTCGGCGAACGGCATCGCGATGACCTGGTCGGCCAGATCGACCAGCGGAGAGGTGTCGTCACCGAGAACCGCGACGACCGGGATCCTGCCCGTGACGCGCTCGGTCAGCTCGAGCACCTCAGTCGTGGTGCCAGAGCGGGTCAGCGCGACGATGGCGTCGTACTCCCGGCCCAGCGGGAACTCGGATGCCGTGAAGGCGTCGGTCTCGCCGTGGCCGGAGCCTTCGCGAAGACTGGCGTACGACTGTGCCATGAACCACGACGTTCCGCATCCGACGACCGCGACGCGCGCACCGGAGGCCGGGAGCAGCGCCTGCTCGGCGCGCATCTCGGCTGCCCTGGCCCAGGTCTGCGGCTGGGAGTGCAGCTCCTCGCGCATGTGCGCGCCGGCGGCTTCGGTCATGTCAGGCTCCTCGGATGCTTTGTTTTGAGCGTTCTCTGGCAAGAACACTCAAATTATTGCAGTCAGCACATCGCTTGTCGAGTCGGCGGACGCACGACCTCGCCGATCTGCACGACTCCGCATCCGGTTGGGGTCAGCGCCCCTCCGCGGCCTCGGTGTGGTGGCGGATCACCTCGGCGACGACGAAGTTGAACCACTTCTCCGCGAACTCCGGGTCGAGGTGCGCCTCCTCGGCGAGCGCGCGCAGCCGGGCGACCTGCTGCTCCTCGCGGCCGGGATCCGATGCCGGCATGCGGTGGTCGGCCTTCAGGTGGCCGACCTGCTGGGTGGCGCGGAAGCGCTCGGCCAGCAGGTAGATCAGTGCGGCGTCGATGTTGTCGATGCTGGCGCGCAGGCGCAGCAGCTCGGCGTGGGCTGCATCGTCGGTGCGACCCTGCGGGACACGGGCATCGTCGGACATGGTCCTCCTGTCGTTCGGCGTTTACACGATAGCCAAGGTCGCGGTCCCGTGCGGCCCTAGAGTGTTCGGCATGAGCGCAGACGATCCCACAGAGCGTGCGGCCGCATCGGCCACGGCTGACACGGCCGCGTCCCCGGTCGAGATCCCCGAAGGAACCGCCGCGCCGACACCCGCGGATGCGCCGAGACCGCGGCGTTCGATGTGGGCCCGGGTCGATCGGCCGTTCCGTCTCGGCTTCCTGCTCACCCTCGGCGGCCTCTCGGCGTTCCTGCTGGCCCTGGCGCTCACGAGCCTGTCGACGGTGCTGATCTACGTCGCGTTCGCGCTGTTCGCCGCACTCGGGCTGAATCCAGTGGTGCGCCTGCTCGAGCGACGAGGCCTGTCCCGTGGCGTCAGCGTCGCCATCGTCATCGTCGCGCTGGCGATCGTCGTCGGGCTGGTGGTCGTCATGATCGTGCCGGTGGTCGTCGAGCAGGTCGCTTCGTTCGTGAAGTCGGTGCCGAAGGTGATCGACGACTTCATGCACACCGACCTCTATGCGCTGCTGAACCGGCAGTTCGGCGACCAGATCAACACGCTGCTCGCCGACGGCGAGAAGCTCCTCACCGACGGCAAGACGCTGACCGCTCTCGGCGGCGGCGCACTGAAGGTGGGCACGTCGATCGCCGCCGGTGTCTCCGCCTTCGTCATCGTGTTCGTGCTCACGCTGTACTTCGTCGTCGGCCTTCCCGGCATCAAGACGTCTCTGCTGCGTCTCGCGCCCGCACGCCACCGCGAGGGAGCCCGCGACATCGTCGATCAGATCACCGAGTCCGTGGGCGGGTACGTACAGGGAATGGTGGTGCTCGCCTTCACGAACGCCGTCGTCGCCCTGATCCTCTACCTGCTGCTCGGGCTGCCGTTCCCGCCGCTGATGGCGGTGGTCGCGTTCCTCGTGACGCTGATCCCGCTCGTCGGCCCGCTGCTGTTCCTGGCGATCGGCACGGTGACCGCCCTGCTCGCGAACCCGCTGCACGCGCTGATCTTCGGCGCGGTGTATCTGATCTACATCCAGATCGAGGCGTACGTGCTCACGCCACGGGTGATGAACAGGACGGTCTCCGTGCCCGGTCTGCTGGTCGTGATCGGCGCCCTGGCGGGCGGCACGCTGCTCGGGCTGCTCGGCGCGCTCGTCGCGGTGCCCGCCACCGCGTCGATCCTCATCATCATCAACAAGGTGTGGCTGCCCCGCCAGGACGCGCGGGTGTGAGCGTCCCGGCGGGGTGCGACCGCATCAGAGCAGGTCGTTGTCCTTCAGCCACTGCGCGGCGATGTCATCGGCCGACGTCTGGTCGACCGTGCTCTGCACGTTCATGGCGACCAGGTCGTCGGCGCCCAGTGCTGCGCTGACGGCGTTGATGACGTCGGCGATGTCCTCGGCGACGTCGCTGGAGGCGATCGGCACCACGTTCGAGGCGAGGATCATGTTCTTCGGGTCCTCGAGCGCGACGATGTCCTCGGTCTGGAACGCCGGGTCGGCCGTGTAGATGTCGGCGACCTGCACCTCTCCTGCCAGCAGCGACTCGAGCGTGCTCTGCGCTGTCGCCGAGAAGCCGAGGTCGACGCCGTAGATGTCCTTGGCGCCGCCCGGTCCGTACGGCCGCTGCTCGAGCTCGGGCGCGCCTCCGAGGGTGGCCGGCTCCGCCAGTGCCGCGAGGTCGGCGATGGACGTGAGGTCGTTCTCCTCGGCGAAGGACTTCAGCACCGTGTACGTGTCCTGATCGCTCGCCTCGGCGTAGTCCAGCGCGGTGAGCCCCTCGGGCAGCGCGTCCTGCAGCGCCGTGTACACGTCGTCGGGGCTGGTCGCGGTCGCGTCCTTGTCGAGATACTCCAGCAGGTTGCCGGTGTACTCGGGGAACAGGTCGATCGCGCCGGATTCCACCTCGGGCATGTACGCGTCGCGCTGCCCGATGTTGAACTTCTTCTCGACCGTGAATCCGGCGTTCTCGAGCGCCTGTGCGTAGATCTCGGCGATGATCTCGTTCGAGTAGTAGGCCTGCGAGCCGACGACGATCGTGTCGCCGCCCTGTTCGCCGCCGTCTCCGCCCGGTTCCTCGAGCGGGTTGGAGCTGCTGCATCCGGCCAGCGCGATGACCGCGGTGAGCGCGACTCCGGCGGTCAGGGCGATCCGGTGCTTCCGTGGGTTGATCATGTGGGGGCCTCTCTGTGGATCGGATCTCTGGTGGGGAGGGATGGGGGTCAGGCGTGGGCTGCCGCGGCGCGTCGGCCGGCCCGCGCACCGGCCGAGGGCGGGTGCGCCTGTGATCGCACGCCGAGGGGCACGGCGGCACGCTGGGCGAGTGCGA
Organism: Microbacterium sp. NPDC058345; assembly: GCF_042723855.1. Lineage (NCBI taxonomy): Bacteria > Bacillati > Actinomycetota > Actinomycetes > Micrococcales > Microbacteriaceae > Microbacterium > Microbacterium sp. NPDC058345. The sequence continues at coordinate 1,125,750 of NZ_JBHXIG010000001.1, forward strand.
GCAGCAGGTCGACGATGAGGGCGAGCACGGCGACGAGCATCGCCCCCGCGAGCACCTGGTCGAAGCGTCCGAGCGGGATGCCCTGGATGATGGGCCAGCCGAGACCGCCCAGGTTGACGTAGGCGCCGATCGTCACCGTCGCGATCACCTGGAGCAGCGCCGATCGGATGCCGCCGATGAGAAGCGGCAGCCCGAGCGGCAGTTCGACCTTCACGAAGATCTGCCATTCGGTCATGCCCATCGAGCGCGCGGCGTCGATCACCCGGCGGTCGATCGCCTCGAGCCCGGTGTACGCGCCGGCGAGCAGTGAGGGGATGGCCAGCAGCACGAACGTGATCACCGCCGCGAGCGGAGTGCGCACCACGCCGAGCACGAGCACGAGCAGCACGAGCAGCCCGAACGACGGCACGGCGCGCGCGGCGCCGGAGATCGCCACCGCGATCTCGCGTCCGCGCCCGGTGTGCCCGATGAGCCAGCCGGCGGGCAGAGCGACGGCTGCCGCGATCACCACCGAGATCGCGGTGTACAGCAGGTGCTGACTCAGCAGGGTCTGGAGCGCGTAGGCACCCTGCAGTCGTTCCGGCGAGAACAGCCAGGCGAGGGCGTCGAAGAAGAGGTTCATGCGGCCGCCCTCACCACCGGTGCGGTCTGCTCGCGGCCCTTCTGCGCCCGCCCCGGTGCGCGGCCGGCCGCTCGCGTCCACGGCATCAGCATCCGCCCCGCCAGCACGAGGAGGCCGTCGACGATCAGCGCGATCACGACCACCGCGACGACTCCGGCGAGCACCTCGGCGATGATGCGGCGCTGCAGGCCGTTCGTGAACAGATAGCCCAGATTCTCCACGCCGATGAGGATGCCGACGGTCGCGAGCGAGATGGTGCTCACGGCGGCGACCCGCAGTCCGGCGAGGATCACGGGGCCCGCCAGCGGCAGCTCGACGGTGAAGAACCGGCGCGGCGCGGCGTAGCCGACGGCGGTCGCGGCCTGCCGCACGTCCTGATCGACGGAGTCGAGCCCGTCGGCCACGGCCCGCACCAGGATCGCGACCGTGTAGATCGTGAGCGCCACCACCAGATTGGGCTCGGTCGTGGCCCGGTATCCGAGCGCCGCCGGAAGCAGGATCAGCAGCGCGAGGGAGGGGATCGTGTACAGCAGTCCGGTGAGCACGATCACCGGTCCGCGCACCAGCCTGTAGCGCCAGGCGACCCAGCCCAGCGGGATCGACAGCACCAGGCCGAGCACGATCGGCGTCGCGCTCTGGCGCAGGTGCACGAGCGTCAGCTCGAGGATGAGGTCGAGATTCTCAGCGACCCAGGTCACGTCAGTTCCTCGACCTCGGCATCCGCACCGGAGAGCACGCCCTGCGTGCGGCCCTCGGAATCGACCACGACCGTGCCGCGCGGCGTGCGCTTCAGACGGAGCGCGCGTCGCCCTCGCTCGGCGCCGATGAACGCCGACACGAAGTCATCCGCCGGGTTCTCGATGATCTCGCTCGGCGTGCCGACCTGCACGGTCCTGGCGCTCTTGTCGAGGATGACGACCTGGTCGCCGAGAAGGAACGCCTCATCGATGTCGTGCGTGACGAACACCACGGTCTTGTCGAGTTCGGCCTGCAGCCGGATGAGCTCCTGCTGCAGGTCGGCGCGCACGATCGGATCCACCGCGCCGAACGGCTCGTCCATGAGCAGGATGTTCGGGTCGGCGGCGAGTCCGCGCGCCACACCGACGCGCTGCTGCTGGCCGCCGGAGAGCTGGCTGGGATAGCGGTCGGCGAGCGCGCGGTCGAGACCGACGGTGTCGAGCAGCTCGCGCGCCCGTCCGTGCGCCTCGCGACGGCCGACACCGTCCAGTCGCAGCACGGTGGCCACGTTGTCGATGACGGTGAAATGCGGCATCAGGCCCGAGTTCTGCATCACGTAACCGATGCTGCGGCGCAGGGCGACGGGGTCGCGCCCGCGCACGCTCTCGCCGTCGATCGTCACGTCGCCCGCGGACGGCTCGACCATCCGGTTGATCATGCGCAGCAGCGTGGTCTTGCCCGATCCGGACGAGCCGACGAGCACCGTGGTCTTACGAGACGGGAGCACGAGGCTGAAGTTCTCGACAGCGACGGTGCCGTCGGGGAAGCGCTTGGAGACGGAGGAGAACTCGATCATCGCGCCGTGCGGATCACGCGCCGACCCGCACGCGAGGGTCGAACGCCACGTATCCGGAGAAATCGCGACCGACCCGGTCGATCGCCGAAGGCTTCGGCTCGGGGTACGCCCAGGCGAAGTCCGCATGCGATTCGCCGTCGAGCACCACCGAGTAGTACTGGCAGACGCCCTTCCAGGGGCAGGTGTACGGCGTCGGGCTCTCGGTCAGCACGCCCTCCCGCACCGCGGAGGGCGGGAAGTAGTGATTGCCCTCGATGAGGATCGTCTCGGCGTCGTCGGCCTCGGCGATCACGGTTCCTTCCAGTACAGCTCTCATGGCGTGTCCCTCCCGGAGTCCTTTCGAGCGTAGGGGACGGATCCGACAATGGGATCGAATCGCAGCGATTTCCCTGGATCGCACTGCGGGGCACGGACGCGTCGATCAGGTCGACTGCCGGCCGTACTCCTCGAGCAGTCGCAGCCACACCTCGCTCATGGTGGGATACGAGGGCACCGCGTGCCAGAGCCGGCTGATCGGCACTTCGCCGGTCACCGCGACGGTGGCGCTGTGCAGCATCTCGGCCACATCCGGGCCGACGAAGGTCGCACCCAGCAGCACCTCGCGCTCTGTGTCCACGATCATCCGCGCCTGACCCCGGTAACCGTCGCGGTGCAGCCCCGAGCCCGCCACGGCGCCGAGGTCGTAGTCGACGACCTCGATCGTGCGGCCGTCGGCGCGGGCCGCATCCGCGGTGTACCCCACCGACGCGACCTCGGGCTCGGCGAACACGACCTGCGGAACCGCGGCGTGGTCGGCGGTCGCGACGTGCCGACCCCATGGCTGGTCGGCGACCACCTCACCGCGCGAGCGGGCCGCGATCACATCGCCGGCGGCGCGCGCCTGGTACTTGCCCTGATGGGTGAGCAGCACCCGGCCGTTGACGTCACCCACCGCGTACAGCCAGTCGACCCCTGGCACGCGAAGCGTGTCGTCGACGGTGATCGGCCTGCCCGGCTCGAGGCCGGCGACCTCGATGCCGATGTCGCCGCTGCGCGGCCGGCGCCCCGTCGCGACGAGCACCTCCGCAACGGTGATGCGCTCGCCGTCGTCCGTGGTGACGTGCACGCCGGCGTCGTCACGCTGCACCGCCCGGGTGCCCGTGTTCAGCCGCACGTCGACGCCGAGTCCGCGCAGGCCGTCGGCCACGCGCTCACCTGCGAAGGGCTCCATGCCGCCCAGCAGGCCGCTCCGCGCGAGCACGGTGACCGTGGAGCCCAGCCCGGCATAGGCGGTGGCCATCTCGACGGCGACCACGCCGCCGCCGATGATCGCCAGCGACTCCGGCACCTGCTGCGCCGATGTGGCCTCGTGGCTCGTCCACGGTGCGGCGTCCGCGAGACCGGGGATGGGCGGCATCGCCGCATCCGAGCCCGTGCTGATCGCCACCGCGTACCGAGCCCGGAGCACGCGCTCGCCGTCGTCGGTCGCGACGGTCACCTCGCGCTCGGCGGTCAGCCGGCCGTGCCCGCGCACGAGGTCGATGCCCGCGCTGCGCAGCCAGTCGACCTGCCCGGAATCCGACCAGTCCGCGACGAAGTCATCGCGGCGGGCGAACACCGCGGCGGCATCCAGCTCACCGCCGGTGACGCCCTGCACCGCCTGCGCGGCGCGCAGCGCCTGCGGCGGCCGCAGCAGCGCCTTGGACGGCATGCACGCCCAGTAGGAGCATTCACCGCCGACCAGCTCGCTCTCCACGATCACGGCGGTCAGCCCGCCCTGCACCGCACGGTCGGCCACGTTCTCGCCGACCGCTCCGCCGCCCAGCACGATGAGGTCGTATTCGTCGGTCATGCCGCCGAGCCTACGCCCGGCCTGCGACGACGCGTCGGGAGCGCCGCCGATGACGCGGAGGGAAACGTCGCCCGGCGGTCAGCGTGCGGGCACGATCACGGTGGGGCTCGGCGCGGCGGTGCGGTGCCGGACGCCGCGCGGGGCGCCGGTGCGCTCGTCGAGATCGATCGCGCTGATCGTGCTCGACTTCTGGCCGGCGACCAGCAGCACCCCCTCATGCACGAGGTGATGGCGCGGCCAGTCCACACCGGAATCGGCGAGCGCCAGCGGCTCGACAACGTCGCCTGCTCCGCGCACGCGCAGGGCGGCGATCGTGTTGCTGCCGCGCAGCGCGGTGTAGAGCGTCTGCCCGTCGCGGGAGACCGCGAGCTCGGCGGCGGCATCCGCCTCCGTCATCGCACCGACACCGGTGCCGGCGACGAGCCCCCAGCGGCCGTCCGGCCCCGAGGCGAGGGTGAACACCTCGCAGGAGTACTCGGTCACGACGTGCAGGTGACCGCTGGGGTGCAGCACCATGTGACGGGGCCCCGTGCCCCGGGGCAGCACCACGTCGTGGTCGGGGGTCAGATCACGGCGCCGGATCCGCACCAGGTCGAAGCCCAGGTCCGTCGTCGCGATGCGCCCGTCAGGAAGGAAGAGCGCGGCGTGCGCGTGCGATGCGCGCGGTTCCTCCCCCGCCGGTGTCGGGTACGGGTCGGATGCCGCATGCGGGTCGGCCGCACCGGCGGCATCCGACTGCTCATCCGCGCCGCCGAACAGCGCCTGCCGCAACGCGGCGGCCCTGTCGGCGGCGGGTGCCACGATCCTTCCGGCGTCATCGAGGCCGAAGCGCACGACCCTGCCGTCGCCGTAGCAGCTGGCGATCAGCATCCGCCCGTCGGGTGAGCCGGCCAGATGGCAGACCGAGTCACCGGCAGGGATCGGCGGCGCGAGCGGACGCAGGGTCTGCTCGCCGGAGCGTGCGAACGCCTGCACGGCGCCGTCCCCTTCGAGTGCGGCGTAGACGACGTCGAGGGTCGGGTGGTGTGCGAGCCACGACGGCGAGGCGGCGCGGGCGGCGAGGCGGCGATGCGCGAGGGTCGACGGTCCGCGCCCCTCGTCGGCGGAGAGGAAGCCGATGCCCTCGGCTTCCCCCTCCATGTCGGGTCCGTAGCCGCCGACCCAGAATCTCGTCATGCTGAATCCTCTCGCGTCCGGCGCCCGAGTGCACCACTTGCCGTCCGATGCACCCGTTGCCGACGCCGGTATCCGGTGCATTCGGCGGTAAGTGGTGCTTTCGGCGGTTCCCCGTGCGTCAGTCGAGCAGGCCGTGGCGGACGATGACCTCGTCGCGCTCGGGCCCGACGCCGATCACCGAGAGGCGGGTGCCCGACATCTCCTCCAGTGCGAGCACGTAGTCCTGCGCGTTCTGCGGCAGGTCGTCGAAGCTGCGGGCGGTGGAGATGTCTTCCGACCAGCCGGGGAAGTACTCGTAGATCGGCTTCGCGTGATGGAAGTCGGTCTGGTTCACCGGCACCTCGTCGAAGCGCTCGCCGTCGACGTCGTACGCCACGCAGACGGGGATCCGATCGAGCCCGGTGAGGATGTCGAGCTTGGTGAGCACCAGATCGGTGATGCCGTTCACGCGGGTCGCATAGCGGGTGATCGGGGCGTCGTACCAGCCCGTGCGGCGCACGCGGCCGGTCGTGGTGCCGTACTCGAAGCCGGTCTTGCGCAGCCACTCGCCCTGCTCGTCGAGCAGCTCGGTCGGGAACGGCCCCGAGCCGACGCGGGTGGTGTACGCCTTCACGATGCCGACGATGCGGTCGAGGCGGCCGGGGCCGACGCCCGAACCGGTGGCCGCTCCGCCGGCCGTCGCCGACGACGACGTCACGAACGGGTAGGTGCCGTGGTCGACGTCGAGCATGGTGGCCTGGCCGCCCTCGAACACGACGACCTCGCCGCGCTGCAGCGCCTCGTCGAGCAGATGTCCGGTGTCGGCGACCATCGGACGCAGCCGCTCGGCGTACGACAGCAGCTCCTCGACGATCTCATCGCAGGTGATCGCACGGCGGTTGAACACCTTCACCAGAAGATGGTTCTTCTGGTCGAGGGCGCCGTCGACCTTCTGACGCAGGATGTTCTCGTCGAAGAGATCCTGCACGCGGATGCCGACGCGGTTGATCTTGTCGGCGTACGCGGGGCCGATGCCCCGGCCGGTCGTGCCGATGTTGCGCTTGCCCAGAAAGCGCTCGGTGACCTTGTCGAGCGTGCGGTGGTACTGCGTGATGATGTGCGCGTTGGCGCTCACCTTGAGCTTGGAGACGTCGACACCGCGGGCGGAGAGCGCCTCGAGCTCGTCGAAGAGCACCTCGAGGTCGATGACGACGCCGTTGCCGATGACCGGCGTCACCCCCGGGGTGAGGATGCCGGAGGGCAACAGGTGCAGGGCGTACTTCTCGTCGCCGACGACGACGGTGTGCCCGGCGTTGTTGCCGCCGTTGAACTTGACGACCCAGTCGGTGCGCTCGCCGAGCAGGTCTGTCGCCTTGCCCTTGCCCTCATCGCCCCACTGGACGCCGACGATCACGATTCCTGGCATGGGTGAACCCCCTGGTACTGCCGCTGTTCGCCGGGTTTGCACCGGCCGATGAGCTGGCCCGATCGGGCGTGACCATCCTATCGAAGCGTCGTCCGCGGGCCCTTTACTCTTCTCCTCCCACCACTGGCAACCTCCTTCTCGTCCCACGAAGACGGTGATTGCGTCGACGCATGAGGATCATGGTCTGGCCGATGCACGGTGGCTGGATGAACGCCTTCGCGCGCGGGGCGCACGAGTACCTGCTGCCGTCACCGGAGTCCACACCCGAGGGGCTGCCGTTCGCCGCCCGGAGCGTCGAACCGGCCGCGCTCGACCGCGACGACATCGACGTGGTGGTGCTGCAGCGCCTCGAGGAGTTCGAGATGGTCGAGCGGATCCTGGGGTGCCGGCCCGGGTACGACGTCCCCGCCGTGTTCGTAGAGCACAACACACCGGCGCGTCCCGCCGATCAGCGCCACCCGCTCGCCGATCAGGACCGCATCCCGATCGTGCACGTCACGCACTTCAACCGGCTGATGTGGGACAGCGGAAACGCCCGCACGGTCGTGATCGAGCACGGCATCCCCGATCCGGGTCATCTCTACACGGGAGAGGTGCCCGCCCTCGGCGTCGTCGTCAACGAGCCGGTGCGCCGCGGGCGCATGACCGGCACGGACCTGATGCCCGTCTTCGCCCGCACCGCTCCCCTGCACGCGTTCGGCATCGACACCGACCTCATGCCCGACGCTCTCTCGCTGAGCCCCGACCGCCTTCAGGTCATCGGCGATCTCCCCCTGCCGCAGATGCACGCGGAGCTCGCGCGCCGCAGGGCCTACCTGCACCTGACCCGATGGACATCTCTGGGCCTGTCACTGCTCGAGGCCATGTCACTCGGCATGCCCGTGCTGGCGCTTGCGACCACCGAGGCGCCCCGGGCGGTGCCGCCGGATGCCGGTGCGCTCTCCGCCGATCCCGAGCAGCTGCGTGCCGCCGCACGTGTGCTGATGCACGATCCCGATGAGGCACGCCGCCGCGGAAGCATCGCCCGCGCCTTCGCGCAGGAGCACTTCGGGCTCGGGCGGTTCCTCGCCGATTGGGACATCGTGCTCGCGGAGACCGCGGACAGCGCAGCCATGCCGCTGTGGACCGCGCGATGACAGGGCGCGGGGGACCATCCATGACCCGTCCGGGACCGCCCCGGGCGACCGGGCAGGACCCGGAGAAGGAAGAGAGGCAGTCATGAGCGACAACCCGATGTTCATCGAGGTCCAGAAGCATCTGGGCGGCGTCGACTATCCGGCGGGCAGGACCGAGATCGTGGAGGCCGCCAAGGCATCCGGGGCGGACGACGCCGTGCTTCAGGCGCTCGAGGCGCTCCCGGATCGCGAGTACGGAGATCCCACCGAAGTGAGCGAGGCGATCGCCGGGTGACGCGCGACGCCGTCCGCTGAGGCGGATCGAACGGAGATCCGCGCAGACCGCCGGTGATCCTGCGAAAGGCGGAGACCCGCCGCTAGTGTGACCACCGGAGGCAGCATGGACATCTGGTGGCCCTACGCCCGGCTCGCAGCAGCCGTCCTGGGATTCGCCGCGATCATCGCCCAACTCGTGCGCACGCTCGAGGTCGCGGTGCACGCGACGACCCCCTGGGGTGGGCATCTGCCGACGGTGGCGGTGAACTTCTTCAGCTTCTTCACCGTGCTCTCGAACCTGGGCGCGGCCGTCGCGCTCGCCCTCGGCGCGATCTGGGCGTGGACGAAGGGACGGGATGCCGCGCGCGAGCCGCGCTGGCTCGCCGTGACGCTCTGCTGCGTGGCGACGTACATGATCGTCACCGGCATCGTCTACAACCTGCTGCTGCGGGGCATCGAACTGCCGCAGGGTTCGACGGTGGGATGGTCGAACGAGGTGCTGCACGTCGTGATCCCGCTGTTCCTGCTGGCGGACGTGCTCTTCGCGCCGAGACGGAGGCCGCTGCCCTGGAGCACCGTGCTCGTCGTCGCGGCGTTCCCGATCGTCTGGGCGGTGTACACGCTCGTCCGCGCGAACGTGGTCGTCTCCCCCGCCCGGGGCACGCCGTACTGGTACCCGTACCCGTTCCTCGACCCGCACACGACGCCCGGCGGGTACCTCGGCGTGGCCGGCTACATCATCGGCATCGCGATCGCGATCATCGCCGTCGGGGCCGCCGTCGTATGGGTCGGGCGCCGACGCGCGGCGTCGAGCGACTCCGCGGAGCCGACGACCGCGGCCGTCGGCGGCGACGGCGCCTCGCTCGCCTGAGGCCTCGGCCGCGGGTCGGCCGCGGCCGTTACCCTGTACCGGGGGATCCGCGGACGTCGTCGATCCCCGACGTAGGAGGAGAGCGATGTCCGAATTCCCGGTTCCCGGTTCCGCGCCGTCGGCCCCGCCTCCGCCGCCCGCCCCCGTGCTGCAGGCGCCTCCGGCTCCGGTGGCGCCCGCATCCGCCCGCCCTCAGCCCGCGGCCCCCTCGGCGGACGCGAAGGCTCCGCTCACCCGCGACGAGCTCGCCCAGGCGCAGCGCATCCTGCAGATCATCTCCGACTCGTACTCCACCAAGATGGTCGGCCAGGAGCGGCTGCGCACCAGCCTGCTGGTATCGCTCATCGCCGGCGGCCACATCCTGCTCGAATCCGTGCCCGGTCTGGCGAAGACGACCGCCGCCTCCACCCTCGCCGACACCGTCAAGGCGAGCTTCAAGCGCATCCAGTGCACGCCCGACCTGCTGCCGAGCGACATCACCGGCAACCAGATCTACGACGCGTCGTCGGGCACGTTCCGCACCGTGCTCGGGCCCGTGCACGCCAACTTCGTGCTGCTCGACGAGATCAACCGCTCGAGCGCGAAAACGCAGTCGGCCATGCTCGAGGCGATGCAGGAGCGGCAGACCACCATCGGCGGTGAGGTGCATCACCTTCCCAAGCCGTTCCTCGTGATCGCCACGCAGAACCCGATCGAGCAGGAGGGCACCTACGAGCTGCCCGAGGCGCAGATGGACCGGTTCCTGCTCAAGGAGATCGTGGAGTACCCGAGCCCCGCCGAGGAGTTCGAGATCCTGAACCGCATCGACTCCGGCGTGCTCAACCCCGACCGCCACGTGCCGGGCGCCATCAGCCTCGACGACGTGCAGGACCTGCAGGACATCGCCGCGCGGGTGTACGTCGACCCGGCCATCCGCAACTACATCGTGCAGCTCGCCTACGTCACCCGCAACCCCGCGCCGTACATCGGCGAGGAACGGGCCCGGTTCATCAAGTACGGGGCGAGCCCCCGGGCGAGCATCGCCTTCCTGCAGGCCTCGCGCGCGCTCGCCCTGCTCAGCGGGCGCACCCACCTGCTGCCCGAGGACGTCCGCTCGCTGCGCCACCTGGTGCTGCGCCACCGCGTGCTGCTCACCTTCGAAGCCGACGCCGAGGGCATCCGCAGCGAGGAGATCATCGACCAGATCTTCGCGTCGGTGCCCACGCCGTAACGGGGACGCGCAGAGACCCACGCCATGCCCAGCCTCGTCACACAGGTGAAGAGCCGACTCTTCATCCGCTCCTCGCAGAAGTCGATGCACGCCCTCGACGGCGCGTACGCGTCGCTGCTGCGCGGGCGCAGCCTCGACTTCGAGGATCTGCGCCCGTACGAGTACGGCGACCAGGTGCGCGACATCGACTGGAAGGCCACCGCCAAACACGGGTCCCCGCTGATCAAGCGCACCAAGGCGACCCGCATGCACACCGTGCTGTTCGTCGTCGACACCGGCCGGGGAATGCGCGCCCTCGCCGAGGACGAGGGCACGAAGCGCGAGCTGACCGTGCTGGTCACCGGCGCGCTCGGCTTCCTCACCGTGCGCCACGGCGATGACTTCTCGATCGTCTACGGCGACGCGGCGGGCGTGCGCCGGCTGGCGCCCGGTGGCAGTGAGGGCGCTCTCGAGCGCGGGCTTCGCGCCGTGGACCGCGCGATCGCCGAGAGCGCGGCGCCGAACGACCGCGAGGGCCTGCTGCGCTATGTGGCGCGCAACATCGCCCGCCGCATGATCGTCGTCATCGTCACCGACGAGGCGCCCGTCACCGACGAGACGGAGCGGATGCTGCGCCGGCTCGGCGTGCAGCACGACCTGCTGTGGCTGACCCTGCGCGACGCCGATCCGGTCGTCGGCCGGGCCGGCGCCCATCGCCGTGACGTCGACAGCAGCTGGGTCGTGCCCGACTTCGTGCACGGCGATCCCGAGGTGATGGCCGAGCTCGCCGCACAGGAGGCGGCGGACACCGCCCGTCGGCACCAGGTGCTGCGCCGGCTCGAGATCACGCACGCGGAGTTCGGCGGGCAGGATGCCGCTGTGCCGACGCTGCTGACCATGCTGAACCGGAGGTCGCATGCCCGCCTCTGACGAGCTCTACCCTCCCGTGCAGTACGGCTGGGGCTGGATTCTGCTGGCGATCGGCATCCTTCTGCTGCTCGCCGCCGCGGTGTGGCTGGTGCTCGTGCTCACTCGTCCACGCCGCAGCATCACACTGCCCGGTGCCGTCATCCGCACCCCGATCACCGCCGACGTGCTGTCGCAGCTGCGCACCGAGTACCTCGCCCGGATCCAGCACATCGACGATGCATACCGCTCGCGGAATATCGATCCCCGTCGAGCGAACCTCGAGCTGAGCCGCATCGTCCGCGAGTTCGTCAACGAGTACTCCGGCCTGGAGGCGCCGGTGCTCGCCCTCGACGATCTGGTGGCCAGAGGCGTCGACCCCGCGCTCATCGACGCCATCCGCCGTCACTACTACCCGAGCATCTTCCAGCGCGGTCCCGCGATCGATCCGGCGTACGGCGCCGAGGCGGCCCGCGCCGTCGTGCAGAGCTGGCATTGAGGCGGTGATGGCATGACACTGAACACCTGGTGGCTCATCCTCGTCGCCGTCGGCGTGCTCGTCACCGCCCTCGTCGTGGGAGTGCTGCTGGGCCTGCGCGCCCGCGACCGCGAGGATGCGCGCCCCGCCGCCCTGGTCTCGCGCGCCGAGCGGCTGCGCGCCCTCCCCGCGTTCCGCGCCTCGGTGCACCGGCGGATGGCTCTGCTCTCCGGCATCCTCGCTCTGGGGGCCGTCGCCGTGCTGCTCGGCGGGGTCGTGGCGGCGCGGCCCATGTCGGCCAAGACCATTCAGCCGGTGAACACCAGTCGCGACATCATGCTCTGCCTCGACGTGTCGGGCTCGATGTCGGACGTCGACGTCGAGGTGCTCGAGGTGTTCCTGGACCTGCTCGAGGGCTTCGAGGGAGAGCGCATCGGCCTGACCATCTTCAACAGCTCACCCGTGCAGGTCTTCCCCCTCACCGACGACTACCCGTTCATCGAGCAGCAGCTGCAGAACGTGCGGCGCAGCTTCGACTACGTCGACGAGACGCCGGAGCACTGGGTGGGCACGCTGAACGGTCCCGGCGCCTCGCTCATCGGCGACGGTCTCGCCGCGTGCACGATGCGGTTCGACCACCTCGACGACGAGCGCAGCCGCTCGGTGATCCTCGCCACCGACAACGAGCTGGCCGGCGCCTCGATCCTCACTCTCGACGAGGCCGCCGGGTACGCGAAGTCGAAGGACGTGCGGGTGTACGCGCTGAATCCCGTGCAGGGGAAGGATGCCGAGGTGAGCGCCGAGCTCTCGAACGCGGCGCTGAGCACGGGCGGACAGTCCTACGCCCTGCGTGACACGACGACGGTCGGCGACATCATCACCGAGATCCAGAAGCAGGAGGCCACCGCGCTGAAGGGACAGGCGCAGGTGATCCGGGTCGACTCCCCGGATCTGTGGATCGCGCTCACCCTGGTCGCCGTGCTCGGCTTCCTGCTGCTGCTGGCCGGCGCCCTCGCGCCCGGGAGGATCGGGTCCGCACGCAGCGATGCGCCGAAGGGGCGCGGAGAGAGGGTGCGACGGTGATCTTCCAGCCCGCTCTGCACCCCGTGCTCCTCGTGCTCCTCTGCGCACCGGTCGCGTTCCTCCTCGTGCGGGCGATGCTGAGACGCGATGCGCGCGGCGGCAGCCCGCTGTGGATCTGGGTGCTGCGCGTCGGGATGCTGCTCGTGGTGTTCACCATGCTGCTGCGCCCCGGCATCCCCGGCGGCACCTCGCAGACCCTCGCCACCGACACCGACGTCGTGATCGTCGTCGACACCACGGCGAGCATCGTCGCGGAGGACTGGGACGGCGACCGGCCGCGCCTCGCCGGTGTGCGCGCCGACGTGCAGTCGATAGCGGACGAGTATCCCGGCGCCCGGTTCGCGCTCGTCAGCTTCGACGCCTCGGCCCAGCTGCGGCTGCCCCTGACCACCGACACGACGGCCCTGATGTCATCGCTCGCCGTGATGCGCCCCGAGGTGACCGATCAGTCGCGGGGCAGCTCGATCGGCATCGCGAACCGGATGCTCGCCGACACCCTCTCGTCCGCGGCGAAGGCCGCGCCCGAGCGCAGTCGCATGGTGTTCTATCTGGGCGACGGCGAGCAGACCGCCTCACACGATCCCGAATCGTTCACCTCGAGCGCGAAATACGTCGACGGCGGGGCGGTGCTGGGTTACGGCACCGCCGAGGGCGGTGCGATGAAGAAGACCACCGGGCGCGGGGACGGCGGCGCGGGCGAGTACATCGAGTACCAGGGCGAGCGCGCGATGTCGGTGATCGACGAGGAGAACCTGCGCGTCATCTCCGAGGAGCTCGGCGTCGCGTACCAGGGCCGGTCGGCGGTTGCGGAGATCGAGCTGCCCGAGGCACCCACGCGCACGACCGACTACTCCGCATCCGGTGAGGTCGGCAACGTCATCGAACTGTACTGGGTGCTCGCGCTGGCACTGCTCGCCCTCGTGGCGATCGAGCTGGCCCGCGCCGCCATGCAGGTCACCCGCCTGCGCGGCCTCGCGGCCGCGCCGGCGCACCCGGTGCCCGCGCTCCATCGACCGGAGGGAGCCGACCGATGACGACTTCTGCGCAGGCCGACGCCGCAGCGGCCCTGCTGGCCGCGAACCGGCGGCGCCGCCGCATCCGCCGCTGGATCGCGATCGGCACGCTTCCCCTGACCCTCGCCGCGCTGCTCTTCGTGGGCAAGCTGCTGAGCATGTACGCCTTCGCGCACCAGTCGATCAGCGCGTTCGTGGTCGGCGCCTACGCCGAGTCCGAGCAGGCGGCGCGAGGACAGGACGTTGCGAACTGGTTCGAGCCGTTCAAGGCGCCCTATGACATCGGCACGGCTCTCGCCGGCGCCGAGCAGCTGGGTCAGGCGCGCACGGAGCTCGAGGAGGCGCTGCCGCTCGCCCAGGGGCTGGACGTCTGCTACGTGCGGATCAACCTGTCGTTGGTCGTGGAGCGCCTGGGCGACGCCGCTCTGTCCGAAGGTGAGGCGGCGAAGGCCGCCGAGCGATACGGCGAGGCGCTGCAGATCACCGTCGAGACCCCCGAGGAGTGCCAGAGCGAGGATGCGCAGAACTCCTCGCCCGACCCGAACCGCGACATGAGCGAGACGCTCGAGCAGAATCAGCAGCGCCAGCAGGAGAAGCAGCAGCAGAGTCAGCAGCAGCAGGACCGTGACGACGCGCAGGGCGAGCAGGAGCAGCCTCCGCAGTCGGAGGAGCCGCAGCCCTCGCAGGACGACCTCGATGAGATCGAGGACAAGCTCAACCAGGGTCAGCAGGAGCGCGAGGACGAGCTCGACGGCGGCGACGACCAGGGCGGCGGCGGGACGGACAGGCCATGGTAGAGAAGCCGCGATCGAACTATCTGGGCGGCTCCGAGGGGGCGCCGCCAGTTCCTCCGCCCGGCGGCTACCGCGGTGCGCGACGGGTCGCCGCCGGGCTGGATGCCGCCGCCGGCCTGCCCTCCGCCGACGGCGACGCGTCCGCCCTCGGCGACGTGACCTACACCGACCCGAAAGCGTCGGCGAGAAGACCCGCGAACGCCATCGGCCTGGTCGCCGTCGTCGTCGCCGGGCTGTTCGTGCTGGTGCTGCTGCTGATGATGGGCGCCGGCGGCACCGATGCGCTGTACGGCGCCGGCCTGATCGTGCTGCAGTTCGTGATCGTCGGCGTCATCGTGGCGGCACTGCTCACACCGCGGGGACGGATGCTGGGCGCGATCGCCCTCGCCGTGACGCTGGTCTTCAACGTCGCCACGGTGGGCGCGATGGGCGCGCTGAGATCCGCCGCGACGCACGACTACGACGGCACGAAGTCCGAGGAGCAGCAGCACGAGGCGGCGTATCCGGGCATGAAGGGCGTGCCGAATCATGACGTGCTCGCTCAGTCGTCGCTGGAGCAGGTGCAGTCCCAGGGCGATGAGCTGATGGCGGAGGTGCGCCGACGGCTCACGGCGGAGTACGGCTACACCTGGGTGGAGTCCGGCTCGCGCGACATCAGTCCTGAGCGCAACGGCTACGGCGGCGAGTCGATGCTGCGCAGTTACGCGTCCACGGCGTGGACGACGGAGCAGCCGATCCACGACAACGCCCGCAAGCGCGACGTCGGCCGGATCATCGAGCAGGTGCTCGCCGAGCGCGGGATGTACGCGCTGTGGGAGCTCAACGGGTCGCAGTCGGGGATCTCCGACGACATGCTCGCCAAACTGTACGGCTCGGCGGACATCGAACGCCAGCACACCTGGGAGTGGTACAGCGACAACTACCCCGAGCCGCTGCGCTTCTACGCCGCCTTCTACGACCTCTCGAAGGATGCCTCCGGCGAGTTCCGCACGCAGCGTCGTGCGATCAGCGACCAGACCGGGGAGCCGCTGGAGGGCCTGCAGCTGACGGTGTTCGCGCGCCAGCTGCTGAGCGAGAAGGATCGCGCCGAGTACGAGACGCGCCTGCAGGACTACCCCGGGTTCTGAGGCCCCTCCTCGACGTCCTCGACCGGCTCATGCTCGTCGCCGGGCAGCTCCGGCTCGTCGACGGCGCGCAGATCTTCGACTGCAGGACCCTCGATCAGCCGGCCCTGCGCATCGAAGCGAGAGCCGTGCAGCGGGCAGTCCCAGGACTGCTCCGCGCTGTTCCAGGAGACGATGCCGCCGAGGTGCGTGCACACCGCCGACAGGCGGCACACCGTGCCGTCGACGGTCGACATGGCCACCGGGCGGATGCCGTCCCTTCCGACCACGCCATCACCCTCCTCGGGCGCGTCGTCGGGCAGGGCGTGCAGCTCGGCGGACGCCCAGCCCGACGCCAGGTCCCTGGCGACCTCGGCGTTCGCGACGGCGCTGTGCGCGACGTCCTGGGGCAGGGTGATGCGGTGGTGCAGCGTCTTCGCCCAGGAGATGTCGCCGTCCAGCACGTCGGCCGAGATGCTGAGCGCGGCGGCGACCGCGTTGGTCATGCCCCATTTGTTGTATCCGGTGGCCAGGGCCACGTGCTTGCCGGTGCGCGGCATCCATCCCACGAACGGCACGAGATTCATCGACTCGTAGTCCTGCGCCGACCAGGCGTGGGTGCGCTCAGCCCCGGGGAAGCGCTGCGTCGTCCAGCTCTCGAGATCGTCGACGAGCTGCTGCGTGTCGGGCTCGCGGCCGACGGTGTGCCCGTTGCCGCCGACGACCAGCAGCTCCTCGCCGCCGACCGGAGCGGTGCGCAGCGAGCGACCAGGCGAATCGATGGAGAGGTACATTCCCTGCGGCAGCGCGGCATCCGGAACGCGGAAGGCCTGCGCGTACGAGCGCGACGGCTTCACCTTGGCGAAGTACAGGCCGCGATCGAGGATCGGGATGCCGGTGGCGAGCACCACGGTGCCGGCGAAGACGTCGCCGAGCGAGGTGACGACGCGGCTCGGCTCACCGGTGTCGACGTCCTTCACCCGCGCGCCCTCGACGATCGTCCCGCCGCGTGATCGCAGGTCCGCGGCGAGCGCGCGCAGGACGTCCATCGGGTCGAACTGCGCCTGGTCCCGCAGCCGTAGCGCCCCGTGCGTCTCGAACGGCAGGCCCGGGTCGTCGAGGCGCTCGACATCGAGATCCGCCGCGTGGCACGCCTCGTACTCGGCATCCAGGCTCTCGATCCCCGCAGGGGTTCCGGCATAGGTGAACGCGTCGCGACGCTGCACGTCGACACCGCGCTCGTCGAGGTAGCGCAGCATCCACGCCTGCCCCTCGCGGTTGCCCTCGACATACGCTTTCAGCACGTGATCCGAGCCTCGCGAGCGGATTCCGGAGAGCACACCGCCCTGCAGCAGGCTCAGCTTCGCCGTGGTGTGACCGGTGGTGACCGCCCCGACGAATCGGGCTTCGAGCACGGTGACGGTGAGTCCCGCCCGCGCGAGCAGGAGCGCGGTGGTGAGCCCCGTCAGGCCGGCGCCGGCGACGACGACGTCGTAGCGGGCACCGGTTTCGAACGTGTCACTGGGGATGCGCTCGCGCTGCTCGTCGAGCCAGAGAGAGGTCACGATGGGTCTCCTTCGCGGGGTCGCGACCAGTACATCGAAGTCCCGGCGCCGGCGAAGGGGCCTTGACTTCTCGACGCGCCGTCGGGCAGCGCCGCTCAGGAGGCGAGGGCGAGTCCGGCGGCGACGGCGAAACCGAGCACGGTCGCCAGCCCGGTCGACTCCTTCGCCTTCGACTGCGCCTCGGGCACCATCGAGTCCACCAGCATCACCAGCAGCGCCCCGGCGGCGAAGCCCATGGTCCCGGCGCGGAACTCCGCCGGGACGGCATCCGCGAGTCCGTAGCCTGCCACCGTCGCGAGCGCGCAGAGCACGGTCACCGCCGCCCAGAGCAGCAGTATCCGAGCCCGCGGCATGCCGGCCCTGCGCAGGTCGGCTGCCGAGCCGATCGATTCGGGCAGGTTGGAGACGACGATCGCGACGACGAGGGCGACGCTCACACCCTCGCCGGAGGCGAGGGCGATGCCGAGCACGAGCTGCTCCGGGATGCCGTCGAGCAGCGCGCCGACGGCCAGCGGCGTACCGGCGGCCTCCTTTCCCGCGGACCGTGCGTCGACGATCCGGTCCGCGACGTAATAGGCCAGCGCGCCGGCGATGACTCCCGTCACCAGGGGTACCGGTCCGGCGACCTCGAGGCCCTGCTCCCACAGCTCGAACGCGATCGACGCCATCAGGGCGCCCGCCCCGAACCCGAGAACGATGCCGAGCGCCTTCGCGGGCCACGAGTGCAGCAGCGCCAGCACCGCTCCGACGAACAGCGGTGACGCGGCGACCACACCCCACAGCACGGCTTCGATCATGCGGACAGGCTACGTGCCGACCACTGCGATGCACAGCCGCGGGCCCGGTCTACGAGGGCGGATGCGGGCCGGGGCGCACGGCCCCGGCCCGCAGACCTCGATCAGGCCGTTTCGCGGCGGCGACGGAGAACCAGCAGGATGCCGGCGCCGATCAGCAGAGCGGCGACCACGACGACGCCCGCGGGAAGCAGCGCGCCGCCCGTCGTCGCGAGGTCGGGCAGCTTCTCGAACGCGTTGTCGAGCGCGATGCTCGCCTCGGCGCCGGTCTCACCGCTCACCGTGATCACGACCGTCTCGCCTTCTGCATTCCCGATCTCCACCTGCTCGTCGTTCGACGACCAGGTGGCGCCGAGCCAGCGCACGTTGCCCGGCAGCTCGGCGGAGCCCTCCGCCAGGGTCACCTCGGTGCCCAGCGGGAGCCCCTCGATGACCGTCGGCTCGCCGGCGCGCACCTCGATCTCCACCTGCTGCGGCTCACCGAGCAGGTCGGTCCACGACGCGGTCACCGGGAACACCGTGCCCTCGGCCAGGCTCGCGCCGTCACCCGAGAGGGTCTTCGACACGGCCAGGGTGCCCAGCCGGGCCGTCACGCCGTTGGTCACCTCGGCGCGCGCGTCGGTGGCGGCGCCGACGGTGAGAATGGCCGTTCCGTCTCCGTGCGCGACGAGTGCGTCGCCGGCCCATTCGGGCTGGTTCCAGGTGAACGCCGCGCCGTCATCGAGCGGGGTCTCCGAGAGGACGACCTCGGTGCCGTGCGGCAGGTCGCGTCCGAACGGCACCGGCGTGCCGTCGGTCGGAAGGGTCAGCTCGGCCGACACCGGCTCGCCGTCTTCGAGCCACGAGGCCGTCACGGTGACGTTCTCGGGCACGTCGGCGTTGTCGAGCAGGACGCCGGTCACGTTCTTCGAGAGAGTGAAGGTGCCCGGCGCCCAAGTCGCCTCGTTGACGACCGCCACCATCGTGACCTCGCCCTGCTGGTCGGACACCACGATCTCGGCGCTGCCGTCGCCGTTGTCGGCGACGTCCTCTCCGCTGATCGCGATCGATCCCCAGACGACGGTGTCGAACGCCGGCCGTTCGCCCTCGGTCACCGTGACGACGGTTCCGGCGGGCAGCTCGACCCCGAGAGGCGTCGGCTCGGCCGTGCCGATCAGGAGCTCCTTCGACTGCTCGGAGCCGTTCGCGTCGACCCAGGTCGCCCTGACGGGGAACCGCGTGTCCGGATCGACCTCGCCGGCCGCCGCACCCGCGAGGCCCTTGATCAGGCTGATCCCGGCGACCGACGTCGCCGCGTGGTTCTCGAGGTCCACCCGCGCGTTCGCGTCGCGGCCGACGGTCACCACAGCCGACGATCCGTCGACGGCGACACCGGTTCCCGACCACACCGGAGCGCCCCAGGCGATTCCTGAGCCGTCGGCGAGCGGTGTCTCGGTGAGCGTCACCTTCGTGCCGATCAGGAGATTCTCGCCGAGCGCGACGGGGGTGCCGTCGGTCGGCACGGTGAGCGTCTTCCGATCGTCGATGCCGTCCTGCGTCCACGTCGCCGTGACGGTGACGCTCTCCGGCACGGCCGGGTTGTCGGCCTCGGCGCCCGTGACGGACTTCGCGATCGAGAAGGTGCCGACCGTGCGCTCGACATGATTGGTGACCGTCACCTCGGCCGGGTCGCCGGCGTGATCGGCGGTCACCACCACGCTCTGGGGGCTGATGACAGGCGCGGCCCACGTGAGCAGGTCACTGTCGGCAGGCCGCGTCTCCGAGAAGGTGACCGTCGCCCCGATCGGCAGATCGTTCAGCGTGACGGTTTCGCCGGCGCTGATGTCGAGTCCGCGTGCGGGCTGTGCCGGGAAACCGCCGCCCAGGGCGCTGACGTCGACCGTCGCCGTGATGCGATAGGTCTGATCAGGATCCACGAGGGCGCGCGCGGCGTCGGGGCCGGTCAGCGTCTTGATGACGCTGATCGCGCCGAGCTCCGCCTCGTTGACCAGGCTCACCGCGATGTTCGTGTTCGGTGCGAGCGCGGCCACGGCGGTGGTACCGTCGGCGCTCGGCGTCAGTCCCGGCGCCTCCTGGAACAGCGGTGCACCCCACGTGACGCCGGGGACCTCGGGGAAGCGCGGTTCGGAGAGCTCGATCGTCCACCCCCGGCCGCGCGAGTTGAATCCGCTCACCGGGTCGCCGTTCACGGGAACGGCGAGATCGTACTCGTGCTGCACGGTGCCGGCCGGGTCGATCTCCTTGACGTGCACGGTGAACGCCGTGCCATCCGGGACGAACGGCGCTCCTGCGGTGTCGGCGAGGATCTTCGAGATCGAGACGGTGCCTCGCGGCATCCCCTGCCCGGTGCCGAAGCCGCTGTTCTGCTGCACGACGCGCTGGCTGAACTCGATGCCGTGACCAGCGACGGTGTTGCCGTACTCCGTCCCCTTCGCGTCCATGCCGCCGCTCGTGGTGCAGGTGGTGTAGTCGAACACGTACTCGTACTCGCGGCTGAAACTCGTGGCTGTCGTGTCGTCCGGCAGGGGAAGGGTGGGCGGCGCCACGACGAGCGTGATCGTGTCGCCGTCGAGCGTCGCGGTGACGAGGTCGGTGAGGTCGACGGTCTTCAGCCCGCCGCCGGAGATCTGGTCGCGCGCCTGCAGCCGCAGTCCCAGCCGGTCGACGATGTCGTCGCTGTCACCGAGGCACACCGCGTGCGCCGAGGTGAGCGTGTCGGTGAGTGTCAGCGGCGTTCCGACCGTCGCGATCCGCTCACCCGGAATGCGCACCGACCACCCGATCGTGGTCTGCGGCAGGTGCTCGACCCCGTTGAGCTCCACGCGGCTGGTGTTGATCCTTCCGGACTTGCCCTGGCTGCGGTTCGGCGTGGTCACGCTGCCCGGGGCGAGTTCGCCGTCGATGCGGGCGGCGTTGTCGAACTTCGTGCCGGCTGCCGGAAGGCCGTCGGTGGTCACGGTGGTGCGGTAGCGGATCAGGTACATGTGATCCGACGGCAGGAACGCGAAGTCGGAGCCGTCGGCGATGTCGAAGCGCACCTCGAACGATGCGTCGTCGACGGCGACGGTTGTCGCCGTCAGGCCGTTCGTCACCTCGGTGAGCGCCCCGGCGGGACCGTACCTCTCGAAGACGCGGATGCCGCTGACGGTGTCGGCGGTCACGGCGTGCTGGCCGCTGAGCGTATCGGTCAGCGTGAATCCGTCGGTGCCGAACAGGTTTTCGCCCGGCACGGTGACGGTCCATTCGATGACGCCGTTGCGGTGCTCGCCGCCCAGGATGCTGCCGTGCTTCGATGCCGTCGCGCCGATCACCCAGTCCTGGCCCACGCCGATCACGCCGGAGGTCTCGCCCCAGAGGAACGCCTCGTTCTCGTACTCGGTGCCCTTCGGGTCGATCTCGCCGTCCGGGGTGCAGGTGCGGTACGTGATCCGGTAGGTGACGTTCGCGTCGAAGCCGGCCTCCGGTGCGGTGAGCGCGATGGCGAAGTCATCGCCCGCCTCGACGGCATCCGTGATCGCACCGACGGAGCTCACGTCGACGACGGTCGATCCGCGCACCGTCTCGACCGTGAGACCCGAAGGGTCGCAGAGCACATGATTCGCACTGAGCCTCTCGCGGATCGTCGCGGTGTCTCCCTGCGCGAGCCGCGCTCCCGGCACCTCGATGGTCCAGGTCATCGACCACTTGTCGGCGTTCAGCGTGCCCGACTTGGTCCAGTCGGTCGGAAGCGGCGTCGGATCGACTATTCCGCCGCCTCCGGGCAGCACGGCGGTGCCGGTGCGGCCGTTCAGATCGAACTCGAGGACGTTCTCGGTCGTCTCCAGGACGGCCTCGATCTGCACTCCGAACTCGCCGCGGACGTCTTCGGGGTTGGCGGTCACCGCCTCGGTGAAGGTGCAGGTCGCGATGCCCGCGACCGGATCGGTCTCGCACAGCGCCCAGTTCTGCACTGCGCCGGACGCATCCTCGCCCGCCAGCGGGAACACCACCGACTCGGCGAAGCCGAGTTCCTTCGGCAGGCCCATGGTGAAGGTGTCACCGGCGACGGGCTCGGCCGCGGTGGCGTCCCAGCTGCCGGTCAGCAGCAGCTTGTCGCCGAGCTTGACGGGACCCTCCGCCGGCATCCCGTCCGGGATCTGCAGCCGGATGTCGGTGACCAACACGTCCGGGTTGGCCGCCGCGATGGCGGCGCTCGGCGCGGCGACGAGGCCGATGACGGCCAGCATGCCGGCGCCGGCCGAGGCGATGAGTCTGGTGACGGCCCCGCGCCGCCGACGATCGGGGCTGCGATGGGCGCGTGCGCGCGAAACGGGCATGTCTCTCCTGAGGTCGTGGCGTCTGGGCGCGCGTCCATCCCACATGGACACGTTCCCGTGATGACTGCCGACAGCTCGAGGGGGAGATGCGTCGGCGACCCGGTGGGTAGCCGGGTCTGATCCGGTGGGTAGCCGGATCCACCCGGTGGGTAGCCGGGTGCTCGTTCAATGTACTGGTATTCCTCGTCGAAGGGAAAGTCGCGCCGCCGAGGCCTACCCGCGTCGGCCGTCACCCGGAAGGGCGCGCCACGCCGCGCCGATAGACTTGACACCATGTCCAAGGTCCTCCAGTCCCTGCCCGTCGGCGAGCGCGTCGGCATCGCCTTCTCCGGTGGTCTCGACACCTCCGTCGCCGTCGCGTGGATGCGCGACAAGGGCGCCGTGCCCTTCACCTACACGGGCGACCTCGGCCAGTACGACGAGGACGACATCGACTCGATCCCCGGCCGCGCGCTGGAGTACGGCGCCGAGAAGTCACGGCTGATCGACTGCAAGACGGCCCTCGTCGAAGAGGGCTTCGTCGCGCTGTCGTGCGGCGCGTTCCACATCCGTTCGGGCGGCAGGACCTACTTCAACACCACTCCCCTCGGCCGCGCCGTGACCGGCACGCTGCTCGTGCGCGCGATGCGCGAGGACGGCGTCGACATCTGGGGCGACGGCTCCACCTACAAGGGCAACGACATCGAGCGGTTCTACCGGTACGGCTTGCTGGCCAACCCTCGACTGCGCATCTACAAGCCCTGGCTCGACGCCGACTTCGTCACCGAGCTCGGCGGCCGCAAGGAGATGAGCGACTGGCTCGTCGCCCACGACTTCCCGTACCGCGACTCGGCCGAGAAGGCCTACTCCACCGACGCCAACATCTGGGGCGCCACCCACGAGGCGAAGACTCTGGAGCACCTCGACGTCTCGCTCGAGACCGTCGACCCGATCATGGGCGTGAAGTACTGGGATCCGTCCGTCGCGATCGACACCGAGGACGTCACGGTCACCTTCGAGGGCGGCCGCCCCGTCGCCCTCAACGGCACCGAGTATGACGCCGTCGCGCTGGTGCAGGAGGCCAACGCGATCGGCGGGCGGCACGGCCTCGGCATGAGCGACCAGATCGAGAACCGCATCATCGAGGCCAAGTCGCGTGGCATCTACGAGGCCCCCGGCATGGCGCTGCTGTTCATCGCCTACGAGCGCCTGGTCAACGGCATCCTCAACGAAGACACCCTCGCCACGTACCACGAGCAGGGCCGCCGCCTGGGCCGGCTGATGTACGAGGGACGCTGGCTCGAGCCGCAGTCGCTCATGCTGCGCGAATCGATCCAGCGCTGGGTGGGGTCGACCATCTCGGGCTCGGTCACGATCCGGCTGCGCCGCGGCGACGACTGGACGATTCTCGACACCGTGTCGCCCAACCTGTCGTACGGCCCCGAGAAGCTGTCGATGGAGCGGGTCGGCGACGCCGCCTTCGGCCCGGTCGACCGCATCGGCCAGCTCACCATGCGCAACCTCGACATCGCCGACTCCCGTTCGCGCCTGGAACAGTACGCCGGCCTCGGCCTCGTCGGCGGCGCCACCGGCGAGCTCGTCGGCCGGGTGACCGCCGGCGAGGCGGGCGAGATCACCGAGTTCGTCGCGGGTTCGGTCTCGCAGACCGACGAGACGCTCACCGACGCCGTGGATGCGGCATCCGAGGGCGCCGCCTTCGACTCCGGCACCGACTGACGACGTCGGCAGAAGCCCGGGCCGAACGTAACCGGCTCGGGGCTTCGTCGTGCCCACGCACGACGACCGCGGGCATGCTGTGAGGTTGCTCAGCTACATTGCACAGTCGTGTGCAATATAATCGGACGCATGACCCCCACCCGCGCACCCCGCTCCGACGCACGCGCCAATCGCGCCGGCATCCTGGATGCCGCCCGCCTCGCCCTGGCCGGCGACCCGCACGCCTCGGTCGACGCGATCGCGCGCAGCGCCGGGCTCAGCCGCCGCACCCTGTACGGTCACTTCGACGACCGGGATGCCCTGATCCGCGAACTGATCGTCGCGGGCGCGCAGCGGTTCAACGCCATCGCGGCCTCCGTCGCCGATGCCGATGCCCGGCGGGCGCTCGCCCGCCTCGCGACGCGGCTGTGGCACGAAGCTGCGCACGTGCAGGTGGCGGCGGCCCTCGCCCTCGACGAGGCGCACGTGGCGCAGACCGCCGAGGCCCTCGCCCCGCTGCGACGCGCCGTCGCTCAGCTGGTCGAGCGCGGCCAGCACGACGGCAGCTTCCGCACCGACCTCACCGCCGCCACGCTGGCACGGCTGATCGAGGAGGTCGCCCGCACGGTCGTCGCGCGCGTCGACGCGTCCTCGCCCTCGGCCGCCGACCTCGCCGTGCGCACGCTGCTCAGCGTCGCCGGACTGTCGTGGCGCGAGACCGACGACCTGCTGCGCACCCACCCCGACGTGCTCACCGAGGAGGCCGGATGAAGGTCGTGCTCGACGGTGTCTCGAAGGGCCGCCGCGGGCAGGCGCTGCCGGCGATGACCCTGAGCTTCGAGACCGGACATGCCCGCTTCGTGCGCGCTGAGACCGAGCAGCGCCCCACCGTGCTCGGCCTGATCGCGTCGGGACGGATGAAGCCCGACACCGGCCGGGTCACGATCGATGCCGAGACGGATGCCGCGGCGCTGCGCCGGCGCGTCGCGCTCGTCGACGCCCCCGAGGTGAGTGATCCGCATCCCGGCGTGACGGTCGCCGCCGTCGTCGGCGAGGAGCTGATGTTCGCGGGCCTCGGTTCCACGCCCGTTCATGCGCGGCGCTGGCTGGCCCACCTGGGCTTCGCCGACATCGCCGGGAGGCCCATCGGCACCGTCGACCCCGCGGCCCGCGTGCGAATCCTCTGCGAGCTGGCCGTCCTGCGCGAGGGTGTCGAGGGGCTCGTTCTCGTCGCCCCCGACCGGCACGGAGGGCGACCCGACGGCTGGTGGCGGATCGCGGCGGAGTTCGCCGAGCGCGGCTACGCGGTGCTGGTGATCGTCGGCGGAGCGGCCGCCGCGGTGATCGCCGGCATGCCGGAGACCCTCGATGCCGATCACCTGACCGACGCCGCCGACACACTCCCCGGGACGGGCGTCGACGACGAGCCGGATGCCGAGGGACGGGCAGAAGAGGAGGGGAAGCGATGAAGGTGCCGTCGATGGTCGCCGCCGAGCTGCGGCGGCTGACCGCGAGCCCGATGGCCGTGATCGCGCTGTTCGCGCTGATGTGCGTGCCGATCCTCTACGGCGGTCTCTACCTGTGGGCGAACCAGGATCCGTACGGCAGGTTCTCGGAGGTGCCCGTCGCGCTCGTCGTCGATGACGCCGGGGTCACGACCACGACGACGGATGCCGACGGCACGAGCCGCGAGAAGACCGAGAACTACGGCGATGATGTCGCCGACGAGCTCCGCGACGACGGCTCCTTCGCCTGGCGGGAGATGACGTCGGCCGAGGCGGAGCGGGCGCTGCAGGAGGGCACCGTCGACTTCGCCGTGACGATCCCCACCGACTTCTCGGCGGCGCTCGCCTCCGCCGCTGGCGACGACCCGCATCAGGCACGTCTCGAGCTCGAGACCAACGACGCCAACAACTATCTGGCCTCCACGATCGGCTCACAGACCGTCGAGCGCATCCGCCGCTCGGTGGCCGAGATGGTCGGGTCCGAAGCCGCGGGCCGGCTGCTCACCGGCCTCAGCGTCGTGCGCGACCAGCTCGCCGAGGCGACCGACGGCGCCTCGCAGCTCGCCGACGGCGCCGGAACCGCGGAGGACGGCTCCTCCGCCCTGACCACGGGGCTCCGCACTCTCGCGTCGGGCACGAAGACCCTGGCCGACGGTGCGCGCACGCTCGCGGACGGAGCGGCACAGGTGAGCGCCGGCAACGACCGGCTCGCCGGCACCGCCGACCGTGCGGCCGCGCTCCTCCAGCAGGCCACCGACGCCCTGCCCACGGCGCGTGCCGAGCTCGCGCAGGCCATGGCCGAGCAGGGTCTCGCAGCGGAGCAGATCGATACCGTGCTGGCGAAGCTCGACCCCGTCGCCGACAGCGTCCGCGAAGGGAACACGGCCGCCCAGGGTGCCGTCGACAGCATCGACCGGCTCGCCGCCGGCGCGAACACGGTCGCCGACGGTGCGGCCCGGCTCGCCGACGGCGCGAGCTCCGCCGCCGCGGGCGCCGCATCCGCCCGCGACGGCGCCGCGACGCTGCGCGACGGCCTGGGCACGCTCGGCGACGGCATCGCCACGCTGCGCGACGGGCTGTCCAGCGGCGTCGAGGCGATCCCGGCATCCACTCCCCACCTGCGGGAAGCGCAGGCCGACGCCATCGCCGACCCGGTGCAGGTGACCAGCGACAAGGTCGCCGCCGCCGAGGACTACGGGCAGGGACTCGCCCCCTTCTTCGCCGCCCTGGCCGGATGGATCGGCATCTACGCGCTGTTCCTGATCGTCAAGCCGCTCTCACGTCGGGCGGTCACCGCGCTGCACTCCCCCCTTCGCATCACCCTCGCCGGCTGGCTCACTCCGGCGGCGCTGGGCGCGCTGCAGATGGTCGGCCTGATCGGTGTGCTCCGTCTCGCGCTCGGGTTCGACTTCGCACACCCGTGGGGCTCGCTCGGCGTGATGGTGATGGCCTCGGCGACGTACGCGGCGATCATCCTGGCGCTGAACGTGTGGCTGGGCTCGGTCGGGCAGTTCATGGGTCTGGTGCTGATGGTGCTGCAGCTCGTCACCGCCGGCGGCACCTTCCCCTGGCAGACGCTGCCCGGTCCGCTCGCCGCCCTGCACCATGTGCTGCCGATGGGCTACGTCGTCGACGGCCTGCGCCAGCTGATGTACGGCGGCGACCTCAGCCGCGCATTCGGGGACCTCGCCGTGCTCGCGCTGTGGCTCGTCGGCGCGCTCGCGGTCGCCAGCGTCGGCGTGACCCGCATGACGCACCGGCGCACGCTGCGCGACCTGCAGCCCAGCCTCATCGGGTGAACCCTGTTCGCGGGCCGAGTGGATAGGATGCCAGGGCGTGCGCATTCCCGAGACGCGCACCCGGGCCCGGTGAGACGGAGTCCCGCACCCACACGGAGAGTCTTTTGCTGATGACGTCAGAGAACCCGGCATCGCGCCGACCGCTCCTGCGCCGGATCGGCCGCATCGCCTACCTCGTCGTCGCCGGGATCATGGTCGTCGCCGTGGCCGCCGCCTTCTTCCTCACCTGGACGATCCAGCGTTCGTTCCCGCAGACCGCCGGCGATGTGGCGCTGAAGGGCCTCGAGAAGCCGGTGACGGTGCAGCGCGATGACCGCGGCATCCCGACGATCACCGCGTCATCCGCACACGACCTGTTCTTCGCACAGGGGTTCACCCACGCGCAGGACCGCTTCTTCGAGATGGACTTCCGCCGGCACGTCACCGCGGGCCGCGTGGCCGAGATGTTCGGGGAATCACAGGTCGCGACCGACAAGTTCCTGCGCACGCTGGGGTGGCGCGCCGTCGCCGAGCAGGAGGTCGAGGCGCTCGACGAGACCACGCGGGCCTATTACGACGCCTACGCCGACGGCGTCAACGCCTATCTCGCGTCGCGCTCCGGCGCCGACCTCTCGCTCGAGCACGCCGTCCTGGGCGTGCTCGCGCCGGACTACAGCCCCGAGCCGTGGGAGCCGGCCGACTCCGTCGCCTGGCTGAAGGCGATGGCCTGGGACCTGCGCACCAACCTCGGCGCCGAGACGGACCGCGCGCGGCTGGCCGCGAGCCTCGACGCCGCCGGCCCCGATGGCGCGGCGGGTGTCGGCGCCTCGGTCGGCGGGGCCTCGCCCGGCGACGACGTGCAGGCGCTCATCGAGAAGCTCTACCCCGCCTATCCCTTCGATGACCATCCCGTGATCGTTCCGACGATCTCCCCCGCCGATCCGCTTCCGGCGACCGAGACGGATGCCGCGCCGGCCTCCTTCTCATCCGCCGCGGAACCCGACACCGCGGCAGCCCTGGCCACCGTGGAGTGGCAGCAGGCGTCGAACGTGATCGAAGCGGCGAGCATGCTCGTGGGAAGCGTCGGCGAGGGCATCGGGTCCAACTCGTGGGTGGTGTCGGGCGATCTCACCGAGAGCGGCAAGCCGCTGCTCGCCAACGACCCGCACCTCGGGTCGTCGCTGCCGTCGGTGTGGTACCAGATGCAGCTCAAGTGCAACACGGTGAGCGAGAGCTGCCCGTTCGACGTCGGCGGATTCTCGTTCTCGGGCCTGCCCGGCATCATCATCGGCCACAACGCCAAGGTGTCCTGGGGCTTCACGAATCTCACCACCGACGTCACCGACCTGTACATCGAGAAGGTCGACGGCGACGAGTACTGGCGAGACGGCGCGCTCGAGCCGCTCGAGATCGAGCAGGACGTGATCAGGGTCGCCGGTGGCGACGACGTGCCGCTCACCATCCGCCGCACCGTGCACGGGCCGATCATCTCGGGACTCAC
This sequence comes from Microbacterium sp. NPDC058345, assembly GCF_042723855.1. Lineage (NCBI taxonomy): Bacteria > Bacillati > Actinomycetota > Actinomycetes > Micrococcales > Microbacteriaceae > Microbacterium > Microbacterium sp. NPDC058345. Next base: position 1,154,300 of record NZ_JBHXIG010000001.1, read on the forward strand.
CGACGACTTCACGGCGATCGCCGACGAACCCGTCGCCGCGGCCGACGGCGTCGCGTTGCCGCTGCAGGACGCGCCCGAGACTCCGCCCGGCGAGTTCGCTGTGAGTCTGCGGTGGACGGCGCTCGAGCCGGGCACCACCGCCCGCGCGATCTTCGCCCTGAACACCGCACAGGACTTCGACGGCTTCCGGGCGGCGGCGTCGCTCTTCGACGTGCCCGCGCAGAACCTCGTCTACGCCGACACCGACGGCAACATCGGGTACCAGACTCCCGGCCGGCTTCCGATCCGCGGGGCCGGCGACGGCTGGCTGCCCCAGCCAGGCTGGGACAGCGGCTACGACTGGACCGGGTACATCCCGTTCGAGCAGCTGCCGGTGTCGTTCAACCCTCCGGAGGGCTACATCGTCACGGCGAACAACGCGATCGTCGACGACGAGTACGAGTACTTCCTCTCCCGCGACTGGGACTACGGCTACCGCGCCGCGCGCATCGCGCACCTCATCGAACGCAAGGCGGCCGCCGGTCCGCTGGTCGCGCAGGATCTGCGTGACATCCAGATGGACGAGCAGATGTGGATCGGCAAGCAGCTCGCCGTGGCGATGGACACCGTGAAGGTCGACGGCGAGGGCCCGAACGCCGCCGTCGATCTGCTGCGCACCTGGGATGCGCAGAACAGTGCCGACTCGCCCGCCGCCGCCTATGCGAACGTGCTCTGGTCGAATCTGGTGCAGAACGTCTTCGCCGACCGGCAGGTGCCGCTCCCGGTGGGCGACCAGGCGCGGCTGTTCACCGTGATGGGGGCGATGCTCGACGACGCCGACGACCCGTTATGGACCAACGACCGGCTCGACATCGAGGGCATGCACGAGATGCTGTCGTTCTCCGCCGAACAGGCCTACGAGGAGCTCAAGGACCTGCAGGGTCGCGATGTCACCCGCTGGGACTGGGGCTCGCTGCACGCGCTGCCGCTCACGCACGCCACCCTCGGCACCTCGGGTGTCGCGCCCGTCGAGATGCTGTTCAACCGCGGCCCGTATCCGGTCGGCGGCGGATCATCCGTCGTGAATGCGACGGGCTGGCAGATCGGAGAGTCGTACGCCACGACGACCGTCCCCTCCATGCGGATGGTGGTCGACCTGGCCGACTTCGACGACTCGACGTGGAACCAGCTCACCGGCGCCAGCGGCCACCCCTTCCACGCCCACTACACGGATCAGACCGAGGACTGGGCGCAGGGCATTCAGAAGCCGTGGCCGTTCACCGCGAAGGCCGTGACGAAGGCGACCGTCGACACCCTGCGCCTCACACCGGCGGCCTGACCGGTCGTCTCGATCCGACGTCGACGCGCGACGGCCACTCGAGCGCGACGGCGGCGCTGCGCCTCGGCGGCACGCGTCGGCGGCGCGTCCCGGTAGTTTGGAGGGATGCCGGAGAGACTGCTCGCGCCCGAAGGGAGACGCGCCGACATCGGCGAGTTCGTGCACGGCGGGGCGACGCTCGTGTACGAGGACTTCGGTACCGGCGCGAAGCCGATCGTGCTGCTGCACGGCATCGGAATGGGCCGCAGCGTGTACGTCGACCTCACCGATCGCCTGAGCGGCCGGATCATCGGTCTCGACCTGCCGGGCTTCGGAGAGGCGCCGGAACCGCGCCGCACGCTCACGATGGAGCGGCACGCCGACCTCGTCGCCGCCTTCCTGCGCGACCGCGGCATCACGGATGCGGTGGCGCTCGGTCACTCGATGGGATGCCAGATCGCCGCCGAGCTCGCCGCCCGTCATCCGGATGTGGTCTCGGCGCTGGTCCTCGCCGGCCCGACCGTCAACACGGCAGCGCGCAGCATCCGCGCGCAGGCCGGGTATCTGCTCATCGACATCATGGGCGAGCGGCCGCTCGTGCTGTGGCGCGGAGCGCGCGAGTATCTGCGCGGCGGCCCTCACCTCATCCGCAAGATGCGCGCGATGATCGTGCACGAGGCGCAGCAGGCGTATGCCCGTGTGCGGATCCCTGTGCTCGTCGTCCGCGGGCAGCGGGACCCGGTCGCGCCGATGACCTGGTGCCGCGAGATCGTCGATGCCATCCCCGGCGCACGTTTCGAGGAGATCCCCGATCACGGCCACGGCACGCTGATCAGCGACTCGGGGGCCACCGCCGAGAAGATCCGGGCCTTCGTCGAAGGACTCTGACCCGCCCGAGTGACCCGGGTCGCGCGGTCAGCCGGCGGCGGGCGGCGTCTGCTTCGACTCGGCGTACTCGTCGACCACGAGGGTCCCCCGCGGGATCGCGCCGTTGCGGTAGGCCTGCCTGCCCACCATGTGCGCCGAGAGCGGAGCGGTGGCGAACTGCATGAGCACCACCGGTGCGACCAGCACCAGCCCGAGCAGGATGCCGCCGACCGTGCGCTGACCCACCGCGATCGCCAGGCAGATCAGCACCAGGCCGAGCACCTGCGGCTTGGTGGCGGCGTGCAGCCGGCTGGGCACGTCGCCGAAGCGCAGCAGTCCCACCGCGGCCGACAGGCAGAGCAGCGCTCCCAGCAGCACGAGGACGAGCACGATCGCATCGGCGACCGGAGTGGGAAGTCGCAGCTCGAGAAGGCCGGTCGCGTTCATGCGGTCGTGTTGTCCCTTCGTGCGACGTACCGCGCCACCGAGATCGAGGCGAAGACCCCGACGGCGGCGATGATCAGCATCACCGGGACGTTGCGGGTGTGACCGCCGATGGCCATGTCGGCTCCCAGCACACACATCACCTCTGTCAGCAGCACATCAGCGGCGACCGTGCGGTCGAGGATCGACGGCCCGCGCACGATGCGCACCACGCAGAGGATCGCGGCGAGGCCGAAGACCGCGAGGATGAGGATCATGAGGGGGTTCATCGCGCGCCTCCGTCCGCGTGGGTGTGCCGGCTTCGCTCTCGCTCGGCCGCGTCCGCGGCCTTCAGTGCACGATACTGCGCGGGGGTGCCCACCGCGCGGATGATGCGGCGCTCCCAGCGCAGCACCTCGTCGCGGAAGGCGTCGACCTCGGCGCGGTTGCGCACGCCGATGACATGCAGGTAGAGGATGCGGCGATCGCGGTCGCTCTCGACCACCAGCGATCCGGGGATGAGCGACGACGTCACCGCGACGTGCGTGGTGATGATGTCGTCCGCGTAGCGCAGCGGCACTTCCACGATCGCGGACCCCGGCTGGCGGCGGACGTCGAACACCTGCATGGTGACGCTGACCGCGCCCGCGACCACGGCGGTGAGGAACTGGCCCACGAACAGGAGCGAGTACCAGAGGTTGACGCGGCCGACCAGCTCGACGGTCGGCAGACGGAACACCCTGGTCACGAAGATCGCGACCAGCAGGCCGGTGATCGCCGCGAGCACGGTGAACTGGTGCCACAAGAGCATCCACAGCACGATCAGCCAGAGCATGAAGGGCAGCTGCAGCGCGATGTCGCGCAGCATGCCGCGCGGCGATTCGGGGCTCATCCGTCCACCTCCTCACCGACCTGCACGAGGCTCACCGGCTGGAGCAGTCCGACGCCGATCCGGTCGCAGATGGCGTACAGCGGCCCGGCGAACACGGTGAGCACCAGCGTGACCGCGACCATCCCGCCGGTGGCGACGGTCATGATCGCAGGAATGCGGCGGGTGCGGCCCTGCTCATCGGCGGCGGGAGCGCTGCCGAGGTACGAGACCCGGCCGTCCACGTCGTCGGCCGCGTCGTCCTCGCGCCAGAAGGCGAGGTTCCACGCGCGCATGAGCGCGTACAGCGTGAGCAGTGAGGTGAGGATGCCGCCGAAGATCAGCACGATCATCAGCGGTGTGCCGACGTCGGCCGCCGCCGAGAACAGCCCGAACTTGCCGATGAAACCCGAGAACGGCGGCAGGCCGCCCAGGTTGATGGCCGGCACGAAGTAGAGCACGGCCAGCAGCGGCGCGGCTTTCATGAGGCCGCGCACGCGCAGGATCGACGTGCTGCCTGCCCTGCGCTCGATGAGCCCGACCGCGAGGAACAGCGTGGTCTGCACGACGATGTGGTGCACGATGTAGTACACCGTGGCGCCGATGGCCTCTTCGGTGACGATGGCGAGACCGAAGATCATGTAGCCGACATGGCTGACCAGCGTGAAAGACAGGATCCTCTTCAGCTCTGCCTGGGCGACCGCGCCGAGGACACCGATCACCATGGTCGCGAGCGCCACGATCATGAGCAGGGTGTCGATGCTGTTCTCGGCGAACAGCTGCGTCTCGGTGCGGATCAGCGCGTAGACGCCGACCTTGGTGAGCAGGCCGGCGAACACCGCGGTCACCGGGGCGGGTGCGGTCGGGTACGAGTCGGGCAGCCAGAACGACACCGGGAAGACCGCCGCCTTGATGCCGAAGGCGACGACCAGCAGCAGGTGCAGCACGAGCTGCGTCTCCTGCGGGAGCTGTGCCACGCGCTCGGTCAGCTGGGCCATGTTCACGGTGCCCACCGCGCCGTAGATCATCGCGATCGCGGCGAGGAAGAGGATCGACGACACCAGGGAGACGACGATGTACACCGCACCGGTGCGGATGCGGGATTCGGTGCTGCCCAGTGTGATGAGCACGTAGGAGGCGACCAGCAGGATCTCGAATCCGACGTAGAGATTGAACAGGTCACCGGCGATGAAGGCGTCGAAGACGCCGGCCGCGAGGATCAGGTACGACGGGTTGAAGATGGAGATCGGGGTCTCCTGCACGCCGTCGGCCGCACCCTGGCCGATCGAGAACAGCAGCACCGCGAGCAGCACGATGCTCGAGACGAGCACCAGCAGTGCGGCGAAGCGGTCGACGTACAACACGATGCCGAACGGCACCGGCCAGCCGCCCACCGACACGGCGATCGGGCTGCTGTCCGCGTCGACGGCCACCAGCAGCACGGCCGCGATGATCGAGACGGCGGTGAGCGTGGCCGCCGAGACGAGCATCTGCAGCCGCGGACTGCGGCCGAACACCAGCGTGACCGCCGCGCCGAGCAGCGGGAGTCCGACGATCAGGGGAACGAGAGCGCTCACGGGCGGTCCTCCCCGTCGTCTTGCTGCCCTCGCTCAGGAGCGGTTCCCCGGTCGTCCCTAGTCCCCCGGTCCTCGGGAGTGCTTCCCCGGTCGCCCGGGCTGCCCGGCCGGTCGTCTCGGAGGCGCGCGGCACCGTCGGCCGGTCGATACGGCCGGTCGACCGGGGCGTCGTCGTGGATCGCGGCGTTGTCGCGCATGTGCAGCACCGTGATCGGGGCGGTCTGCACCCCGACGAAGTCAGTGGTCGCGGCGGCGTCGTCGGCGGCGGCCTCGTCGTCGATGACGTCCTCCTCGGCATCCGTGCGGGCGCGCAGCGCCACATCGGCCGGGTCGTCCTCGACGATGTCGGCCTGACCCAGCTGCCAGGAGCGGTAGATCAGGGCGAGCAGGAACGCCGACACGGCGAAGGTGATCACGATCGCGGTGAGGGTGAGCGCCTGCGGCAGCGGATCGCTGACCTCGCCCTCTTCGCCGAAGAACGGGGCGTCGCCGGGCACGCCCATCACGATCAGCAGAAGCAGGTTGGTGGCGTTGCCCAGCAGCAGGAATCCGATCAGCACCCGCGTCAGGCTGCGCTCCATCATGGCGTAGACGCCGCAGGCGAACAGCACGGCCATGATCACGATCAGGGTGAGCGACACGTCCATCAGGCGCGCACCCCCCTCGAGCGCATCGTGGCGGCCTGGCGGTCGACCTCCGCGCCCAGACTGCGCAGCACGTCGAGCACCAGGCCGATCACCACGAGGTAGACGCCGATGTCGAAGAGGGTCGACGACACGAGTTCGAGCTGGCCGAGCACCGGCACCTCGGCCTCCCACACCGTGCTCTGCAGCGGCGACATGCCGAAGAACAGCGGCAGCATCGCCGTGCCGACGGCGATGGCGAGCCCGTAGCCGAGCAGCCGGCCGGCATCGGTGGGCGCCGCGGCGCCCAGCTCCCATCGGCCCCCGGCGATGTAGCGCATCACCATCGCCATGCCGGCGACGAGCCCGCCGGCGAACCCTCCGCCGGGGTTGTTGTGCCCGGCGAACAGCAGGTAGATCGAGACGACGATGATCGTGTGGAACAGCACCCGGACGATGACCTCCAGCAGGATCGACCGGTCCTCGGCTCGCACCTGGTGCCCGCCCACGAGCCAGGCGCGAGGGGCGTTCCTGTTCTCCGCCGTCTGGAACCGCGGCCCCTCGGTGGTCTCGACCATGGGTCGGCGGGCGGTGGCGCGCCGCATGGTCTGGGGCAGATCGCGCGTGGCGGAGAGCAGGTCGGCGCGATGCGTGACGAACACGAGCGACGCCACGCCGGTCGCGGCGAGCACCAGCACGCTGAGCTCTCCCATGGTGTCCCAGCCGCGCAGGTCGACGAGAGCCACGTTGACCACGTTCTTGCCATGACCGAGGTCGTACGCCAGGTCGGTGAAGTCGATCGAGATGGGGTCGAACATGCGCGCCTGGGTGGCGACGATCGCGATCAGCGCCATCGTCAGGCCCACGCCGACGGCCAGGATCGCCCGGGGGACCCGTCCCACCGAGGCGTTGTGCTCGCCCATGCGGGACGGCAGCCGGCGCAGCACCAGCGCGAACGTCACCATGGTGACCGTCTCGACGAGGATCTGCGTGAGCGCGAGGTCGGGCGCGCCGCTCGTGGCGAACAGCACGACCATCCCGAGTCCCGTCACCGAGACGAGCACCACGCCGGTGTAGCGCTTCCGCGCGCGCACGGCGACGATGCCCGCGGCGGCCATCACCGGGGCGACCACGAGCTGCGCGGGGGTGTGCCAGCCCGAGAGCTGCAGGCGATCGGGCGCGGCGGCGAGCAGCACCGTCGCCTCGGCGGCGAGCAGCACGATGAAGATCGTCCCGACGTACACCGGCAGCGAGCCGCGCTGGGTGATGCCGGTGGTGACCACGGAGAGACGGTCGACGCCGCGCATCACCAGGTAGTAGGCGTCGGACGCGGTGCCGGGAAGCAGCCTCGGGCGGCGATCCCAGCCGGTGCGGATCGTGAGCAGGAACAGGCCGACCCCGGCGAGGATCGCCACGACCGAGAGCCCCAATGCGGGTTCGAGGCCGTGCCACAGGGCGAGGTGACCGGCGTGCGCGCCGTCCAGGCCGGTCGCGGCGGTCGCGGCGTACTGCTGCAGCGGGATGTCGACCGCGCTCGCTCCGACGCCGAGCGCGATGGTGGCGCCGGCCAGCACGATCGGCACGGAGAGGAAGCCCACCGGCGGATCCGGCCACGTCGTCTGCGGCATGGCGACGCCGGCGGCATCCTTCTTGCGCCAGAACGCACCCCAGAGGAACCGGACGCCGTAGGCGGCCGTGAGCACCGATCCGAGCAGGACGCCGAGCAGTGCGACCCAGCCCCACACGGCGCCGGCGAGGGCATCGTCGAGCAGCGCGGTGATGGTCGACTCCTTCGCCGCGAATCCGATCGTGGGCGCGATGCCGGCCATCGACGCCACGGTGATGAACGCCGTGGTGGCCATCACCGGTGCCTGCCGGCCCACGCCGGACAGTTCGCGGATGTCACGCGTGGAGAGCTGGCGGTCGATGATGCCGACGATGAGGAAGAGCGCCGACTTGAACAGCGCGTGACCGATCACGAGGGCGAGTCCGGCGAGCGCGGCGGCCTGCGTGCCGTAGCCGAGCACGACGGCGAAGAATCCCAGCTGGCTGACCGTGCCGAACGCGAGGATGCGCTTGAGGTCGGTCTCGCGCAGCGCCTGGATGCCGCCCAGCAGCATCGTGATCACGCCGAGCGTGATGACGACCGGGCGCCAGGTGGCCGAGAAGGCGAAGATCGGTGCGAAGCGCGCGATGAGATAGATGCCCGCCTTCACCATCGCCGCCGCGTGCAGGTACGCGCTCACCGGCGTCGGCGCCGCCATGGCGCCGGGAAGCCAGAAGTGGAACGGGAACAGGGCGGACTTCGTCACTGCGCCGATGAGCAGCATGACGATTGCCGCGTCGACGATCGGTCCGGTGGGGGCCGCCTCGAGCAGCTCCCGGATGCTGGCCGTGCCGGCATCCACCACCAGCAGCACCACGCCGACGAACATCACGAGCCCGCCGAGGGTGGTCACCAGCAGCGCCTGGAGGGCGGCACGACGGCTGGCCGCGCGCCGGCGGTAGTGCCCGATGAGCAGGTAGGAGAGGATGCTCGTCAGCTCCCAGAACATCACCAGCATGATGAGGTCGTCGGTGAGCACCAGCCCGTACATGGCGCCGGCGAAGCCGAGCAGCACGCCGGCGAACTGCCCGACCTCCCTGCCTTCGTCGTGGAAGTACCACCGGCAGTAGAGCAGCACCAGAGCGCCCACGCCGGTGACGATCAGGGTCAGGATCCAGCCGAGCACGTCCATGCGCATGGACAGGTGCAGGCCGAGCTGCGGGATCCACTCGTAGTCCTGGAACGGGACGGTCGCGGGATCGAGCACCTGCGGAGTGCGGATCACCGCATGGACGAAGGCGGCGGCGGGCACCAGCGCGCCGATCGCGAAGGCCCGGGCGCCCAGCCATCGCACCAGGACGGGAAGCAGAAGGGATCCCCCCAGGAACACCGCGAGGAGCAACAGCATACGCGGCTCCTCTGGCTCGTCGTGGCCTTTCGGCGCGGCGGGCGGGTTCCTCCTCAGTCTACCGGCCGCAAGCGGAGGCGGTCGTCCTCGAACGGTCGTCAGCGCGGCGGGGCGGTCGTCTCGCCCTCCCGGAACGTGCACTCGAAGTGCACCGACTCCCCCGTCTCCCCCGCCAGCATCCGGGTGACCTGCTCCCCCGCGGCCCGGCCCTTCTCGACCGCGGGCTGCACGATGGTGGTCAGCTGCTGCGAGCCGAGGCCGTCCGCGGCGATGCCGTCGAAACCGACGACGGAGAGGTCCTCGGGAACACGCAGGCCGAGTTCCTCCGCCGCGTGGATCGCGCCGACCGCGAGTAGGTCGCTCTGCGCGACGATCGCCGTGGGCCGGTCGGCGCGCAGCGCCCCGTCGGCATCCGTCAGCAGCGCCCGGGCGGCGATCATCCCTTCGTCGATCAGGCTTCCCGCCGCGGCGACGGCAGGAGCATCGGGATACACCTCGCGGAACCCGGCGAGTCGGTCGAGCGTCACATCGACCGTGGCCGTCGCCAGCCGTGCCGGTGTCAGCGGACCGCGCTCCCGCCCGACGTCGGGCGCCAGCGTCACCGTCGCCACCCGCACATGCCCGAGCTGGGACAGATGCCTGGCGATCGCCGCGCTCGCGTCGCGGTTGTCCAGGGTGATCTGGGGAACGCCCTCGCCGGCGTCGCCCTCGATCACGACGACGGGAAGCCCGCGCCGCTGCACGATCTCGAGCGACGATCGCACGCTCGGCGTGCATCCGATGAGCACCACCGCGTCGACCGGGGCGTCCGCGATGGCCGGCGCCTCGCCGGGTCGCGGGTCGTCGCGCAGCAGCAGCAGGCCGGTGCTCACCTCGGCGAGCGCGTCGCTGAGTCCGTCCATCATGACGGTCGTCACCGGGTCGAGGAACGCGTGCCGCAGCTCTCCCCCGAGGACGACGCCGACGATGCCGCTGCGACCGAGACGCAGAGAGGCGGCGCGCGGGTCGGGGCCGGCGTAGCCCAGCTCGGCGGCGGCGGCCAGCACCTTCTGTCGCGTGGCATCCACGACGTTCACCTTGCCGCTGAAGACGACCGACGCCGTGGACGTCGACACTCCGGCCGCCCGAGCGACGTCGGCGATGGTCGCCCGGCGTGCGCTGCTGCTCATCCTCCGAGGATAACCCGCTGCGGCTGTGCGCAATCGAATCGATTCGATATCATTGCCGGATGGACACCGCCCTCACCCGCTCGCAGTTCGTGCGCTGGCGCACGGCGATCTTCGCCATCTTCCTCGCGAGCGGTCTGTCGATCTCGACCTGGGCGTCCCGTGTGCCGGGCATCAAGGACGACCTCGCGCTCGACAATGCGCAGGTCGGGCTGATCCTGCTCGGCATGGGCATCGCCTCGATCATCGGCATCTCCACGGGCCCGGCGGTGATGGCACGCACCGGCGCACGCCGCGGGATGCTGATGACGATGCTGGCTTTCGCGGCCGGCATCGCGCTGGTCGGCCTCGGCTCGAGCGTGCTCGGCTCCGTTCCGGTGGTGCTGATCGGCATGGTGCTGTTCGGATTCGGCAACGGCAGCGTCGACGTGATGATGAACGTCGAGGCGACCGCCATCGAGCAGCAGATGGGTAAGACGATCCTGCCGGTGTTCCACGCGTTCTTCAGCTTCGGCACCGTGATCGGCGCCGGTATCGGCGCCCTCGCCGGCGGTGTCGGCCTCTCGGTGGGAACGCATACCGCGATCATGGGTGCGGTGATCGCGGTGATGGCGGTGACGTGCTTCTTCCAGGTGCCGGTCCGGGAGGCCGCCCTCGACCCGGCTGATCACGAGAAGCCGCGCTGGCGCGAGCGGATGCACGTCGCCTTGGAGGCCTGGCGCGAACCGCGCACCTACATGCTCGGCGTGGTCATGCTCGGCATGTCGTTCGCCGAGGGCGGCGCGAACGATTGGATCGCCCTCGGCGCCGAGGAGGGACACGGCGCACCGGCCGGCATGGGTGCCGTCGCGCTGGCCGTGTTCTCCGTCGGCATGACCGTGGTGCGGCTGTTCGGCGGGCCGGTCGTCGACCGGTTCGGGCGCGTGCTCGTGCTTCGCGTCCTCGCGGTCGCGGCCGCGGCCGGCATCCTGCTCTTCATCCTCGCGCCGACGCTTCCGCTGGTGCTGATCGGCGCCGCCCTGTGGGGCATCGGTGCATCGCTCGGGTTCCCGATCGGCATGTCGGCCGCCGCGGACGACCCGGCGAAGGCCGCCGCTCGGGTGAGCGCCGCCGCGACGATCGGATACGTAGCCTTCCTCGGCGGCCCCCCGGTGCTCGGCATGATCAGCACCCACATCGGACTGCTGAACACGCTGTTCATCCTCGTCGCCCTCGTGATCGCGTCCGGCCTGTTCTCCGGCGCCGCGCGCCCGCTGCGCATCGAGGAACCGGTCGGCGGCGCGAAGAAGTAGGCTCGTCGGGTGCGTCTCGTCATCGCCCGCTGCTCCGTCGACTACACCGGTCGCCTCAACGCCCACCTGCCCCTGGCCACGCGCCTGCTGGTGCACAAGGGCGACGGCAGCCTGCTCGTGCACTCCGACGGCGGCAGCTACAAGCCGCTGAACTGGATGAGTCCGCCGTGTTCGCTCGCCAGCGAGACGCCGGGCGAGGAGGAGTCCAGCGCCGGGGTCGTCGAGGTGTGGCGGGTCACGCACAAGAAGACCGGCGACGCCCTGCGCGTGCAGATCTTCGAGATCATCCACGACTCGAACCACGAACTCGGCACCGACCCCGGCCTGCAGAAGGACGGCGTGGAGGCCGACCTGCAGCGTCTGCTCGCCGAGCAGGTCGACCTGATCACCGAGGGCGCGACCCTGGTGCGCCGCGAGTACCCCACCGCGATCGGCCCCGTCGACCTCATGGTGCGGGATGCCGCCGGCGCCGCCATCGCCGTCGAGGTGAAGCGCCGCGGCGACATCGACGGCGTCGAGCAGCTCACCCGCTATCTCGAGCTGCTGGGTCGCGACCCGCACCTCGCCCCCGTGCGCGGAGTGTTCGCCGCGCAGGAGATCAAGCCGCAGGCGCGGGTGCTCGCCGAGGACCGCGGCATCCGGTGCCTCGTGCTCGACTACGAGCACATGAAGGGCATCGAGTCCGGTATCCCCCGGCTCTTCTGACCGGTCGCCGAACGGGCCGCCGACCGGTCGCCGCTTAGGCTGGTCCCATGCCCCTCTCGCCCTACACGTGCGTCCTGTGGGACGTCGACGGCACGATCGCCGACGCCTCGGCCGGCATCCTTCCGCGGTTGCGTCAGGTGTTCGCGTCGTACGGTCTGGGCGAGCCGGATGCCGAAGAGCTCGCACTGTGGATCGGACCGCCGATGTTCGAGTCGTTCCAGCAGCGCGCGGGGATGGATGCCGCGCAGGCGGAGGATGCGGTCGCCCGCTATCGCGCCCTCGCCGCCGCGGACGGCTATGCCGCCTCCGTCGCGATCTACCCGGGCGTGCCCGAGGTGCTGCGCGCCGTGCAGACCGCCGGCATCCCGCAGTCGACGGCGAGCACGAAACCCGAGAACCAGGTGCGCGCGATCCTGGAGCACTACGGTCTGATCGACGGCTTCACCGCCATCTCGGGGGCGCGCACCGGAACCGCCGGCATGACCGACGGCAAGGCGTTCGTCATCGGCCGCGCGCTCGAACGCCTCGGCGCCGCCGGCGCCGACACCTCGCGGCCGGTTCTGATCGGCGACCGGCATCACGACATCGACGGCGCCGCCGCCTACGGCATCCCGGTCATCTTCGCCGAGTGGGGTTTCGGCGACCCGGACGAAGCGTCCGGAGCCGACTTCCGGGCCGCCGACGCCGCCGCGCTGCAATCGCTGCTGCTGGGCTGATCACGCCGTCGTGCCGCTCCACCGTCCCGCCGTTCTGCAGGCAGCACGGCGCACGCCGGGCGCGCCCGGCACGAGGCCGGCCGCGGACCGGGTGCAGAGAACCCCGCCGGTTCTGCGTTGGCAGTCTCCGACGGGGCTCTCCCTTCCGCCTCAGAGAGGGCGGATGTTCTCAGCCTGCAGGCCCTTGGGGCCCTGCGCCACATCGAACTCGACGCGCTGGTTCTCGTCGAGCGAGCGGTAGCCGGAAGACTGGATCGCGGAGTAATGCGCGAACACGTCGGCGCCTCCGTCATCGGGGGAGATGAAGCCGAAGCCCTTCTCCGAGTTGAACCACTTGACCGTGCCCTGGGTGCTCATTTACTGCCGTTCTGCTGATTGCTACGCCGACGCAGGACGCACCGACTGCCGCTAACGCTATCCCAGAGCGGCCGGAGGGCAATAGGCCTGTGCAGATGGTGACCCAAATGTTGCATGAGTGCCTTGCGGCTCCGCATCCGATCGTGGCACGGCCGGCCGGGCAAAAAGGTGGCCCCCACCGCGGGGGGAGCGGTGAGGGCCGAAGACGACCGGAGGGTGCGTCGAGATCAGCATACATGCGTCTCGAAAAATTTGTCCCCCATTTGGGGGACAAATCGGCGAATCGGTGCGATGATGAGAACGGCCCTCTCGTCAAACGCAGTGGGGACTGAACTAAACAGAGGGCCATGCGCATGCGTGGATCGTCGGGCCACTGGGGAGGCCCACGCTGACTGGGGGTCAGCACATACGATCGATCCCCCATGCATGCACCTTCCACCCTAGAAGAGGGGATGAGCGAGTCCACGGACCAGCGATTCCAGGGGAGAGGTTCACAGGGGAAACGCAGGTCGGAGCGGGGACGAAAGCACAGCGAGGCGACGTCCCCCTCCGACCGCGTGCTGTCGGCCGGTGGTATCCGGTGCGAGCAATGCGCTGAGCCCTCCACGGTCGCCTCCCACGGCTTAGCGCGCTCCAGGCGGAGATGTCAATCCCGTGGCCCGCGAACACGGCGGATGCCACGCTGGCCTTCCCCGGATGACCCCGCGGTCGTCCCCGACGAAGGGAGTGACATGGGCGCAATGGATGACGCCAAGCACAACGTCGAGAAGATGGTCGGCAAGGCCAAAGAGGGTGTCGGCGATGCGACCGACAACGAGAGCCTGCAGGCCGAGGGCAAGCTCGACCAGGCCAAGGCCGAGACCAAGAAGCTCGGCGACGACGTGAAGGACGCCTTCGACGACGACAAGTGACGATCGTCGCGGCGCTGACCGTCCACGGATGATCTCGCCGCACCCTGAGCACGCCGCCGGCCTTCACGGGCCGGCGGCGCGCTCTCGTCAGAGCAGCGACACCCGCGCCGCCGGCGCGACGGGAAGGAGCCCGGATGCCGCTCACCACGCGCTTCGGAATCGAAGAGGAGTTCGTGCTGGTCGACGCCCACGCGCTCGTCCCGGTCTCGGCATCCGAACTGCATTCGCAGGTTCTCGGCGCGTTCCCCGGCGGTGGCCGGCTGACCTCCGAGTTCCTGACCAGTCAGATCGAGAGCGCCACGGCGCCGTTGGGAACGCTCGCCGAAGCCGGAGAGCAGCTCTCCGGAATGCGCGGGATGCTGGCTGACTGCGCACCCGGGGGCGGTCTCATCGCCTCAACCGGCGCGCCGTACGCGCTCGCGGGCGCGGCGCAGGTGATGGCGACCCCGCACTACGACGAGGTCGCCGAGCTGTTCGGTCGGCTGTCTCTGGAGCACGTCGTGAACGGACTGCACGTCCACGTGCACGTCGTGGGCGATGAGGAGCGCGTCCGGGCGATGCGACGGGTGCGCGAATGGCTGCCCGTGCTGCTGGCGCTCAGCGTGAACTCACCCTTCGCCCAGGGCAGGCACTCGGGGTTCGCGAGCTGGCGCAGCATCATGATCCGCCGGCTTCCGGCCTCGTGGTGCCCACCCGCCTTCCACGACGCCGAGGATTATCATGACGCGCTCAATCGGCTGATGGGGATCGGACTGCTTCCGTCTCGCTCCTCGGTGTCGTGGGCCGTCCGACTGTCGGAGCGATACGAGACGGTCGAGGTCCGTGTCGCCGACGCTCAACTGCGAGTGCAGGACACGCTGCTGATCACCGCGCTGACCCGCGCCATCGTGTGCGCCTCGGACCTGCCGGAGAGCGTCCCGCAGGACGGGGAGCTCGACGCCTCGATGTGGCTCGCGGCCAGGCACGGCATGCGGGCGCACCTGTTCCGCCCCGACGGAAGCACCGAGCCCGCATGGCGGGCGGTGGAGCGGATGCTCGCCGGCATCCGTGGGGTGCTCGACGAACTCGGCGACGCCGCATACGTCGATGAGCAGCTCGCCCGCCTGCGCAGCGAGGGAACCGGTGCCGACCGTCAGGTGCGGGCCCACGACGCGGGAGGCGTGCCGGCACTGGCCGGACTGTTCCGCGACTGGTGAGCCCGGCCATGCCGCCTCGGTAGCCTGATGCGGTGACCATGCTGAACAAGGACATGACCCTGTGCATCTCGCTGTCGGCCCGGCCGAGCAACAACGGCACGCGGTTCCACAACCACCTCTACGAGGCACTCGGGCTGAACTGGATCTACAAGGCGTTCGCGCCGAGAGACCTGGCCCAGGCGATCGCCGGTGTGCGGGGTCTCGGCATCCGAGGGTGCGCGGTCTCGATGCCCTATAAAGACGACGTCATCGCCCTCGTCGACCGCATGGACGCCACGGCATCCGCCATCGACTCGGTCAACACCATCGTGAACGACGACGGCGTGCTGACCGCGTACAACACCGACTACTCGGCGATCGCCCAGCTGATCGAGCGCAACGCACTCGATCCCGCGAGCACCGTGCTGCTGCGCGGCTCGGGCGGGATGGCGAAGGCGACAGCCGCGGCCTTCCGCGACGCGGGGTTCCGCAAGGTCACGCTCGTCGCGCGCAACGAGGCGACCGGACGCGGGCTGGCCGAGCTGTACGACTTCGGCTGGCGGGCGTCGCTCGGCGACGCGACGGCCGACGTGATCGTGAACGTGACGCCGATCGGGATGGCCGGCGGAGCGGAGGAGCATGCGCTGTCCTTCCCGGCCGCCGCGATCGAGGCGGCATCCGTCGTGTTCGACGTCGTCGCGCTGCCCGCCGAGACGCCGCTGATCGCCGCCGCTCGCGCGGCGGGGCGGACCGTGATCAGCGGCGCCGAGGTGGCGACCCTGCAGGCGCTCGAGCAGTTCGTGCTCTACACCGGCATCCGTCCTTCGGACGACCAGGTGCGGGCGGCCGAGGAGTTCATGCGCGCCGGGGGGTGAGCCCCCGGCGGATGCGCATCCGCCGGGGTGCTCACTCAGCGCAGGGAGGTGTGCCGCTCCACCGAGCGACCGCCGCGCCACGCCATGAGTCCGGCGATCGCGATGCTCGTGAAGACGAATCCGAGTCCGAGCACATGCGGGGCGGAGGTGCCCGCTGGGGCGCCGAGCGCCTCGACGAAGTCGGCGAGCATGCTCTCGAGAACGAGGCGTCCCGCGTCGGGGCCGGTGAACACGATGCCGAAGGGGATGAGCAGGATCGCCGCGAAAGTGACGACCTGGATCACGACGTAGAAGAGGATCGCGCCGAGCACAGGCGCACCGAAACCGAGATGGTTGAAGCGCGCCTCGGCACCGATCGACAGGAGCGCCGCTCCGACGATCACGAGGAAGGCGATCTGCAGCACCAGGGCCGCGGCGAGGAACCACACCATCCACGGCTGCACGCTCGTCATGATCTCGCTCAGGAGCTGCCCGGGCGCACGACCCTGCGAGAGCGCGAACGCGACGACGCCACCCAGTAGGCCGAGGCCGGTGATCACCAGGCCGACGAGCGCCGCCACGATTCCGTACAGCACCTTGACGGTGAACAGCGTGCGCCCGTGAACCGGGATCGTCATGGTGAAGTAGCCCTCGCGGCCGTACATCGTGCGCCAGTAGTTCTCGACGAGCATGCCGAGTACCGCCGGGGTGATGGCGGCGGTGACGACGAAGCCGAGGACGAGCCCCAGGTCGCCGACCACCGGCACGCGCAGGGCGGCCACCGCGAAGGACCCCACCGCGACCAGCAGTGCGATGCCGACACCGGTGAACAGGTTCTTGCGGGTCGCGCGATACTCCTGCGCGAACAGTGTGCCGATCATGCTGCGTAGACCTTTCTGAAGAGAGCGTCGAGGCTGACGCCGTGTTCGGCGCGAAGATCGTCGGCGCCGCCGTGCAGCAGGACTCTGCCGTCGCGCAGGAACAGCACGGAATCGACGATCTGCTCCACGTCCTGGATGAGATGGGTGGAGATGAGCAGGAGCGCGTCCTCCTCGAAGTTCGACAGGATGCCGCGGAGGATGACGTCGCGCGATGCCGGATCCACGCCCGAGATCGGCTCGTCGAGCAGGTACACCCGAGCGCGCCGCGACATGGCGAGCGAGATCTGCAGCTTCTCGCGCATCCCCTTCGACATCTCCTTCAGGGTGCGGTCCCAGGGAAGCCCGAAGAAGTCGATCATCCGTCGCGCCTTGGCCTCGTCGAAGTCGGCGAAGAACCGGGCGTACAGCGCCACGGAGTCGGCGGGCCGGTGAGCATCGGGAAGGAAGGAGGCGTCGGGAAGGAAGGACACCTGCGCCTTCGTCTCCGGTCCTGGTTCGCGTCCGTTGACCCGCACCGTGCCCGACCAGTCGGCGAGCAGTCCGGCGAGGATCTTCAGCAGCGTGGTCTTCCCCGATCCGTTGTCGCCCATCAGGCCGACGATCTGGCCGGGGGCGAGACTCAGGTCGAGTCCGTCGAGGGCGGGGCGTCCGCGATAGGCCTTGGTCAGGCCGGTGATCTCGACGGCCGGCGGAGCCTGGGTTCTCATCGGGCATCCTCTCTTTCGCTGTGAGTGGTCGTGGTGTCGGCGTCCTGTGCCGCCCACCGCCGGGCGAGCAGGTCCTGTGCTTCCCCGAGCGTCATGCCGAGTCCGGTGGCGGCGGCGACGAAGCCGTCCGCCGTGGATTCGGCGAGCGCCGCGCGATCGCGGGCCACGGCGCGGCTGTCCTCGGTGACGAAGCGTCCCGCGGTGCGCTCGGTGGTGGTGAGCCCCAGGCGGTCGACCTCGCCGAGGGCCTTCTGCACGGTGTTGGGGTTCACGCCCATCTCGAGTGCGAGGTCGCGCACCGAGGAGACCTTCGATCCCGGCATCCATTCCCCGGCGGCGATCCGGCGCCGGAACTCATCGACCAGCTGCGCCCAGATCGGGCGGGAATCGTCGATGCGCATCGGGAACCTCTCTGAACGCGGCCCGGTCGATCCGGGGTTGTCTCACTGTATTACGACAGTAGTACAGAGGGCAAGCCCGGCCTGCTTTGTGGTGGCCGCTCGACCACAGCTCAGACAGGTCAGCGGTCGCTGTATAGTCAGTGAATGCTGACTCTTGCCACCCGCGTCGACGTGATGAACCGGCTGGGCCGTGCCATGTCGGACGCGACGCGCTCCCGGATTCTGCTGTCGCTGCTGGAGGGTCCGGCATACCCCGGCCGACTCGCCCAGGAGCTCGGGCTCACCCGCACGAACGTGTCGAACCATCTCGCCTGCCTGCGCGGGTGCGGCATCGTCGTCGCCGAGCCGGAGGGTCGGCAGACGCGGTACGAGATCGCCGACCCGCATCTCGCCGCCGCCCTCACCGCACTGCTGGACGTCACGCTCGCGGTCGACGCGGACGAACCCTGCATCGATCCCGCATGTGCGGTTGCCGGATGCTGCGACGCGGAGGCCGCCCGATGACCATCGCTCTGCGCTCACCGGAGCGGACCGCGATCCTGCGCCGTCGCATCCGCATCGTCGTCGCCATCACGATCAGCTGGAACGTCGTCGAGGCGGTCGTGGCCCTCGCCGCGGGCGGGGCGGCCTCGTCGGCGGCGCTGATCGGCTTCGGACTCGACTCGATCGTCGAGGTGCTCTCCGCCGCGGCGGTAGCCTGGCAGTTCTCGGCATCCGATCCCGAACGCCGCGAGCGGACGGCACTGCGCGTCATCGCGCTGTCGTTCTTCGCGCTGGCCGCCTATGTCTCCGTCGACGCCGTGCTGTCGCTCCTCGGTCTGCGGGAGCCCGAGCACTCGCCCGTCGGCATCCTGCTGGCCGCCCTGAGCCTGCTGGTCATGCCGTTCCTGAGCTGGTTCGAGCGGCGCACCGGGCGTGAACTCGGTTCTGCCTCGGCTGTCGCGGACTCGAAGCAGACGCTCATCTGCAGCTACCTGTCGGCCGCCCTGCTGGTCGGGCTCGTGCTGAACAGCCTGCTCGGCTGGGCCTGGGCCGACTCGCTGGCCGCGCTCGTGATCGCGGGCTTCGCCGTTCGCGAGGGCATCGAGGCGTGGCGCGGCGACGCGTGCTGCGCCGCGCCGGTGTCGCAGCTCACCGGGGAGCGCGAACCCGACGGCTGCACGGACGGATGCTGCACGAGCGCCTGAGCCGTGCCTGGAAACGTCGAAGGCCCCGGATGATCCGGGGCCTTCGACATTCTGTGCGCGAGGGGGGACTTGAACCCCCACGCCCTTGCAGGCACTGGCACCTGAAGCCAGCGCGTCTACCTATTCCGCCACTCGCGCAGTGCCGCGTTCCGAAGAACTCAACCTCCCAAGGCTAACACGGGATGAGGCGAGCTCCGAACACGGCGAGCACCGGTCACGGGGCCGCAATCGCGAGACGTACCTTCGTGCATGAGACATCATGCACGCGCAGAAGTCTGATGCGAAATGTGGTTTCTCGGGCCGCCACGACCCCGTCCGCGACACCCGGGAAGGGCCGCAGAAGCGCACATTCAGCCGGGCTGGCTACGATGGCCCTACCCGTCGGCATGCCAGAGGAACCTCGTGGGACTACTTGACAGCTTTGAGAAAGGTCTCGAGCGCGCCGTGAACAGCGCGTTCGCGAAGACCTTCCGCAGCGGCATCCAGCCCGTCGAGATCGCCTCCGCCCTGCGGCGTGAGGCCGACACCAAGGCGGCTGTCGTCAGCCGCGACCGCATCATCACCCCCAGCGACTACCTGGTTCGGCTCAGCCCCGACGATCACGAGCGGATGCAGGGTCTCGGCCGCGCGCTGCACGAAGAGCTGTTCGCGCTGCTCACCACGCATGCCCGCACGCAGGGCTACAGCTTCTCGGGCCCGCTGCACATCGCCATGGAGGCCGACGAGCGCGTCGCCACCGGCGTCGTGCGCATCAGCTCCGGCTCGGTGGAGAGCAGCGTCTCCTGGCAGGGCGTCATCGAGGTCGACGGCCGGCGGCATCCGCTCACCAGCGCCCGCACGGTCATCGGCCGCGGCAGCGACGCCGACATCACCATCTCCGACGCCGGCTCCAGCCGCCGGCACGCGGAGATCCTCTGGGACGGCGAGCGCGGGATGCTGCGCGATCTGGGCTCCACCAACGGCACCAAGGTCGACGGGCAGAAGGTCCGCGAGGCGGCGCTGACGCCCGACACCTCCTTCACCATCGGACGCACGGAACTGGTGTTCCGCGTCATCCCGGTCAGCGGCAAGGAGTCCATCCGATGAGCGAACTCGTGCTTCTGCTGCTGCGGATCGGCTTCCTGATCCTGCTGTGGTTCTTCGTCTTCGGCGTCGTGTACTCGCTGCGCGCCGACCTGTTCGGGGTGCGCGTGCGCAAGATGTCCGCCGAGGCGGCAGCCGCCGCATCCCCGGCGCCGCAGGCACCGCGTCCGTCGGCGGGCACCGGCTCGGGCGGTGCGGGCAAGGGCGCCACACGTCTGGTCATCACCTCCGGTCCGAAGACCGGTCTCGAGGTGCCGCTGGGGGCCGAGCCGATGTCCATCGGCCGCTCCAGCGAATCGGGTCTCGTGATCCGCGACGACTACACGTCCAGCCACCACGCCCGTCTCAGCAGGCGCGGCGACACGTGGCTCATCCAAGACCTCGGCTCGACCAACGGCACGTTCCTCGGCGGCGAGCGCCTCAGCGAGAAACCGGTGCAGGTGCACATCGGCACTCCGATCAAGGTCGGCGCCACGACGTTCGAGCTCCGGTCGTAAGGGCGTCGCCGCGAGATGGTCTTCGAGGGCTCGAGCGCCGCGATCTCCCACACCGGGAAGGTCCGCTCCAATAACCAGGACTCCGGCTACGCCGGGGCGAACCTCTTCGTCGTCGCGGACGGCATGGGCGGGCACGCCGGCGGAGACGTGGCCTCGACGCTCGCGGTCGATCGGATGCAGGCCCTCGATCACCCGTACACCAGCACCGACGACGCGCAGGCCGCCCTGCAGGCGGCGGCCACCACTGCGGCATCCGACCTCGTGCGCGCGTCGAAGGAGCGCCCCGAGCTCTCGGGCCTCGGCACGACGCTCAGCGCCATCGTCATGGTCGACGAGTACGCCGTCATCGGGCACATCGGCGACTCGCGCATCTATCTGTTCCGCGACGACGCGCTCACCCAGATCACCGCGGATCACACCTTCGTGCAGCGCCTGGTGGACTCCGGCCGGATCACCCTCGAGGAGGCGCGGTACCACCCGCGCCGCTCCGTGCTCATGCGCGTGCTCAGCGACATGGACATCGATCCCGAGCTGGACATGTTCGTCATGCCCACCCTGCCCGGTGACCGCTGGCTGCTGTGCTCCGACGGCCTCTCCGGCGTGGTCGACGAACTGCACATCGCCCGCGCCATGCGGCTCGGCCTCGCCCCGGGGCGCACGGCCGACAACCTGCTCAAGCAGGCGCTCGACGGCGGCGCTCCCGACAACGTCACCGTCGTGCTGGTCGACGTCGGCGGAGCGCATCCGCTCTCGTCGGGCACCGCGACCATCGTCGGCGCGGCCTCGAACCCGTCCGACCTTCCCGTGCCCACCGCACGTCCGTCGCTCACCGGGTGGCTGCATCCGGTGCGCCAGGCCGCGAACGAGCCGACCCATTTCGAGCCGGATGCCGACTACTTCGAGGAGATCATCGAAGAGGACCGCCGCCGCGCGCGGCGGCGCCGCGTCACCTGGCTGGCCGCGCTGGTCATCGCGCTGCTCGCCCTCGCCGGCGGCGGTGTCCTGGCCTACAACTGGACCCAGACGCGCTACTACGTCGGCGCGGACGAGGACAGCGTGGTGATCTACCGCGGGGTGCAGCAGAGCATTGGACCGATCTCGCTGTCGACCGAGGTGCAGGACACCGACATCCTGCTGGCCGACCTGCCCTCGTACCAGCGCTCCGCCGTGGAGCGCACGATCAACGCCCGCTCTCTCGCCGACGCCCAGGCGATCACCGAGCGGCTGAGCGCCAGCGTTCTGCCGCCCGTCGATCCCGAGCCCACCCCCTCCGAGACGCCGACCCCGGCGCCCACGACGGAAGCCCCCGCACCATGACCGCCGTCACCGCAGACACCAGCGTCATGAAGGCGCTGAGGAAGATCCGGACGCCGCAGAAGCAGCGCAACCGGGAGTTCTGGCTGCTTCTGTTCGCCTGCGCGATCTCCGGCGCATCCCTCACCCTGGTGCAGCTGGGCGCGCTGGGCACGATCGACCCGATGATCCTCGTGATCGGCGGAGTGCTCGCCGTACTGGTGTTCGCGCTGCACGTAGTGTTGCGCGTGGTGGCATCCGACGCCGATCCCTTCGTGCTGCCGATCGCCACCCTGCTCACCGGCCTCGGCATCGCGATGATCTACCGCATCGACATCGCCAAGGACCTCACCGGCTGGGCGGCGTTCTCGACCAAGCAGCTCGCGTGGACGGCGATCTCGGTGGCCGGCGCGATCGCCCTGGTGATCGCACTGCGCAACTACCGGGTGCTCTACCGATTCACCTACCTGTCGGGTCTGGTCGGCCTCGTGCTGCTGATCCTGCCGTTCATCCCCTTCCTCAAGGCCAGAGGCTCCAACGCCGACGTCTGGGTGTCGATCGCCGGGCTGTTCTCGTTCCAGCCGGGTGAGCTGGCGAAGATCTGCCTCGCGATCTTCTTCGCCGGCTATCTGGTGCGCACCCGCGAGAGCCTGAGCTCGGTGGGCAAGAAGTTCCTCGGCATCACCTGGCCGCGCATGCGCGAGCTCGGCCCGGTGCTCGTGGTGTGGATCCTGTCGCTGCTGATCATCGTCACGCAGCGCGATCTGGGCACCGGCGTGCTCATCTTCGGCATGTTCGTCGCCATGCTCTACGTGGCCACCGGCAAGACCAGCTGGGTGCTCATCGGCCTCGCCGGCGTCGCCGCAGGCGCCTTCTTCGCCACTCGCATCCTCGCCTACGTGCGCGGCCGCTTCACGAACTGGCTCGACGCGTTCAACCCCGACATCATCGAGAAGCAGGGCGGCAGCTATCAGCTCGTCGAGGGCATCTTCGGGCTCGCCCACGGCGGGATGATCGGCACCGGCTGGGGCCAGGGGCGTCCGTACATCACGCCGCTCGCGCACAGCGACTACATCATCCCGAGCCTCGGCGAGGAGCTGGGCATCGTCGGACTGTTCGCGATCCTCTGCCTGTACATGGTGTTCATCAGCCGCGGCCTGCGCATCGGCATGGCCGGGCAGGACGACTTCGGGAAGCTGTTCGCGACCGGCCTGTCGTTCACGATCGCGCTGCAGGTGTTCATCATGGTCGGCGGCGTGACCCGGGTCATCCCGCTCACCGGCCTCACCACGCCGTTCCTCGCGGCGGGCGGCTCGTCCCTCGTCGCGAACTGGCTCATCGTCGCGCTGCTGCTGCGCATCAGCGACGGAGTGCGCCGCCAGCCGAGGGTCGTGATCGGATGAGCACGAGGCGTCGAACGAGCAGGGGGGTGATCGCATGACCAAGGAACTGCGCCGGCTGAGCTTCGTGGTGCTCGCCATGTTCTTGTCGCTGTTCGTCGCGACCAGCTGGATCCAGGTGATCGGCGCCGACGAGCTGGCGCAGAACGCCGCGAACACCCGCACCCGCCTGGACAGCTACGAGATCCAGCGCGGCTCGATCATCGTCGACGGCAGCGCCATCGCGACCTCGACGCCGACCGACGACCGCTACCAGTACCAGCGGGTGTACACGGATGCCGCCATGTGGGCGCCCGTGACCGGGTACTACAACCCCGCGCTCGGCTCTGCGACGGGCATCGAGAAGGCCTTGAACGCCGACCTGTCCGGCACCGGCTCGAACGCGTTCTTCGGCGAGATCGAGCGCATCCTGTCTGGCCAGCCGCAGCAGGGCTTGAGCGTCGAGCTCACCCTGAACGCGAAGGCGCAACGCGCCGCCTGGGAGGCGATGAAGGGTCTGCAGGGCGCGGTGGTCGCCATCGAGCCCGCGACCGGCCGCGTGCTCGCGATGGTCTCGACGCCCGGCTTCGACACCAACACGCTCGCCCAGCACGACAGCGCGGCGGTGAACGCCGAGTACGACAGCCTCGTCGACGACCCCGCGAACCCGCTCTACAATCGCGCCATCGCGGGCGGGCTGAACCCGCCCGGCTCGACGTTCAAGGTCGTGGTCGCGGCCGCCGCGCTCGCATCGGGAGATTGGACGATCGATTCGACGCTGCCCAACCCGGCGCGCTACAAGCTGCCCGGCTCGACCACGCAGATCTCGAACGCCTGGGGCGGAACCTGTGGCGACGGCGAGACGACCACGATCGGTCAGGCCCTCGAGCTCAGCTGCAACATCCCGATGGCCGAGCTCGCGGTCGAGCTCGGCGACAAGGCGATCCGCGAGACCGCGGAGAAGTTCGGTTTCAACAGCGAGTTCGAGATGCCGCTGAAGAGCACCGCGTCGAGCTACCCGACGTCGCTCGACGACGCGCAGACCGCGCTGACAGGGTTCGGTCAGGGACAGGTGACCTCGACGCCTCTGCAGATGGCGATGGTGGCGGCGGGTGTGGCCAACGGGGGCGCGGTGATGAAGCCCCGGATGGTGGATCGGGTGATCGGCGACGACTTCGCCGTGCACCACGAGTTCCAGGACGAGGCGTTCGATCAGGCGATCGACGAGGATGCTGCGGCCGCCATCACGGAGGCGCTCGTCGCCGGCGTCGATTCCGGAGCGGCGACGGGTGCAAGAATAGACGGCGTCGATGTCGCCGGGAAGACGGGTACCGCGCAGAACGGGTCCCGCCCGCACACGCTGTGGTTCACAGGCTTCGCACCCGCGGATGATCCGAAGGTGGCAGTGGCAGTCGTCGTCGAAGACGGCGGAGGAAAGGGTCAATCGGGTTCGGGCAATGGCATTGCCGCTCCGATTGCGAAGAAGGTCATAGAGGCGGTGCTGGGCAGATGAGGCCGACGCAGGGTGTGTCGTTCGGTGGTCGCTACGAGCTGCAGTCGCGGATCGCGATCGGCGGCATGGGCGAGGTGTGGGAGGCGACGGATCACGTCATCGGGCGTACCGTCGCGATCAAGATCCTCAAGGACGAGTACATGGGCGACCCCGGCTTCCTGGAGCGCTTCCGCGCCGAGGCCCGCCACGCCGCCCTCGTCAACCACGAGGGCATCGCCAGCGTGTTCGACTACGGCGAGGAGAACGGCTCGGCCTACCTCGTCATGGAGCTCGTCCCCGGTGAGGCGCTGTCGACCATCCTCGAACGCGACGGCGCCCTGAGCGCCGACAAGACGCTCGACATCGTCGCCCAGACCGCGTCGGCCCTGCAGGCCGCCCACGCGGCGGGCCTGGTGCACCGGGACATCAAGCCGGGCAACCTGCTGATCACGCCCGACGGCCGGGTGAAGATCACCGACTTCGGCATCGCGCGCATCGCCGACCAGGTGCCCCTCACCGCGACCGGCCAGGTGATGGGCACGGTGCAGTACCTGTCTCCCGAGCAGGCCTCAGGCCATTCGGCATCGCCGGCGACCGACACGTACTCGCTCGGCATCGTGGCGTACGAATGCCTCGCCGGCAAGCGCCCCTTCACGGGCGAATCGCAGGTGGCGATCGCCATGGCGCAGATCAACGAGCAGCCGCCACCGCTGCCCGCGACCGTTCCGGTGCCGGTGCAGAACCTGGTCATGTCGATGATCGCCAAGAAGCCCGCCGACCGGCCGTCGTCGGCGGCGACCGTCTCGCGAGCCGCGCAGGCGCTGCGCCGCGGCGACCTGAACTCCGCCGCCATCGCCGTGCCCGCGATCGCCGGCGCGGGCGTGGCGAACGCCGACGACGCGACCCGCATCCTGACCGGCATCGGCAACGAGGACAGCACGCGCATCCTGCCGACCACGGCCCAGCTTCCCGCCCCCGAGGCGGACGCCGAGGAAGCACCGCAGAAGAAGAAGCGCAGCCCCTGGACGTGGCCGCTGATCGCCCTCATCGTGCTGCTGCTGCTCGTGCTGGGCGGCACGCTCTGGGCCATGTTCGCCAATCAGGGCGGCGACGGAGAGCCGACGGAGACGCGCACCACCGCGCAGACCGCACCCGAGACCCCCGACGAGTCGCCCACCCCGCAGGAGCCGGAGACGGTGAACGTCGATGCGCTCAACCTCGTCGGTATGACGTGCGATGAGGCCACCGCGGCTCTCGACGCCGAAGGCCTCACCGCGGAGTGCGTTGCGGGCGACCCGGCGAGCACCGAGGCCGAGCAGGGCACGATCTACCAGGTGACCAACTCCGGCAATCAGACCGTCGGATCGACCATCGAGGTGGTCTACTACGCCGACCTGGTCGCCATCCCCGCCCCTCAGTCGGCCCCTGGCATCCCGGGCACCGTGACGGAGGGCCAGGAGGCGACCGTCAACTGGAACGGCTACACCTGCCCGTCGGGCGCCGACTCGCTGAGCTCCTACGAGGTCACCGTGACCAACGCGACCTTCAGCGACGGAGCCACGAAGATGAACTTCTCACCCGGCCAGAACTCGGCCGTCATCACCGTGAAGGACGGCACCGCCGGTCAGACCGTGACCGCGACCTACCGTGCGTTCTGCGGCGAGCGCGCATCCGGCATGTCCGGCTCGGGCACCTCGACGACGATCCAGGAGGCCGCGGTCGTTCCCGACCCGGGTGAAGGAGTGGATCCGCCTCCCGCCGACGGCGAGTAGTCAGGTTCCGCCGGGTAACCTGGCAGGACCATCACTGAGCTGCATCCATGGGGAGAGAACGTGTCGACAGAGCCGCGCATTCTCGCGGGCCGGTACCGCGTCGATGAGGTCATCGGCCAGGGCGGCATGGCGAAGGTGCACCGCGGCTACGACCTGACTCTCGGGCGCGAGGTCGCGATCAAGATCCTCGATCCCGATCTCGCGCGTGACACGACGTTCCGCACGCGTTTCCGTCTCGAGGCGCAGGCGGCGTCGCGCATGTCGCATCCCTCGATCGTGCGCGTCTTCGACGCGGGCGACCCCGCCGCGGGCGCGTCGGCATCCACCAGCGGCGCGGGCGACGAACCGTACATCGTCATGGAACTCGTGCACGGCACCCTTCTGAAGGACATCATCGCCGAGGGCCCGGTGCCGGTCGACGACGCGCTGCGCTACACCGACGGCATCCTCGAAGCGCTGGACTACTCGCACCGCGCCGGCGTCGTGCACCGTGACATCAAGCCCGGCAACGTGATGATCACCGAGAAGGGCGCCGTGAAGGTGATGGACTTCGGCATCGCGCGCGCGGTGTCGGACTCGTCATCGACGGTCGCCGAGACGACACAGATCATCGGCACGGCCGCGTACTTCTCGCCGGAGCAGGCGAAGGGTGAGTCCGTCGACGCGCGCACCGACCTGTACTCCACCGGCGTGGTGCTGTACGAGCTGCTCACCGGACGCACGCCCTTCCGCGGCGACTCCCCCGTGGCCGTCGCCTACCAGCACGTCAGCGAGACGCCGGTGCCGCCCACGGAGGTCGAGGAGCAGCTGCCCCGCTCCCTCGACGCGATCGTGCTGCGCGCACTCGCGAAGGACCCGTACCAGCGCTTCCCGGATGCGGCGAGCTTCCGCAGCGCGCTCACCGGGGCGACCGCCGGACACGCGCCCAGCAGGAAGCAGATCGGCGCGCTGACCAGCGAGCTGTACGGTCCGAACCCGCGGCACGCGCAGGAGACCGCGCGCTCGCTGCGCCAGCTGAGCACCGACACGACGATGACGCGCACGCAGTCCGGCCCGCCGGTCGCGTGGATCTGGGCGGGAGTGGCCCTGCTCGCCGTGCTGCTGGTCTCGGTGCTGTTCTGGGTGGTGACGATCGCGATGCGCCCGCCCGACACGCCCACGACGTCGATCACCGTTCCCAACCTGGTGGACATGACGGAGAGCGCAGCCAAGGAAGAGCTCGAGGACCTGGGTCTCGCGGTCGACCTGCGCGACGAGGCGAGTGCCGACTTCGCAGAGGACCACGTGATCCGCTCGACCCCGGGCACCGGCGCCAAGGTCTCGAAGGGCGAGTCCGTCATCGTGTACGTGTCCACCGGCGCGAACACGGTCAGCGTGCCCGTGCTGGAGGGCCTCTCGCAGGATGCCGCGACCAAGGCCATCGAAGACGCCCGGCTCAAGCTGGGCACCGTGCGGCAGGAGAACGATCCCGACGCCGCGGCCGGGACGGTGCTCGAGGCCAGCGAGGACGCCGAGACCGAGGTCGCACCGGGGACCGTCGTGAACCTCGTGGTCGCGAACGGCAGGGTCACTGTGCGGAACATGGACGGCTGGGCGCTGGATGCCGCCACAGAGGAGCTCGAGAATCTCGGGCTGACGGCGACGCCGGTCGAGCTGGGAGCCTGCACCGAGGGTCAGGTGCCCAACGCGGTGATCTCCATGTCGGTCGCACCCGGCGAGGTGAAGATCCGCTCGGCGGTCGAGCTGCGCTACTGCGTCGCCGGCTGATCGGCGCCCGCACGCCGCACGCCGGCGAGCCAGTTCGCCAGCAGACGGTGGCCGCTGTCGGTGAGCACGCTCTCGGGGTGGAACTGCACGCCGAGGATGGGCAGATCGCGATGCGCCACGCCCATGACCGTGCCGTGCTCGGCGCGCGCGGTGACGATCAGCTCCGACGGAACGGTCGCATCGTCGATCGCGAGCGAGTGGTAGCGGCCGGCCGCGAAGGGGGAGGGGATGCCGTCGAACAGCGCCGAGCCGTCGTGCTGCACGTGTGACACCATGCCGTGCATGAGCTCGGGCGCGGTGCTGACCACCGCTCCGAACGCCTCGCCGATCGCCTGGTGACCGAGGCACACGCCCAGCAGCGGCATCCGTCGTCGGGCCGCGAGCCTCACGACCGCGACGGATGCTCCGGCGTCGGCGGGGGCTCCGGGGCCGGGGGAGATCATCACGGCATCGTGGTGCGACGCCGCCTCGGCGAAGGACGCCGCGTCGATGGCATCCGCCTCGATCATCGTCACGCGGGCGCCGAGCTCGTCCAGGTACGCGATCAGGGTGTGCACGAAGCTGTCGTGGTTGTCGACCACGAGCACGCGACTGCTCATTCCAGGTCGACCTCGCCCGGCGTGATGAGCGGGCTCACCCAGGGGAACACGTAGAAGAACAGCGCGTACAGCACCGCCGCGATGAGCGCGAGCAGGATGATCACCCGCACCCACCACGGGCCGGGCAGCAGACGCCACAGGGCTGCGTACATTGCGGGACTCCTAGAGAGAGGGACTGGCGACGTCGACGGGGGCGAGGGAGTCGGGAGGGCCTTCCGACCTCGGCTGGAACCCCTCGAAGACCCCGTACGCGACGATGCGCTCGGCCAGCGAATACAGGGGTGAGCAGGCGGTGAGGGTGATGTACCTCTCGTCGGTCCGCATCTCCGGCATCTGCGGCACATCGAGCAGCACGTCGACCTGGGTGGGCTTGACGTACTCGAGGGTGCGGAACCGGTAGGTGTACCAGCCCTCGGGGGTCTCCACGACGATCGCGTCGTTCAGCTTGAGCTTGTCGATCCTGTTGAACGGCTTTCCCCACGTCGTGCGGTGCCCGGCGAGCGAGAAGTTGCCCACCTCACCCGGCATCTTCGACTGGGTGTACAGGCCGATGCCGAGCTTGTCGAGCGTGCGGGATCGGCTGGTGCCTCCGGCGATGTTCACGTTGTAGTCGGCGCCGAAACGGGGGATGAGCATGTTCGCGAAGATCTCGGCGTCGTCGGGATGCTCGAGCACGGGCGGCTCGTAGACCACGTCGCCGTCCTGCTCGGTGGCGGCGACGGGCGGCGGCTCCGGCGCGGGTGCCTCGGCCCACTGCTCGGACAGCTCGGCGCCCTTCTCGTTGTTCTGCGCCCCGATGATGATGTCGCCGATCCACATCTGCCACGAGACGAACAGCAGCACGAGCACGCCGGCGGTGAGCAGCAGCTCCCCGAGCACGCTGCTGACGGTCGCCCGCGGGCGCGGTCTCGACGTTCGCGGGGCGCGTCGGATCGACGTGTCGGCGTGCATGAGGGGAAGTCTATTGTCCCCGGCTACACTGAACCTCATGGCACGATCTCGCGTACCCGAAGAGCCCGTCGACCGCCCGGAGGGCGTCGATGACGCCGCCCCCAACGCCGTGTGGTTCAAGCCCGTCATGGTCGGCTTCATGCTGCTCGGCCTGGCGTGGATCCTGGTCTACTACATCTCGGGCTCGCAGTACCCGATCCCCGGCATCGACGCCTGGAACCTGGCGATCGGACTGGGCATCGCCCTGATCGGCTTTCTCATGACCACGCGCTGGCGCTGAACGCCGGCATCTGCTTCTGAAGGCCTCTCGCTTCGGCGAGGGGCCTTCTTCTGTGTCGGGTGCGTCGGGGCTGGGTATCGGGGCGCGGACTGCGGGAGGCTCCCGCCGCTCGCAGAGCGGGTGCCCCTCCCGCTGCGCGGGTCCCTCCCCGATGCTCGCTTCGGGAGCATCCCTCCGCCCGCTTCTGGGGCGGCTCCTGCGGAGCGCCGGGGGCTGCAGTCGGCATCTCGCGGGACGGTTCTCCCCAGTGTTATCCACAGGGTGGGGAGAATTACACCGGTGTTATTCACAGGGGTGGAAAGCCCTGTTAACAACATTCGATCAGGACAAATGGATCAGCGGAGGAACGAAGAGGGCGACGACGATCAATACGACGCTCACCGCAATCAGCAGCACGGTCTGAAGCGACCGCTGCTCACGCTTGCGCGTGCGAGTGTAGACGAAGGCCACGATCGCGCCGACGACCGCGCCGCCGAGGTGCGCCTCCCAGGCGATGCCACGCAGGGTGAAACTGAGCACGAAGTTGATGCCGAGCACGACGAGGATGCCGGTGACGTTCGCCCCGATGTGCCTGCCGATGATGAGCAATGCCGCCATCAGGCCGAAGACCGCGCCGGACGCGCCGACCGTCGCCGTGCGGGGGTCGGCGATCAGGGCGACCGCGACCGAACCGCCGAGCGCGCTGATCGCGTACATCGCGAGGTAGCGACCCCGACCGATGATGGGCTCGAGGCTCTGACCGAGCATCCACAGAGCGAGCATGTTCAGAGCGAGATGGATGAATCCGCCGTGCACGAGTGCCGTCGTCAGCAGCCGCCAGGGTTCGAAGGGGAGACCGGGCACACCGGCGTATACGTAGAGCGGTGCGAACAGCAGGGAGCCCTCGATCGCCGGCCCGATGGTCGGCACCATCTGCAGCAGGCTGATGATCGACGTGATGAGGATGATGCCGAGGGTGACGACGGGGCGGCCACTGCGAGCGATGGCCACGGGGCCGCCACCCCAGGAGCGTCGGGCGCGACGCTGCCCGGATGTCTCGGCCTTGCGCTGCGCCTTCAGGCACTCGGGGCAGATCACTCCGACGGGGCCCTGGGTCTGGCACTCGGGGCAGATCGTGCGCATGCAGCGCTGGCAGAGCACGAAGCTCTGCCGATCCGGATGGCGGTAGCAGAAGTTGTCGCGATTGCTCGTGAACTCAGGTGTCGTCATCCGGATCGGCTCGTGCTCTCTCGGGCGCCTCTCGGGGCGCCGGTCAGGGGAGTGGGTCGTTCAGGCGGCGACGATGTCGACCGACTGCAGCACGACCGGCTCGACGGGGCGGTCGCCCGCGGCGGTCGGCACGGCGGAGATGGCGTCGACGACCGCCTTGGATGCGTCGTCGGCGACCTCGCCGAAGATGGTGTGCTTGCCCTGCAGCCACGGGGTGGGGTCGGTGGTGATGAAGAACTGCGACCCGTTCGTGCCCTCGGCCTTGCCGGTGATGGCGTTGCGGCGCAGGCCGGCGTTCGCCATCGCGAGGATGTAGGGCTCGTTGAAGTTGAGCTCCATGTTGATCTCGTCATCGAAGTTGTAGCCGGGGCCGCCGACGCCCTGTCCGAGCGGGTCGCCGCCCTGGATCATGAAGTTCGGGATGATGCGGTGGAAGATGACGTCCTTGTAGAGCGGGCCCTCTCCCGGCTTGCCGGTGGCCGGGTCGGTCCACTCCTTCGAGCCGTCGGCGAGGCCGACGAAGTTCGCGACGGTGTTCGGGGCGTGGTCGCCGAACAGGTTGATGACGATGTCACCGTGGTTGGTGTGCAGGGTTGCGACGTGAGAAGCGTGAGGCATGCTGCCATTCTCGCAGAGCGGTCCGCCGGGGGACGCGTATGTTCGCACACAACGAAAGGTCGCGCCAGGTCTCTGCTGCCATCCAGCCTGGTCTGGCAAGATGATCACGAACGGACTCCGACCGACGGGAGAGCAACGTGAACCTCAGCCGCAAGCGCAAGAAGGAACTGCGCAAGCTTCAGAACGACGCGGGACAGCTGTGGGAGGCGCAGCAGGTGATCGTCGGCCACGCCGCCGACATCGCGCGCGAAGCAGGCCGCCAGCTGGGCCATTTCAACCGCGAGCAGGTGGTTCCCGTGGTGCAGGACGCGTACAGCCGCCGCGTCGCCCCGACCGTTGACCGCGGCCTGAAGATCGGCAAGCACGTCGTCGACGACAAGGTCGTCCCCATCGTGGGCGGCGTCGTCGGCACCGCACTCTCGGCATGGGACGTCGCCAACGCGAAGCGTCACGGCTTGGTGCACAAGGCCGCACCGAAGAAGAAGAGCATGGGCTTCGGCTCCGTCGTCGCCATCGTGCTCGGCGCCGCCGCGGCGATCGGCGTCGTCGTCGCCGCATGGCAGGCGCTGCGCGCCGATGACGAGCTCTGGGTGGCCGACGACCCGCTGTCCGCTCCGAACGCCTGAACATGAGCGACCCGCACGAGCGGGTGCGCGCAGCGGCATCCGCTCGCGGTCTCGAGATCGAGATCCGCGAGCGCCCCGCTGCGCGAAGCCTGCACGAGGCTGCGGCGCTGCTCGGCCTCGAGCCCTCGGACATCGTCAAGACGCTGGTCGTGAAGCGCTCCGATGACTCTTACCTGTTCGCACTGGTGCCCGGCGGCCGCTCGATCTCCTGGCCGAAGCTGCGTGCGCTGGTCGGCGTGAACAGGCTGCGCCTGCCCGAAGCCGAGCTGGCACTGGCCGCCACCGGATATGAGCGCGGCACGATCGTGCCGATCGGCAGCACCACCGACTGGCCGGTGTACGCCGACGAGTCGATCGTCGGCCGGCGCGTCGCGATGGGCGCCGGCACGCACGGCTACAGCCTGTTCGTCGACGCCGACGACCTGATCCACGCCTACGGCGCCGTGGTGGCCGACATCTCCGAGCCCGAGAAGCCGCGGGACTGACCCATCCCGGGCCTCAGAGGATGCCGGCCATCCGCAGCGCGGTGTCGACGAGCTTGACCCGCTGCAGCTTGGCGACCTCGCTCAGGGTGAACCAGCCCGCCATGTCGGTGGAGCCGTCCTTCTCGAAGCGCAGCGCACCGCCGGTGATCCGGGCGCGGTACACGATGCGCAGGGTGTGCAGCGGAACGCCGGCCTTGTGCACGCGCTGCGAACCGGGGATCACCCGGGAGTGGATGCCGAGCAGCTCGGTCGTCTCGATCCGGAATCCGGTCTCTTCGCGGAGTTCGCGCCGCACCGCCCGCTCCGGGTCCTCACCGGCTTCCAATCCGCCGCCGGGCATGGTCCAGGCGATCCGTCTGCCCTCGGTCCACCGCGCCAGCAGCACCCGGTCGTCGTCATCGGTGACGACCGCATAGGCGGCGACGCGCAGATCCATGCGTCCACAGTAATGCGTGCGCTCCGGCTGGAATCGGGTCAGGAATCGAGAAGCGCCGTCGGCGAGCGTGTCCGTAGTGTGATCCTCAGACACGAAGGAGGCCACCATGGCGAAGACAGGAGAGACCGCGAACTTCACCGCGGAGGAGCGCGAGGCGATGAAGGCGGCCGCGAGCGAGAAGCGCACGGCCCGCTCCCGCGCGAAGAAGGATCCCGAGCAGGTGCGGCGCGAAGGTGAGGCCGAGGTGCTCGCCAAGATCGCCGAGCTGAGCGGATCCGACAAGGAGATCGCCGAGGCGCTGCACGAGCTGGTCGGCGAGAACGCCCCGCACCTCGTGCCGCGGACGTACTACGGCATGCCGGCGTGGGGGAAGGACGGCAAGGTGCTGTGCTTCTTCCAGCCGGCGTCGAAGTTCAAGGTGCGCTACGCCACGTTCGGGTTCGAGACCAACGCGAACCTCGATGACGGCGATGTGTGGCCGACCTCCTTCGCCGTGACGAAGCTGGGTGAAAAGGAGCGCGCGTTCTTCGCCGACCTGGTGCGGCGCGCGGCATCCTGAACCGCCCTGCTGCGGTGCACGGATGCGGGGTTACAGCGCTCGGCGGCGCGCAGTAGCGTTGTGCGCGTGACCGCCACGCCGTTCCCCGCATCCGTGTACGCCGCCCGACTCGAGCGGGCCGTCCGAATGGCCGGCGAGGCGGGTCTCGACGCCGTGATCGTCGGTCCTGGCGCCGACCTGCGATACCTGCTGGGTGTGCAGGGCGACACGATCGAGCGGCTCACGGCGCTCGTGCTCGGTCCGGGCGTGCAGACCACGGTCGTGGTACCGCGGATGGAACTGGCCAAGGTGCGCGACACCGCCGCCGGCGCCCTCGGAGTGCGCGTCGCCGACTGGGTCGACGGCGACGATCCGTACGCGCTCGTGATCGAGACGCTGCCGGCCGGACGTCCGAGAGTCGCCGTGTCGGACGCGCTTCCTGCGCTGCACCTCATCCCGATCGCCGAGCGCGTCGGAGTGAACCTGGAGCTCGCGACGCCGGTGCTGCGCGAGGGACGCATGGTGAAGGATGCCGCCGAGATCGCCGAGCTGCGGCGGGCGGGTGCGGCGATCGATGCCGTGCACCGGCGGATGCGCGAGTGGCTGCGCGCCGGCCGCACCGAGCGTGAGGTGGCCGCCGACATCGCCGAGGCGATCGTCGCCGAGGGCCACGAGACCGTCGAGTTCGTCATCGTGGGATCGGGTCCGAACGGCGCCGACCCCCACCACGAGGTGTCGGATCGCAGAATCGCGCCGGGCGACGTCGTGGTGGTCGACATCGGCGGGGCGGTGCCGAGCGGCTACAACTCGGACAGCACGCGCACCTACGTCGTGGGATCCGCGGCGGAGGAGTCAGCGGAGCGGATCGCCGTGCTCGTGCGGGCACAGCAGGCGGCCGTCGACGCGGTGCGTCCCGGGGTCACGGCCGCGCAGGTGGACGCTGCGGCCCGGCGAGTGCTGTCGGATGCCGGCCTCGGCGAGGCCTTCCTGCATCGCACCGGTCACGGGATCGGCGTCTCGGTGCATGAGGAACCGTACATCGCACCGGGGAACGACCTGCCGCTGCGGGAGGGGATGGCGTTCAGCATCGAACCCGGCATCTACTTCGCAGGGGAGTGGGGTGCCCGCATCGAGGACATCGTCGTCGTCACCGCCGACGGATGCGAACGGTTGAACGTGACCGACCACGCGCTCCGTGCCGTCGGCTGAGCCGCCGCCTCTCGTCGTCTCGTCGGCCCGGGGGCGCTCAGGCCGCGCGGATGCCGTCGGGCGGAGTGTCGTCCTCTTGGCCTTCTTCGCTCGGCTCGATGTGCTCTTCGGTGAGAAGGATGCCGCCGCTGGTGTTGGCCGAGGTGGAGAGCTCCGCGAGCCACTTCTGACTGAGCGTGGGTGCCACCGGTTCATCGAACACGAACCGCAGGGGGATCGACGGGTGCAGCCACAGGGTCGAGCGTCCGGATGCCTCTCCTTCGGGGTGCCGCCACGACAGCGTGAAGCTCTCGTTGCGGCGCAGCTTGGTCGCGATCACGACCTTGAGGTGGGCGAGCGTGCGATCGTCGATCGTGATCGGCTCCGTGGCATCGCCGTAGAAGAGGTATCCCATATAGCTAGACCGTAGGCCATGTCGGCCCGCCGCACGGTGCGGTTGACTCGCAGCGATACAAAGGGCGCACACACTGTGCGCGGGATGCACGAATTCTGGCCTGAGCCGAGGAATCAGTCCCGTTCGAGGGTCTCACGCGGGCTGCGGCCGTAGGTCTGCCGATACAGATCGCCGAAGCGCGAGGTGTTGCCGAACCCCCACCGCCGCGCGATCTCGCCGACGGTGACATCGGGCTTGGAGTTCTGCAGGTCGCGGTGGGCGCCGTCGAGCCGCACGCGGCGCAGGTACGCCGCAGGCGTGGTGTCGAGTCCGCGGCGGAAGGCGTACTGCAGGCCGCGACTCGACATGTGCACGGCCCTGGCCACGTCGTCGACGGTGATCGCCAGGTGGGCGTGCTCGTCGATGTACGTGACCGCCCGACGCATGGTGGACGCCCCGGCAGTGTGCGGATCCTTCGCCGCGGCGTCGAGGAAGGTCGAATGGAACGTGCTCAGAGTCGTGACCAGAGCGTGACGCATGAGGCTCGCCTCGAGCAGCTGGTCGTCGTCGACGTGTCCGACCGCATTGAGCAGGTATTCGAACGACCGATTCCAGTGCCGGCCCGCTGTCGCGGTGCGTGGAGAGACACCGGTGAGGCGAAGCGTCAGCAGCTCGTCGCCGGTGATCGTGCGGGCCAGCTCCTGGGCGTGGGCACGATCGAAGATGAAGGCCGAGACGTCGGCCGTCACCGCCCAATGCGCTTCGACCTGGGTGCTGTCCGTGGCCCACGGCAAGGGGACGTCGAGGTCGGATCGTCCGCTGCGCACCCATCCGTCGGTCGTGGCGACGCGGCAGGCGAAGAGCTGATCCTCGGGCTGCACCGCCGCGTGCACCCTGGCGGTGAGGGTGTACCTGACCATCGTCATGCCGCTGAGTCGCACCGAGAGCCAGTGGAACGCGAAGCGCTGCGGATCGATCCGCTCCAGCCTCGCAGACGGCACGTACTGTCGCCAGATCTGTTCGACGTCCGCGGCGTCGCGTGAATCCACCCGGATGACGTCAGCCACGCGCACCTCCGGATGAATCGACCGGCCGGCCCTCTCCTGTCCTAAGAATACGGCGGATCGCGCAACATGAAGGTCATGGGGGCGCGGACACGCGGCGAGTGTGCGCTATGGTCATGTTCATGACCCGTTGGTATGCGTATTTCGAGTCGGCTCTGGAGGGGCCGGCGCCGATGTAGCGCGCACCGACACCTTCAGAGCCGACAGGGCAGAGCATCCGCTCTGCCCTTCGCCGTTTCGGCGGGCTCTGCACCGGGGTCCCGCCCCTACCGAGGACAGGACCCATGCACATCTCCACCACCGAGGCGACCGCCGACCTCCATGTCGCGGCCTTCACCAGCATCCCCTCGCCCGCCGAGATCATCCGCGAGCTTCCGCTCGGCGGCGAGGGCATGCGGCTCGTGGCCCGAACACGCGACGAGGTGCGTGCGATCATGCGCGGCGAGGATCACCGTCTGCTCGTCATCACGGGCCCCTGCTCGATCCACGATCCGGATGCCGGGCTGGAGTACGCGGGTCGCCTGGTGCATGCCGCCGAACGTCACCGCGACGAGCTGCTCATCGTGATGCGCGCCTACTTCGAGAAGCCCAGGACGACCGTCGGCTGGAAGGGTCTCATCAACGACCCGCATCTGGACGGCAGTCACGACATCGGCGCAGGCCTGCGCCTGGCACGGTCCTTCCTGCGTGATGTGACGGCGCTCGGGATGCCGTGCGGCACCGAGTTCCTCGAGCCGATCAGTCCGCAGTACACCGCTGACCTGGTCTCGTGGGGAGCGATCGGCGCCCGCACGACCGAGAGTCAGATCCACCGGCAGCTGGCGAGCGGGCTGTCGATGCCGATCGGCTTCAAGAACGGCACCGACGGAGGGATGCAGGTGGCGCTGGACGCGGCGGCGGCCGCTTCGGCACCGCAGGCTTTCCTGGGGATCGACGCGGACGGACGCGCCAGCCTGGTGACCACGACCGGCAATCCCGACACATCGGTCATCCTGCGCGGCGGAGCGGACGGCCCGAACTACGGCGCCGAGCATGTGCGACGCGCCTCGGAGCGGCTCGCGGCGGCGGGCCTGACCGAGCGCGTGGTCGTCGATGCCAGTCACGCGAACAGCGGCAAGGACCATGTTCGCCAGGCCGAGGTCGCCGCCGAGCTGGCCGCGCAGATCGCCGCGAAGGGGTCGGCGATCGCGGGAGTGATGCTGGAGAGCAACCTCGTCGCAGGGGCGCAGAAGCTCGACGTCACGCGCGGACCGGCGGGGCTGACCCGAGGCCAGAGCGTCACGGACTCCTGCATGTCGTGGGGAACGACGACCGCGGTGCTCGACCAGCTGGCCGCGGCCGTCCGGTCTCGGTGAACGGAAGAAGGCCCGGGTATGCACCCGGGCCCTTCTGATCTGGTGGAGCCTAGGAGATTCGAACTCCTGACATCTTGCTTGCAAAGCAAGCGCTCTACCAACTGAGCTAAGGCCCCTTACGGCGCGAACACCGCGGGATTCCGCGAACGGAGTGGGGCTACCAGGACTTGAACCTGGGACCTCTTCATTATCAGTGAAGCGCTCTAACCGCCTGAGCTATAGCCCCGTCAACCTCCAAGACTTTACCCGATGCGATGGGTGAAAAGCGAATCGAGCGCAGGGTCGGGATCGTCGTCCCGACCCCTCCGACGGCGGGCCCCCTCGCGGCGGGAACCCGCCCTCGGATCGTCATCCTTCGTGCAGGTTCACCGTGCCGGCCGACACCGTCGCCCGGACCGTGTTCCGGCTGCCGCCCTGTTCGGAGAGGTCGCTGTTCAGCGAGCCCGCCGAGACGTTGCGGCGCACGTCGTACTCGGCATCCGGCAGGGTGAGGGTGAGCTGGCCCGCCGACACGTCGATCTCCACCGAGTCGGGTGCGCTGCCGGTCAGCTCCGACACCACCCGGCCTGCCGAGACCTGGTACGACGCCTCATCGACACCCGACAGGTTGATGTCGGCGCGCCCGGCGTTGAGCTCGGCGTCCAGCGAGCGGGCCACGCCGTCGAGCGAGAGCGCACCGGCGCTCATGTCCACGCTGAGCTCGCCGAACTCTCCGTCGACGCGCAGCGAGCCGGCATCGAGGCTGAGATCGGCGTCCAGTCCCGCCGTCGATCGCGGCAGGAGCAGGGTCACCCGCTGCTCCTCGAGGCGCAACCAGTCGGGGCTCCACCAGTTGAAGCCGCGGTCCGGACCGCGCACCTCGAGCTCATCCTCATCGCGGTCCAGCGACCATCCGCGAAGCGACCCACCCTCGATCTGCAATTCGACCTCGTCGCCGTCGTGGAACTCGACGGTCACCTCCGCGCCGCGCACGTCCATATCGACTCCGGTGATCCCGGTGCCGTCGATCCGGGTGACGTCGGACTGCGGTCCGATCGCGGAGAACCCGGTGCTCGCCGCCGCGGCACCCGTGCCGAGCAGCACGATCCCGCCGACCGCTGCGACGGCCACCGTGGTCGCCGTGATGCTCTTCTTCGCCGTGCCGTTCATCGCACGCCTCCCTGATTGTCTCGTGCCGCATCCGGGGACCCGGAGTTCTCGATGTGAGCGAGTGCCGCGAGCACCCGCCGGTTGCCGTCCTCGGGCTCCAGCCCGAGCTTCTGGAAGATCGCCGTGATGTGCTTCTCCACGCTGGCCTCGCTGAGGAACAGCAGGGCGGCGATCGAGCTGTTCGACTTGCCCTCGGCGATCAGCGCGAGCACCGTGCGTTCGCGCTCGGTGAGGCGCATCATCCGCTCGTCCCGGTTGCGCCGTGTGAGCAGCTGCGCCACCACCTCGGGATCGAGCACCGTGGCGCCGGAGGCGATGCGCTCGACCGATTCGACGAACTCGGCGACATCGGCCACCCGGTCCTTCAGCAGGTAGCCGAGCGCACCACCCTGCGCCGCGATCAGGTCGCTGGCGTAGCGCTCTTCGACGTACTGCGAAAGCACAAGCAGCGGCAGGGCCGGATGCGACGCTCGCAGGCCGAGCGCGGCGCGGATGCCCTCATCGGTGAAGGTCGGCGGCAGGCGCACATCGAGGATGCACAGCGCGGGTGTCGCACTCGCGACGGCATCCGTCAGGCCGTTCGTGTCGGGCAGAGCCGCGACCACCTCGTGCCCGGCGTCCTCGAGCAGGCGGACCAGGCCCTCGCGCAGCAGCACTGAATCCTCGCAGATCAGGATGCGCATGGCACCGACACCTCCAGGCTGGTCGGCCCGCCGGCGGGGCTGTCGAGGCGGACGGTGCCGCCGGCCGCCAGCACGCGGTTGGTGATGCCGTCGAGGCCGCCGCCGGGCTGCACCTGCGCACCGCCCATGCCGTTGTCCTCGACCCGTGCCCACAACGCGCCGTCGCGAGTGCGCACGACGACCCGGCATTCGCTGGCCCGGGAGTGCTTGGCGGCATTGGTCAGCGACTCCGCGATGGCGAAGTACACCGCCGCCTCGGCATCCCGGCACCCGGCGCCGGCGCCCGTCGTCGCGGGCTCGATGCGCACGTCGAGGTGCACGGGGATGTGCGACCGCCCGGCGAGTGCCGAGAGGGCGGCATCCAATCCGCGGTCGTCGAGCACAGAGGTGTGGATGCCACGGGCGAGCTGACGCAGTTCGGTGATCGCCGCCTTCGTCGACGTGTGCGCCTCGCCGATCAGGGCCTTCGCGGCGCCGGGGTCGGTGTCGATCTTCTGCTGCGCGAGTCCGAGGGTCATGCCGACGGAGACCAGCCGGGGCTGGACCCCGTCGTGCAGGTCGCGTTCGATGCGGGTCCGCTCGAGGTCGGCGGCGCGCACGGCGCCGGCGCGCTGCGCCGAGGTGGTGCGCACCTGTGCGCTCAGCTCGGCCTCACGGCTGGGCACCACGAGGGTGCGGCTCAGCAGACGGTGCAACAGTGCCAGGCCGACGATGCCGGCGGCGGCGGCGAGGATGCCGAGCAGTCCGAGCACGGGTGCCCAGCCGACGGGGACGATGTTGCCGAACGGACCGTCGACCTCGCCTTCACCGGTCAGGGGAGCGAACGCGAAGACGGCCGACCAGACCATGCCCCAGAACAGGCGCAGCACGAGCGCTCCGGCGATGCACGCCAGGATGAAGTTCACCAGGACCCGCCACATGCGCCCGTCGACCGCCTGCCGCGCGACACCGGCGATCCAGCCGCCGAAGCCCGGTTTGCGCGGGCGCCAGCGAAGATCCGCGAGGTCCTCGCCGTACAGGCCGCCGACGCGGCGCACCTCGAACCAGGCGACGCCGAACAGGGCGTACACCAGGCCGAGCAGCACGAACAGGCCGACGCCGAACACGAACAGCAGTCCGAGCCCGACGCCCAGCAGCGCGGTGAGGATGCCGAACACGGCGGCGCCCAGCGCACCGAGCGCCGCGAGCTCGAGGATGGTGAGCACGATCCGCAACGGGTGCTTGCGGGCATCCGCCCCGGCTGTCGGCACCGCGGGTGCTCCGACGGCAGGCGGGGCCGGGGCAGGCGGCGCCGGGGGAGGCGTGATCCCGGAAGCCGGCGCGGTGGCCGCCGTCGCGGCGGTAGGTGCCGCGGGGTATGCCGCGGTTGCGGCGGTGGGTGCCGCGGTCGCGCCGGCGTCCGACGACGGGCTCGGCATGGCGCCCGGCGGGGGCGGGGGAGTCGGATTCGTGGTCATGGCTCCACGCTACGGCGGGCCGACGGCGGCCGACACGGGGGCAGCCGGACAGCCGGGTTCGGGTTTTCCCTACCTTCTTTGCTCAGCGCGGGTGTGCGGGTGCCCCGACCGGGGCGCCGAGCAGCGGCACCAGCACGGTGTCGACGATCTCATCGACGTCGCTCTCGGTCACCTCGCGGAACAGGAAGCGATCGCGCAGCAGCGCCTGGCCGACATCGAGGCGCGCGTTCGTGATCGCTCGGGCGTCGATCTCCCCGCGCGAGACGGCGCGGGCCACGACGTCGGCCATCATCCGCCGTCCCATCCCCAGCGACAGCGAGGAGATCTCCCCGGCCCGGGTGCGGTCGGCCAGCGCCTCGGAGAGCACGGCGCGAAGCGCTCCGCCGAGCGGACCGGTCAGCAGCGTCACCGTCCGCCGCAGGAGTTCCCGCAGGTCTCCGCGAAGGCTGCCGGTGTCGGGCGCTCCTTCCGTGTCACTCATCAGGTGGTACGCGGTGTCGCGCACGAGTTCGGCCCGTGAGTTCCATCGGCGGTACAGCGAAGCCTTGCCCGCGCCGGCCCGCTCGGCGACGCGCTCCATGGTCATGCCGGCGTAGCCGCTCTCGTCGAGCTCGGCCAGCACCGCCGCATGGATCGCCGTGATCAGCGCCTGCCCACGGCGGCGCGAGCGCGGCGCCGCCGCCCCGTCAGGCACGGGTCACCCGGCCGGCGGTCCCGTCGACCGTCACCCTGTCGCCGTCGACGAGCGTCATGGTGCCGTCGCCCGTGCCCATGATCGCGGGCAGTCCGTACTCGCGGGCGACGA
This sequence comes from Microbacterium sp. NPDC058345, assembly GCF_042723855.1. NCBI lineage: Bacteria > Bacillati > Actinomycetota > Actinomycetes > Micrococcales > Microbacteriaceae > Microbacterium > Microbacterium sp. NPDC058345. The sequence continues at coordinate 1,196,381 of NZ_JBHXIG010000001.1, forward strand.
TCGCGGCGTGCGACGCGATCGACCCGGTGTCGACGACGACGGCGACCGCCCGCAGGAACAACGGCGTCCACGCCGGGTTCGTGTACGGGCAGACCAGGACGTCGCCCTCCTGCAGCCGGTGGAAGTCGCTCGCATCGCGGATGACCCGCACCGTGCCGGTGGCCGTCCCGCCGCCCGCAGGCGCCCCGGTGACCAGCGCGTCGTCGTCCGGCTCGCGGCGGACCACGTCGCGCAGGTCGACGAGCGGGATGCCGGCCAGTTCGGCCCGTCGAGCGGCGCGCGCGGTGACCAGGGCGCGCTGTCGCGCGACGGCATCCGCTGACATCGTGTCGACGTCGGCGACCGCCGCGACCTCCTCCCAGCGCAGGTGGAAGACGTCGAACGCCTCGTCGAGGACGCCTGCGTCATGCAGGCGCCGGCCGATCTCGAGCAGTGCGCGGCGCAGCGCCGGCAGGGATGCCGTGAAGTAGAAGTGACTGTCCTCGCGGTATCCGACACCGGCCTGCGCCGCGCGCACCCAGCGTTCGACGGCGTCGCGCAGTCGACGCGGTCTCAGCAGCGGGTGTGCGAGCAGTTCGGCGAGGGCGTCTTCGGAGCGGGAGCGCCGGTCGCTCTGCGGCGGGTCGTCGATGAACGCTCCCACCATGCCGACGATCACGTCGGGCGATTCGGCCAGGGTGGGCGGACTCACCAGCAGCGGCGAGGTGGTCTCCTTCCGGCCGAACTCGCGGCGAAAGCGTTCCAGCGCCGCCGCGAACTGCGGGAATCGGCCGTTCTCGAGCTCTGCGACGACGCCGGCGGGCTGCTTCGCGGCGAACAGGGCACGCAACGGCGCGTCGTCTCGTGCGGTCGCGGCGAGTGCGGCGAGCGCGCGCTCGGAGGCCGCCGTGCGTGTCGGTGCCCCGCCGGTGAGCTCGGTGAGCAGCCGGCGACGGCCGAGCAGAGTGAGGACGACGACGAGACGGATGATCGCGAGAGCAGCACCGGGCAGATAGTCGATGCGCAGGTCGCGGCTCAGGTCGATCACACGCAGCGCTCGCTCCGGCACCTGCAGCAGTGCCCGCCAGCCGAGCTCGCGCAAGGGCAGAGCGTCGAGTTCGTCGGCGCGGGCGAGCAGCTGCGCCAGTCGCGGGTCGTCCTGCCAGCGCTCCGGGTGGAACCGCTTCGCCTTGCGCACCAGGGTGATCGGGGTGCGCAGGATGCCGGGCCCGGGGTGCGGGTTCGGCGGCACGAAGCGGGTGACGACGCCGTCCTCCTCGCGCAGGTAGTCGACGAACGCGCCGCGCAGACCGTAGTACTCCGTGATCTGGCGCATCATCTCGGCGGGACCGCGGCCGAGCCAGGTCGTGACGTCCATCGGGTACGGCCGCACCGGCAGATACTCGCTGAAGATCATGCTCTGCACGCGCTGCCGTCGGTTGAGGCTCATCGGCTCGGGCGGGAGCGCCGTCATCGGCCTCGCCTGCAGGATGAACACCTCGCCGTCGGCGATCGCCCACTCCATGTCCTGCGGCCGGCCGAAGTGCGCCACGGCGGCGCGGGCATGCTCGGCGAGGGTGCGCAGCTGCCCGGCGGTGAGCAGCCGGCCGCTCGTGGTCGCTGGAGTGTCGTGCCGCACCCCGCCGCCGGCGGTCGTGCGGATCGCCACGTCGGCCCGGCCGGGCGTCCACTCCTGCAGGACGCCCTCGGTACTGAGCACATAATGCTCCGGCGTGACCATCCCCGAGACCACGGCCTCGCCGAGTCCGGCGGCGGCGTCGACCAGCACGCGGTCGCGTGCTCCGCTGACCGGATCCGCCGTGAACATCACGCCGGCGATGTCGGAGTCCACGAGCACCTGGACGACCACGGCGATGCGCACGCCGGCCGGGTCGACGTGGCGCTCCCGCCGATACGAGACCGCACGGTCGGTCCACAGCGACGCCCAGCACCGGCGGATCGCGTCGAGGAGGGCATCCGCGCCGACGACGTTCAGGTAGGTGTCCTGCTGTCCGGCGAAGGCGGCGCCGGGCAGATCCTCCGCGGTGGCGCTGGATCGCACGGCCACGGGCACATCGTCACCGAGCGCGCGGTATGCCGCCACGACGGCTTTGCGCAGTTCATCGGAGATCGGCGCCCCTTCGAGCATCCGCCGCAGCTCCGCCGGCTCGCCGACGTCCACCCGCTCCGCCAACCCGACCGCCTCGGCGGCCGCGGCGTACGCGTCGGTGGTGACCGCGAAGCCGTCCGGCACCGGAAGCCCGGCCCGGATCAGCTCTCCGAGGTTCGCCGCCTTCCCGCCCGCGACGTCCAGATCGCCCTTGCCCAGCTCCTCGAGCCCGACGACGGCGAGACCACTCGCGATGCTACTCATGACGTCCTCCATAAGAAACGCTCCGTTCCTTATGCTACGCCCGCACCTCGCCTGCCGCCACCACCGGTACAGCGAAGGGCGGGATGCCGATGGCATCCCGCCCTTCCCACTTCTCTCCCCGCACGCGCGCAGCGTCGTGCTCCCACCCCGTCAGAGAGGGCGCGGGGATGTTCCCGTGAGTGAGCATTGGGAGGGGCCGCGAAGCGGAGGCCCCACTCTGCGAACGAAGGGAACATCCCCGCGCCCGCCCCAGAACGAGTCAGTTCGACATGAAACCGACGAGCAGCCCGCCGGTCACCTTCACCGCCAGGTTGTAGATCCCCGCGACGACGGCTCCCAACACGGTGAACACGATGAGGTTAAGGATCGACACGACCGCGCCGAACGCCATCACCTGCGGCAGCCCGATCAGGCTCTGCAGGTTGATCGCGCCGTCGGTGATGGTGTCGAGGAAGTCACTCGCCTGCGCGAGCACCTGCGTCGCCTGCAGCACCATGAAGATGAGGAAGAACGAGACCATGGTCACGATCGCCAGCGCCACCGCTCCCAGGAACGAGAGCTTCACGGCCGACCAGAAGTCGACGTAGACCAGACGCAGGCGCACCTGCTTGCCGCCGGTCTTGCGCGTGGACTTCTTTGCCAGCTTGTCGGCTACTGTGCTCATGCCTCTTGCTCTCTTCGGGGGTGTCAGGCTTCGGGGGTCGCGGCCTCTGCGGTGCCGGTCTCCGCCTCGTCGTCTTCTGCGAGACCTCGCTCGCTGTTGCGCGCGATCGCGAGAATGCGGTCATCATCCTTGGTGCGGGCGAACACGACTCCCATGGTGTCGCGGCCCTTGGCGGGCACCTCGGCCACGGCAGAGCGTACCACCTTGCCGCTGGAGAGAACCACCAAGACCTCGTCGTCCGCAGCGACGATCAGACCGCCCGCGAGAACGCCGCGATCGTCGTTCAGCTTGGCGACCTTGATACCCGTTCCACCGCGGTTCTGCAGGCGGTACTCCTCGACCGCGGTGCGCTTCGCGTAGCCGCCGTCGGTGACGACGAACACGAAGTGGCCGGGGGCTGCGACGGATGCCGACAGCAGGCTGTCGTCGCCCTTGAACTTCATGCCGGTGACACCGGCCGTGGCTCGGCCCATCGGACGCAGCGCCTCATCGGTCGCCTGGAAGCGCACCGACATGCCGCGCCGGCTGATCAGCAGGATGTCGTCCTCCCTGTTCACCAGCAGGGCGCCCACGAGCTCGTCCTCCTCGCGCAGGCGGATCGCGATCACGCCGCCCTGGCGGTTGGTGTCGTACTCCGTCAGGCGCGTCTTCTTCACCAGCCCGCCGCGAGTGGCGAGCACGAGGTACTCCGCGATGCCGTAGTCGCGGATGTCGAGGATCTGCGCGATCTTCTCATCGGGCTGCAGCGCCAGCAGGTTCGCCACGTGCTGGCCCTTGGCGTCGCGACCCGCCTCGGGCACCTCGTACGTCTTGGTGCGGTACACCCGGCCCTTGTCGGTGAAGAAGAGCAGCCAGTGGTGCGTCGTGGTGACGAAGAAGTGCTCGACCAGGTCGTCGGCCCGCAGCTGCGCGCCCTTGACGCCCTTGCCGCCGCGGTGCTGCGAACGGTAGTTGTCGCTGCGGGTGCGCTTGATGTACCCCTCGCGCGTGACCGTGACCACCATCTCCTCTTCGGGGATGAGGTCCTCCATCGACATGTCGCCGTCGAAGCCGTGCAGGATGTGCGTACGCCGCTCGTCGCCGTAGCGGTCGACGATCTCCGTGAGCTCCGTGCGCACGATGTCGCGCTGGCGCGACTCGGTGGAGATGATCTCCCGGTAGTCGGCGATGCGGACCTCGAGATCGGTCGCCTCGTCGATGATCTTCTGTCGCTCCAGCGCGGCCAGGCGGCGCAGCTGCATGTCGAGGATCGCCTGTGCCTGGTCGTCGTCGATGTCGAGCAGCGACTTCAGGCCCTCCCGCGCCTCCTCGACGGTGGGGGAGCGGCGGATCAGCGCGATGACCTCGTCGAGCGCGTCCAGCGCCTTCAGGTAGCCCTGCAGGATGTGCATGCGCGCCTCGGCCTTGGCGAGCCGGAACTTCGTGCGCCGCACGATCACGTCGAGCTGGTGCTCCAGCCAGTTCGCGATGAAGCCGTCCAGAGCCAGCGTGCGGGGCACGCCGTCGACGATCGCCAGCATGTTGGCGCCGAAGTTCTCCTGCAGCTGGGTGTGCTTGTACAGGTTGTTCAGCACGACCTTCGCCACCGCGTCGCGCTTGAGCACAACGACGAGACGCTGACCGGTGCGGTCGGACGACTCGTCACGGATGTCGGCGATCCCGGTGATCTTGCCGTCGCGGGCCAGCTCGCCGATCTTGACCGCCAGGTTGTCGGGGTTCACCTGATACGGCAGCTCGGTGATGACCAGGCAGGTGCGGCCCTGGATCTCCTCCACCTCGACCACGGCGCGCATCGTGATGGAGCCGCGACCGGTGCGGTACGCCTCGTGGATGCCCTTGGTGCCGAGGATCTGCGCACCGGTCGGGAAGTCCGGTCCGGGGATGCGCTGGATGAGCCCGTCGAGCAGTTCGTCGCGGGGAAGGCCCGGGTTGTCGAGTGCCCACAGCGCGGCATCCGCCACCTCGCGCAGGTTGTGCGGCGGGATGTTGGTGGCCATGCCGACCGCGATGCCGACCGATCCGTTGACGAGCAGGTTCGGGAAGCGTGCCGGGAGCACGTTCGGCTCCTGGGTCTGACCGTCGTAGTTGTCGGAGAAGTCGACGGTGTTCTCTTCGATGTCGCGCACCATCTCGAGCGCGAGCGGAGCCATCTTCGTCTCGGTGTACCGCGGGGCCGCGGCACCCATGTTGCCGGGCGAGCCGAAGTTGCCCTGACCGAGAGCGAGCGGGTAGCGCATCGACCAGGGCTGCACGAGGCGCACGAGCGCGTCGTAGATGGCGGTGTCGCCGTGCGGGTGGTACTGACCCATGACCTCGCCGACGACACGGGCGCACTTCGAGAACGACTTGTCGGGGCGGAAGCCGCCGTCGTACATGCCGTACATCACCCGGCGGTGCACGGGCTTGAGCCCGTCGCGCACGTCGGGCAGCGCGCGGCCGACGATGACGGCCATGGCGTAGTCGAGGTACGACCGCTGCATCTCGGCCTGCAGGTCGACCTGGTCGATGCGGCCGTGCTCGTGACCCTCGGTGATGTCGGGGCGTTCTTCGTCAGTCATGTGTCTTCTCTGTTCCGGATGCGTCTTGGGCCGGGATGCTGGTGGGGCCGGGCTGCGGGATGCCGCTTCGCTCGCAGAGCGGGGGCCCCGGCGCTGGCGCGCCACCCCGATGCTCGCTCACGCGGCATCCCTTCGCCCTATGTAGCTGTCGTCATCACCGCGGTGCAGCGGTGGTGTGTGTGTGGGTATCAGATGTCGAGGAAGCGGACGTCCTTGGCGTTGCGCTGGATGAACGTGCGACGCGACTCGACGTCCTCGCCCATCAGCACGCTGAAGATCTCATCGGCCGCCGCGGCGTCGTCGATGGTGACCTGGCGGAGCGTCCGCGTGGTGTGGTCCATCGTGGTCTCCCACAGCTCCTTGGCGTTCATCTCGCCGAGACCCTTGTAGCGCTGGATGCCGGCATCCTTCGGGATGCGCTTGCCGTTCGCCAGTCCATGCTCGAGAAGCGCGTCCCTCTCGGCATCGGAGTACACGTACTCGTGCGGCGAGTTCGTCCACTTCAGCCGGTACAGCGGCGGCATCGCCAGGTAGACGAAACCCGCCTCGATGAGGCCGCGCATGTAGCGGAACAGCAGGGTCAGCAGCAGGGTCGTGATGTGCTGACCGTCGACATCGGCATCCGCCATCAGCACGATCTTGTGGTAGCGGGCCTTCTCGATGTCGAAGTCCTCGCCGATGCCCGTGCCGAAGGCCTGGATCATCGCCTGGACCTCTTTGTTGCCCAGCGCCTTGTCGAGCCGGGCGCGCTCGACGTTCAGAATCTTGCCGCGCAGCGCCAGGATCGCCTGGGTGTGCGGGTCGCGACCCTGCACGGCCGAGCCGCCGGCGGAGTCACCCTCGACGAGGAAGATCTCGCTGATCGACGGGTCCTTGCTCGTGCAGTCCTTGAGCTTGTCGGGCATCGCCGCCGACTCGAACACGCTCTTGCGGCGGGCGGTCTCGCGGGCCTTGCGGGCCGCGATGCGGGCCGTGGCCGCGTCGATGGCCTTGCGGATCACGTTCTTCGCCTGCGTCGGGTTGCGGTCGAACCAGGCGCCGAGCTGGTCGTTCACGATCTTCTGCGTGAACGCCTTCGCCTCGGTGTTGCCGAGCTTGGTCTTCGTCTGGCCCTCGAACTGCGGCTCGCCGAGCTTGATCGAGATCACCGCGGTGAGACCCTCGCGCACATCGTCGCCGGAGAGGTTGTCGTCCTTCTCCTTGAGCAGGTTGTTCGCCCGCGCGTAGCGGTTCACCAGGCTGGTCAGCGCCGCACGGAAGCCCTCTTCGTGCGTGCCGCCCTCGTGCGTGTTGATCGTGTTCGCGTAGGTGAACACGTTCTCGGTGTACGAGGTGGTCCACTGCATCGCGACCTCGAGCGAGATCTTGCGCTGGGTGTCCTCCGATTCGAAGGCGATGACCTCTTCGTTCACGACCTCGGCATGCCGCACGCGGTTGAGGTACTCGACGTAGTCGACCAGGCCGCGCTCGTAGAGGAACACGTCGGAGGGCTGCTTCGTGATGACCGTGCCCTCCTCCTCGATCTCGAGGGCGAACGCGGGACGCTCGTCGCGCAGGGCGATGCGCAGTCCCTTGTTCAGGAACGCCATCTGCTGGAACCGGGTGCGCAGCGTGTCGTAGTCGAACTCGACGCTCTCGGTGAAGATCTCGGCGTCCGGCCAGAAGGTGATGCTGGTTCCGGTCTCAGAGGTCGCCTCGCCCTTCTCCAGGGACTGCTGCGGCACACCGCCGTCGGCGAAGCTGTGCCGCCAGACGTGACCCTTCTGCTTCACCTCGACGTCGAAGCGCGTGGAGAGCGCGTTCACGACGGAGGAGCCGACGCCGTGCAGACCGCCCGAGACCGCGTACGCACCGCCGCCGAACTTGCCGCCCGCGTGCAGGATCGTGAGGACGACCTCGACCGTCGACTTCGTCGGGTCGGAGGAATGCGGGTCGACCGGGATGCCGCGGCCGTTGTCCACCACGCGCACGCCGCCGTCCTCGAGGATCGTGACATCGATGCTGTCGGCGTGGCCGGCGAGCGCCTCATCGACCGAGTTGTCGACGATCTCGTACACCAGGTGGTGCAATCCACGCGGACCCGTCGAGCCGATGTACATTCCGGGCCGCTTGCGCACGGCCTCGAGTCCCTCGAGGATCTGGATCGAATCGGCGCCGTACTCGCCTTCGACCCGGTTCGAGGTCTGCGGCTCCATCCCCCCTGGGTTCTCCGAGCTCATCGAAGCGTCGTGGTCGTCAGCAGGGGATTCAGGCGTCATCAGAAATGGTTCTCCACATCGAAAGTTCACCTCCATTCTAGCGGGTTCGGCGACCCGATGTGGCGCTCAAACGCCGTGTGTGCCGATCTGAGCGCTTGAGGGGTCGTGCATGGTGCCCTACCCGTAGGTGTCCCGTGGACCGCGTCCCGGGACGACTCTCGGACCCCACTTCCACGACGGGACGTCCGGTCCGATGAACCGGATGTTCTCCACGCCCGCATCCGGATAGCGCTCGCCGATCTGGGTCATGATCACCGCGCGCATGAACTGCAGGTTCTTCGCCCAGGCGGTGGAGTCGCACTTCACGGTGAGCACCCCGCGCTGCAGCGACACCGGCTCGGAGTGCTTGGCGGTGTCGGCGCCGGCCAGTTCCGCCCATTGACGCACGAGGTCCTCGGCGGCCAGGGTCTTCTCCCAGCCGGAGTCCTTGGTGAGTTTCGCCAGCACGTCGCCCAACGTGCCAGGATCGCGACCCTTCGTGAACGGCGCGTTGTCGTCGTCGGCGATCAGCCGGCGCTTGCGCTTCCAGTTCTTCGAGCTGGGCTTGAGCCCGCGCAGCCGCAGATAGGTGGCGACGGTCTCAGGAGGCTGCGGGTCGGTCATCGGCATCCTCGGTTCCGTTGGGGGAGCGATCGTCTCCGGCATCCGGATCCTCCCGCTCGTCGCTGATCGTACCCGCGGCGATGCGCACCACGTGACGGTGCAGCGCCTCGGGGATGTCGCTCTCCACGGCCGCCGTGACGATCACCTGCTCGTATCCGGACGTCAGAGAGGCCAGCCGCTGCCGGCGATCGGCGTCGAGCTCCGCGAAGACGTCGTCGAGGATCAGCACCGGGTCGCCGGCCGGCGATTCGGCGCGCAGCAGCTCTGCCGACGCCAGTCGCAGCGCGAGTGCCATCGACCACGATTCACCGTGGGAGGCATAGCCCTTCACGGGCAGATCCCGCACCCGCAGGATCAGATCGTCGCGGTGCGGACCGACGAGCGTGAGACCCCGCTCGATCTCCTTCGCGCGCTTGTGATGCAGGGCGGCACGGAAGAGGTCGGCGATCTCGCCGCGCGCGTCGTCGGCTTCCGCCTCTCCTTCCTCGGGGTCGCCGCCGCGCACCGAGAGCGCCCAGTCGAGCTGCGGACGGTGGTCGGCTCCCGCGATCGCGGCATAGGCGTCGATCAGCGGTCCGTGCAGGTCGGCGGCCAGCCGGATGCGGGCATGGATGATCTCGGCACCGAGGGCGACCAGCTTGTCGTCCCAGACGTCCAGGGTCGACAGCCCCTCACCGCGGACGCCGCGGGCGCGCGCCGATTTCAGCAGCGCGGTGCGCTGACGGAGCACCCGGTCGTAGTCCGCCATGACGGCGGCGAGCCGCGGTGTGCGCTGGATGAGCAGCTGGTCGGCGAACCGGCGGCGCGACGACGGATCGCCACGCACGATCTGCAGGTCCTCCGGGGCGAACAGCACGACGTGCGCGTAGCGGGGAAGCTCGTTGGTCTTCGCCGGCGAGCCGTTGATGCGGGCCCGGTTGGATCCCTGCCGGTTGAGCTGCACCTCTGTCAGCACCGTGCGTGTGCCGTGAGCGAGACGCGCGCGGACGACCGCGAACTCCTGCCCGTCTCGCACCATCGGTGCGTCGGACGAGACCCGGTGCGAGCCGAGCGTCGCGAGGAAGACGATCGCCTCGGCGAGGTTGGTCTTACCCTGGCCGTTGCTGCCCACCAGGACGTTCGGGCCGCGGTGGAGTGTCAGATCCGCGGTCGCGTAATTGCGGAAGTCGACCAGGTTCAGGTGCTCCACGATCACCGCATCAGCCTACCTTTCGGGTCTGACAACGCCGGGCTGCGCGGTGGCCCCTGCGGGACGACCGGATGCGGTGGGGGAGAGCGAAGGTCAGCGCAGAAGCAGGTTGGGCTGCAGCAGGTACTTGAACGAGTCGAGGCCGGCCTGATCGACCGACGTCTGACTGGTGATGAGCACCGGACTGAGCTTGTTGGCGTTGTCGCTCGACGTGAACGTGACGCGGGTGAACTCGCTCTTGACGGCGCCGAGCGCCTCGAGCAGGTACTGGGGATTGAGTCCCAGCGTCACCTCGTCGCCGCCGTTCAGGTGCGCGTCGACCGACTCCGATGCCCGCGCCTGCTCGCTGCCGGAGGCGTCCATGGTGACGCTGTCGTTGCTGAACGTGAAACGCAGCGGCGCCGACCGGTCGAGCACCAGGGCGACACGCCGCACGGCCTCGATCAGGTCGGCGGTGTTCACCACCGCGTAGTGATCGGTCTGCTCGGGGAACAGTCGGCGCACCGGCGGGAAGTTGCCCTTGATCAGCAGCGACGTCACGGTCTTGTTGCCCGCGGTGAACGCGATGATCTCGCGATCGCCGGCGCCGGAGAACGCCACCTCGATGTTGCCCGCGTGGGCGAAGGTCTTGCCCACCTCGGTGAGGGTGCGGGCCGGCACCAGAGCGGTCTGCTCGGCACCCTCGCCGTCCCACGGCACATCCCGCAGCGAGACGCGGTAGCGGTCGGTCGCCACCATGCTGAGATCCGTGCCCGACACCTCGAGCTGCACGCCTGTGAGCACGGGAGTCACGTCGTCGCGGGATGCCGCGAAGGCCACCTGCGCGATCGCCGTGCCGAAGTCCTCGGCAGGGACGACACCCGTCGAACCGGTGACTTCGGGGATGGACGGGTACTCCTCGACGGGCATCGCCGCGAGTGTGAAGCGCGCGGAACCGCAGGTGACCGCGATACCGCCGTCCTCTTCGACGGCGATCTCGATCGGAGCGTTGGGGAGGCGGCTGGCGATGTCCGAGAGCAGACGGCCGTGCACGAGGATCGTGCCCGGGTCGTCGACCGTCGCCTCGATCGTGGTCCGGGCGGATGCCTCGTAGTCGAATGCCGAGAGAGTGAGGCCTTCCGTGGATGCCTCGATGAGCACACCCGCCAGGATCGGCTGAGGGTTGCGCTGCGGCAGCAGCTTGACGACGAAGGACACAGCTTCGCTGAACACATCGCGATTGACCTGGAACCTCACGGGCGCTCCCTCGTTGTCGGTCGCTGCAGCGCACTCGACCCGCTACAGGCCATCCCATGCTAGCCGTACACGACAGGCCGCTCACCACCCCGGATCCGTGCGTCTGCGGCGATCCCTCCACATCCCTCCGGTCATCGGAGAACCCTTGATGAAGATGAATCTCTTAACGGTGTTAACAGCTGTGGATACTGTGGATAACTCGGTGGATATCAGTCGCGAGTAGGAAACTACAGCTGTGTGAGATGTGGACGTCCTGAGGAATCCGCGGGTTTCCGGGGTTCTGTCGCAAGAGCGGTGCCGACCGGTTATCCACAGGTCGAGGGGTCCGAAGCGGTTGTGGGCGACCTGATTCCACAAGTTATCCACAGACCCTGCGGAAAGTCCCTCGTGGACACGCCCTGACGGTCGAACGCTCACCGTGCAGACCCGAACCGGCGGCGCCGTCGTCGCGCGACGACTCAGCGGCGGCCGATCTGCGTGGTGATCTCGGTGACCTGGTTGTAGATCGAGCGACGTTCCTTCATGAGCTCGCTGATCTTCTTGTACGCGTACATCACGGTGGTGTGGTCGCGGTTGCCGAACAGCTGCCCGATCTTCGGCAGCGACAGGCTGGTGCGCTCGCGGCACAGATACATGGCGATCTGTCGCGCTGTGGCGATCTGCTGCGATCGGCTCGAGCCGTAGAGGTCGTCGACCGTGAGCTTGAAGTACGCCGCCGTCGCCGTGATGATGTCGGTCGGCGAGATGATGTTGTCCTCGGCGGTGTCGACGATGTCCCTCAGGACGGTCTGTGCCAGCGAGATGTCGAGCGACGAGCGGTTCAGGCTCGCGAAGGCCGAGACCCGGATGAGGGCGCCTTCCAGCTCGCGGATGTTGGACGAGACCACGGTGGCGATGTACTCGAGCACCTCGTCGGGGATGTGCAGCGATTCGCTCTGGGCCTTCTTGCGCAGGATCGCGATGCGCGTCTCGAGGTCGGGCGCCTGCACATCGGTGATGAGACCCCATTCGAACCGGCTGCGCATGCGGTCCTCGAAGCCGGTGAGCAGCTTGGGCGCGACGTCACTGGTGATCACGACCTGCTTGTTGTGATCGTGCAGCTGGTTGAAGGTGTGGAAGAACGCCTCCTGGGTCTCGGCGCGACCCTGCAGGAACTGGATGTCGTCGATGAGCAGGATGTCGACTTCGCGATAGCGGCTCTGGAAGGCGGCGCCTCTGTTGTTCGCGATCGAGTTGATGAAGTCGTTGGTGAACTCCTCGCTCGACACGTACCTCACCTTCACCCCCGCGTAGAGCGACTGCGCGTAGTCGCCGATCGCGTGCAGCAGGTGCGTCTTGCCCAGGCCGGAGTCGCCGTAGATGAACAGCGGGTTGTACGCCTTGGCCGGTGCTTCGGCCACGGCCACCGCGGCTGCGTGTGCGAAGCGGTTGGACTGCCCGATGACGAAGTTGTCGAAGGTGTACTTCGGGTTCAGCCGGGATTCGTGTCGCAGGGGCGTCGGCTGCTGCTGCTCGATCGGCGATTCGATGCGCGCCGGCTCCTGGGTGGCGAACTCGGGAACGGTGATCGGCGGACCGGGCTGGTCGGCGAGCTCGTGGTTGACGACGGTGCGGTAGGAGCTGACCTCGTCGCCGATCGACGACAGCGCTTCCATGATCGGGATGCGCAGACGCTTGTTGATCTGCCCCGCGGTGAGGTCGTTGGGAACGTCGAGGTACAGCACCCCGCCCATCACGCCGGCCGGCACGACGAGGCTGAGGAAGCCGTGCAGCTGCGGCGTCACCCGTGCATCGGCCGCGAGACGCTCCTGCACCTGGGACCAGATCGGCACGTCGGGCTGGGCTGCAGAGGTCATGGTGCTCCGGGTGATCTCGGGAGGTTGTGGAAAAGCCGCCGTCCGGCGTGATCTCCCCCTGTGGATAACGTCGTGTGCAACGGTAGTCAGCGCGGCTGTCCACAGCAAGCCGCCCCCGGAAACACGCGGGTGTGTCGGTGTGCGACGTGAACTCCACCGTTGTGGATAATGGGTGTGCGCAACTCGACGGGTGCACAGCGGCACTCGGCGGCCGATTTGCCCTGCGCCGGAGCAGGTCGTACCCTTAGTCGGTTGACTTATGCCTTTTGGCAGTACCCTCTGTCTCCGGACGAACAACCCCCGGTGACACCATCCCCGGAGTGATTCCATGAGCAAGCGCACCTTCCAGCCCAACAACCGTCGTCGCGCCAAGAAGCACGGCTTCCGCGCCCGTATGCGCACCCGCGCCGGCCGCGCCATCCTCTCGGCCCGCCGCGCGAAGGGCCGCACCGAGCTCTCGGCGTAAGCCCTCGCCGGGACCCGCCGTGCTCGCCCGGCAGAATCGACTGACCCGTGGCGTCGACTATCGCCAGGTGGTCCGTCGGGGCACGCGGTGCGGCGGGCCGCGCCTGGTGACGTCGCTGCTGCCCGGCTCGGAGCCGAGAGCACCGAGATTCGGGTTCATCATCAGCAAGCAGGTGGGATCGGCCGTCGTGCGCAACACCGTGCGCCGTCGTCTGAAAGCGGTGTGCGCCGAGTTCCGCGACACGATCCCTGAGGGCACGGATGTCGTCATCCGTGCCCTTCCTGCATCCGCCACCGCCGGGTTCGCCGAGCTGCGTGCGGATGTCGCACGCTGTCTGAACCGTCTGGCTGCGGGCCCGGTGCGCTCATGAGCGCGCTGCCGTCGTACGCGTTCGGCACCGCCCGCTTCCGTGGCTCCGATGTCCTGCGCAGCATCCCGGCTCTGCCCCGCAATCTCGTACTGGCACTCCTCACGGCCTACCGTGCGGTGATCTCACCGCTGTACGGAGACGTCTGTCGGTATTACCCATCCTGTTCCGCGTACGCTGTAGGGGCGGTTCAGCAGCATGGCGCCGTGCGGGGAGCGGTGCTCTCGGCCTGGCGCATCCTGCGATGCAATCCGTGGAGCAAGGGTGGCGTCGATGACGTCCGTCCGCACGCTCACTTCCGATACGAACTGACCCCCCGCGGGTTCGTCGTACCTGCTCGAAAGGACTGAACAGTGGGTCTTGACCTTCTGCTCGCAAGCACCTCCACACCCGCGCCGGGATCCGGCGGCGGGTTCGATCTGTTCGCCACCATCCTGTGGCCGCTGAAGTGGGTCGTGGAGCTCATCCTCGTCGCGTGGCACTCGCTGTTCACGCTGATCGGGATGCCGGCGGCCGCCGGTCTGACCTGGGTGCTGTCCATCGTAGGTCTGGTGATCGTGGTGCGCGCGGCGGTCTTCCCGCTGTTCGTGAAGCAGATCAAGAGCCAGCGGAAGATGATGGAAATCGCTCCTGAACTGCGAAAAGTCCAGGAGAAGTACAAGGGTAAGCGCGATCAGCTCTCTCGTGAGGCCATGAGCCGCGAGACGATGGCGCTGTACAAGCGGCACGGCACGACCCCGATGTCGAGCTGCCTTCCGCTGCTGGTCCAGATGCCGATCTTCTTCTCGCTGTACAGCGTTCTCGTCGACGTGCAGAAGATCCGCGACAATCCCGCGTTCAGCGGTGTGGGCCTGCTCAGCAACGAGCTGACGCAGGAGTTCTACGACGCCAAGCTGTTCGGCAGCGTCTCACTGCACGAGACGCTCAGCGTCGCCTGGGCGAACCAGAACGGCCTGGCCATCACCATCCTCGTCGTGCTCGTCGTGCTGATGATCGCGTCGCAGTTCATCACGCAGCTGCAGATCATCTCGAAGAATCTGTCGCCCGAGGCCAAGACCGGTCAGGCGTACCAGATGCAGAAGATCATGCTCTACGTGCTCCCGCTGGGCTTCATCTTCTCGGGTGTGTTCTTCCCGCTCGGTGTCGTCATCTACTGGTTCATCTCGAACCTCTGGACCATGGGGCAGCAGTTCCTCGTCATCCGCGAGATGCCGACGCCGGGCTCGGAGGCGGCCAAGGCTCGTGAGGAGCGGCTGGCACGCAAGGGCAAGGCGATCAACGCCGAGGGCAAGGTGGTTCCCCTCTCGGTGTACGAGGAAGAGCAGCGGCGCAAGCTCGAGGAGGCCGAGCGCGCGAAGGCCGAGGCGCCGAAGCGCGAGCAGCCGATCGGCAAGAAGCGTGCGAAGAAGAAGGGGTCGAACTCATGACGGCGCAGGACCTGAGGGCATCATCCGAGTCGACGGTGGAGCAGCTCGAGCACGAGGGCGACGTGGCGGCGGACTTCCTGGAGGAGCTGCTCGACATCGTCGACATCGACGGCGACCTCACCCTGGACGTCCGGCAGGGGCGTGCGTACGTCTCGGTCGAGGCCGAGGGGAACGGACTGGCGCTGCTGTCATCGCCGGACACCGTCCAGGCCCTGCAGGAGCTGACCCGCCTGGCGGTGCAGAGCAAGACCGGTTCCTTCTCGCGGATGATCCTCGATGTCGGCGGATCGCGCGACACCCGTCGGCGCCAGCTCGAAGCGCTGGTGGATGCCGCCGTCGCCAAGCTCGACGACGGTGCGACCCAGGCGTCGCTGCCGTCGATGTCGAGCTACGAGCGCAAGCTGGTGCACGACATCGTGTCGGAGCGTGGGCTGACGTCGGAGTCCTACGGTGACGGCGCGGATCGTCACACCGTGATCTCTCGAGGCTGATGTTTCACGTGAAACGGTGGCCGTCCGGTGTCGGACTCGGCCGTCCGTTCATGCGGCACCGCTCGAGATGAAGACGAGCCACCGGGAGATCTCATGACCGACAATCCGCTCGTCGAGCCGGAGCCGGCCGTCGCCGCCGAGCTGTTCGGCGAACGTGTCGCACTCGCGCGCCGGTTCACCGCGGCCCTCGCCGCCGAAGGGGAGCTGCGCGGCCTCATCGGTCCGCTGGAGCTGCCGCGGTTGTGGACCCGACACATCCTCAACTCCGCGATCGCCGCCCCACTGTTCTCCGGATCGGTCGCCGACGTGGGGTCTGGGGCCGGTCTGCCCGGACTGGTGCTCGCAATCGCCCGTCCCGACGTGCAGTGGACGCTGATCGAACCCATGGAGCGCCGGGTCGCCTGGCTGAACGAGCAGGTGGAGGCACTGGAGCTCGACAACGTGCGGGTGATGCGGGCTCGCGCTGAGGATGTCGGCCTGGAGTTCGACATCGTCACGGCGCGTGCCGTCAGTGCAATGCGCACCCTGGTGCCCATCACGGCACCGCTCGTGAAGGACAGGGGCGAACTGGTCCTCCTGAAGGGTCACAACGTCCCGGCCGAGATCGACGCCGCGGCGAAGGTGCTGAAGAAGCACAAGGTGACCGACGTCACCATCGACGTGCTGGGGGAGGGCGTGCTGACCGAGACCACCCGCGTCGTCCGCGCTCGAGTGCGCGCCTGACGTTTCACGTGAAACGTCGAGGGTCTGTGCTCGGAGCCGTGTCTTCTTCTGGGTTCTGAGCCGGGCAGCGAAACGTTCCCTTCGTTCGCAGAGCGGGTGCCCCTCCTGCTGCGCGGGTCCCTCCCCGATGCTCACTCACGGGAACGCTTCTCTGCCCTTCCTGGATGGCAAAAGCGTGACGGCAGTGGAACGACGGGATCAGTGTGCAGTTGTTGCTGCACACATCTCTGTTCTCACGACCTTGTGATGTCGCAGTAATGGACTCCGGGACACCAACAAGGGACCCTCACCTTTCACGTGAAACATCGTGCCTGCGTGCGCGACCGGGTCTTTCGGTTCTGGGCCCGGGCAGCGAAGCGTTCCCTTCGTTCGCAGAGCGGGTACCCCTCCCGCTGCGCGGGTCCCTCCCCGATGCTCACCCACGGGAACGCTTCGCTGCCCTTCCTGGATGGCGGACGGGCGGGTGCATCGGGTGGGTGGGGGGCACACCGGCGTCACTGCGGATCGTTCGCTGGAGTTCAGCAGTATGGCCCTCAGAGGGGCAACATCAGCGTGCTCGTCGGTCCACGGGGAGTTGCTCATTCAGACGGCGGGCATGACGCCCGAGCGCGGAAAGCATCCGCGCTATCAGGCAGCTTTGCATCGCGCGCGAGTACCCGTGCGAATCCGATGGGTCATGCGGCGACGCGGCCGGGGTTGTTTCACGTGAAACGGTCACGAAGCGACGCGCAGGTGATCAGAGTCACAATGTTGCCGTACCAGAGAGTCGTTGCTGTGCTGCCGGCTGTGGTGCTCCACAGGCTCTAGCGCAGGAGCACATCGCTGTTTCAACGACGGATCTACCCGGCGCATATCGACCGATGTTTCACGTGAAACGTAAGCCGTGATTGTTGTGCGGCACCTCGCTGGGATTCGACCACTCGGTGCGAGCCCAGGGAGGGCGAAGGGACGTTCCCGTGAGTGAGCATCGGGGAGGGACCCGCGCAGCGGGAGGGGTACCCGCTCTGCGAACGAAGGGAACGTCCCGTAGCCCGGCGTCGAACGACCGCTGAAGGGGTCCGCGGTAGCGACACCGATGATGCCTGACCGGTCGGCCGCGGAATCCGATGGCGGGTGAAGGGACGTTCCCGTGAGTGAGCATCGGGGAGGGACCCGCGCAGCGGGAGGGGTACCCGCTTTGCGAACGAAGGGAACGTCCCGCAGCCCGGCGCCGGCCGTGGCTGCGGAAGTCCCCGGTAGCGGTATCGATTGACGCCTGACCGTCCGCCGTCAGGTGCCAGGGAGGGCGGAGGGGTTCCCGTGAGTGAGCATCGGGGAGGGACCTGCGCAGCGGGAGGGGCACCCGCTCTGCGAACGAAGGGACGTCCCGTAGCCCGGCGTCGACATCGCCGTATGTTTCACGTGAAACGCCGCGAACTCATCGAACCACCGATCGCGCGAGTTCGTCATGTCCGGTGCGGCGATTAGAGTGGAAGGCGGTCCCGGAAGGAGTCGATGTTTCACGTGAAACTATCCGACAAGGCATCGCCGAACAACGATTTCGGGATGGATACGCCGCTCGCACGCGAGCTCGCCGACCTGTCGTCTCGACGCAGAGCTCTGGAAGGCGTGGATATCCAGTTCACCGGAGACACACGCGTTATCACGGTCTCGAACCAGAAGGGCGGCGTCGGCAAGACGACGACGGCGGTGAACCTCGCTTCGGCCCTGGCGCAGCTCGGTGCGAAAGTGCTCGTCGTCGACCTCGATCCGCAGGGGAACGCGTCCACCGCGCTCGGTGTCGCTCATACGGCCGACACCGACAGCATCTACGACGTACTCATCGGCGACTCCGCCTTCGCCGACATCGTGCAGCCGACTCCGGAATCGCCCAACCTGCTGTGCGCGCCCAGCACCATCCACCTGGCGGGTGCCGAGATCGAACTCGTCTCCCAGGTCGCCCGGGAGTTCCGCCTGCGCCGCGCGCTCGAGAGCTATCTCGACGAGCACCCGGTCGATGTGGTCATCATCGACTGCCCGCCGTCGCTCGGCCTGCTCACCATCAACGCGTTCACCGCGGCGTCGGAGGTGCTCATCCCCATCCAGTGCGAGTACTACGCGCTCGAGGGACTGAGCCAGCTGCTGGGCAACATCCAGATGATCCAGAAGCATCTGAACCCCGAGCTTCACCTCTCGACCATCCTGCTGACCATGTATGACGCGAGGACGCGCCTGGCGCAGCAGGTCGCCGACGAGGTGCGCAACCACTTCCCGGAGCAGGTGCTCGAGACGGTGATCCCGCGCTCTGTCCGGGTGTCAGAGGCGCCCAGCTTCGGACAGACCGTGATCGCCTATGACGGCACGTCGGCCGGCGCCATCGCCTACCGCGAAGCAGCAGTCGAGATCGCCCAGCGGGGGCAGGCGTCCCCGCAGAACAAGGAGAAATGATGGCCAAACGTACGGGACTCGGCCGGGGTATCGGCGCGCTCATCCCGACCGCCGATCAGGCCGAGCGTCCGGTGGACGTCTTCTTCCCCGGCGCATCCAAGGTGAAGCAGGATGCGGCGCCGGAGCCCGCTGCCACGCTCGACCGCGATGCCGTGTCCGACGCCGATCTTACGGAGATCCCCGGCATCCGGCTGATCCAGGTCGACCCGAAGCAGATCGTCCCCAACCCGCGCCAGCCGCGCACGCACTTCGATGAGGATCATCTCGCCGAGCTCGTGCACAGCGTGCGTGAGTTCGGTGTGCTGCAGCCGGTCGTGGTGCGCAGGAACGCCGACGGCGACTTCGAGCTCATCATGGGGGAGCGCCGCACGCGTGCCGCCCGTGAGGCCGGCCTCGGGTCGATTCCGGCGATCCTTCGCGAGACGGCCGATGAGGATCTTCTGCGTGACGCGCTTCTCGAGAACCTGCACCGTTCGCAGCTGAATCCTCTGGAGGAGGCGTCCGCCTACCAGCAGCTGCTCGAGGACTTCGGCATCACGCAGGAGGAGCTCGCGACGCGCATCGGTCGGTCACGTCCGCAGATCAGCAACACGATCCGCCTGCTGCGCCTGCCCGTGCCCGTGCAGCAGCGCGTCGCCGCCGGCGTCCTGTCGGCGGGCCATGCCCGCGCGATCCTCTCGGTCGATGACCCGGAGCAGATGCAGCGCCTGGCCGACAAGGTCGTGAACGAGGACATGTCGGTGCGCGCGACCGAGCAGGCGGCGAAGGCCGTTCCGGCGGGCCCCGGAAGGACAGCCCGACCTCAGCCGGGTGCACGCCGGGCCTACCTCGATGAGGTGGCGAGCAAGCTGGGCGACCGCCTCAACACCCGCGTCCAGATCACCCTTGGCGCACGGAAAGGCCAGGTCAAGATCGAATTCGCGTCGATCCAGGACCTCAACCGCATCCTCACGGACCTCGGCGAGGAGGAATACGGCGCGCGCTGAAACGCCCTTCCGCGTCATCCGCCCCGTCCGCTAGGCTCCGGGCAACCGAGCGGGGGGTGCACCTGATGAACAGATCAGCCAAGGCGATCTCGATCCGAGGGCGCGTCATCGGGGTGAGCATCGCCGCGGCACTCGGCGGCTTCCTCTTCGGCTTCGACACCGCGGTGATCAACGGCGCGGTCGATGCGCTCGCGGGCGCCTTCGATCTCGGGGTCGGGCTGAAGGGTTTCGCGGTGTCGTCCGCGCTGATCGGATGCGCGGTCGGCGCATGGTTCGCGGGTCCTGTCGCCAATCGGTACGGACGCGTGCCCACGATGATCGCGGCAGCCGTGCTCTTCCTCGTCTCGGCGATCGGCTCCGGTCTCGCGTTCGGGGTTATCGACCTCATCGTCTGGCGCATCGTCGGGGGATTCGGAGTGGGTGCGGCATCCGTCATCGCTCCCGCGTACATCGCCGAGGTCTCGCCGGCGCGAGTGCGCGGCCGGCTCGGCTCCCTGCAGCAGCTGGCGATCGTGACCGGCATCTTCGTCGCGCTGCTCTCGGATGCCATGCTGGCGAACGTCGCCGGCGGCGCGGCGGAGCCTCTGTGGGGGCTGGACGCATGGCGATGGATGTTCATCGCCGAGGCGATCCCGGCGCTGGTCTACGGCATCATGTCGCTGCGCCTGCCCGAGTCGCCGCGCTACCTGGTGGCCCGCGGAAAAATGGAGCAGGCCGCGGAGGTGCTCACCGGTGTCACCGGTGAGATCGACGTCGACGGCAAGATCCGTGAGATCACCGGCACGCTCAACATCGAGCGCAAGGAATCGCTCAGCGATCTGCGCGGCAGCCGGCTGGGCCTGAAACCGATCGTCTGGGTGGGCATCCTGCTGAGCGTGTTCCAGCAGTTCGTCGGCATCAACGTGATCTTCTACTACTCGACGACGCTGTGGCGCTCGGTGGGATTCGACGAGTCCGACGCCCTCACGATCACCGTGATCACGTCGGTGACGAACATCGTCGTCACCATCGTCGCGATCCTGCTCGTCGACAGGGTCGGTCGTCGTGTGATGCTGCTGGTCGGCTCCGTGGGCATGACGGTCACGCTGGCGCTGATGGCCGTGGCGTTCTCGTTCGGAACGATGGATGCGGCGGGAGAGGTCGTCCTGGCGGCGCCGTGGTCCACCGTCGCCCTCGTCTGCGCGAACGCCTTCGTCGTCTTCTTCGGCGCGACCTGGGGGCCGCTGGTCTGGGTTCTGCTGGGGGAGATGTTCCCCAATTCGATCCGCGCCGGCGCGCTTGCCGTCGCGGCCGCCGCCCAGTGGGTGGCGAACTTCTTCATCTCCACGACGTTCCCCGCATTCGCAGAGATCGGGCTCACGTTCGCGTACGGGTTCTACGCGTTCTTCGCACTGCTGTCGTTCTTCTTCGTGTACTTCAGAGTGGCCGAGACCAAGGGCAGAGAGCTCGAGTCGATGACCGACGACGCGATCGTCGAACGCCGCAGGCGAGCCACCCGCAGCTAGACGCCGGCGATCGCGGCGAGGGACCGCTCCAGTGCGGGCCGCGGATCGAACGCGTAACCGCCGTCGCCGAAGAGCTCCACGGTGGCGAGACCCGCATAGCCGTTGCGGTCCAGCGCGGCCACGATCGCATCCAGCGGCAGTTCTCCGTCTCCCCAGGCGAGATGACCGGCGGGAGCGCCGTCGATCAGATGCACGTGGCGCACGCGGTCGCCGAGCAGCGCGAAGTAGTCGTCCACGGTGTCGTCCGCGACGGCGGCGGCGACGGTGTCGAGCGCCACGCTCAGGTGGGATGCCGCGACATCGCTCAGCATCCGTGCGGCATCCTCGGCCGTGTTCACCAGGTTCGACTCCACCCGCTGCAGCGGTTCGAGGACGCACTCCAGCCCGAGCTCCGCGGCCCGCTCGCAGATCTCACCGAGCGCATCGACGGCGCGGGTCCAGGCGTCCGACCGAGGCTCGTCCTCGCGACCCCGGCCGGACGTGAGGAACAGCATCCCCGCGTCGAGTTCCACAGCGATCTCGGCGGCACGGAGGAACATCCCGATGCTCTCCGCCCGCATACGGGCGTCGGCGGAGGCGATGTTGACCGGATACGCGACCTGCTCCGGTGTGAAGCACGCCACCCGCATGCCCCGCGCGGCCGCGGCGTCACGGATGCCGCGCGCGTCGTCATCGCTGAGCCAGGGCACGTGCGCGTGAGGGGCGACGCCCCACAGCTCCAAGTGCGTGCGCCCGAGCGCCGCGGCATCGTCGAGGAACCTCTGCAGCGGAAGGTGCTGGTACGAGAAGTTCGACCCGGTCACCCGGTCGATCAGCGGCGCGGCGCCGCTCACTTGCCGATCCCCTCGGACAGGCCCTTGATGAAGTAGCGCTGGCTGGCGAAGAACAGCACGATCACGGGCAGCGCTGCGACGACCATGCCCGCGAACACGACAGGGTAGTCGGTGCCGTGCTTGCTCATCAGGCTGGTGAGACCCACCGGCAGGGTCTGCACCTCGGTGCCGCTCGTGAAGACCATCGCGAACAGGTACTCGTTCCAGGCGAAGAGCACGTGCAGGATGATCGTCGAGATGATGATCGGCTTGCACATCGGCAGCGTGATGCGCCAGAACGTCGTCCAGCGGCTCGCGCCGTCGACCTCGGCCGCCTCGTCGACCTCGCGCGGCAGATCGATCATGTACGCCCGGATCAGGAACGTCGTGAACGGGATGCGGAAGGCCGTGTAGAGGATGAGCAGGGCCCAGAAGGTGTTGTAGAGGCCCATCGCCTGGAACATGCGCACCAGGGGGACGAGGGCGACGGCCGGCGCGAGCATGAGCCCGCCGAGGATGAGCCCCGACGCGAGCCTGCCGAACGGCATCCGCACGCGGGTGAGGCCGTACGCGGCCCACGCGCTGATGAAGACCGTGGCGATGGTGGAGGTGACGGTGACGAGGATGCTCGCGGTCAGGTAGTCGCTGACGCCGCGATTCCAGGCGGCCGCGTAGTTGCCCCAGTCGAGCTGCAGCGGCAGCGCGAAGGGATTGCCGAACAGCTCGGTGTTGGTCTTGAAGCCGTTCAGCACCATCCACAGCAGCGGATACGCCACCACGACGACGAGAGCGAGCAGGAACGACCAGGCGAACAGGCGGCCGATCGCGCCGAGGAAACCGGTGCGGGTCATCAGAACTCCACCCTTCTGCGGCGCGTGTACCAGAGCTGGGCCATCGCGATGATCAGCGTCACGATGAAGATGACGGTGGCGATGGCGGCGGCGTACCCGAAGTCGTTGCGTACGAACCCGCTGCGGTAGAGCCACGTGGCCAGCACCTGCGTGGAGTTGTTCGGGCCGCCGCTGGTCATGACCATGACCTCGTTGAACACCTGGAACGCTCCCGAGATCGTGACGATCACCATCAGGCCGGTCATCTCGCGCACCAGGGGCACCGTGACGTGGAAGAACCGACGGATCGGGCCGATGCCGTCGAGCGCGGACGCCTCGTACAGTTCCGACGGGATGCGCTGGATGGCCACGGCGAACAACAGTGTGGAGTAGCCGAACCCCTGCCACTGGCTCATCGCGATGATGGCGACCATCGCGGTCGACTCCTGTCCGAGCCACGGCTGGGCGAGGGCGCCGAGCCCGACGCCGTCGAGCAGGTGGTTGAGCATGCCGAGCCTCGGCTCGTAGATGAAGTAGAACAGCAGGCCGGCGACAGTGAGCGAGATGGCGGACGGCACGAAGTAGATCGCCCGCAGCACCTTGCGCCAGCGGATGCTGCGCAGGCTCTCGATCATGGCGGCGAGCACGAGCGCTCCCGCCACCTGGAACGCGATCGACAGCAGGGCGTACAGCACGTTGTTGCCCAGCGAGGTCCAGAACACCGGGTCGCCGACGAGCTTCTCGTAGTTCGCCAGGCCGACGAACTCGGACATGCCGGAATAGATGTCCCACTCCTGGGTGGAGAACGCCAGGTTCTGCACCAGGGGCAGATAGACGAAGACGCCGAGGACCACGAGGGCCGGAAGCACCCAGGCGAGGCCGGCGACGCGCGTCAGCCGACCTCGGCCGGCCGTGCCGCGCGGCATCCGGCCGCGATTCCGCCGGGGCTTGTCTGCCGTGACGATCACCTCGGTGACGGTCGGGGGCCGACGGAAGCCGGCCCCCGACCGCACGTCACTGGGCGCTGTCGTTCGCTGCGCGAACACTCTCGAGCACCTCTTCCGGGGTGGCGCTGCCGCTGATGAGGGCCTCGCCGCCGGCAAGCCACGCGTCGGCGACCTCGGGCACGGTCACGGTGTCGAGCCAGACCACGAGCTCCGACGCCTCGTTCACCTGCGTGATGCCGTCGAACACCGCCGCGCTGGAGGTCTCCTCGGTGACCGCGTCGATCACGGCGCTGGGCTGGCCGAACGGCGGCGATGACAGCGTCTTGGCATTCGCCGGCTCGGTGACGAACTTCATGAAATCGACGGCGAGAGCCGCTCGTGGCGACTTCGCATTGATCAGGTACCCCTCGGGTGAGCCCTCGATCGCCGCGGGGTCGCCCTCGGCGCCCTCGGGGACGGGAAGCGGGAAGATGCCGAAGTCGTCGGTGGAGAGGGCGGTTCCCTCAGCCGTGACCGTGTCGAACTCGAGGATCTCCTGGTAGTACATCGCCGCACGACCGCCGGCGAGTGCCTCCTGGGCGGTGGTGTAGAGCACGCCGTTGGTGCCCTTGCCGGTGTCGGTGCACTCGTCGACGAGGGTCTGGAACTGCTCCAGAGCGCGGACGTATCCCTCGTGCGTCCATTCCGCCGTCTCAGGGTCGAAGTCCGCCTGGAGCACCTCCGTGGGCACGTTGTACGCGAACAGCTGCTGCAGGTAGTGCAGCGCAGGCCAGCCGTCCTTGTTGCCGAAGGCGATCGGCTCGTAGCCGGCGTCACGCAGCGGCCCGCACGCCTCGATGAGCTCTTCGAAGGACGTCGGAACCTCGACACCCGCCTCGGCGAAGGCCGACGTGCTGTAGCCCATGAACTTGCCGTTGTTGTAGAGCGGGATGCCGTAGTACTTGCCGTCGTACTGGAACGCCGAGAGGGACGCCTCGCCGAAGCGATCGCCCCATTCGGTGCCGGGCGCGATCACTTCGCTGAGATCGGCGGCGAGACCGCCGTTGACGAAGTTCTCCGCCCAGTCCCCGGTCCACGTGAAGTAGATGTCCGGCAGGGCCTGTGAGGCGGTGAGCGTCTTGGTCTTGTCCTTGATGGACTGGTCGGTCTCCTGGATGAGCTCGACGTCCACGTCGGGATGCTCGGCCTCGTACGCGGCCGCGAGATCCTCGAAGTACGGCTCGAGCGGCTCGCCGGCGAACTTGGTGAGGATCGAGAGCGTGCCTTCGAAGACCGGCTCGTCGGTGACGTCGGCCGCCGGCTGCGGTGTCGTGCCGCCGCATCCGGCGAGGACGACGGCGGTCGCCGCTGCGGTCGCGGCGAGCGCGATGGTGCGTGTTGTGCGCATGATCTGCCTCTCTGAGGGGGCGGTCCGCCTGCCGCGCGGGTCGCGGCCACCGATCCGCCGTTGGAAATTCGGTGCATGCCTTGGATCGCGAGTGTAGCCGAAAACCTGGTACCGGTACCAGGTGAATGCCGAAACTTTTCTCGCGACGTCCGTCTCTGCCCGTGTTCATTGGGATGCGTTGACGAATGTCGTCGGCTGTGTCAGCATGATCCCGACCTGGTACCGGTACCACATTGGATTCCGGACCCGACGAAAGGATCAATGATGCTCGGTTTCGACGAGACCGCCTTCCGAACCCAGACGGCCAGTGCCGTCGCCCTTCGCCCGCAGATCGAGCAGCTGGTCGATGACCTGCTCGCCAAGGGCATCGACAACGTGCTGCTCATCGGCGCAGGCGGCACATACGCACAGATGTGGCCGTACGAGCTGCTCGCGCGCGAGCGGTCGCAGATGCCGATCCGCGCCGCGATCGCCGCCGAGCTGGTCGTCGCCGGCGACGCACAGCTCGGCGAGCGCACGGCCGCGGTGTTCACCTCGGTCAGCGGCACGACCGAAGACGTCATCCGCGCCGTCGAGTACGTGCGTGAGACCGGCGCGACCACCATCGCGTTCACCGGATACCCCGAATCGCCGATCGCCCTCGGCGTCGACCACGCGCTGATCTCCGAGCCGAAGACCTGGCCGTTCGACATGCAGATGCTGCTGCTCGTGGGCCGGCTGCTCGAGCGACGCGGCGAGTTCGACGGCTACGCGTCGCTCGCCGACGAGCTGGTGAACCTGCCCGATGCGCTCGTCGAGGTGGCGCGCCAGGCCGAGCCGGCCGCAGAGGCGTTCGCCGAGGCGCACCGCGACACGGACTACTACTTCCTGATCGGCGGCGGTCCGCTGTGGGCGTTCACCTACCTGTACTCGATGTGCATCCTCGAGGAGATGCAGTGGCTGCGGACGACCCGCGTGCACAGCGCCGAGTTCTTCCACGGGTCTCTCGAGCTGCTCGAGGAGGACACGGCGGTCATCGTGTTCCAGGGCGAGGACCGCACGCGTCCGCTCACCGACCGTGCCGAGGCGTTCGCGCAGCGGATCACGAACGACGTGACCGTCTTCGACACCCGCGATTACGCGCTCGAGGGGTTCAGCGCCGAGAACCGCGCGCTCATCGCGCCCATCGTGCTCGACACCGTCATGGGGCGCGTCAGCAAGCACCTCGAGCGCGTGCGGGGTCACTCGCTCGACCTGCGCCGCTACTACCGCGTCATGGCGTACTGAGCGGAGGTCATGATGCGAGTGCTCGGATTCGGCGACAACATCGTGGACCGCTTCGTGGATCGCGCGGTGGAGTACCCCGGAGGGAACGCCGTCAACGTCGCCGTGTACGCGCACCGCCTCGGCGCGCACGCCGAGTACCTCGGGGTGTTCGGGGATGACGAGCGAGGGGTGTTCCTGCGTTCGTCGATCGAGGATGCCGGGGTGCCGACGCCCCGCAGCCTGATCCGCAGGGGGGAGTCGGGGGTCTCCTCCCTGCGGGTCGACGACGGCGAGCGGGTGTTCCTGGGCTGGAACGGAGGCGGGATCACCGTCCGCGAGCCCATCGACCTCGATGAGGGGCGCGAGGAGTACGCCGCCGGATTCGACCTCGTGCACTCCAGCGTGTACTCGCGCACCGAATCGCAGCTGCCGCGATTGCGCCGGCACCACGCGCTCGTGACGTTCGATCTGTCGAGTGAGGCCGAGTTCCGCGAGCCGGCCTATCTGGATCGCATCGCGCCGTTCGCCGACCTGGTGCTTCTGTCGTGCGCCGAACTCGACGAGGACGCGGCGTTCGCGCTGCTGGAGGAAGTCGTCGTCCGCGGCGCCGGACTCGCCCTCGGCACCCGCGGCACGGACGGCGCGCTGATCACCGACGGCCGCGTGCGTCGCAGCGCACCGGCCCGCCGCATCCCCGACGACGTCGACCTGATCGACACGATGGGATGCGGCGACGCGTTCCTCGCCGGCTTCCTCGTCGCCCTGCATGGCAGGGGCTGGCGGCGCGGCAGCATCCCGACCGGCGATGATCTGCACAGCGCCCTCGAGGCCGGCGCGGATGCCGCGCATGACCAGTGCTTCGTGGAGGGCGCGTTCGAGCGGGGCCGGCCGAGCGATGATCCCGTCCCGGCTAACATGTGGTGAGCACGTGGAAAGGGGCGAGGGCGATGACATCCGAGCGCTCCGCTCCGCCCACCATCTCCGAGGTCGCGGCGGAGGCGGGCGTGGGTCGGTCCACGGCCGCACGCACGCTCGGTGGGTACGGCTACGTCAGCCCTGAGGTCAGGGAGCGAGTGCTCGCCGCGGCGGAGCGCATCGGCTACCGCGCGAACGCCCTCGCGCGCAGCATGTCCACGGGCGTGAGCCACACCATCGGCGTGATCGTCGCGGACATCGCCAACCCGTTCTTCGGCGGTGTCGTCCGCGGTGTCTCCGATGCCGCCCGGGCCCGCGGCTTCGACACGCTGGTGATCAGCACGTACGAAGAGCTCGCCGAGGAGGTGGCGGCGATCGACGTGCTCATCGACAAGCGCGTCGACGGGATCATCGTGTCGTCGGCGGCGCTGGATGCAGCGTCGGCCGGGCACATCGAACAGGCGCGCGCTCACGGGATCCCGGTGGTGCTCGTCGATCGCGCCGTGCCGGGGGTCGAGTTGGACGCCGTCGTGATCGACAACCGCGCCGCCGCCCGCGACGCCGTGGAGCGGCTGATCGCGGCAGGGCATCGCCGCATCGGTTTCGTGTGGGGACCGCCGGTCGAGGAACGCCCGCGCCGGCGTCGGGAGATGGTCGACCTCGCGGCGCGCAACCTGTGGACCGACGGGGAGCGCCTGCAGGGCTACCTGGACGCGCTCGACGACGAGGGGATCGTCTTCGACGCCGACCTCGTGATGGTGGGCCCGAAGACAGAGGAGCACGCCCTCGCCGAGGTGACGCGGATGCTGGCGCTGCCGGATCCGCCGACGGCGCTGTTCTGCACCGAGACCGATGCGATGACCGGATCGCTGCGCGCACTGCGCGATGCCGGGCTGCGCGTCGCCGCCGACGTGTCGCTGATCGGCTTCGACGACAGCTCGTGGGCGGCCGTCATGGAGCCGCCGCTGACCATGATCGAGCAGCCGATGCGGGCGCTGGGCAGTCGCGCCGCCGAGGTGCTCTTCGCCGCGATCGACGGCGACGGGGGTCCGGCGAGGCTGCACACGCTCGAGACGCGCTTCATCGAGCGCGCCTCCGTGGCTGCCCTCTCCTCGCGCTGAGGCGGCCCACTTCTCATCGACCGCGCGTAGGCTTGACGGATGACCGAGTCCGTGCCGCGTCGTGCCAGCCTGGAAGTGCTCCGTGCCGAGGCGTCGGACGAACTCGCCGTCTTGATCCAGGAGCGCCTCCGCGCGGGCGAGGATCCGTGGGACTTCATGGAGGACCTGCCGAGCGTCGACGAGCTCGTGGTCTTCCTGCTGCGCGCCGACAACATCGCCGCGAACGACAGCGTCCGTCCCAACGCCGCCCGGCATTACCGGGTGCTGCGCCAGATCGCCCTGGACTATCCGGAGCTGACCGAAGCGGTCTGGGGTCTGCTGGGCGAGCAGCGTCATCGCCGCTGGGACCCCACGATCGCCGACGCCTCCTGAGCCGCGGTCTTCTTCGGAACAGCAGGCTCCTCCGGCATCCGGAACGACGAAGCCCGCCACCTCGGCGAGGTGACGGGCTTCGAGCGTCGGAGCGGAATTCAGCCGATGAACGGCGCGAGGTCCTTCTCGAGGGCGAACTTCGGCTTGGCGCCGATGATGGTGGTCTTGACCTCGCCGCCCTGGAACACCTTCATGGCGGGGATCGAGGTGATCTGGTACTTCATCGCCAGCTCGGGGTTCTCGTCGACGTTGAGCTTGAGGATGGTGATCTTCTCGGGGTGCTCGGCCTGGATCTCATCGAGCACCGGCGCGACCATGCGACAAGGACCGCACCACGCGGCCCAGAAGTCGACCAGCACGGGGCCGTCGGCCTGCAGCACGTCCTGCTCCCAGGTGGCCTGAGTGGTTGCCTTGGCAGTCATGAATTCTCCTTGTTCGGTGTCACCTGGTGAAACAGCGGATGCGGGGAAAGTGTTCCCGATCTCAGCCGACGATGACCTCGGCGGCCTCGGCGGCGGCCACCTCGACCGAGGCGTCCTCGAGATCCGCGAGGAAGTGCTCCACGTCCAGCGCGGCGACGACACCCGACCCTGCGGCGGTGGCGGCCTGACGGTAGGTGGGGTCGATCACGTCTCCGGCGGCGAAGATGCCCGGCACCGAGGTGCGCGAGGAGCGTCCGTCGACCCAGATCGTCCCCTCGGGGGTCAGCTCGAGCTTCTCGTGCACGAGGTGCGTGCGCGGGTCGTTGCCGATCGCGACGAACACGCCGTTCAGCTCCAGCTCCCGAGTGGAGCCGTCGACGGTCGAGCGCAGCCGCACGCCCGTGGTCTCGAACTCGCCGAGGATCTCGTCGACCTCGGTGTTCCAGAGGAACTCGATCTTCTCGTTCGCGAACGCGCGCTCCTGCATGATCTTCGAGGCGCGCAGGGTGTCCTTGCGGTGGATGACGTACACCTTCGACGCGAAGCGGGTGAGGAAGGTCGCCTCTTCCATGGCCGAGTCGCCGCCGCCGACGACGGCGATGGTCTTCTCGCGGAAGAAGAAGCCGTCGCAGGTCGCGCACCACGAGACACCGTGTCCGGAGAGACGCTCCTCGCCCTCGATGCCGAGCTTGCGGTACGCCGATCCGGTCGCGTAGATGACGGTGTGCGCTTCGTGCACGGCGCCACTGCCCAGCGTGACCTTCTTGACGGGTCCTGCGACGTCGAGCTCGACGACATCGTCGTAGACGACCTCGGTGCCGAACCTCTCGGCCTGCTCCTGCATCTTCACCATGAGGTCAGGGCCCTGGATGCCCTCGGGGAACCCGGGGAAGTTCTCGACATCCGTGGTCTTGGTCAGCTCGCCACCGACCTCGACGGAGCTCGCGATCATGAGCGGTTCCAGGTTGGCGCGCGCCGCGTAGATGGCGGCGCTGAATCCGGCCGGGCCGGAGCCGATGATGATGACCTGACGCATATGCTCTCCTCTGTCGGCGGGCGCGCCGCGGGAGCGCGGTGAACCAGCCTCGACTGCTACAACCCATCGTAACTGCGTGACATTCCCTCACGAAGGAGTACCGGCTCGGCGCTTGCGCATCACGGTGCGCACCAGGCCCAGCACGAAAAGCACGACGATGATCCCGCCGAGGATCACCAGCCCGATGTTCTCCCAGTCGGCCCGCAGGGTGACGTCGGCGATCGCCGGCTGTCCGATCGTCGCTCCGTTCGGGCCGGTGAGCCGGAACTCGACGCGCACGTCGCCGCTGGCCACGCGCGCTTCGATCGGCACGTTGACGCGGGTGGTGCTCGCCGCGAGCGCGGTCACCTCTGTGGTGGGCTGGATGTCGAGCCGAGGATCGGACGGACTGCTGCCCAGCGACACGGTCACCGGCCACGGCAGCTCGTTGCGCACCCAGACTGGCAGGGGCGCGGCCGAGGTGAACAGCTGCACCGGCTGCGGCTGCTGGATGCTGACGGAGCTCAGCGTGCTCGACACCCGCTCCGCGCGCTGGGTGCGGGCCGCGGCGAACTCGTCGTCGTCGAGACCGACGCCGATCGCGCGCAGGATGCGGATGCGCTCGGGTACCAGCAGCACGGCCGGCTCCTCGAGGATCGCCGAGAACGTCGTCATGCGCTGCTCGCCCTGCAGCATGGTCTCGAAGGCGACGGCGCGGGCAGCGTCCGGCGTGCCGGTGAGCGATACGGCTTCGGCGGGCCCGGTGAGCACCGAGCGCAGCCGCACGTCGGGTGAGGCGAACGCGGTCAGCGATTCGCGCAGCGCGACCGGCGAGCGCGTCTCGGAGCGCTGGAGCCCGATCAGCACCGGCGAGGAGCGCTGGCCGGCATAAAAGAGATGACCGGCGACCGCGGCCAGTTCCCGCTGGCGGGTGCCGGCGTCGGCGGCGTCGACGGCGGCGGAGAGGCGGGCGGATGCGGCGGCGTCGATGACGAGCAGATCGTGGCCGTCGACCGTTCCATGGGTGACGCCGGCACGGTTCACCGATGTGGACGGCACGATCGTCGTGGCGTCGTCGCCGAGCTCGGCACCGAAGCGGGCGATGTCGTCATCGGTGAGATCGCCGCGCGGCCACAGGATGCCGGGCTGCGCGCCGCTGATCATGGTGAGCGCGGCGTTGTCCGGCAGGGCGGGCTCGGGCTCGCCAGAGGCGGTCGGTGTCGGGGTGGCGGTCTCCGGCGTCACAGGGGGAGGGAAGTCGGCCGGCTGCAGCAGCGGCGCGAGCTCCTGAGGGGCGAGAAGATCGGACTGATCCGCATGCGCCTGCGTCGCGGCATCGGCATCCGCGAACTGCAGCGCGAACATGTCGTTCGGCAGCGACTCCAGGCGCTCCAGCCACGCCACGGCACCGGCGGGTGCGCGGGTGCCCAGCATCCGGATGGCGGCGGGGATCGCGGGATCGACGGCGAGGATGGCCGTGGTGCCGGTGATCGCATCCAGCTGTCCGGTGAGGCCGCCCTCGGGCGCCGTGAGGGTGGTGAGCTCGTCGGCGGTGAGCAGCGACCCGTCTTCTGGGGTGGCGGTGATCGGCACGATCACCCCGGTGCGCCGCTCGCCGGCGGGCGCGACGACCAGCACGGTCGTCGCCGTGGTCTCGTCGGCGCGTGCGTCGTCGGTGCCGTCGCCGACGGCGGCACCGCTCAACGTCGCACGCATCGGATAGACGCCGGGGGCGAGTGCGCCCAGCTCCGCGGCATCCACGATCACCTCGGCGGTCGCGCTCGATCCGCCTTCGACGGTGGGCGTGGCCTCACTCGCGACGGAGCGGAAGTCGCCCGCGGCCGTGCCGCTGTCGAGCCACGCCTCCAGGCTGTCGCTGTCGGGAAGCCGGGTGCTGTTCAGCTCGATCGTCACGGTGCCGGCGCTCAGCTCCGCATCCGTGCCGTTGTCGAGCGTGATCGAGCTCAGCAGCGAGCTGCCGGGCGTGATCGAGGTGCCCGAGCCGGTGGAGAGCCCGAGCGTGACGGCGCCGTCGGCCTCGGGCGCCTCGTCGGCCGCCGCGTACACCGGACCTGCACCCGCGGTGAGCACACCGCCGATGGTCACGCAGCCGACGACGAGCGCCGCGGCGAGCCGGCTCAGCAGCCGGTGCGCACGCGGACGGGAGCCGATGCGGGGGCGGGACGCAGTCATAAGTCGTGCCGGACTGACCGGGATCGCGGTCGTGCCGACGCCCCTGATTCTAGGCGGCCACGCGTGGGGAACCCTGAAGGCGCGTAGAGTGACCGCCGTGCCGGACCGACCTCAGCCCCGCCCCGACCTGCCGCTCGCGCACGCCCTCGCCGCCGACCTGGATGCTGCGGACTTCCGCTCCGATCCGCTGCGGCGACTGTGGGGGGAGGAGGCGGACGACGCCCTGCCCCGGGGCCTGCGTGAGCCGATCCTGCGTGCGCTGGCGTCGAGGGACGACCCGCTGCCCACCCTCGGCCGGCTGTTCGTGCTCGGGATGCCGCAGCCGCTGCCCGCCGTGGAGCGCGCTGTTCCGCGTGTCGGCGTCGACGGTCTGATCGCCCTGGGCCTGGCCGATGTCGATGGGGCGCGGGTGGTGCCCGCGGCGCTGATCCGGCCGCAGTCGTTCGTGGATGCCGACGGCGTCGGGGAGTGGTGGGTCGCCAGCGACCTCGACGAGATCGCCCTCGGTGCCGCTCTGCCCGCCGACCACGTGCTCGGCGTCGGCGGAGCGTCCCGTACGCTCGCGGAGCTGGTGATCCCGACGCCGGTGGAGCGTGCCCTCGACCTCGGCACCGGATGCGGGATTCAGGCGCTGCTGGTGGCCAGGCACGCCCGCCGCGTGATCGCCACCGACATCTCGGGCCGCGCCCTCGCGTTCGCCGAGCTCAACGCGCAGCTGAACGGCGTGCGCAACATCGAGTTCCGCCTGGGTAGCCTGTTCGAGCCCGTCGCAGGGGAGGCGTTCGACCTGATCGTGTCGAACCCGCCGTTCGTGATCACCCCGCGCGTGTCGGGCGTGACCGCGTACGAGTACCGCGACGGCGGCCTGGTGGGCGACGCGCTGGTCGAGCAGTTCGTGCGCACCGCGCCTATGCACCTCACCGACGGAGGGATTGCGCAGCTGCTGGGCAACTGGGAGTCGCGCGCCGGCGTCGCCGGCCTCGACCGTGTGCGCGGGTGGGTGCGCGACGACCTGGACGCGTGGGTCATCCAGCGCGAGGAGCTCACACCCCTCGGGTACGCCGAGCTGTGGATCCGCGACGGGGGAACGCTGCCGCGAGATGCGCCGTTCCGGCGGATGCTGACCGCCTGGCTCGACGACTTCGCCGAGCGGGCGGTGGAGGCGGTCGGGTTCGGGTACATCCTGCTGCGCCGCTCGCCGGGAGCCGAGGCGCGGCTGCGCCGCTTCGAGATCGTCTCGCAGCCGGTGTCGAACCTGGGCCGGGCGCTCGGCGCCGGGCTCGCGGCGCACGACCTGGTCGCCGACGGCATCCCGGCGAGGCTGACCGTCGCGCCCGACGTCACCGAGGCGCGGCACTTCATGCCGGGCGACGACGACCCGAGCGTGATCGAGCTGCGGCAGGGCGGCGGTTTCGCTCGCACGGTCGGCGTCGATCCGGCGCTCGCCGGTTTCGTCGGAGCGTGCGACGGCGAGCTCACGGTGTCGCAGATCGTCGCCGCGCTGGCCGACTTGTTCGATGTTCCGCTCGCCGAGCTGTGGGCGGACCTCGAGACCCGCATCCGCGCGCTCCTGCTCGACGGTCTGCTGCTGCCGGCGCAGGAATAGCCCACTGCATCCATGCGTTCGCATACGACATGAAGGCTTTCGGATTCCTCTCCTTCGGTCACTACGCGGATGTGCCTGGTTCGGTCACGCGCACCGCGGGCGACATGCTGCGTCAGACGATCGAGCTGGCGGAGGGTGCCGACGAGATCGGCGTGAACGGCGCCTACGTGCGGGTGCATCACTGGGCCAGGCAGGCCGCCTCGCCCATGCCGCTGCTGGCGGCGATGGCGGCCCGCACGAAGCGCATCGAGGTGGGCACCGGCGTGATCGACATGCGCTACGAGAATCCGTTCCAGTTCGCCGAGGAGGCGGCCGCGCTCGACCTCATCGCCGACGGCCGCATCGCGCTGGGCGTGAGCCGCGGGTCACCCGAGACGGCGCTGCGCGGCTACGAGACCTTCGGCTTCCATGACAGCGAAGACACCGAGCGGGGCAGCGTCATGGCGCGCGAGAAGTTCGACCTCTTCCTGCGCGCGATCGAGGGCGAGCGCCTGGCCCCTGGTGATCCACGCATGGTCGGCGAGGGCCGCTATCTGGGGGTCGAGCCGCATTCACCCACGCTGCGCGATCACATCTGGTGGGGTTCGGGTTCCCGCGCGACCGCCGAGGCCACGGGACGCATGGGGCTGAACATGATGAGCTCGACCCTGGTCACCGAGGCCACCGGTCAGCCGTTCCACGAGCTGCAGCGGGAGCAGATCGATCTGTTCCGCTCGGCGTACCGGGAAGCCGGCCACACCGGGTCGCCGCGTGTCTCGGTGAGCCGCAGCGTCTTCCCGCTCGTGTCGGACAGGGACCGCGCCTACTTCGGCCTGCGGTCCGAGGAGGCGAACGATCAGATCGGCATCATCGACGGCTACCGGTCGACGTTCGGCAAGACCTACGCCGCCGAGCCCGATGTGCTGATCGAGCAGCTGAAGGCCGACGAGGCCGTGATGGCCGCCGACACCCTCATGCTGACGATCCCCAACCAGCTCGGCCCCGAATACAACCTGCACGTGCTGCAGGCGTTCGCCGAGCACGTCGCACCGGCACTGGGGTGGAAGCCGAACACCGAGGGATCCGTCGAGGGCGACCCCGTCTAGGACGCGCGCTCGCCGCGGTGCAGGAGCCGCAGCTGCTCGCAGACGACCGGCATGCGGGGCTCGAACCCTCTCGGGTTCTCGGAGTGCTCGCGCCAGTACCGCTCGTGCACCTCACGCCAGTACGTGAGCGAGCGGTCTCCTTCGCCCTCTGCGAAGGCGTGCGACTCGGAGACCTCATCGAAGGGGACGATCTCGATGGCGGTGGTCTCGAGGAGTGCGCGGGGAACGCCGCGTCCGTCGAGGATGATGTTCAGCCCGCCGACCTCGGGAACGGCCTCGCCGGTGTGCTCGTAGTCCCACAGCGACGATGCCGTCGCCGTCTTGGTGCCGGCGAGAACCAGGTCGAGCAGACCGTCCGCGTGCGCGGGTGTCGCACCGAAGGCCCACGCCTCGGGTGCCTCGTCGGGCAGGCCCGGGACGGCGGCGCGGCATTCCCGCCAGAACTCTTCGACAGTGGGGGCGTTGTCCATCGGATGAGCCTATCCGCGAAGAGGGCGCCACCCGCACGCGGATGGCGCCCTCTTCCATCGGGCTGTGTCAGGCAGACGGTGCGCGGCGCCGAGCGACGAACAGCGCGGCGCCGAGCAGCATCAGCACGGCCGCGGTGATCGCGTAGGGCAGGCTCTCCGCGCCCGTCGTGGCGAGGTCGCCCTCGGCCGGAGCATCCGACCCGGCATCCGGGTCCGCCTCACCGGGGGCATCCGTTCCCGGTTCCTCCGGGTCGCCGGGCACCTCGGCCGCCGCGACGGTCAGCGTGGCGGTGACCTCTTCGCCATTCGCGCGGATGACGGCGAGAGTGTGCACGCCGGCACCCGTCGATGCCGGAACGGTGACGGACGCCGTGAAGGCGCCGTCGGCGCCGGCGGTCGCCGTGCCGACCTGGACCGGCTCGGACCGCAGCTCGAACACGAGCTCCTCGCCGGCGTCGAACCCGCTGCCGGTCAGCTCGACGGTGTCACCGGCCACGACAGAGGAGGTGTCCAGCGAGACGGATGCCGTGACCCGCGGCGGCGGCGGGGTGATGCCCACCTCGGTCACCCACTTCTCGCCGTCGTCGTACTTCGTGACGGTGAACTGGTCGTACACGTCGCCGACGTTCTTGTCGGTGGTGGCGCCGGCGACCTTCTCGGCGAGGTACGAGCGGTACACCAGCTGGTCCTTGGAGACGTCGATCACCTGGTAGGTCGTGACCTTCTCGCCCCGCAGCACCTGCGTCGCGCCGTTGTTCGTCCACACGTTCTTCTCGTCGCTCTCGAGGCTGTAATGCTTCGCGCCCGAGTTCGACACCATGTAGACCGGTCCGGTGGTCAGGCCGGGGGTGCCGGTCGCGCTGGTGTTCTTGTAGCCGCGGGCATAGGTGTGGTCGTGGCCCATCATCACCAGGTCGATGTCGTGCTTCTCGAAGACCGGCACCCACTCGTCACGAAGGATCGGCTCGTCGCGGCCGGCCGACGTGGAGTACACCGGCTGGTGGAAGGTGACGACGTTCCACTTCGACGGGCTGTCGCCGAGGATGTGATCGAGCCAGGCGGCCTGGAAGCGCGTCCACAGCCGCGCGACGTCGTTCTGCGGGCACGCGTCATCCGTGCACGAGGGCAGCTCGCCAGGGGTCAGGAAGGTGGTGTCACGCGTCGCGTTCAGGGTGATGAAGCGCACGTTCTGGTAGTCGGTGTAGTACGCCGTCTCCTTGGCGAACTCGCTCCAGTGCGCGAAATACGCCGCGTACTGGCGCGCCACGTCGGAGTCGCCCTGCGCGAGGTTCGCCAGCTCGCCGACGGTGCCGACGGCAGGGTTGTTGTGCGGGTACTCGAAGTTCGCCTTCCAGGCGGTGAGCATCTTGTCGCCCGAGTACTCGTGGTTGCCGGGGGCGGCCATCACGTTGGTGGTCGCCGCCGAGTCCTTCATGCCCGTGAACCAGTTGATCCACTCCGTCTCGTTCGAACCGGTGTTGATCAGGTCGCCCGCGTGCACGGATCCGATCGACCGGGGCGCGTTCGCCTGTGCCTGCTTCACGACCGAGGGCCACGTGCTGTCGAGGCCGATCTGCGCGTCGCCGTAGTACACGAACTGGAAGTCCGTCGCGTCCGGGTCGGCCGTGCGGAACTCGTGCCATTCGCTCCAGCTGCCCTCGAGGCCCACCCGGTAGCGGTACGCGGTGGCCGGGCTGAGTCCGTCGACCGTGGCCGAGAAGTGCTGGTTGAGGGTGCCGTTCACCAGGCCGGCGGAGTAGGCGTCGACGATGCGCGCTTCCCCGCCGGACGCCGGCGCGATCTGCACCTGACCTGAGGTGTGCGAGGCGTCGCCGGCAAGCCACGAGAACGACTGCGAGGTCTCCGGCGTCGCCGTCGGGGTCAGGATGACGCGCGACGGGGGTGCGTCGACGGGCTCGGCGTTCGCGGAAACCAGCGTCAGCTCGCTCATGTCGAAGTAGATGTCGGAGCTCGACGAGCGGTCCTGGTAGAGCGCGACGGCGACGGTGTTGGCACCGTCGTGCAGCACGTCGCCCTTGGCGGTGAAGCTGCTGGTGAGCGGGTCGCCGTTGCTGTCGCCGGCGTACTCGAGGTTCGTCGTCTCGGTGATGCGGCCGTCGACGTAGCTCGCGACCTTCGTGCCGTTGATCCAGACCACCAGCGCGTCGTCGTAGGTGACGCTGCCGGCGAGGGCGGCGACCTGATCGGCCACGCCCTCATCGAGCGAGAACTCCGTGCGGAAGAAGTAGGTGGGCACGGTCGTGCTCGTGTCGCCGATGTAGTGGTTCAGGAGCGTGTGCGGCAGGTGCGGACCGACCTTGGCGAGCTCGCCCCGCTTCGCGCCG
Source organism: Microbacterium sp. NPDC058345 (assembly GCF_042723855.1). Taxonomy (NCBI): domain Bacteria; kingdom Bacillati; phylum Actinomycetota; class Actinomycetes; order Micrococcales; family Microbacteriaceae; genus Microbacterium; species Microbacterium sp. NPDC058345. The sequence goes on from NZ_JBHXIG010000001.1 coordinate 1,234,255, forward strand.
AACGAGCCCTGCGCGCTCTTCCAGTCGCTGTCGTCGTACCCGTCGGCGGTCCAGACCCGCAGATCGGCATCGCCACGGGCCGGGTCGGTGTTGTCGTCGAGATAGCGCCAGGTGGTGTCGGTGGTGATCAGCGGCTCGGCCGGGACCTCGGGGGCGGATGCCGCGGAAGCGGCGGCCGGGGCGATGAGGATGCCGCCGAGCAGAGTGACGAGCGCAGCGGCGGTCACCGGTCTGCGGTGCCGTGCAGCGGGTCGTGAATGCATGTCGATCCTTCGTTCAGGGATGGAGTGCGTGCCCGGGCGCACGCGCTCCATCACTCAAACGAGACGGGATGACCGGCCGATGACGTGTCGGCATCCTTCCGGTGAACAACGCCGGCCGCTCGCAGCGCCTCCTGCGCGACGGCGTCCGGGTCGGGTCGCTCGGCGACGAGCGTGATGATCGGCTTGAGAGCGGCGCGCACGCTCAGCATCCGCATGACCGTCTCTCGGACCCAGGCGATCAGCGTGCCGCGGCGGAACATCATGGTCGCCAGCATCCGGGAGTTCGACTGAGCGGACTCGACCCGCGGGCGCTCGACGCGCTCCCACGCCGCCAGCACGGTCGCGAGCGAGTCGCGATCGGCGTGCGCGAGCATGCGCCCGAGCATCCATGCCGACTCGATCGCCATGCCCGCGCCGACCCCGGCGGTCGGCAGGAAACCCGCGGCCGCGTCACCGAGCAGCACGCCGTGCGGCAGCACCCAGCGCGCCATGCGCGCATCGTCGAGTCGCCACAGGTACGGGTCGGGATCGGCGGCAACGGCGTCGAGCGACGCCGCCAGGCGAGGACCGAGCTCATCGATGCGGCGACGAACGGATGCCGCGAACGCCTCCGGCCCCGCCGTGAGGTCGGCGTCCGGCCCTCCGAGGAACACGCCCAGCCGGCCTCGCACGGGATAGACGCCGAGGAAGAACCCGTCGCCCCAGAGCTCCTCGCCGAGTGTCGGATCGCCCGGATCGTCCGCCCACGCCACCCAGCCCGACCACCCGGTCTCGACGATCTCGGCGTCGCCCGCGCCGAGTACGCCGCGCATGCGCGAGCGGATGCCGTCGGCGCCGATCACCAGGTCGAACGAGGCCTCGCGCATCGGCGCCCCCTCGCGATCCACGAACCGCACCCCGGCCTGATCGGCGCGGTCCACCGTCGTCGCATACGTGACCGGGCACCCGTCGGCGGTGAGCACCTCGATGAGCTCACCGCGCGAGATGCCGTTGTAGTCGCCGTAGACGCTGAGCAGCTCGCCCAGGGCGTCGGTGCGCAGCGGTCGGCCGCGGTGCGAGCGGAAGCGGTAGCGCTCGAGGGGCGTGCCGGCGGCACGATACGCCTCCTGCGCGCCGAGGTCGATGAACGCCTGATCGACGGTGGGCATCAGGGCGAGCATGTATCCGGGGTGCTCCATGTCCGGCATCCGGTCGACGAGCACCGGATGCAGGCCGTCGCGGCGGAGCAGCTGCGCGATCGTGATGCCGGCGATGCCGGCGCCGACGACGAGCACGCGCAACCGGTCATCGCGTTGAGCGTCGAGCTGTTCTGCGAGCGGGGTGGCGGTGAGCATCTGTCCTCCTCTGGACCACCTGGTCCACGACCGACTATACGCCGCCTGGACCGGATGGTCCAGTAGACTCGGACCATGACCGAGCTCACCGGACCGCACCGCGATGCCCTCATCGATGCGACCATCGCCGAGTTCGCCACCGCGGGGTACGAAAGCGCCTCCCTGAATCGCATCATCCGCGCGGCGGGCATCAGCAAGAGCTCGTTCTATCACGCCGTCGGATCGAAGGCCGAGCTGCTCGATGCCGTCGTCGACACGCTGATCGCCGATGTGCGGGCGCGCTGGACGCCGCCCTCACCCGGGGAGTTCCAGCACGACGCCTTCTGGCCCCTCGTCGATCGGGTGCTGGGCGAGCTCGCTGCGCTCACGGCGGAGGATCGGTCGCTCGAGTTGCTGGGGCGGATCTTCTACCTGCCCGCGACCGGCGCCGCCGATGCGCGCAGCGCGCTGCTCGAGTCGGTGCGCCTGTGGGTCGGCGAGGTGCTGCGGGTCGGCGCAGCATCCGGTGCCGTGCGTGACGACGTCCCCGTCGCCGCGCTCGCCGCGGCCGCGTTCGGGATGCTGCGGGGCCTGGACGAATGGGCGCTGCGCGCCATGGCGGAGCCGACCCCCTCCGCCACCGCCGAGTCCGCCGACAACCGACGTCGGCACGGCGGGGTGTCGGCGCCGGAGCGGAGCGTCGACACCGCCGAGTCCGCGCGGCTCACCTCATCTGCTCCCGGCCTGCTGCTGCGCGGGATGCTCACAGCGCCAGGCGGCGTTCCCGCATAGAGCCGCAGAAGGCCGCCGGCCGGGAGCATCGGCGTCAGATCCAGCCCTGCTCCTCGGCCATGAGCACCGCCTGCTGACGCGTCGCGACGTGCAGCTTCGACAGCACGGCCGAGATGTGGTTGCGCACGGTCCCGGGAGCCAGCGACAGGGTGGCGGCGATCTGGCCCGTCGTTTCGCCGCGTCTGCCCGCACGCAGCACGTCGAGCTCACGATCGCTGAGCGGACTGCGCTGATCGCTGAGTGCGTCGGCGGCCACCTCCGGATCGACATACCGGGCACCGGCGGCCACGCGGCGGATCACCTCGGCCACCTCGTCGGCGCTGCGCGACTTCGGCAGGAATCCGGCGACGCCCGATGCCAGGGCGCGCCGCAGCACGCCGGGCCGCGCGTGACGCGTCACCACCACGCACCGCGTCGCGGTGCTGCGGCGCAGACGCTCGGCGACCTGCACCCCGTCGAGTCCCGGCATCTCGAGGTCGAGCAGGCAGACATCGGGCTGCAGCTTCTCGGCCAGCGCGACGGCCTGCGTGCCGTCCGCGCACTCGCCGATCACGTCGATGTCGTCCTCGAGCCGCAGCAGCGCCGCGAGCGCGGAGCGGATCATCACCTCGTCGTCGGCGATCACGACCCGGATCATCGGGCCTCCTCCGTGCCCACGGCGGGAACCGTCACGATCACGGCGAACTCGCCCCGCCCGCGGCGCACCTCCACGGCGCCGCCCGCTTCGGATGCCCGTCTGCGGATGCCGTCGAGGCCGGCCCCGTCACTGCGCGCCTCCTCGTCGGATGCCGCATCGTTGGCGATCTCGTATCGCCAGGTCTTCCCGTCGCGGGCGAGTGACAGCCGCGCCCACTTGCCGCCGCCGTGCTTGAGCACGTTGGTGGTCGTCTCGCGGATGACCGGTCCGAGCACGGATGCTCCCGCGGCCGCGGCACCGGGATCGACGGTGGCCTCGGCCGTGGTTCCGGCCGCCCGCAGCAGATCGACCGCGTTGGCGAGCTCATCCGGCAGCGGCACGCCGCGGAATCCCATCGCGAGATCCCTGGTGCCCTGTCTGGCCTCGGTGACGCTGCTTCTCGCCAAGTGCAGCTGCTCGAGGGCGGCATCCGCCTGACCCCTGTCGAGCAGCCGCTCGGCGAGTTCGAGCTGCAGTGCTATCACCTGCAGATGGTGACCCTGCAGATCGTGCACGTCGGTCGCGACGCGCAGGCGCTCCTGGGTCGCGCTCAATCGCGCCTCGGCGACGCGGGCGCGGTCGATCGTGACGACCACGTCCCACCACCACAGCGACAGCACGGTCATCGCCGGCAGCATGATCGAGAAGACCCCGTACACCCACCAGGAGCGCATGAGCGCCGGCTGGGCGAGCACATCGGCAGTGCGCATGTCGATGAACCACAGCGCGACGAGCACGACGCTGACCGCGATCACCAGCCGCACGCGCACGCCGGCAGGCCAGTTCAGCAGCATCAGCGACTGCACGACCGGCACGACGGCGGCGACCCACAATCCCGAGAGGATGCCGCACGCCGCGCCGTAAGCGACGGCGATGATCAGCGGCAGCAGCGCTGCGCGAAGCCCGGAGGCGAGACCAGCGGCATCATCGCGATGGCGATACCGCAGCAGCAGCGGCACCGCGGATCCGCACCAGATCAGCCCGCCGATGCCCACGACAGCGCCGATCGCGGAGTTCTGGAGTGTGCTGAACAGCACGGTCGTCCAGACGAAGACCACCATCAGCTGGAAGAACATCACGCCACTGAACGTGTACCACCACGTGGCCGAGATGCCCCTGCTGATCGTGCTCATACGGTCAGCCTACGGGCGTGACAACTGTCACCCACCGGGTATGCGAATCGCATGCAGGACGGTGACGGAACGACACTTCAGCGGCGATCCGCGACCCGATGTACTGGAGTCATGCCGGGACGAGGTCCCGCCGAAACGATCCGCCGAAGACACGGAGCAGAAACCCATGACTCTCATCGAGACCTTCCAGAACCTCGTCGCCCAGGTGCCCGAGCTGGTGCAGCCGCTCATCGTGGCGCTCGCCGGCGCCGTGCCGTTCATCGAGGGCGAGGGTGCCGCCACGATCGGCATCATCGGCGGCATCCACCCCCTGATCGCCGCGATCGCCGGCATCGTGGGCAACTTCCTCTGCGTCGCGATCCTCGTGCTGCTCAGCTCGAGCGCTCGCACGGCGATCGTCAACCGCCGACGTGCGAAGGCGCTCGTGGCCGCCGACGGCACGGTTCTGCCGGACTCCGGCGTCGCCGAGCACCACGACGGCTCGCGGAAAGCCGCTCGTCTCGAGAAGTTCCAGCGCGCGTTCGAGCGCTACGGCGTGCCCGGCGTGAGCCTGCTCGGCCCGCTGCTGCTGCCGACGATGTTCACCGCCACGATGCTCGTCGCCGTGGGCGTCGGCAAGGTGCGCGTTCTGGTGTGGCAGGCCGTCGCGATCATCGGCTGGACGACCGTGCTCGCGCTGCTGGTCACCGGGGTGCTGCGCTTCGCGGCCGGCTGACCCCGGTTCCGCCGGGCGCCCGATCGGGCTGCGCCCGTGCACGACTCTGAAGGACGATGGCGATTCTGAAGGATGCTGAGCGCGCCGTCGTCCTTCAGACGTGCGCTCGTCCTTCAGACTGAGACCGACAGGGGGACGGGCGCGGCGCCGTGGCCTATCGGCCGCCCCGGTAACCTGGAACCCATGCTCAACATGGCCGAGGGCCTCACCCGACTCGGCGCGCTCGCCGCGGATCCGGTCGTGGCCGCCCTCGCGACAGCCTTCACCGACGCCGGTTTCGAGCTCGCCGTGGTGGGCGGCCCGGTGCGCGACGCGCTGCTCGGCCGCGAGACGCACGACCTCGACTTCACCACGAACGCGCAGCCCGACGAGATCCTGGCGATCGTGAAGCCGATCGCCAGTGCGCACTGGGACATCGGCCGCGCCTTCGGCACGATCGGCGCGCGGGTGCGCGGCGAACAGGTCGAGATCACCACCTACCGCGCCGACAGCTACGACGGCGTCACCCGCAAGCCGGTGGTCGAGTTCGGCGACAGCATCGACGGCGACCTGCTGCGCCGCGACTTCACCGTGAACGCCATGGCGCTGCGCGTGGCGGCACCCGCCCCGCAGTCGACATCGGCGCCGGGTCCACAGTTGATCGACCCGACCGGCGGCGTGGAGGATCTCATCGCGGGCACCCTGCGCACGCCCATCGACCCGGCGGTCAGCTTCGGCGACGACCCGCTGCGCATGCTGCGTGCCGCACGCTTCAGCGCACAGCTCGACTTCGACGTCGATGCCGCGACGTTCGCGGCGATCGAGCGGCTTCGCGAGACGCTCAGCATCGTCAGTCCCGAACGCGTGCAGGGAGAGCTCGTGCGGCTCCTGCAGACCGACGATCCGGTGCGCGGCCTGCGGGTGCTGGTCGACAGCGGACTGATCGAGGAGTTCCTGCCCGAGGTCAGCGCGCTGCGCCTCGAGGTCGACGAGCATCACCACCACAAGGACGTCTACGAGCACTCGCTCACCGTCGTGCGTCAGGCGATCGACCTCGAGAAGCAGCGCACGCCCGGTGCGGCGCCCGACGTGCCGCTGCGCCTCGCGGCGCTGCTGCACGACATCGGCAAGCCGCGCACCCGCAAGCTCGAGCCAGGGGGAGGGGTCACCTTCCATCACCATGACGTGGTCGGTTCGCGCATGGCGCGCAAGCGCATGCAGGCGCTGCGGTTCGACGGAGAGACGACGGATGCCGTCGCCCGGCTCATCGAGCTGCACCTGCGCTTCTTCGGCTACGCCGAAGGCACCTGGACCGACAGTGCCGTCCGTCGGTATGTGCGCGACGCCGGCGATGTGCTCGAGCGGCTGCACATCCTCGTGCGCGCCGACGTGACGACCCGCAACAAGCGCAAGGCAGCGCGCCTGGCGGGTGCGTACGACGACATCGAGCGCCGCATCGTTGAGCTGCGCGAGCAGGAGGAGCTCGACAGCATCCGCCCCGAGCTCGACGGGAATCAGATCCAGCAGATCCTGGGCATCAGCCCCGGCCGCGAGGTGGGCGAGGCATATCGGTTCCTGCTCGACCTGCGTCTAGACGAGGGCGTGATCGGTCCGGATGCCGCAGAGCAGCGCCTGCGCGAATGGTGGGCCGCTCGAAGCTGAGCGTGCGTCAGCGGATCCGCCGCGCGAAGGAGGCGCGGTCAGTCGCCCTCGCGTCGTGCATCGGCTGACATGAGCAGCAGACCCGACCGCCGGGCGACCTGCACCGCCTCCTGGCGACCCCCGACATCGAGTTTGCGATACACCGAGCGCAGCTGCGACTTGAGCGTGTTCGGCGACACCGAGAGTCGCTGCGCGATCTCGGGGAGTGTCCGGTCGCTGGCCAGCTCGGCGAGCGCGAGCTGCTCCCGCCTCGACAGCGCGACGGCCCTGCCCGGCTCGGGGTACCGCGCGGGCTGGGTGGAGATCAGCGCGAGCAGGTCGGGGTGCGCGTGCCCGAGCGTGAGCAGATCCTTGCGGGGCATCGAGGCGAAGGGAGTGCGAAGCGATAGGCGCTCAGCCATGCCGAATGCCTGGTCGAAGCGCTGCTGGGCGGTCTCACGGTCGCCGGCGCGGAGGTTCGCGGATGCCGCGATCAGCAGCAGGTCGATCCTGTTGTGCCATGGCTGGGACCCACTCAGGGCGTGGCGATCCGCCAGTCCGGCGGCTTGATCCCAGCTGCCGGCGAGCAGCAGGGATCTGCTCTTCGGCACCGCCAGCCGTGCCGAGCGCCGAAGCCGATTCGGGGTCATCATCGAGACCGCTTCGGCGCCGAGGCCGGCAGCCAGGAGCAGCTCCACCTCGAGGGCGGTCAGCAGCATCGCCATGGCGTTGCCGATGGGGGCCTTGAAGCGTTTCGAAGCGCGGCCCTCGCGCAGCGTGAGCAGGGCGGACTGCGCGCCATGACGCTGCCAGTCGATGTGCGTGCGTGCCTCGAGCACGAAGGGCCAGTACTCCATCGTGGGCCAGTGTCGATCCGAGCGCGCGAGCCGTTGTGCCGCGCCCTGAGTGTCGAAGTGCTCGATCGCCACCCAGGCGGCGGCGATGTGCGAGCTCACGGCGAAGAAGCTCCCTTCGAACTGCTTCGGTGTGCCCAGGCGCTCCATCGTGTCCAGGGCCGTGCGAGCGCGACGCATGTCTCCGCGGCGGGCGTGGGTGAGCGCGGTGAGGCCGTGCAGGTTCGCCTGCTGCAGCGTCGACATCGCATGGCCCTCGTGCACCGTGTCGACGGCCAGCTGCTCCGCGGCGTCGAGCTCATCGATGAAGCTGAGGGTGATGACGGACTGGGTGCGGAACAGCAGCATCGCCGCATCGAGCTGACCCTCGGGGTCGTCGGCCGCATCCAGCATGCGTGTGAAGCGGCGCAGGGCACCCGGCACGACTTCGTATCGCCCGGCCAGCCGCAAGGCGATCGTGAGGATGCCCTGAATCCACACCTGATCGGACGAAGGCGCATCACGGGAGATGATGCGCTGCTTCTCGCAGGCGGCGACCGCGGCGAGCAGCGTACGCACCGCCTTGGCCTGATTACCGTTCCCGTAGTGGGCGATACCGTGCACGAGCATCAGCAGCGGCTCCTGACGGAGCACGGGGCGCGGCACGGCGTCGAGCAGGTCGGGGTGCAGTCTGAGGCGGACGAGAACCTCGAACAGATCGGAGCGCACGCACCGGGTCGCCAGCACCCATTCGCCGGCGCGAACGGCCGCCTCGAAGGCGGGCGCGAACTCCTCGCGGGCCACGTGCCACTCGGCGAGTCGCATGAAGGCCGCCCTCGTCTGTGCGGGATCTCGGTCGAGTCGCTCTCGCAGCGCCCGACGCAGCACCGGATGCAGGCGGTACTCGTCCAGGTCGGCATCAGGATGCCAGGTGCCGAGCCCCCGCGACTCGAGTTCCGCCAGGATCGGATGCGCGTCGAGGTCTGCGCCGACGGCCGCCGCCTGCTGCATGGTGAAGGAGTCCAGCACCGAGGTCGGAGCGAGCAGGTCGATGCCCTCCAGCCCGTCGAGCGATGCCAGCAGGTGCCGGTGGGTGAAGCTAGAATCCAACCGGTCGGGCGGGCCGGACGGCACGCCGAAGATCGCGTGCTGTGCGTCATCGAGGGTTGACGATTCGTCGCGCCGTCGCCTCTCCAGCACCGCGCGGATGCCGAACGGCCAGCCGTCGAGCTCCTCACCGAGCCGCTCCAGGTCGCGTGGCGCGGCGTCGACGCCGAGGCGCGCGGCCAGAGACCGGACTTCCTCGCCGGTGAAGCGCAGCGCGGCCGCATCGATGGTGACCGTGTCGAGCCGTGCGGCCGTCGTCACGCTGCTCAGCTCGGATGGCACCTGGCTCGCGACGACCAGGCGCAGGCTGTCGGTGCGCGTCAGGAGGTCGATGAGCTCATACTCGAGATCCGTGCCCACGAGACGTTCGAAGCCGTCGACGATGAGCGTCACCGGCGTGGCGAACGATGCGAAGCCACGCCGCAGCGATGCGGCGAGCGTGTCTGCGACGTCTGCGCGCATCTCGACATCCTGCAGTGCCGTTCCCGATCGCAGGTCCGCGCGATCCAGCCCGTGAAGCGCTTCCTGCCAGAACGAGACCGAGTCGCGCACCGACGCGTCGGCGGTGATCCAGACCGTCGGCGCCGACAGGCTCCGGGCCCAGTCGGCCAGGAGTGAGGTCTTGCCGAACCCTGATCCCGCCTGCACGATCGTCAGCGGCGGGCTGGGGTGCGTATTCAGCCGGGCGATCAGCCGCTCCCGGCGGAGCAGCTGAGCAGAGACGCGCGGCAGTCCGGACGGCGTCGGGCGGGGCCCCGCCACCGCGGCTCCCGGGGTGGCGCGGTGCGCCGGCGCGAGCCGCCTCGCCAGGCCTGGTCGATCGGTGTGATGGGTCACTGTACTCGCGTGTGTCGCTGATCTTCCCGGCGATCCCAGCCCCTCATGCGCCGGAGCGTCCCCAGGTCAGTCAAGCACACGCCGGGCGGATCGTGGGGCTGTGGCGGAGGGGTGAAAAACGGGGTGAATTCTCAGCGTTCTCACAATCGCTCCCGATGAAACCACTAGGCATAGGAGGTGACGCGCTCGAAGGAATCGGTTTTCGAGCGCCTTCGTGCTGTACCTGAGGGGGGCAGATGGCCAGGCTGAAGAGTGCTCGGACCACGGAAGGACGCTCATCGCGACGTCTCGACCAGGGAGGCGTCACCCTACGGCGCCGCGTGGCCTCGGGATTCGTGACCGCGCTGCTCGTCGCGAGCGCGAGCATCGCCACGGCCGCACCCGCGGCGGCCGCATCGGCTCCGGGGGCGGTGACGCAGCCTGCCGACGCCCCGCCGGCCCGCCAGAGCGCGAAGAGCGCCGCCGACCTCGCAGCTCTCGCGAACGCCCCTGGGAACCCCGGCGAGCCCAGCGATCCTTCGGTCGTCTTCGAGGAGGACTTCGAGAACACGCCCGGCACGGACCCGGTGGTCCTCGACGACTATGAGAGCGTCGACGGCTACACGTACACCGCCGCCGCAGGGTGGCTGACCAACTGCAACGGCGTCATCGTCAACTTCGGCATCCCTCACACCGAACTCGGCAACTGCGGGTCGGCAGGTAGCTCCGCGAATCTGCGCCAGTTGACGTACGCGCTCGGCGTGCACGCCGGCGATGCGGCAGAGACGAACGACGCCGTCTCCGCGTACACCGAGGGCGATCCCGGCGTGAACCAGTCCGAGTTCGAGACGGTGAACCCGATTCCGCTCGCCAGTGCCTCGGGCCGCTTCCTCACCTTCAGTGTCGACGCCGCCGCGAAGAACTGTAGGGTCTCGGCACCGGCGTACCAGTTCTCGTTCCTGAGCGAGACCGGCACCGCGACGCCGGTGGGCGGCCAGATCAACGCCTGCTCCTCCGGCCAGACCGTTCCCGCACCGGGCGTCGGGCCCATCGGGGCAGCGGCGATCAGCGTCGGCACCTACGCCTCCAACGGCTCCGTGCTCTTCGACGGCTCCTCCCTGGGAATCCGCATGACCAACGCGAACGGCAGTGGCATCGGCAACGACGCCGCGTTCGACAACATCCGCATCCTCGACGTCACCCCCCAGCTCGACAAGAGCTTCGCGCCGGCGAGCGTGCCGGTCGGCGGTACGTCCACCCTCACTCTCACGGTGACGAACACGAGCGAGCTGGCCGCGAAGAACGGCTGGGGCTTCACTGACGAGCTGCCTGACGGCCTCACGGTCGCCTCGCCGTCCACCGTCGGCGGCACCTGCGTCGCCGACGTCACCGCCGCCGCCGGCTCGGACTCGGTCACGGTCGCGAACGGCGCGCTCGCCGCCGGCAGCGAGTCCTGCACCATCACCGTCCCGGTCACCTCGGAGACCGCCGCCGCATACACGAATGGCGCAGACAACATCACCGGCGAGACCGGCATCGACCTCCCCGGTGACTCGACCGTCGAGTTCGTCGTGCCGCCCGCGTTCGTCTGCACCTCCGGCGCCGGCGGAATGCTCTTCCAGTACCCCACCGGTCCCACGCTCGTGCAGAACGTGAACATGGTCACCGGCGCGTACGACACGGCGAACACCATCGCGGGCCGCTCGATCAACGCCGTCGGCTACAACGTGCTCGACGACTACATCTACGGGTGGGACCTGTCAGGAACGCCGACGATCGTGCGCGTCGCCGCAGACGGCACCGTGGTGTCGCTCGGCGCTCCCGCCGGTGCGGTCGCCGGTTCCGTGGTCGGGGATGTCGACGCCGACGGCCAGTACTGGGTGCTCAACGGCACCACCTGGAACCAGATCGACCTCGAGCCGGGCTCGTCGACGTACATGACCGTCGTCGACAGCGGGCCGAGCGCCTTGCCGGCGGGTCTGACCAACGCCGGAGCCGACTGGGCCCACGTGCCCGGAGCCGGAGACTACCTCTACTCGGTCGGGCAGGCGGCAGACGGACAGGCCGTGCTCGTCCGTTTCGATCGCGGCACCGGCGTGCGCACCGTCGTCGGCTCGCTGGGCCTCGGCGCGGGCACCTGGACCTTCGGCGCCGTGTACGCGGACGCCAACGGCTACCTCTACGCGTCGAACAACCCGACGGGCACGATCTACCGCGTCGACATCGACGACGTGAGCGCAGAGGTGTTCGCCCAGGGCCCGGCATCGAACGCGAACGACGGCGCCCGCTGCGCGGCATCGTCGATCCTGCTCGACTTCGGTGACGCGCCGGCGACGTACGGCACCACGCTGAACGGCGACGGCGCGCGCCACGGCATCCTCGGATACGACGAAGACGCCGAGACCGCCCCGGTCATGCTCGGCGAGAGCGTCGACCCCGAGGACAACGGTCAGCCCAGCGCGGCCGCGCTCGGTGACGACGAGGACGGCGCCGCAGACGAGGACGGCGTGGTGTTCAACCCGGCCCTCGGCTATGAGACGCCGACGCTGCGCACCGGCCTCGACGCCGTGTCGCGCCAGCCGATCGAGAACACCCTCGAAGTCAGCGCGTCCGCAGACGGATTCGTCTCGGTCTGGGTCGACTGGAACGCGGACGGATCGTTCACCGACGACGAGCGCGTCGCGAACGCGCAGGCCGTGACGGCCGGCACGAACGAGGTCTCCTTCGAAAATGCGACCAACCCCGGCGGCATCTTCGCCCAGGTGCGCGTGCGCTACTCGACGGATGCTGCGTCCATCGCGCTGCCCACCGGCCCTGCGCCGGACGGCGAGGTCGAGGACTACCGGGCTATCATCGAGCGCGCCATTCAGCCGGCGGTGTGCACGGCCTCCGACGTCACCTACTCGGCGTTCACCTTCACCGACCCGGTGGACGTCACCGGCACCGGCGGCCCCGGCAGCAGTGCTCGTTTCGAGAACGTCACCGTCGTGGAGGGCGTCGCCGTCGATCTCGTCATCACGACCGTCAGCGGTCGGATGTTCACGGCCAACAACCCGCCGAACGGGATCGGCACGGGTGACGGCGCGATCATCGGCTCCGACGACGTCATGTGGAACGTCAGCTCGGACGCCACGCTCGAGTACCACTTCTACGAAGCGGGCACGACGACACCGATCGACGTCAACGCCGTGTTCACGGTGAATGATCTGGACGGACCGCCGACCGTGACGCAGGAGCGCGCCACCTTCAGCGCGGCGGACGTCGCGGACTACGCCATCGCGGAAGGCAGCCGCGTCGACGTGCGCCAGGATGGCGGAAGCCTCATCTTCGAAGGCAACGGCAATAACAGCGGAGACATGGCGAGCCGCTTCCAGGTGACGCTGGAGGGCGTCGACGCCTTCGAGGTGCGCTGGCAGGGCTTCAGCAGCTCCGGCTTCGGGTTCGACGGCGACGGGGACCTCGCGATCGAAGCCGCGTGCTCCGACTTCGGCGACGCTCCCGACACGTACGGCACTCTGCTCGACAGCGACGGTGCGCAGCACGAGATCGTTCCGGGTCTCACGCTGGGTGAGCTGATCGACTTCGACGCCGACGGTCAGCCGTCGGACGATGCGCTCGGCGACGATGACAACCGTCTGGCCGACGAGGACGGCGTCACCGCCGACATCGAGGTGACCGCCGGCGAGCAGACCACGGTGACCGTCAACGCGACCAACACCACCGCTGAGCCCGCGACGCTGGCCGGCTGGATCGATCTGAACGGCGATGGCACCTTCGAGGCCGGCGAGCTGGCGAGCGTCGCGGTGCCCGCCGACAGCGGCAGCGCCGAGTACGAGCTGACCTTCGCGGCACCGACCGCGGCAGGCGACAGCTTCGCCCGGTTCCGCCTGTTCCCGGGCGAGGTCGCCACGCCGCTCCCGACCGGGGCCGTCGCCGGCGGTGAGGTCGAGGATTATGCGACGACCTTCGTGCAGGGAGCGCCGATCTTCCTCAGCTGCTCGGCTCTGACGACCTTCGACGAGAACAACGCCGGCTGGCGCGCCGCGACGACCGCGCGCGGCACGTCGGTCGTCATGCAGCCGCGTCCCGTCGAGTGGAGCGCTGACGCCGGCAACCCCGGCGGCGCGATCATCGAGGACGACCTCGACGGCAACTGGACCGAGCTCTGGACGCCGCCGCTGGTGGCCAACGGCTACGCGACGGACTACTCGACCGCGATCGGGCAGAGCGTCCAGTTCGACTACCGCAACGACACGGGCGTGTCCTACGACGTGTACGTCGGCATCGTGGGCGCGAACGGAGCGCACTACTGGTACAACTTCCGCGACCAGATCGTCGACTCCACGCAGTGGACGCGCGTGATCGTGCCGCTGGAGGCTGCGCAGTGGCACACCCAGTTCAACAACAACTCGGGCCCGTACGGCGCGGCACCGTCGGAGGATGACTTCCGCGCGGCGCTCGAGAACGTCGACCGCTTCACCTTCTCGATCGAAGGACGCACGGGTGCGGACCGCACGGCGTTCGACAACTTCGGTCAGCCGTGTGAGGACTTCGGCGACGCGCCCGACACCTACGGCACGACGATCGCGAACGACGGTCCTCGCCACCAGGTTCTCGGCTTCGTGGACGCGACGGGCACCGCGCCGCTGATGCTCGGAGCGACTGTCGACATCGAGGACGAGGGTGTCGCCTCGCCGACCGCGGACGCCGACGACGAGCGCGGCATCGCCGATGAGGACGGCGTCGCGGACGAGATCGTCGTCACCCAGGGCGACGAGACGACCGTGACGGTGAGCGCGACCAACACGACCGACTCCGCCGCCACGCTGGCCGGCTGGATCGATCTGGACGGCAACGGCGTCTTCGATGCGGCCGAGCTCGTGACCGTGGAGGTGCCCGCCGACAGCGGGACCGCCGACTACGAGCTGACCTTCCCCGCGGGAACCACGCTGAAGGACAGCTTCGCCCGCTTCCGGCTGCTCCCCGGTGCGGTGGCAGCCCCGCTGCCCACCGGCGCCGCAGCTGCCGGTGAGGTCGAGGACTACGCCGTCGAGGTGATCGACCGCGAGCTGGCGATCACGAAGACGTCGGACTTCAGCGAGGAATCGCGTCCTGGTGACACGATCACCTACACGCTCACCGCCGAGAACACCGGCACGGCCGACTACACCGAGGCGGACCCCGCCATCGTGTTCGACGACCTGGCCGGTGTGCTCGACGACGCCGAGTACAACCGAGACGCGAGTGCGGCGATCGACGGTGCGGATGCAGGCCCGGTGGGCTTCGTGCCGGACACGTTCCTGTCGTGGTCCGGAGAGCTCGCCGCGGGCGACACGGTGACCATCGAGTACTCGGTCACCCTGAGCGGCGGCGGCGACGGCACGGTGCGCAACGTCGCCTGGGAGCCGAACGTGCCGCCGACCCCCGGCGACCCGCCTACCGACATCCCGACCTGCGACCCGCAGACGGAGGAGGGCACCGACCCGGTCACCGGTGAGGCCTGCGCTTTCACCGAGGGCGAGCTGCCGAAGCTGACGGTCGAGAAGGTCGCTGACCGCACCGACCTGCCGGCCGACGGCGAGACCGTCACCTACACGGTCACGGTGCGCAACGACGGCCCCGGCGCCTTCACCGCCGACGCGCCGGCGCGCGTGACGGACGACCTCTCGGAGGTTCTCGACGACGGCTCGTTCGGCGAGATCCTCTCGCCCACGTCGGGCGCCGACGTCGACGCGGATGCCGAGGAGCTGACCTGGAGCGGTCCGCTCGGCGCCGGTGACGAGATCGAGATCGTCTACACGGTCATCTATGACGCGGATGCGGAGGACGGCGACCACGTGCTGCTGAACACCGCGTGCGTGCCCGCCGACGACGCCCTCGATCCCGACGAGGCCTGCGACTTCGCGCGGGTTCCGGCTGCGGCCCTGGAGATGACCAAGAGCGTCGACCCGGCCGATGGAACCGCCGTCGAGGCCGGTCAGGTCGTCACCTACACCCTCTCCTTCGAGAACGTCGGGCAGGCACCGGCGACCGTCGATGCCCTCGACGACCTCACCGGTGTGCTGGACGACGCCCTGATGACCGACCGACCCATCGTGGACGACGGTCTCGAGGCCCAGGTCGACGGCAACCGGCTCACGGTGACCGGCGAGGTGCCGGTCGGCGAGGTGCGCACCGTCAGCTACACCGTGACGGTGAACGCCTACGACGAGCAGGCCGACCACACGCTGGGCAACGTGCTCAGCAACGGTGACGGCAGCTGCCCGCCGGGAGGATGCGAGGAGACGGAGAACCCGATCCGGCACTTCTCGGTGACGAAGACGGCGGATTCGGTGGAGGAAGTGCAGACCGGCGACACCATCACCTACACGGTGACGGTGACGAACGACGGTGATGCCGCCTACACCACCGGGCAGCCGGCGAGCGTGTCGGATGACCTGACCGACGTCCTCGACGACGCCGCCTACAACGGCGATGCGACCGCGGTGGCATCGGACGGGTCCGTGGCTCCGAGGCCCGACTTCGCCTCGCCGATGCTGACCTGGTCCGGCGCACTCGCCGTCGGCGAGTCGATGGAGATCACTTACAGCGTCACCGTCACCAACCTCGGTGACAACGACCTGGTGAACGTCGCCAGCCCCGTCTGCGCGCCCGGTGTGCTGTGCGCTCCCCCCGCCGAGGTGGAGATCCTGCTGCCGAGCGTCACTCCCACCAAGACGTCCGACCCGGCGTCCGGTGCGGCTCTGCAGGCCGGTGACGTCGTGACGTACACCCTGAGCTGGACGAACGACGGCCAGGCGGCGGGTCCCCTGGACTCCACGGACGACCTGTCCGGCGTTCTCGACGACGCCGAGATCACGAGCGATCCGGTGGCAGACCGCGACGACATCGGCCTCGAGCTCGACACCGATGCAGGCACGCTGCGGGTGACCGGTGAGCTGGCGGTCGGCGAGACGGTGACGGTGACCTACCGGGCCACGATCCGTCCCGACGGCGACCGCGGCGACAACATCGCCGGCAACGTCCTCACCACGGACGTGCCCCCGTACGAGTGCGCCGACGGCGACACCGACTGCGACCCGTTCGTGCCGCCGAGCACCACCCACCCGCTGGGCGAGCTCGACGATTGGAAGACGGTCGACCCGGCATCCGGCACCACCGTGCGCCCCGGCAACGAGATGACGTACACGCTGCACTTCACCAACACCGGTGAGGCCGACGTGGACGTCGCCCGTGACGACGTGCTCACGATGGTCCTGGACGACGCGACGGTCACGGCCGCACCGGCCGCCTCCGACGCCGCCCTGACCGTGTCCGAGATCGTGGACGGACGCTTCAGCGTCACCGGCACCCTGGCCGCCGGCCAGGAGGTCACCGTCACGTACACGGTCACCGTGAACGCCGACGGAGAGCGCGGCGACGACCAGCTGGGCAACTTCCTGGTCGGCACCGGCGAGGAGCCGCCGGCCGAGTGCGCTCCCGTCGACGGCGAGCGTCCCGACTGCACGATCAACTACGTCTCCGACGTGGTCGTGTCGAAGTCGGCCGACCCGGCATCCGGCACGGCGATCGACCACGACCAGAACGTCGAGTACACGCTCACGTTCCGCAACGTCGGAACCAACGCGGGTGCAGAGGCTGTCGCGGTGGACTACACCGACCACCTGGCCGGTGTGCTGGATGACGCCGTCCTGCTGCTGGGTCCGATTCCGTCGGACCCGAGCGTCGACGCGGTGCTCGAGGGAGACACCATCCGGATCACCGGAGCGGTGGCCACCGGTGAGGTCGTGACGGTGCGCTACATCGTGGCGCCGAAGGCGTACGACGAGCAGGGAGACCACATGCTCGGCAACGTCGTCGCCGTCACCGGCGCCGACCCGGTGTGCGTCCCGGACAGCCCGCTGTGCACCACGCATGAGATCACGCCGCCGCCGCCGCTGGCGACGACGGGTGCGGAGGCCAACTGGTCGATGATCCTCGCGGCTCTCGCCCTGCTGGGCGGTGGCGCACTGCTGGCCACGACCGGCCGCCGCCGCCGTGAGCTGATCTGATCCGCTGACCAGCGCCCGAGCGATGCCCTCCCGTCCACCCGACGGGAGGGCATTGCTCTGCCCTGGCGCCGTCGGTCACCTGCGATGCGCGCAGCGCGGATCACCACAGGCGCCGGTGAGCCGGCGTGCGGCGCACCACAGGGAGCAGCGCAACGCAGGGCGTGGCTCAACAAAGGGGGACGATCCAGCGCAGAAGCTGCTGACCACCGAGGGGGCTCGTGCGGGAACAGACTTACCGCAGGAAGAGACTGAGAAGCCCCGCGAAGAACTGCGGCACGACGGCGAACGCGAAGATCAGCACGAACACGACGATCGTCACCCAGGAGACGCTCTTCTTCAGTCGTCGGCCCTGCGGTGCCACCCCGGGCGGGGGAGCGAGCATCCCGGCCGGCGGTGCGAAGGGCAGTGCGGCGGGGGCGGAAGCCGTGGAGCCGGTCCCGCCGACCGCCCCCGCCGGCACGGCTGCCGGGGTCGGCGGGTGCGCCGCCGCGGCGTCGGCCTGCGCGGCGCGCAGCCGGTCGTCGCGCCACCGGGCCCACTGATCGAACTTCGTCATCAGGGCCCCCACCGTGCCGAACAGCCACGCCCAGGTCGCGGCGTCGGTCGTCGAGGCGGGACGCTGCATGTAGAGGAACATCCAGTCGTCGACGATCTCGACGTCCAGCTGTGCGGCATGGTCGATGAAGCGCGCCATGATGTCGGGCGTGAACAGGTAGAGCGCGTCGGCCTCGTACCCGCGCGGGCAGTACAGCGTGAAGTAGCGGTCGAAGTCGCCCTCCAGCGACAGCCGCTGGTCGCGCGAGAACGATGCGGGCAGGTTGCTGCCGAGTCCGTTGTTGCCGAGAGCGTCGAGCACGATGTTCGGCAGCGGAACGTCGAGGCGCACGGCCACGTAGCCCCAGTGATGGGTAGTGCGGTTCTTGCCCGATCCGGTCGTGTACTGGTAGTTCGCGAACTCCACGAACCGCGGGTGCGCGCCGCGCACGAGCGCGGTGGACATGCGACCTGAGCCGTTCTGGAAGATCATGCCGGGCAGCGGCGGCGCGTTCACTCGATGCTCGTACGTCATGCCGTTGGCCGCGGCGAAGCGCGCGATCCGGTAGGTGCCGACCCGCTTTCGGCGCCAGGCGACCACCGCCAGCGGGATGCCGACGGCCGCGCCGATCATGATCAGGATCAGCGGCAGACCGAAGACCGCGCCGAAGGGTCCCGCACCGTCTCCCGAGGCGCTCAGGATGATTCCGAAGACGGCGCTGCCGAGCACGGGCACGAAGACGACGAGTCCGATCACGCCCATGATGACCAAGACGATCACACTGCCGACCGGCGTCGGGTGGGCGGCCTTGAGGCGGCGCCAGAACTCCGACACCGCACGCGGGTCCACCGCATCCGTCAAGGGGCGTGCGTCGAACGGGTAGCGGTGGGTCTGTGTCGCGTCGGTCATCTGTTCACCTCGTCGGCGTCCCACGTCAGACGTGCGTTCTCGGGCAACGGGAGCGCTTCGATGTCTGGGTCCGCGCAGATCGCGGCGACGAGCGCTGGCGAGCCCGCGATCACCGTGGAGTCGAAGTCGATCTCACTGACGAGCACCCAGGCTCGGTCGGCCGGCCACAGAATGCTCGGATGCTGTGCCGAAGGCGGGAAGCCCTGTCGTTCGGACTCGACGTTGCGCCACGGGGCGTCGAGGATCCAATGGGGATCAGCGAATGCCGATGGCGCCGCCGAGAACAACACGTACTCGCGGTCGGGAAGCTCCAGACGCGGGCCGTTCGAAACCTCGTCCGAGAGGATCCCGGGCAGCCACCTCGGCTTTCGGAAGGCATCGTTGAACGGATCGTGGATGCTGCGCTGCAGCATCTCGAGGTGCGCCGGGTCATCGCTCATGAGCGCAGGGGTCGCGGTGCGGCCGAGGTGGCCGATCAGCCCTCCCCAGCCTTCCCACACCGCGGCGAACCCGGCATCCGGCGTCGAAGTGTGACCGACGAGGTGGCGCGCGATCGCCGCGAGCAGCGCGGGCTCCATCTCGCCCTCGCCAGGTGCATCGAACTGTCGCCCGTCCGGCGCGATACGGCTGCGCCAGTCATCCCCGGCGGGGGTCCGCACGATTCGGCCCCACTGCGCCTGCGGATGCAGCACGGTGCCGTACGCCGCGGCGGCCTCGGCCCAGGTGGCCGGCTCGTCGACGTACTGCCCGAACAGGGCGTCGCGGTCGGAATCCGGCATCCGATCGAGCTCGTCCCAGCTCGGCATGGCCCGACCGGGCAGTGACCGGACGGATGCCGGATGGAACACGCGCGCGTACGCACGGAATCCCCGGGGCACGACACCGTGCATCGTCTCGTGCTTCTCATCCAGCCGCTCCCGCAGCCACGATCCCGCGGACGAGTCGGCGATCCACTCCATGCACCTACGCTACCGGCGCCGCACCGTGATCTCTGGGCAGCGCGGATCGGGCCCGACCGCGCCACCCGCTGTTCATCCCGGCGTCGCCGCCCCGTCACCAAGGCACGGCACGATGACGCGGTGACCGCCCCGCTCGTGACCGTGATCGTGCCGGCGAAGGACGCCGGCCGGTTCATCGGCACGACGCTGGAAACCCTCACCCGGCAGTTCGATGACGACACTTCTCTCAAGCTGGTCGCGATCGACGACGGCTCGGCCGATGACACCGGCGAGATCATGCGCCGGTACGCGGAGCGCTTCGACAACGCCGAGGTGATCGTCAATCCGCGGCCGCGAGGGCTCGCCACGGCCCGTAATCAGGGATTGGCGCACGTCGAGGGCGACGCGTTCTGCTTCCTGGACGGAGACGACTGGATGCAGCCGGGCCGGCTGCCGGTGCTGGCCGGGGCGCTGCGCGAGCTGGGCTGCGACTTCGTGCGCACCGACCATGTCACGGTGAAGGGCGCGGAGCGCCGGCTGATACGGGCGCCGTTCACGCGCCGCGGCGTGGCCGCCGCCCCGCGGGACGCGATCCTGCCCGCCGATGATCGCAGCATGGTCGACTACCCCTACGCCTGGGCCGGCCTGCTGCACCGTCGGGTGCTCGACGCGGGCCTCGCCGGGTTCCGTGACGGGCTGTTCACCGCTGAGGACCGGCCGTGGATCTGGCGCCTGCACCTGAAGGCGGCATCCTTCGCGGTGGTCGACGCGCCGCACATCCTCTACCGCCGGGGACTCAACGATTCGCTGTCGAAGACGCTCGACCGCCGGCAGCTGCACTTCACCCGCGCGCTGGGCGAGGTGCTCGACCTCGTCGAGGCCGACCCCCAGGCCGAACGGATGCTGCCGAAGGCCGTGTTCACGGTGCTGGCCTTGAGTTCTCACCACCTCGTCCGCGCTCGCCGCATGCGCCCCGCCGTGCGTCGCGAGCTGCGCGCCGGAATCCGCTCACTGCTCGCCCGGCTGCCGCGGGACCAGGCGGCCGCAGCGATCACCCGGATCGGCGGACCCCGGCGGCGAGTGCTGGCCAGGGTGCTGAGAGCGGCGGACCGCGCATGATCCAGCTCTTCGCCCTGCACAGCGGCTACGGGCTGATGACCGCCGCGGCCGCTCTGGACACCGGGCTGCTCGGTGAGGCCGACCGGCGCATCCTCGTGCCGATGAACACCGCCGTGGTGCCCGAGACCGCGATCGACCTCGGGTCCGCCGCCCGCTATGCGACGCTGCGCGACCGCTTCGACGAGGCCGAGCCGCTGAACCCCCTCATCGATCCGAAGCACCCCACCACGTGGGAGCCCGATGAGCAGGATCTCCCGATGATCGAGCGGCTCCTCCGCCGGGCGTGGGGTTTGGGCGACGCCGACATCGAACTGTTCGTGCAGTCGCCGCAGGTGGCACCCGCGCGCACGCTGATGCAGGTGTTCCGCGGAGCCCGGCTCGGGGTGATGGGCGACGGCCTGATGACCTACTCGCCGATCCGCAGCCGCCTGCCGCGGCAGCTCACCGAACGGGTCACGCGCGTGGTGTACCCCGATGTCGTGCCCGGCGCCGAGCCTCTCGTCTTCGTCGAGACGGGGGCGAAGCGAGTCGCGGTGCCGGCGACGGCGTTCGGCACCGTGCTCGGCGAGGTCGGCGATGCCGTGCCCGACGCCGGGCTCGACCGGCTGGGCGAAGACGGCCTCCGCACCGCCGTCGTGATCGGCCAGTACCTCGCATCGCTCGGTCTGGTCACCGCGCAGGAGGAGCACGAGATGCAGGCCGCGATGATCGATCGCGCCGCGGATGCCGGTGTCGAGCGGGTGGTCTTCAAGCCTCATCCGTCGGCGCCGCCTGGGCTCACGGAAGCGCTCGGCGCCATGGCGACGCGAAGGGGCGTGACCTTCGCGACCTACACCGGCGACCAGCCCGCCGAGCACGTCGCCCGCCGGCTCGGGGCGAGCGACATGGTCGCGGGCTTCTCGACGGCGCTGCCCACCGCGCACACGCTGTTCGGCACGCGCATCCACGCGGTCGGCACCGCGGATGTGCTGGCGCGACTGACCCCGTACGAGAACAGCAATCGGATCCCCGCCACGATCGTCGACGCCATGACCCGCGACGAATGGCAGAAGCCCGGTCGGATGCAGCAGCTCATCGACACCGTCGGCTACGCCATGCAGCCCGAGATCGTGGGGCAGCTGCGGCCTCGCGCCGTCGAGCTGCTCGGCACGCTGAGCGCACACGAACGGGAGCGCTACGTGCCGGCCGCTCGGCTGCGCGCTCTCGATCTGCCCGGCGCCCCGGCTGCGACGCCGCTGCAGCGCATGATCGAACCCGCCGGGGGAGTGGGTCGCCTGGAAGAACTGCGCCTCACGGCCGCGGGTGCGCGGCGGCGGGCGCGTCGAGTGTGGAAGGCGGCGACAGGACGATGACCGAGCGCGAACTGAACGTCGCGATCATCCCCGCGCGGGGTGGATCGAAGGGCGTGCCGGGAAAGAACCTGCGCCGGGTGGGGGGAGTGCCGCTCATCGAGCGGGCCGTGCGCGCGGCGTCGGCGGCATCCGGGGTGGACCTCGTGGTGGTGAGCACCGACGATGCGGCGATCGCCTCGGTCGCCGAGGCCGCCGGTGCCAGGGTGGTCGCACGCCCCGCCGAGATCGCCGGTGACACCGCCTCATCCGAGAGCGCACTGCTGCACGCGCTCGATGCCCTCGAGGCCGACGGCGTCGAGGTGGGCGTCGTCGTGTTCGTGCAGGCCACCTCGCCGTTCCTGCCGAGCGCCGGCATCGCGGAAGCCGTGGCGCACATCGCGGAAGGCCGCTTCGACAGCGTCTTCTCGGCACACGAGACATACGGCTTCCTCTGGTGCCGGGATGGCGAGGGGCGGGCCGACGCGCTCAACCACGACGCTGCGCGGCGCCCGCGGAGGCAGGAGCGCGAACCCCACTATCTCGAGACCGGCGCGTTCTACGCGTTCTCGGCTGCGGGGTTCCGGCGCTTCCAGCACCGGTTCTTCGGGCTGGTCGGCATCGTCGAGGTGCCCGAGTCGTCGGCGATCGAGATCGATGACGAGCACCAGCTGTGCCTCGCGGGTGCGATCGCACCGCTGTTCGCCGCCGAGGAGGGCCGCATCGCCGCCGCGGCGCTGGTGACCGACTTCGACGGTGTGCACACCGACGACACCGCCACGGTCGACAGCGAAGGCCGGGAATCGGTGCGCGTGAGCAGGGAGGACGGCATGGGCGTCTCGCGACTGCGCCGAGCGGGAATCCCGATGCTCGTCCTGTCGACCGAGCAGAACCCGGTGGTCGCCCGCCGCGCCGAGAAGCTGCGGGTGCCGGTGCTGCACGGCATCGACGACAAGGCGGCGGCGCTCGCCGCATGGGCGAGTGAGAACGGCATCCCGCTCGCCGACATCGCCTATGTCGGCAACGACGTGAACGACCTCGGCGCCCTCGACCTCGTCGGGTGGCCGATCGCCGTCGCGAACGCGCATCCGGCGGTGAAGGCGGCGGCCCGCGTGGTGCTGGCCCGCCGTGGCGGCGAAGGGGCCGTGCGCGAGGTCATCGAGCGGATGCTGCCGCGCTGACGCCCGAGACCGCCGATGCGTTCCGCCGAGCTTCGGCGAGGCGTCATCCGATCGACCCCGCGGGTTCACCTCGCGCGCGTAGACCGGGAAGACCAGCCGGATAACCAGAGCAGCACCCCTGAGAACGGAGCGTCACCATGACCGTCAGCATCGGAGACCGGGTCGTCGGCGGGGGCCGCCCGACCTATGTCATCGCCGAGATCGGCCTGAACCACAACGGTGACGTCGAGATCGCCAAGCAGCTCATCGACGTCGCCCGCGCAGCCGGCGCCGATGCCGTGAAGTTCCAGAAGCGCACCCCCGAGATCGCCACCCCCGAGCACATGCGCGACGTGCCCCGCGAGACGCCCTGGGGCACCATGACCTACCTCGAGTACCGTCGTCGCGTCGAATTCGACCGGGATCAGTACGTCGAGATCGGCGACCACGCCACCATGGCCGGCCTGCACTGGTTCGCCTCGCCGTGGGACGTGCCGAGTGTCGAGTTCCTCGAAGACCTGAACGTCGTCGCGCACAAGGTCGCCTCCGCGAGCCTCACCGACACCGAGCTGCTGCAGGCCCTGCGCGAGACCGGCAAGCCCGTCATCCTGTCGACCGGGATGTCGACCGTCGAGCAGATCGATCGGGCCCTCGACACGCTCGGCACCGACCGCACCGTCCTGCTGCACGCCACCTCCACGTATCCGATGGAGGCGGGCGAGGCGAACCTCAAGATGATCCCGGTGCTGCGTGACCGCTACGCCGGCGTCCCGGTCGGCTACTCCGGCCATGAGCGCGGCCTGCAGATCTCGCTCGCCGCCGTCGCACTCGGCGCGGTGGCGGTCGAGCGGCACATCACCCTCGACAGGGCCATGTGGGGCTCCGATCACGCCGCCTCGCTCGAGCCGGGCGGACTGGAGCGCCTGGTACGCGACATCCGGGTGATCGAAGAGGCGCTGGGCGACGGCGTGAAGCGCGTCTATCCCGGGGAACTCGCGCCGATGGCCAAGCTGCGTCGGGTGCCAGCATGACGTACCCCGGGAGCCGCCCGCGGCGTCTGCGGGTTGTCATCGTGGGCGATGCCGACTCCTTCGTGAAATGGGCGGCGCACCTGGTGGACAGGCTCGACGCGGTCAGCCAGCACCTGCTGCTCGTGCGCACGCCGCTGACGGTCAGCGACGCGCAGAAGGATGCCGCGCTGGCCGGAACACGGTTCGCGCAGAATCCGCGTTCGGTGACCCGCGTCGCGTTCGCGGGTGTGGCTGACTGGCTGGCGCGCGACCGCCCCGACGTGGTGGTGCTGGCGGGCCGCGCGCCGTTCGTGCGGCTGCTCTCACGAGAGGTCTACAGGCTCGCGCAGCGCCCGGTCGTCGTGACGGGACTCCCCGGGATGTCGGTGCCGGCGCTGCGCGGCGCCCTGGAGTATCGCCGTCACGCCGACCTGATGGTGGTGCACTCGCGGCGCGAGGTGGCGGCGTACTCCCGTCTCGCCCGCGCACTGGGCGTGACGGTGCCGGTCGCCCTCGCCACCCTGCCGTTCGCCGTCGATGGTGCGAAGCGCTCCGGAGGCACCGATCTCGTGTTCGCCGCTCAGGCGCTGGTTCCCGGTGATCGTGAGGAGCGACGCCGCATCGCCGAGATCCTCCGATTGGCGGCGGTCGCCGACCCTTCGCGGCGCGTGGTGGTGAAGCTGCGCTCACGTCCGGGTGAGGTGGAGGCGCATCAGGAGCGCGACGGCTATTCCGAGCTGCTCGATCATGCGCCCGAGAACCTCGTGTTCTCGTTCGCCCCGATGTCCGAGGCTCTGGCGACCGCGGAGGGGCTCGTGACCGTCAGCTCGACGGCCGCGGTCGAGGCGCTGGCCGCCGGGGTGCCGGTGATCGCCCTCGACGAGTTCGGGGTGCGACCGGACCTGCTGAACCGGGTCTTCGACGGCAGTGGACTGCTCGGCGGCGCCGACGACGTCGTGGCACGCCGCTTCCGGCACCCCGAGCCCCGCTGGGCGGCGACGAACTACTTCCACGATCATCGCGAATCGACCTGGTGGGAGCAGACGCGCAGACTCGTCGCCTTGCGTCGCCGCGGCATGCTGTCGGCGCGCACCGTGCCGCGTCCGCGTGGCGGCGCCCTGCATGCGGCCTGGCACCGCAAGAGCGTGCTCGGCGCCGAGGACCGCTCCATCGCCGGCCGGGTCGCGTACGTCCTCGGCGCACCAGTCGTGGCGGCGATCGTCGCGCTCAAGCGCCGGCGCCGCCGGGATGGGACCGCCGCCGTCACCGAGGACTTCACGCTCGCCCCGAGCCCGCTTGCGGAGCCCGTCGGGCGCCGACTCGCGGGTGCATCGGGCCGGAAGTGACCGCGTCGACGACACGCCCGGATGTCCGCTAGACTGTTCAGGTTGTCTGCCCTTCGGCATCCGCTCGGGCGGACGACGTGCACACACCCTCCTGCTTCCGGGAAAGTCCCGGGAGCCGTTCTAGTCCGAAGGAGGTGGGTAAGTGACGCACCAGTACGAGCTCATGGTCATTCTGACCCCCGAGCTGGACGAGCGCCAGGTTGCCCCCAACCTCGACAAGTTCCTGAAGGTCATCACTAACGATGGTGGCTCGATCGACAAGGTCGACGTGTGGGGCAAGCGCCGTTTCGCCTATGAGATCAACAAGAAGAACGAGGGCATCTACGCCGTCGTCAACTTCACCGCGACGAGCGAGGCCACTCAGGAGCTCGACCGCCAGCTGAAGCTGAGCGAGCTCGTGTTCCGCACCAAGGTCCTGCGTGCCGAAGAGGCACAGGCCATGGTCGCCGCCGAGGCCCAGCGCGCTGCTGAGAAGGCCGCCCGCAAGCCCAAGGTCACGAAGGCCTAAGGCTCATGGCCGGCGAAACCGTCATCACCGTGGTGGGCAACCTCACCGCAGACCCCGAACTGCGCTACACGCAGAACGGCCTGCCGGTGGCGAACTTCACCATCGCCTCGACGCCGCGCACGTTCGACCGCCAGGCCAACGAGTGGAAGGACGGCGAAGCGCTGTTCCTCCGCGCGTCGGTGTGGCGCGAGTTCGCCGAGCACGTGGCGGGCTCGCTGACGAAGGGCATGCGCGTCATCGCGCAGGGCCGTCTGCGTCAGCGCTCCTACCAGGACCGCGAAGGCAACAACCGCACGGCGATCGAGCTGGAGGTTGACGAGATCGGTCCGTCGCTGCGTTATGCGACGGCACAGGTCACGCGGGCCGCATCGAGCGGCGGTGGGCAGTCGCGCCCGCAGCAGCAGCAGGTCTCGGACGAGCCGTGGTCGACGCCCGGTTCGACGAGCGCCGACGCCTGGAGCGCTCCAGGCAGCTTCGGCGACGACACCCCGTTCTAGGAATTCCGGATGCCGTCAGCATCCGACCTCATCTCTTAAGGAAAACTCATGGCTGGAAAGTCGAGCGGCGACCGCCGCAAGCCGCGGAAGGGTGGCAAGCCCACCGCTCCCGCGAAGTCGATCCGGGTCGGCGTCATTGACTACAAGGACGTCGCCACGCTTCGCAAGTTCATCTCGGAGCGCGGCAAGATCCGCGCCCGTCGTATCACCGGTGTCTCGGTGCAGGAGCAGCGTCTGATCGCCAAGGCGATCAAGAACGCTCGCGAGATGGCTCTCCTGCCTTACGCCGGCGCTGGCCGCTAAGGGGTACCGACAATGGCAAAGCTGATTCTCACGAACGAGGTCGCCGGGCTCGGAAGCGCCGGTGACGTCATCGAGGTCAAGAACGGGTACGCCCGCAACTACCTCATCCCCCAGGGCTTCGCGGTCGCATGGACCCGCGGTGGCGCCAAGCAGGTCGAGTCGATCCAGGCCGCCCGCAAGGCTCGCGCGATCCACGATCTCGACGAGGCCACGGCTCTGAAGAACAAGCTCGAGGGCACCAAGGTGCGTCTGGCCGTCAAGGCCGGCGCCGAGGGCCGCCTGTTCGGCTCGGTGAAGACGGCCGACGTGGCCGACGCCGTCGCGGCCGAGGGCCTGGGCTCGATCGACAAGCGCAAGGTGCACTTCGCCGCCCCGATCAAGTCGATCGGCGAGCACGAGGCGACCGTCCGTCTGCACGACGACGTCACCGCCGTGATCACCCTCCAGGTGATCGCCGCGAAGTAACTCTCGCGCCACGAAACCCCCGGATCCACGGACCCGGGGGTTTCGTCGTCTCTGTCGTGGCGTTGACGCTTCGCGTGCCACGACTTTCCCGGGACGAGTTCGACACCGAGGCCGTCGGGTGGATGCCGCGCGGAATCTGACGCCGCTGAAAGGGGCAGGTGCCTCGCGAGGGGAGCGAGGCACCTGCCGGAGCGGCCGGCGAAGGGGGCGCCGGGAACCGCTCGAGGGGGCGGCGCCGTGGAGGAGGGGGTCTCTACGACGCCGCGGGATGCCGCGTGGCGCGGGACGTACTGGGGTCGTCACGGGGCGCAACGGCGGCATCCGACCCGCCGACGGCGCCGGCCTTGACGTGAAGGCTGAGCGGCGCCCGGCGGAGGTCGTCATGCCGTGCAGAGGCGGCGGGATCAGTCAGGGGCGATGTCTGCGCCGCCGGAAGGCGCTGTCGGCAGCGCATCATCGTCAGCCTGAGGCGCGAGGACGACGACACGGTGAAGAGCGGGCTGATCCCCGTCGGGCAGGTGTGCGGCACTGGATGATGTTGCGGGCGCGGGAGGGGATGCGGAGGCGGGCGAGGCCGGGTGCGGCGCTGTCGCGCTGCCCGGCTCGCGGGTGAGCGGATCCTCGGTGACGTGCTGGTCGGGTTCGTGCCCGATTCGTGTGGCGGTCACGACAGGCGGTGACGCGGGCAGGGAACGCCGCGCCGTGGACGCGGCCGTCGGGGCGGCAGAGCCGGGTTGAGCACGCGAGACGGCGGGCGCCGTCTCGGAGCCATGGTCGTGACGGGCGTCCCCGCAGCGGTCATGTGCGGGCGATCGTGCTCGGCCGCCGTGAGGACGCGCCGCACCAGATCCTGCCCGACACTGCCGGGGCGATCCGACGCCGCGGGGCGCATCGCCAGCACATGCGAGACGACGTGATGGATCCGGGATCCGGCGTGGGTGGTCGCACGGGCGGCAGCGTCGACCGCGCGCGCGTATGACGTCGTCGACGCCGCGGCAGGACGTGCGGTGGAGGCGGCACGGGATTCCGCTCCCCGTGTCACCGCGGTGACGGATGCGGCAGCAGGGTCCGTGCGACCGTGATCTCCATCGGCGTGCGCGGCAGAGCCGCCGAAGAGCACGCTGAGGACGGCCCAGACGAGCAGGCCGAAACCACACCAGAGCAGCGCCGCGACGCTGCGGCGATCTGTGGCTGCGAAGCGCACGAAATCCCTCCCCGATCGCCGGCATCCGATGCGTCGGACGACATGCGACCGTGCGACAGTACCGTGCGAACGCGCCGGCTGTCCAGAGGTCGGAGACTTCCTCGTGAGCCGCAACGCCCGGGCGACACGACGGCTTGACTTTCCCCAGGTTCTGCACACCCCGGCCGCGCGCAGGAAACCTTCAATCTTGCCTTGAAGTGGGTTTTCATCCACAGTTCGTGAACGAGAGGAAAACCTGTTGGTGCTACAAATCCGAGCGACCAATCCGGTCTCTCCACCGAGTTGTCCACAGGCGTTCTGCACAGACACTCCGGAGTTGTCCGCACACTCTCCACACAGTTATCCACAGGGGGTATTGCATGGGGATAACCCCGCTCATAGCGTGGTCGAGACCGGATGTCGGACACCCGTGGTTCGCTGTGGGCAGGGCCGGAACACGATCCGGTCACAGGGGCGGGCGGCCCCCCGAGTCAGGGCCGCGTCGCGGGAGGAGCACGGTGTCGATCGCAGAGATCTCCGACGAGCGTCTGGGCGGATCCAGGGGGCCTGAGCGAACCCCTCCGCACGACCTGCTCGCCGAGCAGAGCGCGCTGGGCGGGATGCTGCTGTCGAAGGACGCGGTCGCCGATGTGATCGAGACCCTCAAGGGCGCCGACTTCTACGTCCCCAAGCATGAGCTGATCTTCGAGGCCATCCTCTCGCTGTACTCGCACGGAGAGCCGACCGACGTCGTCGCGGTCACCGACGAGCTGATCAAGACCGGCGAGCTCGGGCGCGCCGGCGGCGCCGACTACCTGCACACCCTGACGTCGATCGTGCCGACCGCGGCGAACGCCGGATACTACGCCGGGATCGTGTCGGAGCGCGCGATCCTGCGCCGCCTGGTCGACGCCGGCACCCGCATCGTGCAACTGGGCTATGCGGGCGAGGGCGACGCCACCGACATCGTCAACAACGCGCAGGCCGAGATCTACTCGGTGACCGGCTCCGAGACCGCCGAGGACTACGTTCCGCTCACGATCGCCGTGGATGCCGCCGTCGAGGAGATCGAGGCGGCCAACGGGCGCGACGGCACGATGACCGGCATCCCGACCGGCTTCCGCGAACTCGACGAGCTGACCAACGGTCTGCACGGCGGGCAGATGATCGTCGTCGCCGCCCGGCCCGCGATGGGAAAGGCGCTCGCACTCAACACGCCCCTACCCACACCGACCGGGTGGACGACCATGGGTGAGGTGCAGGTCGGCGACGAGCTCTACGGCGCAGACGGGCGCCCTACCCGCGTCGTGGCGGCGACCGAGGTGATGACGGGCCGCCCTTGCTTTGAGGTGGAGTTCTCAGACGGATCCACGATCGTCGCCGATGCGCAGCATCAGTGGCTGACCGAGACCAGGTCGGCACGACGCGGCGCCAGAGGAAAGGCCGAGATCGTCACGACCGAGCAGATGCGCGCGACGCTCACGGTGGGTGGGGAGGAGCGCGCCAACCACTCGATCCGCAATGCCGCCCCGCTGCACGCGGACGAGGCCGACCTGCCGATCCCGCCGTACGCGCTCGGCGCGTGGCTCGGCGACGGCCACAGCGCCGGTGCTCGGCTGACGAGCGAGACCGGAGAGATCCCCGCGCTGATCGCGCGGGAGGGCGTGCGAGCCGAGGCGCGCGGCAACATGTTGTACGCGCTGAAGGTGCCCACGCGGACGCTGCTCGTGCGCAACTGCGAGGTGTGCGGCACGGAGTTCACCGCTCGTCACCCGCACGTCCGCACGTGCGGACGCGTATGCGGACCGAAGAACAAGGGCGCGCATCCAGAACGGCTCTCGTGTCCTGAATGCGGAGAAAGGTACTCCGGCGAGGCTCAGCGCTGCGCGCGCTGTTACCAGGATCATGGCTCCTTCACCGCGCTGCTCCGCAAACTCGGCGTACTCGGCGACAAGCATGTGCCGGCCCAGTACCTCCGGGCGTCGGAGGCGCAGCGGCGCAGTCTCCTCGCCGGCCTCATGGACACCGACGGCACTGTCGTCAAGGGTGTCGGCTCCTGCCAGTTCGCCGTGACGAACAAGCGGCTGGCAGACACCGTGTACGAGCTGATCGTCAGCCTCGGGTACCGATGCGGACGCACGACCAAGCGGGTGGCCGGCCGGTTCGAGGGGTCGTCGACCTGCTACATCCTCAACTTCTCGGCGACCGAGGATGTCTTCCGGCTCGAGCGCAAGCGCCTCCTTCACGCACAGGAGCGTCCGGCGAGCAACGTGCGCATCGGACGCCGATACGTGAAGGCGGTCCGCCCGGTAACCAGCGTCCCGGTTCGCTGCGTCGAGGTCGACAACGACCATCACCTGTATCTCGCGGGCGGGTCGATGATCCCCACCCACAACTCGACGCTGGCTCTGGATTTCGCCCGAGCGGCATCCATCGGTCACGACGAGCCCTCGATCTTCTTCTCGCTCGAGATGGGCAAAAGCGAGATCGCGATGCGCCTGCTCAGCGCCGAGGGTGCGATCCCCCTGCAGAACATGCGCAAGGGCACGCTCGACCCGCGCGACTGGACGACGGTCGCCTCCACGCGCGGGCGGATCAACGACGCCCCGCTGTACATCGACGACAGCCCCAACATGACGCTCGTCGAGATCCGCGCGAAGTGCCGTCGCCTGAAGCAGCGCGCGGGTCTGAAGATGGTCATCATCGACTACCTGCAGCTGATGACCAGCGGCAAGCGTGTCGAGTCGCGCCAGCAGGAGGTCTCGGAGTTCTCGCGTGCGCTGAAGCTGCTCGCCAAAGAGCTGCAGGTGCCGGTGATCGCGCTGAGCCAGTTGAACCGTGGTCCCGAGCAGCGGCAGGACAAGAAGCCCGCCATCAGCGACCTGCGCGAATCGGGCTCGATCGAGCAGGACGCCGACATGGTGATCCTGCTGCACCGCGACTCGGTGTACGACAAGGATGTGCGCCCTGGCGAGGCCGACCTCATCGTCGCCAAGCACCGTAACGGCCCGACGGCGACGATCACCGTCGCCTTCCAGGGGCACTACTCGCGCTTCATGGACATGGCGCCCGGCGGCGACTTCCACTGATTCGGGTCGCGCGTCCTTCCGCTCAGCGGTGGCCCGACGCGCGCTCATGGTGTGCTCAGCGCCTCGAATCCCACAGGTGCCGGACGAAGAACCGGCCCGCATCCTCCCCCGCGTGCGGGGGGACGCCCGTGTGGCCGCCCATGTTGGCGTGGAGGGCCTTCTCGGTCGAACCGAGGGCGTCGAAGAGCTCCAGCGCCCGCTGACGATCGTTGCCCTCGTCGTCCCATTGCAGCAGGACGTGGACGGGGATGGTCACACGACGTGCCTCGTCGAGGATCGTGCGCGGCACGTAACTGCCGGCGAAGAGGCCGGCCGCGACGATGCGCGGATCGATCGCGGCCAGGCGGATGCCGATCGAGATCACTCCGCCCGAGAACGCCGCCCGGTCACCGATCTCCGGAAGGGTCAGCAGCTCGTCGAGTGCGCGCTGCCACTCGGGGACCGCCCTCTCGACGAGAGGAAGGATGACGCGGTCGATGACCTCTTCTGCAGGCTGTTCGCCGGCCTCGATGGCACGGCGCAGGTCTGCGCGCGCCTGTGCTGCGCCCGGCACGGGCGGCCGATCACCAGCCCCTGGTTGCTCGATCGCGACGGCTGCGAGGCCCTGTTCCGCGGAGCTTCGAGCGCGCGCTCGGAGTCGGGGCAGCATCCTCCGCATGCTGAATCCGCCGGGCTGGCCCATCAGGATGAGCGGTGACGGATGCGACGCGGAAGCGGGTGTCCAGAGAACGCCCGAGATGCCGTCGAAAGTGAACTCGCGTTCCACGAGGATGTCGTCGATGCGCGTTTCTGAGGTGAAATGCATGGTCGTGCCTTTCGAAGTGCTGCTGATTCGCGGCGCTCCCGGACGACCTATCGCCCGACCGAGACTCCTTCGAGGAGCACCCATGTCGATTCGTTCACGGGTCTCACCTCCTCGGTGTCGTTGCACGGTTCGTCGAGGACGCTACCAAGCGTCTGCCTCCGTCCGCAAGGCACGTGATCACCGTTGACCGTGGCAGTTCGCCGTCCGCGCGTTTGGCAGATAACGTGCGATGTCTGTCGCGATGGAGGCTCGAGCGATGTCGGTGCCCACTGCAAAGATCGGACGATGCCGGAAGTCACCGCCCGCCCAGCCGCGCCGAACGGCCCTGCACCGAGAACGAACGCGCCGCTGACGCTCGCCGCAGCGGCGATCACGGTCGTCCTGTGGGCATCCGCCTTCATCGGCATCCGCGGGGCCGGACCGCACTTCGACCCCGGTGCACTCGCGCTGCTGCGCATGGCGGTCGGCGCGCTGGCCCTCGGGCTCATCGTGCTGCGTCATGGCTTCCGCCTGCCGGAGAGGCGGCACTGGCTGCTCATCGTCGCCTGGGGCATCGGCTGGTTCTGCGTCTACAACGTCGCGCTGAACAGCGCCGAGCGCTCGCTCGACGCCGGCACGGCGGCGATGGTCGTCAACCTCGCACCGCTCATGGTCGTCGTCTTCAGCGGACTGTTCCTCGGTGAGGGCTTCCCGCGGCCTCTGCTCATCGGGGCGCCGATCGCCTTTCTCGGCGTCGTCCTGATCGGGATGAGCTCATCGACGGGCGAGGGCCTCGACATCACCGGCCTGTCTCTGGCACTGCTCGCCGCCGTGATGTACGCGGGCTGCACGCTGCTGCAGAAGCGTCTGCTCACCTCGGGAGTCGATGCGACGACGCTCACCTGGCTCGGCGCTGTCGCCGGCACGGTCGCGCTGCTGCCCTGGACCGGGCGCCTGATCGGCGACCTGCAAACCGCCCCGCTGGACGCGGTGCTCTGGGTGGTGTACCTCGGTGTCTTTCCCACGGCCGTCGCCTTCACCACGTGGGCGTATGTGCTGCAGCGCACCTCGGCTGGGCAGACATCGGCGACGACATACGTCGTGCCGGCGATCGCCATCGTCATGTCGTGGCTGATCCTCGGTGAGGTGCCGACACTCGTGATGTTCCTCGGCGGCGCGCTGTGCCTGCTGGGCGTGGTGGTGACCCGGATGCGGTGGGGAGCGGCGCGTCGCAGCCAATCGAACCGACCGCGATGAGCGGCCGAGGCCGGACCTCCGATGAAGAGGTCGGCCCCGGCCGCCGGGCTCAGCTGTCCGCGACGTTCTCGCGCGCGTGCTGCGCCTGGTCCTTGACGTCACCCGCAGCGTCCTGCGCTTCTTCCGTGACCGTTTGCACGGCATCCTGTGCCGTCTGCTTCACGGATGCGGCCGAAGCCTGCGCGGGCTCCTTCAGGTGCTCACCCATCTCCTTCGCCGCGTCGGCGACTTCGTCCATCACGGGCTGCGCCTGATCCTTCACGGTCGCCGCGAGGTCCTTCTCCTTGGACGATGCCGGCATCAACGACGCCAGCAGAAGGCCGGCGCCGAAGGCCATGAGACCGACCGCCAGCGGGTTGCCCTCCGCTTTCGCCACCGCCCGGTCCTTCATGTCCTCGACGTGGGACCCGGCGTCCGACAGAGTGGAGCCGGCGTCATCGGCCGCGCCCATCACACGCTCGCGAACGCCTCGGAACGCGCCACGGACCTTGCCCATCTGACGGTCCACGATCTTCGACGGCGACACCTTGTCGGCCAGGGCGTCGACGTCCGCGCCGAGGTCCTCACGGGTTCGCTCGATACCGGCCCGGATCTCATCGGGTGAATCGCTCATCGGTTCTCCTCATTTCTCTTCAACGTTTCCGGAATTTCTTTCAGGGTCTCCGCCGTCTGCGGAGCGCCCTTCACCTGGATGAACTGGCCGCGGCCGACCAGGAACAGGATGAAGGCGATGACCGCCCAGATGACCGCGACGACGACGCCGGACCAGCCGCCGCCCATCACGGTGCCCAACGCCCACCACAGCGCCAGCGACAGGAAGAACACCGCCATCAGCGCGCCGTATCCGGCGGCGCCCATCAGCCCCGCGCCCTTCGCAGACTTCGCCGCCGAGTCCTTCAGCTCTGCCTTGGCCAGCTGCACCTCCTGGCGCATCAGGGCGGAGATGTCACGGGACACCTCGCCGAGCAGATCTCCGAGCGAGGTGGAGGCGGCCTTCGATTCAGAGGGCGTCGGGTCGGTCATAACCATCCCCTCCCACACTGCCCGGCCTGGTCGGCGGGGTCTGCGCGCCGAGAGGCGTTCCCATGGGAACGCCGGTCGCCGTGCCGGCGCCGACCGGGTCAGAGGTGGCTCCGCCGCCCTGCGCACGCCCAGAAGCGGATGCTGTGGCGGCATCCTTCTCGTCCGATGCGTTCGAGGCGAGCGCCCGGGTGAGCCGACCGGCGACCACCCCGACGATCGCCGCACCGAGGATGAACGTGCCCGGCTTACGGCGGGCGAAGCGCTTGACCTCGGTCAGCACCGACGACGGGTCGCGCTCGCCGAGCCAGGTCGCAGCCGACGACAAGCGCCCCGAGACCTGCTGTACGAGTTCGCCGGCGATTCCTCCGCTCTCGGAGCTGCTCGCCATCGACCCGAGCTCGTCACTCACGGACCGGAGCCCACCGGCAACCCGCTGCTGTTGCGTATTGGCCTGTTCTTTCAGCTCTCGCTGCGTCTGCGCGTACAGCTCCTTCGCTTGCGATTTCACTTCCCCGACGACGGTGGCCGCCTCGTCCTTCGCGGTGCCGAGAACGTCCTTCGCCTCCGTTGCGGCAACATCCTTCAGGTCGGCCGCCTCCTGCTTCGCGGCCTCCACCTTCCCCGACGAACCCGGCGTTTGCACGTCGGAGCCGCTCGGGCTGCTCGTCTCGTAGTTATCCGACATCTGCGCTCCTTCTCACGGACCGATCGATCGGATCGGTCCGTACTGCATAACCCCGCCGCGCACATCGGCCATGACCCTTGCACTTGCAGGGTTGCGGGTGTACCTGGGCGCAGCGGCGTTCAAAGCGCGCGCGTCAACAGCAGGGCGCTCCGACGGCTCGCCGCGGGTAGCGCGCCTCTCCCCGCTTCGGCGGTGCACCGAACTCGACGCCGCCCGGGACGAGCACCCGCCTGCCGTCAGGACTCTGCGGGCTCCTGCGGCAGCCGCGGTCCGTGGTTCCAGGCGAGGATCGACGGCTGCTCGCGGTGGAAGCCGAGCACCGACACCGAGCCCGCGTCGAGCGAGATGGCAGCCCCGAAGCGTGGCGCCTGCCGCAGGAACACGGCGGTGAGGATGCGCAGGTAGTGTCCGTGGGCGATCAGCGCCACGTCGCCCTCGGCCATCGCCGGCAGCACCCGCGTGAGCACCCGCGAGGCGCGGGCGGCGACCTCCTCGACCGTCTCACCGGGGGTGTCGCCACGGATCACCCCGTGCGTGAACGCGGTCCAGTCGTAGCCGAGCTCTGCCCGGATGTCCTTCGTGCTGCGCCCCTCGTAGCCGCCGTAGTCCCACTCCACCAGCAGCGGGTCGATCTCGGGTTCCAGCCCGGCCAGCTCCGCCGTTCGGTGGGCGCGCTGCAGGGGCGAGCTCAGCACCAGACCGAAATCGTAGTCGCGCACCAGCTCACCCGCGGCGCGCGCGAGGTCTTCACCGTGCGCGGTCAGCGGGATGTCGGTGCGACCGGTGTGCCGGCCCGTCCTCGACCAGTCCGTCTCACCGTGCCGCAGCAGCACGAGCTTGCCCCGCGGGCTGTCGGGGGCGGGATGGTCGGGCAGCGGGTCGGGTGCGTCCACACCGCCACGGTACTGTCCGAGATCCATCCCCGCACGCTACCGCACGGTCAGGGCGTCAGCACCCGGACCGCTTGCTTCAGCCGCGTGCGCACGTCGAACGCCTCGGTCATGCCCAACGGCCGCGCACCGGGCACACCTCTGCGCAGCACCGTGCGCAGCGCGCTGCGACGCACCGCGACGACCGGCAGGCCGCGTACCGAGCCGAGCGAGGTGGCGGGGTGGTCGAGGTCGTCATCAGGGAGGATCAGGATGGCCCCGCCGAAGCGCACGCGCGCGACTCTGGCCACCCATCGCATCCGCGACAGCAGGTCGGCAACCGGCGTCTCCCCGCGCACGGCCTCGCCGATCGCCTCACCCTGGCGGAAGCGGACATCGTCGCCGAAGTCCTCCGACATCAATCCGTACAGTCCTGTGGGGGCGAGCACCACATGATCGAGCTTCTCGGTGCCGTCGGGCCCGCAGGCGATGTCGTGCCAGGCGGTGAATCCGATGCCGAGCTCCGCGATGGCGGCGGCGGTGCTCTCCTCCGCGAGAGCGTCGGCCAGCATGCGACGCGCCGCCCAGGGAGCCGATCGCACCACGGCGGGGTCATAGGCCTGCGCCTCGGGAACAGCCTGCCCGAGATGCCCGGCCATCATCTCCAGGAACCGCTCGCGTCGCCAGGCGCCGGCACGACCGTACGACGTCGCGCGCGGTCGGCTTCCGGTCGAGGCCACGGACGCGGCATGCGCGGCCCACGCCACGTCCTGCCGACCGCGGTCGTACGCGGCGCGATCCTGCGGAGTGCCGACGTGCTCCCATGCGCGTTGCACGCGGACGAACATCGCGGCGTCCCCACCGGTGTCGGGGTGCGTCTGCCGCAGCCGAAGCCGATAGGCGCGTCTCAGCTCCTCGTCGCCGATGGTCGGTGCGACGCCGAGCACCTCATAGGCGGATGCGGCAAGCGGACCGTCGAACATCGCCCTCCTCGAGCCCAGGTTAGTCGCGGCCGCCGTGCCTCCGCTCGACGGGCCGGTGCGAGATCGGGGTTACGCGGACGGCGTCCGCGGCGTAGGCTCTGCCGCGCGTCGCGGTTCGACAGCCCGGCCCGGCGGTTCGCGCAGTGCGAAGGAGCATCGGATGCAGACCCTGACGATCGACTTCATCATGTCGCTCGACGGCTATGGCGCGGCCGAGGGGTGGCCGGGCTGGTGGGGCATGGAGAGTCCCGAGTACCTCGAGTGGCTGGCGAGCGATCCCGCCAAGGATTCGCCGCTGTTGATGGGGGCGACCACGTACCGCCTGATGTCGCGCTTCGCCGCCGACGAGACCGAGGGCGTGGAATCGCTGAACGACGTGCAGAAGTACGTCTTCTCCTCGAGCCTCGAAGAGCCGCTGCACTGGGCCAATTCGACGCTCGTGCGCAGTGACGCCGTCGAATTCGTGCGCGGGCTGAAAGAGACGTCGGATCGGCCGCTGCGCACCCTCGGCAGCGTCAGCCTCTGCCGCTCGCTGCTCGAGGCGGGCCTCGCCGACCGGTACCGCGTGGTGGTGTTCCCCGTGATCACCGGGGCGACGGGTCAGGACCGCATCTTCGACGGCTATCCCGACGTGCGGCTCGAACTGGTCGAGGAGCGCACCTTCGACCACCGCACGCAGCTGCTGGAGTACATCCCGACGGTGCTCGACGGGCCGCCAGGTGCCTGACGGGCGGCTACGTCCCGCGCAGGAACTCCAGCGCGGCCTGCCGGAAGGCCTTCGACCCGGGTGCATTGAAGTGGTGACGGCCGGGGATCTCGAAGAACGTGCCCTGCGCCGCCGCATCCGAGAGCCGACGCGAGCCCCCGATCACCGCGTCCTGCGACCCGGTCGCGAACAGCACGGGCTGCCCGGGGGCGTGGTCGGGGTCGGGGTCGATCGACCGCGACTCCCGCATCCCCTGCGCGAGCGCGAGCAGCGCGTGCAGGTCGTTGCCCGGCACGCGCTCGACGAGCGCGATGTAGTTCTGCGTGACCTGGTCGGTCACGGGGGTGCCGTGATCGGCGTATCGACGCACCTGGTCGAGGTCGAGGCGCTCGAGAGGGATGCCGTCCGGCACGCCCCCGAGCACGGCGCGAGGAACGCGGTCGCCGAGGTCCTGGGCGACC
This sequence comes from Microbacterium sp. NPDC058345, assembly GCF_042723855.1. Classification (NCBI taxonomy): domain Bacteria; kingdom Bacillati; phylum Actinomycetota; class Actinomycetes; order Micrococcales; family Microbacteriaceae; genus Microbacterium; species Microbacterium sp. NPDC058345. The sequence continues at coordinate 1,272,732 of NZ_JBHXIG010000001.1, forward strand.
TGCCAGCCCACGCGCGCGCCGAGCGAGTATCCGACGTAGAACGCCGAGTCGATGAGGAACGTGTCGAGCACCGTCTCGATGTCGCCGGCGAGGTTGCGCACGGCGTAGCCGGACGGTTCGTGCGGCTTCTGGCTGGCGCCGTGCCCGCGCTGGTCGATGCCGAGGATGCGGTAGCCCTCGCGCTCCAGCATCCGCACCCATCCGGTGAGCACCCAGTTGTCGCGCGTGCTCGATGCGAACCCGTGCACCAGCACGACCACCGGTGCATCGGGGTCGCCCCACGAGTACGTCGCGAGTGCCACCCCGTCGCCCACTTCGACGAGCTGGGGGTGCGGCATGCGGGTCAGGTCTGCGAGGGAGTCGGCCACCCCTCCATCATGCCCCTGCGCCCGACCTCTCACCCCTCACGCAGCGACCGCCCCCACGGCTGAGCCGGGTCGTGGATCGCGACGGCGAGCGTCGTGTCGGACTGCCCGTAGTAGGCCAGCCATCTTCCCTGGAACTTCACCAGCCCCTCGACGAACGTCACGTTCGACACCAGCCCGTTCAGGTCCTCGAAGGTCTGCGGGCGCAGCCACGGTTCCTGCATCCGCGCGATGACCTTCGTCGGCTCGTCGGGATCGATCGCGATCTGTCCGCAGCGGTAGTCGACGTCGACCGTGCCGTCGTCGTGGACCGTGCGAGTGGCGCCGTTGGTGAGCAGCACGAGCAGGCCGTTGTCCGCGAGCACCGGCGAGGTGCCGATCTCGACGAGCGCCTCATCCCAGGTGCCGGGGGTGGGCGAGTACATCGGTTCGGTGTCGGGCGTCCCAGGAGTCCAGTGGATGAGGTCGTCGCTGGTGGCCCAGTAGATCGCGCCCTCGCCGAAGTACATCCACCATTTCCCCTGCATCTTCCGGGGCACGATGACGCCGGCCTTGGACCAGTTGAACCCGCGCGGATCCATCGTCATGAAGGTGTCGAAGTCGTCGAAGATCGGCCCGTGCCTGGTCCAGTCGCGCAGGTCGGTGGACGTGGCGAGGCAGAGCTGGGCGCTGTGCCGGTCCCACCCCGTGTACGTCAGGTAGTACGTGCCGTCGATGAGCGCGATCCGCGGATCCTCGCAGCCGTAGCGCTCGTAGTCCGCCGCGGGCGAGAGGATCGGCGCATCCTCCCGGGTGAACGTCACGCCGTCGCGGGAGCGGGCGAGGCCGATGTGCGACACGATGTCGTCGGCGTGCGCGCGGTACAGCAGCAGCACCTCGTCGCCGTCGACGAGTGCGGCGGGGTTGTAGAGGTTCGCCGACTCCCAGCTGTCGCCCCGCGGTCGGAGGATCGGGTTGCCCTCATACGGCGTGAAGGGTCCGAGGGGGAAGGATGCTCCGGTGAACATGGCAGGCCTTTCTGTTTCGGCGGGGAAGGAAGCGGATGCCGGCGACGGTCGGGCTCAGCCCTTGACGGCCGCGCCGAGGTCGGTCGCGGTGAAGAAGCGCTGGAAGACGCAGAACAGCACGACGACCGGCAGGGCCAGGGCTGTCGCACCGGCGAGGATCGCGCCGTTGGGGTTGGCCGTCGACTGCGCGACGGTCGAGATGTAGTTCGCCAGGGAGACGGCGAGCGGCTGCAGCGACGCATCCTTGGTGATGAGGAACGGCCAGAGGAACTCGTTCCACGGCCCGATGAAGGTGATCAGCACCACCGTCACGAGAACAGGGCGGATCAGGGGAACGGCCACGGACGTGAGCAGGCGCAGCTCACCGGCGCCGTCGATGCGCGCGGCCTCGAAGATCTCGGCGGGCAGGGACTTGAAGAACTGGGTGAAGATGAACACCGCCGTGGTGTTGATCGCGAAGGGCAGGATCATGCCGAGATACGAATCGCCCAGTCCGTAGTTGCGCGTGATCTGCACGTACAGCGGGATCATCAGCAACTGGAACGGCACCATCTGCACGAGCAGCATCAGCACCCACAGCACGCCCCGCCCGCGGAAGTCGAGGCGGGCGAGCGCGTACCCCGCCAAGAGCCCGAACACGATCGTGCCGAGCAACACCCCTGCGGTGAAGACCAGCGAGTTCAGCAGCGAGCCGGCGAGGTCGATGCGCGCATCGATGTTCGCGAAGTTCTGCAGCGTCCATCCACTCGTCGGCAGCAGCTCGTCCGGAGCGTTCGTGGGGCTCTCCTGGAAGGCGCCCACGATCATGAAGTAGAAGGGGAAGGCGAACATCAGTGCGGCGATCGTGAGCAGCACGATGCTCAGCACGCGGGGCAGTCGTCGACGGGTGCGCATCATCTCTCCTGGGTGGCACGGTTCGCGAGCAGTGACAGCGCACCGACGAGGATCACGAGCAGCATGCCGATCGCGGCCGCCGTGTCGGGGTTCTGCTGCTGGATGCCCTGCTGATAGATGAGCAGCACCGGGGTGACCGATGCGCCGTCGGGGCCGCCGCCGCTGGTGAGCAGATACGGCTCGGTGAAGAGGTTCGCTCCGGTGATGATCGACAGGATCAGCACCAGCGTGGTCGCGTTACGCACACCGGGGACGGTGACGTTCATGAACCGCGCGAAGCCACCGGCGCCGTCGGTCTCCGCCGACTCGTACAGCTCGCGCGGCACGTTCTGCAGAGCGGCGAGGTAGAGCAGGATGTAGAAGCCGAGCTGCTTCCAGGTGACGTACAGCGCGATCATCGGCATCGCCAGCGTGCTGTTCACCAGCCATGACGGATCCGGCGCGAGCGGCCCGAGCAGCGAGTTGATGAGCCCGTGACTCGAGAACATCAGCATCCACACCCCCACCAGCGAGACGCTCGCGGTGAGGTAGGGCACGTAGAACGCGACGCGGTAGGCCGCCACCCAGCGGATGCCGCTGTTCAGTGCGGCTGCCAGCAGCAGGGCGAGCACGACGGTGAGCGGCACATTGATGACGAGGAAGACCAGCGTGTTGCGGAAGGCGTCGAACACACGAGGGTCGGTGAGCACCTGAGCGAAGTTGTCGAATCCCACGAACGGGCGATCGGGCTCGACGCCGGGAGCGGTGAAGAAGTAGTCGTGGAACGCGATGTAGACGGCGAAGCCGAGCGGATAGGCGAAGATCGCCAGCACGAACACGAGGTACGGCAGCGCGAAGAGCCCGCCCAGGGGCTGCGCACCCAGGATGCGGGTGCGCAGCCGCCGCGAGTCGGTCACGACATCACTCCGAGACGAGGCCGTCGATCTTCTCCGCCGCGTTCTTCAGGAAGTCCGCCGTGGACTCCTTTCCGAAGATCACCGAGGCGGAGTACTCGTCACGGAACGCCTGCCACGCTTCGACGGAGTTCGGGATGCTGGGCACATCGGCCGTATTCTCGGCCTGGTCGGCGAAGGCGACATAGTTCGGGTTCGCCGAGAAGTAGTCGGGGTAGGCGTCCTTGAGCCCCGTCCGCATCGGCATCTGGCCGGTCTTCTCCAGCAGCACGCCGTCACTCTCCTCGCTGGTCGCGAACTTTAGGAACTCCCATGCGGTGCCCTGGTTCTCGCACGAGGTGAACATCGACACGCTCTTCGAGTCGGCGAACGTCTTCGGATTCTCACGGCCGTCCGACGTGGGCACGGGCATGAACCCGACGTCCACCGTCTCCGCGTACGAGGGGATCGCCCACGGGCCGGCCAGCTGCATGGCGGTGGTGCCGGCCGACATCGCGTCGTCGGTCGACTTCTCCTGCGGCGCCAGTCCTTCTTCGTACATCGTGGCCCAGAAGTCGGCCACGGTCTTTCCGGCGTCAGAGTCGAAGGTGGCCTTGCCGTCCTCCACGAGCATCGTGCCGTCCGTCTCGGCGAGGTAGAACGGGTAGAAGTCGAACCACGGCTGGAAGAACTCGCTCGTGGGGGAGGGCCAGATCGCGCTCTGCACGCCGGAGTCGACGAGCGCGCGCGCACCGTCCATGAACGCGTCGTAGGTGTTCATCTGCGGGTCGTCGGCGTTCAGGCCGGCCTTCGTGAACAGTTCCCTGTTGTACATCACCATCACGGGGTTCGACTTCCACGGCAGCTGGTAGAACGCGCCGTCGGTCTGGTAGGACTCGACATCACCGCCGCGGTCGGCGATGTAGTCGTCGGCGCCCTCCAGCGAACTCAGGTCGACGAGGCCGCCCTGCCTGACCCAGCCCGACACCGCGGCCGGGGCGATGTTGAACACGAGGCACGGTGCGGTGCCGGCGGTGATGGCCGCCGTGATCGCCTCCTCGGACGACGAGGCCGCCGGGATCTCCTGCGCCTTCACCTGCTCGTCGGGATGCTCGGCGTTCCAGGCGTCGACGACGGACGTGCCCCAGGCGAGTTCCTGCTCGTTGTTGGAGAGCCAGATGTCGATGCCCCCGGTGCCTGAACCCGCGGCATCCCCGCCGCCCCCACCGCCGCCGGATGAGCATCCGGTGACCAGGAGCGCGGCGGCTCCGAGGAACGCAGCGGCACGGATCTTCTTCTTCATGGTGTCCTCCTCGAAACGTCAGGGCCCGCGGATGCCGGTCCCGAGGTGCTTTCACGAAAGTGCACGATGTTGCAGTCGATGAGCTCGGTGCGCGGTTCGGCGCCGAGGATGCCGTCGCGCAGCAGGCGCGCCGCAGCGCGGCCGCGTGCCGCCGGGTCAGACGAGACACTGGTCAGCGAGGGCGAGAGATGCGCGGAGAGATGGTCGTCGTCGAACCCGGCGACCGCCAGGTCGGTGGGCACGACGAGGCCCTGTGAGCGAGCGAGCGAGAGCCCGGCGATCGCCATGGTGTCGTTGGAGTAGAGGATCGCCGTCGGCCGCTCGGCGAGGGCGAGCAGCTCGGCCGTGCACTCTCGTCCGCTGCCGGCGGTGAAGTCGCCCTCCCGCAGGAGCGCTGCGTCGCCGACCGCCTCGACGTACGCGTCGGCGCGCGCCTTGGAGTGCACGTAGTCCATCGGGCCGCTGACGTGCGCGATGCGCGAGTGCCCCTGCGCGCGCAGGTGCTCGATGAGCTCACGCATCGGCGCTCCATCGTCGGTGCGAACGCAGGAGAAGCCGTGGGCCCGGTCGTACGCTCCGACCAGCACCGTGGGCATGCCGAGTTCCTCGAGCACGGGTACGCGCCAGTCGTCGATGCGCAGGTCGAGCAGGATCGCTCCGTCGGCCCGCCCGTGCGACATCGAGCGGTAGGCGCGCTCCTCGGCATCCCGATCCGGCACGACCTGCAGCAGAAGCGCGGTCTCGGCTTCCGCGAGCACCGATTCGACGCCGGCGATGAACGCCGGGAAGAACGAGTCGTTCGCGATCACCTCCGGGTCGCGGGCGAGCACCACGCCGATCGCGTTCGCGCGACGCGTGGCGAGGGAGCGCGCGCTCTGGCTCGGCACCCAGTTGAGGCGTTCGGCCGCGGCGAGCACCTTCGCCCTGGTCTCCGGCGAGATCGGACGATTGCCGCTCAGCGCGTGCGACACCGTGGCCTTGGTGACACCTGCTTCTCGAGCGACGTCGGCGATGGTCGTGCGACCCATGCCACCTCCCTGCGGCTTCGTACCCCGCGAACGCGGGATCGAACCGGTTTGATGGAGATGACAGTAAATCGGTTTGATGGCCCTGTCAATGGGGTGGTGCGATCCGCTTTCGACCGGCTCAGCCGGAAGCCGCAGGCGCCGCCGGATCGTCCCAGCCCTGCTGCGGGGTCGCGCACGTTCCCCGGAACACGTACTGCGACGGGCGCTTGCGCTCGCTGCTGGTCCAGTCGATCGGGGGGCGGCGCTGTTCGGCCGGCACGTAGCCGAGCCGGTACACCGCCATCAGCTCGAGTTCCGGCGGCACCGCCAGCAGCCGCTCGATCTCGGCCCAGCGGCCCGGCACCTCCATGGGGAACGAGATGAACTGGATGCCCATGCCCAGCTCCACCGTCGTCAGCCAGACGTTCTCCATGGCGGCGCCCATGCTGAACACCGAGTAGAACGCCGAGAGCTCACCGGGCCGGTACTCCGAGCGGTCGAGCATGACACCCAGCAGCAGTGGCGAGCCCGCCACGAGCTTGCGGTTCTCCTCACCGAGCGTCTGCGGGATCCGCAGGGTGTTCATCAGCTTCTGCCCTCGAGACGTGAACACCTGCCCGGTGAACGGCCGCAGCGGCGCGGGGAGCCGGTCGAACAGCATCCCGTCGCGCCGCTCCTCCATCTCGCGCTTGCTGAAGCGGAAGTACGGCTTGTACCTCTCGAAGAACGTGCCGTTCGACATGGCCTCGGTCATGCTCTCGCCGCTGATCCGGGCGATCGTCTCGATCGTCTCGCGCTCCTCGATGATCACGAACCGCCACGGCTGGCTGTTCAGCTGTGACGGCGCACGGCCGGCGACCTCCATGAGCAGCCGCTGATGCTCCTCGCTCACCCGGTCGGGCAGGAAAGGGCCGTTCGTCGTCTTGCGGCGGCGCACCACATCGAGAAAGTCCATCGCACTCATCTCCGGGCCATCACGGCCGCGATCAGGAACCACGGCGCGGCGCGGAGCGCCGTCGTGGCATGTCTTCGGGTACCGCCGGCGGTCGCCGGCAGCGCGATCAGTTGCGCAGCGGCCGGCAGCAGCGCGAACCCCGCGCGGCGCCGTTCGATCGCGGCGGCCAGCAGCGCCAGCGCCGTCAACGTCGACGTGACGACGAACAGCGCGTGGTGCAGCCACCGGATCCGCCGGGTGCCTAGCGCGCCCGCCGCGACGGCGGCGCCGTAAGCGGTGTTGACGGTGTAGCTCGCCAGCGCCGCGGCGGTGAGACGCCGGGTCAGCGGATGCTGAAGCCGACCGCGTCGCGATCTGCCGCGGCGACGGCGCACCCGCCTACCCCTCGGAGCGGCCGTCATCCTCTCCCTCGCTCTGCGAGGGACGACGACGCTGCGGGTCGGGGTGCCGGTCTTCGCGCTCGGTGTCCTCGCCCTCCGCCTGGCTCGGGTGCTCGGACTGGCCGGTCGGCTCTTCCGGCGGCTCGACTCGTGGTGTGCTGCTCATGGTGACCTCCTTCAGCCCGCCGTCTCATCGGATCGATCTGCGTTCTGCGGCGGGGCATCGCCGGTGAGGGACGCCTCCGGCCAGCGCAGCACCGCCAGCGGCGGCACGGTGTCACTCGAGGATCGCGGCTCGCCCTCGGCGGGCTCGTCCTCGATGAACAGCACGTCCGCGTCGGTGAGCACGGCGGCCCGGACGAGCGCTTCGGCGGCGGGCAACGGCGTGCCCGGCCCCGCCTCGAACGTGTCCTCGGCGTTCAGCGCTACCCACGGCGCGGCCGGCAGGGCCAGCAGCGTCTCCTCGTCGTCCAGCATCCGCTCATCGAGCAGCAGCGTGTCGACCTGGGCCTGCTGCAGTGCGCCGACCACGGCGGTGAGGCCGGATGCGCCGTTGCGGGCGTCCTGCTCGGCGGCGCGATCGCGCGTGGCGGCGATGACGTCGTCATGAGCGGCCGAGACGGTCTCGTCGATCGCCTGCAGCAGGGCGGCGTCGTCGGCGCCGTCGGCGCGGGTGTCCGCGTCGACCTCGACGACGAGATCCAGGGTGCCGCCCTCGATGTTCTCGAGCAGCAGGCCGCGTGCCTGCGCGTCGCCGGTCACGAACACGTGCTCCGGGCGACGCTCGCGCACGATCCGGTCGACGGCATCCGCCACATCCGACTGGGTGTGCTGCCACACCTCCTCGACGCTGCGCTGGAAGCGCGCCTGCGACCAGCCACCGGGGCTGACCTTCGTGATCGGGTGACCATCGCCCTCGACGTGCTGCACCTGCTCGGGGGTGGCACGTCCCAGACGCTCGAAGGTCAGGTCGGCGCCGTCGCGACCGGTCTCGACCACGAGGATGCGCCGCTCCGACCCGCGATGGCGCAGCAGCGGCGCGATCTCCGGAAACGCCCCGTGCGTCACACGCTCCGGTCCGCGGCGAGCGGCGGCGAACCCCTCGTCGGCGACCACGTTGCCGTCGCGCACCAGCAGCCAGCGCGTCGACGGCGCCGGCAGGCCGATGTCGTCCGGAAGGGCGGCGAGCACGGCCTCCACATCGTCGTCGGGCACCCCGGCTTCGCCGAGCCGGTCCTTCAGCGATCGCATCCTGCTCTCGACCGATCCGGGGGGTTCGCCCTGCGGCCCGTCGGTGTACACCGACGTCCACGCGCCGGGCTCCGCGAGCACCTCGTGCAGATCGACGCCGCGCAGGTCAGCGGAGCTCATCGTCGCCCTCCCCGGTCGCGCCGTCGTCGAGGTCGGGGTCTTCGCGCGCGAACGCCTCCTGCACCTCCGGCGCGTCGGTGTCGTCCGGCAGCGGCTCGGTCTCGCGGAACGGCTCGGCGTGCGGCGCGCCATGCCCCTGCACCATTCCCTGGGACTCGTGCTTGAGCTGGTCGTCGAGATTCGGTCCGTGCGTGGTGTTGCCACGCTGTGCGTCGCTCATGTCTCCTCCTTCAGCGGGGTACCTGGGCGACGCTAGGGCGGGTGCTGCCGGGTGCGACAGCGGGTTGACATCCGGATGCCGGATGGTAGGCCCCTCAGCCGAGCAGCTCGAGCAGCTGCCCCTCGACCCGGCGCAGCGGATCGACCGTCACCCCTTCGTCGTACAGGTCGAACACGCGAGGGTCGATGTAACTGGCCCGCGCGACCGCCGGCGTGTTGCCGAGGGCGGTCGCCGCGACACGCACCGCCTGCGCGGCCGCGCGGGAGCGCGCGGTCGCGGATTCGCGGGGGCCGATCTCAGCCAGGGCCACGGCCGCCGTGATCGTGCCGTGCAGAGTGCGGAAGTCCTTCGCCGTGAAGTCCCCGCCGGTGCGAGTGCGCACGTCGTCGTTGATGTCGCCCGGATGCAGCGCGCGCCACGCGCTGGCGTCCTGCCAGCTCAGCAGCAGCGTCCGCCCTCCGCGCCGCTTGAGTCCGGCGATGAGCGTCGCGAGCTCGGCGTCGTCGATGTCCGACTCCCACGGCTGTCCGCTCTTGCCGGGAAAGCGCAGTTCGACGACGCGCTCGGCGCGGACGCGCGCGTGCGCACCGCGCAGGGTGACCAGCCCGATGCTGCCGTGCGCCTTGGCGTACTGCTCCGAGCCCACCCGCAGCAGGGCGGAGTCCAGCATCCGGAAGGCCCCGGCGAGCACCCGCTGCCGCCCGAATCCGTCGGTGCGCAGATCGCGGGTCACGCCGCCGCGTACCGCGGGCATGACGTCGGCGAGCTGCAGCATCCGGTCGAACTTCTCCTGCGCCATCCGCTCGTGCCAGGCCGGGTGATACAGGTACTGCCGCCGACCGGCGGCATCGATGCCGGTCGCGAGCACGTGGCCGTTCTCGTACGGGCTCAACCAGACGTCCGTCCAGGCCGGCGGCACGGCCAGCGCCCGCAGGCGTGCGAGCACCGCGGTGTCGTCGATGCGGCTGCCGTCCGGCATGCGGTACTCGAAACCCCGCCCTCGGCGGACCCTGCTCAGGCCCGGTCCGTTCGGGTCGCTGCGCCTCAATCGGGTCATGGATCCGGAGTACCGCCCTCGAGTCGTCGGATGCAAGCCCCTCACTCGTGGGCGTCGGCGCGTCTACCCTGGCATGTTCCACGGCGATCGAAGGAGGAAGACCATGACGCAAAAGCAGCACGGCGACGTCGTCACGATGTCCAAGCGCGGCCAGTGGGTGAACCGCGTGCACGGCGAGGAGGAGCTGTCCCAGGGCTATGCCACGAAGGAGGAGGCGATCGAGGCCGGCCGGAAGATGGCCGAGGAAGCGGGAACGAATCACCGGGTGATCGACGCCGAGCCGACCGGGGTCGTCACCGACGAGCAGGACGAGGAAGACGAGCCCGCTCAAGGCGCCTCCGACGGCGGCCGGCACGGCGACGACGCGATCGAGGTGGAGGACCTGCCGTGACCGATCGGGCGGGATGCCGTCGTGCGGGGATGGGGCCCGAATCGATTCGATAGACTGGCGCGAATGGCGCCGTGACCGATCGCGGTGCCATTCGTCTGCTCGCCGCACGACGGCATCCGCGCACCCCTCTTCTCTTCGCACCCTCATGGCAACGACTCTCATCACCGGACGCCCCTGGCGCGTCATCCTCGCGTTCTCGCTGCCGCTGCTCATCGGCAACGTCGTGCAGCAGCTGTACCAGTTCGTCGACGCGATCGTCGTCGGCCGGCAGCTCGGAGTGAACTCCCTCGCCGCGGTCGGCGCGACCGGCAGCCTCATCTTCCTGGTGATCGGGTTCGCGTGGGGCCTCTCCAGCGGATTCGCGATCCCCACCGCTCAGGCCTTCGGCGCGGGTGACGCGCGCGCGGTCGGGCGCTCGGTGGCGACCGGCACGCTGCTCACCGCGGCGACGAGCCTGATCCTGACCATCGTGGGCCCCGTGATCGCGGCGCCGTTCCTGGCCCTGCTGCAGACGCCGCCCGAGCTGATGGCCGAGGCGACGGCCTTCACGCAGGTCACCTTCATCGGCGGCAGCACGATCATGTTCTTCAACTATCTGGCCGCCATCATCCGCGCGATCGGCGACTCGACCACGCCGCTGGTGTTCCTGACGATCTCGTGCGGGCTCAACGTCGGGCTCGTCATCGTCATGGTCGGCCCGCTGGGCTGGGGCGTCGCGGGTGCCGCTTGGGCGACGGTCGCCGCCCAAGCCGTCTCGGTGCTGCTCTGCCTGCTGTACGTCTGGCGGCGTGTGCCGGTGCTGCACGTGCATCGCGCCGACTGGAGGGTGAGCCGGGCCGATGTCGCCGAGCACCTGCGCCTCGGGCTGCCGATGGGCTTCCAGGCGTCGATCATCGCGATCGGGGCGCTCATCGTGCAGGTCGCCTTGAACACTCTCGGCGCCCAGGCCGTGGCCGCCTACACCGCGGCGTCCCGCGTCGACAGCCTCGCCAGCGCCTTCCTCGCCTCGCTCGGGCTGGCGGCGTCGATGTACGCCGCGCAGAACTTCGGAGCCCGGCGCCCCGACCGCATTCGGCGCGGCACCAAGCAGGCGATCTGGATGGCCGTGGTGGCCTCTCTCGCGCTCGGCGTCATCATGGTGACCTGTGGTGTGCCGGCGGTGCGCCTGTTCGTCGGCGACGGCGCCGACGAGGTGGTCGAACTCGCCCATCTCATGCTGATCATCAACGGCGCCACCTACGTGATGCTCGGCGTGCTGTTCGTACTGCGCGGCGTGCTGCAGGGGCTGGGACGAGTGCTGGTGCCCACCGTCACCGGTGTGATCGAGCTGGTGATGCGCGTCGCCGCGGCGGTCGTGCTCGGTGCGGTGATGGGGTTCGGCGGCGTGGCCCTCAGCAACCCGCTGGCCTGGCTGGGCGCGGTCGCTCTGCTGATCCCCGCCTACGTGCAAGCGCACCGCGAGCTGGCGAAGATCCCCGTCGCACCGGTCGAGGCGACGCTGACGACCCCCATTCCGGTGATCGGCCCGACCGACGGCTCGATGGTCGTCGACACGGTCTACACCGCACCCGTTCCCGTCGTCGTACCGCGACTCTCCGGGCTGCGACTGCCTCGTGGGCCAAGCAGGACCAGGGGCTGACTCCTCCGCGTCACCGTCCGTTCGCACATCATCCGCCAGGATGATGCCGGATCGTTCTGCAGGCGGACAAAAAACCCGGCAGACCCGCGTAACCTGGTCTCAGGCGCGCCGCAGGCGCGCCAATGACACGGGGGGTCGTGCCATGTCGTCTCTGACAGTGACGAATGCATTGATGTCGGTCTTCGTACCGATCGGAATCGCCGGAGCGGTCATCGCGATCGCCTGCGCGCTCGCCACCGTCTTCGCGCTCCTGCGCGGAGCGGCCGGGCTCGCAGGCGGCGCGATCGGCGTCTGGATCGTCGGGGCGATGCTGAGCGTGTCGGCGTCGTTCGCGAACCTGTGGACGCCGGTGATCGTCGCGCTGGTCGCGCTCGCCGGCGCGCTCGTGATCGGCGGGGTGGGGCGGCCGCTGGTCCGTGCCGGCGCCGCGCGCCGAGTGGCCGACGCGCCGGTGACGGCGGTCGCGCAGCCGACGGCGGCGCCGTCGACTCCGGTCGCTCAGCCGACCGCGGTCGCGCGGTCCGTCGAGTCCGCCCCGCGCTCGGCTCCGGCGCGGCAGAACCCCGCCCCGCGCACCGAGGCCCTGCCCATCGCCTCCTGACGCGCGCGAGCTGTCACCCCGACGCCCTCCTGGCTGTTCACACCCCCGCTCGCATGCGCGAACCGGCGGGGGCGCCGGCGACCGAGGGGGCTCGGCGAGGCTCTACCGGTGGTCGCGATCGAAGTGCTGCCGCGCATCATCGCCGGATGCGACCCGCTGCGCCTCTCGCGCCCGCAGCTCCACCCGCCGGATCTTGCCCGAGATGGTCTTCGGTAGATCGGGAACGAACTCGATGATGCGCACCCACAGGTGCGAGGAGAGCCGATCGCGGGCGAACGCGAACACCTGCCGTGCGGCGTCCGTCTCGGCCTCATCGGATGCCGCCGCATCCGCGCGCAGGCACACGTACGCCTTCGGGACCGCCAGCCGGGTGGGGTCCGGGCTCGGCACGACCGCCGCCTCGACGACGAGGTCGTGCTCGAGCAGCACCGACTCGAGCTCGAAGGGCGAGATCTTGTAGTCCGACGCCTTGAAGACGTCGTCGGCGCGGCCGATGTAGGTGAGGTATCCGTCGGCGTCACGGGTGGCGATGTCGCCGGTGTGGTGATAGCCGCCGGCCCGCGACTCCGCGGTCTTCTCGGGATCCTCGAAGTAGCCGGCCATCAGGCCGACCGGCACCTGCGCCAGATCCAGCGCGATCTCGCCCTCGCCGTCGACCGGCTCGCCCGTGACAGGATCGAGCAGCACCACCGGGTATCCGGGCAGCGGCCGCCCCATCGAGCCGTCCTTCACGAGCTGACCGGGGGAGTTGCCGACGCACGCCGTCATCTCGGTCTGACCGAAGCCGTCGCGGATCGTGCCGCCCCACGCCTCCCGCACCCGGGTGATCACCTCGGGGTTCAGCGGCTCGCCGGCGCCGACCAGCTCGCGCGGCGGGTGGGTGAGCCGGGAGAGGTCGGCCTGGATCAGCATCCGCCATACCGTCGGGGGTGCGCAGAAGGTGGAGACGTGGTGGGTGTCCATCACTTGCATGAGGGTGTTCGCGTCGAAGCGGTCGTAGTTGTAGACGAACACGGTCGCCTCGGCCAGGAACGGCGAGTAGAAGCTCGACCAGGCGTGCTTCGCCCAGCCGGGGGAGGAGATGTTCAAGTGCACGTCGTCGGGGCGCACACCCAGCCACCACATGGTCGACAGATGCCCGACCGGATACGACACGTGGGTGTGCTGCACGAGCTTGGGCCGGCTGGTGGTGCCCGAGGTGAAGTACAGCAGCGCGGTGTCGTGCGCGGGGGTCGGGCCGTCGGGTTCGAAAGTGCGCGGGGCGTCGGCGGATGCGGCGAAGTCGTGCCAGCCGTGCTCCGCATCGCCCACGGCGATGCGGACGAGCGCGCCCGCGGCATCCGCCACCCGCTCGGTGAGCGCGCCGAGAGTCACGATGGCTCGGGCGCGGCCGTGCTCGATGCGGTAGGCGAGATCGGATGCCGAGAGCAGCGTCGAGGTGGGGATCGCGATCGCGCCGATCTTCGTGATCGCCAGCATGATCTCCCAAAGCTCGATGGTGTTGTTCAGCATCACGATCACGTGGTCGCCACGAGCGATGCCCTGCGAACGCAGCCAGTTCGCCACCTGATCGGAACGCGCCGACAGCTCGCCGTACGACCAGGTGCGCACGGACAGATCCGCCGAGACGATCTGCACGGCCGGGCGGTCGGGCTTCTCGCCGGCGACGACGTCGAACCACTCCAGGGCGAAGTTGAACTCGTCGACGCGCGGCCAGGTGAACCCCGCGCGGGCGCCGTCGTAGTCGGTGGCGTGCGCGAACAGGAGATCGCGCATCTCGCGGATCGCGGTGGTGGCGGGCGTGGCTGACCGGCTCATCGGGGGCTCCTTCGCTCGAGTGGAGGTTTCCATCCTCTCGCGTGATGACGCCCCGCGTCTCACGCGGACAGCGGTTCGCCGGTCTCGGCAGCGGGCTGCTTCCTCCGCACGATCCGCAGCTCGCTGGCCAGGATGCCGAGCACCACGAGCGCCCCGCCGATCAGCGCCGCGAACGGGAGACGCTCGCCGGCGATCCGCCCCACGATCGCAGCCCACACCGGCTCGCCGGCGTAGATGATGGTGGCGCGCGTGGCCGAGACGGATCTCTGAGCCCAGTTCATCGTGAGCTGGATCAGGCAGCTGCTGGCCCCGAGGGCGACGCCGGCGATCAGCCACACCCACGAGAAGTCGGGTATCGCCTCGCCCACCACGGGCATCGTGGCGAAGCTGAGGATGCCGGCGGTGAGCAGCTGCACCACGGTGATCCTGCCGAGGTCGATGCGGTTGGCGAACGCGCTGATCAGGATGATCTCACCGACGATGGGCAGCGTGCTGACGAGGGTGACCACCTCGCCTGTGCCGAGCGAGAACGTCAGCGCGGCGGGGCCGGCGATCAGCACCAGGCCGGCGAACGCGAGACCCGCGCCGAGGAAGGCGAGGGCGGGAGGCCTGCGGCGGAAGAACAGCCACTGCGCGAACGGCACCATGGGCACGTACAGGGCCGTGATGAACGCCGAAGTGCTCGACTCGATGGTCTGCAGCCCGAGCGTCTGCAGGCCGTAGCCGAGATGGATCATCAGACCGATCGACGCCCCCGCGCCGATGTCGATCCACCGGATGCCGCGCAGCGATCGCCAGAAGAGGACGACGCTGATCAGCCCGGCGAGCAGGAAGCGGATGCCGACGAAGAACCACGGCCCGGAGTGCTCCATCGCCCAGTGCACGACGAGGAACGTGCCGCCCCACACCGCCGTGATGGCGATGAGGGCGAGCTCCTGCGGGCGCAGCCGCATCCAGCGAAGACGTGTGGGCACGTCTGATTCTCCCGCGTCCGGAACGGATGTCGGTCGCTGGGGACGGATGCCTTGCGACCCTCCGATGATCGCTCAGTCGGGCGCGCTCACTGTCAGCCGTCCGACCGAATCACGGGCGTTTCACGGCCGTGACGGCGTGCGCAAGGCCGATGGTGAGCCACCAGCCGCCCAACCAGACGAACAGAAGCGCCAGCATGGAGCCCGCGACCAGGCCTGTGACCAGTACCACGAGAGCGAGAGCGGCGAGTGCCCACCCCGCCCAGCGGAAGCCGATGGCGATCAGCACCGCGAGGGCGATGATGACGGCGACGAGGGCCCATCCCGCAGCCTCGACGCCGAAGTCGGGACCGCCGCCCTCGCTGTAGTCCGCGTAGCGGCGTGGCGGGCCGAACTCGAATCCGAACGGACCGCCGAGCAGACCGCCCGACAAGAGCACCGGCGTCGCGGCGAGCACGCCTCCCGCGATGCGCCAGCCCCTTCCGAAACCCGGCCCGCGCAGGCGAGCCCATGCGATCAGAGCGGTCCAGGACAGCAGCACGACGGGCAGGAAGAACATTCCGACGGTGGTGAATGCCGCGATGACGGTGAGCAGGGTCAGCAGCGTGCCGCCGATGGCGGCGACCGCGAGGCGCGCCGCTCGCGCGACAACGAGAGGCACGGCTGCGACGACGGCAGGAACCAGGATGAGGAGGGCGACCCACACGCCGTCGTTCTGGAGGATCGTCAGGTGCTGCAGCACGGAGGCCCCACCCTCGGACGTCGCGATCGTATGCGTCGGCATGATGAACGCCACGACGACACCGATCACGAGGGCGCTCACGGCGGCGGCACCCTGCAGCATCCGCCACGCTCGTTCAGCACGACCTTCGGCAGCTGCCCGATCCGCACCGAACTCCTCGTGCGCGCGCTCGGCGATCTCGTTCGGCGTGCCCAGGCTCGCGATGGTGTCGTCGACCGGACGTCCCGCCTCTTCGGCATCCGCGAAGTGTGCGCGCAGGTCGTCGAGCACGGCGATGCGGTGCTCGGGCCCGATGCCGCGCAGCATCCGCTCCACAGAACGCAGGTAGGCGTCTTCAGCTGTCATTGCTCCCCCTGAGGATGACGTCGACCTCGGCACCGAGCGTGCGCCAGACCTCCGCGAAGGTCGTCAGCTGCTCGCGCCCGGAGGTCGTGATCGTGTAATAGCGGCGGGGCCGGCCACCGCCGACCGCCTCCGTGCGCGTGTCGACCAGGCCGCCGTCGCGCATCCGAGCGAGCAGCGGGTAGACGCTGCCTTCGCTGGCGATGAGCCCGCGCGCCTGCAGGTCGCTCGCCAGCTCGAGGCCGTACCGCTCGCTGTCGGCGAGCAAGCCGAGCACGCAGTACTCCAGCACCCCCTTGCGCAGGTTGGTGGCGATGCGCTCGGCGCTCTCGGTCATGTGATCACGGTAACCTTGTGTCACAAGTATTGCAAGACAAGGTTTGCGGGAAGGATGCTCCGCTCACGGCGGATCCGCCGCAGGCGGATACTCGCGACAGCGGGTCCGCCCCGCGCGCAGGCTGGGCACATGACCGAAGACAAGCCCATCCCGCAGTTCGGCCCGGAGGCGCGCAGAGCGCTGTTCCACGAGCGCGTGCTCGTGCTGGACGGAGCGCTCGACGACGACAACGGCACCCTGCTCATGACTCAGCTGCTCAGCCTCGCCGCCGAGGATCCCGCCGCAGACATCGCGCTGTGGATCCACTCGCCCGGCGGATCGGTGCCGGCGATGCTCGGCATCCGCGACATCATGCGCACCATCCCGAACGACGTCGCCACCGTCGCGCTCGGGCTGGCGTGCAGTGCCGGGCAGTTCCTGCTCTCGGCCGGAACGAAGGGCAAGCGCCGCGCACTGGCGCACTCCCGCATCCTGCTGCATCAGGGCTCGGCCGGCATCGGCGGGTCGGCCGTCGAGATCGAGGTGCAGGCCGATGACCTGCGGCACATGCGCGACACCGTGATCGGGCTCATCTCCGATGACACCGGGCAGCCGCGCGAGCGGGTGTTCGAGGACTCGCTGCACGACCACTGGTACACCGCCCAGGAGGCGCTCGACTACGGCTTCATCGACGGCGTGGTCACGTCACTCGCCGACGTCCTGCCGCGGCGCCGGTCGCGGATCGGCCTCGGCGGAGACGCCGCGACGACCGACGAGCAGAAGGAGGCATCCCGATGAGCGGCTACACCATCCCGAACGTCGTGGCGCAGAATCCGCGCGGCGACCGCATCATGGACGTGTACTCGCACCTGCTGGCGGAGCGGATCGTCTACCTCGGCACCGAGGTCGACGCGGGCGTCGCCAACGCGATCATCGCGCAGCTGCTGCATCTCGACGCCGACAGCCCCGACAGCGACGTGCAGTTCTCGATCAACTGCGCGGGCGGCGATCCCAGCGCGGCGCTGGCGATCTACGACACCATGCAACACATCCGTCCGCGCGTCACCACCACCTGCGTCGGTCAGGCCATCGGCGTCGGCGCGCTGCTCGTGGCCGCCGGCGCCCCTGGCACGCGCTCCGCCCTCCCGCATGCGCGCATCGTGCTGCACCAGCCGGCGGCGCAGACCCGCGGCGCCGTGCCCGATCTCATCCTCGCCGCCGACGAGGTGGTGCGGGTGAGATCGGAGATGGAACAGGTGCTGGCGCATCACACCGGTCGCACCGTCGAGGCGCTGCGCGCCGACACCGACCGCGACCGGGTGTTCACCGCGCAGGCGGCCGTCGAGTACGGCCTGATCGACCAGGTGCTCGGGCCGCGCTAAGAGAGGTCAGGCCGCGAGAGCGACGCTGCCCTGACCCGCCGAGCGCTGCGGCGCGGCCGGGCGCAGCCCGTCGGCGACGGCGCCGGCGAGCTCGAGAAGGCTGCTCTCGAGCGCGCCGGCGACCGCCGCGATCATCTCGCTGGACGGCTCCTTGAGCCCGCGCTCCATCTCCGACAGATACTGCGGCGAGACGCCGGCGGCATCCGCGGTCTCGGTCAGTGTGTCGCCGCGCTCGTGACGGCGACGGCGCAGCTCGGCGCCCAGCAGCTCACGCCACAGCGGTTCAGGTTGCCGCGGAGTGCGGGTGGAGGGGAACGGGACGATCTCGGCCATGGGTTCACGGTAGGCACCCGCGGTCGCGCGGCTCCACTGGTTCCGCTCAGAGCAGAACCGGCGGAGGGCACGGCGGTGCTGCCCGCCGGGATGCCGCAGAGGAACCCCGGCGTAGACTGGGAGGGTCACCGATCCGAGGATTGTCATGCCCGCCCCATCCCGCCCGTTCACGGCGCGCCACGTGCAGCTGAGCCGTGCCGCGCTCGCCGCTGTGGCCGCCGTCATGATCACGTTCTCGCCCGACCACTCCGCCGCCCTCGGCCTTGCCGTGTTCGGCGGATTCGGCATCGTGACCTCGCTCCTCCTCGCGGTCGCAGCCGCCCTCGTGTACCCCAGCGGCCGCCGCTGGCCCGCCGTCCTGCTGGCGGCGGTCACGGTCGTGGCGGGCATGGCGAGCAGCGTCCCGGCGTGGCGCTCCGACGTGCTCTTCTTCGTGGTGCTCATCACCTGGGCCGCCCTCACCGGGCTCATCGAGCTGCTCGCCGGCATCCGCCTGCGCGGCAGTGACGGCGCCCGTGACGCCGTCACTGTCGGGATCCTCGGGCTGGTGCTCGCCGCGGCCCTGCTGATCGTTCCGGCCGGATTCGTGCAGGAGTACTCGATCGAAGGAGCGGGCACCTTCTCGCTCACCGGCATCATCCTCGGGGTGGGACTGTTCGGCGCCTATGCGGCCGTCGTCGCCGTCTTCCTCGGCATCGCCGGACTCACCCCCGGTGCCAAGACGACGGCGCACGACGCCGCCACGGATGCCGAGGCCGACCGCCTGGCCGACCATGGAGGACACGCATGACCGACCGGAAGCCCACCCGCCGGGAGATCCTGCGCCCGCTGCACCTCGTGGGCATCGCCCTGGCCGCCGGCATCTTCGCCACCGTGGTCACACTCGTGTCGACCGGCGCCTTCACCTCCCGCGTCAATCTCGCCATCGCCAAGGGCACCTACGAGGGCCTCACCCCGATCGGGCTCGGCCTCGTCATCGGCGGCGCGTCGTTCATCGTCACTCTGCTCGGGCTTGCGATGCTCATGCTCGCCGTCGACCCCGCTGACGTGACGAAGCGCGTCGACCGGCCTGTGCTGTTCGACCCGGAGGACTCCGCCGCGCCGAGCACCGAGAAGCGTGCAGAGGATGAGCGCCAGCAGTCGCGTGCCGGCGACAAGGACGCCCCCGAGCAGCAGTCCGGTATCTGACGACCTCGCGGATCAGCCCTCCGGCAGGGTCAGCTGCACGAGCCGGTCATCGCCCTCGCGGGGGGAACCGCGGCCGTCGGTGTTGTTCGTGAGCACCCACAGGGATCCGTCCGGGCCGGCGAGCACATCGCGCAAGCGGCCGAACTCGCCGCTGAACACGGCGTGCGGTTCAGGTGCGGTCGTGTCGATCAGCCAGAGGCGCTCGCCGCGCAGCCCCGCGACGTACGCGATGTCGTCGATGATCGCGATGCCGCTGGGACTCGCGTCGGCCGGCGCCCACACCGCGACGGGATCGATCGCGTCCTCGGCCTCCGCCATGCCTTCGTGGTCGGGCCAGCCGTAGTTCCCGCCCGGCTCGATGCGGTTCAGTTCGTCCCAGGTGTTCTGCCCGAACTCGCTCGCCCACAGCGCTCCGTCGCTGTCCCATGCGAGTCCCTGCACGTTGCGGTGGCCCAGGCTGTAGACCCGCGTTCCGAACGGGTTGCCGGGGGCCGGGTCGCCCTCGGGCGTCACCCTCAGGATCTTGCCGCCGAGGTCATCGCGATCCTGGGCGCGCTCGCCGTCGCCCGCGTCGCCCGTCGCCACGTACAGCATCTCGTCGGCGCCGAAGGCGAGACGCCCGCCGTTGTGGTTCGACGCCCGCGGGATGCCGTCGAGCACGACGTCGAGGCGGTCGAGGTCGAGACCCAGGGAGCCGGACTCGCCGGTGAGCGGCATCCGCACCACCCGGTTGTCGTCCGCGGCGCCGTGATAGGCGTAGAGCCAGCGTGTGCCACTCTGCTCGAGCAGCGCCAGTCCGTGCAGACCCGACTCTCCACCGGAGACCACCCCGGGAATGGTGCCCGCTTCGCGCTGCTCGCCCGCCGTGGTCAGCTCGATCACGCGGCCGTCGTCACGCTGTGAGAGGAGCGCGCCGCCGTCCTCCAGCCGGAGGACCGACCACGGTGCCTCGAGTCCGGAAGCCAGCGTGACCGGTTCGGCATTCGCCGTCGTCTCGCCCGGCGTCGCCTTCCTGGGCGGGGCGGGCTCCGGACCTGAGGCCGCGCAGCCGACGAGCACCCCGACCAGGGCGAGGGCACCGACGACCCGCAGCATCCGCATCTTCCCAGCATCCGCTCGCCGACCGCGGATGCACAAGGTCCCACCCGGGACGGGCGCGCTCCATCCGCCGACGACCCCGGATCGGATGCCGTCGGGAATACGGCTCCGATCCCGTCGCTTGTCCCTGGGGTGACCGTTTCCGTCGACCGCGCCTCCGTCGGCCTGCGCTCCGAGCGCGGCCCGGTGCTCGGAGCCCTCATGCTGGCCACCGGGCTCATCGCGATCGACGCCACGATCCTCGCCACCGCGGTGCCCAGCATCGTGCGCGATCTCGGCGGCTATCAGGAGTTCCCCTGGCTGTTCTCGGTCTACCTGCTCGCCCAGGCGGTGAGCGTGCCGATCTACTCGCGCTTCGCCGACACGCTCGGTCGCAAGCCGATCATCATGCTGGGGATCGGGTTGTTCCTGCTCGGGTCGGTGCTGTGCGGATTCGCCGGCAGCATGATGTGGCTGATCGTGTTCCGCATCGTGCAGGGCCTGGGTGCCGGCGCGGTCGCACCCATGTCGATGACGATCGTGGGCGACATCTACACCGTCGCCGAGCGCGCCAAGGTGCAGGGCTATATCGCGAGCGTGTGGGCCGTGTCGTCGGTGGTCGGCCCCGCACTCGGCGGCGTCTTCGCCCAGCTCGACGCCTGGCGCTGGATCTTCTTCGTGAACATCCCGCTCTGCGCGCTCGCCGCGTGGATGCTGCTGAAGCACTATCACGAGCAGAAGCAGACCCACCGGCACCGCATCGACGTCGCCGGCGCCGTGCTGCTCACCATCGGCCTCACCGGCGTCATCCTGGGGCTGCTCGAGGGTGGCAGCGCGTGGGAGTGGATCTCGCTGCCGAGCCTGCTGTGCTTCGGAGCGGGCGCACTGGCGCTCGTCGGCTTCGCGTTCGTGGAACGCCGCGCCGCCGAGCCGATCATCGACTTCCGCCTCTTCTCGCGCCGGCTGATCGTCACCACGACCACGGTGTCGTTCGGCATCGGCGCACTGATGATCGGCGTGACCAGCTTCGCGCCGACCTACCTCGAAGGGTCGCTCGGCATCGCGCCGCTGCTCTCCGGCCTTGCCGTCGCCGCGCTCACGCTCGGCTGGCCGATCGCCGCCGCCAACGTGGGGCGCCTCTACCTGCGCATCGGGTTCCGCCGCACGGCGCTGATCGGCCTGTCCATCGCGACGATCGCCGCCGCCGCGCTGGCGGTCACCGGTCCGTGGCCGAACCCGTTCACCCTCGCCGGGATCGCGTTCGTGCTCGGCTTCGGTCTGGGATGGAGCGCGGCGCCGACCCTGATCTCGGCTCAGGCGTCGGTCGGCTGGGGTGAGCGGGGAGCGGTCACCGGCATGAACGCATTCGCCCGCTCGGCCGGCAGCGCCGTGGGCGTGGCGATCTTCGGCGCGATCTCGAACGCGGTGATCGCGCAGGGCGCGGGTCCGCAGAACCCGGGCACCGTCGTCGCCGCGTCGACGTGGGTCTTCGTCGGCGCGGCTGTCACCGCCGCGCTCACCCTGCTCGCGTCGCTGTTCATGCCGCGCGACACCCCCGCTCCCGTGACGGAAGCGCGCGCATCCGCCGACGAGTGAACCGGATGCCGACGAGTGAGCCGGATGCCGTCGAGTGAACCGGATGCTGTCGAGTGAACTGCTTGCCGACGTCGGCACGTGGTGCACTCGAGGGCAAGCAGTTCACTCGGCGATCTGATTCGGCGAGCTGACCCGGCGAGCGAGCGGTGCGGCGTGCGGCGAGCCGCGCTCAGCGCGCCAGGCGCTCGGCGATACCCGTGTACGTCGCCGGGGTCAGCGCGAGCAGACGCTGCTTGGCGGCATCCCCGATCTCGAGTCCCTCGACGAACTCCGCGAGCTCCGTCGCACCCACGCGGTGACCGCGGGTCAGCTCCTTGAGCAGCGCGTACGGGTCGGTGATGCGGGAGCGGCCGGCGACGACCTCTGCGCGGATCACGGTCTGAATCGCCTCGGCCAGCACCTCCCAGTTGTGATCGAGGTCGTCCAGCAGCACGTCGCGCGACAGCGAGATCTCGTTCAGGCCGCGGCGCAGGTTGTCGAGCGCGAGCAGCGAGTGCCCGAACGCGACGCCGATGTTGCGCTGCGTGGTCGAGTCGGTCAGGTCGCGCTGCAGACGCGAGGTGACGAGGGTCTGCGACAGCGAGTTCAGCAGCGCGCCGGAGATCTCGAGGTTCGCCTCGGCGTTCTCGAACCGGATCGGGTTGATCTTGTGCGGCATGGTCGACGAACCCGTCGCCCCGGCGACCGGGATCTGCGCGAAGTAGCCCAGCGAGATGTACGTCCAGATGTCCGTCGCCAGGTTGTGCAGGACGCCGCCGGCATGACGCACGTGGTCGTACAGCTCGACCTGCCAGTCGTGCGACTCGATCTGCGTGGTGAGCGCGTTGAAGTCGATGCCCAGGCCCTCGATGTACTCGCGGGCGATGGTCGGCCAGTCGGCGTCGGGGTCGGCCGACAGGTGCGCCGACCAGGTGCCGGTCGCGCCCGAGAACTTGGCCAGGTACTCGGATGCCGCGATGCGTCCGCGCACACGCTCCAGGCGCCACGCGAAGACGGCGAGCTCCTTGCCCATGGTCGACGGGGTCGCCGGCTGGCCGTGGGTGCGCGACAGCATCGCAGCGTCCGCGTGCTCTGCCGCGAGCTCGCGCAGCTTGGCGATCACGGCGTCCAGGGCCGGCAGCCACACGCCTTCGACCGCCCGCTTGACGGTGAGCGCGTAGGAGGCGGAGTTGATGTCCTCGCTGGTGCACGCGAAGTGAGTGAGCTCGGCGATCGCGTCCAGCCCCAGCGTCGACAGCCGGTCGCGCACGAGGTACTCTATGGCCTTGACGTCGTGGCGGGTGACCGCCTCCTTCTCGGCGAGCCAGTCGATCTCCGCCTGCCCGAACTCCCGATACAGCGCGCGCAGCCGCTCCTTGTCGGCATCCGGCAGCGGCGACGTGCCGAACAACGACCGGTCGGTGAGCGCGATCAGCCACTCGACCTCCACCTCGACGCGGGCGCGGTTCAGGCCCGCCTCGGAGAGGAAGTCGGCCAGTCCGGTGACGGCGGCGCGGTAGCGGCCGTCGAGCGGGCTGAGCGGCTGGGGCGGGAGCGAGGGCAGAGAAGTCAGGGGAGATCCTCCTGATCGGGCCCTCGCATCGCGCGGGGCGTCGTACGGGGGGCGCGCACGGCAGGCTCCAGCTGTCGGAACAGGCCGCGGGTCGCGGTCTCAATCATACCGAGCACCGAATCGAACATCGCGGCCCCCGCGTAGTAGGGGTCGGGCACGTCCATGCTGGACGCGGACGGATCGTAGGCGCGCAGCAGCGTGACCTTCCCCTCGTCGTCCTCGGTGCGCGCCCACGCCCGCAGGATGCGCTCGTGCGTGCGGTCGAGCGCGACGATCAGGTCGTTCTCGGCGAAGGACGCCGCGTTGAACGGCCGGGCGCGATGCGACGACCCGTCGTAGCCGCGGCGACTGAGCGCCTCGAGCGTGCGGGCGTCGGCGCGCTCGCCGAGATGCCAGTCGCCGGTCCCGGCGCTGCGCGAGAGGACGTGCGATCCCAGGCCGCGCTCGTCGGCGAGCGTGCGCAGCACCACTTCGGCCATGGGCGACCGGCAGATGTTGCCCGTGCAGACGAAGATGACGCGGAAGGGATCCGTGCGGGTCACTGCTCCATTCTGCACTTCTCTCCCCAATCCGGAAGAGTCCTCATCGCGTCCACAGCGACCGGGGAACCGGCCGGGGCGGATGCGGTGCGGCGCGCAGTCTGGTCGCATGTACTCGATAGCGATCGCCGAGGCGCCGGCGAGTGATGAGATCTGGTGGGCCTTCGCGGCGCTCCGCCTGCTCGATGATGCCGCCGACGTGCTCGCCGGCGCACAGGCCGCCTGCCGAGAGCTCGCGGCCCAGTCCGCCTGGCACAACAGGGGAACGAGTGCCCGCACGATGCGGCAGGGCATCGAGCAGCTGCACGGATCGGTGATGGGTGAGCTCGCGGCGGCGCGAAATGCCCGGTCGCAGGTGCAGGCGGGAATCGGCACATGAGCGACGACCTGACCATCACCTCCGGCGGTGCGATCGCCGTCGACTCGGAGATGGTGCGGGACATCGGTCGCCGCTTTCGTGGGGTCGGTGCCGCGCTCTCGGATGCGACCGACCTGCTGCACCGCGCAGCGCACGCGCTCGGGCAGGCGCCGCATCTCGAGCAGCGGGCCGGGGCGCCCGGCATCGCGGCGTGCGCGGCGCGGCTCTCCGCGCTGCGACCCGTCGTCGAGAACATCACCCACGGATGCGAGGTGATGGCCGACACCTTCGAGCTGGTCGAGCTGCGTGCGCAGCAGGAGATGCTCGGCATCGACGATCACGCGGCGGCGGAGGTGCTGCAGACGAGGATCGATCAGCTGGTGCAGGCGGATCCCGACATCGAGAACCGCGTGAAGTGGCTCGAAGCCGACTGGATGAAGCAGCGCTACGCGGGCACCGGCGATCAGCCGCTGGACCTGTTCGGGCCGTTCCTCACCGCGTTCGCCTCCAGCACGCTGTCGCTCGCCGCGCCGCCCTTCGGCATCTTCGCCGGGGCGCTGGCGGGCGCATTCCTCGGGCCGCGGCCGGTCGAGACGCTCCTGCGCACCGGGGTCGACACGGCGAACCGGCTCGACCGCGCGGTGCTGCCCGCGGGCGCCCGGCTGACCGGCCCGCCGCCGCCCGTCGAGGTGCAGCTGGTGGCCGCGGGTGCGGCGGCGGCGCCGACCGGTCTGAAGCAGTCGTTCGAGCGGATCCCGTACGGGAAGGCGGGGCAGATCGCGGTGGAGAAGTACACCATGAACGACGGCACGAGCCGGTTCGTGGCGTACCTCGACGGTACCCGCGAATCACTGCCAGGCACGGACGACCCCTGGGACATGGGGTCCAACTGGGACCTGTACATGGACCGCCACGCCGCGGCCTCGCAGCAGGCGACGTTGCAGGCGCTCGAAGAGGCAGGCGCACGACCCGGCGATCAGGTCGACTTCGTGGGGTACTCGCAGGGCGCTGCCATCGCATCGTTCACAGCGATGGACAGCCCGTACACGACGACCACCCTGATCACCGCGGGGAACCCCGTCATCCCGTGGCTCACTCCGGAGCAGACGCACGTGCAGATCGAGCACGCCGGTGATCCCGTGGCCAACCTCACGGGCGGCGGATCCATGGGCGGCTCGGGGTCGGCCGAGAGCTTCGCGGCGACGCGGGACGTCGACCGGTTCCTGTTCTGGAACGAGCACGACTTCGACGTCTACACCGAGACCGCCGGCATGGTCGACGGTTCCGGTGATCCGCGCGTGACCGCCCTGCGCGAGGGGTTCTACGCCGAACTCGCCGAAGCCGAGAGCGTGGAGGTCATGGAGTTCGAGGCGACCCGGCCCTGACGATCAGCGGTTCGCGCCACCAGCGGATCTCAGGAGCGCTTCTTCTTCTGCGGCCGCAGGATGAAGCCGAACAGGCCGTTGATCACCGAGATGACGAGAGCGGCCAGCACACCCCACCAGAAGTGGCCGACGGTCAGCCCCCAGCCGAACCCGCTGGTGATCCAGGCGGTCAGCCACAGCAGGAACCCGTTGATCACGAAGCCGATCAGCCCGAAGGTGAGGATGTACAGCGGGAACGCGACGATCTTCACCACCGTGCCGATGATCGTGTTCACCAGCGCGAAGATCGCGCCGACGGCGAGCAGCGTGAGCACCAGCTGAAGAGTGTCTCCCGGTGCGAACGGAGTGATGTCCACCTGCAGCACGGTGATCAGCGAGACCACCCACAGGGCGAAGGCGTTGACGACGACACGGATGATGAATCGCATGATGCCGTCAGTCTGGCACGCGCAGGCTCGGGGGCGACAGATCGCTCGCTCGCCGGGGCGTTCCGCTCGCCTTTAGACTCGGCATCGTGACCGAGCCGATCCTGCCCCGCATCCGTCCCGAGATCGCCGCCCTGCCGCCGTACCGTCAGGGCAAGCAGGCCGGCGCGAACGCGTTCAAGCTGTCGAGCAACGAGAACCCGTTCGAGCCGCTGCCGTCGGTTCTCGAAGCGCTGACCCGGACGGCTCCGATCAACCGCTATCCGGATGCCACCGCGGGCGCGCTGCGGGCACGGCTCGGCGAGAAGCACGGCATCGCCGCCGACGCGGTGCACGTCGCCGCCGGCAGCGTGTCGATCCTCTACCAGCTCGTGCTCGGCACGGCCTCCGTCGGCGATGAGGTGGTCTACGCCTGGCGCTCCTTCGAGGCTTATCCCGGGCTTCCCCTGGTCGCGGGCGCCACCGGTGTGCAGGTGCCGCTCGGCCCCGGTGCCCGGCACGACCTCGACGCGATGGCGGATGCCGTCACCGAGCGCACGCGCGTCGTGATCGTCTGCACGCCGAACAACCCGACCGGCCCGATCGTGACGAGCGCCGACTTCGCGGCGTTCGTCGCGCGGATCCCGCAGGATGTGCTGATCATCCTCGACGAGGCGTATGCCGAGTTCGTGACCGACCCCGACGCGGTCGACGGGCTGACGGAGCGGCTCTTCGAGAAGCATCCGAACGTCGTGGTGCTGCGCACGTTCTCGAAGGCGTTCGGACTGGCCGGCCTTCGCATCGGCTACGCGATCGGACACCCTCGCGTCCTCGACGCGGCGCGCACCACCGGCATCCCGCTCTCGGTCACCAGCGCCGCCGAGCGCGCGGCCATCGCCAGCCTCGACGCCGAGGACGAACTGCGTGAGCGGGTCGCCGTGATCGTCGAGCGCCGCACGCGCCTGGCCGAGGGCCTGCGCGCGCAGGGCTGGGATGTGCCTGAGACGCAGGCGAACTTCGTGTGGCTGCCCACGGGCGAGCAGACGGATGCCGCCGCGGCCGCCTTCGACGCCGCCGACCTGATGGTGCGGCCCTTCTCGGGCGACGGCATCCGGATCTCGGTCGGCGAAGAGGAGTCGATCGCGCGGGTGCTGCGGGTCGCCGCGGCGCTGCGCTGACACGGACGAGCTGAGACGGACGAGCTGAGAGAGACGGCATGTACTACGACTTCGAGACCGTGATCGACCGCACCGGCACGGGCGCGGCCAAATGGGACTCCATGCGGCGGTCGAACCCCGACGTGCCGGCCGGCATCGCGCCCTTCTCGGTCGCCGACCTCGACCTGAAGCTCGCACCCGAGATCATCGAGGGGCTGCGCGAGCACCTGCAGAGCGCCGTGCTCGGCTACACCATGGCCACCGACGCCTACTGGGACGCCGTGACCGGCTGGTTCCGCAACCGGCACGGCTGGAACGTCGACCGCGACCACATCCGCCTCGCGCCCGGGGTCGTGCCCGCGTTCTACACGGCGATCAGGGCTGTGACCGCACCCGGCGACGGCGTCATCGTGCAGACGCCCGCCTACTACCCGTTCTTCGGGGCGATCGAGAACAACGACCGCGTCGTCGTGCGCAACCCGCTGGTGCAGCGCGACGGCCGCTGGCGGCTCGACCTCGACGACCTCGCCGAGAAGGCGGCCGATCCGCGCACCACGGCGCTGCTGTTCTGCAGCCCGCACAACCCGACCGGGCGGGTGTGGGAGCGCGAAGAGCTCGAGCAGGTGTGGCGCATCGCCCGCGAGAACGACCTGACGGTGATCAGCGACGAGATCCACTTCGACCTCGTCATGCCCGGCCATGCGCACACCGTCTTCTCGACCCTCGGAGCGGATGCCGCGGCCCGCACGATCGTCTGCACGGCGCCGAGCAAGACCTTCAACCTGGCGGGCATGTCGACCAGCAACATCGTCATCACCGATGACGCGCTGCGCGAGCGCTACAGCACCGAGCAGGCGCGCACCGGCTTCTTCACCCTCAACGCCCTCGGCTTCGAAGCCTGCCGGCTCGCCTACGCCAATGCCGGCGGATGGCTCGCGGGTCTCATCGACCTGGTGCACGGCAACCACCTGGTGGTGCGGGACTTCCTCGCCGAACGGATGCCGGAGGTCGTCGTGCACGACCTCGAAGGCACGTATCTGCAGTGGATGGACTTCCGCGCGCTCGGGCTGCCGGCCGAGGAGCTGCAGCGCATCCACGAGCAGGAGGCGCTGGTGTTCTTCGACGAGGGCGCCATGTTCGGGCCGGAGGGAGCGGGCTTCGAGCGGATGAACCTCGCCGCTCCGCGACACGCGATCGAGGCGGCGCTGGAGCGGCTGGCCCGCTCGCACGGCCGCTGACCGGGACTTCTTCCGCGATCCGGGCACTTGCAAGGGCGTCCTAGTTATACGTGACCGGGCATGCGGGCGTGGGTAGCGTGGGACCGTGACCTCGACCGACATCCCCCTCGTCCGCGTCCTGGAAGCGGACGGAAGCTTCGCCCCGTCGGATGCCGCGCAGCGGTATCTGCCGCTGATCGACGCTCTCTCCGACGCCGAGCTCGAGCAGTTCTACCGCGACATGGTGATCATTCGCGCCATCGACACCCAGGCCACCAACCTGCAGCGACAGGGCCAGCTCGCCCTGTGGCCGCCGAGCCGCGGTCAGGAGGCCGCGCAGGTGGGCTCGGCGCACGCTGCGCGCCGGCAGGACACGATCTTCCCGTCGTACCGGGAGCACGCCGTGACCCGCATCCGGGGCGTCGATCCGCTCGACATCATCCGTGTCATGCGCGGCACCTCGCACGGCGGCTGGGATCCGACCGACCCGAAGAACGGCAACACCCGCATCTACACGCTGGTGCTCGGCTCGCAGACCCTGCACGCCGCCGGCTTCGGGATGGGGCTCGCCTTCGACGGCAAGACCGGCAGCGGCGATCCCGAGCGTGACGAGGCCGTCGTCGTCTACTACGGCGACGGCGCGTCCAGCCAGGGCGACGTGCACGAGGCCATGGTGTTCGCCGCCAGCTACGACGCCCCGGTGCTGTTCTTCCTGCAGAACAACCACTGGGCGATCTCCGTACCCGTCGAGACCCAGTCCCGGGTGCCGCTGGTCAGCCGCAGTGCCGGATACGGCATCCCGAGCCAACGGGTCGACGGCAACGATGTGCTCGCCAGTTACGCGGTGTCGCGGATGCTGCTCGACGAGGCGCGCGCCGGGCTCGGCCCCCGCGCGATCGAGGCGGTCACCTATCGCATGGGTGCGCACACGACGAGTGACGATCCCACGAAGTATCGCGGCTCCGACGAGGAGGAGATGTGGGCGCGCCGCGATCCGATCGCGCGCATGCGCGCCTTCCTGCTCGGCAAGGGCGCGACGGAGTCCTTCTTCGCGGGTGTGGATGCTGAGGCGGCGGATGCGGCCGAGGACCTGCGCGCACGCACCGTCGAGCTGCCTTCGCCCAGCCGGGAGACGATCTTCCGGGACGTGTACAGCGACCCGCATCCGCTCATCGACGAGCAGCGGCAGTGGCTCGACGCCTACGAGGCGTCGTTCGAGCAGGAGGCGGGCCGATGACCATCGAGACGATGCCGTTCTCCAAGGCGCTGAACGCCGGGCTGCGGAAGGCGCTGGAGGACGACCCGCGCGTGCTGCTCATGGGTGAGGACATCGGAGCGCTCGGGGGAGTGTTCCGGGTGACCGAGCACCTCAAGCGCGACTTCGGCGACCGCCGCGTGCTCGACACCCCGCTCGCCGAGTCCGGCATCGTCGGCACCGCGATCGGCCTGGCCATGGCGGGTTTCCGGCCGGTGTGCGAGATCCAGTTCGACGGGTTCGTCTTCCCCGCGTTCGACCAGATCACATCGCAGCTGGCGAAGATGACCAACCGGCACGAGGGCGCACTGTCGATGCCGATCGTGATCCGCATCCCCTACGGCGGCCATATCGGGGCCGTGGAGCACCACCAGGAGAGCCCGGAGGCGTACTTCACGCACACCCCGGGGCTGCGGGTGGTGTCACCGTCGACGCCGAACGACGCCTACTGGATGATCCAGGAGGCCATCGCGTCGAACGATCCGGTGATCTTCCTGGAGCCGAAGAGCCGGTATTGGCCGAAGGGCGAGGTCGACCTGTCGGCATCCGCCCTCCCGCTGC
This sequence comes from Microbacterium sp. NPDC058345, assembly GCF_042723855.1. Taxonomy (NCBI): domain Bacteria; kingdom Bacillati; phylum Actinomycetota; class Actinomycetes; order Micrococcales; family Microbacteriaceae; genus Microbacterium; species Microbacterium sp. NPDC058345. Next base: position 1,302,987 of record NZ_JBHXIG010000001.1, read on the forward strand.
ACGCCTCTCGCGTCGTCCGCCGCGGCAGCGACGTCACCCTCGTCGGCCACGGCGCGATGGTGACGACCCTGCTGCAGGCGGCCGCGCTCGCCGAGGCCGAGGGCACCAGCTGCGAGGTCGTCGACGTGCGCTCCCTGTCGCCCGTGGACTACGGGCCCATCCTCGACTCGGTGCGGTCCACCGGGCGGATGGTCTACGCGCAGGAGGCTCCGGGCTTCAACAGTCTGGGCAGCGAGATCGCGGCGACCGTCATGGAGCGCGCGTTCTATGCAATGGAGGCCCCCGTGCTGCGCGTCTCGGGCTTCGACACCCCGTTCCCGCCCGCCAAGCTCGAAGGCACGTACCTTCCGGATGCCGATCGCATCCTGGAGGCCGTCGACCGCTCCCTCGCCTACTGATCGGATTCCGTCATGAGCTCAGATGCTGCAAAGGGCACCAGGACCTTCACCCTGCCGGACGTCGGCGAAGGCCTCACCGAAGCCGAGGTCGTCACCTGGAAGGTCGCTCCGGGCGACGCCGTGGCGATCAACGACGTGATCTGCGAGATCGAGACGGCGAAGTCGCTCGTGGAGCTGCCCTCCCCGCATGCGGGTACCGTCGGCGAGCTGCTCGTCGACGAGGGCGCCACGGTCGAGGTGGGCGCGCCGATCATCACCTTCGTCACGGATGCCCCCGCACCGGCCGCGAAGCCGCAGCCGGCCGCACCCGCCGCCGACGAGGGCGGCGGCTCGGTGCTGGTCGGCTACGGCAGCGGCGGAGGAGCGACCTCGCGCCGCAAGCGTGCGGTCGAGCACCCGGTGCGCTCCTCGGTCGGCGTGATCGCCAAGCCCCCGATCCGCAAGCTCGCCCGCGACCTCGGCGTCGATCTGACCGCCGTCACGCCCACCGGCGCCGACGGTGAGGTGACCCGCGACGACGTCGTGCAGCTCGCCTCACAGGCGAGCGTCTTCCGCAACATCTCCACACCCGAATGGGGCGATGTGCGCGAGGAGACGGTGCCCGCACCGCAGCTGCCGGCTGTCGGCCTCGCCCGCGGCCTGCAGCCCGGCAGCGACCCGGCGCGCTCGGAGGCCATCCCGGTCAAGGGCGTACGCAAGGCGAGCGCGAACGCCATGGTGCAGAGCGCGTACACCGCACCGCACGTGACGGTGTGGAAGGAAGTCGACGCCACCCGCACGATGGAGCTCGTCAAGCGGCTCAAGGCGTCGCCCGACTTCGCCGACATCAAGGTGTCGCCGCTGCTCATCATGGCGAGGGCGGTCATCTGGGCCGTGCGCCGCACGCCCATGGTGAACGCCGCGTGGATCGACACCGACGACGGCGCCGAGATCTCGGTGCGGCACTACGTGAACCTGGGTATCGCGGCCGCGACGCCGCGTGGCCTGCTCGTGCCGAACATCAAGGACGCGCAGGATCTCGGCATGCGCGACCTGGCCCGCGCCCTGAACCGGCTGACGCTCACCGCTCGGGAGGGCAAGACGAGCCCGGCCGATCAGCAGGGCGGCACGATCACGATCACGAACATCGGCGTGTTCGGGATGGATGCCGGCACCCCGATCATCAACCCCGGCGAGGCCGGCATCGTGGCGATGGGCACGATCAGCCAGAAGCCGTGGGTGGTCGACGGCGAGGTGCGTCCGCGCTGGGTGACCACGGTGGCCGGCTCGTTCGATCACCGCGTGATCGACGGCGACGGCATGAGCCGGTTCATCGCCGATGTGGCATCCGTGCTCGAGGAGCCCGCACTGCTGGTCGACTGACCTGCGCTTGTCTGATCACGCCGACTCGTCGCGTGCCCGGGCCGGACGCGTCAAGGGGGCTGGCGCGGCCGCCGCCGCGCACGTAGCGTACGGGCGACGTCGAGCGAAGGAGAGGATCCCGCATGACCGACACGGTTCCCGACCAGAAGCACACCGACGAGGCCGCCTGGTGGCGTCAGGCGGTGGTCTACCAGATCTACCCGCGCAGCTTCGCCGACGCCAACGGCGACGGGATCGGCGACCTTCCCGGCATCCTGTCCCGCGTCGACTATCTCGCCGACCTCGGCGTCGACGCGGTGTGGCTGAGCCCGTTCTATCCCTCGGCGCTCGCCGACGGCGGGTACGACGTCGATGACTACCGGGATGTCGATCCGCGACTGGGCACCCTCGACGACTTCGATGCGATGGTCGAGGCGCTGCACGCACGCGGCATCCGCGTCATCGTCGACATCGTGCCCAACCACACCTCGAATCGGCACGAGTGGTTCCAGGAGGCGCTGGCCGCCGGGCGCGGATCGGAGGCCCGCGACCGGTACATCTTCCGTGAGGGCAACGGCCCCGACGGTGCGGAGCCGCCGACGGACTGGGTGTCGGTGTTCGGCGGCCCCGCGGCTCGCACCCGCTGATCGACCGCGACGACGTGCACGAGATCTACGCCGAATGGCGCCAGGTGTTCGATTCGTACGATCCGCCGCGGACCGCCGTCGCTGAGGCGTGGGTGAGCACTCCCGAGCGCCGAGCGAAGTACGCGTCGGCGGAGGGGCTCGGGCAGGCGTTCAACTTCGACCTGCTGGTCGCCGACTTCGATGCCGTGGAGTTCCGCCGCATCATCGCCGACAACCTCGCCCAGGCCACGCTCAGCGGCTCGTCGACCACGTGGGTGCTCTCGAACCACGACGTCACCCGACACGCCACCCGATACGGGCTGCCGCCGCTGAACGGCCGGCACGTCAAGCAGGGCACGGAGTGGGTCGCCGCCGGCGGGCCGGAGGAACAGCTGGATCGCGAGCGCGGTCTGCGCCGGGCACGCGCGGCGACGCTGCTGCTGCTCGGCCTGCCCGGCAGCACCTACGTCTATCAGGGGGAGGAGCTGGGCCTGCACGAGGTGGCCGCCATCACGCCGGCACAGCGTCAGGATCCGGCCTTCTTCCGTGGTGCCGAGTTCGACGGCCTCGGACGCGACGGGTGCCGCGTGCCGCTGCCGTGGACGGCGGACGGCTCCTCCTTCGGCTTCGGGTCCGACGGCGCGCACCTGCCGCAGCCGGCGTGGTTCGCGCAGCATGCGGTGGATGTGCTCGCCGGTGACCCGTCGTCGACGCTATCGCTGTACCGGGATGCGCTGCGCCTGCGGCACCGGCTGCAGACCGACGAGAGCCTCGAGTGGCTGAAGACCGACCGCGTCGACGTGCTGCGCTTCGCTCGCCCGAACGGATGGCAGGTCGTGGCGAACTTCGGCACCGAGTCCTTCGATCTCGAAGCGGATGCCGAGCACGTCGTGCTCGCCAGTCGGCCGGTCGCCGGCGGCATCCTGCCCGGCGAATCCACCGCCTGGATCGCACCCCGCGACTGAGGGGTCGACCCGCACGTCGCCGCGGGTGGTGCGGGGATTCATCGACGAGCGGGTCGTGCTGTTGAGAATGATTCTCATATGCATTAGGTTGGACGGCATGCAGAAGTTTCACGCCGCTCTCTCGCTCGCCGCCGCATCCGTCCTCGTGCTCACCGGATGCTCTTCCGCACCCGGCGCCGCGGATGACGGCACACTGCGCGTCGTCGCCTCGACGAACGTGTACGGGGCGCTCGCGGCAGAGGTGGGCGGCGACCGGGTCGAGGTCACGAGCCTGATCGACTCCGCCGAGAAGGACCCGCACTCGTACGAGGCGACCGCCCGCGATCGCCTCGCGGTACAGCAGGCCGACCTGGTGATCGAGAACGGCGGAGGCTACGACGGCTTCGTCGAAGAGCTGCGCGATGGGTCGGATGCGGTCGTCATCACGGCCGCCGAGTTCTCGCACGACTTCCCCGGCGGCGAGGACGGACACGACCACGCCGAGGAGCACGCGGAGGGCGAGCACGACCACGCCGAAGACGAGGCACACGTGGACGAGGCCCACGCCGAGGAAGAGCACGACCACGCCGATCACGACCACATCGAGGGCTTCAACGAGCACGTCTGGTTCGACCCGCACACCATCATCCACGTGGTGGAGCAGATCGCCGCGGATCTCGGCGAGGCCGACCCCGAGGGCAAGGACGACTACACGGCCAACGCCGAGAACCTGATCGCCGAGCTCGAGGGCATCGAGGCCGAGCTCGACGAGTTGCACACCGCCCTCGAGGGCACCCCGGTGTTCATGACCGAGCCGCTGCCCGGCTACCTCGCCGCCGCTGCCGGACTCGACGACGCCACACCGGAGGGCTTCGCCTCGGCGGTCGAAGAGGGCAACGACGTCGCCCCCGCCACGCTGCTCGCCGCGCTGCAGCTCATCGAGGACGGCGGCGTCGACGCGCTGCTCACCAATGCGCAGACCGGCGGAGCCGAGACCGACAAGGTGGAGGACGCCGCCGAGACGGCCGGCATCCCGGTCGTGACCTTCTCGGAGCTGCTCGAGGCCGATCAGTCGTACGCTGAGTGGATGCACGACGCGATCCAGAGCCTCGCCGACGCGCTCGAGAAGTGAGCGAGGGCGCCGAGCCGATCAGCGCTGAGCCGGTCCTCCGCATCCAGGGTGCGGCGCTGCGCCGCGGCGACCGCGAGCTGTGGGCCGGGCTCGACCTCGAAGTCCACCCGGGGGAGTTCATCGCCGTGCTCGGACCGTCCGGATCCGGCAAGACCACCCTGCTGCGGGCCATCCTCGGCCTGCAGATGCTGTCCAGCGGCAGCATCCGCGTCGGCGGAGAGCCGGCACGCCGCGGCGACCCGCGCATCGGATACATTCCGCAGCAACGCCCGCTGCCGCCCGACACGAGCATGCGCGCCCGCGACCTCGTCGCCCTCGGCGTGCAGGGCACGCGTTTCGGCCTGCCGATCCCGCGCCGCGGAGACAGGGCGAGGGTCGACGCGCTGCTCGCCGGCGTCGGCGCGACGCACTACGCAGACCGTCGCGTCGGCATGCTTTCCGGTGGCGAGCAGCAGCGCCTGCGCGTCGGCCAGGCCCTCGCCGATGCGCCCATGCTGCTGCTGTGCGACGAGCCGCTGTCGAACCTCGACCTCGCGAACCAGCGCGGCGTGACCGACATCATCGACCGCGAGCGGCGCGACCGCGGCGCCGCGGTGCTCTTCGTCACGCATGACATCAACCCGATCCTCGACCGCGTCGATCGCATCCTGTACATCGCCGGCGGGCGGTTCGTGCTCGGCACGCCCGATGAGGTGCTGCAGAGCCGCGTGCTGACCGACCTCTACGGCACCCCGGTGTTCGTACTCCGCGCCGGCGACCGCCTGGTCGTCGTGGGGGTGCCGGATGCCGAGCCGCACCACGAGCACGACGATGACGCCGCATCCGGAGCGCACGCATGAGCCCGCTCGTCGACTGGAGTGACGTCTTCTCTTTCCAGGACTACGGGGCCCTGCTCGCGCTGCTGTCGAACTCGCTCATCGCCGGAGCCGTCCTCGGCCTCGTGGGCGGGCTCATCGGCGTGTTCGTGATGCAGCGTGATCTGGCGTTCGCGGTGCACGGCGTGAGCGAGCTGTCCTTCGCCGGCGCCGCGGCGGCGCTGCTGTTCGGCGGCAGCGTCGTGGCCGGCTCCATCGGCGGCGCGCTGGTCGCCGCGATCCTGATCGGCGTGCTCGGCGCCAAAGCGCGCGATCGCAACTCGATCGTCGGAGTGCTGATGCCGTTCGGCCTCGGCCTCGGCATCCTCTTCCTCTCGCTCTACGAGGGTCGAAGCGCCAACCGCTTCGGCCTGCTCACCGGTCAAATCGTCTCGGTCTCCAGCCCCGACCTGGGCTGGCTGATCGGCATCAGCATCGTCGTGCTCGCGGGGCTGCTGCTGATGTGGAACCCGCTGCGCTTCGACTCGCTCGACCCCGAATCGGCCGCCGCCCGCGGCGTGCCCACCCGCACCGTGAGCCTGGTGTTCATGGTGCTGCTCGGGCTGATCGTCGCGGTGAGCGTGCACATCATCGGCGCGCTCCTTGTCATGGCCCTGTTGGTCACGCCGGCGGCCGCCGCGATGCGCGTCAGCGCCGGTCCCGTCGCAGTACCCCTGCTGGCGACGCTGTTCGGCTTCGTCTCGGCGGTGGGCGGCATCCTGCTGGCCCTGGCCGGCACCCTGCCGGTGAGCCCGTACATCACCACCATCTCCTTCCTCATCTACGGCGGATGCTGGATGGTGCAGCGGGGTCGCCAGCGCGTCCGCCGCGCGTGACCGGAGATGACATCATGTATCCCGGGGCACGAATTCTTCAGAAAGGTGACGGCCGGTGAGCGAGACGCACGAGTCCGACAACACGCAGAACGGCGATTTCTTCGACCAGCTGCTGACGACGACGCCTGGCAAGGAGCACGCCTCCTTCACGCAGGCGTTCCGCGGGTACGACAAGGGCGAGGTCGACGCCGCCGTCGCCACTCTGCGCGACCAGCTGAAGCGGATCACCGCCGACCTCGAGCAGGCCGACGCCCGTCGCCGCGCGGAGGTCGACGAGGCCCGCGAGCAGAGCGAGGCCGAGCTGCAGGAGCTGCGTGCCGAGAGCGAGGAGCGGGTCGCGCGCCTCGAGGACGAACTCGCGGCGGTGCGCGCGCAGGCAGAGGATGCCGCCGCGCAGGTGGCGACGCTCGCCACCGAGCTGAGCGAGGCTCCTGCTGACGCCGATGAGCCGCAGAGCCGGCAGCAGTTCGAGGCGGTGCTGCGCGTTGCCGAAGAGCAGGCCAGTGTGCTGATCCACAACGCCGCGACGCAGGCCGAGCGGCTGCTGGAGGCCGCGCGCGAGGAGGCCGAGGCCAAGCGCGCCGAGCTGGAGGCGGATGTCGCACGCATCCGCGAGCAGGCCGAGCACGACGCCGCGCAGGTGCGCCTGAAGATCGACACCGAGTACACCGCGCACGAGGCGCGTCTCGAGCGGGAGGCGGCGCATGCCGCCGAGAAGGTCGTGCAGGCCGAGCGCGAGGCCGCGACGCTGCGCACCAAGGCCGAGAAGGGCGCCGCGGCGCTGCGCGCCATGGTCACCCGTGAGACCACCGACCAGCGTGCCGCCGCCGAGCGCGACGTGCGCGAGATGAACGCCCGCGTGCTGGAGTTCGAGGAGACCCTCACCCGCCGGCAGGACGACGCGCAGCAGGAGTTCCTGGTGCTGCACAACCAGGCCGTCGCCCACGCCGAGCGCATCACCAGCGACGCCAACGAGCAGGTCGCCGCGTCGCTCGAGCACGCGCAACGCATCTCGGCCAAGGCCGAGGACTACGAGCGGCTGATGCGCTCGCAGGCGCAGGCGATCGAGGCCGACGCCAAGGTCAAGGCCGGCGAGACCCTCGACCGCGCCCGTGCCAAGGCGCAGAAGATCGTCGAGACCGTCACCGCCCACGCCACCGGCGCACTGCGCGATGCCGAGGACCGCACCCGTCAGCTGCGCTGGCAGCAGCAGCAGCTGAACAGCTTCATGTCCGAGGTGCGCGAGCTCATCCGGCCGGAGGGCGTGCTGACCGGGCCGGCCGCCGGCGCGTCGGGCCCGGCAGCATCCGATGTCGACGACGAACTCGAGGACATCCTCGACGAGGACGCTGACGGAGCCGTCGACGCCGACGTCGAGGACGCCGAGTTCGCCGAGGACGACGCCCGCGCCTGAGCATCCGGCCGCCCGCCGGATGCTCCTGCCTGCGTCGCCGCTTTTCGGCGACGGCCGGGCCTCGCGCCCCGCGACCGTCCGGCCCGGACACAGGCGCGCGGCCTAGACTCGGAGCATGGCTCAGCGGAACACCTGGCAGCGCGAACGCGTGCGCGATGCGCTCGCGGATGCGCGCGGCTTCGTGAGCGCGCAGACACTGCACGCCGAGCTGCGGCTGGCGAACACGGGCATCGGCCTCGCCACGGTCTATCGCGCGCTCGCCGGGCTCGCGGCATCCGGCGAGGCGGACTCGCTGCAGAGCCCCGAGGGCGAGGCGCTGTACCGGGCGTGCACCACGCAGGGGCACCACCACCACCTCATCTGCCGGTCATGCGGACTGACCGTCGAGATCGAGGCGAAAGACGTCGAGCAGTGGGCCAAGCGCACGGCCGCCCTGCACGGCTTCCGCGACGCCGAGCACGTCGTCGACATCTTCGGCCTGTGCGCCACCTGCGCCAATCGTCTCGACGCCGCTCCCGCGGACGGCGGAACCACCGGAGACGCGGCGTGACGTCTGCCCCTCCGCAGCAGCGCATGCCCCGCACGGACACCGCTGCCCGTCGGCTGCCCGCCCGCCGGCCGCCCGTGGCTGCAACCCTCGCGATCGGCGCGGGTATCGTCGCGGTGCTCGTGCTCATCGACCGGTTCGCGCCCGCCCTCTTCGCGGCTCCGCTGCCCACCCGCGCGCAGGACGGCCTGACCCTCTCGCTGAGCGTGCTCATCGAGGCGCTGCCGTGGGTGATCCTCGGCGTCGTGCTGTCGATCGTCGTGCAGGTGTGGCTGCCCTCCGATGCGGTGCAGCGCTGGCTGCCCCGCAACGCCGGGGCGCGCCGTGCCGTGCTGTCGCTGCTGGGCATGTTCATCCCGGTGTGCGAGTGCGGCAACGTGCCGTTCGCGCGCGGCCTGATGATGCGCGGTCTCGCACCGGCCGAGGCGATGACCTTCCTCATCGCCGCGCCGATCGTGAACCCCATCGTCATCCTGACCACGCATGCGGCGTTCGGCTGGGACGGCGGCATCCTCGTCGCCCGTCTCGTGGGCGGCTACCTGATCGCCAACCTCATCGGCTGGATCCACAGCCGCCGCGCCGACCAGCAGGAGATGCTCACCGAGCGCTTCGTCGCGACCTGCGCGCATGTCGCGCATGAGCCCGGCACGCCGGTGCGGCGCAGCCTCACGCAGTTCCTCATCGAGCTGCGCGCGGTGATGCCCGCCCTCGTGATCGGCTCGGCGCTCGCCGGAGCCGTGCAGGTGCTGGTGCCGCGCGACGTGCTGCTGGCGGTCGGCTCGAACCCCGTGCTGTCGATCGTGGCCATGGTGGCGCTCGCCATGACCGTCGCGATCTGCTCGAACGTCGACGCGTTCTTCGCCCTGTCGTTCGCCTCGACGTTCTCGTCGGGCGCGATCATCGCGTTCCTGCTCGTCGGCCCGCTCGTCGACGTGAAGATGATCGCGCTGCTGCGCACGACCTTCACCGCTCGCGTGCTCGCCGGCGTCGTCGGCGTGGTCGTGCTCGCCTCGTGCGCCATCGGTCTGGGGGTGAACGTCTTTGGATGATCCCCACGCGGAGCGGATGCTGCGGCGTCGAGCTCTGCTCACCCGGTGGCTCGGGGTGGGCCTTGCGACGGTGGTGGCCGTCGTCACGCTCGGCCTCGGCCTGACCGGCCGGCTCACGCTGTACGTCAGCCCGGAGACGGTGTGGTTCGCCTGCGCGGCCGCCGCGCTGACCGTCATCGCCGCGGTCTGGTCGTGCACCCTGCCGCTCGGAGCAGAGCAGGACCACGATCACGATCACGGCACTGCCGAGGCGGATGCCGCCGCACCCCGCCGCCGCACGGCCGGAACCGTCGCCACCGTCGCCGGCGGACTGGTCGCCTCGGGCGTGGTGATCGCCGGGCTGGTGCTGCCGCCGGCGTCGCTGTCGGCCGAGCTCGCGATGTCGCGGGCCGGCGAGACCACCACGCTGTTCGCCGGAGCCGACGACGTCACGCTGGGCGTCGCCGACACCACCACGTTCGGTGTGGGCGAATGGGCCAGCGCGTTCGCCACCGCCAGCCGACCCGAGGCCTACGACGGAGCGTCCGTCACGCTCACCGGCTTTGTGACCCCGTCGGATGCCGGCGGGCTGAACCTCACCCGCATGGTGATCACGCACTGCGTGATCGATGCGCAGCCCGCATCCCTTCCGCTCGCCGCGGCGGACGAGGGCACGTACGACACCGGCCAGTGGATCGAGGTGACCGGCACCGTGCGCGCGGATGCCGACGGCACGCTGCGCATCGAGCCGTCCGAGGTGAACAGGATCGCCGAGCCGAAGGATCCGTATGAGTACTGACGGATCCGGCGCCCCGCTCACCCGAGCCGAGCTCCGCGCGCTGCGTGCTGCCGAGCAGACCGCCGCCGACTCCGCCGCATCCGCTCCCGCCGACACCGGCACTGACGCTGCTGCCGCGCCCGCTCCGGCGACCGCCGCATCCGCTTCTGCCGCTCCCGACACCGACGCCGCCGCATCCGCTCCTGCCGCTCCCGACACCGACACCGACACCGACGCCGCGCCCGCTCCGGCGGCCGAGACGCCGGATGCCGAGACGCGGGATGCCGAGCCGATTCGCTTCGAGCAGCCAGCACCTGGCGTGTCGGACGACCGTGCGGAGCCGGCCCACCCGCCGAAGCGCGGCCTCGGCCGTTCGTCCCGCGCCCTTCTCGCCGTGCTCGGCGTGCTCGTGCTGGTGGTCGGCGTGCTGGGCGTGATCAGCGTGACCCAGGGGCCGCGACTCAGTCAGATCCAGGTCGACGCGGCGCAGGCGATCGAGACGTCCGGCAGCCGGCTCATCCTCACCGCGAACCAGCGACTCGGCACCATCGACGCCGAGCAGATCACCGTCGAGCCGGCCGTGCCGTTCACCGTCGATGCCGCCGGCCGCAGCGTCGGCATCCGCTTCACCGTTCCGCTGCGCGACGCGACGCAGTACACCGTCTCCGTCGCCGGCGTGACGTCGTCGGGCGGGGGCCCGTCGTCGAATCTCACCACCTCGTTCACCACGCCGTCCTCGCGCATCCTGCTGCTGCAGCGCGACGTCGACGGCGATGACAAGATCTTCACCACCGACCTCACCGGCGAGAAGGCGACCGTGGTGTTCCAGCATCCGCGCATCTCCGACTACCGGGTCACGGCCGGTCTGCTCGTCGTCGCCGTGGAGGAGGATGACGGCTCCCGGCTGCTCGTGATGCGCCGCGACGGCTCGCAGCAGCGCGAGCTGACGCTGCCCGGTCAGGGCTACGTGTCGTCGGTGCAGGTGTCCGACCGGGGCGGCCTGGTCGGCTACAGCTACTCCGACCGAGAGCTCAGTGAGGATTCCGGTCGCGCCAGCGTGCTCGTCACCCAGCCGCTGAGCGGTGCCCAGGATCCGCGCATCGTGCAGGTCGATGGTGCCGACGCCAGCGTGGCGGACTGGCGATTCGTGCCGGACTCCTCATCACTGCTGTTCATCGACTTCGACGGCTCGCTGGGCGTGGAGGACCCGTCGACGGATGCCGGGGTGCAATCCATGGGGCTCGCCGCCAGCATCCTCGGCGTGAGCCGTGGCACCTACACCGCGATCATCGAGTGCGCCGACGCGCGGATCGTGACCCTCGACCTCACCACCGGCGAGGAGGGCGAGCTGCCGGCATCCGAACCCGACTACGGCGACGCGACCTCCATCGAGCCTGTTCCCGGCGGGACCCTGCGACACATCGTGCAGCGCGACGCATCGGGCATGCCGACGGGGCAGGCGGTCGTCGAGGTCGCCGACGACGGCACGGCCGAGGTGATCAGCGAGGTCAGCGGCACCGACGCCATCTTGCAGGTCTGCGGCTCGCCGAGCGGGCAGTACGCCGCCGTGGTGGTCGCGCCCGACCTGCCGAACAACGATTACGACGACATGCTGCTGCCGCTGCCGTCGACCCTGCACACCCGCCTGGTCGATCTGGCCGGCGAGACCGAGCTGCCCACGCTGAGCGGCTTCGACATCTCGTGGTGCCGGCTGGCGCCCAGGCCGTAGAGACGAATGTCCCGGATGCTGCGCCCCGCGGAACGCTCAGACCTCGCCGGTCTGCCGCTCGAGGTCGCCCCGCGGCTGCTCGGCGGTGAGCTGAGCACCGTGGTCGACGGCGCCGCGGTGACGCTGCGCATCACCGAGGTGGAGGCGTACCACGGCCGCGGCACCGGCGAGGTTCCCGATCCCGGATCGCACGCCCGGATGGGCCCGACCGCCCGCAACGCCACCATGTGGGGCGAGCCGGGGCACCTGTACGTCTATCTCAGTCACGGCATCCACTCCTGCGTGAACGTCGTGTGCGGTCCGGCGGGCACGGCAGGCGGTGTGCTGCTGCGTGCCGGAGAGGTGCTCGACGGCACGGATGCGGCCGTCGCACGCTCGGGTCGCTCGGGTCGTGATCTTGCACGCGGCCCCGGCCGGCTCGGGCAGGTGATCGGTCTGCGTCATCCGCGGCACGACGGCGTCGACGCGATCACGGGTGAGCCCCTGCATGGCGCCGTGGCACGACTGCGGCTGGGAGAGCCGCTTGCCGAGATCGAGAGCGGACCGCGCGTCGGCGTGGCGGGGCGGGCGGGCACGCACGCGTACCCGTGGCGGTTCTGGATCCCCGCCGACCCGACCGTCTCGCCGTTCCGGTGGGGGAGGGGCGCCGCCGCCGCGGCGCTCGACCTGACGGACTGACCGCGGCCGCACGGGAGAAGACAGCTCAGCCGGGGGTGCACCCGCACGATTCACGGACGCGCAGCGTGGTGGAGAGCTCGCGATGACGTCGCTCGGGGCCCGGGTCCGTCACCGCCCGCACGGCGGCCACCGCCATCTCGTCGAGCGGCTGCACGGATGTCGTCAGGCGCGGCCACACGAAGTCCGCGGTCAGTGTGCCGTCGAAGGAGGCGATGGCGATCTCGTCCGGCACCCGGATGCCACGCCGACCGAACGCCGCCAGCAGTCCGATGGCGATCTGATCGGAGGCCGCGAAGACCGCCCGCGGCCGCCGCTCGGCGTCGGCGAGCTGCATTCCCGCGTCATGGCCGCCCTGATAGCTGAACGGCACGTGCAGCTGCGTGCCGAGAGGCAGGCGCGCCTCGTCGAGCGCTGACCGCCACCCCCGTTCCCGGTCGTCGTATCGTGCGGCGCTGCCGACGAAGGCGATGTCGCGGTAGCCGTGACCGACCAGGTGCGCGGTGGCCTCGCGCGCCCCCGCGCTGAAGCCGACGCCGATGCTCTGCAGGCCGTCGATCTCGCCGAACGGACCGATCACGACCGCCGGGATGCCGAGCGCTTCGACGAGCGCCTGCTCCCGGGCGGTCAGCACGTCGGCGATGATCAGCCCGCCGATCTGCCGCGACACCAGATCGCGGATCTGCTCCGACGTGGTCACCTGGGTGCGGTCGGAGTTGACGATGAGCAGCGAACGCCCGGTCTCGGCGCTGGCCTGATCGAGTGCGTGGCAGAGCTCGGCGAAGAACGGGTTGCGGTTGTCGTTGACCAGCAACCCCAGCATGTCGGCCGACCCCTTCGACAGCGCCCGGGCGACGGCGTTCGGCCGGTACCCCAGCACCCGCACCGCATCCAGCACGCGCTCGCGGGTCAACGGCGCGACGGGTTTCGGTCCGTCGTTGAGCACGTAGCTGACGACGGCCGTGCTGACCCCTGCGTAGCGCGCGACATCGGCGCGGGTCACCGACCGCGGACGGCGCTCATCCGGCATCCGGGTACCCCAGGTCGGGAATCGTGAGGCGCTCGCCGCCCCGGCGGGCGGAATCGTGGGCGATCACGCCGGGCAGCGTGAAGCGTGCCGCCTGCCAGGCGTTCACCGGGGGCAGCGCGCCGTCGCCGACGGCGCGAACGAAATCGTCCACGAGGAAATGGTGACTGCCTTCATGCCCGTTGTGCAAGGTCTGCAGCTCGATCGGGATGCGGGCCCGCTCGGACTCGTGGATCGCGGCGTAACCGGAGATGAACGCATCGCGCAGCGCCGGGGCGACGTGGGCCAGTGCGGGATCGTCGGCGGCCGCCGACGCATGGGTGTCGATCAGGTGCGAGATGTCCTCGACGCCCTCGCGGTTCTGCCACACCGTGGTGCGCGCCAGCTGCTCGAAGGAGCCGTCGGTGCCGAACCACCGGAAGCGCGACTCGCGAAGGTGCGAGGGGTAGCCCACGCGCCGGAACTCGTTGACGCGCATCGACCCGCCCGCCGCGAGCTCGAAAAGGGCGGTCGCGTTGGAGAAGTCATTGTCGAACTGACTCACCGAGCGGTCGAAGACCCCGTCGCCGCGGGTGTCGGTGACACCGATCGCCGACACCGCGGTGGCGTACGTGGGCCAGGCACCCAGCACCCCGCCGATCGAGTGCGTCGGGTACAGCAGCGGTGGGTAGCTCGCCGTCGCCTTCCAGCCTTCACCGCCGGAGTACTGGTACGCCTCGTAGAACCCGAGGTCCATGTCGTGGACGTAGTCGCCCTCGCCGTAGAACAGCCGGCCGAAGGCACCCTCCGCGAGCTTCTGCCTGGCGAACACCGTCGCCGGGTTGTAGTAGCTCGTCTCGCCCATCATGTACGTGAGCCCGGTCTCGCGCACGGCATCGATGATCGCGGCGATCTCGTCGACGCTGATCGCCATCGGCACGGCCGAGTAGACGTGCTTGCCGGCGCGCAGCGCCTTCACCACCAGCGGACCGTGCGTCCAGCGCTGGGTGAAGATCGCGACGGCATCCACCGTCGGCGACGCGAGCATCTCGTCGAAGGAGCGGAACGCGCCGGCCAGGCCGGCGGCGCCCACCAGGGCGTCGGCGCGGGACGCGAGCACGTCGGTCACGTGCACCGCGGACACACCGGGATGGTGGTGGAAGAGGGTGGCGAACTGTCCGGCGAACTGCCCCGCCCCGACGATCCCCATGCTGAACGCCATCTGGCAGTATTCCTCGCCTCTCTACGGGTGTCACAGGAGGGAGGCCCCGGAACCCTGCCCCTCAGTGGGGTTCCGGGACCCCTTGATCCCCAGTGATCTACGCGGGTAACCTATCACGAACGGCGGCTTCTCGCCTCACCTTTTTCTGCACGATGTCGTCGAAGAACAGCGAGGGACGGAACATGAAGCGCACGATGATCGGTGTCGCGGCGGTCGCCGCGGCCGCACTGGCCCTCACCGGATGCAGCGGGGATGCCGGCGGAGACGGCGGCGACGTCGAGATCGAGATGCAGACCAACTTCGGCGCCTCGGACCCGTCGCTGAAGGTGCTGCAGGAGATCACCGACGCCTACCAGGACGACAACCCCGGCGTGACGATCGACCTGGTGCCCTCGACCGACACGTACGAGGCCGACATCAAGGTGCGTCTGTCGTCGGGCGACCTGCCTGACATCTGGGCCACGCACGGCTGGTCGCTGCTGCGCTACAGCGAGTTCCTCGAGCCGCTGGACGAGCGGCCGTGGGCGAAGGATTTCAACGAGGCGCTCGCGCCGGCCATGAAGAACGACGACGGCCAGTTCTTCGCGCTGCCGATCGACACCGACGTCGCCGGCATCGTCTACAACCGCACGGTGCTGGCCGACGCCGGCATCGATCCGGCATCCCTCACCGACTGGACCGCCTTCGAGGCGGCGCTGACGTCGCTGAAGGACGCCGGCGTGACACCGATCTCGTCCTCGGGCAAGGACAGCTGGTTCGCCGGCAACATCGTCGACTTCATCGGCTCCGGCGATTTCAGCGAGGAGTCGTTCGAGGGCTTCCTGGACGGCACCTTCGACGAGGCGGGCTACACCCGCATCCTCGAGCACGTCTCCGACTGGCAGCAGGCGGGCCACTTCAACCCCGACTACTCGTCGGCCACCACCGACGATCTGGGGCGGGCGCTGGCCGAGGGCACCACGGCGTTCGTCTTCGTGCAGAACTACCTCGTCGCCACCGCGCTCGGCTTCAACCCCGACGCCGACCTCGGATACATGCCGATCCCGTCCGAGGACGGCGAGCCCTTTCTCGTCGGCGGCGAGGGCCGGGCGTACGGCGTCGCGAAGGACTCGCCGAACAAGGAGCAGGCGCTCGACTACCTCGACTTCCTCGCCCAGCCCGAGAACCTGTCGCAACTCGCGGGTGCCGTGGGCGGCATCCCCGGTCTGACGAACGCGGAGAGCGATCTGGGCATCCTGCAGGCGAGCTACGACGAGTTCGTCGCGCCCGGTGATCTGCCACTGCAGCCGTACTTCGACCGGGTGTACCTGCCGAACGGCATCTGGGACACGATGGTCGCCACCACCGACGGCGTGATCACCGGGCAGATGAGCCCCGCCGACGCCGTATCGCAGATGACGTCGAGCTACGACTCGCTGCGAGGATGACCACCGCCACCGTCGTCGAGAACGACACCGCGGTGACCCAGCCGAAGCGGGGGACAGGGGGGGCACGTCCCCCGCTTCGCCGGGCGGCGGCTCGACCTGCTGTACCTCCCCGCCCTCATCCTGCTCGGCGTCTTCACCCTGTGGCCGCTGCTGAACGGCATCCTGCTGTCGCTGACCGACTGGAACGGATACAGCGCCGACCGGGGGTTCTCGGGTGTCGAGAACTATCTGCGCCTGTTCGACGATCCCAACTTCGGCACTGCGCTGCGGAACACCTTGGTCTACGGCTTCGGCTCCACCCTGGTGCAGCAGGTGGTCGGTCTCGCGCTCGCCCTCGCGCTCGACAGGGCGGTGCGCGGGCGGGGACTGGCCCGCGCGATCATCTACCTGCCCGTGCTCGTCTCACCCATCGTGATGGGCACGATGTACTACCTGTTCTTCTCGTACAACTCCGGCGGACTGAACGATCTCGTGATCGCGCTCGGCGGTGAGCGCACCGCCTGGCTGAGCGACGCCGGTGCTGCCGTCGCGATCATCGTGGCCGTGAACTCGCTGCAGTTCGTCGGGATCTCGATGGTGATCTACCTCGCCGGACTGCAGTCGATCCCGACGATGTACTACGAAGCGGCCCGGCTCGACGGGGCGAACTCCTGGCAGTCGTTCCGCAACATCACGGTGCCGATGCTGCAGCCGGCCTTCGCCACCAGCATCGTGCTGAACCTGATCGGCGGTCTGAAGCTCTTCGACGTCATCCAGGTGCTCACCGGAGGCGGTCCTGGCTACGCGACCAACTCGGTGTCGACGCTGATCGCGAAGATGTACTTCGACAGCCAGCGCGCGGGCTACGCCTCGGCGATGGGCGTGGTGCTGTTCCTCATCATCGCGGTGTTCACGCTGCTGCTGAACACGATGCTCAACCGCCGCAGGCTGGAACAGCTGTGAGCGCGGTGAGGGAACCGACGACGGCGCGGCGGGGGGAGATGCCGCCGGCACCCGCTCGCTCGCCATGGCCGGCGCGGCTCGCCATCGGCGTGGGGGTGCTGCTGGCCGTGCTGCTGCAGCTGCTGCCGTTCTACATCACCCTCACCTCGTCGTTGAAGGCGCGCAGCGACCTGTCGTCGCAGTGGCTGCCGCCGTTGGCCGACGTGTACTGGCAGAACTTCGCCACCGCCATCGAGCAGGGCCACATCCTTCGCGCGATCGGCAACAGCGCCCTGGTGACGGTGTGCAGCACGGTGCTCGTGTGCGTGCTGGGTGCGCTCGCGGCCTACCCGCTGGCGCGGCGCCCCACCCGCCTGAACAAGCTCGTGTTCGCGGTGATCGTCGGGTTGATCATGATTCCGCCGTTGTCGGTGCTGGTGCCGCTGTACGCCCAGATGGTGCAGCTCAACGGCGTCAACACGTACTGGGGCACCATCCTGGTGATGACGGCGACTCAGCTGCCGCTCGCGATCTTCCTGTACACCTCGTTCATGCGCGGGCTGCCCGTCTCGATCGAGGAGGCGGCGTCGGTCGACGGGGCCAACGCCGTGCAGGTGCTGTTCCGGGTGGTCGTGCCGATGCTCCGGCCGGTGACCGCGACGGTCGTGATCCTCACGGGCGTCAACGTCTGGAACGAATACGCCCTGAGCGTCTACCTCATGCGCAGCCCCGAGATGCGCACCATCGCCCCGTCGATCAGCAGCTTCTTCGCGACCTCGTCCAGCGACCTCGGCGCCGCGGCGGCGGCATCCCTCATCTCGGTGCTGCCCGTGCTCATCGTCTACCTCGTGCTGCAGCGCTACTTCATCAAGGGCATGGTGGCCGGGTCGGAGAAGTGACCCGGCGCATGCTAGACTGACTCTTTGTCTGCGCGCTCTCCTGCGCGCAGTTCGTCCCTCCCCCTCATTCTCACCGGTCCTGCGCGGCCCGGTCGGATGTGAGTGGAAGGGGCCGACAAGGGATCTTGGGTGGGGCCGTCCGGCCTCACGGTATTGAAGGAGTCACAACATGGCAGCAGTGTGCCAGGTGACCGGTGCTGTTCCCGGCTTCGGTCACAACATCTCGCACTCGCACCGCCGGACGAAGCGCCGCTTCGACCCGAACGTGCAGAAGAAGACCTACTACGTGCCGTCGCTCGGTCGTAAGGTCACCCTGAACGTGTCCGCCAAGGGCATCAAGGTGATCGACGTCCGTGGCATCGAGAACGTGGTCAAGGACCTCCTTGCGAAGGGTGTGAAGCTCTAATGGCGAAGAAGGCTCAGGACGTCCGTCCTATCATCAAGCTGCGCTCGACGGCGGGCACCGGTTACACCTACGTGACCAAGAAGAACCGTCGTAACACCCCCGACCGCATCGTGCTGAAGAAGTACGACCCGGTCGTCCGCAAGCACGTCGAATTCCGCGAGGAGCGTTGATCCATGGCTAAGAAGAGCAAGATCGCTCGCAATGAGCAGCGCAAGGTGATCGTCGACCGGTACGCCGAGCGTCGCGCCGAGCTGAAGAAGGCTCTCGTGAGCCCGACCTCGACCGACGAGCAGCGCGAGGCCGCTCGCATCGGCCTGCAGAAGCTGCCGCGCAACGCATCGCCGGTGCGCGTGCGCTCGCGCGACGTCATCGACGGCCGCCCCCGTGGTGTGCTCACGAAGTTCGGCATCTCGCGTGTCCGCTTCCGTGACATGGCGCACCGCGGTGAGCTGCCCGGCGTGACCAAGTCGAGCTGGTAAGCAGTTCTCAAGGGCGGGGATCTTCGGATCCCCGCCCTTTCTGCATGTCTGGGCGCGGGGCCGCGACGCGCGCGTAGGAGATCGACGCGGTTGCAGGAGGTTTTGGCAGCATCCCTCCTGCATACGCGTTGATCTCCTTCACGCGAGTTCTTTCCACAATGACGTTCGCGTTCGGAGCTCTCCACAGAAGGACGGATCGCGAGGCCTGCCCGATGCCGGATGCCGGATGCTGTGGGCGTGGATCCCGTCATCGAACTGCGGCGGTGCGGCGGCATCGCGCGCGTCCGCTCGCTCCGCCGGGCCGGCGTGAGCGACTACGCCCTGCGCCGAGCGAAGGCAGCGGCCCGGATCGTCGGCATCCGTCCCGGCTGGGTTGCCACGCCGGATGCCGACGCCGCCGCGGTCGGCGCGGTCAAGCGCGGGGTGGTGCTGAGTTGCGTGACGGCAGCGGAACGCGCAGGACTGTGGATGCCGCAGAAGAGCGCGTTCCACGTGGCTGCCGCTCCGCACGCCGCACGTGTGACGGTGCCGGACGACGTCACCGTGCATTGGTCGAAACCGGTGCTGCCGCGTTCGGCCGACGCCGCAGTCGATCACCTCGTCAACGCGCTGGCGCTCGTCGCCCAGTGCCAGTCGTTCGAGACCGCCCTGGTGATATGGGAGTCGGCGCTGAACAAGGGTCTGATCGACCGTCAGGCCATGTTCCGGCTGCCCCTGCCTCCGGCCGCAGCGGCAGTACTCGAGCAGGCGCGGCCGTTCGCCGACTCAGGTCTCGAGACGATCATCATCCACCGGCTGAGCTGGTTGCGAGTGCCCATGCTTCCGCAGGCGTGGGTGCATGTTCACCGCGTCGACCTGCTCATCGGCGACCGGCTGGTGATCCAGATCGACGGTGCAACGCACACCGGGGCGCAGCGCACCGGCGACATCGCGCATGATGCGCAGTTGACGCTGCAGGGGTATCACGTGCTGCGATTCAGCTACGGGCAGATCATGGATCGCTGGTCCGAGGTGCAGGCGGTGATCATGGAGGCGATCGCTCAGGGGCTGCACCGTGCACACCGCTGACCCGGTATGCAGGAGATCAACGTGAACGAAGGAGGAGAGTGCGGTCTCCACTCCTTCACGCGCGTTGATCTCCTGCACGGCCGTGGCGCGCAGCGCCGTCCCGCCCCCAAATCTGTGACTGGTGTGACTGAAGTGGCCTGACACGCCGAGAAATGTGCTCGAAACCCGCGAAATGACGCGGATTTCGCTTCCTCGGTTGATACTGTCAAGGCGGTCGATCGACCGACGGAGGTTCGCCTCCGAAACCAACATGATGCGGCGGACCATCGTCGCTGGAGGATGACATGGCTGACAAGTCCATCACCAAGACCGAGCTCGTCGCGAGCATCGCTTCCGCCACCGGCGAGAGCCAGGCCACGGTCTCGCGCGTTCTCGACTCGCTCTTCGGCTCCGTCTCGGACGCCGTCGCCAAGGGCAGCAAGGTCTCGATCCCTGGCTGGATCTCGTTCGAGCAGGTCGACACCGCCGCCCGCACCGGCCGCAACCCGCAGACCGGCGCCGAGATCAAGATCCCGGCCGGCAAGCGCGTCAAGGTGACCGCCGGCTCCAAGCTGAAGGCTGCCGTCAAGTAAGACCGCATCCCCGCACGAAGGCCGTCCCTCCCGGGGCGGCCTTCGTCGTCCCCGGCGTCCGCACACAGGCTTCGCGCCTAGGCTGGAACGGTGAACCCCTACCGTCTCGCGGGCCTCGCGACGCTGCTCGCCGGGGCGACCGTGGCAGTGATCGCGGCGCTGCTCGTCGGCGGCGGCGCCGTGCCGCCGAGGCTGCTCGATCCGGGGCCCATCGTGATGTGGGGTCTGCCGGTGGTGAAGCTCATCGCGAACCTCGCCGCCGCGGCGATGCTCGGTTCACTGGTGCTCGCGCTGTTCGGTCTGCGCAGCGGGCAGAGGTCCTTCGACATCGCGCTCGACACCGCATCCGTCGGTGCCGCCGTCTTCACCCTCGCCTCGGGTGTCACGGCGTTCCTCACCTTCATGGCCGCGTTCAACCCGAAGCTGTCAGCCGACCGCTCGTTCGGCGAGCAGTTCGGCAGATTCCTGCTCGAGTTGCCTCTCGGCCAGGCGTGGCTCATCACGACGGTGATGGGGGCCGTCGTCACGCTGCTGGTGTTCGGCTGGCGCAGCTGGACCGGGACCATGCTCACGGCGGTGCTCGCCGCAGCCACCTTCCTCCCGATGGCCACCCAGGGGCACTCCGGCGATCTGGCGGGTCACACCGTCGCCGTCAACGCGATCCTGCTGCACACGATCGGCGCGGCTGTCTGGCTGGGCGGCGTGATGCTGCTCGTGCTGCTGCGGCCGGGTGCGATGCGCGATCGCGCGCCGAGGGATGCCGCCGAGCGGATCGATCTGCCTCTGCTGGTCGCGCGCTACTCGTCGCTCGCCCTGGCGGCATTCGTGGTGGTGGCGGTCTCGGGTGTGGCGCGCACCGTCGTCGCCCTCGGTGACTGGTCGGAGCTGCTCAGCCCCTACGGCGTGATCGTCATCGCCAAGGCGGCGCTGCTCGCCGGCCTCGGACTGTTCGGGGCCTGGTACCGGCGCCGTCTCATCCCGCACCTCAGCGGTGAGCGGCAGAAGCGGTCGTTCTTCCGTCTCATCCTCGGTGAGCTGCTGCTGATGGGCCTGGCGTCCGGTGCGGCGGCCGCGCTGGCCCGCACGCCTCCGCCGGTCGGCGAGGAGCCCCCGGCCGTGCAGACGCCGGCGCAGCGGCTCACCCGTGAGGTGCTGCCGCCCGAGCTCAGCCTGGACCGCTGGTTCACTTCCATCGACATCGACGTGCTCTGGCTGGTGGCGGTGGGCTTCGGCGTCGTGTTCTACATCGCCGGCGTGCTGCGCCTGCACCGGCGCGGCGATCGCTGGCCGATCCAGCGCACGGTGTTCTGGATGCTCGGCATGGCTTTGCTGCTCTGGGTCACCTGCGGTCCGCTGAACAGGTACCAGGAGTACCTGTTCAGCGTGCACATGCTCGGGCACATGGTGCTCAGCATGGCGATCCCCCTGCTGCTGGTCAGCGGCGCCCCGATCACCCTGGCACTGCGAGCGGTGCACAAGCGCGAAGACGGCACGCGCGGCGGACGCGAGTGGATCATGTGGGCGGTGCACTCGCCCTTCTCCCGTGTGGTGACGCATCCTTTCGTCGCAGCGGCGATCTTCGTCGTGTCGCTGTGGGCCTTCTACTTCACCGACCTGGTGCGCTGGGCGATGTACGACCATCTCGGCCACGAGTGGATGATCCTCCACTTCCTTCTCTCGGGCTACCTGTTCGTGATGAGCCTGATCGGCGTCGATCCGGTGCCGTACCGTCTGCCGCACGCGGGCCGACTGATCACTCTCATCGCGGTGATGGCCATGCACGCCTTCTTCGGCATGGCGATCATGATGCAGGAGGGCCTGATCGTCGCGGAATGGTTCGGATCGATGGGGCGCACGTGGGGGCCGACGCCGCTCGAGGATCAGTACATCGGCGGCGGCATCGCCTGGTCGGTGGGCGAGATCCCGACCCTGATCCTCGCGATCACGGTCGCGATGCAGTGGTCGCGATCGGATGCCAGGCTGCAGCGTCGCCGTGACAGGCACGCCGACCGCACGGGCGACGCGGAACTGGAGGAGTACAACGCGCGTCTCGCGGAGATCGCCGAGCGCGACAGGAGGATCGCGCAGCGCGAAGCGCACTGAGCGACAACGCCGAGTGCGCGACGGAGGTCTACTCGTCGGACGAGGGCGAGCCGACGCGGATGGATGCCGACCCGTCGGGCATGATCGCGATCGTGCCGTCGACCTGGAACGGCACGTCCTCCGAGACGGTCTGCACCGAGCCGTCGAACAGCGACATAATCTCGACCTCGATGTGCGCCACGGCATCCGTCGGCGGGATCGCCCAGTTCGACCCGTCGGGAACGACGGTCACCTTCGGCTGCTCGGCGATCGACCACTTCGGCACCGAGCCGTCGACGAGGCGGTTCTGCACCTCGAGGCCGAACGGGCACGACGTGGGCTGGAGCACCTCCTGCGTGGCGCATCCGAGGAGGAACTCCTCGACCCTCTGCTGCACCACCTCGGTGAACTGCTCGGTGGGCATCGCCTGCACATCGACAGGGGTGCGCGCCAGCGGGGTGTCGGCGAGCACGCTGACGCCGGGCGACGCCGCGATGGCCGTGTCGACGGTCACCGAGTACATGCCGGGAGTGAGCACCATCAGGTGCAGCGGGTCGAGCGGCGTGGCATCCGCTCCGGCCGCCGAGACCTGCCGGCGGTCGATGGCGAAGCCGTTCACGGTGAACTGATCGGACCCGCGCACGGTGAGCTCGATCTCGGCGAGCGGGCTGCGTGCGAACCGCCAGTCGGGGGTGATGCCGGCCCAGCCGTCCTGCACGACCTGGAACGTGGTCATTCCCCGCACGCCCGCCGCCCGGTATTCGATGCTGACGGCGTAGGCGCCGTCCGCGGCCTTCTCGGAGGTGATGTGCGCGTCGGTGAGCGGGGCGAGCGCCGCCGGGCGCAGCAGCGCCTCGGATGCCGTCCTGTCGATGCCGGAGTCTTCGAGCAGCGCGAGATCGACCGACACCCCCGGCAGCAGCAGCGCGTCGGCGGCACGGCCGGACGAGAGCAGATCGAGATAGCGCTGCACGAAGGCGGACGGGCTGTAATACTGCTGGTACAGAGACACGCCGCCGGCGGCGAGCGCCGCGATGAGCAGCACGCCGACGATCCCCAGGATCGTGAGGTCCGTGCTCAGGCGGGCGCGCCGCCGGGACCCCCTCCGAGCGTGCATCATGGCGCAAGTCTAGAGATGCGCTCCTGGGACGGCGCCGAACAGCCTTAACATGGGGTGCGTGTCCGCGCCGCCCCTCTCCGATGAACAGCGCGCGCTGTTCCGTCTGATCGAGGACACCGACGAGCACGTCTTCATCACCGGCCGCGCCGGGACAGGCAAGTCGACGCTGCTGCAGCACTTCGCGTGGAACACCAAGAAGCAGATCGCGATCTGCGCTCCCACCGGCGTCGCGGCCCTGAACGTGGAGGGGCAGACGATCCACTCGCTGTTCCGGCTGCCCATCGGGCTCATCGCCGAGAGCGAAATCGATCAGTCGGATGCCACCCGGCGCATCCTGAACGCCATCGAGACCCTGGTGATCGATGAGATCTCGATGGTGAACGCCGATCTGATGGACGCCATCGACCGGTCGCTACGCCAGGCGCGCGGCCGCCGGGCCGAGCCGTTCGGCGGCGTGCAGGTGGTCATGTTCGGCGACCCGTACCAGCTCGCCCCTGTGCCGCCGCGCGGCGATGAGCTGCGCTACATCCAGGATCATTACCGCTCGTTCTGGTTCTTCGACGCCAAGGTCTGGACCGGCGGCGCGGCGTCGGACGGGGGGATGCTCGACCTCGGCGCGCACGGTGCGAAGCTGCACGTGCGCGAGCTGGTGCGCATCCACCGGCAGTCCGACGACGGGTTCAAGTCCATGCTGAACGCGGTGCGCTACGGCCGGGTCACGGCCGACATCGCGGAAGCGCTGAACACGCAGGGTGCGCGCACGCCGCCGGAACCCGAGCCCGGCGAGGTGCCGATCATCACCCTCGCGACCCGCAACGACATCGTGAACACCATCAACCGGCGGCACCTGGAGGCGCTGCCGGGTCGCGAGCAGACCGCCCGTGCCGAGGTGTCGGGCGACTTCGGCCGCGGCGAGGCGAACTATCCCGCCGATTCCGAGCTGAAGCTGAAGGTCGGCGCCCAGGTGATGTTCCTCCGCAACGACACCGGCCTGCAGGGCGAGCCGCCGCGCTGGGTGAACGGCTCGATCGGCACCGTCACCCGCATCCTCGGCGGCACGGTGCGCGTCGACGTCGACGGCGAGGAGTTCGATGTCGAACCCGCCGTCTGGGAGCGGTTCCGTTACGCGTACAACCCGGGCACGAAGACGCTCTCCCGCGAGGTGGTGGCGGAGTTCACGCAGTTCCCGCTGCGGCTCGCGTGGGCGGTGACCATCCACAAGTCGCAGGGCAAGACCTACGACCGGGCGATCATCGACCTCGGATCCGGCGCGTTCGCCCCGGGCCAGACGTACGTGGCGCTGAGCCGACTCACCTCGCTCGACGGGCTGTACCTCTCGCGTCCGCTGCGCCCGCGTGACATCCGGGTCGACGAGGACGTGCGGCGTTTCATGCGGGAGGCGTGGGAGGCGCGGCGGGCCGAGGCGGTCACGGGCTGAGCGGCGCGGGTGGCAGGCTCCCAGCCTCCGCGTTCTAGACTCGGAGCATCCATCCCCGGGAGAGTCGATCCATGCAGCTTCGTTCGTCGCGCCGTGCGCGCGCAGTCGTCGGCGCCGTCGCCGCGCTCGCCCTCACCCTCACCGGATGCTCGGGGCAGGCCGAGCAGTTCAGCTACACGCCTCCTGAGCAGGTCGACGCCGCACTGCCCGAGGACGTCACCGCGCAGCTGCAGACGGCGGTCGAGAACGCCATGACCGCGACGGGCGCCTCCGGGGCGATCGTGGGCGTGTGGGTGCCGTGGAGCGGCACCTGGGTCACCGGGCTGGGGACGCAGGGCGCCGGAGACGACACCAAGGTCACCGCCGACATGTCGTTCCGTATCGGCGATGTGACCCGTCTGATGACCTGCGACGTGCTGTACGGCCTCGCTGACGACGGCAAGGTGAAACTCGACGCCCCTGTGCCGAAGTACGTCTCGGGTGTCGCCGACCTGCCCGACATCACGCTGCTCGACCTGTGCAACGGCACGAGCGGCATCGGCTCGTCCGAGGCGTCGGTGAAGGGCTACTGGCTGAACACCCCCGCGCGCGACTGGTCGCCCCTGCAGCTGGCCAGCTTCGGTCTGGGCCGGCAGCGCGGGCCCGCGCACACCGCGTTCCGTGATTCGGATGCGGGATACCTGATGCTCGGCCTCGCCCTGGAGCGCGCGTCGGGCATGAGCGCGTCGCAGCTGATCGAGAGGTACGTGACGGAGCCGCTCGAACTCGCCTCGACGTCGCTGCCGCGACCGAAGGCCGCGCCCCCCGCGCCCGCGCCGGCGCTCAAGGGCCGGTACCTGCCCGCGGTCGAGGGCGGTTACGACTGCGCCGCGCCGGTGGACATCACCGAGATGTCCTCGAGCACCGGGTTCACCGATTCGGGCGCGGTGTCGACCATCGAGGACCTCGGTCGCTACGTGCAGGCCGAGGCGCGTCAGGCGCTGCGCGAGAAGGATGCCGAGCCCGCCCGCTTCTCGGCACCTCTTCCGGCATCGTCGAAGGCGCCCACCTGGTATCAGGCCACCGGCGGCGGATTCCTGGTCGGCTCGATGATCGGGCAGCACGGCTGGACCCCGGGATACATCACCGCCGCCTATTCCGATCCGGCCACCGGGTTCACCGTCGCAGTGACGCTGAACAACTCCTCGACCGGGGGCGGCACGGCTGCGTACCTGGCGTGGCAGCTGGCCGCGATCGCCTCGAAGGCGCCGGCCGCGGAGGGCCAGACGGCCCCCGAGTTCGGCCTGCCGTTCACCGCCGAGCAGTACGCCCAGACGATCGCCGACAACGCGATCTGCACCGCTCCGCCGGCGCAGTGACGCGGACGCCGGCCTTCCCGCCGGCGCACCGCCCTCTCGGAGGCGGCGCGATCGCCATCGGCCTGATCGGCGCCGGCCTGCTGTGTCAGCAGGTCGGATCATCGCTCGCCGTGCTGCTGTTTCCCGAGGTGGGCCCGCTCGGCATGGTGATGCTGCGCCTGGTGGTCTCGGCGCTGATCCTGCTGTCGGTGGCCAGGCCGTCGCTGCGCGGCCGCACACCCGGCGCGTGGCGCGCTGCGCTGATGTTCGGCACGGTGCTCGCGCTGATGAACGCGATGTTCTACCTGGCCCTGTCCGAGCTGCCGCTCGGCGTCGCCGTGACGATCGAGGTGCTCGGTCCGCTCGCCCTCGCGGTGATCACCTCGAAAGCGCGCTCCGCGTGGCTGTGGGCTGTGCTCGCGATGCTGGGCATCGTGGCCCTCGGCGGTGGCGGCTGGGACCGGTTGACGCTTCCCGGCGTGCTGTTCGCCCTCGCCGCCGCGGCCGGCTGGGCGGGGTATATCCTCGCCTCGGCGAGGGTCGGCCGTGACTTCCCGAAGCTCGACGGACTCGCCTTCGCGATGGTCGTCGGCGCCGTGCTGTCGCTCCCGTTCGGCCTCGTGGATGCAGGGCCCGCCCTGCTGCGTGCCGATCTGCTCGCGCTGGGCGCGGCAGTGGCGCTGTTGAGCTCGACCGTGCCGTACGCGCTGGAGCTGATCGCGCTGCGCCGGCTGCCGCCGGCCGTGTTCGGCATCCTGATGAGTCTCGGGCCCGCGCTCGCCGGGGTGACCGGCTTCGCGCTGCTCGGCCAGCGCCTGTCGCCGCTGGAGATCTTCGGCATCGCGCTGGTGGTGCTCGCCAGCGCCGGCGCCGTGTGGGTGGGGCGACGGCAGCCCGAGCCGCACCCGGTGCCCTGATCCGCATCCGTCGGGCGGGACGAGACCCGACGGACCGGCGGGGCCCGACGAACCGTGAAAGGATGGTGCGGTGCGTCCCTCACGCAGAATCCCGCTCGTCCGCGGGGCGACCGCGGCCTCGATCGCGACCTTCGTCGCGCTCGCGTCGCACGTGTGGGTGTCGGGGACGATGCCAGGACCCCTGGGCGTGCTGGTGCCATGGCTGCTGTCGTTGATGATCTGCACGCTGCTGTCGGGCCGACGACTCTCCGTGCTGCGGCTGAGCCTGTCGGTGGTGGCCTCGCAGCTGCTGTTCCACGCCCTGTTCGTGCTGGGCAGCATCACGCCGAAAGGCGGCTTCACCCCGCATGATCACGGCGCCATGGTGCTCTCCTTCGACGGTGCCGCGATCCCGCTGGCCGGGGACGCCGGGATGTGGGGCGCGCACGCCTGCGCCGCCGTGGTGACGATCGTCGCCCTGCATCGCGGCGAGCGTCTGCTGCAGGCGCTGCTGACCGCGGCATCCGCCGTGCGCGCGTGGCTGCGACGCACTGTGCGCCTGCCCGCACCCGCGCTCGTCCCGCGTCAGGGTTCCACGCGCTGGGCCGTCGTCCTCGCGCCGCGGCGCCGCGACCCGCTGCTGTCCGCCCTGCGACGGCGCGGCCCTCCTCTCCGTCTCGTCTGATCAGCGCCGCATCCCTGCGGCATCCGGGCGTGCCATTCCGGCGCGCGCCGTCGAACAGATCTGCCGCTTCGCGGCATCCGATGAGAGGTTTTCCCATGTTCCGCATCCGTACCGTCCTCGCGGGGGCCGCCGTGGCCGCCGCCGCCGTGCTCGCCGTCGCCGCACCCGCCGCCGCGCACGACGAGCTCGTGCAGAGCACGCCCGCTGCCGATGAGCAGCTCACCGTCGCACCCGAGCAGGTCGTGCTGACCTTCTCGAACAACCTGCTGTCGCTGGAGGACAACAGCGGCACCGCCATGACCGTCGTGGACTCGACCGGTCAGGACTGGGTCGCCGGTGAGCCGGTGGTGCAGGCCGACACCGTGACCGTGCCGCTCGACGAGGGCATGCCGAACGGCGACTACACCGTCACCTGGAAGGTCGTCTCCAGCGACGGCCACCCGACAGACGGAGAGTACGCGTTCTCGCTCGCCGCGGAGGATGCCGAGGCGTCCGCCGAGCCGGCGGACGAGGCGTCCGATGAGCCGAGCGACCAGCCCACGGCAGAGCAGACCCCGGCCTCCGCGTCCGAGGACGGCGACTCGGCGCTCGCGCCGGTGCTGTGGGGCGTCGGCGGGCTGATCGTCGTCGCGGCGATCGTGACGGCTGTCATGGTCGCCCGCAAGCGCCGGGCCTGATCGCCGCGCTTCCTCCGCCGGGATAGAGTGCACTCTGCACCGGCGGAGGGAGCGTGATGGGCGCAGTGCGCGAAACCGGGCGGATGCTGCTGATCGCGGCATCCGCCGCGGTCGTCTGTGCGCTCGCCGGATGCGGGGGTCCCGCCCCCGCCGAGGACACTGTGCCGGATGCGGCCGAGGTGACGCTGCCCGCTCCGGGCGCGGGCTTCGACTACCAGCTGGGCGGCGCGTACCCGCCGCCCGCCGGCGTCACCGTGGTGGCGCGCGATCGCCTGCAGGAACCCGCCGGCGCGGGGTACGACATCTGCTACGTGAACGGCTTCCAGACGCAGCCCGACGCGTCGGCGGACACGGCAGCGGAGCACCCGGAGCTCATCGTGCACGTGGACGGGAAGCCGCTCGCCGACCCGGGGTGGCCTGACGAGTTCCTCTTCGACACGTCGACGCCAGCGAAGCGCGACGCGCTCGTCGCGATGGTCGGGCCATGGATCGCCGGATGCCGCGACGCCGGGTACGCTGCCGTCGAGATCGACAATCTCGACTCCTACACCCGCTCGGAGGGCAGGCTGACGCGCGAGGACAACATGGCGCTCGCCGCGGAGTACGCCCGGCTCGCGCACGAGGCGGGTCTGGCCATCGCGCAGAAGAACACGGCCGAGCACGCCTCGCGCCTGGCGGAGATCGGCTACGACTTCGCCATCACCGAGTCGTGCCAACGGTACGACGAGTGCGGCGCCTACGCCGACGTCTACACGGTGGTACTCGACATCGAGTACGTCGACGAGCTCGGCGCAGACGGGTTCGCCCAGGCGTGTGCGGATCCGTCGCGGCCGACGATGATCCTACGCGACCACGACCTGCGGATGCCGGAGGACGCGGGATACGTCTACCGCGCCTGTCCTGCACCCGGCGCCGACGGCTGAGGCGGCGGCCGCGCACCGCGTCATCTGTTCCAGTGCCGCAGCTTCTCGGGGTTGCACACCACCCAGAGCGTCGCGAGCAGCCGGGTCCGCACCTCGGCGGTGACGGCGGCCACGACGACGTCTTCGCGAACGAGAAGGAACCCGCGGACGCTGTTGATCGAGGCCATCGTCGCCGACGTGTCGGGAGTCGTCAGCGCGAGCAGCGCCTCGGATGCCGCGGCCGCGCCCCGCAGGGGCGTCGACGCCCCGGGGACGAGGCCACCGCTGTCGATGGTCAGCACGACCTGCGGATGCAGCACCGCGCGGATCTCGTCGCGGTCGCCGGCTGCCAGCGCGACGGCGAGGCGCTCGACGACGCCCGGATCGACGGCACCGAGGCGCCTCCGGCGCAGCGATGCCGGCTGGTGCCTGCGGATCATGCGCGGGCCGGGATCACGTGTCCGAGCTTCTGCGGGTTCATCATCCACAGCAGCTGCTGGATGCCGTCTTCGGATGTCGTCAGGGTCAGGACCGTGGTCACGTCGCCATCCTCGATGAGCGTCGCCGCCGGCTGGCCGTTCACCTCGACCCAGCCGATCGTCTTGCCCGTCCAGAAGTGGTGCGCGAACGCGGCAACGAACTTCGCCACTCGGCCGCGGCCGTTCACGGGGATGCGCGCGGCGAGCTTGACGCCGTTGCCATCGGTGTAGCTGACGACGTCGTCCGCGAAGAGCGTCTCGAGCTGCTGAGCATCGCCCTGCCGCGCCGCGGCGAGGAAGGCTTCGAGAAGCCGCCGATGGTGCGTCGGCTCGACGGCCGACTGACGTGCAGACGCGAGGTGCGCACGCGCGCGACTGACGAGCTGGCGGGCGTTCACGACACTCGAGGAGATGACCTCGGCGATACGGGGGTAGGGATAGTCGAACGCCTCGCGGAGGATGTACGCCGCCCGTTCGGTCGGCGTCAGCTTCTCGAGCGTCAGCAGGATCGCGACGTGCAGCGCCTCGGCGCGCTCAGCGCCGAGGGCCGGATCGTCGTCGGTGTTGACCGGCTCGGGAAGCCAGGGGCCGATGTACGTCTCGCGCTTGGCGCGCGACGACTGCAGGACGTTGATCGACAGGCGGGTGGTGATCGTGGTGAGGAACGCGGCGGGCTCCTGCACCTGGCTCCGATCGGTGTTCTGCCACCGGATCCAGGTCTCCTGCACGATGTCCTCCGCGTCGGCGACGGTGCCGAGCATCCGATAGGCGATGCCGAACAGGCGCCGCCGCTGCGCCGCGAAGACCGCCACGGCGGCATCCAGGGCCTCGCCGGACCCCGCAGCCGCGCCGGTCACATCCACATCCACACTCTCCACCGCTTCACCTCGTTCCGACAAGTGCTTCCACCCCTCGCGCTGCCGTCGTCGGACTCGCACGACCGCGCGAACACCTGCATCGAAGGGAAGACCGGCTGCCGTCTCGATCCGTGACACCCCGATGCACGGTCACACGCGTTTCGGCATGGTCGGGTCCGGCGGCCCGGGGCGTGCAGCCTCCAGCATCTCGCTGTACGCGGGTTCCGCTGGTGTGCTGACGAGTCGGCTGTCACACCGGCGAGCGCCTCGCGGTCAGAGATGTCAGACGCCGCATCCGGCGTCGCTCACGGAAAGGCATGAACATGGCAAAGATCGTCGTCATCGGAGGCACCGGCCTCATCGGCTCGAAGGTCGTCGCGAAGTTGACCGAGCACGGCCACGAGGCCGTCGCCGCCTCGCCCAACACCGGTGTGAACACGCTGACGGGGGAGGGTCTCGCGGAGGTGCTGGTGGACCCGGACACCGTGGTGGACGTGTCGAACTCCCCTTCGTTCGCCCCGGACGACGTGATGGAGTTCTTCACCACCTCGACCCGCAACCTGCTCGCCGCCGAGACCGCCGCGGGCGTGACGAAGCACGTCGCGCTCACCATCGTCGGCACCGACCGCCCGCAGAACATCGCCTACTTCGCGGCGAAGGCCGCGCAGGAGGAGCTCATCCGCGGCTCGGGCATCGACTACACCCTGGTGCACGCGACGCAGTTCTTCGAGTTCGTGGGCAGCATCGCCGACATCTCGACCGAGGGCGACACGGTCACACTCCCGGGCGCGCTGATCCAGCCGATCGCGGCGGAAGACGTCGCCACCGCGGTGGCGCGCGCGGCGGTCTCCGAGGCGCAGGGTGACGTCGAGATCGCCGGTCCTGAGGCGTTCGGCATGGATGAGTTCGCCCGTCGGGCCCTCGAGTTCCGCGGCGATCCCCGCATGGTGGTCCGCGATGACAGCGCCCCCTACTACGGCGCGCAGATCGAAGAGCGCACCCTCATCCCCGTCGAAGGCGCTCAGATCTTCGAGACCACACTCGAGCAGTGGCTGCCCCTCAACCCGCCGCGCGGATAGTCGTTCGCGGATTCGCGGGCCCGGGTCGCGCGCCGTCGAGCGCGCCGGTGCCATAGCCTCGACGCATGAGTGAAACCACCGCGCACTCCGATCCCCGCTGGCAGCCTCTCGCCGCGGACGAGGTCGCGCGGCTCCTGGCCCCCGCTGGAGTCCGCTGGTGGCTCTCCGGCGGCGTGGCGCTCGATCGATGGCTCGGCCACCCGATCCGGCCGCGCTCGAACGTTGACGTGAGCGTGCTGCGGCCGAGCATGCGCGCCCTGATCGACTCGCTGCCGCCGGGGTACAGCGCCTGGGCGGACGCCGGCGACGACGTCGTCGCGGTCGCTGATGTGCCGGAGGACGCGGATCTGCACCCCGTCCTCGTCCGCGACGACGCCTCGGGTGCGTGGGTGCTGCAGGTCAACGTCGAGGACGGGGTCGACCGGGCATGGGTCTACAAGCGCGACCCGCGCCTGCAGCTGTCCTGGGAGCGTGCCGTTCACGACGTGGACGGCATTCCCACGGGTGCCCCCGAGGTGCAGCTCGTATGGAAGGCGCTCCGGCCGCGCCCTGAGGACGATATCGACAAGGACGCCGTGCTCTCGGCCCTGTCCGCGGAGGCGCGCGCGTGGTTCGAACGGGCGATCCTCTCCATCCACCCCCACTCTTCGTGGTCGATCCACGTACGCAGCCCGCTCGCGCCCGCGAAGGCGAGCTGGAACCGGAGCCGCCGAGCGTAGCGCCCCGGCGCTCAGACCGGCTGGTCGTCCGTCGACAGCGACTCGAGCACGAGCGATCGGAACCAGCGCTGAGCCGGGGAGAGATTCGCCTCCCGGCGCGTGTACAACGACACCGGGGTGCTCTGCGCCGGCCAGGGAAGGTCGGCGATGCGCAACCGCGGAAACCACCGGCAGAACACCTCCGCGACATGGCGCGGCAGCAGAACGACGAGGTCGGTCGCTTCCAGAACCGCGGGAACCGTCGCGTACTCCTCGACCGTGAGCGCCACCTGCGCCAGCATCCCGTGCTCGGTGAGCGCCTGCACGGGATAGACGTGTCCGCCGCGCCCGGACACCCGCACGAATCGCCGCCCCGCGAACATGTCGGCCGACGTGGGCGGCAGTGGATGTGAGCCCGACGAGAGAGCAACATACTCGACGGCCCTCACCCGCGAACGCCACAACCGCGGGGTCCCGACGAGCGCGACGGTGATGGCGATGTCGATGCTCCCGCGCGCCAGGCCGTCCTCGACCTGATCCGAGTTCAGACGCGCCACCTGAAGATGAGGCGTCGCACCCTCGCGCGCGAGAGCGGCCATGATGGGCGGGAGGAAGGTCTGCTCGCCGATCGAGGTGAGACCGAGGGTCAGTTCCCCCGAGAATCCGGACGGCTCGAACTCATCGGGGTCGCTCACGGTCGCATCGATCTGAGCGAGCGCCTCGTGCAGCGGCGCGTACAGCTGAGTCGCCCGCGGCGTAGGCACCATGTCATGGCCCTCGCGTCGGAACAGATCGTCGTCGAATCGATCCCGCAGCCGACGCAGGGTGTAGCTGACGGTCGGCTGCGTGACGTGCAGGCGCTCGGCCGCAGCGGTCACGCTCCGCAGTTCGTAGAGCGTCACGAACGTCCGGATCTGGTTAAGGTCGGCAACCGCCACGCATAGATCATATCTATGGTCGACCGCCTACACATCTATTGGACTGCATCGGGGCGGCGACCTAGCGTGGAACCGACCGACCTGAGTGACAAGGACGACACGGTGATCATCGACATCCACGGGCATTACACCACGGCCCCGGCAGAGCTGGGAGCGTGGCGTGACATCCAGATCGCCTTCGCCGACGGCCGCGGCGGTGCCCCCGATCCCGCGGACCTGCACATCAGTGACGACGACATCCGCGCGACCATCGAAGCGAACCAGCTGCGACTGATGAACGACCGGGACATCGACCTCACGGTCTTCAGTCCCCGCGCGTCCTTCATGGCGCACCACATCGGCGATCTCGGCGTGAGCGAGACCTGGGCGCGGATCTGCAACGACCTCTGCGCCCGGGTCAGCGCGCTCTTCCCCGACCGGTTCCTCCCCGGGGCCATGCTCCCGCAGTCGCCCGGTGTCGACCCGGCGACCAGTGTCGCCGAGCTCACCCGAGCCGTCGAAGAACTCGGCGTCGTGACGGTCAACCTCAACCCGGATCCCTCCGGGGGACTGTGGACCGCACCCGCGCTCACCGACCGCTCCTGGTACCCGATCTACGAGAAGCTCGTCGAATACGAGCTGCCGGCGATGATCCACGTCAGCACGTCCTGCAAGCCGGTCTTCCACACGACCGGCGACCACTACCTCGGCGCCGACACGACCGCCTTCATGCAGCTGCTCAAGGGCGACCTGTTCCGGGACTTCCCCGATCTCACGTTCGTCATCCCGCACGGAGGGGGAGCGGTCCCCTACCACTGGGGTCGCTTCCGCGGGCTTGCGATGGCGCTGGGCAAGCCGGAGCTCGAGGAGCATCTGCTGGGCAACGTTTTCTTCGACACGTGCGTCTACCACCAGCCGGGCATCGACCTGCTGACCTCGGTGGTGCCGACCGAGAACATCCTGTTCGCGAGCGAGATGATCGGTGCCGTGCGCGATGTCGACCCGCGAACCGGACACCATTTCGACGACACCAAGCGCTACCTCGACGCAACGCCCAACCTGACCGACGATCAGCGGCAGGCCGTGTTCGAGGGCAACGCGCGCCGCGTCTACCCGCGCCTCGACCGGGCGCTGACCGCGCGCGGGCTCTGAGGGAGGAGAACACATGCGTCTGAACGATCTCGGCATCGTCCGCACCCGCATCGACCGGCCCGATCCCGCCGACGTCGAGCGTCTGTCGCAGTTCGGTGTCGCCACGATCCACGAGGCGATGGGCCGCGTCGGTCTGCTTCGGCCATACATCCGTCCCGCATACCGCGGTGCCGAGCTGTGCGGTGTCGCGGTCACCGTGCTGCTGCAGCCCGGTGACAACTGGATGTTCCACGTGGCCGCCGAGCAGGTGCAGCCGGGCGACGTGCTCGTCGCCGGGTGCACGACCGAGAGTGAGGACGGCTTCTTCGGTGAGCTCCTCGCGACCTCGCTCACCGCCCGCGGATGCAGGGGCCTGGTGATCGACGGCGGCGTGCGCGACGTGGCCGACCTCGAGCGTATGGATTTCCCCGTCTTCTCGCGCGCGATCAACGCCAAGGGCACGGTCAAGGCGACCCTCGGCTCCGTGAACATCCCGGTGGTCGTGGCGAACGCGCTCGTCAATCCCGGCGACGTCGTCGTCGCCGACGTCGACGGTGTGGTGGTCGTACCGCGCGAACTCGTCGGTGCGGTCGCGGACGCGAGCCGGGCCAGGGAGGACAACGAGGAGGCCAAGCGCGAGAAGTTCCGCGCGGGCGTGCTCGGATTGGACATCTACGGCATGCGCGACAAGCTCGCGGCGGCCGGCCTCGAGTATCGGGAGGACTGACGTGGCGCACGGAGACACGAGCGGGGGCTTCGAGAAGTCCGCCGGGTGGCTGGACTGGTACGACGGTCCCAGCGCTCCCACCTTCCGCCTTCCCGAGGGAGCGGTCGATGCCCACTGCCACGTCTTCGGCCCTGGCGGGGAATTTCCGTACGCGCCCGAGCGGAAATACACGCCATGCGACGCCTCGGCCGAGCAGTTGTTCGCTCTGCGCGACCACCTCGGATTCGACCGCAACGTGATCGTGCAGGCGACCTGTCACGGCGCGGACAACAGTGCCATGGTCGACGCGCTGCGCCGCAGCGGAGGGCGGGCTCGCGGCGTCGCGACCGTCCGCCGCGACGTGACCGAGGCCGAGCTCGCCGAGCTGCACGAGGCCGGCGTGCGCGGCGTGCGCTTCAACTTCGTGAAGCGCCTCGTGGATCGAGTGCCGACGGACTCGCTCGATGAGATCGTGGCGAAGATTGCGCCCCTCGGATGGCACGTCGTGATCTACTTCGAGGCCGAAGACCTTCCCGACCTGTACGACTTCTTCTCCGGCATCCCGACCGACATCGTGGTCGACCACATGGGCCGACCCGATGTATCGAAGGATCCCGACGGGCCGGAGTTCGCGCTCTTCCTGCGCTTTCTGCGCGAGAACCCGCGCGTGTGGGCGAAGGTGTCGTGCCCCGAGCGGCTCAGCGCCCAGGGCCCGCGCGCTCTGCACGGCGAACGGCACGCGTATCTCGATGTCGTGCCCTTCGCCCGTCGCGTGGTCGAGGAGTTCCCCGACCGTGTGCTGTGGGGCACCGACTGGCCCCACCCCAACCTCAGGGACCACATGCCCGACGACGGGCTGCTGGTCGACTACATCCCTCAGATCGCCACCACGCCCGACCTGCAGCGGAGGCTGCTCGTCGAGAATCCGCGGCGGCTGTACTGGCCAGAAGGAGAATGACCATGGCACTCGACAAGCCGTACAAGGACGTCCCCGGCACCACCATCTTCGACGCCGAGCAGGCCCGCAAGGGATACCACCTCAACCAGTTCTCGATGTCGCTGATGAAGCCGGAGAACCGCGAGCGGTTCCTGGCCGACCAGGGCGCGTACCTCGACGAGTGGCCGCTGAACCCGGTGCAGCGCCAGGCCGTGCTGGACATGGACCTGAACACCATGATCGCCGAGGGCGGCAACATCTACTTCCTCAGCAAGATCGGCGCCACGCACGGCATGAGCTTCCAGCAGATGGCGGGCTCGATGACCGGGATGTCCGAGGCCGCCTATCGGGACATGATGATCGGTGGAGGGCGTCGTCCGGAGGGCAATCGCCTGAAGGATCTCGACGGCTGGACGCCTCCGTCCGGTGAGAAGGCCGAAACGATCCGTACCGATGCCCCCGCGACATTCACCTCGGCGCTGTTCACCTCGCACGTTCCCGCCATCGGCGCGGCGATGGATCTCGGCAAGACCGAGGAACCGTACTGGAAGAAGGTGTTCGCGGGCTACGAATGGACCAGGAGATGGGCGAAGGAGAACACGCCCGACGTCGTGATCCTCGTGTACAACGACCACGCCACCGCCTTCGACTCGTCGATCATTCCGACCTTCGTGCTCGGCACTGGCCCCGACTACCCCGTCGCCGACGAGGGTTACGGTCCTCGACCCGTGCCGGACGTGAAGGGATATCCCGAACTCGCGGCGCACATCGCGCAGTCCGTCATCCAGGACGACTTCGATCTGACCCTGGTGAACGAGATGGTCGTCGACCACGGTCTTACGGTGCCCCTCTCGCTCGTGTACGGCGATGTCGAGGAATGGCCCGTCCGGGTCATCCCCCTCGCCGTGAACGTCGTGCAGTACCCGGTGCCCTCGGGGCGTCGCTGCTACGAGCTCGGCCGCGCACTGCGTCGTGCGCTCGACAAGTGGGACGGACCGGAGCTCGATGTGCAGATCTGGGGCACCGGCGGCATGAGCCACCAGCTCCAGGGTCCGCGCGCCGGTCTCATCAACGAGGAATGGGACAACGCCTTCCTCGACCACCTGATCGCCGACCCGCTCGGCCTGACCGAGTGGCCGCACATGGAGTACGTCGACGAGGCAGGGTCCGAAGGGATCGAACTCGTGGACTGGCTCATCGCGCGCGGCGCGATGGATGATCAGTTCGGCGGCGGAGCGCCCGAGGTGAACCACCGGTTCTATCACGTGCCCGCGTCGAACACGGCCGTGGGTCACCTCGTGATCTCGAATCCCGTCACTGTTCCGGAGCACGCGGAAGCGGCAACGGCGGAGAATGTCCCCGACGAGACCGGCGATCGCGCCGTCGTCACCGCCTGAGCCCTGACAGAAGAGGAACGAATGACCGACAAGACGCGGATCGCGGTCGTCGGTGCCAATGGCGCCTTCGGCATGAAACACCTGGACGGCCTCGCGAACATCGGGGACGCCGACGTGACGGTCGTCAGCGCGACCTCGCAGGAGAAGGCCGACGCCGTCGCCGCGACCTACGGAGTGCCGAACGCGGTCGTCGGACTCGACGCGGTCCTCGAGCGCGACGACGTGGACGCGGTGATCCTCGCAACACCGACCGGCCTGCACGCCGCGCAGACCCAGGCGGTGCTCGCGGCGGGAAAGCATGTGCAGGTGGAGATTCCGCTCGCCGACTCGCGGTCCGACGCCGAGGCCACCCTCGCGGCGGCCGAGGCATCGGGCCGCGTCGCGATGGTCGGTCACACGCGCCGGTTCAATCCCTCCCACCAGCTGGTACACGAGCGCATCACCGCTGGTGAGTTCGCCGTGCAGCAGATGGACGTGCAGACGTACTTCTTCCGCCGGACCAACACCAATGCCAAGGGCGAGCCGCGCTCATGGACCGATCACCTGCTGTGGCACCACGCCGCGCATACCGTCGACCTGTTCGCGTACCAGGCAGGGCGAATCGTCGAGGCCCACGCGATGCAGGGGCCGATCCACCCCGAGCTGGGCATCGCGATGGACATGTCGATCCAGCTCAAGAGCGAGACCGGCGCGATCTGCACCCTGTCACTGTCGTTCAACAACGACGGCCCGTTCGGCACGTTCTTCCGGTACATCGGAGACACGGCGACCTACATCGCCCGTTACGACGACCTCTACGACGGCAAGGAGAAGCAGATCGACGTGTCGCAGGTGGCTGTCAGCCTCAACGGCATCGAGTTGCAGGACCGGGAGTTCGTCTCGGCCATCCGCGAGGGTCGTGAGCCGAACGCGTCGTTGCGTCAGGTGATCGATTGCTATCGCGTACTGGGCACACTGGAGGAGCAGCTCGCGTGACGCTCCCGCGGATGGGCCTCGGCTGCATGTCGCTGAGCCACGCATACGGTGTTCCGCCGTCGGAGGGGGAGGGCGTCGCGCTGCTGCGCGCCGCGCTTGACGCGGGGGTGGGGATGCTGGACACCGCGACCCTGTACGGCGGAGGCCGTAACGAGGAGCTCGTGGGCAGAGCCATCGCGGGCCGGCGCGACGAGGTCGTGCTCGCCAGCAAGGGCGGGATGGCGCTGGTCGACGGAGTGCGCACGATCGACGGGCGTCCCGGGACGCTGCGCGCGCAGGTCGACGCGTCCCTGCGCCGCCTCGGAGTCGATCGCATCGACCTCTACTACCTGCACCGCTGGGATCGGCGCGTGGCGATCGGCGAGAGCGTGGGGGCGCTGGACGAGCTCGTGCGCGCAGGCAAGATCGGTGGGATCGGTCTGTCGGAGGTGTCCGTGGCCCGCCTCCGCGAGGCGCAGCAGGTCGCGCCCATCGCCGCGGTGCAGAACGAATACTCGCTGTGGAGCCGGAATCCCGAGCTCGGGATGCTCGACGCGACGAGGGAGTGGGGCGTGGCGTTCGTCGCCTTCTCGCCGGTCGCCCGGGGCTTCCTGAGCCGCGGGGTCGATGACCCCGCGCAGCTCGCTCCGAACGACATCCGACGGTCGATGCCGCGGTTCCAGCCGGAGCACTGGCGGGCGAACGCCGCCCTGCTCCCCGCGTGGCATGCGCTCGCAGAGGAGGCGGGATGCACCCCCGCTCAGCTCGCGATCGGCTGGGTGCTGTCGCGAGGCGAGCACGTCATCCCGATCCCCGGGACGACGAACCCCGCGCACCTGCACGAGGACCTGGCTGCGCTGGATCTGCAGATCGCGCCGGACGTGCTGGTGCGAGCGGCCGCGCTCATCAGCACCGAGACCGTCTCGGGGCCGCGCTATGCGCCCGGGCCCGCCGCGGACGTCGACACCGAGAGCTTCGAGGCCGCGTGAAGGGCATCTCGTCGATGGCGACCCGCCACCTGCTCACCGATCTCGCCGAGGCGGCGTCCGTGAGCGGGCTGCCCCGCGTGCGGATGGAGTCGATGGGCGGGGTGGATGCCGCCCGGCGCGTGGCCGCCGGTGAGCCGTGTGACCTGGTCTTCCTCGCCGCCGACGCGCTGGCTGCGCTCGCCGCCGGCGGACACCTCGACCAGAGCACAGTCACCGAGCTCGTGATCTCGCAGGTGGCTGTCGCGGTCGGGGCGAGCGAGGACTCCGTCGCCGTGCGGCCCGCTGCTCCTGCGTTCCCGGATGCCGCCGCCATGCGCGCCGCTCTGCAAGCGGCGACGCGCATCGGCTACTCCACCGGGCCGAGCGGCACCGCGCTGGTGCGGATGATCGAGGCCTGGGGTCTCGCCGACGCCATCCGGCCGAAGCTCGTGCAGGCCCGTCCGGGAGTGCCCGTCGCCTCGCTCGTGGCTCAGGGCGAGGTCGACCTGGGATTCCAGCAGCTCAGCGAACTGGTGGGGCAGACGGGCATCCGCCTGCTCGGCGTGCTACCGGGCGACGCTACGATCGACACCGTCTTCGCGGGAGCCGTGTCCGCCCGCTCATCGCACGCGATGGCCGCCCGCTCCGTGCTCGACTGGTTCGTGTCGGCGCCCGCGTCATCGATCGTCGAGGCGCACAGCTTCCGCCCGGCGGGGTCGGGATCCTGATCCCGCCGCGATGACGGCGCCGCCGGGGGAGCGGGACGCCGTCATGGAGGAGATCAGAGTTCCGCGAGCGGCCACCCCGTGTAGGCCTCGGCAAGATAGGTCCTGCCGGCCTCGGATTCGACAACGGTACGCAGCTCTCCGAGCTGGCGCAATCGGTCGAAGTCGGTCGCGTCCGGAGCGACGTGCAGCAGGCTCGTCATCCACCAGGAGAACTGCTGGGCCTTCCAGATCCGCTGCAGCGCCGTCTCCGGGAACGCCTCGATGAGCCGTGTGTCGTTCTCGGTCAGCAGAGCGCCCAGCGCTTTCGCGAGGATGACGACGTCTGCGACGGCCAGGTTCATCCCCTTCGCCCCGGTCGGCGGTACGGTATGGGCGGCGTCGCCGATCAGCGCGACCCGGCCGTTGCGCAGTCGATGTGCCACGAAGCTCCGGAAGCGCAGGATGTCGCGCTGGAAGATCGGGCCCTCCCTGAGGGTGGTCCCGGGCACGCGCTTCTGCAGCTCGCCCCACAGCTCTTCTTCGGAGTAGGCGGCGGCGTCGGCGTCCGGGTCGCACTGGAAGTACATCCGCTGCACGGTCTCGCTGCGCTGACTGATGAGGGCGAACCCGTCGGGAGAGTTCGAGTAGATGAGCTCGGCGGCGCTGGGCGGAGCCTCGCACAGGATGCCGAACCAGGCGAACGGATACTCGCGGAAGTAGCCGCCGGATCGCGAGCCGGTGACGGTCGCGCGCGCGATGCTGCGCGATCCGTCGGCGCCGACGACGAAGTCGGCCTCGATCTCGAAACGGCCACCCTCGGCATCCACCGCGACGACACGAGGACGTTCGGCGTCGGCGTCCTCGATCGACTTCGCCGTGACCCCGAACCGCAGATCCTGGCCATCGGCCAAGCGGGCGGCGATCAGATCCTTGAGCGCCTCGTGCTGCGGGTAGAGCCAGACTGCCCGTCCGATCAGACCCGCGAAATCGATCCGGTGCCCCTCGCCGGCGAAGCGGAGCTCGATACCCTCGTGGCGGTGTCCCTCGGCACGGGCCCTCGTGGACGCGCCCGTCTGCTCGAGGAGCTCGACCGTGCCCTGCTCGAGAATCCCGGCGCGGATGGTCGACTCGATCTCCTCGCGGGTGCGGGAATCGATCACGATCGATTCGATCCCGGCATCCGCGAGCAGATGCGAGAGAAGCAGACCTGCGGGTCCTGCGCCGATGATGGCGACCCGAGTGCGGGTGGGGGCGGGCATGTCGTCTCCTCTGACGTCGTCCGTGCGGCCCTGATGGCCTCGATCAGTATCGATCGCATCGGGAGGGGAGAGGGATTCCGTCCCGTTGATCGGGACGGAAGTTGGCCTACGAGTGCGGACGCAGCGAACGCTCGATGTCGCGCGCTGCTGACAGCAGCTCGCGGAGTGCCGGTTCCGTGTCGTTCTCGCGGGGAAGCACCACCGACAGCGCGGCGACCACCCGCGGCCCGCCCGCCCTGATGGGCACCGCCACTCCGGTGGAAACGTCCTCGATGTATCCCGGCGCGACGACGTGTCCGAGGATGCGGATCTCGTCGAGCTTGCGTCGCAGGGCGTCGGGCTCGACGATCGTGTCCGGCGTCAGCCGCTGCAGCGGTCGCGCCAGCACGCGACCTCTCGTGTCGGCATCCGCGTACGCGAGCAGCAGTAATCCGGACGACGACGCATGCAGTGGCAGCCGCCCCGCGATGCGGGTGACGTTCGCCCCGGAGCGGGGTGCACTGAGGCGTTCCAGGAACAGCGCTTCGTCCTGCTCGAGGATCGCGAGCTGAGTGTGCTCGCGGATGCGGGTCTGCACGCGCTCCATGAGCGGGAGCGCCGCCTGTCGCAGCCGGAGAGCGTCGGACGAGCGGGTGGCCAGCTCCCACAGCCTCATCCCGATACGCACGCCGTTCGTCTCGTCGCGTTCGAGGAGGCCGCTCACGACGAGCTCCGAGACGATTCGATGCGCCGAAGAACGCGGCAGGTCGGCGCGTCGGCCGATGTCGGCGGTGGTCTGGACGGTGCGCGTGGGCGTGAACGTCTCGAGCACGCGCACGAGGCGATCCGTCATCGAGTCGCCGCTCGGGGAGTTCGCCATGGGGCAATGATCTCAGAGCGGCCGACGGCCGCGATGCGCGAACTTGTTAGGTGGGCGAGGCGCACGCAGGAAGCCCTTCCGTCTCGCTTATGCGCGAATCGCTATTACTTATGCATAAACGTCACATAAGCGGATAGTGTGATCACATCCGCGATGAGGCGCGATCACAAGGGAGAGCCACCGACCATGCTTCTCGAACGAGACATCCTCCAGGCCACCGGCTTTCGCAACGTCCGAGATGACGCAGGAGCGATCACCGGATTTCAGATCCGGCTGCGGATGCCGTCGTATCGCGGCATGGCCGCGTCGCTCATCGACGGCGTCGCCGTCCGCGTGGGGGACATCGTGGACGTCCCCGCCGAGGTGCCGCTGTGGACGCTCGGCGGAACGACCTACACCCTGCAGCAACTCTGGGACGGCGACGGCGTGCGTTGGCCGCTCGAAGAGGCCGCGGTCGTGACCGTGCCGCTCGCCGGCGGTCTGCCCGACGGCATCCACGAGGTGTCGATCGAGCTGCGGCTGCGCATGTCGTACATCCCCGTCGAGCATCAGCCATCGACGTACCGCGAGACCAGGCACATCACGCTGACGTCCGAGCGGGACGGCGGCCCGTTCCGGTACGGGGTGTCGCTGTACAGCTACATGACCGACTTCGGCACGGTGATGGACCTCGAGACCGCGTTCGCGCACGTGGCGGATGTCGGCGCGACCGGCATCGAGATCCTCGGCGAGGCACACATCGCCGGTTACCCCGACCCGTCGACCGCCTGGCTGAACCGCTGGTTCGAACTGCTCGACGCCTACGCTCTGGAGCCCACGAACTACGGCTCATGGATCGACACCCGCCTGCACTCGAGCGGTCCGAACGCACGGGACCTGACCGGGGCCGAGGGCGCCGCAATCCTGCAGCGCGATCTCCGCCTGGCCAAGCAGCTGGGGTTCCGCTTCGTCCGGCCGAAGATCGGCGTCGTGACGGGCGACCTCGTCCCGCACCCGGCATGGACGGAGTCCGTGGAACGATCTCTCGAGCTCGCCGCCGAGCTCGACGTCGTGATCGCCCCCGAGATCCACTCGCCGACCCTGATCAGGCACGAAGTCGTCGACGGCTACATCGACCTCATCGAGCGCACCGGCACGAAGCACTTCGGGATCCTGCTCGACACCGGTATCTTCCAGGACCGGCCGATCCCGCTGAACCCGGGCGAGCTGCCGGGTCGCCGCCCCGCGTTCATGGACGGCATCGCGGTCGACCCTGCCGACATCGCGGACATCGCGAAGTACGTCGTGTTCATCCAGGCCAAGTTCCACGACATCGACGAGAACCTCGAGGACCAGCAGATCCCGTGGGCGCCGGTGCTGCGCTCGCTCAAAGATGCCGGGTACTCCGGCTACCTCTCCAGCGAATACGAGGGAGTCAGGGAGCCCTGGCGCTCGATCGAGCAGATCCGCCGCCAGC
Organism: Microbacterium sp. NPDC058345; assembly: GCF_042723855.1. Classification (NCBI taxonomy): domain Bacteria; kingdom Bacillati; phylum Actinomycetota; class Actinomycetes; order Micrococcales; family Microbacteriaceae; genus Microbacterium; species Microbacterium sp. NPDC058345. The sequence continues at coordinate 1,346,830 of NZ_JBHXIG010000001.1, forward strand.
ACGCGCTGATGCGTCGCATCGTCGCGGACCTCGACTGACGCCGCGACGACACGGACACCGACCCCGACTGACACCCGACAGACACCACCCGACACACACGGAGAGCATCATGCCCAACGGACTCATTCAGCGCGACAGCCTCCGGGTGCACCCCGAGGGCGCCGCCCTGGTCCTCACCCTGCCCTGGTACCGCAGCCTCTGGCTGTCGTCGGTCGGAACGCTCGGCGTGACGGTCGACGGCGTCGAGGCGCCCGCGGACGACCTCCGCTTCGAGCTCGGGGGCAGGAGCTATCGCATCACGGAGCTTCCCGAGCAGAGCGAGACCCTGTGGTATCTGCAGGAGCACCCCGTGCTGGTGGTGCCGCTCGAGAACCCCGTCGCCCTCGGCGAGACGCACCGCGTCGACATCGCCGGCGACCTGCGCCTGCCCTACATGCAGATCGCGCCGGGGGAGGACGGCGGGCCGGGGATGTACGTCCCGAACGTCGTGCGCCAGTCGCTCGAGCTGGAGGTCAAGGCTGGTCCGGATGCTGCGCCGGCCCTCGTGTCGGCGGACGCACCGCCGCCACCCGCCACCGAGGAGGACCCGTTCAAGCTCGGGCTGACTCTCTACTCGGCGAGCGCGGAGTTCCGCGCGGGCTGGTTCGACTTCGACGGACTGCTCGACCGCGTGGCGGATCTCGGCATCGGGCCCGGGATCGAGATCGTCGCCTCGCAGGTTCTCCCGACGTACCCGATCGTCTCCGACGACTTCCTGCGCACCTGGCGCGACGCGTTCGACCGGCACGGGTTCGTCGCGAGTTCGTTCGGGGCGAACCTCGACATGGGGCGCCGTCGCGACCGCGACATGACTCCCGATGAGGAGTTCGAGTTCAGCGAGCTGATGTTCCAGGGCGCGAGGAAGCTCGGCTTCCCACTCGTGCGCATCCAGAGCGCCAAGCCGGAGCTGCTGCGTCGATTGCTGCCGGTTGCGGAGTCGCTCGAGCTGCAGCTGGCGTACGAGATCCATGCCCCGCTCGGGCCCAACGCGGAGCCGATTCTCAAGGTCCGTGAGACCTACGAGGAGCTCGATTCGCCGCTGCTCGGGTTCGTCGCGGACTTCTCCTCGACCATGCGCGCGATGTCGCCGACCCTGCTGCGGGGCGTGCAGCGGGCCGGGCTCGACGATGAGGCGCTCGACACGCTGCAGCGTATCTGGGCGACCGACGCCAGCATGCGCGAGAGGCAGGAGGAGTTCATCGGCTACCTGCGCGGACGGGACTTCGATCCGGGACGTCTCGGTTCGTTCGCACACCTCGCCTTCAACATGCACGGGCACGTCGACCCACGTGAGTGGGCGGACATCATGCCGCAGATCACCCATGTCCACGCCAAGTTCTACGACATCGACGAGAACGGCCAAGAGCCGGCGATCGACTACCCGGAACTTGTGCGCGTCTTCGTCGAGGGCGGCTACCGCGGTTTCTGGTCGAGCGAGTGGGAGGGCCACGCCTTCGCCGAGCTCGGCGAGGTCGATCCGCTGATGCTCGTGCGTCGCCAGCACGATCTCATCCGCGCGAGCATGCGCGGCGCCTTCGCGACGGGCTGATCCGTCGTGCGCTCGGCGGCTCAGGAGGAGCCGTCGAGCGAGCGTGCCGCCTCGGCGAAGAGCTCGCGCATCCAGGCGTGCTCGGGATCGCGTCCGTGCACCGGATGCCACCACAGGGCGTTCACGATCGGCGTGGCGGCGAAGGGCAGCGGAACGACGCGGATGCCGGGCACGGCGGAGACGGTCGGGATCACCGCGGACTGGATCAGCCCGATGCGGTCCGTGTCAACGATGAAATGGGGCAGTGAGAGGAAACTCTCGACGACCACCGCGATGCGCGGTTCGACGCCGAGCTGCTGGATCTGTCGGGCGGCGGACGTGAACGCGGTGCGGGACTGGAACGTCAGTGCCCAGGGCGCCTCGGAGATGCGCTGCATGGTCAGCTCGTCGTCAGACCCGAAGTGCTTCTCGTCGACGATCGCGACCCAGTCGTCGCGCCACAGGTCGGCGTAAGGCATGTCCGTGACATGTCCGTGCGGGATCACCATGCCGTCCACCGAGCGAAGCCGCGTGAGCGCATCGTCGACGATCGTCGGATTGTGCAGCATGAAGCGGAAACGCACTCCCGGGGCGCGTTGGGCGGCGAGCGCCGAGACCGCGCGTCCGATCGTGACGAAGCCGTAGTCCGAACCGTAGATCGAGAACTCCCTCGTCGACTCCGACGGCGACCACGAGGCCTGCGTCTCGAAGACGCGCCGCGCGGATTCGAGCGCTGTGGACGTGTGCTCGGCGAGCCTGACCGCCAGCGGGGTCAACTCGTAGCTGTTGCCGCGGCGCGCGAGGATCTGGTCTCCGAAATGGACGCGCAGTTTCGACAGGGATGCGCTCAACGCGGGCTGGCTCAGGTGCAGGCGCTCGGCCGCACGGGTCACGCTGCGTTCCGTGAGCAGCGCGTCGAGGGAGACGAGCAGGTTCAGGTCGAGTCGAGAGAGCTGGGCGTGATCGGTCACCACAGTGTGATCCTCCGGGCCGAGAGCGGGAGCGGTCCTCCGCCGAGTGTATCAACGGGACCGATGCACCACGATAACGTTATCGCCGCAATTTATGCCTCCGGCGGGGAGGCGAATGGGCACGTGCGCTTCCGCTTATGCCTCACATCGAGAAGACTTATGTGCCTTTTCGGCTTATCGCGTTCATACTGAATCACACAGCAGGCGGCTCAAGAGATGAGACGCCGACGATGAAGTCAGAAAGGCTGATCATGACACAGCAGGGTCATCTTGTTCGGCGGCGGACAGCAGCGCTGATCGCGATCCCCGCCATCGGCGCCCTCGCACTGGCCGGTTGCTCGGGAGGCGGCGCCACGGAGGGCGGCGGCGGCACCGGCGACTCCGTCGAGTTCTCCCTCACCTACGCCACGTCGAACAACCTCGAGAGCCCGTTCGAAGCTCTCGCGAAGGCCTATGAAGACGCCAACCCGGACGTCACCATCACGCTCAACCCGGTGCCCAACGACACATACGGCGACACCCTCCGCACGCAGCTGCAGGCCGGGAACGCCTCGGACGTCATCCAGTCGGAGGCCGGCAGCGGTCAGACGCGCAGCATCATCCCGCTCGCGGAGGCGGGTTTCCTCGAGCCGCTCGGCGACTCGGCCACGGAGCTCATCCCGGAGGGCGGGGAGTCCCTGTTCGTCGTGGACGGCAAGACCTACGGTCAGCCACTCGTGCTGCAGTACACCGGTCTCATCTACAACCAGACGACGGCCGACGGTGCGGGCGTCGATGGCTTCCCGGAGGAATGGGACGAGTTCATCGACCTCTGCACCGACATGCGCGACCAGGGCAAGACGGCGCTGCTCGTGGCCGGAGCTGCGGCGCCGAACGCGGGCATGCTGGCGATGAACATCGCGGCGACGCGCGTCTACGCCGAGAACCCCGACTGGAACGCCGATCGCATCGCCGGCGACACCACCTTCACGGAGAGCGACGGGTGGAAGGACACCTTCCAGGCGATCATCGACCTGAACGATGCCGGATGCATCCAGGATGGCGCCGTCGGTGGCGGATTCGACGTGCTCACCAACGGCATCACGAGCGGTGCCGGCCTCGGCTTCTTCGGTCCGCTCGCCTCGGCGACGGAGCTGCTCCAGGCCGCCCCCGACCAGGACTTCGTGGCACACGCCTTCCCGCCCGCGGAGTCGGGCGATCAGGCGTTCGGCGTCGCGAGCCCGACGTACTCGCTGTCGATCACGGAGGCCTCCGACAAGAAGGAGGCGGCGCAGGAGTTCCTCGAGTGGGTGTCCGAGCCCGAACAGGCCGGCCTGTTCGCCGAGGTCTCGGGTGGTCTGCCGATCACCGGCATCGCGGATGTCGATCTGTCCGACACGGTGTACGCACCCGTCGAGGATCTGCTCAAGAACGGTGAGTTCACCGCGCTGCCGAACCAGTCGTGGCCGACCGCAGCCGTCTACGAGGCTCTCGCCAAGGGCGTGCAGGGCGTCCTGACGGGTCAGTCCACGGTGGACTCCGTGCTCGAATCGCTCGACGCGGCCTGGGAGCAGTAACACACGATTCGCGGTGGCCGCCGTCCGCGGCGGCCACCGCTTCACCATCGAGAGGGTGAAATGACTGCAACGATGCATTCTTCCGAGACGGAAGCGGTCGTCGTGCCGCGGCGATCGCCGAAGCGGCCCGGCGGAGTACAACGGCGGCCCGGCCTTCTGAAGTTCGGTCACTGGTGGTGGGCGCTGCCGGGCGTCCTGCTCGTCATCGGCATCCACTACGTGGCGACCGGCATCGGCGGATTCTTCGCCTTCACCGACTGGACGGGCCTCGGCGCGTTCGAATTCCTCGGCCTCGACAACTTCGCGCGGATCCTGACGGATCCCACCAAACTGCTCGCCCTCGGCAACACCCTCTTCCTGGCGTTCCTGTCCGTGATCCTCTCGAACATCGCGGGCCTCGCGCTCGCTCTCGGTCTGAACCGGATCATCAAGACCCGCTACGCCCTCCGTGTGCTGTTCTTCATGCCCGTGGTGCTCAGTCCGCTGGCGACCGCCTACATCTGGAAGTTCATCTTCGAGTTCAACGGTCCGATCAACCTCGCTCTCAAGGCCGTCGGTCTCGAAAGCTGGGTGCGGCCATGGCTCGCGGATCCGATCTTCGCCATCTGGTCGATCCTGCTCGTCGTGGTGTGGCAGACCACCGGCTTCGCGATGGTCATCTACATGGCTGGGCTCGCCTCCGTGCCCGTAGAGATCGAAGAGGCCGGTGCCATCGACGGCGCGAACCTCTGGCAGCGCTTCCTGCACATCACCGTTCCCTCGATCCGGCCTGCGATCGCCATCGCGACGACCCTCGGGATCGTCCAGGGGCTACGCATCTTCGACCAGATCATCGCACTCACGGGCGGCGGACCCGCCGGCGCGACCGAGACGCTGGCCACTCAGGTGTACAAGGAGGCGTTCTCGCTCGGCAACTTCGGCTACGGCGCCGCCCTCGCGCTGATGCTCACCCTGATCATCCTCTTCTTCGCTGCGATCCAGCAGCGCATCACGCAGGCCCCGGAGGACTGACATGTTCCGCTACACCAAGCTCACCCTCGTTCGCGAGATCCTGCTCTGGGTCGCGGCCCTGGTCTTCCTCGCGCCGTTCTACTTCCTCATCATCATCGCGCTCAAGCCCGACGCCGAGGTCTTCAGCACGTCGCCGCTCGCCCCGCCCAGCGCGCCCACGTTCGACAACTTCGTCAACGTGCTCACCGCGACGGGCAACTCGAACGTCCTGATGGGCCTCCTCAACTCGGTGCTCATCACGGCGGGCAGCATCCTGTGCCTCGTCATCCTGGGGGCGCTGACCGGGTACGTGATCGCCCGCAGCACCACGCGATGGGGCAAAGCGGCGTTCTCACTCTTCCTCATCGCCATCGTCCTGCCCACGCAGCTGGGTACGGTGCCGCTGTACATCGGCGCTCGCAGCCTCGGTCTCACGGGCTCCGTCTGGGGAATGATCATCCTCTACACCGGCATGATGCTGCCGTTGTCGATCTTCCTGTACTCCAACTTCTTCCGCGGCATCGGAACGGAGTACGAAGAGGCCGCGACGATCGACGGGGCGAGCCGCACGCAGGTCTTCTTCAGGATCGTGTTCCCCCTCGTCGGGCCGGCAACGGGCACGGTGGCGATCTTCGTGGGGCTGATCGTCTGGAACGACTTCTTCACGTCGCTGATCTTCCTCGGCGGCTCGACCGTTCAGACGCTCCCCGTCGCCATGTACTACTACATCGGCTCGCTGGTCTCGCAGTGGAACCAGATCTTCGCGATCGTCATCGTCTCGATGATCCCGATCCTCGCGTTCTACCTGTTCGCCCAGAAGCGCTTCATCCAGGGCTTCGCCGGCGGTCTGAAGGGCTGAGCGGATGCCGAACGACAATCGCGCCGCGTTCGAGGAGTTCTGCCGGCTGTTCTACACCGAGAAGCGAGTGGCGGATGCGTTCGCCCTGCTCGTCTCCGACGACTACCGACAGCACAATCCGAACGTCTCCGACGGGCCAGCGGCGGCGATCGAGATGCTGACACCGAAGTTCGACGGTTCACCCGAAGCGCGCTTCGAGATCCAGCGCACGATCGTCGACGGCGACCTCGCGATGGTGCACGTGAAGGCCTCGCGACCGGGCGCGCCCGATGCCGCCGTCGCCGACATCTATCGCTTCGAGGACGGCGTCATCGTCGAGCACTGGGATGTCCTGCAACCCGTGCCCGCCGCATCCGTCCACGACCACCCCATGTTCTGAGCAGAAGGAAATCATGTACCAGCTGGCACCCAACATCGAGCTTCTCTTCACCGAGGCGGGCGACTATCACGACCGCGTGCGCGCTGCGGCGGCCGCGGGCTTCACCTCCGTCGAGATGTGGGGACCCACCGGTGTCGATGCGCCGAGCTCCCCGAAGGACATCCCGGCGCTCAAGGCGGCGCTGGAGGAGACGGGAACCCGACTCGAAGCGCAGCTCGCCGAGCCGCGCACGCAGTTCATGATCCCGCCGTGGGACCATTCGGAGTTCTTCCGGAAGCTCGACGAGGGCGTGGAGATCGCGACCGAGCTCGGTACACCGCGCATGGTCGTCGGGAGCGGCACCGGATTCGGCGGATGGAAGCGCCAGGTGCAGCTCGACAAGCTCATCGAGATCTATCAGAAGGCGATCGCGCAGATCGAGGGATCGGGCATCACCCTGGTGCTCGAGCCGGTGAACGTCCGTGTCGACCACCCCGGGTCACTGCTGGACCGGACGAGCGAGGCGGTCTACGTCGCGAAGGGCGTCGCCTCGCCGTTCTTCGGCGTGCTCTACGACATCTATCACTCCGCGGTCGAGGGTGAGGACATGCAGGAGGTGCTCGCCGAGGGAGGCGATCTGATCCGCTACGCCCAGCTCGCGGATGCGCCGGGGCGCGCAGAGCCGGGGACGGGATCGATCGACTGGGTCGAGAGGCTCGGGTGGCTGCGGGCGTCGGGTTACGACGGACCGATCGGCCTCGAGTACTACCCCACGACCGAGAGCGCTGCCTCCGTCCGGCACATCGTCGAGGTGGCGGCGAGCGCATGAACCGCTCGTATCCGGCCGAGGTCGACGTCATCATCGTCGGCAGCGGCCCAGCCGGTGCTGCCTACGCGCGCGTGCTCTCGGAGAGGGCCCCCGACGCCCGCATCGCTCTGTTCGAGGTCGGACCGACGGTCACGGACCCGCCTGGCGCGCACGTGCGGAACATCGCCGATCCCACCCGTCGCGCCGACGCCCAGCGTCGATCCGAGGGTCCGCGGGGCGGCTCGGCCGCCACGGTGGATTCTCCCGGAGCGGTCAAAAGCGGTGAGCGACGGGGCCGTCCCGGCACGTTCCTGCTCGAAGACGGCTTCGCCGCCGACGGTGAGGACGGCCTCCCCGTCGCCGCGATGTCGAGCAACGTCGGTGGGATGTCGGCGCACTGGACCGGCGCCTGCCCCCGTCCGAACGAGTCGGAGCGCATCGACTTCGTCGACGACCTGGACGAACTGCTCGGCGAGGCCGATCGACTCCTCGGCGTCACCACCGATGCCTTCGAGGGCGCCCCGTTCAGCGACCTGGTGCGCGAGCGCCTCGCCGCGACGGCGGACGCCGGACGAGAGCCTCATGCGCGCGTGCAGAGGATGCCGCTCGCCGTGCACCGTCGCGCCGACGGCGCACTCGTCTGGTCGGGATCGGACGTCGTGTTCGGCGCCGAGACCCGCTCCAACGCGAACTTCACGCTGTTCGACGAGTCCCTCGTCACCGCGGTGATCGTCGAGGAGGGGCGCACGACGGGAGTACGGGTGAGCGACCGAAGGTCAGGTGAGGAGCACGAGGTCCGCGCCCGCGTCGTGGTCGTCGGAGCGGATGCGCTGCGGACGCCGCAGCTGCTCTGGGCGTCCGGCATCCGTCCGGATGCTCTGGGGAGATACCTCAACGACCAGACCCAGGTCGTCTACGCGACGCGCATCCTCGACGCCGCGGCGGAGCCCGGAGACGGAGCACCCCCGGCCGCGGGCATCAGCGCCACGAGCGGCGTGACGTGGATCCCTTACACCGACGCCAAACCCTTCCACGGGCAGGTCATGCAGCTGGATGCGTCGCCGATCCCTCTCGCCGAGGACGATCCGGTCGTCCCCGGGTCGATCGTCGGTCTCGGACTGTTCTGCGCCAAGGACCTTCGGCGGGAGGATCGCATCGAGTTCTCGGACGAGCATCTCGACGGCTACGGACTGCCCGCGCCGCGGATCCGCTACACCCTCACCACCCGCGACCATGAGGTGCTCGAACAGGCGCGCGCGGAGATCGTCCGTCTGGCGGCCGCTGTCGGCGAGCCGCTCGGCGAGCACCCGTTCACGCTTCCTCTCGGGGCCTCCCTGCACTATCAGGGCACCACGCGGATGGGTGTGACCGACGACGGCGAGAGCGTTTGCGATCCCTGGAGCGAGGTGTGGGGGACGCAAGGGCTGTACGTCGCGGGGAATGGCGTGATCCCGACCTCGACGGCGTGCAATCCGACACTCACCTCCGTCGCCCTCGCGGTTCGCGGCGCGCGGAGGATTGCGGAATCTCTGTGATCCCGGAGACGGAAATCCCGACCCATTGCTTATGTCTGAATCAGACATTAAACTGCAGGAATAAGAAAGAAGAGAGCGGATGCTCTCACGACGAGGAGGTCCCGGTGATTCCCGACCGCATCATCGAGCAGGGAACGCTCACGACGGACGGCAGGCGTGTCGCCGTCGAAGTGCGGGTGCCGTGGTACCGCGCGCTGCCGGCATCGTGCATCGGTCAGGCGGGCCTGACCATCGACGGCACGCCCGTGCCGACCGAGTCGCTGCGCTGGGAGATGAACGGCACGACGTTCACGTTCGACGAGCTCGCCGCCAACGTCGAGAGCTGGTGGTTCCCCGCCGACTCGGCCGTGCTGTCAGGAGAGCTCCCGATCGACGCCGACACGGACCACGAAGTCGGGGTGGATCTGACCCTGTACATCCCGTACATCGTCATCAGCGACAGCGAGGTGCTCCACATCGAGGAGCACGACGTCAAGACCATGAAGGCGGTGGCGGCATGACCGGGCAGCGGGGAACACCGATCCAGGGAGTGACCCTCTACAGCTTCACCCGCGCGTTCCACGGGCGCGAATACGACCTCGAGGGCCTGGTCCGCAAGGTCGCCGCCGACGGATACGGCCCCGGTATCGAGATCATCGGGTTCTCGAGCTTCCGCGGGTTCCCCGACCTCGACGACCGCTTCGTCGGCTCGTTCCGCGACCTGCTGCAGGAGGTCGACCTCGTTCCGACGTCGATCGCCGTGAACGCGGACATCGGGCTCCGCCGCGACCGCCTGCTCACGCAGGAGGAGCTGATCGAGTACATGAGCCGCCAGATCGAGGCGACGGCGAGACTCGGATTCCCCGTCGCCCGCGTGCAGATCTCGATCACGCCGGACTCGATGGAGCAGCTCGTGCCCGTGGCCGAGAAGTTCGGCGTCACGCTCGCGCTCGAGGTGCATGCCGACCAGTACGCGTCGCACCCGCGCATCCTCGCGCTCCGGGACCGCTACGAGAAGATCGGCTCGCCGCTTCTCGGATTCACGATGGACTGGGGTGCGACCGTGTCCGGCTTCGCGCCGTCGCTGCTCGAGGCGTACCGCCGCAGGGGTGCCAGCGACGAACTGCGCGCGGCCGTCGTCTCGCTGTGGGACGAGTTCTACGAGCAAGGTCCGCCGGCAGACCAGGCCGAGCACGGCCAGCGCTTCGGCCGGTTCATCGGCCTCGCCGCACAGCACGGCCGTCCCGAGCTCGGCATCGACTTCGCCATCAACGGCACAGGTCTCTTCGGCCCGGCCCGTGTCGACGACTGGCTCGAGATCATGCCCTGGGTCCGTCACGTGCACGGCAAGTTCTTCGGCATCGACGAGAACGGCGAAGAGCCGTCCGTCCCGGTGCGCGACCTCATCCGACTGCTGGTCGAGAGCGGATATTCGGGGGCGATCTCGAGCGAGTACGAGGGCTGGCACTGGAACCACTGGCAGAGTCCGTTCGACATCATCGCCGGCGAGCAGGCCGTCCAGCGCTCGGCCGCCGAGGACTCCGGATCGCGCATGATCACGGACGCCGCCGAGGCGCGTTCCGTGCTCGCCACCCACCACGCCGGCCATCAGGCACTCGCCCGCAGCTGAGAGGACAGGACATGACTGAGGAGAACGGCATCGCCGGCACCGGCATCCGCCTGGGAACCACGCTGTACTCGCTGACCAGCGAGTTCGCGGCCGGTCACTACACCCCCGAGACGCTCATCGCCGCCGTCGCGGAGAACGGCATCGGCCCGGGTGTGGAGTTCAACATCGCGCAGTTGCTGCGCACATATCCCGACGTGGACGACGAGTTCGTGAAGCTCTGGTTCGACTCGCTGGAGAGGTACGGTCTCGAGCCGAGCGCTGTCGGCACCAATCTCGACATGGGGCGGCGCAAGGACCGGGACATGACGCCGGACGAGGAGCACGATTTCCTTGCGCGGCAGCTCAAGACGGCGAACACGCTCGGCTTCCGCACGATCGTCATCCGCTCGGCGGGCAGAGAGCTGCTGCGCAGTCTGCTGCCGCTCGCCGAGAAGTACGACCAGCACCTCGGCTACGAGATCCACGCGCCGCAGGGTCCGAACGACCCCAAGGTGATCGGCATCCGCGAGCTCTACGAAGAGCTCGGCAGCGACCGCCTCGGCTTCACGGCCGACTTCTCGTCGACCATGCACAGCCTGTCGCCGACGCTGCTGCGCACACTCGGTCAGATGGGGATGGACGAGAAGCACTTCCCCGTCATGGACGAGATCTGGCACGAGCCCACGCCGATGCATGTCCGCAACCAGAAGTTCGAGGACTACCTGTCCGGCGAGGGCGTGGACCCGCTGCGTTTCGGACCGTTCACCCGGCTCGCCTTCAACATGCACGGGCTCGTCCCCGCGGAGGAGTGGCTGGACATCATGCCGCAGATCTTCCATGTGCACGCGAAGTTCTACGACATCGGTGCCGACGGCGAAGAGCCCGCGATGGACATCCCGCGCATCGTTCGGCAGTTCGTGAAGGGCGGCTATCAGGGGTTCCTCTCCAGCGAGTGGGAGGGGCACGCGTTCAGCGACCTGGGTGAGTCCGACCCGATCGACCTCGTGAAGAAGCAGCACGCGCTCATGCGCGCAGCGATCGAGGATGCCGTCGCCGACGCGCCGGCATCCGCACGGGTCTGATCGCCACCACGGAGAGCATCACCCACCAGAAGGAGAGCAGCATGACCGACGTCGTCGTCGAACCCACCGTCGAGTCGCTCCAGTCCGAGATCGCCGACCTGCGCGAGCAGGTCGGGGTCGCACTGCGCCTCGCGCAGCGCGCCGAGGATCGAGGAGCGATCGAGAACCTCTTCAACCGTTACATGTACCTGCACAACGCGTTCCAGGATGAGCAGATCATCCCGCTGTGGGTGAAGCGCGGGACACCGGGCATCCGCGCGCGCTATACGAACGCCGGTCAGTACACCGACTACGACAGCGTGATCCGCTACCACCAGGGGCGTCCGACTCCCGAGGGCAAGCTGATCCTCCACTACACGACCACACCGGTCATCGAGGTCGCCGCAGACGGACAGACCGCGAAGGGCGTGTGGCTGATGGCCGGCAGCGAGTCGGGCCTGACCGACCCCGAGGTCGCGAAGGAGAGCCCCGAGTACATGTACTCACCGGGGGAGGTGCTCGGCAAGAGGGTCTGGGCGCACTGGGTCTGGTGCAAGTACGCGATCGACTTCCTGCGTCAGGACGGCGAGTGGAAGATCTGGAAGTTCCGCTGCTACGAGCTCACGCGCGCGCCGTTCGAGGAGAACTGGATCAGCTTCGGCGAGAAGAACCAGCACGCATTCGATCTCGACCTCATGTACTTCGGAGACGACGGCCGACCCGTCTTCATGCCGAAATCCGATGAGCCGGTACCGACGGAGTACCACCCTTACAGCCCGACGACGCGTCAGGTGCTCGAACCGGTGCCACCGGTGCCGCACGACACCTTCGAAGACACGTTCAAGTAAGACCAGAAGGAGCGCCGTCATGGCCACCCACAACTCCCTGTTCGCCGACTCGGACGTGCGCCGCACGGCATCCGGGATCTCGGTCTCCGTGCAGATCCCCTGGTATCGGAGCCTCTGGCTGTCGGCCGTCGACGATGTCGAGGTGCGCGTGAACGGCGTGGACGTCGGTCGCGACCGCATCCGGTTCGCCCTCGGAGGCCGCGAGTACCACGTCGAGGAGCTGCCCGAGCAGTCCGAGACGCTGTGGTTCCTCGCCGATCGGCCGGACGTGCTCGTCGAGCTCGACGAGGTTCCCGAGGCGGGTGCGGAGATCACGGTCGAGGTCGTGCTCACCATGCGCCTGCTGTACATGCAGATCATGCCGGGCGTCGACGGCGGCCCCGGGCGCTACGTCACCAACCGTGTGCCGGTCGAGCGCACCCTGGTGCTCGCGTGAGCCCCCGACGTCAGGGTGGCGCCCTGCGCGTCGCCATGATCGGCTACGGCTTCATGGGAGCCGCGCACTCCGTCGGCTGGCGGCAGGCCCCGGCCGTGTTCGCTCTGCCGGATGCTGTGGAGATGGCCGTCCTCGTCGGGCGCAACGCCTCGGCGGTCGCGGATGCCGCGGCGCAGTGGGGATGGCAGGAGACCGCCACCGACTGGCGCGAGGTCATCGAGCGCGATGACATCGACATCGTCGACATCGTCACCCCCGGCGACTCCCACGCGGAGATCGCGATCGCGGCGCTGCGGGCGGGCAAGCACGTCATCGTCGAGAAGCCGATGGCCAACACGGTCGCAGAAGCCGAGGCGATGGCGGCGGCGGCGACGGAGGCGCGGGAGCGCGGCATCCGCTCGATGGTCGGTTTCACCTATCGACGGGTCCCCGCCGTGACGCTGCTGCGGGATCTGCTCGCCGCCGGCAAGGTCGGTACGGTGCAGCAGATCCGGGCGACGTACCGCCAGGACTGGCTCGTCGATCCGGAGATGCCCCTCGCATGGCGCCTGCAGAAGGAGCACGCCGGTTCCGGAGCGCTGGGCGACATCGGCGCGCACATCATCGACATGACGCAGTTCGTGACCGGCTCCGACGTCGAGCGCGTATCCGGCACCGTCGAGACGATCGTGAAGCGACGACCCGTGCAGGGTGCGGGTTCCGGACTCAGCGGCACAGCGGGGGAGGGCTACGGAGACGTCACGGTCGATGATCTGGCGATCTTCACGGGACGACTGGACAGCGGCGCACTCGTCTCGTTCGAGGCCAGCCGTTTCGCCACAGGTCGCAAGAACGCGTTGACCATCGAGGTCTCCGGCGATCGCGGCGCACTCCGCTTCGACCTCGAAGACCTCAACGTGCTGCACTTCTACGACCGCACGGTCGACCCGGCGCTGCAGGGGTTCACCCGTATCCTCGTGACCGAGGCGGAGCACCCCTACGTCGCCGCATGGTGGCCGGCCGGACACATGCTCGGCTACGAGCACGGCTTCGTCCACCAGGCGAAGGACTTCATCGAGGCGATCGCGGCAGGTGAGGACCCGCACCCCTCCTTCGAGGAGGGCGTGCGGGTGCAGCGCGTACTCGACGCCGTCGAACGAAGTGCCGCGGCGGAGAGCCGCTGGGTCGGCGTGCACTGATCCCCGCCCCGCGGCGTTCCGACCATCTCTCACACAGGCGCAGCCACCCAGAAGGAGACGACGATGTCCAGACCGATCACCCTCTTCACCGGCCAGTGGGCCGACCTGCCTTTCGAGGAGGTGGCGCGCCTCGCCGGGGAATGGGGCTATGACGGACTCGAGATCGCATCGTGGGGAGATCACATCGATGTCTCCCGCTGGGATGACGAGGCGTACGTGCAGAGCCGCAAGGACATCCTCGACCGCAACGGCCTCCAGGTCTGGACGATCTCCAACCACCTGACGGGGCAGGCGGTCTGCGACGACCCGATCGACGAGCGCCATCGCGACATCCTCTCGGACCGCGTCTGGGGCGACGGCGACCCCGAAGGTGTGCGGCGGAGGGCTGCGGAGGATCTGAAGGACACCGCACGATTCGCGGCGAAGCTCGGCGTGAAGACCGTGACGGGCTTCACCGGCTCGTCGATCTGGAAAGCCGTGGCGATGTTCCCGCCGGCATCCGATGCGTTCATCGCCGCCGGATACCAGGACTTCGCCGACCGCTGGAACCCCATCCTCGACGTGTTCGAGGACGTGGGCGTGCGCTTCGCGCTGGAGGTCCATCCCTCGGAGATCGCTTACGACTACTGGACTGCGAAGGCGGCGCTCGAGGCCATCGGGCACCGGAAGAGCTTCGGCTTCAACTTCGATCCGTCGCACTTCGTGTGGCAGCAACTGGACCCCGTCGCCTTCGTGCTCGATTTCGCCGAGCACATCTTCCACGTTCACGTGAAGGAGTCCGTCACCTACCTCGACGGGCGCAACGGGGTGCTGGGCTCGCATCTGCCGTGGGCGAATCCACGTCGCGGGTGGACGTTCGTGTCCACCGGCCATGGTGCGGTCCCTTGGGAACCGATCTTCCGCGCGCTGAACGCCATCGGCTACAACGGGCCGACGAGCGTCGAGTGGGAGGACGCGGGCATGGACCGACTCGTCGGAGGGCCCGAGGCGCTCGCGTTCGTCCGCAGGCTCGCCGAGATCACTCCGCCGCACGCCGCGTTCGACTCGGCATTCTCCACTCACGCCGAAGGATCGCATTGACATGGCCGACGTTCTGAACGCCCTCATCCTCTCGGGGCACATGACCAGGGAGCACGACAACGAGTTCCGCAGCTTCCGCAAGCACAACGAGTGGCTCACCGCACTCCTCGAGGACACCGGGCGCTTCCGCGTGCGCGTGATCGAGGACCCCCGCGGTCTCGGGTCGGACATCATCGACAAGTACGACGTCGTGATCGTCGTCTTCGAGGGCAGGGACGGCTTCTTCGACAAGGCCGTCGGCTTCGGAGCCGAGACGGATGCCGCGCTGCTGAAGTTCGTGCACGACGACGGAAAGGGCATCGTCTGGTTCCACGGCTCCTCGGTGCAGGAGGACGACTGGGGCTACCCCGAGGAGTACAACGTCATGCGCGGAGCCAAGCTCAGCGTTGGGACGGGACTTCGTCCGCGCCCGTGGGGTGAAGCGCTCCTGCATACGACGGAACCGCGCCACGAGATCACCGAAGGCATCAGCGCCTCGTGGACTGTCACGGGCGACGACATCCTCATGGGCGTCGAGATGTACGAGGGTGCGCAGGTGCTGCTCACGGTGTTCGACGACCTGGAGTCGTACGAGAACGCTCCGGTGTGGCCGATGACGCACTACCCCGTCGCCATCCCCGAAGAGGGGCTCAGCGGGATGCAGGGGGTGAACACCCACCAGCCCGTGGCGTGGATCAACGAGTACGGTGCGGGCCGCAGCTTCACCATCACGGTGGGGCATGACATCGACACGTTCCGGCGCATCGAGTTCATCCGCATGTTCCCCCGCGGGGTGGAGTGGGCGGCGAACGGCGAGATCTCCCTCACGGGCCCCGACCGTCGCGGCGAGCGTCGGTTCCTGCCCTGGCCGTACTACAACCAGGAGGGCTGAGAGGGGCGAGAAGCTCCTCTCCGCCCTCCGCGGTCGCTCCGAGCAGAGCCGCCGCGCTCAGGCCGCGACCAGTGCCGAGCGGGCGAGATCGAGGTGGCGTCGCGTGGCGTCCACGGCAGTCGCGTCCTCGATCCATTCGTGACCACCCCACTCGCTGCACAGCGTGCCGGCGAATCCTGCGACCCGCAGTTCCCGGCCGAGTTCGGCGATGGGGCGTGTGATCCGGCCGTCGGTGTCGTCGAGATCCCAGAACTTCAGGTGCACGCCCGCGGTCCACGGGAGGACATCGCGCAGGTCCGACGCCTCCGATCGGCCGAACCGCACGACGAGGTTCATGAACATGGTGTGCACCGCCGGAGGCACACTGCCGCTGCGCAGCGCGTCGATGACGGCGTCGTGCGTCTCGGGATCCCGCCAGGCGGTGCGCAGTCGGGCGAGCAGCGCCCCGTCGACACCGCCGCGTCGCAGCACCTCGAGATAGCTGTCGGGCAGTGAGGGCATCAGCATGCTGATGTCGATGAGCAGCCGGACGTGCGGGTCGTCGAGCGCCGCGATGGTCTCGAACGCGTCGCGATACCCGTCGCTGCGTGGGTCCTGTTGGCCCTGCGCCTCTTCGAACAGCACGAGGTCGAGGTCGTGCAGCAGCGGAAGGAGGCGCGCCAGCAGCCGAGGCCCGGACTGGCCGATCGGCAGCCGCACGCCGATGGCGCCGGCGTGGTGGGCGGCGTGCAGCTGCGGCACGAGGAAGTCATACCGTTCCTGGTCCGTGCGTCGTCGGCCGTCGCTCGTCCAGTCGTCGATGCTGCCGCCGACGATGCTCACTCGGCCACCCGCTGCGGCGAGACGCTCGCGAAGCGCCGACGCCTCGGCGGTCGTGGGCGAGGGGAAGCCCCGCCACACCTGCCCGGCCTCGACCTCGATGGCCGACGCGATGCCGTCGGCGACGACGGAGACGGCGATGTCCTCGGCGGTCCGTTCAGCGCGGATGACATCGGGGGTCCAGTTGAACGCACTCGCCGTGAGCGTCCAGTCTTCGGGCAGGGGCATGGTGAGCACTCGCTTTCGATCGGGCGTTGCAATCGGTTCAGATGACGTCGCGTGCCACGTCGGCGCGCGGGACCACAGCGTCGAGCACGCAGCGCCGATCCTCACGGAACGGCAGTGTGAGGGGCGCGTCGTGTCCTCCGGGCAGGTACGGGATCAGCAGCGAGAACGACACGTCGACGTGATGCTCCCCGGGGCTCAGGTGGGGGATGCCGGTCAGCGCGACGCGGTCCTGCACGTGCCACCACGCCTCGACGTCTGCGAGCGCGCGCGGATCGAGGTCCCGGTCGGCGAGACGGACACGGATGCCCTCGACGGGAGAGCCGTCGATCGACACAGCGACATCTCGCAGACAGGCGAGCGGAAGCGAGCGGATCCAGGGAAGGGACAGACGGAGGGCCGAGGCATCGGTCTCCGTGGTCAGTGCGTCATCGCGCAGGATGGCGAGGCTCATGTCACTCCTTCGTGGGGCTTCAGAACATAAGCTACACACTTATGCAGAATTCCGGAAGAAGCCGGGGACCTCAGACGGAGGCGGTGACCTGCACCGTGGGACGACCTCCCGAGAACCACCGCGGGAACGTGGTCACGAAAAGGGTCTCTATCGCCAGTGCCGCTCCTCCGCGGAGCGGCTCCTGCGCGTCATTGACGGACGGCACGATCTGGAGGTCGCGCGTGGCGAGGGGGAGGGACAGTTCGTACACGCGCTGGCGGACCTCGGCGAGGAAGAGCTCGCCGGCCGCGGCCGCCGCGCCGCCGATGATGAAGACCTTCGGATTGAAGACGTTGACCAGTGTCGCGGCCGCCTCGCCGACCACGCGCGCCGAACTCTGCACGAGGCCGATCGCGAGGCTGTCGCCGTTCTCCGCCGCTCTGGCGATGGCCTCGGGAGTGAGTGGTGCGCCCCCTCGCACCGCATCCGCCAGCTGCCCCGTCGCGTTCTCCGCTTCGATCGCCTGACGGGCGTCTCGCACCAGCGCCCATCCTCCCGCCACCGCCTCGAGGCAGCCCACCTTGCCGCAGCGGCACGGCTCCTTCGAGCCGTTCACGCGAACGTGCCCGATGTCTCCCGCAGCGCCGTTCGCTCCCCGGTGCACGCGGCCCTGCGAGAGAAGTCCCGACCCTATCCCCGAGCCGATCTTGCAGTAGATCAGGTCGTCCTCGGTGGCATGGCGTCGCGCCCGCTCGCCGAAGACGAGAAGGTTCACGTCATTGTCGACCCACGCGGGGGCATCGAAATGCTCCTCGACCGTGCCGCGCACGTCGAAGCCGTTCCATCCCGGCATGATCGGCGGGGCCACGGGCCGTCCGGTCGCGAAGTCCACAGGGCCCGGCAGGCCGACGGTGACGGCCCACACCGGCGCCTCGCCCTGCTCGACGAGCAGGCCGTCGGCCAGTTCCATGGCGCGGGCGAGCGTCTTGTCGGGACCGCTGGCGATGTCCCACGCCTCGTGCGCATGCGCGATGAGCGCGCCGTCGAGATCGGCGATGCCCACGCGGATGTGCAGCGCTCCCAGCGCGCAGACGACGACGAGCCCCTGCTCGCTGCGGAAGCGCAACGTGCGAGCCGAGCGACCGCCGGTCGAGGGGGCCAGTTCGCTGTCGGCCAGGTAGCCCATCTCGATCGCCTGATCGATGCGCTGGGTCACGACGCCGCGCCCGAGCCCGGTGATGCGCCCGATCTCAGGCCTGGTCGTCGCCTCGCCCGTGCGCACCATGTTGACGATCCGAAGCAGACTTGTGACCTCGTCCGTCTGGGCGGAGAAGCGGAGGGTGGATTCGCTGGCCATGGCACATCCTGACATGAAGAAGACTCCGGGCCTGTCTGATGTGCGTAGTGTCGAGATCGGCGCATCTTATGTAGGCTTTCGGCTTAAGTGGCCAGTGTAGCCCTTTGCGAGGAGATCGGCGCATGGCGGGTAAGCCGTACGGAGTGGGGATCATCGGGGCCGGGCCGGGTGCCTGGGCGCTGCACGCTCCGACGCTCGCGCGCATAGGGGGTGCTTTCGCGGTCGTGCACGTCGCCGACGCGGGAAGCGGCAGGGCCGATCGGCTCGCCGAGTCGGTCGGCGCCCGCTCGTCGGCCGGCATCGACGCGCTCTTGGGGGATCCCGACGTCGAGGTCGTCGTGATCTGCAGTCCACCGGAACACCACGCGGAACAGATCCTCGCCGCCCTGCGCGCGGGCAAGCGTGCGATCCTCTGCGAGAAGCCGATCGGGCTCACGCACGAGGAGGTCGATGCCGTGATCGACGAATGCAGTGCTCGAGGAGCGGCTCTCGTCGTCGGGACCAACCACGTCTACGACCCGGCGTGGACGCGAGCGAAGAAGCACCTGCTGGCACACGGCGGGCGCATCGAGTCGATGACGGCGAGTCTCGCGCTTCCCCCCAACGACCGCTACCACGCCGTCGTGAGCGAGGCGGCCACCGCGTCGTCGAACGCCTCGCGGCCCGCGCCTGACTGGAGCGACCCCGGGTTCGCGGCCGCGGTGGTCCGCAGCCTGGTGCTGGGACTCGCGGTGCACGACCTCCCCCTCATCCGTGACCTCGCACCGCAATTCGAGCGCGTCGTGTACGCGCGGCCCGTCGCGCCCATCGGCTACGCGATCGGGCTGATCGCCGACGGCATCCCGATCTCCCTTACGGCCGTCATGCTTCCCAGCGGGGCGGATGCCGCGTGGACCTTGCGCCTGCTCACCGAGGTGGACGAGGTGGAGATCTCCTTCCCGCCAGCGTTCGTGCATGCAGGAAGCGCCGGAGTCATGGTGCGCGGCATCAACGGCGCTCGCACCGAGCACCCTCGGGAGCGGACCGACGGCTACGTCGCCGAGTGGCGCGGGTTGGCATCCCTGCTCTCCGGTGAGGAACCCCGCGAGTACGACGAGATCAGGGCCGACGGCCATTACGCCGTCGCCATCGCCGATGCCTCGGCGCAGTGGATCCGAGAGAGCGGGGCGTCATGACGGCCGTGCGTGTGTTCACCGACGATGCGAGGTACCGGATCGCCCTGGCCGAGCTGACCGAGTCGGCGGTGACCGCGCCGAGCATGCACGACGCGGACATCGTGGTCGGGTCACGGGCGGCGGAATGCCGGGCGGACCAGCTCGCGATCCTCACGCCCGACGGATCAGCAGGTCTCGACCCTCCGCTCGGGGCATCCGTGATCCTCGAGCGGCTCTGGTTCCGACCTGATGTGGAGCAGGATGTCGTGGCTCGGCGGGAGTGGTTCCCGCGGATCGAGATCGAGGTCACCGCCCCGACCGCGCAGCTGCACGCCGTCATGACGGATGCGGCGGCGTGGGCCGGGGCGCTCGCGGGCGCCGAGCTGCGGCCCGGGGCGGGAGCCGCGACGCGATTCGGGGGGATCGCCGACGCCCGTGCGGGAGACGCCGTCGTGACGCTCCAGCTGCGCCGTCGGGAGGCGTCGGCTGCGGCGCTCAGGATCGCCGCGATCGGACCGTCTCGCGTCGAGATCCGCGTCGACGACGAGCGTCGGTCGGTGCGCGTGCGCATCGCCGACGAGGACGGTGAACTCGTGCTGCCGGAGCGCTGGGAGGATGCGGCGCGGGTCACCCTCCGCCGTGCGGTCGAGGTCCGTCGATCGGGAGTGCACGCCACGGACCTGGTGAGGCTTCGCCGCGATTCCCGCGTCGCCGATCATTTCCTTCGACTCATAACTGAAGCTGATGACACGGATCGGCAACCACGGATTCCCTGATGCGTCTCGCCTGGCGATAGTGGATACCGGCCGGATGACACGGCCGGTATCGAAAGGATCGATGATGATCAAGCTGCTCTCCCACCTCTCGTACGTGGCGATCACGTCGCCCGACGTCGAGGCCTCAGTGGAGTTCTACAAGACCCAGGTCGGCCTCACCGAGGTGGCCCGCGAAGACGATCGGGTGTATCTGCGCTGCTGGGGCGACTACTACGCGTTTTCGGTCGTGGTGGTCCCGGGGGAGGAGCCCGCGCTCGAGACCATGGCATGGCGGACCTCGAGCGCCGAGGCGCTCGAGGAGGCCGCGAAGCGCATCGAGGCGGCCGGCATCCAGGGCGAGTGGATCGACGGGTTCAAGATCGGCCGCGCGTACCGCTTCACCGGACCGTTCGGTCACGACATGACTCTGCACTGGGACGTCGAGCGCCACCAGTCGACGACCGAGGCCGCGTCCATCTACCCGGATCGCCCCGAGAAGCGCAGCAAGGTCGCCGGTGCCCCGCGACAGCTCGACCATGTCACCGTCGCGACCGCCGACGTGGACGCCTTCGTGAAGTGGTACGTCGACGTGCTCGGCTTCCGGTTCATGGCCCGCACAGTGCTCGACGAAGCACCCATCTCGGTGTTCTCCGTGCTCACCACCAACGAGAAGTCGCACGACCTCGGCGTGGTGCTCGACGGGTCCACGCGCGCCGGCCGGGTGAACCACTACGCCTTCTGGGTCGACACCCGTGAAGAGCTGCTCATCGCCGCCGACACCCTGATGGAGAACGGCATTCCGATCGAGTACGGTCCCAACATCCACGGCATCGGCGAGCAGACCTTCCTGTATTACCGCGAGCCGTCGACGCTGCGGATCGAGCTCAACACCGGTGGCTACCGCAACTACGTGCCGGACTGGGAGGCCAACACCTGGAAGCCCTCGCTCGGATCGAACAACTTCTACCGCAACGGTGCGATGCCGATGTCGATGACCGAGTCCTTCCCACCCGCGGATGGGCCGTCCGCGACGGAGGAAGGCGTGCCCGACGAGATCAAGGAAGCCCTGTTCAACCCGTACGCCAAGCACGGCCAGGGGTGAGACGCGGGATGCCGACCGGTGAGGGGCGGTCGGCATCCCCGGCATCGGCATCCCTCGCACCACTCCGCACGATCAAGGAATCACGATGACTTCCGAGAGAGAACTCGACAACCGCTTCGCCCTCGCGCGCTTCCGCGACGGAGACCGGGTGAGCCTGGGACTGGTCGCGGGACGCCGTATCCGCCCCGTCGGTCATGCCGAACTCGGCGCCGACGATCTGAACGCGTTCCTGGCTGACGCCTCCGCCGGGTGGGAGCGTCTCGCCGCGCTCGTCGACGCAGACGGACCGTGGCGGCCGCTCGACGAGGTGACGCTCTGCGCGCCGGTCGAGCCACGACAGGTGCTGCAGACCGGGGCCAACTACCGGCAGCATGTGATCGAGCTCGTCGCCGCAGGACTCACCCAGAACACCGAGCGCACCCCCGAGGAGGCCCGCGCCTTCGCGGCGGAGATGATGGACGAGCGTGCCGCGAACGGCGAACCGTACTTCTTCATCGGCCTGCCCGCGTGCGTGGTCGGCGATGACGTTCCGCTCGCGCTTCCCGCGTACAGCGAGGTCCATGACTGGGAGCTGGAGCTCGCCGTCGTGATCGGACGCGAGGCCTTCCGCGTCTCCCGTGAGGATGCGCTCGACCACGTCGCCGGCTACACGATCGTCAACGACATCACGACCCGAGACCTCGTGTTCCGTAAGGACATGAAGGAGATCGGCACCGATTGGTACCGCTCGAAGAACGCCCCGGGGTTCCTGCCGACAGGGCCGTTCCTCGTGCCGTCCGGCCTCATCGACCCGTCCGACGTGCGGGTGACGCTCGCGCTCAACGGCGAGATCAAGCAGGACTCCTCCTCGAGTGATCTGCTCTTCGACGTCCCCGCGCTGATCTCGGCCGCGAGCCAGACGATGCCACTCCTCCCCGGTGACCTCCTTCTCACCGGAAGCCCCGCCGGCAACGGGCAGCACTGGAAGCGATTCCTGCAGGACGGCGACGAGATGCGCGGGACGATCACCGGACTCGGCGCGCAGGTCGTGCGGTGCGTCGCGGAGGCCTCCGCATGAGCATCCGCGACGAGGACCCGACAGCGCTCGACCGCGACGACCCCGCCGCGGAGATCACCTCCCGTGCGACCGCGTACCGCAACTGGGGGCGTTGGGGCGAGGACGACGTCCTCGGCACTCTCAACTTCATCGACGACGCCGCTCGAGCGCGCGCGGCGTCGCTCGTCGAGTCCGGACGGGTCGTCTCGCTCGCCCAGCGCTTCGACACCGACGGCCCGCAGAAGGGCTGGCGGCGTCGCACGAACCCCGTGCACACGATGACCGACACGGGCACGGATGCGGAGCGCGGCAGCCAGGGTTTCCCGCACGGCCTCGGAGGCGCGGACGACGTCATCGCGATGCCGCTGCAGTGCTCGACCCAGTGGGACGGCCTCGGCCACATCTTCGACCACGGACGAGCATGGAACGGCCGCCGTGCGGGCGACGTCGTCACCAGCGACGGCGATCTGGTGACGGGGATCGAGCACGCGGCCGGCGTCATCGTCGGTCGAGGTGTGCTCCTCGACCTCGGACGACACCTGGAACCCGGGTCGGGGGAGCTCGCGGACGGCTACGCCATCACCGCCGCCGACATCGAGGCGTGCATCGCCGCGCAGGGCGAGAGCAGCCGCGTCGGCCGCGGTGACATCGTGCTGATCCGGACGGGACAGTACGCGCGGACCCGACGGGAAGGCTGGGGCGACTATGCGGGAGGCGCCGCGCCGGGACTCTCGCTGACGACCGCCGGGTGGCTCCATCGCTCCGAGATCGCCGCGATAGCGACCGACACCTGGGGCTTCGAGGTGCGACCGAACGAGTTCGATGCACCCGCCTTCCAGCCACTCCACCAGGTCGTGATCCCGAACATGGGGCTCACCATCGGCGAGATGTGGAACCTCGACGAGCTGGCGGAGGCGTGCCTCGAGCGAAGAAGCTGGGAGTTCTTCCTCTCGGCTCCGCCGCTTCCCATCACCGGAGCCGTCGGCTCGCCCATCAACCCCGTCGCCGTGCTCTGAGCCGGCCACACAGACAACAACACGGAACAGAGAGGTTCTGAACATGACTGCAGTGCAGCGCGTCGCCATCGTCGGCGCAGGAGTGTCCGGGCTCGCCGCCGCCATCCAGCTCGCCCGCGCGGGAGTCGCGGTCGAGGTCTTCGAGGCGAAGCCCGAGCTCAGCGCTCTCGGCTCCGGCATCACCCTTCAGGGCAACGCCCTGCGCGCCTTCGATCAGCTCGGCGTGTGGGAGGAGGTCGCCGCCGCAGGCAAGGCCTTCGAAGGTCTGAATCTCCGAGCGCCCGGTCCCGGCGCCCCGGTCGTGGCCTCGCTGCCCGACCTCAAAACCGGGGGGCCGGATTACCCGTCGACGATGGGCATGTCCCGCCCAGACCTCGCGCGGATCCTGCTGACAGCGGCGCAGCGGGCCGGCGCCCGCGTGACCTTCGATTCGGTCGTCACCGGCGTCGAGCAGACCGGCGACGAGGTCGAGCTGCTGCTCGTGAGCGGCTCGGCGGGGTCCTTCGACCTCGTCATCGGGGCGGACGGCCTCAACTCGGCTGTGCGCGGGCTGATCGGCATCGACGTCACGCCCGAGCCGACCGGCATGGGCATCTGGCGCTCGTTCGTCTCGTTGCCGCCCGACGTTGAGCGCAGCGAGCTGTACTACGGGGGACCGATGTACATCGCCGGGTACACGCCGACCGGCGATGACACGATGTACGCGTTCCTCGTCGAGAAGGCGCAGGATCGCTTCGGAGTCGACGCCGACGAGTCGCGCCGCATCATGCTCGAGCAGTCCCGCGCCTACGACGGACCGTGGAACGCGATCCGCGCCGACATCGAGGCGGGTGCGAGCGCCAATTACACCTGGTTCACGCGGCACCTCGTCGAGGAGCCGTGGAACCGCGGACGGGTCGTCATCATCGGCGACGCCGCGCACAGCTGTCCTCCGACCATCGCGCAGGGCGCGGCCCAGGGTCTGGAGGATGCGATCGTGCTGACGGAGCTCCTGGTGCACCGCGACGTCATCGACGAGTCGCTGTGGTCCGAGTTCCATGCGCGCCGCCTGCCGCGCGCTTCGGCCGTCGTCGAAGCGTCCGTGCAGCTCGGCCAGTGGCAGCTCGACGGCGTGCGGGATGCTGACGCCGGCGGCCTCATGTTCCGGGTCGCTCAACTCACGGCGCAGCCGGCATGAGCGGCGGGCTGAACGTGATCGTCGACGTCCACGCGCACGTCCTGCTCCCGTCGTTGCAGGCGGGAGTCGAGCAGCGCGCCCCCGAGCTCGTGGCCGAGGCGGCGGCGCTCGAGCTTCGCCGCAACGGCGCCGAGAGCCTGAAAGTCAACGGCGGCATGATCGGAGCTCGCATCCAGAAGCTCACCGACGTGCGTGCCCGACTCGCCGACATGGACGAGCAGGGTGTTCACCGCCAGTGGGTCAGCGCCTCGCCGAACCACTTCTACCCCTGGGCGCCCGAGGGCATCGCCGTGTGGGCGGCCGGCGAGGCGAACCGTCTCATCGCCGAGCATGTGGCCGAAGCCCCCGATCGTCTGGTCGGGCTCGGCCTGGTACCGCTGCAGCATCCGGAGCGCATCGTGGAGTACCTCGATGACGCCGTGCTCGGGCGCGGGCTCGCAGGCGTCGAGATCTCGTCGTTCGCCGGCGACGTCGAGTTGTCCGATTCCCGACTCGAGCCCTTCTGGGCGCGAGCGGCCGAGCTCGGCTGCGTCGTGTTCCTGCACCCGTTCGGCTGCTCGCTCGACGAGCGTCTCGACCGTTTCTACCTGTCGAACACCGTCGGCCAGCCGACCGAGAACGCCGTCGCGCTGTCGCACCTGATCTTCTCCGGTGTGCTCGATCGGCATCCCGGCCTGCGCATCGTCGTGGCGCACGGCGGCGGCTACCTGCCGCTGTCGATCGGGCGATCCGACCACGCGTGGAAGGCCAGGCCGGAGGCGCGGGGATGCGAGCACGCGCCCTCGACCTACCTGCGACGGCTGTGGTTCGACACCGTCGTGCACGATCCGGTCGCGTTGCGGCGCCTCGTCGAGACCGTCGGCGGATCGCGGGTGCTTCTCGGGACCGATTACCCCTTCGACATGGGACTGGATGACCCGGTCGCGTTCCTCGGCTCGGCGTCGCTGCCGAAGGAGATCGTCGACCGCATCGCCGGCGGGAACGCCGAACAGCTGCTCGACACCCGGGTGCGGGCGTGAGGATCGCGCGCTGGTCGACGGACGATTCGGTCGTCGAGGGGGTCGTCGTCGGTGACACGGCCGTGGCCTTCCCCGAGGGCGTGACCGTCGCGGCCCTGCTGTCGGGTGGCCTCGCGCAGGCGCTGAACCGCCAGGCGGAGTTCGAGTCGGGTCGCGGCGTGCCGCTGACGAGTGTGCGCCTGCTCGCGCCGATCGTGCCGGCATCCGTGCGCGACTTCGTCGCCTTCGAGGAGCATGTGGAAGGCGTGAGCGCCTCGGTCGACGGCAAGAGCGAGGTCGTGCCGGAGTGGTACGAGGCGCCGACGTTCTATTTCACGAACCCGCACACGGTGCGGGGCACGGGCGTGCGCATCGACGTGCCGGAGACCCGCCGTCTAGACGTCGAGCTCGAGCTCGCAGCCGTGATCGGGTCCGTCCCCGGGTCTCTCGGCGAGAACCTCGACCCTGCCGCCGCGGCCGCGCACATCTTCGGCTACACGGTCATGAACGACTGGTCGGCCAGGGACCTCCAGTCGCGGGAGATGAAGGTGCGGCTCGGTCCCGCGAAGGGGAAGGATTTCGCCCTCACGCTGGGCCCCTGGATCGTCACGGCTGACGAGCTCGATCCGCACCTGGATGACGAGGGATTCCTCGCCATCCGCGCCGAGCTGCACATCAACGGCGAGCTGATCGGCGAGGACCTCGTCTCGAACATGGGCTGGCCGTTCTCCGAGCTCGTCGCGTACGCCTCACGCAACTCCGTCGTGGTGCCCGGCGATGTGCTCGGATCGGGCACGGTCGGGAACGGCGGGTGCCTGGGTGAGCTGTGGGGGCGGCTCGCGGATGCAGCGCCTCCGCCTCTCGAGCCGGGTGACGTCGTGCGGATGTGGATCGAAGGGGTCGGAGAGATCGAGAACACCGTCGGTGACCGCGTAGCGGCACCGCGAATCCCTCGGGCTCGCGTGCGTCCCCGCCTCCGTGACAGGACCGATCGACACTTCAGTTGAAAACAGACAGAAGTAGCGATATGATCGAGTCGACGTCGGGGCTCAGTGAGTCCGTTCGCTCGGCACGGACGCCGCAGCGGCACACCAGGTCGCGTCGATCACCCGGTCGTACGGGTGCCCCCGTCATGACTCTCTCTCCGCTCCGCCTCCGCCTCCTGGTCGGATCTCTCCTCGTCGTCTCCTTTCTCGGAGCCCTCGACCATACCGTCGTCTCGACGTCGATCGCCACGATCGGCGGTCAGCTCGGTGCGCTCGAGCACATGAGCTGGATCATGGTCGGGTACACGCTCGCGGCCACGGTGATGCTTCCCGTGCTCGGCAAGCTCGGCGACGTGCTGGGTCCACGCCGGGTGTTCGTCGCCTCGCTCGTGCTGTTCATCCTCGCGTCCGCGGTCTGCGGCTTCGCCCCGAGCATGGAATCGCTCGTCGCGTCGCGAATCGCCCAGGGAATGAGCTCGGCCGGACTGCAGCTCATGTCCCAGACGATCGTCGCCCGTGTCACGAGCCCGCGCGAGCGACCGCGCTTCATGGCGATCATCGGATCGGCGTTTCCCGTCGCGATCGTCGTCGGTCCGCTGCTCGGCGGCCTCATCACCGACTATCTGAGCTGGTCATGGGTCTTCTGGGTGAACGTCCCGGTCGGCATCGTCGCCCTGGTCGTTGCGCTCATCGCCGTGCCTGCTCTGCCGGGCGGAGCGCATCCACGTTTCGACATTCCCGGCGCGATGATCTTCACACTCTCTCTCGTCGCGCTCGTGCTCGCCGTGACCTGGTTCGGCGAGGGTCCCATCCGCCCGCAGGCTCTGGTGTGCCTGGTGATCGCCGCGATCGGGCTCCTGGCGTTCGTCCTCATCGAGCGCCGCGCGGCCGCGCCGATCCTTCCGCTCCCGCTCTTCCGCGACCGCACGATCGCCTCGTGTCTCGCGCTCAGCGCCATCATCGGCGCCGGGCTGTTCGCGATGACCTCGTATCTGCCGACGTACTTCCAGATGGCGTATCGCACAAGCGCCACCGTGTCGGGCGTCGTGCCGATCGCGACGGTGCTGGGGATGCTGATCGGCAACCTGGTGACCGGCTTCCTCGTCAGCCGCAGCGGTCGCTACCGCCTGTACCCGATCCTCGGCACGATCCTCGGTGCCCTCGGCATGCTCGGCATGGCGCTCCTTCCTCTCGGACTGCCGTTGTGGGCGCCGGCCGCGGTGATGTCGGTCGTCGGCGTGGGAACCGGTGCGTTCATGAACCTGATCTTCGCCGTCGTGCAGAGCGCCGCGCCCCGTGAATCCCTCGGCGCCGTGACCGCCACGACGAATCTGGTCCGTCAGATCGGCTCCACGCTCGGAACGGCGATCATCGGCGGCATCGTCGGCTTCGGCGTCGCCGCGCTCTTGCCGTCGGCGCTGGACGCTGCGACGCTCACCCCGCAGGCCGTGCACACCGCGACAGAGGCGCTGCAGGACGCCGTCGCCGAGATCTACCACGACGTGTATGCGCCCGTGTTCGCGGCGTTGGCGGCCGTCTACGCTCTGGGTGTCGTTGTGGCGGCGTTCCTTCCCGCAGGCCGTCTGTCCGACGAGAACCCCACCGAACCCGCGATCGCGCCGGTCCCCGCGACCGCCTGAACCGTCTCGAAGGAGAGAACCATGAACGACTCACCCCTCATCGCGATCGTCGGCAGCGGCCCGATCGGCGCGGCGTTCGCCCGGACGATCCTGGAGACCTCGGCCACAGCGAGGGTGCTCATGCTCGAGGCAGGACCTCAGGTGACGACACCCGCCGGCTCGAGCGTACGCAACATCGCCGACGCCGACGAGAAGGCCCGCGCGCGCGAGATGTCGCAGGGCCCGCAGGCCGGCGCGTTCCGCGAGTCGCTCGGCATCCCCGCCGGCGCGGTCGTCGAGGGCATGTTCACCGCCCGCCAGGGCACTCACCTGCTGGACTTCGGCGGGGAGGGCTCGGCGCATGCTCCGACGTTCCCTGCGGCCGCGGCCGCGACGAACGTCGGGGGACAGGGAGCGCATTGGACATGCGCGATCCCACGGCCTGCGTTCAGCGAGAAGCTCCCCTTCGTGGACGAAGCCGAATGGGAGCAGCTCATCTCGACGGCCGAAGGACTGCTGCATCACCAGAGCGCGGCGTTCGCCGCCTCCCCGGTGGGTGCGGCCATCCGGTCGCTTCTCGAAGGCGAGTTCGGCGCGGAGCTTCCCGACGGGTACGGCGTGAGCACCCTGCCCGTCGCGGGCGATCCCCAGCCGGACGGGTCCATGCTCTGGGCCGGTGCGGACACCGTCCTCGGCCCGCTTCTCGATGAGGCGAGCGAGCTCGCCTCGCGATTCGAACTGCGCGACCTCAGCCTGGTGCGCCGCATCACGCACGCCGAGGGACGCGTCACGGGGCTGGAGGTCGAGGATCTGCGTACGCGGACGCTCTCGACGATCGCCGCGGACGCCGTGGTGGTCGCCGCCGATGCCTTCCGCTCCCCGCAGCTTCTCTGGGCCTCCGGCATCCGGCCCGCCGCGCTCGGACGCTACCTCACCGAGCACCACGTCGTGATCTCGACCGTGGCGCTGGACCCCGACCGCATGGGTGCGCTCGTCACCGACGCCGAGCTCGAGGTCGAGCTGGAGCGTCGCGCGCTGAACCCGGCCGACCCGGTGGCGGCCGTCAACCGCATTCCGTTCTCCGAACCCGATCACCCCTTCTCGCTGCAGGTCATGTACGCCGAGAACCCGCCGTTTCCGCTCGACCCCGCGCACCCTCTCGCCGGCAACCGCTGGGGATACGTGAACATGGGCTACGGCGTGCGGAAGCATCCGCGCGTCGATGACGGCGTGTCGTTCTCCGAGGACGAACTCGACTACCGCGGGCTGCCGAACATGACGATCGAGTACGCGCTGACGGAGGTCGAGGAGAGCGAGATCGCCGCCGCGACCGAGCGTCTGAAGCGCGCGGGCGCGGCGCTGGGATCCTTCGTCGCCGAACCGCGGCTCCTGCCGAACGGATCGAGCCTGCATTACATGGGAACCATGCGAGCGGGCGTCGACTCCGAGACCTCGGTCGCCGATCCGTACTCGCGGGTGTGGGGCTTCGAGAACCTCATCGTCGGTGGCAACGGTCTCATCCCGACGGCCAACACGATGAACCCCACGCTCATGAGTGTGGCGATCGCGGTGCGTGCGGCGCGAGCGCTCTCCGAGAGGATCTCGGGCACACGGTGACCCGCGGGGAGGGGATGCCCGGAAGCATCGGGCACATCGGAGGGGCTGACGGGAATCGAACCCGCGCTGTCTGCTTGGGAAGCAGAAGTTCTGCCATTGAACTACAGCCCCGAACGCCTCACGGCGCCTGGCCAGCATAACAAACCCGGCCGCAGCCGCACGCCGGCATGGCACCACGGTGCCACATGGTCGGCGGACAGGTTCATCCTGCAGACGGACGCGGCGGGCACGCCTGCGCGAATACCGTCGTTCACATGATCACAGCAGAAGGTCTCGGCAAGAGATACGGAGACAAGGCCGCCGTCGACGACGTGTCGTTCACGGTGCGCCCCGGAAGCGTCACCGGCTTCCTCGGGCCGAACGGCGCGGGCAAGTCGACAACCATGCGCATGATCGTCGGTCTCGACCGGCCGAGCACCGGCCGCGTGACCGTCAACGGCGCGGACTACCGGAACCTCACGGCGCCGCTCACCGAGGTGGGCGTGCTGCTCGACGCGAAGGCGGTGCACACCGGCCGCTCCGCGCGCAATCATCTGCGGGCGATGGCCGCGACGCACGGCATCCCCTCCTCCCGCGTCGACGAGGTGATCGACATCACCGGCATCGGCTCCGTCGCCCGCAAGCGCGCGGGAAAGTTCTCGCTCGGCATGGGCCAGCGCCTCGGCATCGCGGCCGCCCTCCTGGGCGACCCGCACACGCTCATCCTCGACGAGCCGGTGAACGGCCTCGATCCCGAGGGAGTGCGCTGGGTGCGCCAGTTCGTGCGCCACGCGGCATCCGAGGGTCGCACGGTGCTGCTCTCCAGCCACCTGATGAGCGAGATGGCGCAGACCGCCGACCACGTCATCGTGCTCGGTCGCGGCAAGGTTCTGGCGGATGCCGCGCTGCCCGACCTCGTGCGCTCCTGGACCACCGCCCGCGTGCACGTGCGCAGCCCCCGATCCGTCGAACTCGCCGACGTGCTCGCCGGCCGTGACGTCGAGATCGTCGCCACGAGCCCCGACACGCTCGACATCTCCGGTCTGCCGGCCTCCCGCATCGGCGATCTCGCCGCGGAGCGCGGCATCCCGCTGCACGAACTCACTCCCACCAGCGGATCGCTGGAAGACGCCTATCTCGCCCTCACGGGCGAGTCCGTCGAATACCGCACCCGCGCCGTCCCGCAGGACGGCGCCGCGCTCGAGGAGGCGCACGCATGACGACCATCCAGGCTCGCGCCACCCATCAGCCCGCCGCCCGCTTCAGGGTCTCGTTCGTCCGTCAGCTGCGCAGCGAGTGGATCAAGCTCGCCTCCCTGCGCTCGACGTGGTGGTCGATCGCCATCGTCGCCGTGCTCACGGTGGGGATCGCGCTGCTGATGGCGCTGGCCATCGGCGACAGCGGGATGCCCGGCGTCCAGATGATCGTCTCGCCGATCCAGTTCACGATGCTGCTCGCCGGCATCCTCGGTGCGATCTCGGTCACCGGCGAGTACTCCACCGGCATGATCCGCTCCACCCTCTCCGCCACGCCGACCCGCGGTCTGGTGCTCGCGGCGAAGGCCGCCGTGCTCGCGCTGTTCCTCTTCGCCACGTCGCTGGTGATCTTCGGCATCGCGGCGGCCGTCGTGTCGCCGATCCTCGAGTCGAAGAGCGCCGCGATCGACTGGTCCGACGTCAGCGGCTCCATCCAGCCGATCCTGGTCGCCTCGCTCGCGATGGCCGTGTTCGCCCTCATCGGCGTCGCGTTCGGGTTCCTGCTGCGCTCGGGCGCCGGCGCCATCGCCGCCACCGTCGGACTGCTCTTCGTGCTGCCGATCGTGCTCAGCATGTTCGGCATGGCGGGTCCGTCTTGGGACTGGATCCGCGCGCTGGGCGACTACCTGCCCGCATCCGCCGCGCAGAACGCCATCGTGCCGCAGAGCGACTGGGGTCTCGAGGAGCCGATCGCCTTCCTGACCCTCGGCGGGTGGGTCGCCGCGGGGATGCTCGCCGCGTGGGCGGTGCTGCGGGGGAGGGATGCCTGACGGCAGCCTTGTCGGCCGCTTCGCCGACCGCCGTACGTCGTAGAGTCGTGACCGTGCCGACCTCGCGCAGCCGCAGCGCCTCCGTCCCTGAGGACGAGGAGCTGCGGCTGCCGCGTCCGCCCGGCGTGATCCGCCGTTTCTGGGCGAGGCATCCGCTGCTCGCCGATGTGCTCATCGCCCTGTTCTGCCTGCTGTCCTCGCTGGTTCCGGCGGCGAACGTCCGCACTCCCGGGGTGCTCGCCGCCGTGGCGGGGCCGCTCACCGTTCTCGTCGCCTGCGTTCTGCTCCTGCGCCGGCGTCGCTGGCCGGTCGCGGCCTTCGCCGCCGCGTGGGTCGTCTCGGCCGCCCACCTGCTCGAGGCAGTACCCGTCGGCGGACCGCTGGTGCTCGTCACGGCATACTCGCTCGCCGTCTACCGCTCGTCGCGCGCCTGCTGGATCGGTCTCGCCATCGGGCTGTCGTCGCTCGCGCTGCTCTCGTTCACGCTGTCGACGGCCGGTGTCATCCCGTTCACGATCGCGATCAACGCGGTCATCGGCGAACTGGTGATGGGGCTGATCGGCGGGCTGATCGGCATCAACGTCGGCAATCGCAAGCGGTACCTGGATGCCGTGATCGACCGTTCCCGCCAACTGCTGGTGGAACGTGACCAGCATGCGCAGCTCGCGGCGGCCGCCGAGCGCGAGCGCATCGCCCGCGAGATGCACGACATCGTGTCGCACTCGCTGACCGTCGTCGTCGCGCTCTCCGAGGGCGCCGCGGCGACGGCGGACGTCGATCGCGCCCGGGCCGCGTCGACCGCCGCCGCGGCGACCGCCCGCAGCGCCCTCACCGAGATGCGCTCGATGCTCGGCGTGCTGCGCGACGGCGACGCGGATGCTCCACTGGCGCCCTTGGAGCCCGTGAGCCCGGCCGAGACGGTCGCCGCGGCGCAACGTGCGGGGTTCGCCGTGTCGCTCGCCGTGCGCGGCGATCCGGCCGTGCCGCCCGCGCTGCGATTCGCGATCGGTCGCATCGTGCAGGAGGGCGTCACGAACGCAATGCGCCACGCATCCGGTGCCACCAGGATCGACGTGCGCATCGATCACGACGCCGACCCGCTCGTGATCGAGATCGTGAACGACGCCGCGGTCCGACCGGCATCGGAGGGCGGGTTCGGCCTCCGCGGTCTGGCGGAGCGTGCGGCGCTGCTCGGCGGGTCGGTGGTCTCGGCGCCGGCCGGGAACGGGGAGTGGATGCTGCGCGCCGAGCTGCCCCACGCCGCCACGACGGACGGAGCGCCGTCATGACCGATCCGATCCGCGTGCTCCTCGTCGACGATCAGGCGCTCATCCGCGTCGGGTTCCGCATGGTTCTCGAGGCGGAGCCCGACCTGCTCGTCGTCGGCGAGGCGGGCGACGGCGCTGCGGCGATCGCGCAGGTCGCCGCGTTGCGCCCGGATGTCGTGCTCATGGACGTGCGGATGCCCGGCGTCGACGGCATCGCCGCGACCGCGGAGATCGTGCGACGTCATCCCGAGACCAGAGTGCTGGTGCTCACCACGTTCGACCTCGACGAGTACGCGTTCGCCGCGATCCGGGCGGGGGCCGGTGGCTTCCTGCTGAAGGATGCCGAGCGACACGAGCTGACCGCCGCGGTGCGGGCCCTGCATCGCGGGGACGCGGTGCTGGCACCGCGGATCACCCGCGCCCTGCTCGACCGGGTCACACCGCAGCTGTCCGCCGCAGAGACAACGGATGCTCCTGCGGCATCCCCCGCCGATCCGATCGCGCGGCTCACAGAACGCGAGCGCGACGTCTTCCTCGCGATCGGGCACGGACTGACGAACGGCGAGATCGCCGAGCGGCTGTTCCTCAGTGAGTCGACGGTCAAGACACACGTCGGCCGGGTGCTCGCGAAGCTCGACGCGCGGGACCGCATCCACGTCGTGATCCTCGCCCATCGGCTGGGCCTCGTCGATCCCGACGATCCGCCCGCGCCGTGAGTCCGGCTCCCTCGCTCGCGGGGCCGCCGTCAACGCAACCAGCCCCGCCGCGCAACGCCACCCGTTACGCTGAACACGTGCTTCTCAGCGATCGCGACATCAGGGCGGAACTGGCATCAGGGCGCATCGGGCTGAGCCCCCACGAGCCCGAGATGGTGCAGCCGTCCAGCGTCGATGTGCGCCTGGATCGCTACTTCCGGCTGTTCGACAACCACAAGTACCCGTTCATCGATCCGTCGGAGGATCAGCCCGAGCTGACCCGGCTGATCGAGGTCGCCCCGGATGAGCCGTTCATCCTGCACCCCGGGGAGTTCGCGCTCGGTGCGACCTTCGAGCAGGTCACCCTCGCCGACGACGTCGCGGCACGGCTCGAAGGCAAGTCGTCGCTGGGCCGCCTCGGCCTCATCACGCACTCCACCGCGGGCTTCATCGATCCCGGCTTCACCGGGCATGTCACTCTGGAACTCGCGAACGTCGCGACCCTGCCGATCAAGCTGTGGCCGGGCATGAAGATCGGGCAGCTGTGCTTCTTCCGGCTCACCTCGCCCGCCGAGAACCCGTACGGCTCCGGTCCGTACGGCAACCGCTATCAGGGGCAGCGAGGCCCGACGGCATCCCGCTCCTTCCACAACTTTCACCGCACCGACGTGGGCGTCACCGATGCGGGGTCGATCGGAGGCTGACATGAGCGACGCGGACCCGAACGAGGACCAGCACGGCTCGCCGCGGGATGCGGCCGAACCGGATGCGGCGGCGGGGTCCGCGGCGCCCGACGTCGATCCAGCCGAAGGCATCGGAACGGATGCCGTCGGACCAGGCGCCACCGCGACGGCTGCCATCGCGCCGGATGCCGCCGACGCCGACGTGTCCGACGCCGCACCGCCCGCCGGAGAGCCCGACACCGTCGGGCTCTCCGATGCCGAGGCGGCCATCGCGGACCTCGACATCCCCGAGCCCGAGATCCCCGACCCGGCGATCTCGGCCGCCGCGCTCGCCGAGCCCGTGATCCCTCCGGCCGCGATCCCGCCGGCCCCGGAGGGTCTCGCGCCGGCACTTCCCGTGCCGGCGCAGCCGCGTGCCGGCGGCGACGGTCCCGCCGTCTCCGATGCGGAGGTTCCCGCCCCGGTCACCCGGGCGGAGCGTCGCACGATCGCCGACTCGTCGTCCGCCGCGACGGCGCCCCCGCCCGACCCGGCGGTGGTGCCGCCGGCGGCGGGTGCCACGCCCGGCAACTACCGCGGCTGGACCATCGCGATCTTCGCCGTCCTCATCGCCCTCCTCATCGGAGCGGTGGTGGCCATCGGCCTGCTGCTCGCCGGCGACGTCTCGCCGTTCCCCTCGGCCTCGTCCGCAACCGCCGGCGCACTCTCGATCGGAGCGCCGCTCGTCCGCTGACCGAGGCTCCGGACGATCGGTCGGATGCGGCGGACGCATCGTCGGGCGCCGCACCCGCCATCCGGTCAGGCTGAGATCATGACCGTCACCGCGCCCGTCCCCGTCGCCGTCGCGACCACTCGCCGTCTGCCGTACGGCGCCCTGCTCGCCATGATGGCGATGAGCTTCCTGCTCGTCAGCGCCGAGTTCCTGCCGAACGGAGTGCTCACCGAGATCGCCGCCGAACTGCGGGTCACCCCCGGTCAGGCCGGGCAGCTCGTCACCGTCACGGCGCTCGCCGGACTGCTCGTCGCCCCGACGATCGGGCTGGCGCTGCCCCGCCTCGACCGGCGCACCCTGCTGGTGTGGATGGCGGCGCTCGCCGCCGTGTCGAACGTGGTCGTCGCCGTCGCGCCGAGCCTGCCGCTCATGCTGCTCGCCCGCGTGCTGCTGGGCGCCGCCCTGTCCGGCTTCTGGACCATGTCGATCACCGTCGCGGCCCGCATCGCCGGCCCCGAGCGACTGGGACGTGCGGTCATGTTCACGTCGGCGGGCACCTCGCTGGCGACCGTCGCCGGCGTTCCGGTCGGAGTGATGCTCAGCCAGCTGCTCGACTGGCGCGGCGTCTTCGGCATCGCCGCCATGGCCACCGCGGCGCTCGCCGTCGCACTCCGCGTCCTGCTCCCGTCGGTGCCGGCCCAGAACGCCGCCCGCATCCCCGTGCTGATCGACACGCTGCGACTGCCCGGCATCGGTATCGGCATGATCGGGCACGTGCTCGTGATCTTCGGGCACGCCCTGGCATACACCTACATCCGTCTCGCCCTCGAGAGAGTGCAGCTCGACGGCGGCGGGATCGACGAGGGCACCATCATCGTGCTGCTCGCGGTGTTCGGCGTCGGTGGATTCATCGGCAACCTCGTGATCGGCGCCCGCATCGACCGCACCTACCGCACCCTCGCCGTGGTGACACCGCTCGTGATCGGCGCGTCCGTGATGCTCCTCATCGCCGGTTCGGCGTCGCTGTGGATCGTCGGAGTCGTCGCGTTCGTCTGGGGCTTCTTCTTCGCCTCGTGGCTGCTGATCGTGAACACCTGGGTCGGGCACCGGATGCCGGATCGGCTCGAGGCGGGCGGCGGTCTGGTCGTGGTCGGGTTCCAGGGCGCGATCATGCTCGCCGCAGGAGTGGGCGGGATGCTCGTCGACGCTCTCGGCATCGAGCTGGCCTACGCCGCAGGGGCCGCGATGCTGCTGGTCGGCGCGGCGCTGTTCGGTCTCTCCAACCGGAGCGCCCGCTGAGCGGTGGAAGGAGCTTCTTCAGGCGGGCGTGAGAGCGCGACCCGCGCGCCACGCCGACGGCGTCATGCCGGTGTGCCGGCGGAAGGCGCGGCTGAAGCCCTCATCGGAGCCGTAGCCCAGCTCGCGCGACACCTCGCTGACCGCGCGCCCGTCGACGAGCAGGGCGCGGGCGGTGAGCATCCGAACCTCGGTGACGTACTGCGCGGGCGAGCGGCCGAATGCTCGGCGGAATCGCTCGGCGAAGATCGTGCGCGACAGCGCGCTCACCGCCGCCATCTGATCGACCGTCCATTCGCGCCCCGGGTCGTCTCGCACGGCCTCGATCACGCGATCGAGGAACGGGTCGTCGGTGCGCGACGGCCAGCCCTCGGGCGCGCAGCCGACCGTGCTCCATGCGCGGATCACGGACTGCAGCAGCGTGGTGGCCATCATGCGGCAGATCACGAGATCGCCGTCACGCTCACGCGTCGTCTGATCGTCGATGCCCATGTGATGGGCGAGCGCAGCGGCTGCCGGCTCGAGCTCGTCGAAGTGACGGATCCAGGCGGTGTCGGGAAGCAGGTCGGCGAGGTGCGCGGCGCTGTCGTCGAGTTGCAGGTGCGAGACCAGTGCGCCCGCGCCGGCCGGCAGGCGGAGCGTGAGGGCGTGCCGTCCCGAGGAGAGCAGGGCGTCGCCGGAGGACAGCGACTCCGGCAGTCCACGGCCGGCGGGCAGGGTGGCCGCGCCGGTGAGCACGTACACCAGGGAGATGCCCTCGGCGGCGAGGGTGATCGTGTCGTCGGCGGCCGGCAGGACGCGACGCTGCGACCGGATGCTGACCGAGATCTCCCCGAGCAGCCGCTCCAGGCGCGCCTCGCCGCCGGTGGGGACGACGGTCGGCGTCGACGCGAGAAGGCTCATGTGATCGGCAAACCGTCTCGCGCGCCGGGCTATTCCACATGCTGACGATGTCGACCCCTCCGAAGACACCGGGGTGATCCAGGGAGGGGTCGTCATGCCGAGCCTGCGCGTTCAGCCGTGCGTATGGATGTGGATGTGCGGCGCGGGTGCACCGTGGCCGCGGAAGCCCCGGTGTCCGTGCTCACGGTCGTGCCGGCCGTCGTGCTCACGGTCGTGACGGGAGCCGTGCCCACCCTCGTGCCGGTACTCGTGTTCGAATCCGTGCCGGCTCTCGTGTCGGCCTTCGCGTCCGAATCCGTGCCGGAAGCCGTGGTGACGCTCGCGCCGGCCATGCCCGCCGTGACGGCCATGCTCGCCGTGGCGGCGTCCGCGGCGAGGGAGCTTGCGCCCCTCCTCCCAGCCGAGCTCCCGCGCGATCTTCTCGAGCGCCGCGGTCATGGTCGTGAATTCATCCGGCGACACGGCGCCGGCGACGCGGTCGCGGATCTCCTGCACGGAGACGCCGAGGCGCTGCTTCGCCAGGCGCCCCGCTTCGGTGAGCGTCCAGCCGTCGCGCGTGCGCTCGATCCAGCCGAGCGCGATGAGCCGGCGAAGCTTCGGTGCGCGCAGGGGACGGTCGGATGCCACGGTGCCGTCGATCAGGTTCAGCATCCGCCAGTCGCGGCGCGTGACCGCCTCGTCGTCGAAGACCGTGGCGAACTCGGCACGCAGCAGGCGGTCGACCGCGGTGATCCAAAAGCCGAACGGTCGGGAGTCGGGAGTGATGTTCTCATCGGTGTTCATGGGATTCCTTACTTGTCATGTTGCATGTATATGCAGTCTGACATGCAAACAATGTCCATGTCAATTCACATGTAAAGTCGACTCGTGTCCACCGAGCCCGCCGATCACGCCGATGCCATCGCCGCCGCCCTGTCGCGCCTGCGCGGAAGGCGGGGACCGCATCCGCGACAGCATCCGCACGGCCATGGCCCGCACGGACCTCACGGCGGGGCGCGCGCCCCCTGGATGGACGCCGGCGCGCGTCACGGCGCGCCTGCGGTGATCCGCATGGTCGAGGCGCTCGCCGCGGCATCCGGCCCGCTCAGCGTGAGCGGCCTCGCCGAGGCGATCGGCGTCGATCAGCCGCGGGCGTCACGGCTGGTGCAACAGGGCGTCGACCGCGGGTGGGTGCAGCGCGAGGCCGACCCCGACGACGCCCGGCGCACTCGCATCGCGCTCACCGACGAGGGCGCGCGCCTGTTCCGCGGCGTGCGCGGCGAACGGCGCCAGGCGCTCGGCCGCGCGCTCGCGGCGTTCACCGACGAGGAGAGCGCCGAACTCGCGCGTCTGCTGACGAAGCTCGCCGACCACTGGGACGCCTGAGCGAGGGTGTCCTCAGGCGGGGCCGAACTTCAGCGACGTCTCATCCTTGACCGACAGCGACAGCACTGCCGTCTCGATCGTCGCGTGCGATTCGATGCGCCGTTCGATGTCGCGCAGCCGCCGGGCCACGTCGTGCTCGCGCGCGTCGCCGGAGAGATCCACTTCGGCGACGAGGAACAGCCGGTTCGGACCGACGTACTCGATGTGCAGATACGTCACCCGCTCGATCTCCGCCGACGACAGCAGCGCGCGTCCCGCCCGCGCGCGCAGTTCGGGCGTCACGCTGGTGCCGACCAGGAACGCCATGTTCCGCGCGATGAGGATGACGGCCACGATGCCCAGCAGCACGCCGACCAGGATCGAGCCGACCGCGTCCCAGATCGCGTCGCCCGTGATCTGGTGCAGCGCGATCGCTCCGGCCGCCAGGGCCAGACCGATGAGCGCCGCAGCATCCTCGAAGAACACCGCGCGCAGCGTCGTGTCGCTCGTATCGATCACGTAGTCCCACGTCGAGGTGCCGTGCTTCTGCGCGAGCCGACGCGAGCGCACCAGTGCCTGCGTGAACGAGACGCCCTCGAGCACGAACGAGACGCCGAGCACGATGTAGGCCACAGTCGGGCTCTCGACCGGATTCCGCTCCGCCAGCTCCTGGATGCCGTGCATGATCGACACGATCGACCCCGCGGTGAAGATGCCGAACGCCGCGATGAGCGACCACACGAACGCGCTCCGGCCGTAGCCGAGCGGATGCCGCACGTCCTTGGCGCGGCCGCTGCGCCGGTCGGCGATGATCAAGAAGATCTCGTTGCCGGCATCCGCCCACGAGTGCGCCGCCTCGGCCACCATCGACGCCGAGGAGGTCACGATGGCGGCGATGGTCTTGGCCGTCGCGACGAGGACGTTGGCGAGGAACGCGATGATGACGGTCACGCCGGAAGGCTACTCCTCCGGCGCGGCGGATGCGGCGGAGCCGACCCGCTATCGCTTGCCGGCATCCGAGATGCCGGGAGCGCATCACGTCGCGCGCCGCTGCGTGCCTTCGCGATCGCCGTCGCCGCTGCCGATTCTCGCGACATCCAGCCCCGTCACGCCGTCGTCGGCGAAGGCGAGCACGGCGTCGAGCACCGCATCCGACCCGAGCGGCCGGTTGTGGCCGAGTCCGTGCGTCAGCAGCAGGCGCGAGCGCTCGGCGTGGGCGGCATGCAGGTCCGCCGCGTTCCGTGCGGCGAGCGCGCGGTCGTCCGCGTCGTGGATGACGAGCAGTTCCGTGCCCGGCGGCAGCGGCTCGATGAGGGAGTCGAACTGCGCATCGGTCTCGGCGCGGCTCATGCCGAGACGCCGGTGGAACGACGCCTCGAACGCCGTGCGCGTGCGCGTGGACATCCGCAGCGTCCGCGCGAACTCGTCGAAGAACGCGTCCACCCTGCCCGCGCCCGCGATCGAGACGATGCGGTCGGCGCGCAGCCCGCCGCGCACCGCGGCCAGTGCGGCGAAGGCCCCGAACGAGTGACCGACCACGAGATCGAGCGGACCGTCGGTGTCCGAGATCCGCTGGGCGGCGGCGATCCAATCCCGCACATCCGTGCGGAAGCCGGCCGATGCGCCGTGCGCCGGGGCGTCGAAGGCGTACACGCGATACCCCTCGGCGACGAGGTCGCGGACGAGGGTGGCGAATTGCGAGGCGCGACCGCTCCAGCCGTGCATCAGCAGCGCCGCGCGGGTGCCGGCGCCCCAGCGGTACGTGACGATCCGGCGACCACGCACGTCGACGGTTTCGCGGAGCGCGCTGTCGTGCGTGTGCCTGTCGTCATCGCGCACCCGCATGCGGGGGCGCGTCGAGAAGAACAGGGAAGTGGCGAGTCGTCCGGCCGACGCAGGCGACATCGCCGAGAGGATGCGGATGCCGGAGGCGGCGATTCTCTGCGCAGTGGACATGCGCTACTCCTATCAACACGAACGATCGTTCATAGACTATCGGAACGATCGTTCGTAGACTAGGGCCATGTCGGATCAACGCCTGCAAGGCGGCGGCGTGCGGGAAGCCGTCGTCGACGGCCGCCGCGCGCGCGGCGACGCCTCGCGGCGATCGGTGCTCACGTACGCCACCGACCTCGTCTCGGTCGAGGGGCTCGACGGCCTCAGCATCGGCCGGCTGGCCGACGTGTCGGGGCACAGCAAGAGCAGCATCGCCGGACTCTTCCAGAACAAGGCGGGCCTGCAGCTGGCCACGGTCGAGGCGGGTCGTACCGTGTTCATGGCCGTCGTCGTCGAGCCCGCGCGCGACCAGGCGCGGGGGCTGCCGCGGCTGGTGGCGCTCATGCACCATCTCATCGAGTACTCCCGCACGCGCGTCTTCTCGGGCGGATGCTTCTTCGCCGCCGTCAGCGCCGACGTCGACTCCAAGCCCGGGCCGGTGCGCGACGCCGTGCGCACCGCGATGGCCGACTGGTACGGCTATGTCGAGGCTCAGGTGAGGTACGCGACCGAGGCGGGGGAGATGCAGCTCGATCCCGCGGGCATCGAGCTGCTCGCCTTCGAGCTGCCCGCCCTCTACGAACAGGCCAACGCCCGCTCCCTGCTCTACGGAAGCGACCGACCCTACGAGATCGCGGCGCGGGGCATGCGGCAGCGGCTGCTCGCCGCCGGTGCGGACGAGGCGGCGCTCACGCTGCTCGAACGGTAGCGCGCTGCTCGGCCGGAATCCTCGATCGTGCCTCGCGGTGGCCGATGATCGGAGCCGGCGTCAGATCACCGCCTGCTTCGCCTTGACGGGCAGCATCAGCAGCAGCCCGGCGAGCAGCACGAGCACGATGCCGAGGATGCCGAGGCGGGTGTCGCCCGAGATCCCGACGAACAGGGCGAACAGGCCGGGCGCGAGGAACGACACCGCGCGCCCCGTCGTCGCGTAGAGGCCGAAGATCTCGCCCTCGCGACCGGCCGGCGTGATGCGGGCGAGGAACGATCGGCTCGCCGCCTGCACCGGCCCGACGAACATGCAGAGGATCAGACCGAGGATCCAGAACCCGATGGCCGCCGTGCCGATGAACAGCACGATGGTGCCCGCGACGACGAGCCCGATCAGTGAGGCGAGGATGACGTTCTTGGCACCGAATCGGTCGTCGAGCCGGCCGGCGATGATCGTCGAGACGCCGGCGACGACGTTCGCGGCGACGGCGAAGTACAGCACCTCCGTGGAGGAGAAGCCGAAGACCTGGGCGGCGATGATGGCGCCGAAGGTGAAGACGCCGGCGAGACCGTCTCGGAACACGGCGCTCGCGAGCAGGAACAGCAGCACCTGCCGATTGCCGCGCCACAGCTTCGTGATGGTGCCCCACAGCACGGCGTATGACCGGAAGAAGCCCACCCGCACCTGGCGTGCGTCGGCCGGGATCTCGGGAACGCGCAGCAGCACGGGGATCGCGAAGACGCCGAACCACACCGCCGACGCGAGCACGGCGAGGCGGATGTGCAGACCGCCGTCGGTGGTGATGCCGAGGGGGCCGGGGCTCGACGCCAGGCCGATGAAGCCGACGAGCAGGATCACCAGCAGCACGATGCCGCCGACGTACCCCATTCCCCAGCCGAAGCCGGAGACACGCCCCATGTCCTGCTTGGTCGACACCTGCACGAGCATCGCGTTGTAGTTCACGCCGGCGAACTCGAAGAACACGTTGCCGACCGCCAGCAGCGTGGCACCGAGGATCAGGTAGGCCGGCGCGCCGTCGACGAACACCATCGCGGCCATCGCCAGCACGACGACGAAGGTGTTGATGCCCAGCCACAGCTTGCGGCGGCCCGTGCCGTCGGATCGCTGGCCGAGAACGGGCGCCAGCGCGGCGATGAGAATGCCGGCGATCATGAGCGCGACGCCGATGATGCTGGCGTTGTTCGCGAGTGCCGCGACGACGGCGGGATCCTTGGCGTCGCCGCCCGCCGCGTCGAGCACGGCGTCGTCGACGAAATAGGTGCTGGCGAGGAATGTGCTGAACACGAAGGTCGTGACGACCGCGTTGAACGCCGCCGATCCCCAGTCCCACAGCGCCCAGGCGAGGACGCCGGGCTTGCGGACGTCGTCGACAGCCGGTGTGGTGGGCTGCGGATGCGGCAGGGCACGCTCTTCGCTCATTCTCGAAGTCTGGCGGCGCGGGGTGAACGGGTGGTGACGACGCGCCGCGCGTTAGGGTCGTGCCATGTCGAGCGGCAGCGGAGCACGGCGAACGGTCGTGCTGTTCGAGGGGAGAAGCGACAGCCTGGCGTTCCGCGCGCTCGCGAGTCGTCGCGGAGCGTCGCTGGAGGCGCTGACGCTGGTCGACCTCGATGGCGTCACCAACCTGCGTCGCGCGCTGACCGGCCTTCGCGGCGACGATCCGGACGCGCGCGTGCTCGGGCTCTACGACGCCGCAGAGGGACGGTACGTCACCGGAGTGCTGAAGGACGTGGGGATGCTGGCCGCCGCCGCCGACGATCCGGGTGCCGTCGGGTTCTTCGGATGCCAGCGGGACCTGGAGGATGAGGTGATCCGCGCGGCCGGCGCCGAGCTCGTGCTGCAGACGCTCGCCGCGCGCGGCGAGCTCGCGCGGTTCCGGGTCTTCCAGGGGCAGCCCGCGCAGCGCGAGCGCTCGCTGTCGCAGCAGCTGCACCGCTTCGCCGGCACCGCTGCGGGCCGCAAGGCGCGTTTCGCCGCCGACGTGATCGACGTGGTTCCGCTCGAGCGGATGCCGCCGCCGCTGACCGCGCTGCTCGACGTGGCGGTGAGCGGGGTCTGACACGGCGCTCGCGTCGAACGCCTGCTGACCGTGTCAGGCGAACGACGCCGCGAGCAGCTCGCTGAACAGTTCCTCGGGGTCGCGTTCCAGGCGTCGTCGCGCGAACCAGTCACAGATGTTGACGCAGTCGCGGTGCAGCAGATCGAGGCCCTGCGGGTTCGACACGGTGTCGACGATCTGCGGCAGGTCGATCACCCGCACCCTGCCGTCGTGCACGAGCAGGTTGTATGCCGAGAGATCGCCGTGCGCGAAACCCGCCGCGGCGAAGATGCGCATGATGTCGGCGACCTGATCGAACAGGTCGGCCAGCTGCGCGGCATCCGCCTTCACCTGTGCGAGCCGGGGTGCGGCCTCCTTGCCCTCGCCGATGAACTCCATGAGCACCTCGGTGCCGTTCACCTGCACCGGGTAGGGAACGGGCGCCCCCCGTTCGTGCATGCGGCTCAGCGCTGCGAACTCGGCGAACGACCACTGCGCCGCGGCGACCGCCCGGCCGTGGGCGGACTTTCTGGCCAGGGCGCGCGCGTCGCGGGTGTTCTGTGTGCGCCGCCCCTCGGTGTACGCCGTCGATCGGTGGAAGGTGCGGTGCGTCTCATCGCGGTACCGCTTCGCGGCCAGCAGGGTGCGCTGCGCCGGGTCGCCGGGAACGGCCCGTTCGATGAGGAAGACGTCAGCCTCCTTGCCGGTCTTCAGGACGCCCAGTTCGGTGTCGACGGCGTCGGCGCTGGTCACCACCCAGTCGGGCCAGGGAAGGGGTCCTCGTTCGGACGGCGTGATCGCCGGCCAGGTGGACCAGCGCTGGTTGTCGCCGAGAACGGTGTCGGCGAACGTGAGGGAGATGTCGAAGGGGGATGCGTCGAAGGACGCGGGGTTCTGCGTGTTCACAATGTGGCTCCGGAAGGGAGGCCACACGCGGATCAGGAGCGGGAGGCCTCGAGGGGAAGGTGGTCGGCGGCGGGCGCGACGAAGACGGTGTTCATCGGATGCTCCTTCCGCACGTGCCTTCCGGGCTCGTCCCGGTGCGTGGTCGAGCTTATGGCGACGGATGCGGGGCGCGCGACGTCCGCGCCGCGGGCGTTACGGGTTCGTGACCGTCTGCGCGGGTGGTTCCTGCCGCATCGTGAG
Source organism: Microbacterium sp. NPDC058345 (assembly GCF_042723855.1). NCBI lineage: Bacteria > Bacillati > Actinomycetota > Actinomycetes > Micrococcales > Microbacteriaceae > Microbacterium > Microbacterium sp. NPDC058345. The sequence continues at coordinate 1,391,648 of NZ_JBHXIG010000001.1, forward strand.
CCGGACATCATCGAGAAGACGGCGGCCCGTGGCTTCGCACCTGATGCCTCATGGCACTATCTATGGATGCATCGCGGCGCACCCATCGACACGAGGGTCGAACCCTTCAGAACGGGTGACGCCATCGCGCTCCGCAGCGTGCGCACGTTTGCCGGCCGCGGCGAGGCCGTCGGCTTCGCTGTTGGGGGACGGGTTCTTGTCGACGACGACCACATTGCCGTCGTCGCGAGTCCAGTCGGATCGGCAGTGCGGCGACGAGCTGGCGCAGGTAGTGGGCCGAACGGCAGGCTGGTGCTACCCGAGGACTGGGACGGCCACGGATGCAGACGGCGCATGGTCTGTCCGATATAAGGACGAGGATGAACTCGCCTTCTACTCGCGTAAGGGCCACTGGCCCGAGGCCATGCTTTCGCTCATCAAGCGTGCGGGGGAAAACGTCACCAAGACTGCGCTGGCGCGCGCCTTCCCTTTTGACGCTGACTGGTCACAGTGGATTCCTGATCCCGAGTGGCCTCCCTCAGCGCTGCCAGCGGAGTGGAACGCGCTCGACACCCGGAAGTCTTTGCCCCTCCCGGGATCGGACACACAGCCCTGAGGGGCACGCATCCTGGTTGACGCTCGCCTCGCTAACTGAGGGCAGTACCAGTCCGTCGAGCCCGGGAGATCTGTCACGGGCGCCTGAAGAGTGTCAGACGGCGGGCGTTTGCTCACCCCCCCGTCTGAGCCAGTCGTGCGCGACGCTCTCGATAGCCTGAGGCGATGTGGTGGACCGCCGACGAATGGTCAGCGATGACCGACGCTGACTCCTGCGGCATGTGCAACGATATGCACCTCGAAGAGAACGAGCACAGTGTCCTCATCGGCTCCACGCCGGCGGCTCACACACGCATCGCGCGCAACCAAGCGCACCGCGGGTATTCGCTGGTGATCCTCCGCGATCACGTCACCGACCTCGCAGACCTCTCACCAGAGCAACTTCTGGCCTTCTGGTCCGATGTGCAACGGGCGGGAAGCGCGATCGCAGCCACATTCGAGCCGCGGAAGATCGACTATCTGGTGATGGGACATCGGATGCCTCATCTCCATTGCCACGTGTTCCCCCAGCATTCCGAGCACGACCCGACACGCAACGTCGACATCTCCGATGGACCCGACTTCCGCCCTATCGAGATGCTCCGTGCCGACGCCCGCGCACTTCGCGCCGCGTGGGAGCGCTTCGGGACTCCACCGGGCTGAGGGCTGGAGCACCGGACCGGCCGGCAGCACATCGGAACGGGAAACCGAGGGCTGGGGGTTCGTTATGCGTTCGTGATCCGGGGGTGGTTTTGTGCCTCGGATCTGGGCTTCGAATGTCGGTGGCTGCGGGTGTACTGGGGGTATGGCGGCGTTGATGGATGTCTCTGCGGAGCAGGTGGCCACGCTCGATGAGCTGGTCGATCTGGCGCAGAGCGTGCAGTGTTCGATCACGAGCATGCAGGCCGGGCTCGATGGTGTGCTGGCGTTGGCGTCGCGGTGGGCGATGGAAGCTGCCGGGGATGTGGATGAGGTGGATCTGACGTTTCGGTCGGTGGCGGCGGAGTTGGGGGCGGTGCTGCGGGTCAGTGACCGGACGGTGCAGCGGCGGATGTCGGATGCGGAGGTCAAGGTCGACCGGTTCCCGGTGGTGTGGCAGGCGCAGGGTGCGGGGCGGATCAGTGCCGGGCATGCCCGGGTGATCGTGGATGCCGGGGATTATCTGGAGGACCCGACGGCACGGGAGGCCTACAGCGTGCGGGTGTTGGAGTTCGCGGAGCACGAGTCCCCGAACCGGTTGCGTGCGATCGCCGCCCGGTTGGCGGAGCAGTATCAGGCGCGGTCGTTGCAGGAGCGGCATGAGGATGCCCGGCACAAGCGGGCCGTGTGGGTGACGGATGTCCCGGACGGGATGGCCGAACTCGGCGTGCGCGGCCCGGCGGTGCTCGTGCACGGCGTGTTCGACCGGCTCACCGCCATGGCCAAAACCAACCTGACGGGCGGTCAGCCCGACACCGACACCGACGCCAACGGCGCTGAGCGACTCGACGGTGCTGAGGGTGCCGGGTCAGGTGCTGCGGGTGTGTCGTTCGGGCCTGCGGCGGCACACCCGGGCGGGGGAAGCTCGGGCGCGCAGGACCTCGCCGATACGCGTCCGGTCGAGGATCCGCGGACGCTGTCGCAGATGCGTGCCGATCTGGCCCTGGACCTGCTGCTCACCGGCGCCCCGGCCGGGCACGACACCCCCGACGGGCTGCTCGCCGCGATCAGCGGGCAGGTGAGCGTGACCGTGCCGGTACTGACCCTGATGGGTGCCGAGGATGCCGGCACACCGGCACCGGAACTGGACGGGCGCTGCCCGATCGACCCCGCCACCGCCCGCCTGCTCGCCGGGGCCGCCACCGGGTGGGACCGGGTGCTCACCCACCCGATCACCGGGGGCCTGCTCGCCGTGGACCGCTACCGGCCCGGCGAATCCCTGCGACGACACCTCAGAGCCCGCGACCAACGCTGCCGGTTCGTCTGCTGCGGGATGCCCGTGCGACGCAGCGACCTCGACCACACCCAAGACGCGGCCCTGGGCGGTGCGACCGAAGAAGGAAACCTCGAAGCCCTCTGCCGACGCCACCACGTCCTCAAACACCACACCCCCTGGCACGTGGAACAACTCCCCGACGGGCTGCTGGAATGGACCAGCCCCACCGGCCGGGTCTACATCGACCACCCCCCAGCCCAGAACACCGTCACCTTCACCGACACCGACCCACCCCCCGACGCCGAACCACCCGACGACCCCTGGGCCAGCCCACCCAGACACCTCACACCCTTCTGACCGGGTATGCGCTGTGCGCTGCCGGCCGACGTCCGGCGCGCTCGGAGCGCTCGCGGGAACATCGCTGACGGATGTCGACCACGTGCCGAGCGCGCGATGCGTGCGGCCGTACGTCGTGTCGACAGTGCTCGTTTCGGCAGGTGAGGAACACAGGCGATCGACCGGGTGCAACGACGAGCGGGAACCGACCGCGGTTCGTCCTTCCTCCGGCTCGCATGCCGAGATCACGCGGGGACGCGGCGTTCGCATAGCCTGCCTCACCTAGCGTGGGATCAGATCGACTCGAGGAGACCCGTGTTCCGCAGCCCCGCCCGACTGTTCCGCGTGCTCGCGATCGCCGAGGCGATCACCTGGACTCTGCTGATCAGCGCCCTCATCGCCCGCGCCGTCGGCCAGCCGGCCGTGCTGGTCACGATCGCCGGAGGCGTTCACGGCTTCGTGTTCCTCGCCTACGGAGCGACGGCGGTGCTGCTCGCGTTCCACCAGCGCTGGCACGCCGGCGTCGCGGCCCTCACGATCGCCAGCGCGATCGTGCCCTACGCCACCATCCCGGCCGAGATCTGGCTGCACCGCAGCGGACGGCTGGCCGGACAGTGGCGCCTCACCGAGACCGACGACCCGCGCGACCGCATTTGGTACGACCGCACCATGCGCTGGTTCCTGCACCGGCCCTGGGTGCTCGCCCTGCTGATCCTCGCCGCGGTCGCGGTGATCTTCAGCATCCTGCTCATCGTCGGCCCTCCCGGCGGACGCTGAGTCGCGCACCATCCGAACGGGCAGCGATCAGTGCGCCGTGACCACGCCGATCGCATCATGCATGATCACGGCGGCAACCCGCGCGCCCGCGCCGGCCGCCACGATGAGCTGCTGCGGTCCGGGAGCCGCGACATCACCCGCCGCGTACAGCCCCGGCACGCTCGTGCGGCCTGAGCGGTCGGTGAGCACGTGCCCCGCGGCATCCCGATCCGGGGCGAGGCCGGCGAGGAACGACAGCTCGGCGTCCCACTCCGGCCGCACGAAGCCGCCGTCCACGGTGTGCGTTTCTCCGCCGGCGACACGCACCGCCTCGATGCGACCCCGATCGCCCAGGAGCCGTTCGATCGGCTCGCGCACCACGCCCACCCCTGCGGCGACGAGTTCCGCCTCCTCGGCGGTGGTCACCGCGTCGGAGCCATGCGTGAACACCGTCAGCCGTGAGGTCCAGTGTGCGATCAGCCGTGCGCGATCCGCCAGATCGGCCGTCTCGCCGATCAGTGCCAGCTCGCGCCCACGCAGTTCCCATGCGTCGCACGAAGCGCAGCTGAACAGGCTCATCCCGTAGAAGCCGCGCAGGTCGGGCACGTCGGGCAGCGTCTCGTGCAGGCCCGTCGCGAGCAGCACGGTGCGCGCCGACACCGTCTCCGTCGGCTCGCGTCGCCCCACCTCCGCTCGGAAACCGGCGGGCAACCCTGCCTGCGTCGTCGTCGTCAAGCCGGCACGCGTCGCCGTCGATCCAGCATTCGTCGCGGTCAATCCAGCATCCGACGCCGCTGAGCCGGCATCCGTCGCCGTCAGCTCGGCATCCGTCGCGGTCACGCCACTGTGCGTCGCCGCCAACCCGGTCACCCGCACGCGGGAGCGGATCTCGACGTTCGGATACGCCGCGAGCTCCTCGCGGGCGATCCGTCGCAGTTCGAACGGCGGCACGCCGTCGCGGGTGAGGAATCCGTGCGAGTTCAGCGTCGCCGCGTTCCGCGGCCGGTCGGCATCGACGACCAGCACCCGCGCCAGGGAGCGGCCGAGGTTGAGCGCGGCGGAGAGCCCGGCCGGGCCGCCGCCGACGATGAGCACGTCGTAGTCAGTCATGTCCCGCTCCCTGCGGGGGCAGCGCGGCGACGAGGGGATGGTCGAAGTCGGACGCCCCGGTCTTGGCGGCGCCGCCGGGCGAGCCGACCTCGTCGAAGAATTCCACGTTGGCCTTGTAATAGTCGACCCATTCCTCGGGCAGGTCATCCTCGTAATAGATCGCCTCGACGGGGCAGACCGGCTCGCAGGCCCCGCAGTCCACGCACTCGTCGGGGTGGATGTACAGCGACCGTTCGCCCTCGTAGATGCAGTCGACGGGGCACTCGTCGATGCACGCGCGATCCTTCACATCCACGCACGGCAATGCGATCACATAGGTCACGGGGCCAGCACCCCCGGCCTCGAAATCGCCACCTGCTCGTCGCGGGGCACGACCTTCACGCGCTCGCGGACGTGCCGGTGCCCCGCCCCGAGGGCGCGCTCGTGAGCATCCAGCGCCAGCCAGCCGTCCCACGTCGTGTACGCCGTCTCGCGCTCGTCGAGCAGTTCGAGCACGTCGCCGGCGACCACCGGCTCGGCGAGCACGCCCGCCTCGGCATCCGCAACGAGGTGACCGATCGTCTCGAGCGCATCCGACTTGGTGTGACCGATCAGGCCGACCGGGCCGCGCTTGATCCAGCCGGTCGCGTAGAGCCCCGCCTCGCCGTGCACCCGTCCCTCGTCATTGGGCACGACGCCCCGACTCTCATCGAACGGCGCCCCGCTGACGCGCGTGCCGTAGTAGCCGACCGCCCGATACACCGCCTGCACGCGGTACTCGCGCACCTCGCCCGTCGACACGAGGGCACCGTCGGCGTCGACCGCCGTGCGCGAGAAGCGGATGCTCTCGACTCTGCCGTCTCCCTCGATCGCCTCTGGCGCGTGCCAGAAGTGCAGGTGCAGGCGGCGTGATGCGCCGGTCGCGGGTCGATCGCGCCAGCCGTTCAGTGTGCGCAGCATGATCTTGAGCTGATTGTTCGCCGCCGTCGCCGGATCGACGCCGTCGAAGTCCTCGTCGTGCAGCACGATGTCGACGCCGGGCACCTCGCCCAGTTCACGCAGCTCGATCGGCGTGAACTTGATGTCGGCCGGGCCGCGGCGGCCGAACACATGCACGTCGGTGACGGCCGAGGACTCGAGCCCCGCGAGCACGTTGTCCGGCACCTCCGTGGTGCGCAGATCGACCGCGTGCTTCGCCAGCACCCGGGCGACGTCGAGCGCGACGTTGCCGTTGCCGATCACCGCGACCTCACGGGCGTCGAGCGGCCAGGTGCGCGCGACATCGGGATGACCGTCGAACCAGGCGACGAAGTCGGCGGCGCCGTATGAGCCGGCAAGCTCCACGCCGGGAATGCCGAGCGCGGCGTCGCGGATCGCGCCGGTCGCCAAGATCACCGCGTGGTACCGCTCGCGCAGCTCTTCCAGCGCGATGTCGCGGCCCACCTCGACGTTGCCGATGAACCGGATCGTGCGGCGATCGGCATCCGAATGCGGGAAGGCGTTGAGCATCTCGTGCAGCGAGTTGACGATGCCCTTGATGCGGGGATGGTCGGGTGCGACGCCGTAGCGGATCAGCCCGTACGGGGCGGGCAGCGACTCGAACAGGTCGATCTCGACCCGGCCGCCGCGGTCGGCGACGGCGTTCGACAGCAGGTTCCCGGCATAGATGCCCGCGGGTCCGGCGCCGACGATCGCGACGCGCAGCGAGGGAAGGGTCATGAGGTGGATGCCTTTCGGGAGAGCAGTGCGGAGAGGGATGCGCGGACGCCGCGAGCCGAGGGCCGGTCGGCGACCGGCGCCAACGTGGAGTCGATCGCGCGGATCAGGCCGGTGTCGACGGCGAGTCCCGCGTCGAGCGCGGCCGCGAGTCGTGATCGAGGCTCATCGCCGGCGACCGCGGCAGATTCGGGGAGGACGGATGCGACGGCGCGTTCCGGCATGACGGTTTCGGCGCCGGCGGATGCAGGCAGCATCCCCGCCGCGTGCGGGCTGAGCCGCACGACGTCGCCCACAACGATCACTGCCGGGGAGCGCACCTGCCGCGTCGCGGCGAGCGGGGCGATCGTGTCCAGCGTGCCGATGGTGACGCGCTCGCCGGGGCCGTACCCGTCTTCGACGATCGCGACGGGGCAGTCCGCGCCGCGTGGTCCGGTCGCCAGCGTGTGCGCGGAGTGGGCGAGCGTGCCGACGCCCATCAGCAGCACGACGGTGTGATCGGCCCCGCCGGGGAGCGCGTCGATCTGGTCGTGGGCGCTGATCACCGTGAACGACGTCGAGACGCCGCGGTGGGTCAGCGGGATGCCGGCGACCGCGGGCACGGACACGGCGCTGGTCACCCCGGGGACGACCTCGACGCGGATGCCGGCCGCTTCGCAGAACAGCTGCTCCTCGCGACCACGGCCGAACACGAACGGATCGCCGCCCTTGAGACGCACCACACGGCGCCCGGCGTGAGCGAGCTCGACGAGCAGCGCGTTGATCGCGTCCTGCGGTACGCGGTGGTGACCCGGCAGCTTGCCCACGTCGATCACCTCGGCACCCAGCACGATGCCCTCTGCCTCGAGCTGCTCGAGCACCGTGCGCGCGCCGAGACGGTCGGCGACGATGACGTCGGCCTGCTCGAGGGCGCGCAGGCCGCGCAGGGTGAGCAGCCCGGCATCGCCAGGGCCCGCCCCGACGAGCGTCACGAGGCCGGTCACCGTGCACCTCCCAGGACGAGTCCGCGGCTGCGCAGCATCCGGCGCTCGAGCGGACCGAACAGCAGCAGCTCGATGAGGATGCCGATCGCGAGGATCAGCAGGATCGTGCCGAGCACCCCGGCGAGGTCGGCGAGCTCGCGGGACTGCTGCAGCATCGAGCCGAGACCGAAGCCGATCGACCCGCCGACGGCGATGATCTCGGCGGCCATCAGCGAGCGCCACGAGAACGCCCAGCCCTGCTTGAGGCCGGCGACGTACCCGGGCAGGGCGGCCGGCAGCACCATCGAGGTGGCGAGCTGCCACCTGCTCGCGCCGAGCACGGTGCCGACGCGACGCAGTTGCGGCGGCACCTGGTCGATCCCCGACAGCAGGCCGTTGACGATCGAGGGGATCGCGCCCATCAGCACCACGAAGTACACCGTGGCGTCCGAAAGGCCGAACCAGATGATCGCGGCCGGCACCCAGGCCACCGAGGGCAGCACCTGCAGGCCGGAGATGAGCGGACCTGCGGCGCGGCGCAGCGGCTTCCACTCCGCCAGCAGCAGCCCGAGGGGTGTGCCGACCACGATGGCGATGAGGAACCCGATCACCCCGCGCTCGAGGCTGGTGAGCACCGCCTCCTGCAGGCGGCGCGATTCCCACGCGTCGCCGAAGGCGCCGGCGACCTGAAGAGGTCCGGGAGCGATGTCGGGGCGCGGCTGCGCGATCACCACGGAGAGCTGCCAGGCGACGAGCAGCACCGCCAGAAGCACCACCGGCGGGAGCGCCTTGACGAACCCCTCGCGCAGGTGCGAGTGACGCTGGTCCTGCTGCGCCTGCAGGCGATCGAGACCGGTCGCGAGGGTGTGCAGCTCATCGGCGCTGGTGACCGCCGCGGCCGGTGCGGCGTCGAAGACGGTGTCATGAGGCATTTCTGCTGATCTCCTTCCGCAGCTCGGCGGTGATCTCGGTGGCGAGCGCAGCGACCTCGGGCGACTCGATCCGCCGGCCGGCGGTGTTCGCCACGCGCCACTCGCCCGCGACGCGACCCGGCCGGCTCGACAGCAGGATCACCCGCTGCCCGAGCCTGGCGGCCTCACGCACGTTGTGGGTGACGAAGACGATCGTGCGGCCCGTCGCCCGCCACACCCGCTCCAGCTCCTCGTGCAGCAGGTCGCGGGTGATCGCGTCGAGCGCCGCGAACGGCTCGTCCATCAGCAGCACCGAGCGGTCCTGCGCGAGGGCGCGGGCCAGGGCGACGCGCTGTCGCATGCCACCGGAGAGCTCGTGCGGGCGGCGATCGGCGGCCTCGGCGAGATTCACCGTGCCGAGCAGTCGCTCCGCCTCCGCTCGGCGATCGCCGCGAGGCACGCCCCGCAGCCGCAGGGCGAGCTCCACGTTGCGCCGCGCGGTCAGCCACGGCATCAGCGCGGCCTCCTGAAACATCACGGCCGAGCCGCCGGCCGGCGTCTCGATGGCGCCGGACGTGATCGGCTCGAGGCCGGCGATGAGGTTCAGCAGCGTCGACTTGCCGCATCCGGATGCTCCGAGCAGGCACACGAACTCACCCGGGGCGATGTCGAGCGACACGTCGTCGAGCACCACCGGCCCGGCACCGAAGCGCTTGGTCACCTGCGAGATGCGGACCGCGGGCGCGACCCGAGGGCGTGTGCCGGGCAGCGGGCTGACCCCGTCGAAACTCGGCGTCAGCCTGGCGTCGCTGAGCTGCGGGCGGGTGGTCTCCTGAAGCGGCGACATCACTGCTCTCCGAGTTCCGCCGCCGAGATGGGCTCGGCGCCGTCGTCGCGGAGCAGCCCGTTCAGCGCGCGCAGGTCGAACAGGCCGTCGATGGAGCCCTCCTTCTGCGTGCCTGCCCGCACGCCGTTCTCGACGAGGGTCTCGAAGGCGGCGGCGTGCGGATCGACCGAGAAGCCCACGTTCTCGAGGGCGCGGGCGAGCACGTCGTCGGCGAGTCGCTTGCCCGTGGAATCCTCGAGGGCGTCGTTGATGACCTCGGGAGACTCCGCCGCGTGCTCGTCGAGCCAGGCGACCGCGGCGACATGCCCCTCGAGCAGGCGCTCGACGACCTCCGGATGCGCCTCGGCGAAGTCGGTGCGCACGAGCAGCACGGTGGTCGGGAAGTCTCCGTCCGGCCACAGCTCGGCCTCGTCGACCAGCACGTGCGCGTCGGCCTCGAGCACCAGGCGCGATGCCCAGGGCTCGGGGACCCACGCGCCGTCGAGCTGTCCCTTCTGGAAGAGCGCCAGGATCTGCGCGTTCTCGGTCGGAGTGACCGTCACGTCGCCGCCTCCGGTTGTCGACGTCTCGAATCCCTCGCCGGCCAGCCAGCTGCGCAGCGCCACATCCTGGGTGTTGCCGAGCTGAGGGCTCGCGATGTGCGCTCCGGCGAGATCGCCGGCGGTGTCGATGCCGTCGCGCACCACGAGAGCCGCGCCTCCCGACGTCGCCCCGGCGATGATCCGCGCCGACGCCCCGCCGGACTGGATGAACGTGTTGATCGCCGGGTTCGGGCCGATGTACGTCGCGTCGATGGCCCCGGCCGACAGGGCCTCGATGGCGGCCGGGCCGGCGTTGAACGCCTCGGTCTGCAGTTCCAGGTCGCCCAGGGAGTCCTCGAACAGCCCTTCCGTCAAGCCGACCAGCGCCGGCGCGTGCGTGACGTTGGCGAAGTAGCCGAGGCGCAGCTCGGTGACCTCTTCGGCGCCTGCCTGTGCCGACGAGGGGGCGCAGCCCGCGAGCGCCGATGCGGTGAGCCCCATGACGACGGCCCCCAGTGCGGTGAATGTCGGGTTCCTGCGGGTGATCTTCACGGTTTCGCCTCCTTCAGCGTCGGTCGTGCGGTTGTCGGTCGTGTGTGTTCGGTGTGCCGGATGCGGCCGGGATGCCGGTTCAGTCGATGACGGTGGCGGCGGCGAGGGTGGCGCCATCCGCCGGATGGATGAGCAGCAGCGAACCGCCCTCGCGGCTGCTCGCGTAGGGCTCGAGCGGCAGGTCGGCGGCGAGGCGCAGTCGCACTCGGCCGATCTCGTTCTCGGCGAGCGAGGGCGCATCGGCGGCGGTGAGGTCGGTGTGCCCGAGGGTCTCCAGGTCGCGTCGGGAGAGCAGCTCGGCGACCACGGCCTGCACGGTGGCCGTGCCGTGCTTGATGAGCACGCGCGCGCCGGGCACGGTGGCCCGCGGGTCGAGCTGGAACAGCTCGACCACGGCCTCTCGCCGAAGCTGAGGTGCCGATCCGTCTGCGACGATCAGGGCGCCGCGCGCGGCATCCACCTCATCCGCCAGAGTGACGGTCACCGACTGGCGTGCCCCGGCGCGCCCGGCATCCGCTCCCGCGACGTGCACACCGGTCACCTCGGTCGTGCGGCCTCCGGGCAGCACCTGCACCCGGTCGCCGACCGACACCTGGCCCGCCGCGATGCGGCCCGCGAAGCCGCGGAAGTCGCGCAGCCGTTCAGCCTCGTCCGCCGGGATCTCGGGCGCCAGGCCGCCCTGCGGTCGCAGCACCAGCTGCACGGGCAGGCGCAGCGGTTCGTCGGCGTCGGCGCGCACGGGCAGGGTCTCGAGCAGCTCGAACAGCGTCTCACCGGAGTACCAGGGGGTGCGCTCCGAGCGCTCCACGATGTTGTCGCCCTCGAGCGCCGACACCGGCAGCACGCGCACGGCGTGGATGCCCAGCTCGTCGGCCACCCGCAGCGCCTCCAGCTCGATCTCGACGAAGCGCTGCTCGTCGAAGCCGATCAGATCGATCTTGTTCACCGCGACGAGCACGTGCTCCACGCGCAGCAGCGACGCGACGGCCAGGTGCCGCCGAGTCTGCTCCACCACGCCCTTGCGGGCGTCGACCAGCACGATCACCGCGTCGGCCGTCGCGGCGCCGGTGACCATGTTGCGGGTGTACTGCTCATGGCCGGGGCAGTCGGCGAGGATGAAGCTGCGCCGGTCGGTGGCGAAGTAACGGTAGGCGACGTCGATCGTGATGCCCTGCTCCCGCTCGGCTCGCAGGCCGTCGGTGAGCAGCGCGAAGTCGAAGGCGCCGTGCGCGAAGCCACGGGCGCGCGAGGTCGCGGTGACCTGGTCGAGCTGGTCGGCGAGGATCGCCTTGGCGTCGTGCAGCAGGCGGCCCACCAGCGTCGACTTGCCGTCGTCGACGGAACCGGCCGTGGCGAAGCGGAACAGCGTGGTGGCTGTCGGTGCGGTGATGCTCATCAGAAGTATCCGTCCTTCTTGCGGTCCTCCATGGCGGCCTCGCTGATGCGGTCGTCCGCCCTGGTGGCACCCCGCTCGGTGAGCGTCGAGCGGGCGACCTCGGCGACCACGGATGCCGTGTCGGCGGCATCCGACTCCACGGCGCCGGTGCAGCTCATGTCGCCGACCGTGCGGTAGCGCACCGCGCGGCGCACCACCTCCTCGCCGGGATGAGGCTGCGAGAACTCGCCCACCGCCCACCACATGCCGTCACGGTGGAACACCTCGCGCTCGTGCGCGTAGTACAGCGGCGGCAGGGCGATGCCCTCGCGCTCGATGTAGCGCCACACGTCCAACTCGGTCCAGTTCGAGATCGGGAACGCCCGCACATGCTGCCCCGGCAGGTGGCGGCCGTTGTACAGGCTCCACAGCTCCGGTCGCTGGTTGCGCGGGTCCCACTGGCCGAACTCGTCGCGCAGCGAGAGGATGCGCTCCTTGGCGCGGGCCTTGTCCTCGTCGCGCCGTGCCCCGCCGAAGACCGCGTCGTGGCGACCGGCGGCGATCGCATCGAGCAGGGGCTGAGTCTGCAGCGGGTTGCGGGTGCCGTCGGGCCGCTCGACCAGGCGGCCGTCGTCGATGTACGACTGCACGCTCGCCACCTCGAAATCGATGCCGAGCCGCGCGACGGTCTCGTTACGGAAGGCGATCACCTCGGGGAAGTTGTGGCCGGTGTCGACGTGTAGCAGCGGGAACGGCACACGACCGGGAGCGAACGCTTTGGCGGCCAGGTGCAGCACGAGCACCGAGTCCTTGCCGCCCGAGAACAGCAGCACCGGGCGCTCGAACTCGGCGACCACCTCGCGGATGATGTGGATCGCCTCGGCCTCGAGCAGGTCGAGGGTGCTCAGCGCGATCGGCGCGACCGCCTGGTCGGAGAGGGTGTCAGTGGTCATACGTGCAGCCCGCATTCTGTCTTCGCAAGTCCCGCCCAGCGGCCGGATCGGGGGTCATCGCCGGGGGCGACCGGCTGTGTGCACGGCGCGCAGCCGATGGACGGGTAGCCGTTCGCGACGAGGGGGTTCACCGGCACGTCATGGGTGCCGGCGTAGTCGATGAGGTCGTCGGAGCTCCATGCCGCGACGGGGCTGACCTTCACGAGACCGTTGCGCTCGTCCCAGGCGATCAGGGGGGTGCCGGCGCGGGTCGGGCTCTCGTCGCGGCGGACGCCGGTGAACCACACCTCGTATCCGCCCAGCGTCCGCTGCAGGGGCTCGACCTTACGGCGCGCGCAGCACAGACCGGGGTCGCGGGCGAACAGGTCGGTGCCGAACTCGGCATCCTGCTCGCGCACGGTCTGCGCTGGTCTCACGTCGACGATGCGCACGTCGAGCCGGTCGGCCACCTCGTTGCGCGTGAACGTCGTCTCGGCGAAGTGGTAGCCGGTGTCGAGGAACAGCACGTCCACGCCGGGAAGACCCGCGGACACCAGGTGCGGCACGGCGGCATCCGCCATCGAGCATGCGACGGCCGCCTGCGAGACGGCGAAGTTGGCCGCCACCCAGGCGACCACCTCGGCGGGCGTCGCCTCGTCGGGCTGTCCGCTGCGCAGCTCTGCCGCGCCGCGCTCCGCGAGGGTGCGCAGCTCAGCGGCGGAGCGGCGCGCGGGACGGGAGTCGATGTGCGTGCTCACTGCAGGGCCTCCTCGTCGGCTCGATGCGCCCACTGCGCGAAGGTCTCGCCGTCCTCCCGGTCGGCGAGGTAGCGCCTGATGACCCGCTCGGCGTAGTCGGCGATGCCGTCGGCGGGCACCTTGAGGCCGCGCACCGTGCGACCCAGGCCGGCCTCCTCGCGATCAACGCCGGCCAGACCGCCGCCGAGGTGCACCTGGTACCCGGGCACCTGTTCGCCGTCGATCTGGACGAGCTGGCCCTTCAGCCCGATGTCGGCTGTCTGGATGCGGGCGCAGGAGTTGGGGCATCCGTTCACGTGCAGGGTGATCGGGCGGCCGATCTCGGGCTCGAGCGCGCCGAGCCGCTCTTCGAGCTGCGTGATCGCCGCTGCGGCGTTCGCCTTGGTCTCGACGATCGCGAGCTTGCAGAACTCGATGCCGGTGCAGGCGATGGTGCCGCGGCGGAACAGGCTCGGCCGGGCCGACAGCCCTATCGCATCGAGGCCGGAGACGAGGCCCTCGACGTCCGCCTCCGGGATGTCGAGCACGATGATCTTCTGGTACGGCGTCGTGCGAAGGCGCTGCGAGCCGTGCGCCTCGGCGAGATCGGCGAGGGCGGTGAGCGTGCTGCCGGAGACGCGGCCGACCAGCGGTGCGGCGCCGACGTAGAACCGGCCGTCCTTCTGCTCGTGCACACCGACGTGATCGCCCAGCGTGGTCGGCTTGGGCGCGGCGGGCCCGTCGGGCAGCGGGCTGTCGAGGTACTCCGTCTCGAGCACCTCCCGGAACCGGGCGACGCCCCAGTCGGCGAGCAGGAACTTCAGCCGCGCCTTGTTGCGCAGGCGCCGGTAGCCGTAGTCACGGAAGATCTGCGTGACCCCGTGCCACACCTCGGCCACCCGCTCCGGGGCGACGAAGGTGCCGAGGCGCTCGCCCAGGCGTGGCACCACCGAGAGCGCGCCGCCGACCCAGAGGTCGTAGCCGATGCCGAGCTCCGGATGCTCGACCGCGACGAACGCGCAGTCGTTGATCTCGTGCACCACGTCCTGACTGGGGTGCCCGGTGATCGCGGTCTTGTACTTGCGCGGCAGGTTCGCCAGCGTCGGATCGCCGATGAACCGCTCCGCGATCTGCTGGATCTGCGGGGTCGGGTCCAGCAGTTCGTCGGCCGCGATGCCCGCCACCGGCGAACCGAGGATCACGCGCGGCACGTCGCCGCAGGCCTCGGTGGTGCTCAGTCCCACCTCTTCGAGCCGGCGCCAGATCTCGGGCACGTCCTCGACGCGCACCCAGTGCAGCTGCACGTTCTGCCGGTCGGTGAGGTCGGCGGTGTCGCGCGCGAACTCGGTGGAGATCTGGCCGATCACGCGCAGCTGGTGCGTGGTGAGCTGACCGCCGTCGATGCGCACGCGCAGCATGAAGTACTCGTCCTCGAGTTCGTGCGGCTCGAGCTGTGCGGTGCGCCCGCCGTCGATGCCCGGGCGGCGCTGCGTGTACAGCCCCCACCACCGGAAGCGTCCGTGCAGGTCGGTCGGATCGATCGAGGCGAAGCCGCCCTGCGCGTAGATCGTCTCGATGCGCTCGCGCACGTTGAGACCGTCGTCCGCCAGTTTGAACTCCTCGTTCGCGTTCAGCGGTTCGCGTCCGTCGACGAGCCACTGGCCGTGCGGCTTGGTCGGCGTGCGCCCGGTGCGTGTCCGAGCGCCCCGGATGGTCGTCGGCTGTTCGATGGTCATCGAGCCCTCCCTGTGAATGGCTGGCCATCAACGTACGGACCTGGACGCCGTTCAAGAACCCCTCGTGACACGCAAGGTCAACGGGCGAAACAGAGCGTCACGTGACGCGAAATATGACGCTCAGGGGCTGGCCGGATCCGAGCTCGTGTGCATCGGGCGTCCGCGCGCCGCCGGTCCGGCGTCCGTGCAGCCGAGCGGGCCGCCGCCGTCCGACGTCAGCGCAGGCGTGCTGCGGCCGCGGTGTAGCGCGCGAGGAGCAGCTCGACCAGTGGCGACGGGATGCCGTCGGCGGCGAGCAGGTCGTCGAGCAGGGGAGGGGTGAGCGGATGCTCCCCGCTCAGCCGTTCGGCGAGATCGAAGAAGTACCCTCGCGCGAGCAGATAGGTCGCCACGACGGCATCCGGTGTCGTCCCGAGCGCAGTCGGCAGATCGGGCTGCCTGGCCGCGAGGTACGCGAGCTCGACCGGGCGGCCGAGGCGCTCGCCGAGCAGGGACGCCATGCCCTCGGCATCCGTCAGCGAGCGCTCGTCGCGCGAGCCGGCCACCGCGAGGACGACCGGAGCGCCGTCCCGGTCGAGGCCGCGGAGGCGGCTCGCCAGGACGTCGGCGAGCCGCGCGTCCGGTCCCATCGGATCGGCCACCACGGCGTCCGCGCGGGCGGCGGCGATCCCGTGCAGGTCGTGATGCACATGGAAGCCGCTCGACAGCAGCAGCGGCACGATCACCACCGGGCCGTCGATGTCGGCGAGGGCGCTCGCCGCATCCGGCTGCTGCACGTCGACGAACGCCGCGCGCACCGTGACGTCGGGCAGCGCCTCGGCCACCCGCTCGACGAGAGCCGCGATCGCGCGGGCGCCGGCGACGTCGGCCGTGCCGTGCGACACGGCGAGCAGTGCGGGGCGGGGCATGCTGCCAGCGTAGGCGGCGCAGGCGCCCGGACAGCGTATCCAAACCTGAGTCAACAGGACTCAACTTTGTTTGACAGTATCGACGCGGAGGCGTAGTCTTGAGTCATCGCGGCTCAGCTTTCCTGCGTCGCCCCTGACTTCCCACGAAACCAGCAAGGAGAATCACATGGCACGTGCTGTCGGTATCGACCTCGGTACGACGAACTCCGTCGTCAGCGTCCTGGAGGGCGGCGAGCCCAAGGTCATCGCCAACGCCGAGGGCTTCCGCACCACCCCGTCGGTGGTCGCGTTCACCAAGGACGGCGAGGTGCTCGTCGGCGAGACCGCGAAGCGCCAGGCCGTCACCAACGTCGACCGCACCATCTCGTCGGTCAAGCGCCACATGGGCACCGACTGGTCGTTCGACGTCGACGGCAAGAAGTGGACGCCGCAGGAGATCTCGGCCCGCATCCTGCAGAAGCTCAAGCGCGACGCGGAGTCGTACCTGGGTGACACCGTCACCGACGCGGTCATCACCGTGCCGGCGTACTTCAACGACGCCGAGCGCCAGGCAACCAAGGAGGCCGGCGAGATCTCGGGCCTCAACGTGCTGCGCATCATCAACGAGCCCACCGCCGCCGCCCTGGCCTACGGCCTCGACAAGGGCAAGGAGGACGAGCTCATCCTCGTCTTCGACCTCGGTGGCGGAACCTTCGACGTCTCGCTGCTCGAGGTGGGCAAGGACGACGACTTCTCCACCATCCAGGTGCGCGCCACTGCGGGTGACAACCGCCTCGGCGGTGACGACTGGGACCAGCGCGTCGTGGACTTCCTGATCAAGCAGTTCAAGGAGACCACCGGCGTCGACGTCTCGGGTGACAAGATCGCCCTGCAGCGCCTGAAGGAGGCGGCGGAGCAGGCCAAGAAGGAGCTCTCCTCCTCGACCAGCACCAGCGTCAACCTCCCCTACCTGTCGCTGACCGAGTCGGGCCCGGTGTCGCTCTCCGAGACGCTCACCCGCGCCAAGTTCGAGGACCTCACCAAGGACCTGCTCGACCGCACCAAGAAGCCGTTCGAGGACGTCATCCGCGAGGCGAACATCAAGGTCGCCGACATCGACCACGTCGTGCTCGTCGGTGGATCGACCCGCATGCCCGCCGTCGCCGAGCTCGTCAAGCGCGAGACCGGCAAGGAGGCCAACAAGGGTGTCAACCCGGACGAGGTCGTCGCCGTCGGCGCCGCCCTGCAGGCCGGTGTCCTCAAGGGTGAGCGCAAGGACGTGCTGCTCATCGACGTCACCCCGCTGAGCCTCGGCATCGAGACCAAGGGCGGCATGATGACCAAGCTCATCGAGCGCAACACCGCCATCCCGACCAAGCGCAGCGAGACCTTCACCACCGCCGACGACAACCAGCCGTCGGTCGCGATCCAGGTCTTCCAGGGCGAGCGCGAGTTCACCCGCGACAACAAGCCGCTGGGCACGTTCGAGCTCACCGGCATCGCGCCGGCACCGCGCGGCATCCCCCAGATCGAGGTCACCTTCGACATCGACGCGAACGGCATCGTGCACGTGTCCGCCAAGGACAAGGGCACCGGCAAGGAGCAGTCGATGACCATCACCGGCGGCTCGTCGCTGTCGAAGGACGACATCGACCGCATGGTGCGCGAGGCCGAGGAGCACGCCGCCGAGGACAAGAAGCGCCGCGAGGCTGCCGAGGTCCGCAACCAGGCCGAGACGCTCGCGTACTCGATCGAGAAGCTGATCAACGAGAACGACGACAAGCTCCCCGAGGACGTCAAGTCCGAGGTCAAGGGCGACGTCGACGCGCTCAAGACCGCTCTGGCCGGCGACGACGACGAGGCGGTGAAGACCGCCTTCGACAAGCTGTCGCAGTCGCAGACCAAGCTCGGCGAGGCGATCTACGCTCAGGGTCAGGCGGATGCCGCCGCCGGCGCCTCCGCCGAAGGCGAGACCCCGGCCGGTGACGCATCCTCCGAGGAGGACGTCATCGACGCCGAGGTCGTGGACGACGAGGACGAGAAGAAGTAACCATGACGGACAAGAACTTCGACGACAACAGCGCCGAGGTTCCGGGCGAGGGGTCGGACGCGCAGGCGTCCGGCCCCGAGTCGCAGAACCAGGGCGTTCCGGAGAACCCGGACTCCACGGAGGCCGCGGCCGCCGAGGGGTCGGACGACGACCTCACGGTCGACGACATCCTCAACGCGATGCAGACTGAGGAGGCCGCCTCGGGCGACGCGCCCGACAGCGGCATCGCGGATGCCGAGAGCGCGCTGCTGCACGACCTCAAGCGCCTGCAGGCCGAGTACGCCAACTACCGCCGGCGCACCGAGGAGCAGCGGCACATCGAGATCGCGCGCGCCAAGGGCGAGGCGGCCAAGGGGCTGCTTCCCGTGCTCGACGACCTCGACCGCGCGCAGCAGCACGGCGATCTGGTGGACGGCTCGCCGTTCGCCGTGATCGCCGGCAAGGTGCGCACGGTGGTGGAGCGTCTCGGCGTGACCGCGTACGGCGAGAAGGGCGAGGAGTTCGACCCGCAGCACCACGAGGCGATCTTCCAGCAGCCCACCCCCGGCGCGACGTCGTCGACCATCCTCGAAGTGGTCGAGGTCGGCTACCGCCTGGGTGACGTCGAGCTGCGCCCCGCGAAGGTCGTCGTCGCTGTCCCTGCGGAGTAGGTGATCGATGGCTAGCCAGGACTGGTTCGACAAGGACTTCTACAAGACGCTCGGCGTCTCGAAGGACGTCTCCGATGCGGATCTGAAGAAGACCTACCGCAAGCTCGCCCGCAAGTACCATCCCGACTCCAATCAGGGGGACGCCGCGGCCGAGGCGAGGTTCAAGGAGATCAGCGAGGCGTACAGCGTGCTCAGCGACCCCGAGCAGCGGAGCGAGTACGACGAGATCCGCGCCATGGGATCGGGGGCTCGCTTCACCGCACCCGGCTCCGGCGGGGCGGGCGGCTTCGAGGACGTGTTCAGCCGGTTCGGGCAGGGCGGACGCCAGGCCGACTTCGACGACATCTTCTCGATGTTCAGCCAGGGCGGCGGCTCCTTCGGGTCCGGCCGCTTCGGGCAGCCGAGCGGCGGGTACCGCGGCTTCGGCGGCCCGCAGAAGGGCGCCGACGTCACCGCCCGCACCACGCTCGATTTCACCACCGCGGCGCAGGGCGAGACGATCACCCTGCAGGCCGAGGACGGCAAGCCGTTCAAGATCAAGGTGCCCGCCGGTGTCGCCGACGGGCAGAAGATCCGTCTGCGCGGGCGGGGTCGCCCCTCGCCCGACGGCGGCGAGCCCGGCGACATCGTCGTGCAGGTCGCGGTCAGGCCGCATCCGGTCTTCTCCCGCGAGGGCCTGAACCTGCGCCTCACCGTGCCGGTCACGTTCACCGAGGCCACCCTCGGCGCCACGATCGAGGTGCCGACCCTGGGCGGCGACACGGTCAAGCTGCGCGTCGCGCCGGGCACGCCGTCGGGGCGCGTGCTGCGCGTCAAGGGGCGCGGGATCAAGACCGCGAAGGGCACCGGCGACCTGCTCGCCGAGCTGCAGGTCGCGGTGCCCGCGCACCTCGACGACGCGGCACGCGAGGCGCTCGAGCGCTTCCACGCACTCGAGCCCAAGGAGAACCCGCGGGCCGAGATGATGGCCAAGGCGCGCGGCTGATGGGCCACCAGGACTGATCATGGACGCCGATTCCCCTCTCTTCGCGATCGCGGTCGCCGCGGAGCTGGCCGGCATGCACCCCCAGACGCTGCGGCAGTACGACCGCATCGGCCTGGTGGTGCCCGGCCGCACCCGCGGCGGCTCGCGACGCTACTCGATGCGCGACATCGAGCAGCTCCGCGAAGTCGCTCAGCTGTCGAGCGAGGGGATGAGCCTGCCGGCGATCGCGCGCCTGCTCGACCTGGAGGACGAGGTGCGGATGCTGCGTCGCCAGGTCTCGGAGCTCGAAGGGGCGCTGCGCGCCGAACGCGAGAACCGCCCCGGCGTTCGCGTCTTCGCCGCCGGGGTGACGGGGTCCATCGTCACCGTCCCCTCCGGGCGCCGCATCCGCCGATCGACCGAGATCGTGCTGTGGCAGCCGCGCATGGCATCCGACGAGCGCGGAGCGGACGATCAGCCTGCCACGCCGGAGACGCCGGAGAACCGCGACTCGGACTGACGACGGCGGCGCGACACGATCGCGACCGGCACCCTGTACTCTGTCAACAGTCAACAGGGGAGAGCCATGACCGACACAGTGCAGCGCGGGGAGTCGCTCGGCGCACAGATCGCGAACGTCCTGCGTCAGCGCATCGTGCGCGGAGACGTCGCCCCGGGCGAGCGGATCACCGAGGAGGCACTCGCCGAGGAGTTCGCGGTCAGCCGCGGTCCCGTGCGCGACGCGCTCACGCAACTCAGCTTCGAGAAGCTCGTGCGCATCCAGCGCCCCCGCGGTGTCTTCGTGGTCGGTCTCACCCGCGACGACGTCGATCAGCTCTACAGCCTGCGGGGAGCGCTGGAGCAGCTGGCGCTGTCGCGCGCGATCCGCGTCCGCGATGACGCCCGCTGGGCCGTGATGGACGACGCGGTGCGGCGCATGACGGCGGCGGCGGACGCCGGCGATCATGCGGCGTTCGTCGTCGCCGACCTCGACTTCCACTCCCAGATCTACGCCCTGGCGGATCATCCGCGCCTGGAAGGCGCGTGGCGCCAGTACCTTCCCACCTTCACCGCGCTGCTCGACGTCACCATCAACCACGACGACGACCTGCACGACTCCGCCGCCGATCACGTCGCACTGATGAACGTGATGCGCAGCGGTGACGGTGCCGAGGCGGCCGAGGTGCTCAGCGCACACCTCGACGGGGCGCGGGATCGCATGCTGAGCGAGCTGACCACGCAGGGCTCCTGAACCGGCGCGAGCGGCGCGATCTCCCTGTGCGTGTTGACTGTTAACAGTCGACACTGATACGCTCGCGAACGTCGACAATCCGGTCGACCAGCACCGAGGAGCAAAGATGCCCCGCATCCGCATGTCCCGAGCGGCCGCAGCAATCGCCGCCGTCGCCGCAACCGCGCTCGTCCTGGCCGGCTGCACCAAGGTCGAAGAGGGTGGCGCCGAGTCCAGCTACCCCGAGAAGGACATCCGCCTGATCATCCAGGCGAACCCGGGCGGTGGCTCCGACCTGTCGTCGCGCGCACTCGCCACCGAGCTCGAGAAGATCCTCGACGTCAGCGTCATCCCCGAGAACATGCCGGGCGCCGCCGGGGCGCTCGCGATGGAGTACGTGGGTTCGCAGAAGGCCGACGGCTACGTGATCGGGTTCGCCCCGGTCGAGATCGCGATGCTCAACACCACGCAGGGTGCGAAGGTGCTGCCCGAGGACTTCGATCTGCTCGGCCAGATCATGCTCGCCCCCGGCGTGATCACCGTCGGGGCGGACAGCGGCATCGAGTCGCTCGAGGACCTCATCGCGCAGGCGAAGTCCGGCGCGGTCACCGTGGCGAACTCCGGCGCGGGCTCCATCTGGGAGGCCGCGACGATCGGTCTCGGCGACGCCGCGGGCGCCGACTTCACGCCGGTGCCGTACGACGGCGGTGCGACCGCCGTCGGCGCCGCGGCATCCGGTGAGACGGTCGCCGCCGTGTCGGGCCTCGGCGAGGCGCTCGCCCAGGGCGATGCCGTCAAGATCCTCGCCGTCATGCACGATGAGCGTCACCCGGATGCTGAGGACGTACCCACGGTCGAGGAGGCCATCGGGCAGTCGGTCGAGTTCGGCGGCTGGGGTGGCATCTACGCGCCCGCAGGCCTGCCGGACAACGTGAAGGAGACTCTCGAATCGGCCGTCAAGGAGGCCGTGGACTCGGAGTCGTACCAGAAGTTCCAGGCGGATGCCGGAAACCTCGTGGTCTACCGCGACTCCGCGGACTGGACCGAGTACGTCGGCGAGCAGTTCACCCTGTTCCAGGACCTGCTGGGCTGATGAGCGCGGCCACGCACGACGAGCACCAGGGGGCGGCGCACTCCCGCCCCCTGGAGATCGCGTTCGCCGCCGTCGCCCTCGCGTTCGCATCGGGATACGTGGCGCTGGCCACGCAGATCCCGCTGCGCCGCGAGGCGGCGGCCGGCCAGATCGACGCCCGCTTCTGGCCCATGGTCATCGGCGTGGCGGCGGTCGCGGTCGCCGTCGTGCTGCTGGTCATCGCGATCACCCGCCCCGCGCCGGAGCGCAACGACATCGAGCGGATCCAGCCGGGCGGCATCCGGCGCGTCGGTCTCACGCTCGCCATCTCCCTCGCGTTCATCGCCCTGTGGTCGCTCGGATCCGTCATCCTCTTCGGGTACCGGATCGAGCTCTTCCCCGTGGTCGCGGGGCTGCTCATGGCATCCCTCATGCTCGTCTACGGGCACCGGCGCTGGCTGAGCCTCATCATCTACTCCGCCGCTCTCACCGCGTTCGTCTACGTGGTGTTCGGCATGCTCCTGAGGATCCCGCTGTGAACCCCTTCATCGAGGGAGTGAACTCCCTGCTGGACGTCTCGATGCTGCTCTACATGGGCATCGGGCTGGTGCTCGGCTTCATGGTCGGTGCCTTCCCCGGCATCACCGCCACCATGGCCGTCGCGCTCGCCGCCGGCTTCACCCTGACGCTCGAGCCCGTCCAGGGGCTGGCGGTGCTGCTCACCATCTACGTCGCTGCGAACTTCGGCGACCGGGTGCCGTCGATCCTCATCAACACCCCCGGCACGCCCGCGTCCATCGCGACCACACTCGACGGCTATCCGATGGCCAAGCAGGGCAGGGCCGGTCTCGCACTGACGATCTCGGCCATCGTCTCGGCGGTCGGCATCCTCGCCTCGCTCGTGCTGTTCTCGGTCGCCGCCGTGCCGATCGCGAGCTTCGCCCGCGACTACTTCAAATCGCCCGAACTGTTCGCCCTCGTCGTGTTCGGCATCGCGATCATGATCGGCATCTCGTCGAAGTCGATGCTCAAGGGCATCCTCGCCGGCCTGTTCGGCCTGATGCTCGGCACCGTCGGCACCTATGCCGCCACCGCCGACCAGCGCTTCACCTTCGGCGTGCTCGAGCTCGTCGAGGGCGTGAACTTCATCGCCGTCATCATCGGCCTGTTCGGCATCGCCGAGCTGTTCGATCAGCTGCTCACCTACCGCCGGTCGAAGGTGCGCCCCATCTCGAGCCTCGGTCGCTGGCTGCCGAATCGTGCCGAGCTCCGACAGAGCGGTCGTGCCACGGCGGTCGGCGGTGCGGTCGGCCTCGGCGTCGGTCTCATCCCCGCCGCGGGCGGCGACATCGCCGGTCTCATCGGCTGGGAGCGTGCGCGCAAGGCGTCGAAGCACCCGGAGATGTTCGGAAAGGGCTCGATCGAGGGGGTGGCCGCGTCCGACAGCGCGTCCAGCGCCACCCTCGGCGGTTCGCTGACCACCACCATGGCCCTCGGCATCCCCGGCGACTCGGTGATGGCGGTCATGATCGGCTCGATGATCATCTGGGGCATCACCCCCGGTCCGACGCTGTTCTCGAACCGCCCCGACCTGGTGGTCTCGATCGCGGGCATCATGCTGATCGCGACGCTGCTCTCCCTGGCGCTGAGCCTGGTGCGCATGCGCGGCATGGTGAAGCTGCTCGACGTGCCGCAGCCGTACCTGTGGAGCGGCATCCTGCTCTTCTGCATCATCGGCACCTACGCGACCTCGAACAGCCTGTCGACCGTGATCACGATGCTCGTGTTCGGCGTGATCGGCGTGCTCATGAAGCGCATGCAGGTGCCCGCCGGCCCCGTCGTGCTCGGACTGCTGCTCGGCCCGCTCGCCGAGGAGAACCTCGCCCGCACGCTGGCGATCCTGCCCACGCGCCCGTTCTTCGAGGTGGTCAGCCCGATCGCCATCCTGCTCATCGTGCTAGCGGTGCTCTCGGTCGTCATGCCGGCGATCCGCGCTGCACGCAAGCCGCGCGAAACGCGCGCCGCGTTCGAGGACTCCGTGCTCGACACCGAGAGCGTGCAGCAGATCACCCACGCCCGAGACGAGCTGGCCGCGAACCCCGAGCTGCTCACCTCGACCGTGCGGAACATCGACAAGAAGGGCGAGCGCCGTACGCGCCGCCAGAACAAGGAGAACAAGAAGTGACCCGTTACGACATCCTCACCGCGATCCCGACCGCGTTCCACCGCGACGGTTCGCTCGATCTCGAGGGGTCGCGGGCCATCTTCCGCTACGTCGGCGAGTCCGGCAACGAGGGCGCCTTCGTGCTCGGTACGACCGGGGAGTTCCCGGCGGTGGACGTGGCCGAGTTCACCGGCCTGGTCGGCGCCGCCCTCGACGAGCTCGCCGACCGGATGCGCGTGATCGTGCACGTCGGGCAGCCGAGCGCCTTCGAGGCCGTGCGGCTGGTCGACATCGCCCGCGGCCTCGGTGCCACGGAGTTCGCCGCGCTCACCCCGTACTACCTGCGCTCGTCCGACGACGCCGTCGTCGACTACTTCCGTCAGGTGTCGGATGCGGTCGGCGACGGCCGCCTGTACGTGTACATCTACCCGGCCCGCAGCGGCAACCCCGTCTCGCCGGAGCTGCTCGTGCGGCTCGCGCAGCTGCCGAACGTCGTCGGTGCGAAGGTCAGCGAGCTGACGCTCGACGAGCTCGCCGCCTACCGAGCTGCGGTGCCGGCCGACTTCGAGCTGTACACCGGGGCGGACCGCGACCTCATCGCCGCCGTCGGCGTCGGTGCGCAGGGCGTCGTGTCGGGCGTGTCCTCCGTGACGCCCAAGCCGTTCCGCGCCCTCGCGGACGCCGGCCGATCGGGCGAGGCGACCGCGATCGCCGCCGCGCAGGCCGCCGTCGACGAGGTCGTTGCGACCATCGGCGGCGACATGGCGCGCATGAAGGAGGGCTACCGGGTTCTCGGCGTCACCGACGCGCACTGCCGGATGGCCCTCGATGAGCCGGATGCCGCCGCCAGGGCACGCGTCGCGGAGGTCATCGCGGCGCACGCCTGAGTCGGCCTCCGGGGCGCACGCCTGAGTCGAGCTTCGCGGCGGACTGCGGATGAGCGCCCCGCTTCGGTCGCATTCCGTGGCCCGGGTGGAATCGGTTTCACTTCGATAGGGTGTGCTGGAGTCAGTCGCAGGGGGAACACGTGGCCACGATCTACGACGTCGCGCAGCGCGCCGGTGTCTCACCGGCGACCGTCTCGCGGGTCTTCAACGGCACGAGGGTCTCTCCCGCGAAGGTCGATGCCGTGCGCAAGGCGGCCACCGAGCTGAGCTTCACGCCGAACCGGACGGCGCGCACGCTGCGCACGCGCACGTCCGAGGTGATCGCCCTCGTCATCCCCGACATCGAGAACCCGTACTTCACCGAGATGGCCCGCGGTGTGGAGGACGTCGCGAGCGAGGCCGGGTACTCGGTGGTGCTGTGCAACTCCGACGCGCAGATCAACAAGGAGTCCACCTACCTGCGAATCGCGATCGCCGAGCACATGTCGGGCGTGATCCTCGCCCCCGCCTCCGACCACACGAGCCTCGACGAGATCATCGCGACCGGACGGCCGGTCGTCGCGGTCGACCGCGGCACCGGATACGACATCGACGGCGTGATGATGGCGAACCGCGACGCCGGGCGCCTGGCGACCGAACATCTGCTCCAGACCGGTCACCGCGTCGCGTACATCGGCGGGCCCGAGCACATCGAGACATCGTCCGAGCGCGCCGAGGGCTGGCGAGCCGCCCATCGTGCGGCCGGTCTCGCGGCGCCCCTCGAACTGCTGCGTTTCTCGTCGTTCCGGGTCGACGGCGGACGGAAGGCGATGGAGGAGCTCCTCGCCCTGCCCGAGCCGCCGGACGCGGTCGTCGCCGGAAACAACCTCATCGGCGTGGGCGCGATCCAGGTGCTCACCGAGCACGGATTGACGCCGCCGCGCATCGGCGTCGCGGTGATCGGCGGTCTGCCGTTCACCACGCTGTCGCCGAGCGCCGTCACCATCGTGCGCCTGCCCGCCAGACACATGGGCGTCACCGCGGCGCGGATGCTGCTGGACCGCATCCGGGGAGACGACCAGCCTGCGCGCACCGTGGTGCTGCGCAACGAACTGCAGTCCGCGAGCCGCACGCTCTGAGGCGGAGGCAGCCGCGCGTCACCTCTGAGGCCACACCGCCCGCAACGGGCGGAGTCCCTCCTCGACGTAGTCCGCGATAGGGCGGTTGCGGCCGCCGTCGTACCACTGCTCGAGCGCGGCGATGTAAGCGAACGTGAGCGCACTGGCCAGCACGCGCGCCTGCACTGGGGAGAACGCGTCGTTCTTCGCGAGGAGCGGCGCGAGGCGCTCGCTCGCCGCATCGGCCGCCGCGAGAAGCGCGGCGCGGACCGACGGCACCGCAAAGAAGAACGGAACTCGCCGCCATGCCAGCGGAAGCCGCGCGTTCTCCGATTCCCGCGGCCCCGACAGGTCCGACGGGTCGGCTTCATATCGCTGCACCAGACGCAGCAGGCTCGCGATCGGGTCTGCCGCGTCGAGGGTCTCGGCCACCTCGTCCGCCGACATCTCATCGAACTCGTCCGAAACGAGGATGCCCTCCTTGGTGCCGAAGTATCGATAGACAGATGACGGCGACACTTCTGCGCTGGCGGCGACGGCTTCGATCGTCACGGCGTGGAAGCCGCGCTCCTCGAACAGGTCGAGCGCGCGCTCCTGGATCGTCTGCATCGCGCTTCGGCGCCACTTCTCCCGCAATCCGGCCACGACGTCACGCTAGCAGTTTGAGACAGTCACTTTCTCAACGGTTGAAATGCCAACAGCGTGTTTGTATAGTGACTGTCTATGAGCAAGTCACTGTCAGAACCTAAGACCGCGCGACGCCTCCTCACCGCCGGCGCCGTGGCGACCGCCTCGATCACCCTCTTCGCTCTCATCGATCCGGTGTCCACTCGGCTGATCGCCGCGCAGGTGCAGGCAGGGTACCCGGGGTACTCCTCCGCCGAGATCGATCGCGCGGCCGTGATGTACGTCGGGATCCTCGTCATCGTCGGAGTGCTCGGCGCCCTGGGATGGGGCGCGACGATCCTGCTCTCCGGTCGACACCGACGCCTGGCGTTCTGGCTGGGGCTCTCGCTGGGTGCCATCGGCCTGCTGGTCGCGGGTGCGGCGCTGGCGACGACGGACACCTCGGGCACGATCGGGCTCGCACCCGTCTTCGGCTGGCTGCTGCTCGTGCCGTGCGGGCTCGGGCTGACCGCGCTCATCGCACTGCGCCGCGCGGCGTTCGATCGCACCACACCGCGCGGCGCCGCTGACCCCGCTGGATGACGTCAGGCCTGCCCTGGCCGGATCAGCCCTGACTCGTATGCGGCGACGACCGCCTGCACGCGATCGCGCAACCCGAGCTTGGCCAGCAGGCGCGTGATGTGCGCCTTGACGGTCGCCTCGCTGAGGAAGAGCCGTCCTCCGATCTCCGCATTGGACAGCCCCGTGGCGATGAGCATCCAGATCTCCTGCTCGCGCGGCGTGAGATCCGACCTGGGTGCAGGGGTCGGCGGCAGCGAGAGATAGCGTTCGATGAGGCGCCGGGTGAGTCCCGGCGCCAGGAGCGCCTCTCCGGCCGCGACCGTGCGCACGGCATCCACCAGGCGGTCGGGACGCGCGTCCTTCAGGAGGAATCCCGAGGCTCCGGCCGCGAGTGCGCGGTAGACGTACTCGTCGAGATCGAAGGTCGTCAGCACCAGCACGCGCGGCGGGTCCGCCTGTCCGGTCACCTTCGCTGTCGCCTCGATGCCGTCCATGTCCGGCATCCGGATGTCCATGAGCACGATATCGGGGTGCAGCCGTGCGGCGGCGTCCACCGCCTCTCTGCCGGTGGTCGCCTCGCCCACGACCTCGAGGTCGGCGGCGTCGAGCAGCGCCACGATGCCGGAGCGGACCAGCGCGTGGTCGTCGGCCACGAGCACGCGGGGGCCGGTCACCGCGACACCGCCGTCGGCAACGATGCGTGCACGCTCCACCCCGTCGGTGTCGGACCGGCAGCGAGAGTGCCCCCGTACACCCGCGCCCGCTCCGTCATGCCGGGGACACCGAATCCGCCGCCCTCGATCGATGGGGGCGTGCCTGTGGCGGGACCGTTGTCGACCTGGACGGTCAGCGCGCCGTCCCCCTGGTGCACAGCGACGCGCACGTCCGCGCCGGGTGCGTGCTTGCGCACGTTCGTGAGCGCCTCCTGAACGATTCGGTAGGCAGCCAGCGCACAGCCGTCGGAGACGTTCGTGCTGTCGATCTCGAGTTCGCATCGATGCCCGGCGGCCTCGGTGTCCGCGATCAGCGCCGGCAGCGCCGACAGTCCGGGTTGGGGCGCGTAGGACGCGTCGCTCTCGCGCAAGACCTCGAGCAGGTGACGCATCTCATCCAGCGCGCTCTGCGCCGTGTTCCGCGTGAGCTCCAGGTGGGTGCGCGCCCTGGCCGGATCGCGGTCGAGGAACTGCTCGGCGGCCGCCGCCTGCAGCGTGACGATCGACAGGGAGTGCGCCACGATGTCGTGCAGCTCGCGCGCGATGCGACGCCGCTCGGATGCCGCAGCCTCGGTCGCCTGCACGTCGGCACCAGCGGCCACGCGCTGCAGCGACAGCGAACGGGCTCGCACGACTCTGCCCGCGGCCCACGTGCCCGCGACGAAGAACACGAGGAACACGACGCCGGCATTCTCGATACCCGGCGATCCGAAGTAGCCCAGCAGGTGCGCGGTGAGCATCGTCGCGATCGGCACGAGGCCGAGCAGCGCGGCGAGCCAGAGCGGGCGGATGCGCTCGGCGACGGTGAAGGTCGCCACGAGCAGGCTGGGGAAGGGGTTGAAGGTGGCGTCCGCGCCGGCGACCGCGGCGTGCGCGATGAGCGCCGCCGCGAACGTGAGCATCACCGCGACCGGGAACCTGCGCCGCACGACGAGCGGTGCGGAGATAGCCAGGCCGAACGCGAGCTGCCGCAACGGCGCGGCCGAGGGCACGAGCAGCGCCTCGAGGATCGCCCACACGCCGATGCCGCTCGCGATCGCGAGATCGAGCGGCGTGGTCCAGCGCCAGAGGGTGCGGGCGGTGGTGGTGGTCACAGTCCGATGCTAGAGCGCGAGCTGTCCGGCGGAACAGCGACCAAAGTCGCCATTCACTGCCGACCGCGGTCTGTCCGATCGGCGACTCCGGTGCGATGTGCGGCGGACTCGGCCGACCGTAGCGTCGGATCGTCGTCGCCGAGCCCGGTGGCGGCACGTCGCTTTCGAGAAAGGCTCTTCATGTCCACGATCACCCCCGTCGCCGCGCCGCCGCAGCGAACCGGCCTCGTCACCGACCGGCTGGCCGGCTGCGCTGCGGCAGCTGCCGGCGTCCTGTCGGTCGTCATCGGCGTCCTGCAGGTCGTCTTCCCGCAGGACGAGGATCCCGCGATCGACCCCCGCACCCGCGGCATCCTCGTGATGTTCACCCTCAGCCTCTGGGCGCTCGCTCTGCTGTTCGAGGGGCTCACGCGGTACTCACGCTTCCGCTGGGGAGCGCACGTCGCCGCCGCCGGCACGACGCTGCTGACCGTCGGCACCGTGACCAGCGCCATCAACGGCATCGATCTGGAGTTCTTCCCGGTGGTCGCCATGGCCGCGAACGCACTCTGGCTGATCGGGTCGATCGCGCTCACCGTCTCCCTGGTGCGCACCCGGCGGGTGCGCCTGTGGCTGGTGCTGCCGCTACCGTTCGTGCAGGTGCCGCTGCTGTTCCTCTCTCAGATGGGCGGAGGAGTCGTCGCCGGTCTGTACCTGCTCCTCCTGGGTGGAGCGCTGCTGCGGGGAGGGATCCTGGCGCGTCGTCGTGGCTGAGCGTGATGGGCGGATGCCGCAGCGAGCAGGCGCTGCGGCATCCGCCCTCCTCTTTTGTGCATCTTTGCGCTCTGAAATCGATTTCGCGTATGGTGTACGGGTAACCCGCGATCAAGGAGGACGCCGTGCGCTGCACTCTCGGCGTGGATGTCGGCACATCGAGCAGCAAGGGCGTGCTCGTCGACGCCGATGGCGCGATCCTCGCCTCGGTGAGCCGCATGCACGAGGTCAGCCGGCCGCGCACCGGATGGGTCGAGATGGACGGGCGCATCTGGTGGGACGAGTTCATCGACATCGCCCGTGAGCTGCGCGCAGCGCAGCCGGATGCCGAGGTCGTGGGCGTCGGCGTCAGCGGCATGGGCCCGTGCATCCTGCTCGCCGACGAGGACGACGAGCCCGTGCGGCCGGCGATCCTCTACGGCGTCGACACCCGCTCCACCGCGCAGATCGCCCGGATGACCACCGAGCTGGGCGAGGACGAGATCACCCGGGTCGGCGGGTCGACGCTCACCTCGCAGGCGGGCGGCGCCAAGATCGCGTGGGTCGCCGACGAGGAACCCGAGGCGTGGTCGCGTGCGCAGCGTCTCTTCATGCCGGCCTCCTGGCTGGCTCGCAGGCTCACCGGCGCCTACGTGCTCGATCACCAGTCCGCGAGCCAGGTGTCGCCGCTGTACGACATCGAGAACGAACGCTGGCACGAGCCGTGGTGGGAGCGCTACGCGAGCCGTCTCGAGCAGCCGCCGCTCACCTGGGCGGGGGACGTCACGGGGACGGTCACGGAGGAGGCCGCCGCCCTCACCGGCATCACGGCCGGCACCCCCGTCATCGCCGGCACGATCGATGCGTGGACCGAGGCGGTCAGCGTCGGCGCGCACGAGGTCGGCGATCTCATGCTGATGTACGGGACCACGATGTTCCTCGTCGCCACCGGGGCCGCGACCTTGCGGACTCCGTCGATGTGGACCACCGCCGGCGCGTTCCCCGGCACGCGCAACCTCGCAGGCGGCCTGTCGACCTCCGGAGCGCTCACCGCATGGCTCAAAGAACTGACCGCGGCCGATTATCCGCGGCTGCTCGCCGAGGCCGCCGAGTCCGGGCCCGGGGCACGCGGCCTGCTCATGCTGCCGTACTTCGCCGGCGAGCGCACGCCCATCCAGGACCCGGATGCGCGCGGCGTCATCGCCGGTCTCACCCTGCAGCACGGCCGCGGCGACCTCTACCGCGCGGCGCTCGAGGCGACGGCGCTCGGCGTGCGGCACAACGTCGAGACCATGCGCGCGGCGGGCGCCGACATCCGGCGGATCGTGGCTGTGGGCGGCGGCACGCAGGGGCGGCTGTGGCTGCAGGTGGTCTCTGATGTCACCGGCCTCGTGCAGGAGGTGCCCGCGACGACGATCGGTGCGAGCTACGGCGCCGCCTTCCTCGCCGCATCCGCCGTCGCCGACGCCGGGGCGGAACCGGCCATCACCGACTGGAACCCCATCGCCGAGACCATCGAGCCCGACCCGGGCCTGCGCGAGACCTATGACCGCCTGTTCGACAGGTACGTGCGCCTGTACGCGGGCACGAGAGACCTCGTCCACGAACTCGCCGCGCAGCAGCGCGACGCCTGACAACCCACCCACCCATCGGAGAAATCATGAGCTACACCCTCCCCGCCCCCGTCGAGCGGCCGCAGGCCGCACCGAAGACCGCCTACCTGATCACTTCCGGTGACCTCCGCGAGTCGGCGAACGTCGCCGGCTGGCCCACCCAGGTCGAGCTCGAGGCCGGGGTCACCGGCGTGCTCGAGGGCCTGGGCTGGAGCGTGATCCGCCCCTTCGGCGTTGATCCGGCCACGGGCCACGGCTTCATCTCCAGCCAGCGCATGGGCATGGAGGTGTTCACGAAGATCCCGGTCGACGCGCCCCTGGTCGTCGCGATCGCCAACTGGCAGTACTCGCACCATGTGCTCGCGGGGCTGCGCACCCACCAGGGGCCGATCCTCACGGTCGCGAACTTCGCCGGTGACTGGCCCGGCCTCGTCGGCCTCCTCGGCCTGAACGCCGGGCTCACCAAGATGGGCAAGGCCTACGCCACCACCTGGTCGGTCGACTTCACCGACGACTGGTTCAAGAACGGCATCCGCGAGTGGACCGAGACCGGCGCGATCAGCCACGACGCCTCGCACGTGCGCCCGCTGCCGACCCTGCCCGACAGCCCCGAGAAGGAACTCGGCCAGGCGCTGGCCGCCCAGCTGCTCGCCGAAAAGGCCATCATCGGCGTGTTCGACGAGGGCTGCATGGGCATGTACAACGCGATCTTCGACGACGAGTTGCTCAACCGCACCGGCATCTACAAGGAGCGCCTGTCGCAGTCGGCCCTCTATGCCGAGATGCTCGAGGTGACCGAGGCCGAGGCCGACGCCGCCTACGACTGGCTGATCGAGCACGGTATGACCTTCCGGTACGGCGAGGATGCCGCCACCGAGCTCACCCGCGACCAGGTGCAGTGGCAGCTGAAGATGTACATCGCCGCACTGCGCATCGCCGACGACTTCGGACTCGACGCCGTCGGCATCCAGTACCAGCAGGGGCTAAAGGACCTCGTGCCGGCATCCGACCTGGCCGAGGGCATCCTGAACTCCACCGAGCGCCCGCCGGTGACGAGCCGCGACGGCTCGCGCGTGCTGCACGAGGGGCGCGCGTTCCCGCACTTCAACGAGGCCGACGAGGGGGTCGCCGTCGACGCGCTCGTCACGGATCGCGTGTGGCGCGCGATGGGCCTCGTGCCCGACAACACCCTGCACGACGTGCGCTGGGGTGAGGATCACGACGGCGAGTTCGTCTGGGTCTACGAGATCTCGGGCTCGGTGCCGGCATCCCATCTCGGCGGCTGGGACAAGGCCGAGGGATGGCGCCAGGGGCACGTGTTCTTCCCCGCCGGAGGGGCGACCATCAACGGCGTCTCCAAGCCGGGCGAGGTCGTGCTCAGCCGCGTCTTCATCGCCGACGGCATCCTGCAGGCCGACATCTTCCGCGCGTCGGTGGTCGAGCTGCCCGCCGAGGAGACCCAGCGCCGCAAGGACGCGACCAACCCGGAATGGCCGATCGCGCACGTCGTGCTGCATGGACAGACCCGTGACCAGTTCATGGCCCGCCACAAGGCGAACCACGCGCAGCTGGTCTACGCACCCGACGCCGAGACCGCCGACAAGGCGCTCCTCGCCAAGGCGGCGATGTTCGACGGCATGGGCATCACGGTGAACCTGATCGGCGATGTGAAGATCTGACGCCGAGACCCCGTCCTCTCGCCGAGACCCCGTCCTGCAGCTGACAGCAGGGCGGGGTCTCGCCGTGAAGTGAGGGTGCCGGCCGAGAGGGTCCGGATGCCGGATGCTCAGGGGAGCAGGCCGGCGACCAGTGCGTCGACGATGTCGTCGGTGGGGGTGTCGGGATCGATGGGCGAGGTGAGCCGGTCGAAGACGAGACCCTCGATCGCGTAGTGGAAGAGCGCGATCTCCTGACGCCCGCCCGGGAGTCCGGCCGCCTGATTGAAGGCGATGTCGCCGTCGAGGCCGGCGCGCTGCCAGTCGCCCAGTGACGCGGCCAGTTCCGGGCGGCGCGCCGACTCGAGGCGCAGTTCGTACAGCGCGAGGGTGACCTCGCGATGGGTCGTCAGCCGGCGCACGATGTCGCGGATGTAATCGGCGAAGAGTTCGCGGGTCGGCGGTTCGGATGCTCTCGCGGCGAGCTCATCCGGCGTCGGCGCGAGTCTGGCGCCGATCCGCTCGAAGAGACCGGCGATGAGCTTCTCGCGGCTGCGGAAGTAGTTCGACGTCGTGCCCGTCGGCACGCCGGCCTCGGCGTCGACGGCTCGATGCGTGAGTCCCCGGGAGCCTTCGCGGGCGAGCACGGCGATCCCCGCGTCGGCCAGCGCGTTCCGTCGCGCGTCGTTCTTCGCCATGACTTGACACTATCCCAACCACTTCATATGTTGTAGTTCAGTCATCTGAACCACGTCAGTTGTAGTTATTGGAGGAATGATGCGAGAACTCACCTACTACGTCGCCGTCAGCATCGACGGGTACATCGCCGGCCCGCACGATGAGTTCGACCGGTTCCTCGTCGAGGGCGATCACGCTGCGGCGATCTGGTCGACGTACACCGGCACGGCACCCACCGCGCTCGCCGAGGCCGCCGGGCTGTCGACCGACGGCGGCCCGTTCGACACCGTCCTGATGGGATGGAACACCTACGCGGTCGGCCTGCCCGACCTGCCGAGCCCCTACGCCCACCTGCGGCAGATCGTGTTCACCCGCGACCACGAGCCACCGGCAGGATCGGACGGTGTCGAGTTCACCGACCGCGACCCCGTCGAAGTGGTGCGAGAGCTGAAGCGCGAGCCCGGCAAGGGCATCTGGCTCTGCGGCGGCGGGTCGCTCGCCGCCGCTCTGCGGGGCGAGATCGACCGCCTCGCCCTCAAGCGCAATCCCGTGCTGTTCGGCGACGGCATCCCGCTGTTCGGCGGCACCGGCTACTCGCCCGAGCGGTGGCGCGTGACCGACATCACCCCGTTCGATTCGGGCGTCGTGCTCGCCGAGTACGCGAGGAGCTGACACTCAGCGGAAGGTACGGATGCCGCCCTTCTCACCGCCAGACGGCGGCATCCGGATCGATGCCGTGCGCCCGAGCCGATTCGTCGACGATCCGCCGAAACCACGACGCGAGGCCGGCCCGGATGCCGTCGTAGTGAGCGGAGAAACCCGGATCGGACTCGAACATGCGACCGAGGCAGACCTGCATCTCGCGGCTGAGCGGAAAGAAGTTCGAGAAGATCCCGCGATGTCGCTCGGCCAGCTCGTTCGCCTCAGCGCTGCCCGGCTGCACGCCACGATCAAGCGCGTCGCCGAGCGCTACCTGCAGGGCGGACATCGCGTCGGCCAGTGCGCGCCACTCGTCACGGCTGCGCGTCGCCGACCGCTCCGCGAACTGCGCCCACTGCAGCGATCCGCCCCACTGCATGCGCGCCTCGCTCGACCGCGCGGGATCCCAGTCGCTCCCGAACGTCTCGGTCTGCTCCTCGTCGCTGAGCAGGATGCCGCGCTCATGCGCCTCACCCAGCCGCTCCAGGCGCTGATCCAGGCGCTGCAGATCACGGATGCGCTCGGCGAGCTGGGAACGTTGCACGCGCAGCGTCTCGCCGATCTCAGCCGTCGCGTCGTCGAGCACCTCGCGCACGGCATCCAGGCTCAGGCCCGACTCGCGGTATGCGACGATGCGATGCAGGCGATGAACGTCGTCCGGCGTGTACGAGCGGTAGCCGGCCGGGGTGCGCTGTGACGGCGTGGCCAGGCCGATCTCGTCCCAGTGGTGCAGCGTGCGCACCGTCACCCCGACGATCTCGGCCGCGCGCCCCACGGTGCATCCGGAGTCCACGCGGTCTTCAACCATGGAGACCATTGTCATCCCTCACTCCGCATCCGGGGCGAGGATTCCCGCCGCCAGCAGGCTCTGGGCCTCCGGACTGTCCTGGTCGAACTCCCTCGGCGCCGTGCAGACCACGCGCGTCCGCTCAGGAGTGATCACCTCGACATCGCGGGTGAGCCAGGGTGTGTCGCGAGGCCCGGACACGCTTCCCGGCAGCAGCGCCGCGCACGATTCGGCGAGGTGATCGAGTTCGCTGAGCACGGAGGAGAAGCTCACGGCCATGGCGGGAACGTCGGCGGGCGCAGCATCCGGTGCGGTGGGCACCAGCAGCACATCCTGGAAGATCCAGCGGCGCAGGTGCACGACGTTGCCGGGGTTGCGGAAGAGCTCGACGAAACCGAGGCCGCGTACCCAGAAATCGACCGACGCCTCCAGGTCGGCCGTGGGGATCGTCACGAAGGCGGGCATGGCGTAGATGCCGCGGAAGATCTCGGGGGCGACCGCGCGCATGCCGCGTTCGGAGACCGGCCCCATCTCGAAGGCAGGGAAGTAATCGTTCATACCGGCATCGTGGAGCCTCACGTCGCGTGAGGGTCAAGTCGGGCCTGCAGGCCTCGGTTCAGGCCGGCGGCAGGCGCAGCACGTCGCGCTCGTCGCCGGTGAGGTCGTCGGCGATGCGGATGCTGCGCGCGAGGTCGTCGAGCGCGCTTTCGAGGGTGCCGAAACGCTCACGATCGCTGCACACCACGTTGAGCGTGACGAGGTGGGTTCCGGTGTCCCAGGTGTACGTGGCCGAGGGCGGGGACGAAGCGGCCGGCGGCATCGGCATGAGCAGCTTCTCGCCGACGCCGAGCGGAGTCGGAAAGCTCTCGGTGTCGTCGTATTCCATGGGCATCATCGCTCTCGCGGTGCGCAGCTGCGGGGTGAGCTGCTGCACGGTCGCCATCGCGACGACGAGGTCGGGCTCCGCCCTCCACGTCCACGCCAGCACCCGGCCGTCGGCCCTGCGCATCGCGAACGGGATGGCCTGGCTGGCCAGCCAGCTGCCGAAGCGCGCACCAGGCAGTGTCTCGCGGCCCATCCCCGCGCCGGCCTGCGCGAGCAGCATCCGGATCGCGGCCTTGCGGTGTCGGCGACCACGGAAGCCGAGCGAGCCGGTCACGGGGATCCACAGGGCCGGGTCGGCGGAGGAGATCAGGCGCATGGCCCCACGTTAGGCGATGCCGTCAGGCGCGCGCTGGGAACGACGGCCCGGCTTCCGCGTCGTCATCAGGGCCTCGGGTAGAGTTGCCAGCGCCCGATCGGCCCACGAAGCCCTTCCCGAGCGCTACAGAATAGGCAGCACCCTCCGTGACATCTTCTGACGATCATCGCGCCCCGCAGGGCTCAGCGACCCCTGACCGTCGCCCTCTGAAGATCCTGATCGGCTGCGACACGTTCGCCCCCGACATCAACGGCGCCGCCCGATTCGCCGAGCGCCTCGCCGCCGGTCTCGTCCAGCGCGGACACGAGGTGCACGTCGTGGCGCCGAACACCGCCTACCGGCGCTCCGCGCCACACACCGAGGTCATCGAGGGAGAGCCGATGACCTTGCACCGCCTGCCCGCGGTGCGCTGGCTGCCGCATGACTGGCTGCGGTTCATCTGGCCCTGGCGTTCGAAGCACTATGCGCGCAAGGTGCTCGACCGGGTGCGACCCGACATCGTGCACATCCAGTCCCACATCGTGATCGGTCGCGGGCTCGCCCGCATCGCGCATCAGCGCGGCATCCCGGTCGTGGCGACCAACCACGTGATGGCCGAGAACATCCTCGACCATACGGCGATGCCGGACTTCATCAACAAGCCCGTCCTCAAGTTCGCGTGGGAGGACGCCAAGCGCACCTTCGGCATGGCCCGCGCCGTGACGACGCCCACCCGCAAGGCGGCCGACTTCCTCGAGCGCACCATCGACATCTCCGGCGTCGTGCCGATCTCGTGCGGCATCGACCGCACCAACTACACGCCCGTCGTGGGCCCCCGCGAGCGCAACCGCATCCTGTTCGTGGGGCGCCTCACCGGCGAGAAGCACGTCGACGTCGTGCTGCGCGCGATGACCAAACTCCACCCGGCGCTGGACGCGCACTTCGACATCGCCGGCGGGGGTGACCAGCGCAAGGCCCTGGAGGCGCTCGCGGCGCAGCTCGGCCTGACGGATCGCGTGACCTTCCACGGCCGCGTCTCCGACGAGCAGCTGCGCGAGCTCTACTCCCGGGCATCCGTGTTCGCGATCGCGTCGATCGCCGAGCTGCAGTCGATCGTCACCATGGAGGCGATGGCGTCGGCCCTGCCCGTCGTCGGCGCGAACGCCGTCGCCCTTCCGCACCTCGTGCACGACGGCGAGAACGGCTACCTGTTCGAGCCGGGGAACGTCGACGACCTCGCCGACAAGCTCACCCGCGTGCTGACCGCGGCGCCCGAGGAATACGAGCGGATGCAGCGCGCCTCGCTCGACGGTGTCGCGGTGCACGACATCAACCGCACGCTCGACACCTTCGAGGCGCTGTACCGGAACGAACCCCTGCCCCGCTGAGCGGGCGGCGCCTCGTCCGGCCGGGCGGAGCCTGCACCGCGCGCGCCGGACCGCGTCGGCCAGGGGCGGTCAGTACAGCACGGTGTACAGGAAGCTCGAGGCGAGCGCGGTCACGGTGGCGAGGATCTCGACCGCGCCGACCCCGATCGCGATGCCGGCGAGCACCGGCTGAGAGCGGCGTCGTGCTGCCACGATGCCCAGGATGAGCGCGGCGGTGCCGAGCGCCAGCCCGATGACGGCCCGGAGGAGCGCGAGGAACTCGTACACCGCAGGGGTGCGGACGTTCGTGAGGATCAGCGGGGTGATCGTCGTGAAGAGAAGACCGAGCGCGACCGCCACGGCGGCGATGACGAAAGCGGTCCTGCCCAGCGTTCCCCCCGACGATGCCCCTGCGCCGGTTGCGGGCTGTGTCCGGTCGCCGGCGGGCGGATACGCCATCGGGCGAGACGGATCCTGTGGCTGTGCGTACGGCGGATGCGGGCTGTCGGGCTGCGGCCCGGAGGCCGGCGGCGAGTCGCTCATGCCGGTGAGCCTACTCGCATGCTCGATCAGCGGTAGCTGCTGCGGGACTCGGCGCGGTGCAGTGGATCGACTCCGTCGAGGCGGGACCAGTCGGTCGGCGTCGCGCGGAAGCCGTCGCTTCGCAGCTCGATCAGGGTGGCGATGAGGGCCCAGAGAACGAGGGCCGCGATGAGGATGGCGATGAACATGGCAGAAATGCTACGATCGCGTCAGAACCGTCACGAGTGGCAGATCGGACGGTGTTCGCATGTTTTCTGCCACCGGGAGGATCGATGAAGACCGTCGCCTGCGTCGTAGACCACGGCTTCGCGCCGTTCGAGTTCGGGGTCGCGTGCGAGGCGTTCGGCCTCGATCGCAGCGACGACGGTGTGCCGAACTTCGACTTCCGCATCGTGACGCCGGATCCGGGCCTCGTGCGCTCGAAGATCGGCTTCTCGATCCATGTCGAGCATGATCTGTCGTTCGCCTACGAGGCCGACCTGGTGGTGTTCTGCCCGATGCCGCGTCAGTACTGGTCGAGCGTCGATCCGCGTCTGATCGATCTCGCCCGCGCGGCGGTCGCGCGCGACGCCTGGGTGATGAGCGTCTGCAGCGGTTCGTTCGTGCTCGGCGCGGCCGGGGTGCTGGACGGGCGCCGCGCGACCACGCACTGGATGTACGCCCACACGCTGGCCGCGATGTACCCCCGGATCCAGGTCGACCCCGACGTGCTCTTCGTGCAGGACGGACGCATCATCACCAGCGCGGGCACCGCCGCGGGCATCGACGCCTGCCTGCATCTGCTGCGCATCGAACTCGGGGCCGAGATGGCCAATCGCATCGCGAAACGCATGGTGGTGCCGCCGCAGCGCGACGGCGGGCAGGCGCAGTACATCGACCGGCCCATCCCCGTCGAGGCGAGCGGCTCGCTGGCCGCGGTCGCCGACTGGGCGGTGCAGAACATCCGCGACGACCTGTCGGTCGATCTGCTCGCCGGCCGCGCCCACATGTCGTCGCGCACGTTCGCGCGGCGGTTCAAGTCCGAGTTCGGCGCGACCCCGGCGTCGTGGCTGACCCGGCAGCGGGTGATCCAGGCGCAGCGGATGCTGGAGCGCACGGACTACGGGCTCGAGCGCATCGCGGTGGAGTGCGGGTTCGGGTCGGCGGCCGTGCTGCGGCAGAATTTCACCCGCGTGCTCGGCACCACGCCGACCGCCTATCGCGCGCGGTTCGCGTGCGCCGTCGATGAGGCGGTGTCGCAGGGCGAGTGGATGCTGCGGGACGAACGGATGCCGCTTCCGGCCTGACTCTCGGGTGGGCGGCCGGCCGGTCAGCTCCAGGCGCCCGGCGTCGGCAGCGCGTGCGAACGGGCCGCGGTCCGTCCGGCCGTGACCTCGGCGGTGCAGTACAGCAGCGACAGCGTGGGGTATCCGTGCGCGGTGTTGTCGCGGATGATGGCCCGATCGTCGTCGGCGGACAGGGCCGCGCTCTCGGCGAGCAGGGCGACCCAGCGGTCGGCCCAGTCGGCATCCCCCTCGCCCCCGCTCGCGCCCTCGCGCGCCGCGAGTTCGCGCTCGATGCCGGCGAACCGCGGCAACCACGTCTCGATCCGCGCGGTGCGCGGGTCGTCGAGGTCGTCGTGCGCGATCATGTGCACGCCGTCGGGCACCGCGGTCTCGCGCAGCGCGGTGCCGTCCCACGACAGCACGCGCGACCCCTGCAGGGTGACCTCGAGCAGGTTGAAGCCGTGCATCGGTAGAGGTCCGCCGTCCGGTGCGCGGCCGGCGACGGATTCGAGGGCCAGCGAGCCGCGAGAGAGCACGTGCTGCTCGGGCAGGTCGAGCACATCGGCCCGGTTGAGCAGCACGGCGAGCCGACCGCGGGCCGGGTCGAGGGCGAGCCAGGCGCCGCCCGCGCGGCGATCGCGGATGCCGACGACCCCCGGGTACCGGTCGGGCCACCACTCGCCGAGATCGTCCCAGGCGCGCTGAGGATCCTCATCACGCACGGCGAGCAGCCGCGCTCCCTGCGCTGCGACATCGATCACGACCGTGCACACGCGCCCAGTCTAGGGTCGGGCGACGTCCACGGGCTCCGGTCTCGAGGGGGTGCCTCGGGTGAGAGGAGGCGACGACCGGAATCCGCGAAGACCCGTGCATCGCGGGCCTGAGGCAGAATCGAAGCGTGAACATCGTCGTCGGAGTCACGGGCGGCATCGCCGCGTACAAGACGGTGCACCTGGTGCGCCTGCTCATCAAGGCGGGCCATGAGGTGACGGTTGTGCCCACCGAAGACGCGCTCCGGTTCGTCGGACTGCCCACCTGGGAGTCGATCAGCCGGAACCCGGTCACCACCAGCGTGCACGACGACGTCGCGAAGGTGCGGCACGTCGCGCTCGGCCAGGCCGCCGATCTCGTGATCGTCGCGCCGGCGACGGCGAACACGATCGCCAAGATGGCGGCGGGTCTCGCCGACGACCTGCTCGGCACGACGCTGCTCGCCACCACCGCCCCGGTCGCGATCGCCCCGGCCATGCACACCGAGATGTGGCGGCATCCGGCGACCAGCGCCAACATCGAGACCCTCCGCGCGCGAGGGGTGGCCATCCTCGGCCCCGCCGACGGCGAGCTCACCGGCGGCGACGCGGGCCCGGGCCGGATGCTCGAGCCCGAGCAGATCCTCACCGCCGCCCTCGGACTGCTGCGCCCTCGAGACCTGGTCGGTGTGCGCGTGGCCGTCTCGGCCGGCGGTACCAGGGAGCCGCTCG
Source organism: Microbacterium sp. NPDC058345 (assembly GCF_042723855.1). NCBI lineage: Bacteria > Bacillati > Actinomycetota > Actinomycetes > Micrococcales > Microbacteriaceae > Microbacterium > Microbacterium sp. NPDC058345. The sequence goes on from NZ_JBHXIG010000001.1 coordinate 1,432,603, forward strand.
ACCCGGTGCGCTTCCTCGGCAACCGCTCCAGCGGACGCCAGGGCACCGCGCTCGCCGTCGCCGCCGCCGAACGCGGCGCGGACGTCACGCTCGTCGCCGCGCACATCGAGGCGGAGGTGCTGACGGATGCCGTGCGGCATCCGTCGATCCGCATCGTGCACGCCGGCACGGCGGCCGAACTCGGAGAGGCGATGCGGGATGCCGCGGAGGAGGCCGACGTGGTGATGATGGCGGCCGCCGTCGCCGACTACCGGCCCGCCGAGGTGGCGGACAGCAAGCTGACCAAGGAGTCAGAACGCCTGCAGAGCATCCCGCTCGTCGAGAACGACGACGTCGTCGCCGGCCTCGCGGCATCCCGACGGCCGGGGCAGACGATCGTCGCCTTCGCCGCCGAGACGCCCCGCGACGAGGCCGAGCTGCTCGAGCGCGCCCGCCGCAAGCGCGAGCGCAAGGGCGTCGATCTGCTGGTCGTGAACGAGGTCGGCTGGCAGCGCGGCTTTGAGGCCGGCGAGAACGCCGTGCAGGTGATCGGCACGGGCGGAGCGGTGATCGCGTCGGCATCCGGCGCGAAGCGCGAGGTCGCCGACGCCATCTGGGATGCGGTGATCGCGGAACGCGGCTGATCGGCCGTCTCCCGGCTACTCGAAACCGACACGCACTGCTAAACTTGAGTCGAAGCCACTCAACTTTGAAGGAGTCTCCTCAGGAGGAATCGGATGACCAACCCCGCACAGCAGGAAGAACAGCAGAGCGCTCTCGAACAGTTCGGCATCAACCTCACCGACCGCGCCCGCCAGGGCAAGCTCGATCCGGTGATCGGCCGTGACAGCGAGATCCGGCGCGTGAGCCAGGTGCTCACCCGCCGCACCAAGAACAACCCGGTGCTCATCGGGGAACCCGGCGTCGGCAAGACGGCCGTGGTCGAGGGCCTCGCGCAGCGCATCGTCGCGGGGGACGTCGCCGAGTCGCTCAAGGACAAGGAGCTGATCACCCTCGACATCTCGGCCCTGGTCGCCGGTGCCATGTACCGCGGTCAGTTCGAGGAACGCCTGAAGAGCGTGCTGAAGGAGATCACCGAGTCCGAGGGCAAGGTCATCACCTTCATCGACGAGCTGCACGTGCTGATGGGCGCCGGCGGCGGAGAGGGTTCGGTCGCGGCATCCAACATGCTCAAGCCGATGCTCGCCCGCGGCGAGCTGCGCATGATCGGCGCGACCACGCTCAACGAGTACCGCGAGTTCATCGAGAAGGATGCGGCACTGGAGCGCCGTTTCCAGCAGGTGTACGTGGGCGAGCCGTCGGTCGAGGACACCATCGCGATCCTGCGCGGGCTGAAGGGCCGCTACGAGGCGCACCACGGGGTCACCATCTCCGACAGCGCGCTGGTCGCGTCCGCGGCCCTGTCGAACCGGTACCTGCCCAGTCGACAGCTGCCCGACAAGGCCATCGACCTCATCGATGAGGCCATGTCGCGGCTGAAGATGGAGATCGACTCCTCTCCGGTCGAGATCGACCAGCTCAAGCGCCAGGTCGACCGCATGAAGCTCGAAGAGCTCGCGCTCAAGAAGGAGAAGGATGCCGCGTCCAAGGAGCGCCTCGGCGTCCTGCGCGAACAGCTCGCCGAGATGGAGCGCGAGCTCGCCGGACTCGAGGAGCGCTGGGCACGCGAACGCCAGGGCCTCAACCGCGTCGGTGATCTGAAGAAGCGGCTCGATGACGCCGTCACCCAGCGCGATCTCGCCATGCGCGAAGCCGATTACACCAAGGCGTCGAAGCTCGAGTACGAGACGATCAAGCGGCTGCAGACCGAGATCGCAGAGGCGGAACAGGCCGAGGCTGCGGCAGCGTCCGAGGGGCGCATGGTCAACGAGCAGGTGACCGATGAGGACATCGCCGCGGTGATCGCCGCGTGGACCGGCATCCCCGTCGGCCGGCTCCTGCAGGGCGAGAGTGAGAAGCTGCTGCACCTCGAGAGCGAACTCGGCAAGCGGCTGATCGGGCAGAAGGAGGCCGTGAAGGCGGTGTCGGATGCCGTCCGGCGCTCCCGCGCCGGCATCAGCGACCCCGGGCGCCCGACCGGATCGTTCCTGTTCCTCGGCCCCACCGGCGTCGGCAAGACCGAGCTGGCCAAGGCGCTCGCGGAGTTCCTCTTCGACGACGAGCACGCCATGGTCAGGATCGACATGAGCGAGTACGGCGAGAAGCACTCCGTCTCGCGCCTGGTCGGCGCCCCTCCCGGGTACGTCGGCTACGAGCAGGGCGGCCAGCTCACCGAGGCCGTGCGCCGACGTCCCTACAGCGTCGTGCTGCTCGACGAGGTCGAGAAGGCGCACCCCGAGGTGTTCGACGTGCTGCTGCAGGTGCTCGACGACGGGCGGCTCACCGACGGTCAGGGGCGCACGGTCGACTTCTCGAACGTCATCCTGATCCTCACCTCGAACATCGGCTCGCCCATCCTCATCGACCCGGTCATGGCGCCCGACGACAAGCGGGATGCGGTCATGGCGCTGGTGCGGCAGTCGTTCCGCCCGGAGTTCCTGAACCGCCTCGACGACATCGTGATGTTCTCGGCGCTGTCGGAGGACGACCTGGCGCAGATCGTCGAGCTTGCGGTCGACCAGCTGCAGCGGCGGCTGCACGACCGGCGTCTCACGCTCGCCGTCACCCCGGACGCCCGTTCGTGGCTGGCCGAACGCGGCTACGACCCCGTGTTCGGCGCCCGCCCGCTGCGCCGGCTCATCCAGACCGAGGTGCAGAACCGCCTCGCGACGGCGCTGCTCTCCGGCGGCGTGCGCGACGGCGACACCGTGCGTGCTGACGTGGCCGCCGACGGCTCGGAATTGGTGCTCACCAGCCAGAGCTGACGGCGTCTCCGCCTCGGCACCGTCGCGTGCCTTCGCTGAGGGGTCGCAGAACGCCGCATCCGGGCGCTCGGATGCGGCGTTTCCTGACCCCTCAGCGGAGGCATGCCTTCGGGGCAGAGGGTGAAGCCCTCATCGGAACCGACGCCTATCGTGGCGTTCCCGGGTAGAACACGTTGTACAGCGTCAACGCCCCCGCCGGAATGAAGGGCGCCGCCCGTGGGTGGCCGTGCCCCGCTGAGGGGTCGGAGAACGTCGGGTCCGTGCCCTCGGATGCGGCGTTCGTTGACCCCTCGGCGGCGTCAGCGATCCGAGGGCACCGAGGTCTCCCAGGACTCTGGCCCGGTCGACCCCGCGGCGTACTCCTCGATCGGCACGTCACCTTGTGCCCAGGCGTCACGCACGGGCTGGATGATGCGCCAGCACTCCTCGGCCTCGTCGGCGCGCACCGACAGCGCCACCTCGCCGTCGAGCAGCTCGTCGAGCACCTCCTCGTAGGAGCGCTGCTGGCCCTCGCCGAGATCGGCGACCAGGTCTTCGTCACGCAGGGCGAACGGGTCGTCGCCCCCTGTGACGTGCAGACGCAGGTGCATCTCGTCGGGGCCGAGCGAGAAGGTGAGCCTGCCGCCGTCGGCGGGGGTGCCGTCGAGCCCGGGCGGCACGTGCCGCACCGGTTTGAAGGTGACGACGATCTCCGACCACTTCCTGGTCAGCGCCTTTCCCGAGCGCAGCACGAAGGGCACGCCCGCCCAGCGATCGCTGGCGATCTCGAACGTCACCTCGGCGAGGGTCTCGGTCTGCCTCGCGACATCCACCCCGTCCTCGTCGGCATACGACGGCAGCGCGCGCTCGCCGATGCGGCCGGCCGTGTAGCGGGCGCGCCTGGACCAGCGCGCCGCGTCGTCGTCGCGCACTCGCGTGGCGCGCAGCACCGCGGCCTTCGCGTCGCGCAGGTCGCGCTGACCGAGCGTCGCGGGCGGATCCATCGCGACGAGCGCCATCACCTGCAGCAGGTGGCTCTGGATCATGTCGATCATCGCCCCGGCATGGTCGTAGTAGCGGGCGCGGTTCTCGAGCGCGACGCTCTCGTCGAAGCGGATCAGCACCTGGTCGACATGCTCGGCCGACCAGACCGGCTCCCAGATGCGGTTCGCCATACGCACGCCCAGCAGGTTCAGCAGGGTCGACCGGCCGAGGAAGTGATCGACCCGGAAGATCTGCTCCTCGGGCACCAGCGAGGTGAGCTTGAGATTGAGCTCCCTGGCGCTCGCCTCGTCCTCGCCGAACGGCTTCTCCATGGCGAGCATGGTGTCCGCGGGCAGCGTCATCCCTGCCATCGCATCGATCGCCGCACGCGTCACGGCCGGCGGCAGCGCGAAGTACAGCACGGTGTGCGGCGCAAGAGCATCGACGAGCGACCCCACGGCGGCGGCATCCGTCACGTCGGCCTGCACGTAATCGGCGACCTCGACCTGCTTCAGCGCTTCAGGCGCACCCCGGAACGCCGTGGAGACCGTCATCTGCCAGCGCTCGTCATCCCACGCCTCGGTGCCGGCGCCGCGCAGGGTGACGCGTTTGTCCGCATTCTTGCCGAGCAGCGCGGCGAGCGAGGGGAGCAGCAGCCGTGACGTGAGATCGCCGGTGGCGCCGAGGATGAACAGTGTGGTGGTCGGCATGGGGCAGACGATAGTCGTGTCACAGCGGAATGCAAGGGGCCTGGCGCCCTGTCGGCGCGACTGGAAGACTCCGGAGGATGGCATCGAGGATCGAGGACTACGCCCTTCTCAGCAACTGCCGCACCGCCGCGCTGGTGTCGCGCGAGGGGAGCATCGACTGGCTCTGTCTGCCGCGGCTCGACTCGGCGAGCACCTTCGCGGCCCTGCTCGGCGATGACAGCCATGGTCGGTGGCAGCTGCGCCCCAACGACCCCGATGCCACGTGCACCCGTCACTACGATCGCGACACGTTCGTGCTGATCACGAGGTGGCAGACGGCCGACGCCGTCGCGGAGGTGCACGACTTCATGCCGATGGATCCCGACCCAGGGGTCATGATCCGGCGCACCGACCTGATCAGGCGCGTGATCGGCGTCGAGGGGTCCATGACGCTGCGGCAGCACCTCAGCATCCGCTTCGACTACTCCCGGGCGATGCCGTGGGTGCGCCAGACGGGAACCCCCGAGCATCCCCGGCTGGTGGCGATGGCAGGACCCGACGCGATCGCCGTGCGTGGCGCGCCGGTGCAGGCCGCCGACCATCAGCACATCGGCGAGGTCACGGTCGCCACCGGCGAGACCCGTGATCTGCACCTGACCTGGTTCCCCTCGCACCATGCGGTACCGGACCCGCTCGACGTCGACGAGGTGCTCCCGCGCACGAAGGACTGGTGGCAGAGCTGGGCCGACCGCGTCGAGCACAGCGGTCCGCACCACGAGAAGGTGGTGAGGTCGCTGCTGATGCTGCGTGCCCTGACCAACCACGAGACGGGCGGCATCGCCGCGGCGGCGACCATGGCGCTGCCCGAGGAGATCGGGGGCGAGCGCAATTGGGATTATCGCTACGTCTGGTTGCGCGACGCCGCGCTCACCCTCGAGGCGCTGCTCGACCACGGCTTCCTCGGGGTGGCGGAGCGATGGCGGGAATGGCTGCTGCGCGCGGTCGCCGGCGACCCGGCCGACCTGCAGATCATGTACGGACTCGCGGGGGAGCGCAACCTCACCGAGTGGGTGGTCGACGACCTGCCGGGGTATGAGTCCTCGGCGCCGGTGCGGGTCGGCAACGGTGCGGCGGCGCAGTACCAGGCCGACGTGGTCGGCGAGGTGCTGGTGACGCTGTCGGCCGCCCGCACCTCCGGCCTGGCCGAATCGGAGTTCGCCTGGCCGCTCGAGCGCGCGCTGCTTCGTTTCGCCGCCGAGCAGATCGAGCGGCCCGATCACGGTCTGTGGGAGATCCGCGGGGAACCGCACATGTTCACCCACTCCCGGGCGATGATCTGGGCCGCGTTCGACCGGGGCGTCCGTGCCGTGGAGGACTTCGGCCTCGAGGGCCCCGCCGACACCTGGCGCGGCCTCCGTGACCGGATGCGCGACGAGATCGACCGCGAGGGTGTGCGCAACGGGCACTTCACGCAGTACTACGGCACCGACGAGGTGGACGCCTCGCTGCTGCTGCTCGCGGAGGTCGGCTTCTGCACCCCCGATGACCCGCGGATGCTGGCCACCGTCGAGCGCATGGAGCAGACCCTCATGCACGACGGGCTCCTGCACCGGTACCGCACGGGCACCGGCGTCGACGGCCTCCCGGGCGGCGAGAGCCCGTTCCTCGCCTGCTCGTTCTGGCTGGTCGAGCAGTACGCGGCCACCGGACGGCTGGACGACGCACGTGAGCTGATGGGCCGGCTGTGCGGGCTGACCAACGACGTCGGAATGCTGTCGGAGGAGTACGACCCGGTCGCCGAGCGTCAGGTCGGCAACACGCCGCAGGCATTCTCGCACCTCGCCCTGGTCAGGGCCGCCGACGCGCTGACCCGCTCCGAGCTGCGACCGCGGTGATCCGCCGCATCCGCGCACGGCGGTGACCGCGGGACGACCCCTCAACCGCGCGCCCATCCGGTACGCTCGCCAGCATGGCGACCGCGACTACCAACGCTCCCCGGCGCGAGGCATTCGGCTCCCGCAATGTGTTCATCCTCTCCGCGATCGGCTCGGCCGTCGGGCTCGGCAACATCTGGCGCTTCCCCTACGTCGCCTATGAGGGCGGAGGCGGGGCGTTCCTCATCCCCTACCTGTGCGCGCTGCTGACCGCGGGAATCCCGCTGCTGTTCATGGACTACGCGATCGGGCACCGCTTCCGCGGCTCGGCACCGCTCGCCTTCCGGCGCATGCATCGGGTGGCCGAGCCGCTCGGGTGGTGGCAGGTGCTGATCTGCGTGGTCATCGCCACCTACTACGCGGTGATCATCGCGTGGGCGGCGATGTACACCTGGTTCTCCGCTCAGCTCGTCTGGGGTGAGGGCGAGGAGCAGTCGTTCTTCTTCACCGAGTTCCTGCAGATGGGCGACGTCGGCAAGGGCGGCGTGTCCACGCAGTTCGTGCCGCAGGTCGGCATCCCGCTCATCGGCGTGTGGCTCGTGGTCATTCTGATCATGGCGCTGGGCGTGAAGCGCGGCATCGGACGGGCGAACCTGATCCTCATGCCGCTGCTGACGGTGATGTTCGCCGTGCTGGTGGTGCAGTCGCTGTTCCTGCCCGGGGCGATGGACGGGCTGAACGCCTTCTTCACGCCGAACTGGGAGGCGCTCGCCGACCCCGCCGTGTGGGCGTCGGCCTACGGGCACATCTTCTTCTCGCTATCGGTGGCGTTCGGGATCATGGTCACCTACGCCTCGTACCTCAAGCGGCGCACCGACCTCACCGGTTCAGGCCTGGTCGTCGCATTCGCCAACTCCGGCTTCGAGATCCTCGCCGGCATCGGCGTGTTCGCCGCGCTCGGCTTCATGGCGCAGGCGCAGGCGACCGACGTCTCGGGCGTGGCGGCATCCGGCATCGGCCTCGCGTTCGTCGCGTTCCCGACCATCGTCTCGCAGGCCACCGGCGGCTCGATCATCGGCGTGCTGTTCTTCGGTGCGCTGGTGTTCGCCGGCATCACGTCGCTCATCTCCGTGCTCGAAGTGGTCGTCGCCGCTCTGCAGGACAAGCTCGGCTGGGGGCGGGTGCGCACCACGCTGGTCGTCGCGATCCCGGTCGCGCTCATCTCGATCGCGCTGTTCTCGACGACCACCGCACTGGCCGTGCTCGACACGACGGATGCCTTCGTCAACGCGTTCGGCATCATGGCGGTCGCTCTCGTGGCGGTGATCGTCGTGGCATGGTTCCTGCACCGGCTGCCGGTGCTGCGCGAGCACCTCAACCGGCGCTCCAGCCTGCGCGTCGGCTGGTTCTGGATGCTGCTCGTCGGGGCACTCGCCCCCGTGGTGCTCGGCTATCTTTTCGTGAGTGAACTCCGCGCCAAGATCAGCACACCGTATGAGGGTTACCCCGTCTGGTTCCTGTGGATCTTCGGCTGGGGAATGGTGATCGCCCTGGTGGTGCTCGCGGTGCTGCTGGCGCTGCTGCCGTGGAGCAGACGCTCGCACGCCAAGGAGGACCCCGACTACGACGAGTTCCTCGTCGAGGAGGCCTATCAGCCGGATGCCGAGACCGGCGCGGTCAGCACCGTGCCGGGCTACATGACGCCGGATCGCACGTCGAACGGAGGACGAGCATGACTCCCACCGCCATCATCATGCTGATCGTCGCGGCCGTCACGGTTTGGGGTGGCCTGGTCGCCGCCATCGTGAACCTCGCGCGGCACCCGGAGGTCGCGGAGACCGAGCCGGGGCCGCCGGTCGAGCTCTGACAGACGAGGGCGCCCCACCCCGGCGAGGCCGGAGCGGGGCGCCCTGCTCTGCGTGCGTGGTCTCAGCCGCGCAGCGCCTCGCCGAGCTTCACCCTGGCGCCCATGCGCAGTAGCGAGTTCTGGTAGATCTTCGCGCCCACCAGGATCGCCCCGACGCACGTGACCAGCAGGATCACCAGCGACAGCACCGGCTCCCACCACTGCGCCTCGCCGACGAACAGCCGCACCGGCATCGCCACGGGGGCCGAGAACGGCACGTACGACATGATCGTCAGCACCAGCGGGTTGTCGTTGAAGAAGATGACCAGGAAGTACGGGGCCATCACGAGCATCATCAGCGGCATGGTGGTCGCGCCGATGTCCTCCTGGCGCGAGACCATCGCCGCCGCGGCCGCGTAGAGCGCCGCCAGCAGGATGAACCCGAACAGGAAGAACACACCGAACCACAGCACCGGCGCCCCGATCCCGGCGAGCAGCGCGTTCTGACCGGTGACGATCAGGCCGACGACGGCGATCGCCGCGAGCAGCACGATCTGCGCCATGGCGAGCACGGTGTTGCCGATCACCTTGCCGGCGAGGAGCGCCCTCGTCGGGATCGCCGAGATGAGCAGCTCGACCACGCGGGTCTGCTTCTCCTCCACGACGCTCTGCGCGATCGTGCCGCCGAAGGTGGAGGCGGCCATCAGGAAGACGACTCCGAAGCCGATGGCCACCAGATATCGCACGAACGGGTTGGTCTCCGCCGGCTGCAGGATCTCGACCTGCGGGGTCTGCGACAGGCCCATGACCAGGCTCGTGGGCGCATCCTCCTTCGCGAGGATGACGAAGCCCAGCGGGTCGTCGTCGGCGGCGACCACCGCGGCCTTCACCTCGTCATCGAGCACCAGCCGCTCGGCCGCCGCACGATCCGCCACCTCGGTGACCTCGACGTTCGGCAGCGCTTCGACGACCGAGGCGGTCTGCGGCGTGGCGGCGATCGCGTCGCTGCTCGGCGACGTGCTCGCGAACCCGCCGATCAGCACACCGGCCAGCGCGATCAGCAGCAGGATGCCGGTGGAGATCATGAAGGCCTTGCTGCGCAGCTTCGAGCTGATCTCGCGCTCGGCGACGAGCCAGACGGCCTGAGCCGCGGACGTCGGCTGGGGGTTGGTGTCAGCGGTCATCGGATGACCTCCTTGAAGATCTGGGCGAGAGACGGATGCTGCTGTGTGAAGCCGTTCACCGCGCCGCGGCCGACGGCCTCGCGCAGCACCCGCTGCGCGGTCTCGGGGCCGTCGACGTCGAACAGGGCCGTGCCGCCTTCGAAGTCGACGACGTCCACGCCGGCCTCGGCGCGCAGCCAGCCGGCGTCTCCGGTGGAATCGAGTTCGTACCGCAGCGTTGAGTGCTGCGCGCGCAGCTGGTCACGGGAGCCGGCGGCCCGGATGGTACCGCCGGCGATGATGATCAGGTCGTCGCAGAGCCGCTCGACCACGTCGAGCTGGTGGGACGAGAACAGGATCGATGCGCCCTGAGCGGCGCGTGCCTGCAGCACGTCGGCGACCACGTCGACCGCCAGCGGATCCAAGCCCGAGAAGGGCTCGTCGAGGATGAGCACCTCGGGGTCGTGCACGAGCGCCGCGGCGATCTGCGCGCGCTGCTGGTTGCCCAGCGACAGGGACTCGATCGTGTCGTTCAACCGTTCGCCGAGCCCGAGCTCCTCGAGCAGAGCCGTCGCCCTGGCCGTCGCATCCGCCTTGTCGAACCCGTGCAGCCTCGCGAGGTACACGACCTGCTCGAGCACCTTCATCTTCGGGTACAGCCCCCGTTCCTCGGGCATGTACCCGAAGCGACGACGATCGGCGGGGCCGAGGGGCGTGCCGTTCAGCGTGACGGAGCCCGCATCGGCGGCGAGCACGCCGAGGATGATGCGCATCGTCGTCGTCTTGCCCGCGCCGTTGCCGCCGACGAAGCCGGTCAGCCGGCCAGGGGAGACGTCGAAGCCGACGTCGTCGAGCACGGTGCGGGAGCCGTAGCTCTTGGTCAGGCCTTCGAGATGCAGTTGCCCGGTGGTCACGTCGACTCACTCCTTCGCTCGGTACGTCGCATGTCTCCAGGCTAGGGAGCACGTGCCGGGCAGGGCATCCACCGCAGGGCGGACCGGGACGGCTCCGCCGTGAGGGGGAGCAGGTCTTTCATTCAGCGGAATAAAATGCATGCGCATATATGTTGGGGATGTCGGAAGCGCACACGCTCGACGGTTCCGTTCCGTCGAGCACGACCAGAAGGATTACCGTGACCCGCACCATCGGCTACATCGTCGGCAGCATCTCGAGCAACTCGATCAACCGTCGCCTCGCGACCGCGCTGCAGAGGCTCGCTCCGGAGGGCGTCGAGCTCGTCGAGATCCCGATCAAGGACCTGCCGTTCTACTCGCCCGACTACGACGGCGCGTTCCCGCAGGTGGCGCTCGACTACAAGCGCGCCATCGCCGACGTCGACGGCGTGATCATCGTCACTCCCGAGTACAGCCGGTCGATCCCCGGCGTGCTCAAGAACGCGCTCGACTGGTCGACCCGGCCGTACGGTCAGATGTCGTTCAGCGGCAAGCCGACCGCCGTCATCGGCGCATCCATCGGCGGCGTCGCCACGGCAGCCGCGCAGCAGCACCTGCGCGCCATCCTCGGTCATTTCAACGCCATCACCATGGGTCAGCCCGAGGGCTTCATCCAGGTCACGCCCGGACTGATCACCGACGACGGCGAGGTGACCGATGAGAGCACGGCGGCGTTCCTCACGGCGTACCTCGAGGCGTTCCACGGACTCATCGCCCGCGTGCAGCACTCCGCCGAGCTGCTCAGCGCCTGACCCGAGCGTCCTCGCGCTTCGCTGAGCGAGCGCCCTCCGAATGCCCCGCGGCCCACGGCCCGGGGCATTCCTCGTCTGTGACTCAGACTCCCTGCGCCGTGGCAGCCGGCGAGTCCGGAACGGCGGCGATCGCCTCCACCTCGACGAGCGCGCCCGGCTTGGCGGGAGCGACCGCGAGCACGGTGACGGCGGCGCGGCGGGCACCCCAGACGGTTCCGGTGGCCGCATACGCCTCGGTGGGATCGACCGACGGATCGAGGTGGATGGTCAGCTTGGCGACGTGATCGGCATCCGTGCCGGCCGCGGCCAGCACCGTCAGCACGTTGCGCAGCGCCTGCTCGGTCTGGGCGCGAAGCCCCTCGAGCAGGCTGCCCGTCGCATCCACGCCGTTCTGGCCGCCCACGTACAGCGTGCGCCCGGCCGGGGCGATCATCCCCTGCGCGAAGGCGGGGCTGCGGAACAGGTCGGCCGGATCGATCGGGACAGGCAGCGTGCTCATCGGAACTTCCTCTGTCGTGACGGCCTCAGTATGATCCCTGCCGCCGACATTCAGCTCAGACCGTGCCGGTGGGCGAAGACGACGGCCTGCACCCGGTCGCGGGCACCGAGTTTCTGCAGGATCCGTGACACGTGCGTCTTCACGGTCGCCTCACCGATGAACAGCGCCGAGGCGATCTCGGCGTTGCTGCGAGCATCCGCCATGAGCGTCAGCACATCCTGTTCCCGCTCGGTGAGCGGCTCGATGAGAACCCCGCCCGCTGCGGGAGCACGCCCGGCCGCCTTCCCGGGTGCCGATCCGACGGAATCCGCGACGGGAGCAGCGGATGCCGTGAACCGCGCGAGCACGCGTCGCGTCACCTCCGGGGCGAGGATGCCCTCGCCCGAGGCGAGCGCGCGCACGGCGGAGATGAGCTCCTCGGGACCGGCGTTCTTGAGCAGGAAGCCGCTGGCGCCGGCCTCCAGCGCCTGGAAGAGGTAGTCGTCGCGGTCGAAGGTGGTCACGATCGCGATCGGCGCCGCGACAGCGGGCTCGGCGACGATCCGGCGGGTCGCCTCGATGCCGTCCATGTCGGGCATCTGCACGTCCATCGTGATCACGTCCGGCTGCAGCCGGACGGCCAGCTCGACACCCTCGGCGCCGGTCGCCGCCTCGGCGATCACCTCGATGTCGGGCTGCGTGTCCAGGATCGTGCGGAAGCCAGCGCGCAGCATCGCATGGTCGTCCACGAGCAGCACCCGGATCATCGTCCCGCCTTCTCGGTCGCCGCCTTCAGCGGCACGGTGGCCCGCACCCGGAATCCGCCCTGGGCGCGGGGCAGCAGCTCGATGGTGCCACCCGAGGCGAGGGCGCGCTCGCGCATGCCGAGCTGGCCGAGGCCTGGCCGCAGCGTACCCACGCTGCGGCCGGTGTTCACCACCTCCAGCTCGACCGCACCGGCGTCGTACCGCAGCCGCACATCGGCCGTCGCGCCGGCTCCGGCGTGCCTGCGCGCGTTGGTCAGGGCCTCCTGGGCGATGCGGTAGAGGTTCACCGCGACCACGTCCGGCACCGGCACCGGCTCTCCGACCACTGTGAGCGCGGTGGGCAGCCCGGCATCCGTCGACGACCGCGCGAGCTCACGGATGTCGTCCAGGCGATAGGCGGATGCCGGCTCCTCGGTCCCTCCGTCCCCGGGGGAGCGCAGCGTCTCGAGCAGCTGGCGGAAGTCGCCGATCGCCGCGCGCGACGACTCCTCGATGCCGGCCAGCATCCGCTTCGCCTGCTCCGGAGCGGTGTCGACGACCAGCCGCGCGGCGCCGGCCTGCACACCCATCACCGACACGTGGTGCGCGACGACGTCGTGCAGTTCGCGGGCGATGCGCACCCGGTCGAGCGCGACCGCCTGCGCCGCTGTGACCGCGCGTTCGGCTTCGAGCTCCCGGGTGCGCCCGGCGAGCACCTCGCGCTCGCGTGCGGCGATCCACGAGCGTTCGCCGAAGTAGTAGGCGCCGCCGAAGTAGAGCACGTTCAGCAGCAGCTGGATCATCATGAAGGCGACGAAGGGCGAGAACAGACCCGCCGCCACGTTCGCTTCGTCGGCCTCGGCGATCGCGTCGCGGTACATCACGATGAGGAGCCAGATCAACATCCCGGCGATGATGCCGATGCGCACGAGCACGGCCGCCCGCCGATCGTTCATCCACGCACCGACCGTGTACAGCGCCACGAACATCGCGATGTTCAGCACGTACACCTCGGGCACGCGGAACGTCACGCTGACGAAGAACACCAGGGCGATGAAGACGGCGACGACTGCCGGCCGGCGGCGGCGCGCGGCGATGGGAGCCGCCACCGCGACCACGACGAGCAGCGCCGTCCACAGCGGAGCCTGCGCATCGCCGTAGACCTGGGCGATGCTCGACAGGCCGGCGCTGATGATGCCGCCGACCAGCACGACGGCGGCCAGCAGAAGATCCTGACGCAGCTCGCGCTCGGTCGGGGTGCGCGTGAACGCGGGGGCTTCCAGCATCCTTCCACCGTAGAGCGGGGCGGACGCCGGCACATCCGCCGCGCGGGGGACCACGCCGTTCACTTGCTCTTGACCAGCTTGGTTGCTTTTTGCAAGTATCGACGTATCCGGTTCGGCGGGCGCCGGGCCGCACATCGACAAGGGAGTCATCATGACCAAGGTCTTCGTCAACCTGCCCACCACCGACCTCGAGCGCAGCAAGGCCTTCTACACCGCCCTCGGCTGCGACATCAATCCGGACTTCACCGATGAGAACGGCGCCTGCATCGTGTGGAGCGACGACATCTTCTTCATGGTCCTGAAGCGGGAGTTCTTCCGCACCTTCACCGACAAGCCGATCGCCGACCCGAACGAGAGCCTGCAGGTCTCCGTCGCCCTCAGCCGCGACTCGCGCGAGGAGGTCGACGAGATCCTCGCCAAGGGGCTGGCCGCCGGAGGTGCCGAGCCGAAGCCCGCCCAGGACTACGGGTTCATGTACTCGCGCGATCTCGACGACCCCGACGGCAACTCCCTCGGCTTCCTGTTCATGACGCCCGAAGCCGTGGAGAACGGTCCGGAGCACGTGGCAGAGCACAGCGCCGCCTCGGCCTGACATGGCGGCACGCAGCTACGGCCAGTACTGCGGCGTCACGACGGCCGTCGAGTTGATCGGGGAACGGTGGGCGCTGCTCATCGTCCGCGATCTGCTCGTCGGCCCGCGCCGCTACACCGATCTGAAGCAGGGGCTGCCGCGCATCCCCACCAACATCCTGTCCACCCGGCTGAAGGAGCTGCAGGAGGGCGGAGTGGTGCGGCGCGTGCCGCTGCGGAACTGCGGACTGGTCTACGAGCTCACGCCGTACGGACGCGCGCTCGAGCCGATCGTGCTCGCCATCGGCCGCTGGGGCTTCCAGGCGATGGGCGATCCGTCGCCCGATGACGTCGTCACCCCCGACTCGCTCACGATGGCCCTGCGCACCTCCTTCCAGACCGCACGCGCCGAGGATCTCGACGTCGAGCTGCACGTCGGCGACGTCGCACTGCGCGTGCAGATCAGCGCCGGCGAGCTGCGCGTCGCGCAGCTTGCGCCCCCGGCGCCACCCGTCGGCGACCGGATGCCGGAGGGCGAGCCGGAGGCGGTCCTCGTGGCCGGACCCGGCATCCGCCTGCTCATCGCGGGCGCGGTGACACCCGCGGAGGCCATCGAGAACGACATCGTCGCCGTGGTGCGCGGCGACGAGCGGATGCTGGATGCTTTCGCGTCCGCCTTCCACATCGCACCCGTCACGTCCGAACTGCAAAGGAGCACACCATGACCGGACGCATCATCATCGATCTGTTCACGACCCTCGACGGGGTCGCTCAGGCACCGGGCGGCCCGGAGGAGGATCCGAGCGACGGGTTCCCCTTCGGCGGATGGCAGGCGCCGCTGCCGAGCGAGGCGGTCGGCCGCAGCGTGACCGAGGGCATGGAGACGCTCGACGCGTTGCTGCTCGGCCGGCGCACCTACGACATCTTCGCCGGATACTGGCCGCAGCACACCACCGGACCCGAGGGCTGGATCGGCCAGCTCTTCGACCGGGTACCCAAATACGTCGCCTCGCGGGATGCCGGCATCGACCTCGGATGGCAGGGGTCCACGCGCGTGGGTGACGATCTCGCCTCGGAGATCGCGACGCTGCGTGAGAAGCACCGTGACGTGCACGTGATCGGCAGTGTCGACCTCGTGCAGACCCTGCTCGCGGAGCGACTGTACGACGAGCTGCAGCTGTGGGTGTACCCGATCGTGCTCGGGCAGGGCAAGAAGGTGTTCCCCGACGGGGCGGCACCCGCCAACCTGAAGCTTGTGCACTCCGAGACCGGCGACGGCGGCACGCTGCTGCTGCGCTACGCGCCGCTTCCCGGTGAGGTGCGCACCGGCACGGTGGGGGAGTAGTCAGTCGGAGTCGCGCCGGCGACCGGCGTCGCCGAGCCGACCCCGCGGGAGGCCGAGAGCCCATTCCGCATAGTCGCTGACGAAGTGCAGGTAGACCTCGTCGGTGTACGGCGCGCGGTCGTTGGCGTACGCGCCCTTGCCGTCGAGCGCCATGAGGATCCTGATCGCGGTGTCGCCGGCGTCGCACGCCGGCACCTCTCCCTCCGCGATCGCCGCTTCGACGACCTGACGGAGCCGGGCCTCGTCGAGCTTCTCCTGTTCTTCGAGGGCGGTGGCGAGGCCGGGGATGAAGCGGCTGAGGTGACGGGCGTTCAGCCACAGACGCGCGAGAGGCAGCGCGTCGGTGCCATCCGCGTGGGCGACGAACCGCGCGATCCGCTCCAGCGGACTGCCGTCGTCACGGAACAGACGCTCGCGCTGCGCGGATGCCGCGTCGACGAACGCCTCGACCACCAGCCCCTCGGCCGCCGGAAAATAGTGCGTGACCAGCCCCGGTCGCACATCCAGGCGCTCGGCCACCGCCCTCAGCGTGATGCGCTCCAGGCCCTCGGAGAGAGCGATCGCCGACGCCGCGCGAAGGATCTCGCCGCGCCGCGCTTCGGGACTCTTGCGCGTGCGCGGCCGGGCAGGGGTTGACGTCATGTTCGTCATGCTATTAGCTTTACGACCAACAACATCTGTTGGTCGCGTGACCAACAGAACTCAATCACCCCGGCGAGGATGCCGGGCATCGAAAGCGAGTTCCCCATGGCCCAGGATGCAGTGGTCGACGATTTCGCCACGCGGATCGAGACGAGGGGCATCGACCTCATCGGCGATGCGCAGCGCCACGGCCGCGCACGCGATCTGTTCGCCGTGTGGGCGGCGCCCAATGTCAGCATCCTGAACTTCACGATCGGCGCCTCTCTGATCCTCCTCGGTCTGGAGATCTGGCAGGCGATCGCCGTCATCCTCGTGTCGTCGACCCTCTGGATCTTCCCGGGGATCGTCGCGGCGAGCGGTCCGGCCGCAGGCACGTCGGGATCGGTGATCACCCGCGCGATCTACGGCGTCATCGGCAACCGACTCATCGTCGCGCTCGTCGGCTGGCTGATCGGCTCGGTCTACCTCGCCCTGAACTGGCTCGGCTCGTCGTTTCTCGGCGCCGACCTCGTCGGCCGGCTGGGCATGGGCGACGCGCTGTGGACGCCGATCGTCGTCACGCTGGTGATCTCGGCGGTCACCGTCCTCGTGGCCGTGTACGGACACGGCCTCATCCTGAAGACCTACGGGGTGGTGTCGCTCGTGCTCGTCGTGATCTTCGTCGTCGTCGCGGCGTTCGCGCTGCCGCACGCCGACTTCTCCTACGTCAATCCCGAGCCGCTCGACGGCGTCGCCCTGTGGTCGTCGCTGACCATCGGGTTCACCCTCCTCGCGTCCTCGCCGCTGTCGTACATCAACAGCCCCGATCTCGCCCGGTACCTGCCGCGCAGCACCCGGCCCAGCCACATCGCCGCGGCCACCGCGCTCGGCGGCGCGATCCCGAACATCCTCTTCACGGCGATCGGCGTCCTCGTCGCGACGGGGGTCGGCGCCGCGATCCAGACCGACGGCATCGAGAAGGCGCTGATCGGCATCCTGCCCGGATGGCTCGGCCCTGTGCTCGTCATCGGCGTCGTGGTCAACACGATCTCGCTCAACGCCATGACGACGTACACCTCCAGCATGGCGCTGCAGGCGATCGGCCTGCCGATCCGCCGCGTGCCGGCAGCCGTGGTCGTCGGCGTGATCGGCACCGCCCTCACGATCGTCCTCGTGCTGTCGACCAGCCTGCTGGGAGCCGTGAACCTCATCCTGCAGTTCGTGGTGATCGTGTCGGCGCCGACCATGACCGTGTTCGTGGTCGATGCGCTCCTGCGACGCAACCGGTACGACGGTGTCGAGCTGTTCGACGAGACGCGCACCTCCCGGTTCTGGTACACCGGCGGCTGGAGCGTGCCCGGCATCGCGGCGGTGCTGCTCGGCGCCGTGATCACCGCGCTGTGCCTCACCACCGAGGTGTGGACCGGCCCGATCGCGGTCGCGCTCGGATACGTCGACCTGTCGGTGCCGTTGGGCATCCTCACCACGGCGGTGACGTACCTCGGGCTCAGCAGGACGCGATTCGCCGGTGAGCGGACCGAACGGGCCGAGCAGACCGTGCGGATGGAGCGGACGCCGGAAGGAGAACTGCGATGACCGACGTCTACCTCGGCGGAAACGTGTTCACCGCGACATCGCGCCGCTGGGCCACCGCGCTGGTGGTCCAGGACGGCACGCTCGTGTACGTCGGCGACGATGACACCGCACGGCGCCTGGCCGGCACGGACGCGACCGTCACCGATCTCGGCGGCGCGACGGTGCTGCCCGGCTTCGTCGACGGGCATGCGCACGTGATCAACACTGGCGAGTCCGCGCAGCACGTCGATCTGTGGGGTGCGTCCTCGCTCGACGACATCCAGCGGGCGATCGCCGCGTTCGCCGCGGCGCACCCCGAGCTGCCGCGGATCCGCGCGCACGGATGGCGGCACGACGTCGTCGGTGGGCAGCCGACGAGGCAGATGCTGGATGCCGCGGTGCCCGATCGGCCCGTCTATGCGCAGGCCTTCGACTTCCACTCGGTCTGGCTCAACTCCGCCGCTCTCGCCGAGGTGGGTATCGACAGCGACACGGTCTCGCCGCCCGGGGGAGCCGTGCACACGGATGCCGCGGGCGACCCGACCGGCTACATCGACGAGATCGCCATGCACCGCCTCGTCTACCCGGTGCTCGACGGCTTCGTGACGGCCGACAACCGGGATCGGGCGCTGCGCGAGGCGCTCGCCGGCTATCGCGCCTCGGGGGTCACTGCGGCCACCGACATGTCGCTCGACGGGGTCGATCTCGCCGCGTTCGCCAGGGCGGAGTCCGCCGGAGAGCTCACCGCCCGCGTGTCGGCGTACTGGTTCGTCGCGCCGACCGGAGACGTCGAGCAGAACCTCGCGCAGGTGCGCGAAGCGGCCAGGCACGCGCAGCAGCACGCGAGCGATCGGCTGCGCGTGGTCGGCATCAAGGTGATGATCGACGGCACGATCGACGGCTGCACCGCCGCCGTCAGCCGCCCGTACGTCACCGGCGTCGGCGCCGACCCGATCTGGTCGCTCGATGAGCTGGCGCCGGTCGTCACCGAGGCGGATGCCCTCGGCATCCGTGTGGCGATGCACGCGATCGGCGATGAGGCGGTGCGCATCGCGGTCGGCGCCGTCGAGAGGGCGATCGCGACCAACGGCCCACGCGAGCGCCGTCACCGCATCGAGCACCTCGAGATCGCCGAGCAGGCGGATGTCGAGCGGCTCGCCGCCCTCGGCATCGTCGCATCCATGCAGCCCGTGCACTGCGATCCGGCGATCCAGGAGAACTGGCGGGCGATGCTCGGCGACGATCGCGTCGAGCGCGGGTACCCCTGGCCGTACGTGACCCAGGCCGGAGGGCGACTCGCCTTCGGCACGGACTCGCCGACCTCGCCCCACCCGCCGCTGCGGAACATGTTCATCGCCGCCACCCGTCGCTCCGCGATCGACCCGACGCTGCCGGCCAACATCCCCGCGTTCGCCCTGCCCCTCGCCGACGCCATCGAGCATGCGACGCGCGACGCCGCGTGGGCCTGCGGCGCGGAGCATCTGTACGGCACGCTCGAGGCGGGTCGCAGCGCCGACTTCGTCGTGCTCGACCGCGATGTGTTCGCGCGCCCCGTCGACGAGCTGCTCGCGACGACGGTGGTCCGCACGGTCGTCGGCGGCGTCACCGTGCACGAGGAGCAGCGCGGCTGAGATCTCCGACGGCGGTTCGTCGCCGCGCCACCGCAGACGACGAGCACCGCGGGTGAGCTTCGCACGCCGGAAGTCGCGCCGGGACGTCAGCCGGCGAGGATCCGCTCGATCACGATCGCGACGCCGTCGTCCTCGTTCGACGCCGTGACCTCGTCGGCGGCCTCCCGCACCGCGTCGATCGCGTTCCCGACCGCGACGCCGAGCCCGGCCCACTCGAGCATCTCCAGATCGTTCAGCGCATCGCCGAAGGCGAGCACCTCGCTGCGGTCGACGCCCAGCCTCGTGCACAGCTGCGCGACGCCGGTCGCCTTGGTGACGCCCTGCGCCATCACCTCGACGAACGGGGCGCCCGACAGGGTCGCCTCGAAGCCGGTCAGGCCGAGCGACTGCAGGGTCTCGAAGATCTCGGGGATGGGCATCGAGGGATGCCGGATCACGAGCTTCAGGCTCGGCGCGCCCAGCACATCGGCGAGCGGCACGCCGCCCATCGTCTCGGGGTCGCGCTTGTGATCGGCCAGCTGGGCCAGAGCGGCGTAGCCCTCCTGCGCGACGAACCCTTCGCCGGCGTCGCGCACGCTCGCGAACACCAGGTCGGGCAGCACCTCGTGCAGCGCCTCGGCCAGCTGCCGCTGCACCTGCGGCGGGATCTCCTCGGCGAACAGATGCTCGCCCGTGGTGAGATGCACCCCGTATGCGCCGTTGCCGCACAGCGCCCAGTCGTCGAAACCGGCCTGCGCGGCGATCGGGCGCAGGCCGATCGGCTGCCGCGCCGTGACCGGGATCGTCGCGATCCCGGCGGCGCGCGCCGCATCCAGCGCCTCTCGGGTGCGGGCCGAGACACGACCGTCGGCGCCGATCAAGGTGCCGTCGAGGTCGGTCGCGATCAGCCGGATGGGCATCTCAGGCGAAGATCATGGGCAGATCGTCGTCCTCGGCGGCCGCGCCGAAGTCGAGATCCACCACGACGGGCACGTGGTCGCTGGGCTGGGCACCCTTGCGCTCGTTGCGGTGGATCGCCGCCGCCGTCACCGCCTCGGCGAACGCATCGGAACCGAGGATGAAGTCGATGCGGATGCCCTCGTTGCGGGGGAACTTCAGCCGCTGGTAGTCCCAGTACGTGAAGCCCTCGGGAATCAGCGGGCGCACCACGTCCTTGACCCCGGCGGTCTCGAGCGCGAAGAAGGCGTCGCGCTCCGGCGGCGAGACGTGCGTCGAGAAACCCTGCACGATGCCCGGATCGCCGTTGTCCGCGTCGTACGGAATGATGTTGAAATCACCCACCAGGGCGAGCGGAAGACCCGGGTTCGCGGTCAGCTCGGCGGCGGTGGCGGTGCGCAGCGCGTCGAGCCAGTGCAGCTTGTACGCGTAGTGCGCGTCGCCGAGGGCGCGGCCGTTCGGCACGTACAGGCTCCACACCCGCACGCCGTCGACCATCACGCCCAGGGCGCGGGCCTCGAGCGGAGCATCCGGACCCTCATGCCCCTTCGCGAAGCCGGGCTGACCGGCGAAGGAGGTGCGCACGTCGGTGATGGGCAGACGGCTGGCGATCGCGACGCCGTTCCACTGGTTGAACCCGTGCGCCTCGACGTGATACCCGGCCTCCTCGAACGGGGCGTACGGGAACTGCTCGGGCGTGCACTTGATCTCCTGGAGTGCGAGCACGTCGATGTCCTCGCGCACGGCGAAATCGACGGCGCGCGCGACGCGCGTGCGGATCGAGTTGATGTTCCAGGTGGCCAGACGCATGCATCCAGCCTACGGCGGAGCGCCGACAGCACTCACCGCTCGCCCGGGTCCGCCGTTCCCACCAGGATGCCGCGTGCCAGGGTGTGGAAGTGCCGGTTGAAACCGAGCGTCGCCGGCGTGGCGCCGACTTCGAGCTCGAGCCGGTCGACGTCCAGCGCGTCGACGACGAAGAAGTAGCGGTGCACGCCGGTGCCTTCCGGGGGCGCCGCGCCGATGTACCGCTCCAGGCGTGCCTCGTTGGGCAGCACCGTCGCGCCATCGGGCATGTTCGCCGCGGTGCCGTCGCCGGCAGGGAGCGAGCGCACGTCGGCGGGCAGGTTGTACGCCGCCCAGTGCCAGAACCCCGAGCCGGTCGGCGCATCGGGGTCGAAGCATGAGATGGCCAGGCTCTTCGTGCCGGCCGGCGGCTGCGACCATTCCAGTGCCGGATGCCGGTCCTGCCCGCCGCGCTTGGACGCCCACGCGAACAGCGGCAGCGCGCCGCCGGCGGCGAAGTCGGGGCTGGTGAGCTCGAGCGGTGCCACCGGGCGCAGTTCGTCGAGGGCGGCGTAGGGATCGTACGAGAACATGAGACCTCCGCCAGCCACGCTAGACGGGCGCGCGCGACAGAACCACCCCCCTACACTGGATGCCGTGACCGACCTCGCCGCCGACCGCCAGGCCCTGCTCGACCTCATCACCGCCGAGGCGGTGTTCCACGGCGACTTCACGCTCTCCAGCGGCAAGAAGGCGACGTACTACGTCGACATGCGCAAGCTCACCCTCGATCACCGCGCCGCACCGGCCATCGGACGGGTCATGCTCGATCTCATCACGGATGCGGATGCCGCCGCCGTCGGCGGCCTCACGCTCGGCGCCGACCCGATCGCGAACGCCGTGATGCACGCCTCGGTCGCCACGGATCGTCCGCTCGACGCGTTCGTCGTGCGCAAGGAGCCGAAGGATCACGGTCGTGGCCGGCAGATCGAGGGCGCCGAGGTGGCCGGCAAGCGGGTCGTCGTGCTGGAGGACACCTCCACGACGGGTCAGTCCGCCCTGAAGGCGGTCGAGGTGCTGCGCCGCGAGGGCGCCGAGGTCGTCGCGGTGGCCGTCATCGTCGACCGCAAGACCGGCGCGCAGGCCGCGATCGAGGCCGAGGGGCTGCAGTGGCTCGCGGCGTTCGACCTCGACGACCTGGGCCTCGACCCGCAGTAGCATCACCGCAGACCCGCACAGTTCCGCCGGCACGACCTCGTCGGCACGACGTCGCAGATCTGCCCGTCCTCGCCGGTCCCGCGATGTGCTGCGAAGCAGATCTGCGAAGAACGCCGATACAAGGAGCATCCATGACCCGGTACGCGCTCGCCGTCGACGTCGGCGGCACCAAGCTCGAGGCGGCGCTGGTCGGCGACGACGGAACGATCGTCGAAGGCAGCCGCACCCGGCGCCCGACCGGCAGGGATGCGGATACCGCCACCCTCGACGCCGCGATCGGCGAGGCCGTCGCGTACGCGCTCGCCGCCCTCCCGCAGAGTGCTGATCTCGTCGGCGCCGGCATCGGCAGCGCCGGCCCCGTCGACCGTGCCGCCGGGACCATCGACCCGGTGAACATGCCCCGAGCGCACGGGTTCGCCCTCGCCGACTCGGTGCGCCGTGCGGCATCCGCCGTGCTCGGGCGCGACGTGACCGCGGTGCTCGGGCACGACGGCGGCGCCCTCGCGCTCGCCGAGTCGTGGCTCGGCGCCACCCGCGGTGCCCGCGCCGCGCTGTCCATCGTCGTGTCGACCGGCGTCGGCGGCGGCTTCACACTCGAGGGCGCGTACGCGCCCGGTGCATCGGGCAACGCCGGCCATCTCGGGCAGGTGCGCCGCGAGGGCGGTCTGACCCTCGAGGAGATCGCGTCGGGACCGGCATCCGCCGCCTGGGCGCAGTCTCAGGGCTGGGCCGGCGCGACCGGCGAGGACCTCGCGCGCGACGCCGCGGCGGGCGTGGCGATCGCACGCCGGGCCATCGAGCGCTCCGCCCGCGCGGTGGGCGAGGCGCTGGCGGATGCGGCGACGCTCGTCGATCTCGACGTCGTCGCGATCGGCGGCGGGTTCTCCCGCGTCTCCGACGACTACATCGACCTGGTGCAGCAGGCGCTGTCGGCATCCGCCGTGCACGCCTATTCGCGCCGCACCCGCGTGGTGCGTTCGGGCCTCGGCGACGGCGGCCCGCTCATCGGCGCCGCCGCGCTCGTACTGCGCTGACCGCCTTCAGCGCTCAGCGCCTGCGGCCGCGGGGGCGATCGTCATCGTCGTCCCACGGGCCCTCGTACCATTCGCCGCCCTCGTCGCGGTCCGGGCGGCGCAGCAACCGGATGGCGATCAGTGTCAGGCTCGCCAGCCCGATCCCGATCAGCACCATGAACAGCACGTCCTGCTGGGTCATGGTCGTCTCCCCTCCGCGGCATCCGCCACGATCTTCGCGATCCGGGCGGCGCGGGTCTCAGCCCGTTTCGCCATCGCGATCTGCGTGAGCCCCAGCTTGCGCGTGGAGGGCGGGAATGCCTCCCATGCGGCGCGCGCCGCGGGGATCGCGTCGAGCGCGGCGGTGAGGTCGTCCGGCTCGATACCGGCCTCGGGGCCGTCGAGCACCGTCCATGCGCCGTTCGCCTTGGCGATCTCGATGGCGCGGATCCCGGGCGGCATCAGCAGCCCCTCGGCTTCGAGCTTCGCCACGCGCACCTTGTTCGTCGCCGCCCATCCGCTCGACGGCCGTCGCGGCGCGAACCACAGGCCGCCGATGCGCTCGTCGAAGCTGCGCACGGGGCCGTCGATCCAGCCGAAGCACAGCGCCTGCAGGATGGAGTCCTCGTAGCTCACGCACGGGTCGTCGTTGCCGGCGCGCGGCCGCACCAGCCAGGCGCCCTTCGACGTGGCGTGATTGGCCTCGAGCCAGGCGCGCCAGGTCGTGGCGTCCGGCGCGATCACCCGCTCGCCCTCGTCGAGCGCACCCATCAGCGCTCCGCGTCCTCGGGCTCTTCAGCAGGTGCCGGCGGAATCAGGTCGGCGATCGACTGCACCACCTCATCCGGGCGGAACGGGTACTTCAGGATCTCGGTCTGATCGCTGATGCCGGTCAGCACCAGCACCGTGTGCAGCCCTGCCTCGATGCCCGCGACGATGTCGGTGTCCATCCGGTCGCCGATCATGCCGGTCTTTTTGGAATGCGCGCCGATCTTGTTCAGTGCCGAACGGAACATCATCGGGTTCGGCTTGCCGACCACGTACGGCTGCCGGCCGGTGGCCTTGGTGATGAGGGCGGCGACCGCTCCGGTGGCGGGCAGCGGCCCCTCCATGCTGGGGCCGGTGGCATCGGGATTGGTGATGATGAAGCGCGCGCCGCCCTGGATCAGGCGGATCGCCCTCCTGATCGCCTCGAAGGAGTAGGTGCGGGTCTCGCCGACGACCACGAAGTCGGGGTTCGTCTCGGTCATCACGAAGCCGGCATCGTGCAGGGCGGTGAGGATGCCGGCCTCGCCGATGACGAACGCCGAGCCGCCCGGCACCTGCTGGGCGAGGAAGTCGGCGGTGGCGAGCGCCGAGGTCCAGATGTGCTCCTCGGGCACGCGCAGCCCGCTCGCCCGCAGCCGGGCCGACAGGTCGCGGGCCGTGTAGATCGAGTTGTTGGTCAGCACCAGGTAGGGGATGCCGTCGCACTCCCAGCCCGCCAGCAGCTCGGATGCTCCCGGGATGGCGTCGTTCTCGTGCACGAGCACGCCGTCCATGTCGGTCAGCCAGCATTCGATGTCGGAGCGATCACCCATGGGGCAAGCATATGGGCGGGGCATACACGGCGGGTGACGGGTCGCCGCCGGCGCGATCGCGCCTCAGACGCTGAGCCAGATGGCGTCGGCAGCGGCCTCGGGCAGGGTGATCTCCGCGCCGGTGAGGTGCACGCCGGCATCCGTCACCGTCATCTCGACGCCCACCGCGACGCCGGCGTCCTCGAGCGCCTGCAGCAGATCCGGGTCGCGGTCGCTGACCCGCAGCACGCGGCCGACGTGTCCCGGCGCGGCGTCGGCGAGCAGTACGAACGGCTCGCGCTGCACATGCCCCGCGGCATCGGGGATCGCGTCCCCGTGCGGGTCGAACCGCGGGCGCCCCAGGCGCTCGTCGATGCCCTCCAGCAGGCGGTCGCTGATGGTGTGCTCGAGCACCTCGGCCTCATCGTGCACCTCGTGCCACGCGTAACCGAACTCGCTCACCAGCCAGGTCTCGATCAGCCGATGCCGGCGCAGCATCGCCAGTGCCCTGGCGCGCCCGGCATCCGTCAGTTTCACGGCCCCGTACGGCACGTGCGAGACGAGACCCGCCGCGGCGAGCTTCTTGACCATCTCGGTCACGCTCGACGGGGCGACGCCCACGGCGGCTGCGAGCTGCGAGGGCGTGATGGGCGCATCCTGCCATTCGGTGTGCGAGTACACCGTCTTGAGGTAGTCGTCGAAGGCGGGGGAGGCCATCTCAGCCCGCCAGTCGGACGAGTTCGCCGAACGCCACCTGCCCGGCGAAGAACATGATGGCGAAACCGGCCAGCGCGGCCAGCAGGGACAGGCGCCCGTCGTAGTCGTTGACGCCGCGGGTGCCGATCGCCCGCGCGCGGAACGCGAAGATGAGCGTGAGCACGCCGAGGGCGAGCTGCACCCACGGCCCGCCCGCGGGCAGCAGCACCGGCCAGATCAGCAGTGCGACGCCCAGCGCTCCGGTGCCGAGACCGATCCAGGTGCACAGCCGCATCGCGCGACGCGCGTCGGAGTCGTCGCGGTGCTTCGTGCCGGGCGCGGAGGGCATGGTCTCGAGCCTACCGCGGGCCCGCTCACGCCCCCGTCAGCACCAGCCAGAGCAGCACGGCGTTCAGCGCGATCAGCAGCACCGAGAACAGCACGCCGAGCGCCGTCGTGAGGGTGCGGTTGACATGCTCGCCGAGCGTGCGCCGCTGTGCGGTGAGCACGACGAGCGGCACCAGCGCGAACGGGATGCCGAACGACAGCACCACCTGGCTGAGCACGAGTGCGAGGGTGGGGTCGAATCCCACCGCGAGGATGGCGAGCGCCGGGATGAGCGTCACGAGACGGCGAGTGAGCAGCGGGATGCGCACCGTGAGCAGCCCGTGCATGATCTCGGCCCCCGCATAGGCGCCGACCGCGGTGGAGGCCAGGCCCGACGCCAGCAGGCCGACCGCGAACAGGGTGCCGATCATGCCGCCGAGGTTCGCGCTGATCGCCGCGTGGGCGCCCTCCAGGGAGTCGGTTCCGTCGACGCCGGGAAGGTTCGCGGCGGCCAGCAGCAGGATCGCGAGGTTCACGGAGCCGGCGATCACCATCGCGACCGTGACGTCCCAGCGCGTCGCGGTGAGCAGTGTGCGGATGCTCGGGGGGTTCGCCTGACGCGGGTCGCCCCACCGGTCGCGGGTCAGCGCACTGTGCGCGTAGATCGCGTGCGGCATGATCGTGGCGCCCAGGATGGATGCCGCCAGCAGCACCGAACCGCTGTCGGCGAAGCGCGGCAGCAGGCCGCCGGCGATCCCCGCGGCATCCGGGGGTGCGACGAAGAGCCCGGCGACGAAGCCGATCACGATCAGCAGCATGAGACCGATGATCACGAACTCGAAGTGCCGCGGACCGCGCCGGGTGTGCACGAGCAGCAGCACCATCGAGACCGCCCCGGTGAGGATGCCGCCCAGCAGCAGCGGGATGTCGAAGAGCAGGTACAGGGCGACGGCGCCGCCGAGCACCTCGGCGATGTCGGTGGCCATCGCGACGAGCTCTGCCTGAAGCCAGTACGCCCGGCGCGCCCAGCGGTTGCGGATCCGCGTGCCGAGCACCTCGGGCAGGCTCTGTCCGGTGACGACGCCGAGCTTCGCGGAGAGGTACTGGATCAGCCAGGCCATGACGTTGCCGGCGAGCACCACCCACACCAGCAGGTAGCCATAGCGGGCGCCGGCGGTCATGTTGCTGGCGACGTTGCCGGGGTCGAGGTACGCGACGCCGGCGACGAGCGCCGGACCGAGCAGCCAGAGCCCTCGCCAGGGCATCCGCCGGGCGGGGCGGATGAGCAGGGCTTCCGGATGCGGGACAGCTTTCGGCATGCCGAAATCATAGCGAGTTTTCGGTAAGCCGAAAAGTGATGGAGGCGCGATCGCCGCCCACGGAGGCGCGGGGCGTTGACGAGCGCACGGCATGCCGCCGAACGCCCGGCTACGCTGGTCGGAATGGACGAGCAGGCGGCGGAAGGCACTCCCGAGCGCACGACTCACGGGCTCGGACCGTGGCAGGGCGAGTGGCCGGACGGCGACCAGTACGATCGCGAGCTGCTCGCGCACGGCGACACCCGCAACGTCATCGACCGGTACCGGTACTGGCGCATGGAGGCCATCGTCGCCGACCTCGACACCCGGCGGCATCCGTTCCACGTCGCCATCGAGAACTGGCAGCACGACATGAACATCGGCTCGATCGTGCGCAGCGCCAATGCGTTCCTCGCCGACACCGTGCACATCATCGGCCGCCGGCGCTGGAACAAGCGCGGGGCGATGGTGACCGACCGCTACCAGCATGTCGTGCACCACGAGGACGTCGAGAGCTTCCGCGCCTGGGCCACGGATGCCGGCATCCCGATCATCGCGGTCGACAACGTCGGCGAGACCGTACCGGTCGACCGGGCGGAGCTGCCCGAGCGATGCGTGCTGCTGTTCGGCCAGGAGGGTCCGGGACTCTCGGCGGAGGCGCTCGCCGCCGCATCCGGCCACATCGAGATCACCCAGTACGGCTCCACGCGCTCCATCAACGCGAGCGCCGCCGCGGCCGTGGTGATGTACGAATGGTGCCGACGGTACGCCTGAGCGCGTTCATCTCTGAGCATGCTCACCCGTGAGGGTGATCCGCGTCGCACGGCCGCGTGAGAGCATGAGGGCGATGTCGACTCAGAAGGCTCCGCTCGCGCGCGCTCCACGCGGCTGGGCGATGTGGCTGCGGCCCGACATGATCGTCGCGGTAGTGGTGGCCGTGGTGCTGCTGCCTGCCAGCTTGGTGTTGCTCGCCCAGGAGGGGGCGGCGCTGAGCACGGTCGAGACGGCGGCGGTGGCTGCGTTGTCGATCGTGCTGCTGGCGGTACCGCTGCTTGCGGTGCGGCATCCGCTGCCGGCATTCGCGGTGGCGACCGTGACGATGGCCGCGCTCACTCTGTTGCCGTTCTCGCTCACGGTGTCGGCGGCGCTGTACCCCTCGGGGATCGGCTATCTGCTCTGCCTCGGTCAGGTCGCTTCGCGCTCTCCGCGGTCGCTCAGCCTGCCGGCGTGGGGGAGCGGCGTGTTCGGCGCGGTGCTGATCGTCTTCACCGCTCCCGAGCTGGCCGTCGCGGATTCCTCCGGCGTGCCGCTGCGCCTCGGGGCGTTCGCCGGGCTGACGGCCGCCGTCACCGCGGCATGGGCGGTGGGGCTGCTCGTGCGCGCACGTCGCGCGCAGCTCGAGCAGCGGGTGGGGGAACGGATGCGGCAGGCCGTCGCGGACGAGCGGATGCGGATCAGTCGCGACCTGCACGATGTCGTCGCGCACGCGATGACCGTGATGATCGCGCAGACCGATGTCGCCCGTGCCGTGCTGCGTGACGACCCCGATCGCGCCGAGGCGGCGCTCGCCGTGGTGGGCGACACCGGCCGCGAAGCGCTGCGCGGGATGCGCGCGGTGGTGCGCGCCGAATCGGATGCTCCGCGAGAGCCCGCACCCGTCATCGACGACATCCCGGCGCTGGTCGACGCCGTGCGCAGTCCGGTGTGCGACGTGAGCTTCGCGGAGCGCGGTCGCCCGCGCCCGCTCGCGGCACCGGCCGTGCTCGCTTTGCACCGGGCGCTGCGCGAGGCGCTGACGAACGCGGTGCGGCACACCCGGCATCCGGTGCGCATCGCGGTCGTGCTGGAGTGGTCGGCCACCGAGGTGCTCGCCACCGTGACCGATGACGGCGGTGCCGGCCCGGGCGATGCCGGCCTGGGAACAGGCACCGGCCTCGTCGGTGCGTCCGAGCGGGTGACCTCGGTGGGCGGCACTCTCGACGCCGGGCCGCAGGACGGCGGCGGATGGGCCGTGACCGTGCGGCTGCCCCTCGCGGAGCAGAGCCGATGAGCATCCGGGTGCTGATCGTCGACGATCAGGAGCTGTTCCGCGACGCGATCGCCCTGACCCTCGGACGTGACGCCCGCATCGCCTCGGCGACGGCGGTGGCGGGCGGCGCCGAGGCGATCGCACACGTGCGGGCGCACGCGGTCGACGTGGTGCTGATGGACATCCGGATGCCGGGGATCGACGGCATCGCCGCGACGCGCGAGGTGCTGCGGATGCGGCCGGGAGCCCGGGTGCTGGTGCTGACCACCTTCGACCTCGACGAGTACGTGTACGACGCGATCAGGGCGGGGGCGAGCGGGTTCCTGACGAAGGACATCGCCCCGGCGGCGCTCGCCGATGCCGTCGTCGCGGTCGCGGCCGGCGATCCCGTGCTGTCCGAGAGCGCGACGCAGGCGGTGCTCGGGTTCGTGCGCGACGGGCGTCCGCAGGGCGACGGTGCGGCGGCGCTGGCTCTGCTCAGCTCGCGCGAGCAGCAGGTGGCGCGCCTGCTCGCCGCCGGGGCATCGAACGAGCAGATCGCCCGGCGCCTGTTCCTGTCCGAGAACACGGTCAAGACGCACGTGAAGGCGGTGCTCGCCAAGCTCGGGCTGCCCGACCGGGTGCACGTGGTGATCTGGGCGTACGAGAACGGCGTGCAGCGGCCGCGGGCCTGATCTCACCCGTGCGGGTGAGTGGATGCCTCACTCGGGCGATGCCGTGACCGGAGCGAGCTCTCAGCATGGAGACATGAGCACTCGTCTTCGTCTTCTCCTGTTCCTCGTGGCGGCATTCGCGGCGGTGGCTGTCGCCGTCGTCAGTGCACTGCGTCTGCTCGCGCCCGGCGTGCTCGGCCCGTTCGGCGACCTTTCGCCGGGGCTGGTCGGCATGCTCGCCGGCACCCTGCCCGAGGCCGCGATCGGGCTCGGCGGAGCGCTCGGCGTGATGGCCGTGGTCCTGCTGGCGCGGGCGTCGGACGCTGGATCGGCGGGTGCCGGGTCGGGGGTCGCGGGGTCGAGGGATGCGGCAGCGATGGATGCCCCGGCGGTTCCCGCACGTGGCGGTCGCGCAGCGCTGAAGGCGGGTGCGCTACTGGCCGCGCTGTTCGTGGCGGTGACGACCCCGGGAGGCATGATCCCCGTCGCCGGGTACGCGTTCGCGCTCGCGGTGCTCGGCGGCACCGGCGTGCTGCTCGTGCTGCTCGTGATGCGGCGGCCGTTGGTCGGTGTGGTGGTGGCCGCCTGCCTCACCGGCGTGGTGGCATGGGCGGTGCTGCAGCTGGACGGAGCTGCTCTGCTCCCGCGCATCCTGGCGGCGTTCGGGCCGATCGTCCCCGAGGCGGTGGTGGCGCTGGCGCACCTCGGTGCCGCAGCGGCGCTGATGGTCTGGGTGGTGCTCGATGGGCGTGGCGAGCGTGGTCGGGTCGCGGCGTGGGTGCGCCACCATCGCCGCGCGATCACCATCGCGGCCGCCCTGTGCGCCGTGCCGTACGTGGTCGCGCGGGCGAGCTGGCTCACTCCGTGGCCGCAGTTCGGCGGCAGCGCCGAGATGTTCGCCGCCGAGCCGATGATGCAGCTGACCGGACTGATGCTCGGCACCGGCGTGCTTGCGGGCGGCGTGCTCACGCTGGGGCTCGTGTTGCCGTGGGGTGCGCGGTTCCCGCGCTGGATGGCCGGTCTCGGTGGGCGTGAGGTTCCCATGACGCTGGCGGTCGTGCCGGCGATCCTGGTCTCGGTGCTCTTCACGGTCGGCGGCGTCGAGTTCATCGTCGCGGTGGTCGCAGGACCCGCCCCCGTCGGCAGCGTGCTCGAGATCACGCTGATGCTGCCGTTCTGGCTGTGGGGACCGCTGCTCGCGCTCGCGACCTGGGGCTACGCCATGCGTGGCAGTGGCGACGGAAGGGGCGCCCGCGGCGGCGGACGGCGCGGGGTACGTGCACGGGTGAGCCAGGCGGGCGGCGGTCGCCCAAACCGACTCGGGTTCGGGCGGCCGCGACGCTCAGCGCAGATGTGCGGCGACCGTAAGGCGCACGTCGGCAGCGGACCTCAGGTCGCGGACGTGGACCGTCTCGGCATCGGCATCGGCATCGGCATCGGCGTCTGCCTCGCGGCGGCGTCGGCGTCGGCGTCGGCATTGAGCTCATGGTTGCGGCGCGCCCTCTATGCCTTCAGGTCGCCGTGGACCATCGACCGCACCATCCCTGGCGCTCCTCGTCAGACGGTGACGCCCATCCAGCGATCGGTGCGCACCCGCCAGCCGAGGGTGCCCAGGCGGGCCAGCAGGTAGATGCCGAAGAAGGCGATGGCCAGCCAGACGAGGCCCGTGGAGCCGTCGACGCCGGTGGCCGAGATGATCCAGAGGGCGGGCAGGAATGGCACCAGGTTCAGCGCGCCGACGATGGCGAGGTATCTCGCGTCGTTCGCGCCCATCAGCACCCCGTCGAGCACGAAAACGATGCCGGCGACCGGCTGGGCGATGGCGAGGACGAGGAACGCCGGCTGCACGAGGGCGGCGACGTCGGCGTCGCCAGTGAAGACGATGCCGAGCACGCCCGAGAGCGCGGCGATGAGCGCGCCGACGATGACGCCGAACCAGGCGCCCCAAGCGACGGTGCGGCGCAGCACCCGGCGGACCTGGTCGTGAGAGCCCTCGCCGAGGCTCTTGCCGATCAGCGCCTGGGCCGCGATGGCCAGGGCGTCGAGGGCGAACGCGGCGGTGGAGAAGATGGTGAAGGCGATCTGCCATCCGGCCAGCTCTCGGGTACCGATTCCGGTCGCGACGCCGACGGTGGTGAGCAGGGCGATGCGCAGGCTGACGGTGCGCAGGAAGAGCCAGCCGCCCGAGCGGGCAGTGCCCCGGATGCCGTCGCGCTGGGCCTTCATCGAGGCGCCGTGCTGCAGCGCGAGGCGGCGGATGACGACGACGTACGCGGCGACCATGCCCCACTGGGCGGTGACCGTGCCGAACGCGGATCCGGCGATGCCCCAGCCGAGGCCGTAGATGAAGAGCCAGTTGAGCAGCGCGTTCGCTCCGAAGCCCAGCCCAGCGATCCAGAGCGGGGTCATGGTGTCCTGCATGCCGCGCAGCAGGCCGGTGGCGGCGTAGACCACGAGCATGGCGGGCAGGCCCCACATCGAGATCATCAGGTAGGTGACGGCCTGCGCGGCGACGTCGGCGGTGGGGCCGAACAGCGACACCATCCAGGGAGTGGCGATCGCGCCGGAGGCGGCGAGCACAGCGCCGAGCCCGAGCGCGAGCCACATCCCGT
This sequence comes from Microbacterium sp. NPDC058345, assembly GCF_042723855.1. NCBI lineage: Bacteria > Bacillati > Actinomycetota > Actinomycetes > Micrococcales > Microbacteriaceae > Microbacterium > Microbacterium sp. NPDC058345. Next base: position 1,465,086 of record NZ_JBHXIG010000001.1, read on the forward strand.
CGATGCCGACCGACACGGCGTCGCCCGGATGGCCGGCACCGAACCTACGGGCGACGGCGGGAGTGGTGGAGTACGCGAGGAAGATCATCAGCCCGACGATCGTCTGCAGCACAGCGCTGGCGATGCCGAGGCCGGCGAGCGGCACGGTGCCGAGGTGTCCGACGAGGGCGGCGTCGACGATGAGGAAGGCGGGCTCCGCGACCAGTGCCCCGAGCGCCGGTACGGCGAGGCGCAGGATCTCTCGGTTCAGGGTACGGGCGGCGGGCACCGTTCGAGCCTATGGGCTGGATCGATGCCGACGCGAAGGCACGCTCGCGCGGCGCCGGTGCTCGGTACGCAGGCTGGGTACGCAGGCTCGGCGCCCGGCGCCCGGCGCCCGGCGCCCGGCGCCCGGCGCTCGGCGCTCGGCGCTCGGCGCTCGGCGCTCGGTGTTCGGTGTTCGGTGCTCGGGGCCGGAGCCGGCGCTCGGTGCTCGGTGCTCGGAAGGTCCCGGGTCGGGGTCCGGGCAGAGTCGTGCCTCACGCCGCGATCTCATATCTGGCCCTGCCGCCGAGGCGTGGTGTGCGATCCGGATCGACGTACGCGGGAGGAATGAACCACACCTTCGCTGTGGTGTGCACGCCGGTGCCGCCACCACGCCCGCCACCACGCCCGCCACTGCGCCCGCCACGAGGACGTCCGTCCTCGCCGCCACCGCGACCCTCGCCGCGACCGCCATCACCGCGCCCACCGCTGCCGGGCGGTCCGCCGGGTGGAGGCTCGATGCGGATCTCCCACCCGTTGTCGTGAATGCGGTGATGACAGGTCTCGCAGAGCAGCACGCCGTTGCTGAGATCGGTCGTGCCGCCGTCGCGCAGCCACCATCTCAGGTGGTGCGCCTTGGTCATACTCGGCGGAAGGCCGCACATCGCGCATCCGCCGTCGCGTTCGGCGAGGGCGAGTTTCTGAGCGGGGGAGAAGAATCGCCTCTCTCGCCCCCAGTCGAGAATCTCGCCGTCGGAGCCGAGAACGCACGGGATCACGCCGCCGGAGGCGGCCATCCGCCGCACAGCGCTGATGCTGACGGGCTGTTCGATTCCGTCGATGGTGCCGTGCCCGCTTCCCGCGGTCAGATCGTCGAGGTTCACGCGCACGACGACGGTGGCACCGTTCAGCGGCACCCGATCGTTGTCGCATCCGGTGACGTGCGAGCAGATCACGCTCAGTGCATCGGCCCGCATCATCGCGACCGTGCGCCGGTCGGCGTCTGCCGCATCCGCGTCCGGCGCATCCTTGCGGGCGGCGAACTGACTCGACACGTAGCCGTCGAGGGCGGCGATGATCGGCGCGCCGGACTCGACCGTCGTCACGAGCGAGACGTGCAGGTTGCCGTCGCGCTGGAACATCGTCAGCGAGCGCTGCGCGAATCGCTCCTCTTCACGCTGTTCGAGCAGTTCCGGCTCGAGCTGCGCTTCGGCGCGGGCGACGAGTCGGCGCACCTCATCGAGCGAGAGTCCGACGGCGCGTTCCGTAAGCTGTCGTTCGGCCTCTGCGACGCGCTCTCTGCCGACCCGGGGTCGAACGCGCTCGAGCAGCCTGATGATGATGTTCGCACCGGGAGCACCGAGCGAACCATTGTTGAGGGCCGCCTGCACAGCCGGGTACTTCGGGGGAAGCGGGGCGCCGAGCAGATCGGCGCGGGCCGCGGTCGCCTCGCCGACCTGCACCAGCCGAGCCGCGTCCCCCGACGACGATCCGGTCGAAGCCGCGATCAGCTGGGCAGGGTTGCGGTACCCCTGCTGCTTGGCGAGAGAGTCCGCTCCCAGCTCGGTGCGCGATTCGTGGGCGATCGCCGCCGCGACCTCGGCGTGCAGAGCGTCCAGCCGGCGGCGCAACTTCCCGATCGCGTCGTTCGCTCCGACCAGTTGGAAGCGCGAGAGCTCTGACGCGGCACCGGCATCCGCCCACACCGCGTCGAGCGCGGCAACGGCCTCGTGCAGGGGCGACAGATGTTCGGACACGTCCGGAACCCACTCTCCGCGTGGTGACTGAAGAACACGCGTTCTCCGTCGATGGATGAAAACAGCCGGTGTCTTCCACTGTGCTCGCGGGAGCGTTCTCTCAACTCTGTCCGGTGTGAACTGCTGATTTCATCGTAGGAGGGGCCTCCGACATTGCGTCCGGCGTAGCCTGGAGAAGCCGGAGGTGATGCGATGTCGGACGCGATGGGCGAGGCCGCCCGGTATCGGGCGCGGCGTGACGCAGGTGCGGATGCACCCTCCGAAGGCGACGGCGATCCGCCGCTGGTCCTGAACGCCGAGAACCAGGCACAGTTCGTCGAGACGGCGATACAGATCGCGATCCGGCGCGGCGACTTCGACGATCTGCCCGGTGCCGGCAAGCCGATCGAAGGGCTGGGCAGCCGCCACGATCCGGATTGGTGGATCCGCCGCAAGATCGAGAACGAGAACCTGTCGGGTCTCGGGCCGCCGGCACTGCTGCTGCGCGTGGAGGATCGCGAGCTGGACGGTCAGCTCGACGCGCTGCGTCGCGAGGACGACGTGCGAGCCGTGCTCGAGGACTTCAACCGCCGTGTCATCGACGCCCGGCGACAGCTGCACGGTGGGCCGCCCGTGGTCACCCGCACGCGGGACGTCGAGGCCGAGATCATCGCGTGGCGTGAACGTCGTGACGCCGCGCGGGCGGCGGCGGAGGCCAAGGCGGCCGCGGATGCCGAGGCCGAGACGGATGCCGCCTCGCGACGACGCCTGCGCCGGTGGCGCCGGCGCTGAGCCAGAGCCGGAGCCGACGAGCCACGCAGGCGCGGGAGAGCAGCCGCCGATGCGTCACGCAGGCGCGAATCGAGACCGTTCCAGGAGCGCACGCTGACCCGAGCGGGCACGCTGGATAGGCTGGCGCCGTGACATCCGAGTCCGAATCCGGCGCATCGCACTCCGAACCGCAGAAGATCGCGCTCACCGCCGGCACGGCTGAGCCTGCCGCCGGCGCAGCTGATCCAGACGCCGCCGCCCCGGCGCCTGACAGCGCCGCACCCGCGCCCGACCCCAGCGCCGCACCCGACCCCGCGACACGCGCCCCCGCCCCCGCGTCACCCGACCCCGACCCGGCCGCGGCATCCACCCCTCCACTCTCCGCCTCCGAGACGCACGAGCGCGAACCCGCCGTCCTGCGTCTCGCCCGGCGCCTGCCCAAGCGCGTGGTCGCCGTGCTCGCGTCCGCCGCCGTCCTCGTCGGCATCGTCCTCATCGCGCGCCCCACCACCGCCCTCGATGTGCTCGCTCTGCTCATCGGAGCCGGACTCGTGCTGGGCGGGCTTCTCGAACTGCTGGTTCCCGCCGCAGGCGGCGACCGGCTGCGCATGCTGCTCTCGGCGGCCCTCGTGCTCACCGGCGCCGTCGTGCTCGTGCTGCCGAACCTCACCGTGCGCGCCGTCGCCATCGTCGTGGGCGTGACGCTCATCGTGCGCGGTGCCGTCGGCGTCAGCGCGATCGTGCTGGGCCGCGCGCATCCGCTCGACCGGCGGGTGGCCGAGGTGCTGCTCGGCGCCGCCGCCATCGCCTTCGGCATCCTCGCCATCGTGTGGCCCGACATCACCCTTCTCGTCGTGGCCGTCGTCTTCGGTGCGTCGCTGACCGTGGTCGGCGCCGCGGCACTGCTCCGGATGCTGCGCGCCCGCCGCCCGCGCGATCGGCGACACCGTCGTGACACCGTCGCGCGCCGCTGGATGCGGACGATCGCGGCCGTCTGCGCGGTCGTGCTCGCCGCCGGTGCTGTCGTGGCGAGCATCACCCTGCGCGAGGGAACGCCCGTCGTCGACGACTTCTACGCCGCGCCGCGCTCGGTGCCGGGTGAGCCGGGAGAGCTGATCCGCGCCGAGCCGTTCACGCGGGGTGTTCCCGCCGGCGCGGTCGCCTGGCGCATCCTGTACACGACCACGCACGGCGACGACAGCCCGGCCGTGGCGAGCGGCATCGTCGTGGCGCCGGATGACGGGCAGGACCACCCGGCGATCGCCTGGCACCACGGCACGACCGGATTCGATCGCAGTTGCGCACCGTCGCTGGCCACCGACCCGTTCGGATCCGGCGCGATGTTCGTGCTCGACCGCATCCTGGAGCAGGGCTGGGCGCTGGTCGCCACCGACTACATCGGCCTGGGCACGGAGGGCCCGCATCCGTACCTCATCGGCGAGGGCAGCGCCAGGGCCGAACTCGACGCGGTGCGCGCCGCGCGCGCACTCGACGCCGCCGGCATCACCGATCAGACCGTGGCCTGGGGCCACTCGCAGGGCGGCGGCGCGACGCTGTGGTCGGCGGCCATCGCCGAGCACTACGCACCCGACGTGCCCCTCTCGGGTACGGTGGCGCTCGCGCCGGCGAGCGACCTGGCGGGTCTCGTCGAGCGGCTGCCCGAGGTGACCGGCGGCAGCGTCTTCGCGTCGTTCGTGATCTCGGCGTACAGCGAGATCTACGACGACGTGCCGTTCAGCCGCTACATCCGCCCCGGCGCCGACGTCACGGTACGTGAGATGGCCACGCGCTGCCTCGCCGCGCCCGACATGCTCGTCTCGGTGCTCACCGTGATGGCCCTCACCGACGACCCGAGCATCCTCGCGGCCGACCCGATCACGGGAGCGCTGGGCGAGCGGCTGACGCAGAACATCCCGCCGGCGTCGGACGGCGTCCCCGTGCTGCTCGGGCAGGGTGTGGACGATCAGCTGATCGCCTACGACATGCAGTCCGCCTACGCGCAGCGGCTGTGCGGCGAGGGAGCGACGGTCGACTATCGCGGATACGGCGGGCGCGATCACCTGTCGCTCGTCGAGACGGATTCGCCGGCCATCGAGGAGGCCATGGCGTGGACGCGCGATCGACTCGCCGGGGTGGCGACCGCCGGATCCTGCTGAGCGGATGCCGAGCGGGCGCGGTGTCCCGACCGCCGCATAGGCTGGTGACATGACAGACGTTCTGCCCTCCGGCCTCGCCGTCTCGGAGTTCAGCTCCGACATCCGCCCCCAGGACGACCTCTATCGCCACGTCAACGGTGCGTGGCTCGAGGACGCCGAGATCCCCGCCGACAAGGCGCGCTGGGGATCCTTCCACCTGCTCGCCGAGCAGGCGGAGAAGGACGTCCGCGCGATCATCGAGGAGTCGCAGGATGCCGAGCCCGGCACCCTGGCCCGCAAGGTCGGTGACCTGTTCTCCAGCTTCATGGACACCGCGCGCGTCGCCGAACTCGGCACCGCGCCCCTCGACGAGCAGCTGGCGAAGGTCGACGCCGTCGACAGCATCCCGTCGTTCCTCGCGACCGTCGGCGCGTTCGACCGCGAGGGCGTCGCAGCCCTGATCGGCGTCTTCGTCGAACCCGACCCGGGCAACCCGGAGCGGTACGTGCCCTTCGCGGTGCAGGCCGGTCTGTCGCTGCCGGACGAGAGCTACTACCGACAGGAGAGCTTCGAGAGCACCCGCGCGGCCTACCGTGCGCACCTCGAGCGGCTGCTCGCGCTGGCGGGCGTCGCGGATGCCGCTGGCGTCGCCGACCGATCGTTCTCCCTCGAGCACGAGATCGCCGGCCATCACTGGGACAACGTGGCGTCGCGCGATGCGGTGAAGACCTACAACCTGAAGAGCTGGGAGGAGTTCCAGCAGCTGACCGGCCGTGACCTTTCGCCGTGGCGTGACGCCGTCGCCGTCGCGAACCCGGCGGCGTTCGATGAGCTGGTGGTGTTCCAGCCCAGCTTCTTCGAGGGCCTGGGCGCGCTGCTCGTCGAGGACCGCCTCGACGACTGGAAGGCGTGGCTCACCGCCAAGGTCGTGCACGGTCTGGCCGGCTACCTCACCGACGAGATCATCGATGAGAACTTCTCGTTCTACGGCACCGAGCTGACCGGCACCCCCTCGATCCGCGAGCGGTGGAAGCGCGGCGTCTCGCTGGTCGAGGGTTCGCTCGGCGACGCGGTCGGCAAGATCTACGTGGAGCGGCATTTCCCGCCGGCCGCGAAGGCCGCCATGGACGAACTCGTCGCGAACCTCATCGAGGCGTACCGGCAGAGCATCGAGAAGCTGGAGTGGATGGGCGCCGAGACCCGCCGCAAGGCGCTCGACAAGCTCGCCACCTTCCGGCCCAAGATCGGCCACCCCGAGAAGTGGCGCGACTACGACGCGATCGAGATCGACGCCGCCGACCTCGTCGGCAACGCGCGCCGCGCCACGGTCTTCGAGCACGACCGGCAGATCTCGAAGGTCGGGCAGCCGATCGACCGCGACGAGTGGTTCATGCCGCCGCAGATGGTGAACGCCTACTACAACCCGCTGATGAACGAGATCGTGTTCCCCGCGGCGATCCTGCAGTACCCGTTCTTCGACCCCGAGCGGGACGCCGCGGCGAACTACGGCGGCATCGGCGCCGTCATCGGCCACGAGATCGGGCACGGCTTCGACGACCAGGGCAGCCGTTACGACGGCGACGGCCGTCTGCAGGACTGGTGGACCGATGAGGACCGTGCCGCGTTCGAGGAGCGCACCAAGGCGCTCATCGGCCAGTACGACCCGCTGGTGCCGCTCGGCCTTCCCGAGGAGAACCGCGTCAACGGCGCGCTCACCATCGGCGAGAACATCGGCGACCTCGGCGGTCTGGGCATCGCGCTGAAGGCCTACGAGCTCTCGCTCGGTGGAGCGGAGGCGCCGGTCATCGACGGGTACACCGGCGTGCAGCGGCTGCTGCTGAGCTGGGCACAGGTGTGGCAGCAGAAGAGCCGTGATGCCGAGACGATCCGTCTGCTGACGATCGACCCGCACTCGCCGAACGAGTTCCGCTGCAACCAGATCGTGCGCAACATCGACGCGTTCTACGACGCGTTCGACGTCACCGAGGGCGACGCGCTGCACCTGCCGGAAGGGGAGCGCGTCACGATCTGGTGATCACCTCCCGCGCACGGGGTGTGCGGGGAGGGCGACGGGGTTACGATAACCGAGTCGGCCGGATGCGGGGCGGTATCGCGCATCCGGACCCGTCGCCTCCCCCATCTCTTCGTGAGGAAGACGCGTGAGCTCGCACTCCGCCTCCGTGCCAGACCCGTTCGACGCGTCCGTCGACGGGACGCCCGCCGCGCTGCGCCGGTCACGGCGCAGCGGCCGGCGTGCGCCGCGCCGGGCGGCCGCGGGTCGCCGTTCGTTCGGGGCGACTGTGCGCGCCCTGGAGGTGCTCGCGTCTTCCGGAGCGCAGGTGTCCGTGCACGTCGCCGACCTCGACACCGGTCGTGCGGTGCTGGCCGGCGACGACCACGTGCCGCTGCCCATCGGCGGTCTCGGCGTGGTGCCGTTGCTCGTCGAGGTTGCCGCCGGACTCGAGGCCGGCCGGCTCGACCCGCTGCGGATCGTGGACCGCTCGGCCACCGACCTCGTCATCGGATCCGGCCTCTGGCGCAACCTGCGCGCTCCCGCGCTGCCGGTGGTCGACCTGGCCGTGCTCGCGGCGGCGGCCGGAGACCCCAATGCCGCCAATGCGCTGCTCGACATGATCGGGCATGAGCAAGTGCGCGCGCGGATGGTGTCGCTCGGGATGCCGCGCAGCGCCGTGCTCGATCGGTTCCGCGACAGGCGCGGGCCCGACGACGCCCCGCACGTCGCCGTCGGCACGACCCGTGAGTTCGCCGGCTTGTTCGCCGCGCTCGTGAACTCGACCGTGGTCGACGCCGCCGTCAGCGCGCAGGTGTCGGAGTGGCTGAGCCTCGGGCACGACCTCAGCCTCGTGGCGGCATCCACCGGTCTCGACCCGTTCGCGCACGACCACGACCAGCACGGTCTGCTGTTCATCAACAAGACCGGACGCGGCAGCGGCGTGCGGGCGGAGGCGGGTGTGCTGGCCGGTCCCCGCGCCGGTGTCGCGTACGCCATGACGGTGTGCTTCGACGACCTCTCCATCAGCCATCGTCTCCGCGCGCACGACGCCTTCCACGTGCTCGGAGTCGAGCTGATGGAGTACGCGCACTGACGCCAGCGGGTCGCCGCCGCTCCGCAGGTGTCCCGCCATCGACCTTCCGGCCGGTTGGAAAACGCTGGCTTCGGACGTGTGTCAGCGACGTTCTCCATCCGCGGTCCCCGCCTACGGATGGAAAACGCAGGCTCGGGACGGTTGGCAGCGACGTTTTCCATCCGCGCGCCGAGGCGCGGGCGCCGAGCGCGACCGACAGTCCCGGCGGGGCGAGTACTGATCAGCGAGCCACGAGGCCGCCGCGATGAGCGAGCACCGCCGCCTCGACGCGGTTGCGGACGCCGAGCTTGATCAGGATCGCGCTGACGTGGCCCTTCACGGTGCCCTCCACGAGGTGCAGCCGCCCGCCGATCTCCGCGTTCGACGCACCCGCGCTCAGCAGGGAGAGGACCTCCCTTTCGCGATCAGTGAGGCTGGCGACGGCATCCCGAGCCTGCGCGTTGCGGGCGTTGGCCCCTTCGCGGTACGGGGCGATCACACGTCGCGCGATCTCGGGTGACAGATACGCGCCGCCGTCCGCCACGGCACGCACGCCGGCGATGAGCTCGCGGGGATCGGCGGCCTTGAGCAGGAATCCCAGCGCCCCGCCGCCCAGCGCCCGCTCGACGTAGTCGTCCTCACCGAACGTGGTCAACATCACCACCTGCGTCGCAGGCATCGTGGCGACGATCTCTGCGGCGGCGCTGAGTCCGTCGAGCACCGGCATGCGGATGTCGAGCACGGCGACGTCGGGCCGATGGCGCTGCGCCCCGATGATCGCCTCGCGCCCGTCGGCGGCCTCATGCACGACCTCGATTCCCGCGTCGGACTCGAGGATCGCCCGCACGCCCGCACGGATCATCGCCTCGTCGTCGGCGATCAGCACTCGGATCATGACGCCTCCAGCAGCAGCTTCTGCACGAGCACGCCGTCGCGGAAGCAGAGACGATACGTCGCATCGGTGAAGTGCAGCCAGCCGTCGCGCGCCGCGAAGTACTCGCACTCGGCGTCGGCAGGAACGGCGGGCTCGTCGACGATCGGGGCCGGACGCGGGATGCCGGCAGGCAGCATCGGCGAGAGCGCCGACCGCGTCGACCCGACCTCGATCCGATCGTACGTCTCGGATGACACCGCGGTCTGGGCCACGGTGATCGCCTGCACCGCAAGGAACCCGACGATCGCGAGGACGACGATCGATCCGGGGACGGCGGCCGTCTGCAACAGGCCACGACGGGCGGCTCGCGCGTTCGACCGCAGCTCGAGCTCGACGGTGACGCCCGCCGGCCCGGCGTCCGTCCTGGGCGTGGCCGGCGCGTGCAGGCTCAGCGTGAAGCCCCCGTCGTCCGCGCGGGCGGCGATCGTGGCTCCGAGCAGTTCAGCACGTCGGCGCAGGCTCGGGATGCCGTGACCGCTTCCCTGCGCCTCACCGGCACCCGCTCCCGGTCGGCCCGACCGCACCGTCAGCACGATCCCGTCCCCGTCGGCCGGGGCCATCCCGCCCGCATCCGTCCTCGCGATCCCGTCCGCATCGCCCCGGACGATCTCGATCTCGACCGCTGCGCCCGGCGCATGCTTCGCGGCGTTGGTGAGGCCCTCACGCACCACCCGGACCGCCAGCTCGGCGATGAGCGGATGCACGGCCGCCAGAACCTTCCTGTCGGCCGACATGCTGACCGACATGCCGGCATCGCGCGCCCCCGCCACGAGCGCGTCGATGCTCTCCCCGCCCACAGGGCCGAGCCGGCTCGGCCCGTCCTGACCGGCCAGCTGCACGACTTCGCGCAGACGCTCGCTCGCGCGCACGGCTGCCGCGCGCAGCTCCTCGAACTGCTGATGCTGCGTCGCGCTCAGACCTCGCCCGAGCTCCAGCGCGCCGGCCTGCACCGCGATCAGTGCGAGCTCGTGACCGATCGTGTCATGGAGGTCGTCGGCGATGCGCGCACGCTCGTCGGCCTGAGCTCGCTCGGCGAGCACCGCGGCATCCGACTCGCGCTGCCACGCTCGCAGCAGCTGGTAGCGGCCCACCCACCACGCGACGACGACGGTGAGCAGCGCGATGACCGCGCCCGTCATCCAATCGCCGAGCGGAGCGCCGCCGGGCAGCAGGTAGGAGACCGGCAGCATGAGCGCGAGCGCGGTGAGGATCGTGATTACGGCGGGCGGCAGACCGCGCATCCGGCGGCCCACGACGTATCCCGCGACCACGGCGGGCACGAGAAGCAGCACGAGAGCCGAGTCGCCCCAGCGTGCGACGGGAAGGGCGATCACCGTCGCGACGAACAGCAGCACGGCGCCGAGCGCGGTCGGCAGCGATCCCGTTCCGGCCGTGCCCGCGCGCTGCAGCATCCACCCATCCTAGAAACGGCGGTCCGCGCGCATACCTGACGAAAGTCAGGTGATCCCCTGTCTTCGGTGCGGTGCGGGCCGGATGTCGGCATCCGTAGCGTCACGGACATGGACCTTCTCACGTCTCTGACCGCGCTCGTGACCGACCTGGCCGCCTCGCCCTGGGTGTACGCCGTGGTCTTCGCGGTGTGCGCCATCGACGGGTTCTTCCCGCCGGTGCCGAGCGAGACGGTCGTCGTGGGCGCCGCGACCATCGCGAGCGCCACGGGGGCGCCGATGCTGCCGCTGCTCATCGGCGTGGCCGCGATGGGGGCCATCGCCGGCGACAACATCGCCTACCTGCTGGGGCGCACGATCGGCACCACACGGTTCCGCTGGATGCGCGCTCGGAGCATCGCGTCGGCGCTGGAATGGGCGCGGCGCGGACTCGAGCATCGCGGCGCTCTGCTCATCTTCACCGCTCGCTACATCCCGGTCGGGCGCATCGCCGTCAACATGACCGCGGGCGCCACCGGGTACCCGCCGCGTCGCTTCGTGCCGCTCTCCATCGCCGCCGGCGTCGCCTGGGCCGCGTACTCCTCGCTGTTCGGGGTCGTCGCGGGCCGGTGGCTGCACGATCAGCCGCTCCTCGCGATCGTGCTCGCCGTGGTGGTCGCTGCACTCGTCGGCTGGATCGTCGACCTCGTGCTCCGGCGGATGCTCGCCCGCACGGCGACGGCCGCCGCCCCTGCCGCACCCGAATCGGATCGCGTCGATGCTCGGGTGTGACCGCGCGGGCGCCGCCGATCCATCGGCTCTCGTCTCGGGTACCGTCGAGGCATGCCGACCGAGGACTGGACCCCGCACCGACGTGACGACGGGGAGCTTCTGGGGTGGATCCATGCCGACGGGGAGCACTGGGTGGCCGTCGACGTGCTCGGCCGGCGAGCTTCGGATGCGACGGACTGGCTGCAGGCCGAGGCCGCGTTGGAGGACCGCGGGCTCGCGTGGCTCGCCGAACCGTGGATGCTGGAGGGTGAGGGCGAGCGTCCCGTGCGGGTGCGCATCCTCGAGGTCACACCGCATGATCGCGAGGTTCCCGGCCGCATCGTCGTCAAGGTCGACGACTTCGGCGACGTCAGCAGACCGGCGGCGCAGCCGCTGACGCTTCCCTGGCCCATCCCCGACAGGCTCAGGCCACCCCGCGACGACGATCCCGACGCCCACACGCTGACCCGTTGACGCGGCACCCGGCGACCTGTAGACCTGTGGACGATGCGACCAGTGAGGAGCCGCGCATGGGCATCGTCTACAGCGACATCTCCGTCTCCGCCGACGGGTACGCCACCGGTCTGAATCAGACCGAGGAGAGGCCGTTCGGCGACATCGACGACACCTGGCTGCACAACTGGATGTTCGACGCGTACGACGAGAACCGAGCCGAGGTCGACGCGATCACCGACTCCGGCGCGACGATCATGGGGCGCAACATGTTCGGCCCGGTGCGGGGCGAATGGGACCGCGACTGGCGGGGCTGGTGGGGGCCGAACCCGCCCTACCACGGGCCGGTGTTCGTGCTCACCCACTACGCCAAGGCGCCGATCGAGATGGAGGGCGGCACGACCTTCCACTTCGTCACCGACGGCATCGCGGCCGCGCTGGAGCGCGCACGGGTCGCCGCGGGGGAGCGGAACATCTCGATCGCGGGCGGCGCGACGACGGTGAACCAGTTCCTGGCCGCGGGCCTGCTCGACGAGCTGCGCCTGCACGTCACCCCCTGCATCCTCGGCGCGGGGGAGCGGATCTTCGACGGCCTGCCGCCGCAGCGCCTGGAGCGCGCATCCGTGCGGGCCACGTCGCTCGTGACCCACGTCACCTATCGGCGGGCCTGAGTCAGCGCACGCCCCTCATCAGGGCCAGCACCGGCTTCGCCGACAACCACAGACCGACACCGACGACGATCGCGATGCCGCCGAGGATCGAGAAGTACGGCACCTCGTTCGTCGGATCGTAGAACCGCACCAGCCAGCCCGAGATCGCCGTGCCCAGCGCCACCGAAAGGAAGAACAGCGCCACCATCTGCGTCTGGAACCGCGCCGGCGCCAGTTTGGTGGCGGCCGACAGCCCGATCGGCGAGAGCAGCAGCTCGGCCACGGTGAACAGCAGCAGGATGCCGGCGATGGCCAGCAGCGGTGTGGACCCTTCGCCGCCGCCGGCGAACGGCAGGAACATCAGGAACGCCGCGCCCATGACGATCGCGCCGAGCGCGAACTTCACCGGGGTCGACGGCTGACGCGCACCCATCCGAGTCCAGACGGCGGCGAACACGCCGGAGAGCACGATGATGAAGATCGGGTTGATCGACTGCACCCACGGCACGGGCATCTCCCAGCCGAACAGCATGCGATCCAGACGCTTGTCGGAGTAGACCGTGAGCACGGTGAACTGCTGCTGGTACAGCGACCAGAACGCCACGCTGGTGATGAACAGAGGAACGAACGCCCACACGCGCGAGCGCTCAGCGGGCTCGATGTGCCGGCTGGAGAGGATCACGGCGAAGTACGCGATGGCCGCCACGAGGGAGCCGAGGATGACGAGGACGGCCAGATTGTCGGCGCGCACGACGCCGACGAGCACCAGCACCACGATCAGTGCGACCGCCCCGACGCCGATGAGCGCGAACAGCGGATAGCGGCTGCGAGGCAGCGGGTTGCGCACCTCGTGCGCCGCCGCGGGCAGGTGCTTGCGCCCGAAGGAGTACTGGATCAGGCCCAGGGTCATGCCGACCGCGGCCAGGCCGAAGCCCCAGTGGAAGCCGGCGGTCGACTGCAGCCAGCCGGTGAGGATCGGCCCGAAGAACGCGCCGAGGTTGATGCCGAGGTAGAACAGCGAGAACCCGGCATCCCGTCGGGTGTCTTCGGCCGCGTACAGCGTGCCGACGACGGAGGTGGCGTTGGCCTTCAGACCGCCCGAGCCGAGGGCGATGAGGATCAGTCCGACGGCCACTCCCGCGACACCCGGGATCAGGGCGAGCGACAGGTGACCGGCGACGATGACGATCGCGCTGACGAACAGCACTCGCTCCGACCCGAACAGCCGGTCGGCCAGCCAGGCACCCAGGATCGTGGAGAGGTACACCGATCCGCCGTAGGCGCCGACGATGCCGCCGGCGACGGCCTCGCGAATGCCGAGCCCGCCTTCGGTGACGGAGAAGTACAGATAGATGAGCAGGATGCCCTGCATGCCGTAGAAGCTGAACCGCTCCCACATCTCGACACCGAAGAGGTGCGCCAGAGCACGGGGCTGTCCGAAGAACCGCGTGTCGGGGGCGTGCCGGTCCGGGGCGGCGTCAGTGGAGGACATGGTCTCACCGTACGCCGGTGGGGCTCAGCCCGGGAGTGCGGGATGCTGTTCGCTCGCCGGATGCTTCGGGATGAAGAAGGTCAGCGCCAAGGCGATGATGCCGGCGGCGATGGCCAGCCAGAAGCAGACCTGGAAGGCGGCGCGGGTCGGCACCGCGACGCCGTCGATCTGGATGCTCATGGCGGCGAGCACTCCGCCCATCACCGCGGACGCGGTGGAAGTGCCGACCGAGCGGAACAGGGCGTTCAACCCGTTCGAGGCCCCGGTCTCGTTCGCCGGCACGGCGCGCATGATGATCATCGGCATCGCGGCGAAGGCGAAGCCGATGCCGATCCCGATGAGGATGTTCGCGACGAGGAAGTGCCACACGTCGGTCGACCAGATCAGCACGAACACGTACGCCAGCACGATCGCGGCGGTGCCGACGGTGAACAGCAGTCGCGGCCCGACGGTGCGCTCCAGCCAGCCCGACAGCGGCGAGATGACCATCATCATGACGCCCGAGGTCGCGACGATGAGCGCCGCGGTGAGGATGTCGAGACCGAGGCCCGAGCCCGTTTCGCTCGGCAGCTCCAGCATCTGCGGAAAAGTCACGTTCGATGAGAACAGTGCGAAGCCCATGCCGATCGCCGCGATGTTGGTGAACAGCACGGCCGGTCGCGCGGCCACGCGCAGGTCGAGCAGCGGATCCCTCGTCCTCAACTGATACCAGCCCCACAGCAGCAGCACCGCGACGCCGCCGACCAGACATGCGAGCGAGAACGGCGCCGTCCACCCCCATTCGGCGCCGCGCGAGACGTAGAGCAGCAGGCCGGTGAGTCCGATCGCGAGGCCGATCGCGCCGACGACGTCGAGGCGACCGGGAAAGCGCAGCACGTCGTCGGGAACCACCAGCAGCACCAGCGCGAGGCCGACGACGCCGAGCAGCGCGGCGAGCCAGAACAGCGTGTGCCAGTCGGCGTGCTCGGCGAGCAGCGCAGCCACCGGCATCCCCACGGCGCCGCCGACGCCCATCGTCGCGCTCATCAAGGCGACCGCGGTGCCCAGTCGCGCGGGTGGCAGCACGTCGCGCATGATGGCGATGCCGAGCGGAACCACGCCCGTGACCGCACCCTGCAAGGCGCGCCCGATGATCACACCGACGATCGACGTCGACACCGCCGCGATGACCGAGCCGATGACGAGGATGACCAGCAGCGCGACGACGACGCGTCGCTTGCCGTACATGTCACCGAGGCGGCCGGAGATCGGGGTGGCCACGGCGGCGACGAGCAGCGTGATGGTCACGACCCAGGTGGTGTCCTCGCGCGACGCGTCGAGCAGCATGGGCAGTTCGGCCTGCAGCGGCACGACCAGCGTGAACATGAACGCGGAACAGAGACCGACGAAGGCGAGCACGGCGACGATCGCCCCTCGGGGAGGTGTGCGGGACAGCCGTCGTCTCGACCTGTCCTCGTCCGCACCCATCGAAGCAGGTTATCGCGCCGTCGACGGGCATCGGGCCGGGAACATGATTCGATGAGGGCATGAGCGACGCGCCCCAGCATCTGGAACAGCATCCCGCCGACACCGACTGGCACCACTGGGCGCCGATCGGGCAGACCCTCGACGCGAGCAGGGTGCCCGGCAGCGGGCCGGCCCCGAGCATCGCCGCCTTCGAGCTGCTGCCACTGGAGCAGATGCTCGTGCCCGAGAAGCCCCGCAGCGGTGAGCTCGAACCCTCGGAATGCCACCACTGCCGTCCGTCGCCGTTCACGATCTGGCAGGACGACGAGTGGCGGGTCAGCGGCGGGATGCAGGGAGCGAGCGGACTTCCCTTCATCGGTGCGATCTCGCCCCGGCGCCATGTGAAGCTCGAAGACGCTCCGATAGAGGTGCTGGCAGGCCTCGGCCCGGTGCTGCAGCGGGTGTCCGAGGCGGCGAAAGCCATCCCGGCCGTGGCGCGGTGTCATTTCTCGCGCTGGAACGACGGCTCAGCGCATCTGCATCTGTGGGCGTACGCGCGCCCGGCGGGCATGATGCAGGGCCGCGGCGCGATCCTGCCGTACTGGGAGCAGTGCATGCCCGCAATGCCCGATGAGATGATGCAGCGATACCTCCGCATCGTCGCCGAGGCGCTCGCCGCTGCCGGGGGAGAGGCGTTCCCGTACGCCTGAGTGACGCCCGGCGTTTTCGTGTGAGCCCGAGGAGGGGCAGACTGGGACCGTGCGAACCATCCGCGAACTCGACACCGTTGAACTCATCATCGACGCCCAGGGGCTCCTCGACTCCATCCGTGGCCCGGAGCGCGTCATCGACGCCGGCACGCTGCGCGCCCTGCAGCAGTCGGGGAACTACGTCGTCGGGCTGTTCGACGGCGACGGAGAGGAGCGCATGGTCGGCGCATCGATCGCGTTCTTCGGCGAGCCGGGCCGGCGCAGCATGCACTCGCACATCACGGCGCTGCTGCCGGAGTACCGCGGCCGCGGCTGGGGCCGCGAACTCAAGGAGCACCAGCGCCAGTGGGCGTTCTCGCGCGAGGTCGGTCGCATCACCTGGACGTTCGATCCGCTGGTCGCGCGCAACGCGCACTTCTTCCTCACCGTCCTCGGCGCCCGGGTCACCGCGTACGTCGTGAACCAGTACGGCATCTTCGGCGGCGGCGACGCGGGCGATGAGAGCGACCGGCTCGACGTCGAGTGGTCGCTGGCCGACATCGCCCGGCCGCCGGCATCCGACACCGTGGTCGAGACCCTCGAGATCCCCTCCGACGTCGAGGCCATGCGCGCCTCGGACCCGGATGCCGCGCACGAATGGCGCATGCGGCTGCGGGCTGAGATGGAGGAGCTGCTCGGACGCGGCCTGCGCATCGGCGGCTTCGACGTCGAGCGCGGCTACCTGTTCACCGAGTGAGGCGGAGCGGGCGGATGCTGCGCCGGGGGCGACGATAGGATTGGGACGCCCGTCGTCACGAGCATCCCCCGTAGCATCCGACCATTGGAGCCACCGTGGCCGAACAGTCCCGTCTTGACAAGGTCATCGCCCTCGCCCGCCACCGCGGGTTCGTGTTCCAAGCGGGTGAGATCTACGGCGGATCCCGTTCTGCGTGGGACTACGGCCCCCTCGGCACCGAGCTGAAGGAGAACATCCGCCGGCAGTGGTGGCAGACCTTCGTGCGGGGCCGCGGCGACATGGTGGGCCTGGACTCGTCGATTATCCTGCCCAAGCGCGTGTGGGAGGCGTCCGGTCACGTCGCCACGTTCACCGACCCGCTGGTGGAGTGCCTGAGCTGCCACAAGCGCTTCCGCGCCGACAACCTCGTCGAGGACTTCGAAGCGCGCAAGGGCCGCAAGGCCGAGAACGGCCTGGCCGACGTGCCCTGCCCGAACTGCGGCAACAAGGGCCAGTACACCGAGCCCAAGGCCTTCTCCGGCCTGGTGAAGACCTACCTCGGCGTCGTCGACGACGAGTCGGGCCTGCACTACATGCGCCCCGAGACCGCGCAGGGCATCTTCGTGAACTTCTCGAACGTGCTCACCGCGTCGCGCAAGAAGCCGCCGTTCGGCATCGGCCAGGTCGGCAAGGCGTTCCGCAACGAGATCACGCCGGGCAACTTCATCTTCCGCACGCGTGAATTCGAGCAGATGGAGATCGAGTTCTTCGTGCCGCCCGCCGAGGCGCAGCAGTGGTTCGAGCACTGGGTCGAGGCCTGCTGGAACTGGTTCATCGACCTCGGCGTGAACCCCGAGAACATGCGTCAGTTCGACGTTCCGGAAGACGAGCGCGCGCACTACTCGGCCGGCACCATCGACTTCGAGTACCGCTTCGGCTTCCCCGGCAAGGAGTGGGGCGAGCTGATGGGCGTCGCCAACCGCACGGACTACGACCTCTCCAGCCACACCGAGGCGTCGGGTCAGAGCCTGACGTACTTCGACCAGGCGTCGGGCGAGCGGTACACCCCGTACGTCATCGAGCCGTCGTTCGGGCTCACCCGCTCGATGATGGCGTTCCTCGTCGACGCGTACGAAGAGGAGGAGGTGCCGAACGCCAAGGGCGGCACCGACACCCGCACGGTGCTCAAGCTCGACCCGCGCCTCGCTCCGGTGAAGATCGCGGTGCTGCCGCTGTCGCGCAACGAGCGGCTGTCGCCGCTTGCCCGCGAGGTGGCCGACACCCTCCGTGGTCGCTGGACGGTCGACTTCGACGACGCCGGCGCGATCGGCCGTCGCTACCGCCGTCAGGACGAGATCGGCACGCCGTTCTGCGTCACCGTCGACTTCGACTCGCTCGACGACAACGCCGTGACCGTGCGCGACCGCGACACGATGGCACAGGAGCGCGTGTCGCTCGACGGCCTCGAGACGTACCTCACGGAGCGTCTGCGCGGCGCCTGAGCTCGGCATGCGCAGCATCCGGAGCCCCGATTCGGACAGTCCGAATCGGGGCTTCGTCATGTGAGGGGTGCGGGATGGCGCGCGGCTCTGCTATGGTCGTCGACCGTGGGTACTCTGATTCACTAGATCGGGACGCTGCGTCGAGGTTGCTCCGCAGCGGGTCCTGAGCGATCGCGTCGTCTGATCGACGCCTTCGAGGTCCCTGTTCCGATCCGCATCTCCGGATGCGTGAATCGCCGCGTCGATCGTCGATCGTCGCGGAGAGGAGTTCCCATGTTCCCTTCTGCTCTCTCCAACGCGCCCGTCCGCTCGCATCGCATGTGCGAGCTGCGCTCTGTGACCGTCCGCTTCGCCGACCGTGTGGTCCTCGACCGCATCGATCTCGTGGTCGGCGCCACCGATCGCCTGGCGATCATCGGCGACAACGGCGCAGGCAAGTCGACCCTGCTCGATCTGCTGGCCGGCGCTGTGCTGCCGGTCGACGGCGCCGCTCGGGTCAGCATCCCCGGTGGCATCGCACATGCCGCGCAGGATCCGCGGTTTCCCGAGGCGGCGACAGTGCAGGATGCCATCGACATGCTTCTCGATGACCTGCGTGCCCTCGAGACCGGCATCCAGGAGGTCTCCGATCAGCTGGCGGACGCCGACCCCGCCGAGCAGTCGGCGCTGCTCGACGAGCTCGCACGGCTGATCGATCGATTCGAGGCGCGCGACGGTCACCGCGTGGATCAGCGTGTGGATGCGGCCCTGCAGCAGCTGGGTCTGGGCGACGTCGATCGCTCGCGCCGCGTCGCCGAGCTGTCGGGCGGGGAGCGTGCCCGGCTCGCGCTCGCCGTTGCTCTGTCGTCGATGGCGGAGCTTTTGCTGCTGGATGAGCCGACCAACGACCTCGACGATGCCGGCCTCACGTGGCTCGAGGAGCGTCTGGCCTCGCACCGGGGCGCGATGGTGGTCGTCACACATGACCGCGCATTCCTGCAGAGGTTCGCCGACGACATCGTGCACGTGCAGGATGCGGGTCTGCGCCGTTACGGCGACGGCTACTCGGGGTTCCTCACCGCACGCGAGACCGAGCGGCGCCGTCAGGCCGAGCGGCACGAGGAATGGAAGGCGGAGCTCGCCCGCAACGAGGCGCTCGTCGCCGCGAACGCCTTCCGCCTCAGTGCGATCCCGCGCAAGCTCGAGCTCGACGGCTTCGGCCATGGCGCCTTCCGTGCGCGCAGTCGCGACCACGGCGCGATGGGTCGCATCCGCATGGCGAAGGAGCGGGTCGCCCGGCTGCGGTCGGAGCCGGTCATGCCGCCGCCCGAGCCGCTGCGGTTCGCCATGGACGCGGGAGACCCGACGGGTCCGGGTGGCGAGCCGCTGATCACAGTGGACGAGGTTCGCCGCGACTCCGGTGCCAGGCTGCGAGTCGATCGGTGGATGCTGCAGCCGGGCGACCGATGGCTCGTGACCGGTCCGAACGGCGCCGGCAAGACGACGCTCCTGCGGCTGCTCGCCGGCGAGATCCTTCCCGAGGGTGGCACCGTCGAGCGCACGCCTGATCTGCGCGTCTCGTGGCTGCGGCAGGACGTCGAAGCGGCGCAGACGGGCACGGTCGTCGACGTTTTCGCCCGCGCGGTCGGTCTGCACCCCGAAGACGCGGCGGCGAGGCTGTCGGCGTTCGGTCTGCTGCGTGACGAGGAGTTCGGGCGCCTCGTGCCCGATCTGTCGGTCGGGCAGCGCCGCCGTCTGGATCTGGCGATCGCGTTGGCTGTGCCCTGCGACCTGCTGCTCATGGACGAGCCGACGAACCACCTCGATCCCGAGCTCGTCGAGCAGCTGGAGAACGCGCTGGACGGCTTCCAGGGCGCGGTCGTCACCGTCACGCACGACAGGCGCTGGGCGCGGCGTGCGGCCGGATCGCGTCGCGTGCAGGTGAGCGAGGGGCGGGCGGGGATCTGCGGCGCCTGACTCGCAGCATCCGGGCCCCGATTCCACGGTGGAATCGGGGCCTCGCCCGCGCGCGCGCCCGGCACGTCGAAAGGTCGAAAAGGTCGGCTATGCGCGGTGATAACGCACACTTTCGACTTCTCGCGAGGCGGGGGCGACCGGCCGGCGTGCGACGATGGCAGGGTGGAGACGACGACTTTCGCCGCGACCGACGGCTTCCCGCACACCGCCCTGGTCGGTGTCACCGACCCTGAGCGGACCCTCGCGGTGCAGGGCGATCCGCATGCCGCCCTCGCGCTCGCCTCGGTGAGCAAGCCCCTGTCGGCCTGGGGAGCGCTGATCGCCGTCGAGCGCGGGCTCGTCGATCTCGACGAGCCGGCCGGACCCGAGGGCTCCACGCTGCTGAACCTGCTCGATCACACCAGCGGACTTCCGTTCGAAGGAGAGCAGACGCAGGCGGCTCCCGGCACACGCCGTATCTATTCGAACTCCGGGTTCGACACCCTCGGTGCGCACATCGCAGACGCCGTCGGCATGGACTTCTCCGACTGGATGACCCGCGAGGTCACCCTGCCCCTCGGCCTCACCGACATCGACGTGACGGGGCGGCCGTCCGCCGGGTACACCGCCTCGATCGCGGATCTGCTGGTCTTCGGCCGCGAGGTGCTGCGGCCCACGCTGATCCCCGCGGCCCTGCGCGACCTCGCGCTGATGGTCTCTCGACCCGGGCTGCGCGGGGTCGTTCCCGGCTACGGCTCGTTCGATGACAATCAGTGGGGTCTGGGCTTCGAGCTCAAGGGAGCGAAGAGCCCGCATTGGCTCAGCGACGCCCTGCCGCCCGAGACTGCCGGCCACTTCGGCGGGCAGGGCAGCTTCCTGTTCGTCGACCGCTCCCGTGATCTCGCCGCGGCGTTCCTGTCGGGTGTCGCCTTCGGCGACGAGCACAAGCGCATCTGGCCGCCGCTCACCGCCGAGATCGTGGAGCGCTACGGCAGCCGCTGACGCGATCGCCGTTGACCCACTTCGGGAGGCACGACCATGGCGGGCTGAGAACAGCGCAGTCACCGAGAGCAGGACGGATGCGCGGCATCCGTCCTGCTCTCGGTGTTCGTTCTTCGTGCGGGACCCCTCGCGACGTCAGCCGCGCGCGATGCGCAGCGTGCGCACTTCGAACGGCTTGAGCGAGATCTCGCCGCCGGTGCGCGCGTCGTCGAGCTCGTCCTCGATGAGCGAGACCTCGCGGATGCCGGAGTGCTCGAATCCGACCGACAGCTCACCCCGGGTGCGGCGCCCGAGCGATTCGTACACGCGGACGATCACGTCGCCGGAGTGGTCGTCGGCGAGCTTCACGCTCGACACCACGATGCCCGAACCGGTGACGGAGACGAGCGGCTCCACCTCGTTCGCCCCGCGCACGACGGTCGGTAGTGCGTTGAGCCTGATGCCCTCGGCCGTGGCGATCGCGGCGTCCGCCCCCACGACGAGACCCACCTCGATCTCGTGCGGTCCGTGGTCGGTGTCGGGGTCGGGGAAGCGCGGAGCGCGCAGCAGCGACAGGCGGATGGTGGTGGTGACGTCGTCGCCGTCCGCATCGCGGGTGGTGTCGTAGCCGTAGATCGAGTCGTTCACGAGCGCGACGCCGAAGCCGTCGTCCTCCTGCGCCAGCACGAAACGGTGCATCGAGGTCTCGAACTTCGCCGCCTCCCAGCTGGTGTTCACGTGCGTGACCCGGCGCTGGAAGCCGAACTGCGTCTCGGCGAGCGTCTCGCGGGCGAACACGTCGAGCGGGAACGCCAGCTTGAGCAGCTTCTCGGTCTCGTGCCAGTCGATGTTGTTGCGCAGCAGCACCGTGCGCGAGCCGGGCTGCAGCACGATCGTCTGCTCGATCGCCGACTGCGAGAACTCCCGCTTCACGACGACGGTCGCGGCGTCGCCCTCGAGGGAGGCGGTGATCGAGGAAGCCGCGGTCAGGTCGTCCACGCGATTGCGGTAGTAGCGGTCGATGTCCCACGCGTCCCACATGTTCGGGAAGTCCTGGTGCAGCTGGAACAGGTTCGCGGTCTTCCCCGCCGGGATCGCCTCGCGACCGGTGGACTTGTCGACCGCCGAGACGATGAGGCCTTCGGAGGAGACCAGCACCGAGATGAGGTCGTTCTCCAGACGGAAGCCTCCGGCCTCCTCGGCAAGGCCGGAGGATGCGGTGGAGCGCTCGATCTCGCTCGCCCCGAGCGCCCTTCCGCCCCCGACCGATGTCGGCGTGAAGACGAGCTCCCGGTCGCCGTCGCCGGCGAGCGCCTGCATCGCGGCATCCGTGATCGTGCGAGCATCCGACAGCACGTCTCCGAGCACGTCGACTGCCTCACGATGCACCCACGCGATCGACGTGCCGGGAAGGATGTCGTGGAACTCGTGCAGCAGCACCAGCTGCCAGAGCCGGTCGAGCTCCTCGTGCGGATACGACGCGCCCAGCCGCACGGATGCCGTCGCCGCCCACAGCTCGGCCTCGATGAGCGCCTGCTCCGCCCAGCGGTGCAGCGCCTTGGTGGCGTGCTGGCTGGTGAGGGTGCCGCGGTGCAGCTCGAGGTAGAGCTCGCCCACCCAGACGGCGGGATCGGTCAGCTCGGCGCGGGCGTCGGCGAAGAAGTCATCGGGATGCTTCCACTCCACCTTCGCGGAGCCCTCGAGGTCCGCCATCCGCGCCGCGCGGCCGGTCATCTCGCGCGTGGTGCCGCCGCCGCCGTCGCCCCAGCCGACCGGGGCGAGCGACATGGTCGCAACCCGGTTCTCCTTGAACTGGCGGCTGGCCTTCGCGACCTCCATGCCGCTCAGCTGCGAGTTGTACGTGTCCATCGGCGGGAAGTGGGTGAACATCCGCGAGCCGTCGATCCCCTCCCACAGGAAGCTGTGATGGGGGAAGACGTTGCGCTGGTTCCAGGAGATCTTCTGCGTGAAGAACCACTCGAACCCTGCCCGGCGCATCAGCTGCGGCAGGGCGGGGGAGTAGCCGAAGCTGTCGGGCAGCCACACGCCCTTCGAGCGGATGCCGAACTCGCGCTCGAAGAAGCGCTGGCCGTGCGAGAACTGGCGCACCAGCGACTCGCCGGTGGGCATGACGGTGTCGGACTCGACCCACATTCCGCCCAGGGGCAGGAAGCGGCCGGCGGCGACGGCATCCTTCACCCGCGCGAACACCTCGGGGCGGTGCTCCTTGATCCAGGCGTACTGCTGGGCGCTCGACATGCCGTACAGGAACTCGGGCTGCTCGTCGATGAGCGTCGCCATCGACGACGTGGTGCGGGCGACCTTGCGGATCGTCTCGCGCACCGGCCACAGCCAGGCGGAGTCGATGTGCGCGTGACCGACCGCCGCGATGCGGTGGGCGCTGGCGTCGGCGGGCGAGGCGAGCACCTCGGCGAGCTCGGCGCGCGCGTCGGATGCGGTCTCGACGATGCGCTGCAGATCGAGCGCGTCGAGTGCGTTGTCGAGTGCCTGCAGGATGCGCATGCGGCGGGGGCTGGTCTCGGGCAGCTCGGCCTGCAGCTCGACCAGGACGTCGAGGTCGAGCGACAGCTCGAACACCTCCGGCTCGAACACCGCCAGGTCCATGTGCCGCACGCGGTACAGCGGCTCGGGCGACGAGGTGCGGATGTCGCCCTCCTGCGTGGGCAGGAAGGGGTGGTAGTCGAGCAGCACGGGGTTCGATGCGCCCTCGAGGTAGAACTCGACTGAACCGTCGGCATCGACCTCGATCGGCAGCCACTGATTGCGTGGATTGAGACTCTTGATCGGCGTGCCGTCGGGGCGGTACGCGAGCGCCTCGCACTGGAAACCGGTCATGTTCACGTCGAAGCCGAGGTCGATGAGCGCCTCGACCTTGCGGCCGGCCCACTCCGTGGGCACCACCCCGCGCACCCGGAACCAGGTCGTGCCCCAAGCGGGCCCCCACATGCTGCCGGCGGCGAACGGCTCGAAGTCCAGCGCCAGGCCCTCGGCAGGGGTGATCGGCTCGCCGGGGAGCTGGTGCGCCTCGATCTCGAGCGGCCTGCGGGCGGAATGGATCGCCGGCCGGACGCGCTCGGTGAGAACGCGGTTCACGCGGCCGACGGTGAGCGAGGTCTCTTCGTGCACGGGCAGTGCTCCTTCGCAGTGGGAGAATGTCAGCGACCGTCCGAGGGGTACGGCGGCTAAAACGATCTAGTACGGTGAGTCTATGTCACGGGCCAAGCGTGTCACCATCGCGGACATCGCGCGACAGGCGGGGGTCTCGCCCGGCGCGGTGTCCTTCGCGCTGAACGGGCGGCCAGGGGTGAGTGAGGAGACACGCCGGCGCATCCTCGCGATCGCCGACGAGCACGAGTGGCGTCCGAGCTCCACGGCTCGTGCGCTGGTCGGCGCACGCGCCGGTGTGGTGGGGTTCGCCGTCAACCGCCCGGCGCGCACGCTCGGTGCGGAGGCGTTCTTCACCGACCTCATCGCGGGGGCGCAGTCGTCGCTGGCCGAGCATCGCATGGGTCTGCAGCTGGTGGTCGTCCAGTCGATCGCCGATGAGATCGCGACCTACCGCCGCTGGCGCAGCGCCAACCAGGTCGACGGCGTGATCGTGCTCGACCCGCGCGAGGGCGACCCCAGGCCCGAGGTCCTGCGCTCGCTCGGTCTGCCGGCCGTCGTGATCGGCGGCCGCCCGTCCAGCGATGACGATCCGGCCACGATCTGGCTCGACGACGCGCAGGCGGCCGAGACGATGTTCGGGTACATCGCGGGCCTCGGTCACCGGCGCGTGGTGTACATCTCGGGTCCGGCGGAGTACGAGCACGCCCGGCTGCGCTCCGGGGTGCTCACGGCCATGGCCGATCGCGACGTGGTGGGCGAGACGATCGCCACCGACTACTCGCCGATCGAGGTCTCGTCCGTGATGCGGTCGCTGCTGAGCCGCCGCGAGCGGCCGACGGCCGTCGTCTTCGACAACGACACCATGGCGATCGCCGGCTTGCGCGTGACGCAGGAGATGGGCGTGTCGGTGCCAGGTGAGCTCTCGCTGGCATCCTTCGACGACTCCGTCGTGACCGGGCTGATGCACCCGTCGATCACCTGCCTCACCCGAGACACCTTCGGGCTCGGCGAGCAGGCCGCGGCCTTCCTGCTCGAGCAGATCGACGCCGCGGAGATCCTGTCGGACCGCACGGGACCGCGCCCCGTGCTCACCGTGCGCGAGAGCACGGGTCGCCCGAAGGCGTGATCGCGGCGGGTCGCGATCAGTCGACGACGGTGTTGTTCGACGAGTAGACCGCGACGCCCTGAGACAGGTCGGGGCGCACGAGCTCGGTGATCCCGCGCGCGGCCAGGGCGGCCGGGTCCGCGGCATCCGCAGAGGTGACGAACGTCGCATCCACGCCGTCCGCGCACGCCGTGACCCACGCCTCGAAGATCGGGCCGCCCGGCGCGAGGGCACCGCGACTGACGGGGGTGTCATCCTCGTCGACCTCGATGACGATGCCGAGCTCGCGCTTCGGCACGTCGCGCCGGACGCGCAGCTCGGGGACGATCTCGGCGAATCGCCGGCCGATCGGCTTGGCCGCGCCGGACTGGTCGATCAGCCCGAGGGAGTACTCCAGTTCGGGGAAGTCGGCGAGCGTCCGGCTGACGTCGTGCGAGCACCACCACGTGACGCCCCACAGGTTCGCGGTGCGCGTCGCATGGCGCACCGTCGCCTCGAGGAACCCGGGCGTCTCGTCCGGCGTCAGGCAGTTCGACGGAGCGCCCACCTCCTGCAGCCAGGTGCGCCGCTGCGGATCCACGGCGAAGGCGCGCGACACCTCGATCATGTACTCGGCGTGGCGATCGGATGCCGCGGACCGGCCTCCGTACCGCTGCGCGGTGCCGTTGAAGATCCAGGAGTGCACGGTGGTCATCGCCCCGAGCCGCGCGGCGTGGGCGGGTGTGAAGCCGTGTCCGTCGAGATACCAGGCGGCGTCGTACTCGCTGTGCACGTGCTCCTGGTCGGGCGCGGACGCATCGGCCGCGTCGAGCAGGGTGGTGATCCAGTGCGCCGCCTCGGCGGTGGTCACCGGCCACGGTGAGGGGTGCACGGATGCCGAGAACTGGTTGGTCTCGTTGCCCGTCGTGAACCCCAGGAAGTTCTTCGTCTCGCCGAGGGCCTCGCCGAGGCGCTCGACGAGGGCGACCTGGCCGCTGAGCGCGTCGGGGTGGGTGAACATGTTCTTGTCATGCCAGGTGTACAGCCACGACGGCATGAAGTCGAAGCTCGACAGATGACCTTGGATGACGTCGACGCTGACGTCCAGCCCGAACTCGGCGCCCACGTCGACGACGGCGCGCACGTCGGCCACCGCCTCGGCGCGGATCAGGGTGCGGTTGGGCTGCAGCAGCGGCCACAGCGGAAAGATCCGCACGTGGTCGAGGCCGAGCTCGGCCAGGCCGGCGAAGTCGCGTCGCACGTCGTCGAGGTCGAGCGACATCCAGGAGTGCATCCAGTCCGTCGCCGGGGTGTAGTTCGCCCCGAAGCGCAGCGGTGCGCCGGCGGAGAAGGTCGCAGACATCGCAGTCCTTTCTGGACCCGGATCGTTCGTGCTCGATGGATTCGGTGCTGGACGAGGGTGCGTCCGTGTGTAATGCTATGGTCACTATAACGGTTTAGCGATGCGGCCTCCACACGAAGCGCATCCCGGACCCCTTCGAAGGAGAACGTCCATGAAGATCCGATCGACTCTCGCCCTCGGCGTTGCCGCGGCGACGGCCCTGGCCCTGACCGGCTGCACGGGCGGCACGGCCGGAGGCGGCGGCGACGCCGGCCCGGTCGACACTTCCGGCGAACTCAGCGGCACCATCCAGTTCCAGACCTGGTCGCTGAAGAACGAGAAGTTCACGCCGTACTTCGAAGACCTCATCGCGGCCTTCGAAGAGGAGCACCCCGATGTGACGGTCGACTGGATCGACCAGCCGGGTGATGGCTACCAGGACAAGATCCTCAGCCAGGCGAACTCGAACACCCTGCCCGACGTGCTCAACCTCCCGCCGGACATCGCCTTCCCGCTCGTGCAGGCCGGCAAGCTGCTCGACCTCGACAAGGCCGACCCGGCGCTCAAGGACATGTACAACGCCGGCGGCTGGGACGCCTACAGCGACTACAGCGGCGTGGAAGGCACGTACGGGCTGCCGTGGTACCTCGGCAGCGATGCGTCATGGTGGAACCTCGCCGCGCTGCAGCCCTACGGCATCACCGAGGACAACCTGCCGAGCACGACGGACGAGTGGCTCGACGCCGCCGAGAAGGTCGCCACCGACTCCGACGGAAAGGTGCAGCTCGTCTCGTCGATGCCCGGTCTCGACACGTTCGTCGCCGCGGGACTGCCCGTCATGGACGCCGACGGCACGTTCGCCTTCAACACCGCCGAAGCCGAGGCGATCGTGCAGAAGTACGCCGACGCCTACGCGGCCGGCGCCATGCCCGCCGAGGCGCTCACCGGCAGCTATGCCGGCAATGCCGAGATGTTCCTGCAGGGCAAGGTCGCCTACACCACCGGCGGGCCCGGCTTCGCCGGCGACCTGCGCACGAAGGCGCCGACCCTGGCCGACACCAGCGTCGCCACTGCCCGCCCCGGCACGCCGCCGCTGTTCGTGCAGGGCATCAACATCTCGAACGACTCGGACAACAAGGAGGCCGCGCTCGCCTTCGCGAAGTTCCTCACGAACGAGGAGAACCAGGTCGAGTTCGCCATCCTCACCGGCGGCGGGTTCGCGCCCGGCACGGCCGGCGGGGCCGACGAGGTCGTTTCGGCCGTCCAGGCCGACCTCGAGCCGGCGCAGGCCGACGCGATGGCTCTGATGTTCGAATCGCTGCCGAAGGCCAAGGCCACACCGTTCCAGTGGACGGGTGACATGTCGACGTACCTCAACCAGCAGATCGCACTCGCGATCAAGGGCGACATGACCCCGAAGGACGCGCTCGACAAGATCGTCGACTACGCGAACCAGAACCGCATCGACCAGTGAGCACGAGAACACCAGCACCCGCGAGGAGGCGCACGATGAGATCCCATCGATGGTTCACACCCTGGCTGCTCGTCGGGCCCGCCGTCGTCTGGGTGCTGGTGTTCTCGCTCTGGCCGTTCCTGAACACCGTCGTTCTGAGTTTCACCGATGCGCGGCCACTGCGCGCGGTGCAGCCCGTCGGGTTCGCCCAGTACGAGCGGCTGCTGCAGGACGAGCAGTTCGGCTACGCCCTGATCACCTGCCTCATCTACGTGGTCGTGTGCGTGCCGCTGCTGACGATCCTGCCGCTGCTGCTGGCGCTTCTGGTCGAGAAGAACGTGCCCGGCATCGCGGTGTTCCGCACCACCTTCTACTTCCCGGTGATCGCCTCGGTCGTGGTGGTCGCCCTGATCTGGAGCTGGCTGTTCGACAGCCGCGGCGTCATCAACGAGGCCCTGCAGTGGATGGGTCTGACCGACAAGCCCGTCGCGTTCCTCGTCGACCGCTGGTGGCTGCTCGCCTGCGCGATCCTGCTCACGGTCTGGAAGGGCCTGGGCTACTACATGGTCGTGTACCTCGCGGCGCTCGGCAACGTCGGCAAGGAGCTGCACGAGGCGGCCATGCTCGACGGCGCCGGCAGCTTCCGCCGTTTCCTCAGCGTCACCATCCCCAGCGTGCGCGGCGCGATGCTGCTCATCTCGGTGCTCATCGCCGTCTCGGCGATGCGCGTGTTCACCGAGCTCGACATCCTCTCCAACGGCACCGGCGGGCCAGGCGGTTATGACATGTCGATCGTGATGCTCATCCGCCGGGTCGGTTCCGGCCTGAACGGCAATCTCGGCTACGCGGCGGCGATCAGTGTGGCGTTGTTCCTTCTGACGCTGCTGCCGCTGATCGTGATCGCGTTCATGAACCGCGAGAAGAAGACGACGGAGGTGCGCTGATGAGCGTCGACACGCGCCCGGCGACCGCCGAGGAAACGCCGCAGCGCATCCGCAGCGAGCGCAGCTTCCGCCGCAGCGGATCCGGCGACTTCGGCAAACCGACGCTCGCCGGCCTGATCATGCGGTACGCGCTGATGATCTTGGTGATGCTCCTGGTGATCGGACCCTTCGTCTGGCAGCTGTCGACGTCGTTCAAGGGGCCGCTGGACGACCTGTACATCTTTCCGCCGAACATCATCCCGGTCGATCCGACGCTGGAGAACTACAGCAAGGTCACCGACATCGTGCCGGTGTACACCTACGCCTGGCACTCGCTGCTCGTCGCCGTCGGCCAAGTGCTGTCGAACGTGATCCTGTCGGTCTTCGCCGGCTACGCATTGGCGCTGATGAAGTTCCGCGGCAAGTTCGTCGTGCTCGGCATCCTGCTGTCGACGATGCTGCTGCCCGGTGAGGTGACCATCACCGCGAACCTCCTCACGATCAACTCGCTGGGCCTGGCCAACACGCTGTGGGGCGTCTACCTTCCCGGTGCGATCTCGGCGATGAACGCCCTGCTCATCGCCACGGCGTGCCGCATGATCCCCAAGGACGTCATCGATGCGGCGACCGTCGACGGCGCGACGACGTGGCAGCGCATCCGGCACATCGTGTGGCCGAACGTGCGCGGCATGGCCAGCGTGGTGGCGATCTTCACGTTCATCGGCGCGTGGGATGACTACCTGTGGCCGCTGATGGTTCTCACGGACCCCGCGAACTACACGCTGACCGTGGGAATGGCCTACCTGAACGGCAACTTCTCGCCCGACCCGCGCATGATCGCCGCGGGCACCATGGTGGCCCTCATCCCCATCATCGTGCTGTTCTCGGTGATGCAGCGGTTCTTCTTCAACGGCGTGCAAGAGGGTGCGGTCAAGGGATGATCCCTGCCGAGCTGCGGCCGGCGGCCGGCCCGGCCGACCCGCCCTCGTCGCGTCCGCACGCGGGCGTGCTCGGAGGGCCGGTGCACGCGTTCCGGTTCGACCCGGCCGGCGGAGAGCAGCGGATGCCGATCCCCGAGCTCGACGACGTCGCGGTCACCCCCGAGACGGTCGTGCACTGGGCGTTCTACGCCGACGGGCCCGCGGCCGTGCACGCGCCGCATGCGGCTCTCGCCGTGACGATCGACGTGGTCTTCGACGACGGCTCGAGGCTGAGCGCCGAGCCCCGCGTGCGCGACCGTTACGGGTTCGCGATGACCCCGGCCGCACAGTTCGAGGCGGCGTGGTCGATGCCGGAGCAGTGGAACGCCGACTCGGTCTCGCTCCGACCGTGGGCCGGGCGCAGAGCGAGCGTCGAGATCGTGCTCGGAGGCGACAGCCTCGCCGGCGGCGACCCGGCGGAGGGCTTCGTCGAGGTGGTCCTCGGCACACGTGTGAATGCCGCCTTCGCCCGGGGCGCGACGGATGCCGTGCGTCCCACGCCGGTCGAACGCGTCGACACGCGACGCGGCAGCCACTCCGGCGACCGCTTCTCGCGCGGCAACACGATCCCCATCACGGCCGTGCCGCACGGATTCTGCTTCCTCACGCCGGCGACGGACCCCGGGAACACCCGATGGCCGTACCGCTGGTCGGTGCACGACGACGAACACGGCCGTCCGCTGGCGGCGCTTCAGTTCTCGCACCAGCCCAGCCCGTGGATCGGCGACCGCGGCGTGCTGCAGGTGCGACCGGTTCTCGGCGGCCCTGCGACGCCCCGGATCGTCCCCGCCACCGAGTACGCGCGCCCGCACGTCTACGCGGCCGGCCTGCGCGACGGCGGGTTGCACGCGGGGGCGCAGGTGGAGATGACGGCGACGTCGCACGGCGGCGCCTTCCGGATCGCGTCGCAGGCCGCATCCGACCCCGTCGCCTTCTCGATCGGATCGCCAGACGGCGAGGGTCGCGTCACCTTCCATGGCGACGGCGCCTTCGACGGCTGGACGCCGGAAGGCACTGCCGACTGGGGCAACCCTCCGCGCGCGTACTTCGCCGGCATCGTGCTCGGCGAGGCCCGAGTGGACGAGCAGACCGTACGCGCGAACGGCGTCGTCGAGGTGCGCATCGCGCAATCGTTCCTGTCCGTGGAACAGGCGCGTCGTTCGCTGGCGCAGGAGCTGCCGGCGTCGCTCGCGTTCGACGACCTGCGCGATGCGCTGCGCGACGAATGGAACCGACGTCTTTGCGTCGTCGAACTGCCCGAACCGGATGCCGCGGAGCAGCCGTGGCGGGCGCTCGCCGACGACGAGGCGCGCACGCAGATCGCGAGTGCGCTGTACCGGCTGCACCTCTATCCGAACACGTCGGCCGAGAACGTCGGCACGGTCGAAGACCCGCATCTGCGGTTCGCCGACCCGATGGCCACCGCCGCGCCGCACGGCGACGAGTTCACCGGCGCCCCCGTCGCGGACGGCGAGCTGTTCGTCAACAACGGCTACTGGGACACGTATCGCACGGTGTGGCCGGCACTGGCTCTTTTCGACGCAGAGGGCTGCGGCCGCATGCTCGACGGCATGCTGCAGCAGGCGCGCCGCGGCGGTTGGATGGCGCGGTGGAGCGCCCCGGGCTACGTGGACTCCATGGTCGGCACCTCGAGCGACCAGATCTTCGCGGACGCTGAGCGGTGGGGCGTGCGCTTCGACGAGCGCGCGGCATTCGACCCGGCGTGGCGCAACGCCTGCGAGCCCAGCGCGGATCCGCGCAAGGGACGCAAGGGCATCGCGCGTGGCCGGTTCGCCGGGTACGTCTCGAGCGATGTGCCGGAGGGGATGAGCTGGAGCCTCGAGAACGCGATATCGGATGCCGCCATCGCCCGCTTCGCCGAACGGCTGGCCGCAAAGGGCGACGATGCGGCCCGCTTCACGGTCTACGCACGGTACTTCGGCAACCGGGCCCTGTCGTACCGCGCCCTGTTCGACCCGGCACGGGCCTTCTTCCGCGGAAAGGACGTCGCCGGCCGGTTCTCGGACACGTTCGACCCGCGCGTGTGGGGTGGAGACAACGTCGAGACGAACGGCTGGGGCATGTCGGTCAGCGCCGTGCACGACGGTGCCGGCCTCGCCGCGCTGCACGGGGGGCCGGCGGCACTGCGGGCGCATCTCGATCGGCTGTTCGCCGAACCCGAGACCGCCGACGTCGCGTTCGCGGGCGGCTACGGCGTCGTGATCCACGAGCAGCGTGAGGCGCGAGCGCAGCGTAGCGGCATGTGCGCGCTGTCGAATCAGCCGGCGCACCACATCCCCTGGATGCACGTGCACGGCGACCGTCCGTGGCGCGCCGGAGCGCTGGTGCACGGTCTTGCCGGCCGGCTCTTCGCCGGAGCGATGATCGGCCAGGGCTTCCCCGGTGACGAGGACAACGGCGAGATGAGCATGTGGTGGCTGTGGGCCGCCCTCGGGCTCTACCCGCTCGAGCTCGCATCGGGCGAGCTGCGCATCGGGTCGCCTCTCTTCGACGACATCCGCGTGCGCCGCGCAGGGGGCGGCACCCTGCGCGTGCGGGCTCACCGACCGCATCCGCACGCCCGCCACCTCGTGTCGGCCGCACTGAACGGCACGCCGCTCGATCGTGCCGTGCTGCCGATCGACGCCCTGCACGGCGACGTCGAGCTGGCCCTCGCGTTCACCGCCGACGAGGCGGAGGCCGCCGCGAGCCCGCTGTGGGCGGCAGCGGAACCCGCCGCTGCGTGGCATCCCGACCTCACCGCGGCCGGAGGGGGTCCGCTCGACCCGGCCCACGCGGTGCTCTTCGACGACGGTGCCGCGACGCATACGGCGGTGTCCGCCGCATCGGCCGGCTGGATGTTCGACCGCCCGCACCGCGTGACCGACGTCACGATCACCGCGGCGTGCAACGCCCCGGACGACGCGGTCGCGTGGCAGGCGAGCGATGACGGCGAGACGTGGCGCGACGTGGCGACGACGCACCGTGAGCCGCTCATCGCCGACCGCACCACGCCGTTCCAGTTCGCCGTGCCCGTCACCGCGCGGATGCTGCGCGTGCGTGCCCGTTCGGCATCCGTGACACTGCGGCAACTCGAACTCTTCGACCTGGGCGACCCGACGCCCTGACTCGATGTCCCCTGGAAATGCGATGAAGCACGAACGAAAGGAATGACATGGACGAGTCCATCTCACGACGCCTCCGGAGGGGCGGAACGGCTGCGGTCGCGACGCTCGGCCTGGCGCTGGCCGCGCTGGCGGCGCCGGCCGCCGCATCCGCCGATGACGCCGCGACCGGCGACGAGCCGAAGCGCGTCGTCTATGTGGAGGTCAACAACCACGACCTCGCCAACGTCGCCGACTACACGCTCGAGGGGACGAACCGCCCCGTGTTCGATCTGGCGATGATCTTCGCAGCGAACATCAACTACGACGTCGAGCGCGGCGAGGCGTACCTGCACTTCAACGAGCGCGTCACCGAGACGCTGCAGAACGCCGAGACGCAGATCCGTCCGCTGCAGGAGCGCGGCACGAAGGTGCTGCTGTCGGTGCTCGGCAACCACCAGGGCGCGGGATTCGCGAACTTCACCTCCCGCGAGAGCGCGGGCGCGTTCGCCGATCAGCTCGCGGATGCCGTGGAGACGTACGGACTGGACGGCATCGACTTCGACGACGAGTGGTCGAAGTACGGCACCAACGGCACCCCGCAGCCGAACAGCACCTCGTTCGCCTACCTGCTCGATGAACTGCGCGATCGCCTCGGACCCGACAAGCTGATCACGCTCTACAACATCGGTCCGACGTACGACCTCACCGATTGGGAGGCCACCGGCGCGGCCGAGAACCTCGACTACTCGTGGAACCCGTACTACGGCAGCTGGAACCCGCCGCAGGTGCCGGGCATGACCAAGGCGCAGTTCGGCGCCGCGGCGGTGGATCTGACGCAGACGAGCCAGAGCCGCGCGGTCGAGCTCGCGCAGCGCACCGTCGACGAGGGGTTAGGCGTCTACGTCACCTACAACCTCACCGCCGCGGATCACTCCGCTTACCTGTCGGCCATCACCGAGGAGCTCACCGGTCACGCCACCGCGTACCGTGCGCCCTGGTACGACGTCGATGTGTCCGCAGAGGCGACGTGCGCCGGGGGCGACGTCAAGCTGAAAGTGCGCATCGACAGCCACGATGATGCGAGCCTGGACGTCGATGTCGTGTCGTCCCTGGGCGGCCGGTCGCTCCACGGAATCCTCGAGGGCGACAGCCGCGTGGTCGTGCAGCACGCCAAAGGCGCGGCTACGGCTGACGGCGGGTTCGCGGTGAGCGTGGACGGCCCGCACGGCGTGCTCGAACTCGTGGAGTCGTACGCCGTGCCTGCCTGCGGTCGATGAGCTGATCCCGGCGGATGCGGAGGCACTCCCGCCCCCGCATCCGCCGGGCGATACACCGGCGGCGAACTTCTGTCTGCTCTGTCTAGCCGACCCGTCAGCCCTCGACGGTGATCTGCGCGTAGCCGTCGCCGCCGGCCTCAGTCCAGGAGAGCACGTCCTCGAGGATGGGGCGGAGCACGTCGAGGTCGACCTTCGCGAGATCCTTGATGTAGAGGCATCCCTTGCCGACGGTGTGCGGACCGAGCCGGGCGAGCGCGTCGCCATGCCGCTCGGTGCTGTCGAGGTAGAGCGTCGACGCGGCCTTGCGCGGGGCGAAAGCCAGCACGGGCATATCGCCCTCGGTGCCGGTCGGGTAGCGGTAGTGGCAGCTGCCGAAGCCGATGATGCTGCCCCACAGCTCGGGCTCACGTCCGGAGATCTCCTGCAGCAGGGCGGTCAGCGTCTCGGCATCCCGTCGCCGCGGCGCCGGCGTGACGTCGGCGATGAACGCGGCGACGCTGCCCCCTGTGGGCTTCACTTCGTCCCCTGTTTGGCCGCGGCCTTCATCGCCTTCTTGTGCTCGCGCACCTTGGTGAGCGATTCGGGCGAGACGATGTCGGCGACGCTGCGGAACGAGCCCTCCTGGCCGTAGTCGCCGGCTGCCTCGCGCCATCCGGCGCCGGTGAAGCCGTACTGCTTGCCGAGCAGGGCGAGGAAGATCTTCGCCTTCTGCTCGCCGAAGCCCGGCAGGCTCTTCAGCCTTCTGAGCACCTCAGGGCCGTCAGGATCGCCGTCGGTCCACAGCGCGGCGGCGTCGCCGCCCCAGTCGTCGACGATCGTCTGGCACAGTGTCTGCACCCGGGTCGCCATGGAGCCGGGGAAGCGGTGCACGGACGGCGTCTGTTTGAAGGCTTCGAGGAAGGCGTCGGGGTCCATGCCGGCGATGGATGCGGCGTCCGCGGCGCCGGTGCGCTGCTCGATCTTGAGGGGGCCGGCGAATGCGGTCTCCATCGGCACCTGCTGGTCGAGCAGCATCCCCACCAGCAGGGCCAGCGGGTTGTGGGTGAGCAGGTCGTCGGCGGCGGTGTCTCCGGTGATGTGAAGGGCCATCTGACCAGTCTGGCACCGCGACGGCGGGAGAACAGGATGATGCGGGATCAGAAGTGCACCTCCCGGGTGGTGCGGAGCAGCGTTTTTGATCCGGCACTGTGGTCGGGATGCGGGCGAGCAGGGCGATGCTTTCGACACACGCAGTCTCAGTGCCGGAGCCGGTCGACGACGGCCACGGAGACGGGACGTCCATCAGCGGGGCGACGGCGTTCAAGGTCCAGGGCAATGTCGACCACGACGGCGCGGTCCAGGTCGACCACATCCTCCTCAGGCAACCACCGGGCTTCGTCGGTGCTTCCGTCATCCTCATTCACGAGTGTGCCGCCGACAATGTCGACGATGTAGTACACGCCGACGGCGTGCAGCTCGGCCCCACCCGGTATTCCCCAGTCGACATCGTTCACGCGAGAGCCCACACCCAAGAGCGTCTTCACGGACGCGTCATAGCCGGTCTCCTCATGTATTTCCCGCACCACGGCGTCTACAGGGTCCTCGCCGTGCTCCAGCTTTCCTCCGGGCAACGTCCACCACTTGCGACCTGTCTGCGGGTCGACGTAACGGACCAGAAGGATCTGCCCCTCGCGCCTGATCAGGCCGTACGCACTGATCTTGAATCGAGTTTCTTTCATACGTGCAGCATGGCCTTTCCGGGTGTCGGACTCACCTATGAGAGAACGTCTCCGGTGACGTGAAGGGCCATCTGACCAGTCTGGCACCGCGACGGCGGGAGAACAGGTGATGCGGGATCAGAAACGCACCTCCCGGCTGGTGCGGAGCAGCATTTTTGATCTAGCACCGTGGTCGGGATGCGGGCGAGAGGGCGATGCTCTCGATCACATGCTGGTCAAGCTGGGGCAGACGCAGCGGGTTCGCGATCTCGGGTTCGGGTGACAGGCGGGGCAGCCCTTAGTTGATGATCTCGCCCCGGCCGTTCTCGCGCATCGCCGCCAGGGTGTCACGCCAGGTCTGCAGCGCCTCCGGCGTCAGGCGGGTCCAGTCGTGCGCCTCTTCGACGACCCGCAGCGGATGACGGCTGCGGTACGAGCGGGTCGGATTGCCGGGGAACTTCTTGTCGGTGACGTTGGGGTCGTTCTCGAACTCGCCGGTCGGCTCGACGAGGTAGACATGCGGCTCGCTGTCGCCCGAGCCGAGCTCGGCCGCGAGCTCGGCGGCGAGACCTGCGCCATCGCGAAGGGCGGTGAAGTAGATGTGGTTCATCGTGATCTCGGGCCGGTAGTTGGACGAGAACCCGGCTCTGAGAAGCTCGCCGGGCTGCAGCGCCGCGGCCGTGCCGTGGAAGAAGGGGCCGTCGTCGAGAAGGTCGCTCATCGCCCCAGTCTCGCGCACGGGAGGGCTCCTCAGGAGCGGATGCCGCGGCTCAGGCGGTCGCCTGCTCCTCAGCCTCGTCGGCATCCGGCGTGAGACCGTACAGCGTCGACAGGGCCGAGATGAACTCGTCGGCCCGACCGTCGGCGGCGAGCTCGTGCGCGCGCACCGTCGGAGTGTGCAGCAGCACGCCGGCGAGGTGGCGCATCGCCTGCTCGACCGAGCCATCGGCGTCGCCGCGGCGGCGTGCGCGCGCGATCTCGTCCTCCAGCAGTCCGAAGATGTGCGTGCGAAGCGCGACCACCGCAGGGGTGACGCTCTGCCGCGAGCCTGCGAGGTGGAAGCTGTCGGCCGCTTCGCGCACGACGGTGCGAGCGGCATCCGTGGCCTGCAGCTCTTCGAGCGGCGCGTGCAGGCGGATGGTCTCGAGATCCAGCAGCGCGACGCCCTCGAGCTGTGCGACGGCGGGGTCGACGTTGCGCGGCATCCCGAGGTCGATGACGAGCTGCGACGAGACGTGGTTCACGGGGCAGCCGGCCACGGCCGCGCGCTCCGGGCGCTGCAGCTGCTCCGCGCCGAGCACCGGTTCGGTCGCGGTGGTGCACGTGATGAGCAGCGACGAACGCTGCGCGACCGTCGCGTAGTCGGCCGCCGAGACGGGACGGATGCCGTGCTTCTTGGCGAACAGCTCCGCGCGGCCCGAGGGGGAGTACACCGAGATGTCGACGGCGCCGCGCTCGCGCAGCGTGGCGAGGGTCACGGCGGCGTAGTTGCCGGTTCCGACGAGCAGCACGCGCTCGGTCGACCAGTCGGCGATGCGGCTGTCGGCGAGTTCGAGCGAGAGTCGCACCAGTGAGCGGCCGGCGCGGTGCAGCGCGGTGACGTTCTTCACCTTGCGCTGCGCCTGGCTGGCGCGCTGGAACAGGCGCTCGAGCTCAGGGGAGGTGGTGCCCTGCTTGCGCGCGCCCTTGAGCGCGCTGCGAACCTGACCGGCGATCTCGCCCTCGCCCGAGACGACCGACTCGAGGCCCGAGGCGACGGCGAAGAGGTGCTCGGCGACGCGTCGCCCGTTCACGACCTGGTGAGAGCTCTCGAGATCCTCGGAGGGGATGCCTGTGGCCTGCGCGACGGCCTCCACGACCGCCTCCGCACCGAACTCATCGGCGTCGTCCGCCTCGACGTAGGCTTCGAAGCGGTTGCAGGTGGCGAGGACGACTGCTCCCTGCGCACCGGCTTCGATCAGGGTCGGGGCGACGGTTTCGGGGTGGCGGCTGAGGCGTTCGAGCAGGTCGAAGGAGGCGGTCTTGTGACTCGCCGTGACGCAGAGCAGCACCCCTCCAGGGTACGCCTCGAGACTATGAGAGTCATCTGAGGGCTGCCTTACCAGCTGCGGGCCGGGAGATCCATAGCCAGCCGGTGCGAGGATTGCGGCATGAGTGATCTGCTGCGCGCGCTCGCGGGCGAGAAGACCGAGCGCACCCCCGTCTGGTTCATGCGTCAGGCGGGCCGGTCGCTGCCCGAGTACCGCGAGCTGCGAGTCGGCACCCGGATGCTCGATGCATGCCTCACCCCCGACCTCGCGGCCGAGATCACGCTGCAGCCGGTGCGCCGTCACACGGTGGATGCCGCCGTGTTCTTCAGCGACATCGTCATCCCGCTGCGCCTGGCCGGCGTCGAGGTGGAGATCGAGCCCGGCCGCGGCCCGGTGTTTGCTGACCCCGTGCGCACCGCCGAGGACGTCGCCCGCGTCACCGCGATCGACCCGGCCGACCTCGACGGCACCGCGATCGCCGAGGCTGTGCGTATCACGACCGCTGAGCTCGGCGCCACCCCGCTGATCGGCTTCGCAGGCGCCCCGTTCACGCTCGCCGCGTACCTCGTAGAGGGCGGCCCGTCGAAGGAGCACCTGCGCGCCCGCGCCATGATGCACGCTGACCCCGACTCGTGGAACCGCCTCGCCGGATGGCTGTCGCGTATCTCGCGCCGCTTCCTGGAGATCCAGCGCGATGCCGGAGCATCCGTCGTGCAGCTCTTCGACTCGTGGGCGGGCTCGCTCAGCCCCGACGACTACCGCGCCTTCGTCGCTCCGCACTCGCGCGCGGCGCTCGACGGGATCGGGCTGCCCAGCATCCATTTCGGCGTCGGCACCGGCCCTTTCCTGGCCGACATGCGTCTCGACGGGGTCGCGGATGCCGTGGGCGTCGACTGGCGGATGCCGCTCGACGAGGCGATCCGCATCGTCGGGGACGACGTCGCCGTGCAGGGCAACATCGACCCTGCACTGCTGCAGGCCCCGTGGCCGGTACTCGAGGCCCACGTGCGCGACGTGATCGAGCGCGGGCGCGGCGCCAAGGGCCACATCCTCAACCTCGGTCACGGCGTTCCCCCCGAGACCGACCCCGATCAGCTCACGCGCATCGTCGAGCTCGCGCACGGGGTCTGAGTCGCGTCCGCTCGGTCTCGCGAGCCAGGCCCGCGGGAAAGGAGCATGAGGGCGGTTTCGCGCCGCATGACCGAAGGCCTTCGCCGGGCTGAGTTGGACCACAGCCGCCGGTGAAAGGATGGGGGGCATGACCCCGGCCGTTCCGTCCAGCGCAGAGCCCTCCGACCTCGCCGCCCGTGCTGCACAGCAGCACGTCGTCGTGATCGGCGGCGGCATCGGCGGCCTCGTCGCCGCGCGTGAATGCGCCAAGGTCGGCATGCGGGTGACGCTGCTCGAGGCGCGCGAGGCGGTGGGCGGCAGCATCCGCACGGCCGACCTCGACGGCATCGTCGTCGACGCGGGCGCGGAGAGCTTCGCGACGCGCGGCGGCACCGTGCGCGCCCTGGTCGAGGAGCTCGGGCTGGCCGACGCGATCGTCAGGCCCGAGGGCGGGGGCGCGTGGCTGAGCGGCATCCCGGATGCTCCCGACGCACCGCTGCCGGTCGGCGGCATCCTCGGCATCCCCGCGAACCCGTTCGCCGACGACGTGCGGCGCATCATCGGCTGGCGCGGCGCCTGGCGCGCCTACGTCGACCGTCTTCGCCCCCCGCTGACCATCGGCCACGAGCGGAGCCTGGGCAAACTCGTCCGCTCGCGCATGGGAGCGCGCGTGCGTGATCGGCTGGTGGCGCCGGTGACGGCCGGCGTCTACTCCGCCCACCCCGACGAGGTCGACACCGACGTCGCCGCGCCGGGACTCAACGCTGCCCTCACCCGGGTCGGCTCCCTCAGCGGTGCCGTCGACGCGCTGCGCACCGATCAGAAGCAGAAGGCGGGCACAACGCCCGGCTCCGCGGTGCTCGGCATCTCCGGCGGGATGGGCCGGCTCGTCGACGCGCTGCGCGCCGACATCGAAGCGTACGGCGTCGAGGTGCGCACCGGCGTCACGGTCACGAGCATCGAGCGCACCGGCTCCACCTGGACGGTGCAGACCGAAGTGCCGGATGCCGCTGACGACGAGGCTCCGGATGCCGCGGCAGAGCCGCTGACGGCCACCGGCGTGATCGTCGCCACTGCGGAACCTCCCGCCCGCGCGCTGCTCGAAGGACTCGTCGACGGCCTCGGCGAGCCGGGCGCCGCCCCCGAGATCGAGATCGTCACGCTGCTGCTCGACGCCCCGGAGCTGGATGCCGCGCCGCGCGGCAGCGGGGTGCTCACCGTTCCCGGCAGTCACACGGCGAAGGCCCTCACCCACTCCACCGCGAAGTGGGGCTGGTTGCGCGAAGCGGCGGGCGGCAGGCACGTGGTGCGGGTCTCGTTCGGCACCCAGGGCGAGGCCGCGGCCACGGTCGGCCTCGACGAGGACGGCGCAGCTCGGCTCGCCCTCACCGAAGCATCCGCTCTGCTCGGCGTCGCGCTGCGGCCATCGCAACTGGTGGCCGCACATCGCGCCCGCTTCGTGCAGGCGCAGCCCACGTCGGTGATCGGCGCGGCCGAGCGCCGCCAAGCCGTGCGCAAGGCCGTGCAGCAGACGCCGGGGCTCGCGGCGGTCGGCGCGTGGCTGGCCGGAACGGGGCTCGCGCAGGTGATTCCGGATGCCGTCGCGGAAGCCGACCGGTTGCGTCACGCGCTGCTCTGGCGCTGAGCCGACTACCCCAGGTTTCGGCTGCGCGCAAGGGTAGATGCCCAATCCGGCATATGCGGCTACCCTGGACACCATTCCGCGGGGACCAGTCAGATCTTCGCGTGACGACGCCGCAACCAACCGGAGGAGGCTCCCATGAAGGGGAAGATCGGACTCATCGTCGGACTCGGCGCAGGCTACGTGCTCGGCACGCGCGCAGGTCGCGAGAGGTACGAGCAGATCAAGACGCAGTGGCTGAAGGTCTGGAACCTCGACCCTGTGCAGCAGCAGGTCGCCAAGGTGCAGGACTTCGCGAAGTCGCAGGCCGCCGCCGTTCCCGGTGCGGTCTTCCACGGTGCGGTGAAGGTCGTCAAGGCGGTCTCCGGCTCGGGAACCCCGGGTCAGAAGCTCGACTCCACCATCGACGCGACCAAGGACGCCGTCGAAGAGGTCCGGGAGGCGGCGGAGGACACCGCGGATGCCGCGAAGGGCACCGCGGATGCCGCGAAGGGCACCGCGGACGCGGCGAAGAAGAAGCCCGGCTCGAACGGATCCGCCCAGAACGCGACGGGAAAGAGCGGCTCCTGATATGGCACGCGGATTCCGCGACCGCGCTGACGACAGCCTGCTGACACTGCTCGGCGACCTGCCCGAGCTGGTGCGCAACCTGATCACCGCAGAGATCAACGCGGCCAAGGCCTGGGTGTCGCGCACCGCGAAGGACGCGGGCATCGGCAGCGCCTGGTTCGTGATCGCCCTGTTCCTGCTGTTCTGGGCGATCCCGGTGCTGCTCACCTTCGCCATCATCGGGCTCTCGTCCTGGTGGCCGGCCTGGGTGGCGGCGCTCGCGGTGTTCGGCTTCCTGCTCGTCGCCATCGTGATCTTCGCCCTGCTGGGCGTGCTGCGGTTCCGCAAGGTCATCAAGCGCGAGAACCCAGGAAAGGCCGTGGCCACCGATGTCCGACTCGTCAAGGAGGCCGGCAATGACGAACTCTGACCCCCAGTCCCTTCCGACGACGATTCCGCGCACCGCGGTGCCCGGTGGCATCACCGACCCGGTGGCATCCGCTCGCGCCGAGCTGAAGGCGGCGCTGGCGGCCATCGAGATCAAGGGGAACTTCCCGCGCCGCATCGAGAAGGCATCCGAACGCGGCATCCTGCGTGCCCGCACCTTCGCCCGGCGCAATCCCGTCGGC
Source organism: Microbacterium sp. NPDC058345 (assembly GCF_042723855.1). Lineage (NCBI taxonomy): Bacteria > Bacillati > Actinomycetota > Actinomycetes > Micrococcales > Microbacteriaceae > Microbacterium > Microbacterium sp. NPDC058345. Next base: position 1,506,986 of record NZ_JBHXIG010000001.1, read on the forward strand.
GCAGCGGCAGCCGTCGTCGGCGTCGCCGCGACGGTCGGCGGACTGGTCTGGGTGATCGCCAGGGCCGTCTCCCGATAGCGCCCGGCGGACCGGGCGCAGCCATCCGCGGCGGCGCCCGCCCGGATTAGCCGACTCCGCGACGAGGGGGCAGACTGGAAGCATGTCCGAGCTGAACGAAGAGAACCCTTCTGGATTCACTCTCTGGGCCGTGTGGCGCCGCAATCCCGACGCGCCGGTCGCCGAGACCGACGCGACCGAGCTCGAGACGATCGTCGACCACATCGAGGACTCCGGCGTCACCGTGCGCGGCTTCTACGACGTCAGCGGCCTGAAGGCGGATGCCGATCTGATGGTGTGGCTGCACGGCGACTCCGCCGAGGATCTGCAGCAGTCCCTGCGCCGGCTGCGTCGCACCGAACTGCTGCGCAACCTGCTGCCGGTGTGGAACGTCATGGGCGTGCACCGCGATGCCGAGTTCAACCGCGCCCACGTGCCCGGTTTCCTGCGCGGGGTCGAGCCCAAGGGATGGCTGTGCCTGTACCCGTTCGTGCGCACGCCGGAGTGGTACCTCATCGACGAAGCCGAGCGTCGCCAGATGCTGGCCGACCACGGCCGCAAGGGTGCCGCGTTCAAGGGCGTGATCGCCAACACGGTCGCCGCCTTCGCGCTGGGCGACTACGAGTGGCTGCTGCCGCTCGAGGCCGACGACCCGACGGAGCTCGTCGACCTGATGCGCGACCTGCGCTACACCGAGGCGCGTCGCTTCGTGAAGGAGGAGGTGCCCTTCTACACCGGGCGCCGCCTGCGCTTCGACGAGATCGCCGGCGTGCTGCAGTGACGGGATGCCCGAAGTGACGATGAGCGCCCCGATCCGCCTCGGCACCCGGCGCAGCGCACTCGCGCAGGCCCAGTCCGGCCAGGTCGCCGCCGCACTCGAGGCGGTCATCGGCCGGCCGGTCGATCTGGTCCCCATCACCTCCGAGGGCGACACGAATCGCGCCTCGCTGTCGGAGATCGGCGGTCAGGGCATCTTCGCCACCCGCCTGCGTGAAGCGCTCACGGCCGGCGAGTGCGACTTCCTCGTGCACTCGCTGAAGGATCTGCCCACCGCGCAGCCCGACGGCCTGGTCATCGCCGCGACGCCGAAGCGCGAAGATGCCCGCGATGTGGCGATCACCCGTGGCGGCACGCCGCTGCACGAGCTTCGCGCCGGCAGCACCGTCGGTACCGGAGCTCCCCGCCGCATTGCCCAGGTGCGCCGTCGAGCCCCGCAGGCACGCGTGGTCGACATCCGCGGCAATGTCGACTCCCGGCTCGAGCGCGTCGCATCCGGAGAGCTGGATGCGATCATCCTCGCCGCCGCCGGACTTTCCCGCCTCGGCTCCAACAGCCCCCTGCGCCGTGAGGAGCTGGGTCTGACCGAATGGCCCACCGCTCCCGGGCAGGGCGCCCTCGCGGTGGAGACCACCGCGGACGCCCCATTGGAGCTGCTCGCCGCGCTCGGGCGGCTCGACGACGAGGACACCCGCATCGCGGTCACCGCGGAGCGCGCCATCCTCGCCGGACTCGAGGCCGGATGCCAGGCGCCGATGGCCGCGCACGCCGTCGTCACGGGCGACAGCATCCGCATCCGCACCGTCGTCTACCAGCCCGATGGCGACCGACGGATCGGCCTCGACGTCACACACCCCCTGAACCGGGGGTATATTCGACGGAACGGCAGTGGCAACGGAGCGGATGCTGCCGATGGTGCAGACCCGATGCACGAGATCCGTGACATCGGCATGTCTGCGGCCCATCGGCTGCTCGAACAGGGGGCGGCCGACCTCCTCCCGCGAGAGTGACCACGATGACTGCTTCCGAACCGAAAACCGCCAAGCCGCTCGACGGCTGGCGTGTGCTCGTGCCGCGCGGTGGCCCCTGGGGCGACAGCGTCGCCGCGAGCCTGCGAGCCCAGGGCGCCGTGCCGGTCGTGGCGCCGCTGATCAACTTCGCACCGACCACCGACCAGGGCGCGCTCGACGCGGCGCTCGAGCGCCTGCAGGCCGGCGAGTACGACTGGCTCACGATCACCAGCGCGACCACGGTCGACGTGCTCTTCGCCCATCGGGTGCAGATCCCTCGGCACACGAAGGTCGCCGCGGTGGGCGAGACGACGGCGGCGGCGCTGCACGCGGTCGGCTACGAGGTCGCCCTGGTGCCAGAGCTCGACAACTCGGCGGCCGGGATGGCGGAGCAGATGATCGCGCTGGAGTCGGATGCGCGCCGCGTGCTGTCGCTGCGCAGCGAGATCGCGAAGCCGGTGCTCTCCGTCATGCTCACCGAGGCCGGGCATGATGTCGACAGCGTGGTGGCCTACCGCACCGTCGGGGTGCCCGTCACCGAGCGCATCCGCCGCGACGTCGAGAACGGCCGCATCAACGCGATCCTGATCACCAGCGGTTCGGTGGCACAGCAGGTGCGCGAGCAGTTCCCCGACATCCCCGACACCACCCTCCTCGCCGCGATCGGCCCGCGCACCGCCAAGGACGCGCGCAAGGCCGGACTTCCCGTCTCGGTCGTCGCCGACAAGCAGACCGTGGATGCGCTGATCGAGACGGTCTCGAAGTTCACCCTTCCGCACGCGGCCGACGAGTTCGCACCGTGAGCCGCTATCCCGAGACCCGCCTGCGCCGGCTGCGCCAGTCGGCGCCGCTCCGCGCGCTCGTGCGCGAGACGTCGCTCGAGCCGCGCCAGCTGGTGCTGCCGATGTTCGTGCGCGAGGGGCTCACCGAGGCGGCGCCGATCGGATCAATGCCCGGTGTGGCGCAGCACTCGCTCGACTCGCTTCGCAGAGCGGCCACGGATGCGGCAGACGCGGGCGTCGGCGGAGTGATGCTCTTCGGCGTGCCCGAGGTACGCGACGCGGTGGGCTCAGGGGCGGACGATCCCGACGGCATCCTGAACGTCGCCACCGCGGCGATCGCGACCGAGGTGGGCGACGCCCTGGTGGTGCAGACCGACCTCTGCCTCGACGAGTTCACCGACCACGGGCACTGCGGCGTGCTCGATGCGCGCGGTGCGGTCGACAACGACGCCACGCTCGACCGCTACCGGTCGATGGCGCTCGCCCAGGCCGCGGCCGGCTCGCAACTGCTCGGGCTGAGCGGGATGATGGACGGTCAGGTCGCGGCGCTCCGCGACGCTCTCGACGCCGCCGGGTTCCAGGACACGCTGCTGCTGGCCTACTCGGCGAAGTACGCCAGCGCCTTCTACGGTCCGTTCCGCGAGGCGGTCGACTCGCAGCTGCGGGGCGACCGCCGCACCTACCAGATGGATGCCGGCAACCGGCGCGAGGGTGTACGCGAGGCGCTGTTCGACGTGAACGAGGGCGCCGACATCGTGATGGTGAAGCCCGCGATGGCGTTCTTGGATGTGCTGCGCGAGGTGCGCGACGCGGTCGACGTGCCGGTCTGGGCGTACCAGGTGTCGGGCGAGTACGCGATGATCGAGGCCGCCGCCGCGAACGGCTGGATCGACCGGCGCGCTGCCGTGCTGGAGTCGCTGCTGTCGATCCGCCGTGCCGGCGCCGACGCCGTGCTGACGTACTGGGCGGTCGAGGCCGCCCGCTGGCTCGCCGGCCGCTGAGCGACCACAGCACTCGGCGCCCCCGCGCAGATGCCTTTCGCCGGTTCGCGGCCGGTTTCAGCGACGTTTTCCATCCGTGAGCCCGGCTCGCGGATGCTTTTCGCTGGTTCATGACCCGTCTGACCGACGTTTTCCATCCGCGACCTGCGCTGAAGCCGTCACATAGCTCGCATCCGTAGGCTTGAGGGATGACCGACCGCAACGACACCCTGTTCGACACCGCTCGCGCGGTGATCCCCGGCGGCGTGAACTCGCCGGTGCGCGCCTACGGATCGGTGGGAGGCACGCCCCGGTTCCTCGCGTCGGCGAGCGGCGCACGGGTGACGGATGCGGCGGGCGCCGAATACATCGATCTGGTGGCGTCCTGGGGTCCGGCGCTGCTCGGGCACGCGCACCCCGAGGTGGTGCAGGCCGTGCAGGATGCGGCATCGCGGGGGCTGTCCTTCGGCGCCCCGACCGAGGGCGAGGTGGAGCTGGCGCAGTTGATCGCGGATCGGGTGCGTCACGACGAGGTGCGCCCGGTCGAGCGGCTGCGCCTGGTGTCGACCGGCACCGAGGCGACCATGACCGCCATCCGCCTGGCCCGCGGTGCGACCGGACGTGACCTGCTGGTGAAGTTCGCCGGGCACTACCACGGCCACTCCGACGGACTGCTCGCCGCCGCAGGCTCGGGCGTCGCGACGTTGGCCCTGCCCGGCTCAGCGGGGGTCCCCGCGGCCATCACCGCACAGACGGTGGTCATCGACTACAACGACCCCGCCGCGCTCGCCGCGGTGTTCGCCGAGCACGGCGACCGCATCGCGGCCGTCATCGTCGAGGCGGCATCCGCCAACATGGGCGTCGTCGCCCCGCAGCCCGGCTTCAACAAGCTCATCGCCGACACCGCGCACGCGCACGGCGCGCTGATGATCCTCGACGAGGTGCTCACCGGCTTCCGCGTGCACCCCGCCGGCTTCTGGGGGCTGCAGCAGGAGCAGGGCGAGCACTACGTTCCCGACATCATCACCTTCGGCAAGGTCGTCGGCGGGGGCATGCCGCTGGCCGCGCTCGGCGGCAGCGCCGCGGTCATGGATCTGCTCGCTCCCGTCGGCCCCGTCTATCAGGCGGGAACCCTGTCGGGGAACCCGCTGTCGGTCGCGGCGGGCCTGGCCACGCTGCGCCTCGCGACACCGCAGGTGTATGCGCGGGTGGATGCCGCGGCATCCCGTCTCGCCGACGCGCTGGACGCCGCGCTGACGGATGCCGGGGTCGTGCACGCCGTTCCCCGCGCGGGCAACCTGTTCGGTCTGGCGTTCGCCCCCGACGCGCCGAAGGACTACACGCAGGCGCAGGCGCAGGAGTCGTTCCGCTATGCGCCGTTCTTCCACGCGATGCGCGAGCGGGGGGTCGCACTTCCGCCGAGTGTGTTCGAGGCCTGGTTCCTCACGGCGGCGCACGGCGACGAGGAGCTCGCCGCGATCGAGGCGGCCCTGCCGGCGGCGGCCGCGGCTGCCGCATCCGCCACCGCCTGAGCCGAGGCTGCGGGATCCTGCTCCCGGCGACGGGGGCTGCACCTGTGCGCCGTCGACAACGGATCGTTGTCGCGTTGTGAGCAAGTCGCACTCCTCTCGCGGGAGCGCGCTGGCAGACTGGGGGAATGGTGACGCTCCTGCTGGATCAGACGCAGCTCGAGATCGTGCTGTCGCCGATCGAGCGCGCATCCACCTTCCACCGCCACAATGTGCGCATCGCGCGCGAGCACATCACCCGCGTTCAGCTCACCGACGACGCGTGGACCTGGCTGCGCGGAGTACCAGGGCCGGGCACGCACATCCCCGGCATCCTGGCCGCGGGCACCTGGAAGGGCGCCGGTACGACGGATTTCGTGCTCATCCGGAGGCGCCGGCCCAGCGTCGTCATCGACCTCGACGGCGACGAGCAGTATCAGCGGCTGATCCTCACCACCCGCCACGGACTGGCTCTCACCCAGGCGCTGCGCCTGGAGGTCACGGATGAGCCCGCCGACGTCGCCGATATCGCGTCGACCGCGCCGGTGCCGCTGCCGAAGCAGCGTCAGCGGCCGGTGATCCGCCCTCGCCCGGCCTGACCGGCCCGGCGATCAGCCGTCGTGGCGGTCGTTCTCGTGATCGTCGTCGTGCGGGCCGTGGTCGCGGTCGCTGTGATCGGCGCTCGCGTCTTCGCTGCCGGTGACGATGCCGATCACGCGCGTGGCGTCGTCGGCGCTGTCGAACTGCTCGTCCTGAGCCGGCTGCGGCTCTGAACCGTCGCGCTGCGCGTCCTGCGCCGGCCGCGCGTCCTGCGCCGGCTGCGCGTGCTGTGCGTCCTGCGCCGGCTGCACGTCCGAGTCCGACCGGCCGTCATCTGGAGCATCTCCGTAGGGGTACTCCGGTGCAGGGCCTTCGAAGAACCGGCTCGCCGCCGATGACAGCGACGTGCGCATCGCGGTCAGGCGCGGGTCGTCCTCGTCGTCCACGGTGGAGTCGGTGTCGTCCTCCTCCTCTTCGGAGAGGATCGGAGAGAACACCGAGAACGCCGACGTCGTCGCGGGCGGCTCGGTCGTGTCGGATGCGGCATCCTCCGGGGTCGCCGCCGGGATGCCGGTGATCAGCTCCGTGAAGGTGGACTGCTCGCCGACCGGCGGAAGCGAAACGGCCTGCGTCGCCAGCGGCAGCACATCGGTGGTCGGCTCGTCGGATGCCGTGGCGGACTCCTGCGCGCTGCGCGGGGCCCAGAGCTCGCTGGGCACGGTGAACATCGCGGTGGACGGGTCGTCGTCGTCCCCGTCACCGGCCTGCTGCTCCGCGGCGGTGGAATCGCGGTGCTCGCCGGACGGCGCGCTTCCGCCGGAGGCGTCCTCGTGCTCGGCGGATTCTTCGTTCTCCGCGGCCTGCGCGGGACCGGCGGCCTCTTCCCCCTCGGCGGCGGACTCGTCGCCTTCGGCGCCCTGCGCGCTTTCGGCGGGCGCGGCGTCCTCCCGGTCGGGGCCCTGCGCGCTCTGATCGCTGACCGCATCCGGCTCAGCCACCTCCTGGTCGACCTGCTCGGGAGCAGCGTCGGTGCCGGGAAGATCCTCTTCGGCATCCTCGGCCGTCTCGTCAGCGCTGCCCTCCGCAGCATCCGCCTCTGCACCCGCCGAATCGTCGACCGGACCTGCCTCGGCGTCCGCACCGACCGCTTCGGCATCCGCACGCGCCGCGGCGCGCGCGCCGACCGCCTCGGTCTGCTCGGCGTCGGAGTCCGCGCCGGCGGCGGCATCCGCCTGACCAGCCGTCGCACCCGGCAACAGCCCCGCTCCCGCCCCGACGGCCGCCGCCGCACCGGCCAGAGGGGCACTTCCCGCCACCAGGGCGGTGCCACCGGGGGTGGATGCGATGCCGGCATCCAGGGGGGCGTGCGCCACCGGGTTGGCGACCTCATCGAGCCGCGGGCTGTCCGCACGTCGGCCGTAGACGAGGTCGAGGAAGACCTCTTCCAGGCTCGGTCCGCGCTGCTGCAGCGTGGTGAGCGCGACACCCGCGGACGCCGCGACGGCACCCACCGACGCGGCATCGGACTCCCGCACGGTCAGGCCCGAACGGAGCACATCGAACGACAGCCCGGCGGCACTCAGCGCCGCAGCCAGCGCGGCACGATCCTCGGCGTCGACGATCACCGCACCGCCGGTCGGGTCGGCCAGATCATCGATGCTGCCGGAGTACACCGCGCGGCCCTTCGAGAGCACCACGACGTTGTCGGCGACCTGCTCGATCTCGCTGAGCACATGCGACGACACGAGCACGGTGCGGCCCTCGTCGGCCAGGCGACGCATCAGCATGCGCATCCAGCGGATGCCCTCCGGATCGAGGCCGTTGGCCGGCTCGTCGAGCACCAGGGCACCGGGGTCGCCCAGCAGCGCGGTCGCCACGCTGAGGCGCTGGCGCATGCCGAGCGAGAATCCGCCGATGCGGGTGTCGGCGTCATCTTGCAGACCCACCAGCCGCAGTACGGCGTCGACGCGCTCCGCAGGGATGGCGTTGGCCTTGGCGGCGATCATCAGCTGGCGTGACGCCGTGCGGCGCGGGCGGTAGGCGGCCTCTTCGAGGACAGCGCCGATCGTCCGCAGCGGATTGCGGAGCTCGGCATAGCTGACACCGCCGATCGTGGCGACGCCGGACGTGGGACGGATCTGCCCCAGCAGCATCCGCAATGTCGTGGTCTTGCCTGCGCCGTTCGGACCGAGGAAGCCGGTGACGACCCCCGGCTCGACGCGCACAGAGAGGTCGGAAACCGCCGTGACGGCGCCGAAGCGCTTCGTCACTCGGGCGAACTCGAGCACCTGTCCTGCGGGCATGCGAGCCCCTCCTCCCTGGGCAGTTCCTTCCATCTTCGCGGAAATCCCCCGGTTTCGTTGTTTCACCTGCCGAAAAGCGCCAAGACGGCGGCGCCCGCGAAGGAGGTAGCCTGGCGAGCGTGACCGACGCCGAAGCATCCACCGTTCTCGTCCGCACCGAGTACTCGCTGGGCCGCATCAGCCTCAACCGCCCCCGCGCGATCAACGCGCTCGATCTCGACATGATCCGGCAGATCACCGCCGCGCTGGAGCGCTGGCGGAACCACCCCGACATCCAGACGGTGCTCATCGACGGCGAGGGGGAGCGCGGGCTGTGCGCCGGGGGCGACGTGCGCGCGCTGTACGACCAGATCGTCGGGGGACACCCCGAGGCGATCGCCGAGTTCTTCCGGGCCGAGTACGCGATGAACGCGATGATCGCCGAGTACCCGAAGCCCATCGTCGCCTTCGCCGACGGCATCACCATGGGCGGCGGAATCGGCCTGGCCGGTCACGCGGCCGTGCGCGTGGTGACCGAGCGCTCGAAGCTGGCGATGCCCGAGACGCGCATCGGCTTCACCCCCGATGTCGGCGGCACCTGGCTGCTGGGTCGCGCGCCGGGACGGCTGGGGGAGTACTTCGGACTCACCGGCGCGAGCATGGACGGCGCGGATGCCATCGAGATGGGCTTCGCCGACCACTTCGTGCCCTCGGACCGCCTCGACGCCCTGCGGGAGGCCCTCGCGTACCGCGCGGATCCCGGCACCCCCAACGAACTGGTGCTGCTGTTCGACGAGACCCCCGAGCCGTCGCAGCTTCCGGCCGCGAGGCGATGGATCGACGAGGCCTTCTCGGCGCCCACGGTCGGCGAGATCGCCGACCGGCTGCGTGGATCGGATGCCCCGGATGCCGCGGCCGCTCTCGCGGCGCTCGAGGAGCTGGCGCCCACCGGACTGGCGGTGACCCTCGATGCCGTGCGCGAAGCGCGCGCGATGAGCGGCATCCGCGAGGCGCTGGAGGGGGAGTACCGCCGGGTGATGTGGTTCGGGATGCATCACCCCGACCTCGTGGAGGGCATCCGTGCCCAGCTGGTCGACAAGGACCGCCGGCCGAAGTGGCAGCCCGCGACCATCGGCGACCTCGCCGACGACGCCGGCGCCGCGGCGCGGGCGTACGTGCCGGAGCCCGCGCTGTTCTGACGCTGTTCTCGACTCGCTCCGCGCCGCAACTCCCGGCCACCTTCTCGCCACCTTCTCGCTGAGGGGTCGCGAACGGTCGGGTTCGGGCGTGCGGATGCGGCATTTCGTGACCCCTCGTCATCAAGGGCGTCGCTGGGGGGTCGGGAATGGTCGGGTCCGGGCGGGCGGATGCGGCGTTTCGTGACCCCTCGTCATCAAGGGCGTCCCTGAGGGTCGGGAATGGTCGGGTCCAGGCGGGCGGATGCGGCGTTTCGTGACTCCTCGACATTGAAGGCGCCGCTGAGGTGTCGCAATTGGTCGGGTTCAGCGGTGCGGATGCGGCGTTTCGTGACCCCTCGTCGGGCGGGGCGTCAGGAGCGGGCGCTGGCGATGAGCTCCTGCAGGCGGGCGACGTGCGCACTCGGCTGGCGGTCGCGCGCGTAGGTCAGCGCGGCCTCGCGCGGAGCATCCAGCAGTGCGCGATCCGCAGCGAGGCGGACGATCAGATCCGCGAGTCCCGCGGCATCCGGCGTGCCGGTGCCGATCGCGGCGTCGCCGAACTCGGTCGCCAGCACCGGGTCGCTGACGATGACCGGGCGGCCGTGCGCGAACGCCTCCAGCGCCACCATGGGCTGGTTGTCGAAGCCCAGCGATGTGATGAGGGCGGCATCCGCGGCATCCAGCAGCTCGCCGACCCGCTCGCCGGGCACCGACCCGTGGACCGTCACCCCGGGCACCGGTCGGTGGCTGCCGCCGGCGACGTCGAGGTGCACCGCGTCCGCTCCGAGCCGCTCGACCACGAGCCGCATCGCATCCAGGGCCACCTCCAGCCGCTTCTCGGGGGCGAACCGCGCCACCCACAGCAGGCGCAACGGACCTCCGCGCGACGCCGCGGCCGCCCGCAGGGGCTGCGCGACATTCGAGAACGCCTCCACCCGTCCGGCGCCCGCCGCACGCAGTGCGTCGGCCTGGTGCCGCGACGGGGAGAGCACGACGTCGGCGCGCTGCGCGATGCGCAGGGTCATGGTGCGCAGGGCGTTGTTGAGCGGGTGGCTGCCGGTGTAGCGGTCGCCGCCGCGGATGCCGGTGAGCCGGCTGTGCACGCCGGAGACCACCGGTGCGAACGGAGCCAGCGCCGCGGGCGCGCGCCAGAAGAACGTGTGCACGGTGTGCAGCACCGGGATGCCGAGCCGCCGACCCACCGCGAGGGCGGCGGCCGCCAGCGCGAACTCCGAGTGCACGACGATCGCCCGGACGCCGTGCCGGCGGATGGTGGTCGCCACGAGGGGTTCGAGGTCACGGGCGCGGCCCAGCAGGGGAAGGTCGAGCACCGGGATGGTTCCGCGACGCGGCGGGGCGACGGTGATGAGGCGGGTGGACGGATGCGGTGCGGCGGCCGCCGCATCGGCGTCCGATCCGTCGGCATCCATGTCGCCGACATCGTGGTTCAGCACGTCGGCGTCGGGCGCGAGCACGACGACGGGCACGCCCTCCGAGGCGAGCGCCTCGGCCTGACGCACGAACGCGGTCTGCGCCCCGCCGAGGTACTTCAGCGAATAGTCGCAGACCATCAGCACGGCCGTCGCCGCGGCATCCCGTTCGCGCATGTCTTCCCTTCGCCCCTGCGAGTCTATGTGCGCGGATTCTTCGATCGCGTCCAGTAAGAGGGGCCGGTCGCGAGACGTTTCGCTGTCAGCGAAGGTCATCCCTCAGGGGGATACGGATGTCGGATCTTCGTGGCACTCTTTCATGTGGTCGAATCTCGGCCCCGATCCCAAAAAAGGAAGTCCGCCTGTGCTGGGAAAGATCCTCTTCCGTTATCTCTCGAAATACTGGGGGCTGCTGCTGCTCATCGTGGTGCTGCAGTTCGCCAGCGTGATGGCTTCGCTGAACCTGCCCGAGATCAACGCAGACATCATCAACAACGGCGTCGCCAGGGCCGACATCGGCTACATCTGGAGCCGTGGAGCGTTCATGCTCCTGGTGTCGCTCGGGCAGATCGTCGCCTCGATCGTCGCGACCTACTTCGCCGCGCGCATGGCGATGAGCGCGGGACGCGACATCCGCGCCGACGTGTTCGCCCGCGTGAGCGGGTTCTCCGAACGCGAGGTGTCGCAGTTCGGCGCCGGCTCGCTGATCACCCGCAACACCAACGACGTGCAGCAGGTGCAGATGCTCGCCATGATGGGCGCGACGATGTTCGTCACCGCGCCGCTGCTCGCCATCGGCGGCATCATCAAGGCGATCCAGACCGACGTCGGCCTCAGCTGGCTGATCGCCGTCTCGGTTCCCACACTGCTCCTCATCGCCGTGCTCATCATCGGGCGCATGGTTCCGCTGTTCCGTGCCAACCAGAAGAAGCTCGACAGCGTCAACCGCATCATGCGCGAGCAGCTCACCGGAGTGCGCGTCGTGCGCGCCTTCGTCCGGGAGCGCATCGAGGAGAAGCGCTTCCGCGAGGTGAACACCGACCTGATGGTGCTCGGCCGCAACATCGGCTCGCTGTTCGTGCTGATGTTCCCGCTGTTCATGCTGGTTCTCAACGTCACGGTCGTCGCCGTGATCTGGTTCGGCGGCGTGGAGGTCAACGCGGGCAACGCCGAGATCGGCACGATCTTCGCGTTCATGCAGTACATCGGACAGATCATGATGGGCGTGATCATGTCGAGCTTCATGGCGATGATGATCCCGCGTGCCGCCGTCTCGGCCGAGCGCGTCGGCGAAGTGCTCGACGCGGAGTCGTCGATGACCCGTCCCGACAACGGAACCACCGAGTTCCCCGAGCCGGGCGCCGTCGCCTTCGAGAACGTCGAGTTCACATATCCGGGCGCCGAATCGCCCGTTCTCTCCGACGTCACCTTCCGCGCCGACCCGGGTGAGACGGTGGCGATCATCGGATCGACCGGTTCGGGCAAGACGACGCTCGTCTCGCTGATCCCGCGGCTCTTCGACGTCACCGGCGGATCCATCCGGGTCGGCGGAGTCGACGTGCGTGAGGCCGACCTCGACACGCTGTGGAAGGGCATCGGTCTCGTGCCGCAGCGTCCGTTCCTCTTCACCGGCACCGTCGCGTCGAACCTCCGCTACGGGCGTGAGCAGGCGACGGACGAAGAGCTCTGGGCCGCACTCGAGATCGCGCAGGGTCGCGACTTCGTCGAGGAGATGCCCGAAGGACTGCACTCGCGCATCGCGCAGGGCGGCACGAACGTGTCCGGCGGACAGCGTCAGCGACTCGCGATCGCGCGGACCATCGTGCACCAGCCGCAGATCCTCGTCTTCGACGACTCGTTCTCGGCACTCGACCTCACGACGGACGCGCGGTTGCGGCAGGCGCTGTGGCGCGAGCTGCCGCACGTGACCAAGATCGTCGTCGCGCAGCGCGTCTCGACGATCACCGACGCGGATCGCATCGTGGTGCTCGAAGACGGCGCCGTCGTCGGCGTCGGCACGCACGACGAGCTGCTCGCCACGAGCGCCACCTACAAGGAGATCGTCGAGTCGCAGCTGGGGGTGGACGCATGAGCGGGGAGAACATCGACAAGAAGGCCGCACGTCGTGAGCGCATCGCGGCGGCGCGCGCCGGCACGGCGGGCGCGGAGGTCGAGATGACCGACGCCGAGAAGGAAGAGGCGGAACTCGCCGAGAAGGCGCGCCTCGAGGGCGGCGGCATGTTCGACGGCCCGGCGCCGGGCAAGGCCGACCACTTCGGCCCCAGCTTCGCGCGCATGATCGGGCTGCTCAGGCCCTCGGCCCTGTGGTTCGTGCTGGTGTCGATCTTCGGCGCGATCGGCGTCGTGCTCTCCGTCGCCGCACCCAAGGTGCTCGGCGAGGCCACGAACATCGTCTACGAGGGCTTCATCTCCCACGTGCTGGGCACGGGCGTCGGCGGCGCCCCCGGTTTCCCGGAGGGCACCAGCAAGGAGCAGGTCGTCGAGGCGCTGCGCGGCGCCGGCCAGGACGAGTTCGCGAACATGGTCGGCGCCATGCAGAACTTCTCGGTCGGAGCCGGCGTCGACTTCGAGCGGCTGCGATGGATCATCGTCGCCGTGCTCGCGATCTATCTCGTCTCGGCGGTGCTCAGCTGGCTGCAGGGTTACGTGATCAACGTCATCATGGTGCGCACCATGTGGCGTCTGCGTGAGGATGTCGAGGCGAAGATCAACCGTCTGCCGCTGTCGTACTTCGACAAGGTGCAGCGCGGCGAGCTGATCTCCCGCGTCACCAACGACATCGACAACATCACCCAGACGATGCAGCAGTCGCTGTCGGGCGCTCTGACCTCCGTGCTGACGGTCGTCGGCGTGCTGATCATGATGTTCTCGATCTCGTGGCAGCTGGCCCTCGTCGCGCTCGTCTCGCTGCCGCTGATGGGCGTGATCTTCGGCATCATCGGTCCGCGCTCGCAGAAGGCCTTCGGAATCCAGTGGCGCAAGGTCGGCCGACTGAACGCCCGCGTCGAAGAGGCCTTCTCGGGTCACGCGCTGGTGAAGGTGTTCGGCCGCGAGCAGGACGCACTTGACCGCTTCCAGGTCGAGAACGAGGAGCTGTTCCAGGCGAGCTTCAAGGCGCAGTTCCTGTCGGGCATCATCATGCCCGCCATGATGTTCATCGGGAACCTCACCTACGTCGGCATCGCGGTGCTCGGCGGCCTGATGGTCGCGGGTGGCAACCTGCGTCTCGGTGACGTGCAAGCGTTCATCCAGTACTCGCAGCAGTTCAGTCAGCCGCTCAGTGAGCTCGGCGGCATGGCGGCCGTGGTGCAGTCGGGCACGGCCTCGGCCGAGCGCGTCTTCGACTTCCTGGACGCCGACGAGCAGGATCCGGATGCCGAGGATGCCCCGACGGTGGACGGCGGGCGCGGCGTCATCGAGTTCGAGCACGTCGCCTTCTCGTACAGCGAGGATCGTCCGCTCATCCGCGACCTGTCGTTCCGGGTGGAGCCCGGGCAGACGGTGGCGATCGTCGGGCCGACGGGTGCCGGCAAGACCACCCTGGTCAACCTGATCATGCGGTTCTACGAGCTGAACTCGGGCCGCATCCTGCTCGATGGACAGGACATCGCGGAGATGGCGCGCGACGACCTGCGTCGTCGAACGGGCATGGTGCTGCAGGACCCGTGGCTGTTCGGCGGCACGATCCGCGACAACATCCGGTACGGCAACGAGTCCGCCTCCGATGAGGAGATCGCGACCGCCGCGGCGGCCACCTACGTCGACCGGTTCGTGCACTCGCTGCCCGACGGCTACGACACCGTGCTCGACGAGGACGCCTCGAACGTCTCGGCCGGTGAGCGGCAGCTGATCACGATCGCCCGCGCGTTCGTCGCGCAGCCCTCGATCCTGATCCTCGATGAGGCGACCAGCGCGGTCGACACCCGCACCGAGCTGCTGCTCCAGCAGGCCATGGCCGCGCTGCGCAGCGGACGCACCTCGTTCGTGATCGCGCACCGCCTGTCGACGATCCGCGACGCTGATCTCATCCTCGTGATGGAGCACGGCGACATCGTCGAGCAGGGTGACCACGACGCGCTCATCGCGAAGCAGGGCGCGTACTGGCGGCTGTACCAGTCGCAGTTCGAGCAGGCGGCGACCGACCTCGACGCCGAGGAGGCGCTCACCGGCGCCACCCCGGTGATCTTCACCGGCGAGGCCGACGAGGCCGAGCGCGCGGACGCCGAGTCCGCAGACGGCGGGCCAGGCAAGGCAGCGGATGCCGAGGGGCGCGACCCCGCCGCATCCGAGGCCGACCGCCGCCGCTGACCCGTGAAGCCGAACGCCCGCCTCTCGCGCGAGGGGCGGGCGTTCGCGTCTGCCGGGGTACGGAGTGGGCGACGCACGCGCAGAACGACAGCGCGAGGCCCGCGTCGCGTCGAGCGGGCGGGCGCGGGTCAGTCGTTGTCGAGGCCGAAGAGCTCAAGGGGGTGGGTGAGGCGCCACCAGATGCTGGGGTCGGGGATCTCCCCCGCGAGCGTCACCGCCGTCTCGTCCGAATCGAGGGGGCCCTCCGTGGTCAGCGTGCCGACCTCCGCTCCCTTCGCGGTCTCGTCGCCGAGCGAGAACTCCGAGGATGCCGTCGCGACGGCGCCGTTCCACAGCACCACCTGCGCGTCGGCATTCGTCACCACGTCCGCTTCGGCGCCCCATTCGGTGGTGACCCGTCCGACGACCGTGCCCGCGGGAACCGTGACCGGCTGATCGACGAGAGCCTTCTCGACCTCGCCGAGCAGGCTTCTGGTCACCGCGAGGCGCGCGGCGTCGTCATCCTGCCCGAGCACGGCGGTGAAGACGCCCACCGTCGTGTCGCCGACCGGCACCTGCTTCGAGGTGAGCAGATTCCAGTGCGACAGCGTGCCGGTCTTGATGCCGGTCACGCCGGTGTCGGCCAGCATGGCATTGCTGTTGCTCACCGTGCCGGCGCCGGGGATCTCGGCCGACCGGGTGCTGACGATCTCGGCGAAGACCGGGTTCTTCATGGCGAGCTCGCCGAGGGCGACGAGGGCGGCGGGCGTGGCCACGTTGCGCTCGTCGAAGCCCGACGGGCTCACCAGGGTGATGCCCGCGATGCCGTGGTCGCTCAGCCAGGCGCGAGACGCCTCGGCGAAGCCCTGCTGCCCGCCCCACAGCTCTTCCGCGAGTCGATCGATGTAGTTGTTCGCCGAGCCGAGCAGTACGCCCTGCAGCATCTGGTACTCGGTGAGGCTTCCTCCGACGGGAACATCCAGCGCCGACTGGTTCGACCAGCGGTACTGCCAGTAGTCGCGGGCGTCGCCCTGATCGAACGCGAAGGACGGCCCCTGCTCGCCCACCTCGAGCGGCAGCTCGTCGAGCACCATCAGCACGGAGGCGACCTTCGAGATGCTGGCGATCTCGTCGGCCGATGTGGTGGAGGCCACGGTCGACAGGCCCTGCACGCCGACGGCGGCGCTTCCGGTGGACGGCCAGGTCACCGCGGCGGCGGGAGCGGGCGCCATCTCCACCTGGACCGCGGAGATCTCGGGAGCGACGGCGTGCAGCGGCCACAACAGGGTCGCCGCCACGTAGGCACCGCACAGTCCGGTGACGATGGCCAGCGGTGCCAGCACGCGCGGGCGCAGCCCGTTCCGGCGCAGGCGCGCTCCGGCGAGGATGTCGGGGGCCGGTGAATTCTCGATCGCCGAGGCCGTGGATGCCGCCGCGATGTCGTTCGCGTCGATCCAGGTCAGGGCGGTGGGCGGACGCCGCTCGTCCGCCCACTCGGTACGGACGGGCTCCGGTGCCGCGGCGGGGACGACCTCGGCGGCCTTCCGAGCGTCCTCGACAGCGGCAGGCTCCCCGCCGGTGAGGAACGCCGTCTCGTGCACCGGCTCCGACGCGACCGGCTGGACGGTCGCGACCGGGCCCGTGACAGGGAGAAGGAACGCGGTGCGCGGCAGCGTCTCGTCGTCGTCCTCCGCTTCAGGTGTGGCGACCGGCGCCTCGATCTCGTCGTCGGCGGACTCGAGGTCGCGCGTGGTGACCGGCGCCTCGGCCGGCAGCGGCGCAGCCGCCGCACGAGATGCCGGAACCGGTGCATCCGCGACACGGGCTGCCGGAACCGGCGCGACCGCGGCACGGGGCGCGGGAACCGGCGCGTCCGTGATCGCCGTCTCCGCGGGGGCGTCCGGCGTCAGGACCGCCGTGGCGGCTTCCGGCGTCAGGACCGCCGTGGCGGCATCCGACGGAGACGCATCCGTCGGCGTCTCGGCCGAGGCGCCCGGATCGCCGTCGGCGCCCGTCCGGGCGCGGTTGCGCTCACGGAGGGCGCGGCGCGTGGCCGGACGCGCGGAGTCGGGGGAGGCGGTCACTCCGCTACGGTACCCAATTCGGCGCCGCACTGCCCTGTCAGCACGCCGGGACGCTCGTCCCGTGCGTCGTGCCGCGACCTCGGACGCGCGGCGGCACCGGCCCGAGGGCTATGATCGATCTCACACCACGGGAGTCCGGCGAGCCGGGCTGAGAGGAAGCGATCCGCGCTTCGACCGTCGAACCTGATCCGGATCATGCCGGCGCAGGGAGGAGTCCAGATGAGCACATCCACGTCCGCATCCGTCCGTTCGGGCCGCATGCGTCCCGAGATCTGGCGCTGGCGCGTCGTCGACATCGTCGTCGCCAGCGTGCTCGGGGTCGCTTGCGGCTTCCTGTTCCTGGCGTGGAACGTCGGCTACCTGGGGCCGAAGGCCCTGCTCGAGCCGCTGATGCCCGGCGTGCAGGGTCTGCTCGACGGCCCCTGGCTGATCGCGGGCGTTCTGGGCGGGCTCATCATCCGCAAGGCCGGGGCGGCGATCTACGTCGAGGTCATCGCCGCGGTTGTCTCGGCGCTCGCGGGGGCACAGTGGGGCGGCTTCCTCACGATCGAGGCGGGTCTCGTGCAGGGCCTCGGCGCCGAGCTGATCTTCCTGATCTTCGCCTACCGGGTGTG
This sequence comes from Microbacterium sp. NPDC058345, assembly GCF_042723855.1. Taxonomy (NCBI): domain Bacteria; kingdom Bacillati; phylum Actinomycetota; class Actinomycetes; order Micrococcales; family Microbacteriaceae; genus Microbacterium; species Microbacterium sp. NPDC058345. Next base: position 1,524,536 of record NZ_JBHXIG010000001.1, read on the forward strand.
GACGCTCCCCGTCGCGATCCTCGCCGGGGCGGGTGCCGCCCTGTTCGGCGGCGTCAACAACCTCATCCTGTGGTTCGCGGGCAGCGACGCCGCGTTCACCGTTGTCTACCTCATCTGCACGGTGATCTCCGGCGCGGTGCTGGCGGGCCTGCTCGGCTGGCTGCTGGCGCGTGGTCTCGCCGCCACCGGCGCTCTCGACCGGTTCGGCTCCGGCCGTGAGGTGCGAGCCCGCGTCTGACATGAGCGTGGCCGAGATCCGGCCGGCGACGGTCGAAGCACGCGGTTGGGGCTGGCGGCACGCCAGCCGGCTCGCCTGGGCGCTGCGCGACGTCTCGCTGCGGATCGACCAGGGTGAGCGCGTGCTGCTGCTCGGCGCCTCGGGCGCCGGGAAGTCGACCCTGCTGCACGGCCTCGCCGGCGTCCTCGGCGGAGACGAGGAGGGCGAGGCCGAGGGTGAGCTGCTCATCGACGGCATCCCCGCCGCCGCAGCGCGCGGACGCGCGGGGCTGGTGCTGCAGGACCCGGATTCGCAGGTGATCCTCGCCCGCGTCGGCGACGACGTCGCCTTCGGCTGCGAGAACCTCGGCGTCCCGCGCGAGGAGATCTGGCGCCGCGTCGGCCACGCGCTGGAGGCGGTGGGACTCGACGTGCCGCTCGATCGCCAGACCAAGGCGCTCTCGGGCGGGCAGAAGCAGCGGCTCGCGCTCGCAGGATCCCTGGCGATGCGGCCCGGCCTGCTGCTGCTCGACGAGCCCACGGCGAACCTCGACCCCGAAGGGGTGGTGGATGTGCGGGATGCGGTCGAGCGGATGCTGGCGGTGCAGCGCACCACCCTCATCGTCGTCGAGCATCGCCTCGACGTGTGGCTGCCCCTGATCGACCGCGTCATCGTGATCGGCGACGGCGGCGTGGTCGCCGACGGTCCGCCGGACGATGTGCTGGCCGCGCAGGGCGAGCGGCTCGCACAGGCAGGCGTCTGGGTTCCCGGCTTCGCGCCCGCATCTCCGCCGCCGCCGGCGTCCGCTCCAGGAGAGGCGCTGCTGAGCGCCCGCGAGCTGGCCGTCGCGCGCGTGCGTGGTGTCACGGTCGCCCACGGCATCGACGTCGACGTTCGTGCCGGGTCGACGCTCGCGATCACCGGCCCGAACGGCGCCGGCAAGTCGACCCTGGGGCTCACTCTCGCCGGGTTGCTGCCCGCGGCGGCGGGAGCGGTCACCGCATCCGATTCCCTCCGGGCCGGGGCGGGGCTGACACCGATCGGCTGGAGTTCGCGGCAACTGCTCACCCGCATCGGCACCGTGTTCCAGGAGCCCGAGCACCAGCTGCTGGCCACCACCGTGCGCGACGAACTGGCGATCGGACCGCGCTCTCTCGGCCTGGCGGAAGGCGAGATCTCGGCCCGTATCGACGAGCTGCTGCAGCGGCTGCGTCTCGACAGGCTCGCGAAGGCGAACCCCTACACGCTCTCGGGTGGCGAAAAGCGCCGTCTGACGGTGGCCGCCGCGCTCGCGACACGACCGCCGGTGCTCGTGCTCGACGAGCCCACCTTCGGGCAGGACGCCCGCACATGGCAGGAGCTCGTCGCCATGCTCGCCGCGCTGCGCGACGAGGGCACCGCGCTGGTCACGGTCACGCACGACCTCGACGTGGTCGCCGCGCTGCACGCCGAGCGCTTCACCCTGGCGGCACCGGCATGACCCTGCTCGACACCCGCGCGCGCACCGGCCCGATCGCGCGCATCAATCCGGTCGCCAAGCTCGGCGCGAGCGCGCTCATCGCCATCCCATTGATCCTCACCCTCGACATGGTCTCGGCGGCGGTCGCCCTCGTGCTGGAGTGCGCGCTCTTCGTGTTCGCCGGCATCGGCTGGCGCGAGTTCTGGGCGCGCACCTGGCCGGTGTGGCTGGCCGCCCCGCTCACCGGGGTGACGATCGCACTGTACGGCGAGCCGAGCGGCACCGTGCACCTGGAGTGGTTCCTGGTGCGGGTGAGCGACGGTTCGCTCGCGCTCGCCGGAGCCACTGCACTGCGCGTGCTCGCCATCGCGCTGCCGTCGGTCGTGCTGTTCCTCACGGTCGATCCCACCGACCTCGCCGACGGGCTCGCGCAGGTGCTGCGCCTGCCGGCGCGTTTCGTGCTCGGCGCCTTGGCGGGGCTGCGCATGGTGGGGCTGTTCCTCGACGACTGGCGGGCGCTCGAGCTCGCCCGGCGTGCGCGCGGAGTCGCCGATCGCGGGCGCATCCGCCGGTTCTTCGGCATGGCGTTCGCGCTGCTGGTGCTCTCGATCCGACGCGGCGCCAAGCTGTCGACCGCCATGGAGGCGCGCGGATTCGGGGCGGCCACGAAGCGCGCCTGGGCGCGGGAGTCGCGGTTCGGGCGGCGCGAGGGGGTTCTGCTGGTGATCGGCGCGTCGATCTCGAGTGTCTCGATCGTCGCGGCCGTCGCGTTCGGCACCTGGAACTTCATCCTCGGACCCGCCTGATCGCGCCCCGGCCAACAGGGGAGCCCTTGGCTACGGCCTCAGGTCGCGTTCCAGAGTTCGCGGTAGAAGGCCAGCCGTTCTCGATCCGGGGCGACGCCGTAGGCGTCGATGAGGGTGTCCTCCCAGCCGGGCCCGTAGTTCCACTCGGTGCTCATCGCGGCGACGGCGATGTCGGCCCAGCGGTCGGCGACGCCGAGAGCGGCGAGGTCGACGTGCGCGACGCCGATGCCGCCGTCGTCGATCAGCGTGTTCGGGCAGCAGGCGTCGCCGTGGCACACCACGGCGACGTCGATCGGCGGCGCGTCGCGCAGGTGCTCGGGCACCACGATGCCCCGACGGGCCGCGTTCTCGACGCGATCGGGCACGCTCCAGCTCCACGGGCACGACTCGGCGGGCACCGCGTCGTGCAGCCGCCGCAGCGCCCGGCCGATGGCGGGCACCGCGATCTCGGGCTGGGCGACCCACAGCGGCGCCACCGCGCTCTCGGCGTCGATGGCGGCGGTGACGAGCCATTCATGCCGAGCATCCTCGCCCTGGTCGATCACGCGCGGCACCGCGGTCCATCGACGCGCCCACCGCATCCGCTCCGCCTCGTCGCGCATCGAGGTCTCGGCGTTGAGCGGCCCCCACTTGATGTACCGGCTCTCCATCCCCGGGGCCGTCGCCCGGAAGGTCAAACCGCCCAGTTCGTTCTGCCAGACGCAGACGACGTCGGCCTCACCGGCCAGCATCCGCACGCGCTCGGGTGCGACCGTCGGGCTCACGGGGATCGACATGCCACCATCCTGCCGGATCAGCCGGTCGGCGGATCCGGCCGATCACCCGAGCAGCGGTCGCAGTGCCTCCTCGAGCACGATGGCGTGATTGCGCTCGGGATCATGGGCCGCGTAGACGAGCGTGACCACAGGATGCTGCTCCGGATCCGCCGCCAGCTCACGCAGGGCATCGGCGCTCTCATGACTGAGCTGCTCGCGGTACCGATCCGCGTAGACGCCCCACTCCTCGGCGGCAGCCGCGTGCCAGTCACGCCGCAGATCGGCGCTCGGTGCGATGTCCTTCGCCCACAGGTCGATATCCGCGCGCTCCTTCGACACCCCGCGCGGCCACAGCCGATCCACGAGCACCCGGAAACCGTCGTCGGCGGAGGCGGTGTCGTAGGCTCGCTTTCGACGCAGTTTCATGCCCACAGCATCCTCCCCCTGAGCGAGCCAGCGCCAGAGGAGGAACTCAGCACCACGTATGCTGAGACTCAGTCGCATGTGATGCGCGCAGAGTCGTTCGAAGGAGAACATCAATGCAGATCAGCGGACAGGGCGCCCTTGTCACCGGCGGCGCGAGCGGACTCGGCCTCGCCACCGCGCGGCGCCTGGCCGCGGCCGGGGCACAGGTCACGATCATCGACCTGCCGACCTCGGCGGGAGAGGAGATCGCGGCGGAACTCGGCGGAGCCTTCGCGGCCGCTGACGTGACCAGCGCCGACGAGGTCGCCGCCGCCGTCGCCGCCGCACAGGCCATGGCCCCGCTGCGCGTGGTCGTCAACTGCGCGGGGATCGCTCCGCCCGCCAAGGTGCTCGACCGCGACGGCAATCCCGCCGACCTGGCCGCCTTCGAGCGGATCATCCGCATCAACCTGATCGGCACCTTCAACGTCATCTCGCAGGCCGCCGCGGTCATCGCGCAGAACGAGGCGACGGAGAGCGGTGACCGCGGCGTCATCGTCAACACGGCCAGCGTCGCGGCGTTCGACGGTCAGATCGGCCAGCCCGCCTATTCGGCGTCGAAGGGCGGCGTGCACGCGATGACGCTGCCGATCGCGCGGGAGCTCGCGCGGCACGGCATCCGGGTGTGCACCATCGCCCCTGGCATCATGGAGACCCCGATGCTGGCCGGCCTGCCGCAGGCGGCCCAGGACTCCCTCGGGCAGCAGGTGCCCTACCCGTCGCGGCTGGGCAGGCCCGACGAGTACGCCACCCTCGTCGAGCACATCGTGGCCAACGACTACCTCAACGGCGAGACCATCCGCCTCGACGGCGCGATCCGCATGGCGCCGAAGTAAGGAGACGACATGTCACTGGCAGGCAAGACGATCCTGATGTCGGGCGGCAGCCGCGGCATCGGCCTGGCGATCGCCCTGAAGGCCGCGGCTGACGGTGCGAACATCGCGATGCTCGCGAAGACCGACACCCCGCATCCGAAGCTCGAGGGCACCGTGCACACCGCGGCCGAAGCCATCCGCGTCGCCGGCGGACAGGCGCTTCCCATCGTGGGCGACGTGCGCGATGACGACGACATCACCGAGGCGGTGCTGAAAGCCGCGGGCGAGTTCGGCGGCATCGACATCGTGATCAACAACGCCAGCGTGGTCGACCTGTCACGCTCGCTCGACCTCACGGCCAAGAAGTACGACCTCATGCAGGACGTCAACGTGCGCGGCACGTTCATGCTCTCCCGTGCCGCGGTGCCCCTGCTGAAAGAGGCGGCGAACCCGCACATCCTGTCGCTCTCGCCACCCCTGAACCTCACTCCGAAGTGGCTCGGCGCGCACACCGGCTACACGCTCGCGAAGTACGGCATGACGATGGTCACCCTGGGCCTGGCGGCCGAGTTCGCGGATGCCGGCATCGCGGCGAACACGCTGTGGCCGCGGACCACCATCGCGACGGCCGCGGTGCAGAACCTGCTCGGGGGTGAGCGGGTGATGGCGGCGAGCCGCACCGCCGACATCTACGCGGATGCCGCGTACGCGGTGCTGACCAGACCCGCGGGCGACTGCACCGGTCAGTCGCTCATCGTCGAGGACGTGCTCGAAGCCGACGGCGTGACGGACTTCTCGACGTACGCCGCGGTGCCCGGCACTCCGGACGACCGGCTCTTCCCGGACATCTTCCTCGACTGAGCCGTTCGCGGCCCTCGGCCGCCGGCTCAGAGCAGCAGGTACAGCGCGCCGGCGATCGTCAGCACGATCACGATGCGCTCGAACAGCCGCTGCGGCATCCGCTTCGCCAGCCGGATGCCGAGCAGCGCGCCGACGACGACGAGGGGGGCGAGCAGCAGGTCCATCCACAGCACGGCCGGCGTGACCAGGCCGATGCCGGCCAGGAAGGGCACCTTCACCAGGTTCACGATCGCGAAGAACCAGGCGGAGGTGCCGAGGAAGACCTGCACCGGCGTGCGGGTCGCGATGAAGTACATCGACATGACCGGCCCGCCGGCGTTGGCGACCATGGTGGTGAATCCGGCGAGCGTGCCGTACGACGCCGCGGCGATCGGCCCGTGGGAGCGCTGAGAGCGCCGCCGCCGCCACAGGGTGATGCCGATCATCACGAGCAGGATCACGCCGATGGTGCGCCGCACGACGGCGTCGTTTCCGAGAGCGAGGAAGGCGAAGCCCAGCAGCAGTCCGGCGACGACGGCGGGCGCCAGCCGCAGCAGTGTGCGCCAGTGCGCGTGCCGCCGGTAGGCGATCAGGGCGAACACGTCGCCGACGATGAACAGCAGCAGCATCGCGGCGGTCGACGTGCGCGCCGGCAGCACCGACGCCAGGATCACCACCGAGACGGTCGCGCCTCCGGGGATCGCCGTCTTGGAGATGCCGGCGTTGAACGCGGCGAGGGCGAGCAGCGCCCAGGCCCAGGGCGCGAGGTCGATCATCGGATGCGTGGTCAGCCGCGGACGGCGGCGAGAGCCTCTGCGAAGCGCGCGGCGCGCTGCTCGAGATCGGCCCAGTCGGATGCCGCGATCGAGCCGGAGTTCGCCAGGTCGCCTCCGGCGCCCACAGCGACCGCACCGGCCGCGAACCACTCGGACAGGTTCTCGGGCTTCACTCCGCCGGTCGGCATGAGCGGCGCATCGGGGAAGGGGCCGCGCAGCGCGCCGAGGTACGACGGACCGCCGAGCGAGGCGGGAAACACCTTCACGACGTCGACGCCGAGCGACAGGGCCGACATCACCTCGGTGGGGGTGAGCGCGCCGGTCATCACGACCCGTCCGGTGTCGAGCATGGCGCGGGTGAGGTCGGGAAGCGTGCCAGGGCAGACCAGGAACTCGGCTCCGGCATCGGCAGCGGCGACCGCCTGCTCTGGGGTGGTCACGGTGCCGGCGCCGACGTACGCGCGCTCGCCGTGGCGCGCGATCAGCTCGCGGATCACGGCGGGGGCATCCGGCGTCGAGTAGGTCACCTCGATGCCGGTGACACCGCCGCGCATGATGGCCTCCGCCGCCTCGAGGGCGGCCTCGGCCGAGGGAGCGCGCAGCACGGCGAGTACGCCGGCAGCGCGGGCGCGGGAGAGGCGGTCGGTCATGGGGGCTCCGTTCGTCGTCTTCAGTCTCTCGCGCGACGACCTGTCATTACAAGCTGGTGGGCCGATGTCTCCACCGTCTCCCATCCACGACGCCGTCTTCGCGGCGGGTCAGGACGCGAGCGGCGCCGGCATCACCAGGTGCCTCCCACCCGCCAGCCCGTACCCTTGATGTCATGCCCGCATCCGATGAGACCTCGCGCATCCGCACGACGAAGCCCCGTGCGACGACCCAGGTGCGCCCTGCGACCGAAGGCTGGACGCAGAAGAAGGATGCCGAGGGCCGCCCCCTGCTGCAGTTCGCCAGCCCGAAGCGCGGCAAGCCGCCGGTGCACCTGGCCGACATGACTCCCGGCGAGCGCGTCGAGAAGGTCAAAGAGCTCGGTCTTCCCGGTTTCCGCGCCAAGCAGCTCGCGACCCACTACTTCACCCATTACACCTCCGACCCGGCGCACATGACGGATCTGCCCGCGGCGCAGCGCGACGAGCTCGTCACCGGCATGCTGCCTCCGCTGCTCACCGAGGTGCGCCGGCTGGAGACCGATCGCGGCGACACGATCAAGTTCCTCTGGCGCCTGCACGACGGCGCCCTCGTCGAGTCGGTGCTCATGCGCTACCCCGGCCGCATCACGCTGTGCGTGTCGAGCCAGGCCGGCTGCGGCATGAACTGCCCGTTCTGCGCCACAGGGCAGGCGGGCCTGACCCGCAACATGTCGACCGCCGAGATCATCGAGCAGATCGTCCGCGCCAACCGCGTCATCGCGAGCGGCGAACTGGGCGGCAAGCGTCGCGACGACCATTCCATGGAGCGCGTGTCGAACATCGTCTTCATGGGTATGGGTGAGCCGCTCGCGAACTACAAGCGCGTCATGGATGCCGTGCGCGTGATGGTCGCGCCGCAGCCCGAGGGGCTGGGCATGAGCGCCCGTGGCATCACGGTGTCGACGGTGGGCCTGGTCCCGGCGATCCGCAAGCTCGCCGACGAGGACATCCCGGTGACCTTCGCGCTCTCGCTGCATGCCCCCGACGATCAGCTCCGCGATGAGCTGATCCCGGTGAACTCGCGCTGGAAGGTCGACGAGGCGCTGGATGCCGCTCGCGAGTACTTCGAGAAGACCGGCCGCCGTGTGTCGATCGAGTACGCCCTGATCAAGGACATGAACGATCACGGGTGGCGCGCCGATCTGCTGGCCGAGAAGCTGAACGCCCGCGGGCGTGGCTGGGTGCATGTGAATCCGATCCCGCTGAACCCGACGCCGGGCTCGATCTGGACGGCATCCGAGGTTGACGTGCAGAACGAGTTCGTACGACGCCTGAACGACGCCGGCATCCCCACCACCCTGCGCGACACCCGCGGCAAGGAGATCGACGGCGCCTGCGGTCAGCTCGTCGCGACCACCGAGGACGAGGTCGCGGCAGCCGCACTCGGCTGAGCATACGCCTCTCTCACCCGCCCCGCACCCGGCGTTCTCGAGGCGGCGATCCCGTCTGCCCGACGGCTCCGTCTGCATCGATCCAGGGTTCAGTGCGCGTCGCCCGGGGCGTGCAGCCGCAGCAGTCGGCCCGTCCCCTCGACGAGTTCTGCCCAGGCGCCGACGTCCACAGCGATCTCGGCGACCGCGCAGGTGGCCAGCTGGGTCTGCTCACCGGTGAGCTCGCCCACGGATGCGCTCATTCCCGGATTGTGACCGACGAGCATCGCGACCCCGCACTCGTCGGGCAGCGCGGCGGCGATCGCGAGGATCGTCTGGGCGGTCGCGCCGTAGAGCAGCGGCTCCTCGACCACGTCGAGCCGGAATGCTGCCGCGTACTCGTCCGCCGTGCTCCGCGCCCTGGCCGCGCTGCTCGAGACGATCCGCTCGAGCGCCACCTCCTCGTCCACGAGCCGCCTGGCCATCTCCGGGGCGTCACGGCGGCCACGGCCGTTGAGCGGCCGGTCGTGATCGGCCAGTCCGGACATGCCCCAGTCGGACTTGGCGTGGCGCGCGAGCAGCAGGGTCTTCATGGCACCAGCCTGACACTCACCGGCACCCGCGCGCACCCCGTTCCCGTGCGCACGCGGGAGCTGCGCTGCTGGGCGAGCGCGGGTTTCACTCCGCGGCGGAGTAGTACCCGATCAGGGGAACGGTGCTCTCCGGGTGCAGGTGCGGTCCGTCGACGGTCCACGGCGTGAGCGGCGACGGCGCGTTCTCGGGCTTGACCTCGGCCAGCTGTGCACCGGACAGCGCGAAGACGACGCGGCCGATGCCCGACCGCGAGATCGCCCCGGCGCACATCCCGCAGGGCTCGCAACTCGTGAACATGGTCACGAGAGAGGCATCCCGCCTGCGGAGATTGCTCGCCGCCCAGCGGGCGAGCTTGAGCTCGGGATGGGCGGTGATGTCATCGTCGCTCAGGGTGGTGTTCCGCTCCTCCGCGATGACCCGGCCGGAGGCGTCCGCGAGCAGGGAGCCGAACGGAGGGTCGCCCGCGGCTCGGGCGCTCGCGGCCAGGCCGATGGCCGATCGCAGCAGGTTCAGCTCGTTCGCGTCGAGTGTCATGCGACCAGCTCTCCTTCGGCGATGACGACGCCCCCGCCGCTGAGGCGGATGCCGTCATCGACGTGCAGTGTGAGGGTGCTCGGGCGCCCCAGCCGGGTGCCCTGTTCGATGCGGATGCTGCGGATGCCGGCGACACCTTTGTCGCGCTGCGCGAGGAGGGCCGCCAGCGGACCGGCCGCCGTGCCCGTCGCCGGGTCTTCGACGATGCCGACGGTCGGGTTGAAGAAGCGCGCGTAGGCGTCACGCTGCTCATGTTCGGGGGTCACCGTGTACACGTAGCATCCCTCGGCGCCCACGCGAGCGAGGTACGCGCGCAGTCGATCGGCGTGGGGGGATGCGGCGTCGACCGTGCGCTCGTCTGAGACCTCGACGAGCAGGTGCGGCACGCCCGTCGAGGCGACCATCGGCCCGGATGCCACTCGCTTCACCCCGATGCCGAGGATCTCGGCGAGCACGGGATCGCACCTCTGCGCGTCGCCGAAGACCGGGCTGGACTGCCCGAGTGTCACGGTGGTCGCGCCCGGGTCGCTCCGGTCGACCGAGACCGGCAGCAGCGCGTCACCGATCTGCTGCGTGAAGCAGTGGCGATCGTCGGCGAGACGGCCCGACACCGCGAGCCACACCCACGCGCCGAGCGCATTGTGACCGGCGCCCAGGACCTCGGCCCCGCTCGGAGTGAACGAGCGCAGGCGCCAGTCGGCCTCGGGCTGGTCGGGGCGCAGGATGAAGGTCGTCTCGGACTGGTTGAACTCGCGTGCGATGGACTGCATCTCGCGGGTGCTGAGCGTGTCGGCATCCGGAACCACGGGAAGCGGGTTGCCGGTCAGTGGGACGTCGGTGAACACGTCGACCCACGCGAAGTGCCTGGCCCGTCGTTCGGTGATGATCGTCATGATTCGAGCCTAGGAACGTGATCCGTGTGGAGGAAGCGCGTTTCGTCGGTGAAGTCTGGCTTTCACCGCAGATTCTGCGGTAGCTTGTGGATCATGCCGACCACCGTCACCCTCGACAGCGTTGATCGAGTTCTCCTTCAGGAACTGCAGCGCGACGCGCGGATCTCCCTCACCGACCTCGCGCAGCAGGCGCATCTGGGCGTCTCAGCCGTCCGTGCGCGGCTTCGGCGACTCGAAGAGATCGGCGTGGTCTCGGGGTATCACGCGGACGTGCTTCCCGTTCCGCTGGGGTTCGCCCTGCACGCGGTGGTGCGGATGAAGATCCACGGTGCCCTGTTCGACCAGGTCGATGCCGTCGTCGACACCGAGCCGCAGATCATCCGATGCCTGCGGATCACCGGCGAGTCCTGCTATCACCTCGAAGTGCTCGCGCGAGACATGCCTGATCTTCAGCGGATCACCACGCGGCTCGCGCAGGTCGGGTCGATCACCACGGATCTGGTGTACGAGGTGGTCACGGCGCGGCCAGCGCCGATGCCGCCCGAGGAGGCACGGCGATGAACCGCGTCCTGCAGATCTGGGGTCGCGACGTCCGCTGGGACCGGTTCGGATCCGGCCCGCCGCTGGTGATGATGCACGGCACGCCCTGGTCCTCGCAGCTGTGGCTTCCGATCGCGCGGGCGCTCGCGTCGACGTTCACCGTGCACGTGTGGGACATGCCCGGCTACGGTGCCTCGTCGAAACGCCCGGAGCACGCCGTCGATCTGGGCGTGCAGGGCGAGATCTTCGCGCAGCTGCTGCGGGAGTGGGGACTCACGCGGCCGCACGTCATCGCCCATGACTTCGGCGGCGCGGTGGCGCTGCGCGCACGGCTGCGGCACGGCGCCGAATACGCCTCGCTGACCCTCGTGGACGTCGTCGCGCTCTCGCCGTGGGGCTCACCGTTCTTCACTCTCGTCAAGGAGCACGCCGACGTGTTCCTGCAGCTGCCCTCGAGCGTGCACCGGGGCGCGATCGAGGCGTACATCCGCGGAGCGAGCCATCACGACCTGCGTCCGGACGACCTCGCCCTGCTCGTCGCGCCGTGGCTCGGCGAAGAAGGACAGAGCGCGTTCTACCGTCAGATCGCCCAGGCGGACGAGCGCTTCACCGATGAGATCGAGCCGGATTACGGGACCATCGACGAACCCGTGCACATCGTCTGGGGTGCGCAGGACTCCTGGATACCCGTCGACAGGGCCCATCGGCTGCACGCGGCCATCCCGCACTCGACGCTCACGGTGATCGAGGGTGCAGGACATCTGATCCAGCTCGACGCGCCGGCCGAGCTCGCGGCGGCCCTGCTGCGAGGGATCGGGGAACAACCGGTGACCCCTGACGGTTGGCATCCGGTATGAGCACTGCCGCCATGGATCCGGTCGCACACGACCACCCTCCGGCCGGCTGCGCGTGGACCGGGGCCACCGGCGCCGACCTCGACACGGTGCTGAACGACGTCGTGATCAGCGTCCGGGCGCAGCGGGGCGTGCGCACGACGACGGCGGAGACGCTGACCCTGGGCGGCGGGGACATCACGCTCGCGTACGTCGCAGAGGGCGAGCTGCGCACCGTCGCGCCGGACGGCTGCGCTCTGCCGCGGGGCGGCGTTCTGCTGCTCAGCGGGGCAGCACGCCATCGGATGCGCGCGAGCGCGGGCGCGCGCATCGTCATCACCGAGCTGCGGCTCGTCGGCGAAGGGGTGCATCTCGGCGACCTGCTGCCCGAGGTCGCCTGGGTCTGCGGTTTCGATCGCGCCGAGCCGGCCGCTGCCGCCCTGGTCGAGCATCTGGACAGCACCGCCGAGGCGGGTGACCTCGTGCGCAGCGGTGATCGGGCGATCGGCCGGATGCTGGCCACGGTCCTGCTGCAATCGGCGATACGCGCGTGGGCGCTGGGCTGCGCGCCGGCCGGCTGGCCCGCCCGCAGCGAGGATCCGTTCCTGGCCCGTGCGATCGAGGCGATTCACGCCGAGCCGGATCGCGCGTGGACCGTCGATCTGCTCGCCGGCATCAGCGCGATGTCGCGGTCGCGCTTCGCCGAGCGGTTCCGCGCGGCGGTGGACTGCTCACCCGCCGGCTATGTGGCGCTCGTGCGCATGCGCGCGGCACGGGACATGCTCTCGCGCGGAGAGGGCGTGAGCGCGGTCGCACACGCGCTCGGCTACGGCTCCGACGAGGGATTCCGCAGAGCGTTCCGACGACATCACGGCCTCGCGCCGTCGGTGTGGCGTGCGAAGCATCCGTCGCAGGCGATCACCGCCGGGTGAGGAACATGGCCGCGGCCGACACCGTGTGATCGAGAGAGCCCGGTGCGAACGGCCGGGGGCCGGCGTGCGGTCGCCGAGGCCCGCGCGTCCGCATCCGTGCGCGCTTCCACAGGATCTCGACGGCGGTGCTTATGGCGGTGAACCCTGCGCGGGCGCGCATCGGCGCGCGATCCGCAGGCGTGATCCGTGTCGTGTCTGTCATGATTCCAGCGTCGTGAGTGGGCGGCGCGGATACCGGACCGACCGTCCGGCGGCATCCGACCGGACGTCCAGAGCCGCGGCAAGCTGAGAGCGCGTGCAGGGATCATCCGGGAGTCCCACAGCCGCGTTTTTCTACCCTCGAGGGATGTCCTACTCCGCGCATCGCCCTGGCCGGATGGATTCCCAGGGTCGCCTCTCGTTCGAGACCGACGTTCCCGACGGCACGGTCAGCGACGACGACCTCGACTTCCTGCGCCGCTTCGAGCCGGCCGGCTCTGAGCTGGCGCGGGCGACGGATGCCGCGGACGCGACCACGCACCCGACCGACGTCTCCGACCCGTCCGACGTCTCCGACCCGTCCGTCGGCGACGGCGGGCAGGCGATCGCCGTGCCGGCATCCTCGCCCCGTCGCGCTCCCCGGCCGAAGCGCGAACGGAAGCCGCGCACCCCTGGCTCGCGCCTTCGCGCGATGGCGATCCTCGGCGGAGCCGACGGCGAGGTGCTCGACCGCGTACCCGGCGAGACGCCGCGCTTCGTGCAGATGTTCTTCGTGCTCCTCGGCACCGCGCTCATCTCGGCGATCTCCATGCTCTTCGCCCTCACCACCGGGGTGCAGGTCGCGATCTGGGTGGCGGTGCCGCTCGCGCTCGTCTGGGCGGCGATCATCTTCAACCTCGATCGCTTCCTCACCTCGACGATGACGTCGACGCGCCGCATCGGCAAGCTGATCGGTCTGGCGCTGCCGCGCGTCGCGATGGCCGCGCTGATCGGCTTCCTCGTCGCGGAGCCGCTCGTGCTGCAGGTGTTCCACAACGACATCGCCCGTGAGGTCGCCGCCACCAACATCGTGCAGGCCCAGCAGGATCAGGACGCGCTCGAGAGCGGGCCCGAAAAGAAGGCGCTGGATGCGGCATCCGAGCGCGTCACCACCCTCGAGAACCAGGCGGCCACGGGGATCGTCGCCGGCACCGAATCTGGCTCCGCCACGACGTCCGCCGCGCAGGGCACGATCGACGACATCACCGCGAAGATGGCCGAGCAGCAAAAGGTGATCGACTCCGCCCGGGCGCTGTACCAGTGCGAGCTGACGGGTGAGGGTGCCGGCGAGGTGCCGGGCTGCACCGGCGTGAACGGCGAAGGCTCCAGCTCGGATGCCGCGAAGGCGCAGCTCGCGCAGGCGCAGCAGACCTATGACGGACTCGCCGCACAGCTGCGCACGGCGAACGACGAGCTCGCGGCGGCCGAGACGACGGCGAAGCAGAACACCGCCGCCTCGGAGCAGACGAACCGCCAGCAGGCCCAGGACCAGCTGCCCGCGGCACGGGACGCCTACGCGCAGGCGCTCGCCGCGTACAACGCGCGCGCCGATGCGGTCGCGCAGGGCAACGCCGGCGCGATCGGCCTGCTCAGTCAGATCAGCGGGCTGAACCGGCTCGCCGAGAAGGAACCCACGATCTTCTGGGCGCACTGGCTCATCGCCGCGCTGTTCTTCATGATCGAACTGCTGCCGGTCATCGTGAAGGTGCTGACCAGTTGGGGAGACCCGTCGCTGTACGAGAAGGCTGCGGCGATCCGCAGGCAGGTCGACCTCGACCGCGTCACGGCCGAAGGGTTCCGTGACAGGGCGGCGATCGTCACGACGCCGGATGCCGCAGCATCCGATCCTGCGCCGGCTTCCGCGGCCGCGGCGCCGGCCGAGCCCCAGACGCGCGCCGAGCGACGCGAGACCGTCGCGGTGTAGTTCATCGCGTACGGCGTCCGCCTGAGGCTCGCACCGCTGTGAGAGCATGACCTCATGAACCGGGACGCTCGTGTGACAGCCTCGATCTCGATCGCGGGTGTGGTCGCGGTCACGCTCTATGCGGCGTGGGCGGCGGTGCAGATCCTCGTGCTGAACCCGATGGCCGTCGTGCCCGGTCGTTCGCTCGCCGAGATCCACGCCGAGATGGAAGCCGTCGGCGAACGGATGAACATCGTTCTTCCTCTCGTGGTGCTCGGCCTCGGTGTCGTGATCGCCGTCATCGTCGCGAGGGCGGCGATCGGCTCGCGGATGGCACCGCTGGGCGCCACGCAGCTGTTCCTCACCGTGCTGGGTTTCGGTGCGCCGGCGTACTTCGTCGCCTCGTTCGGGACGGGCATGAACCTCGCCGACGCGTACAACGTCTCCGGCGGCGACCAGTCGCCCTGGGCGATTCCGCTGTACCTCGTGAGCACGCTGTCGTTCCTCGGGGTGATCGTGGTCACCGTGCGGCACTCCCGTGCCCGTCGGGGGCCCACCGTCGCATCCGCGCGCTAGCGTTGGATCATGGTCAACTATCGCTACCTCGGCAACAGCGGATTCAAGGTCTCGGAGATCACCTACGGCAACTGGGTGACGCACGCCTCACAGGTCGAGGATGACGCAGCCGTCGCCACCGTGCACGCCGCGCTCGACGCCGGGATCACCACGTTCGACACCGCCGACACCTACGCCAACACGGCGGCAGAGGTGGTGCTCGGCAAGGCGCTGGCCGGTCAGCGCCGCGCCGGGCTGGAGATCTTCACCAAGGTGTACTTCCCGACCGGACCCAAGGGCCCGAACGACACCGGCCTCAGCCGCAAGCACATCATGGAGTCGATCAACGGCTCGCTGGAGCGCCTCGGCACCGACTACGTCGACCTGTACCAGGCGCACCGCTACGACCACGAGACCCCGCTCGAAGAGACGATGCAGGCCTTCGCCGATGTCGTGCGCCAGGGCAAGGCGCTGTACATCGGCGTCTCGGAGTGGACAGCCGAGCAGCTGCGTGAGGGGCACGCGCTGGCCACGCAGCTCGGCTTCCAGCTGATCTCGAACCAGCCGCAGTACTCCATGCTGCACCGCGTGATCGAGGGCAAGGTCGTGCCCGCCTCCGAAGAGCTCGGTATCTCGCAGATCGTCTGGTCGCCGATGGCGCAGGGCGTGCTGAGCGGCAAGTACCTGCCCGGCCAGCCGGTGCCCGAGGGGTCGCGCGCCACCGACCCGCACTCCGGCGCGCACTTCATCGAGCGCCTGCTGAAGGACGACATCCTCGAGGCCGTGCAGAAGCTCAAGCCCATCGCCGCCGAGGCCGGGCTCACGATGCCGCAGCTCGCGATCGCGTGGGTGCTGCAGAACGAGAACGTCGCGGCCGCCCTGGTCGGAGCATCCCGCCCCGAGCAGCTCGCCGAGACGGTGAAGGCATCCGGTGTGACGCTGGATGCCGACGTCATGTCGGCCATCGACACCGCCCTCACCGGCGTGGTGAACGACGACCCGGAGGATACCTACGCCGTCTCGCCGAAGGCCCGGCTGGTCTGACGTGCGCTGAGACCCCCACCTGACGCCGAGACCCCCTGCTGCAGACGTCTGCAGCAGGGGGTCTCGGCGGTAGGGCGGGGTGTCGCCGGAAAGGCTACTCCTTCACGGCTCCCGAGGTGAGACCCTGCACGATCCATCGGCTGGCGAGGGCGAACATCGCCATCGTCGGCAGGATGGTCAGCACGGCCGCGGCCGACATGGAGCCCCAGTCGATGTTGAACGTCGAGATGAATCCGTTCAGGGCCGACGGCACCGTGCGGTTGGCGTCGGTGTTCATCAGGACCACCGACAGGAACAGCTCGTTCCAGCAGTTCACGAAGTTGAAGATGAACGCCGCGATGATGCCGGGCGTCATCACCGGCACGAGCACGCGGAACAGCGCGCCGAGGCGCGAGCATCCGTCGATCATCGCCGCCTCTTCGAGAGCGTCGGGTACGTTCTCGAAGAATCCGCGCAGCATCACCGTCGAGAACGGGATGCAGATCGCGATGTACACCAGGATCAGTCCCGGCTTGGTGTCGACGAGACCGAGGTCGCTCATCATCGAATACAGCGGTCCGAGGGCGATGAACGCGGGGATCATCTGCGTGAGCAGGAACGCGATCAGCACCGCGCCCTTGCCGCGGAACTCGAAGCGGGCCAGCACGTAGGCGCTGAGCAGCGCGATCAGCGTCGCTACGGCACCCGCGGTGACCGCCACCAGCGCCGAGTTGCCGAGGAAGACACCGAAGGAGCTCTTCTCGAACAGGCTGACGTAGTTCTCCAGCGACGGCTCACTGGGCCAGTACTCGATCGGGTAGCGGTTGATCGTTCCCGGAGACTTGAACGAGGTCAGCGCGATCCAGTACAGCGGGAACAGCGTGATGATCAGCCAGAGCCCGAGCCCGACGACGCGCACGACGCCGCCGACCGTGACCCTGCGCGGACCGCGCGGGGCCGATGCCGGGTCCAGCACGGTCACGCGCCGCGTCTCGGTGAGGGAGGAGCGGGTGCTCGAAGCACCGGTCATCGTCGTCATCGCTGAGCCCTCCGCATCGCCATCAGATAGAACGCGCAGAACACGAACAGGAACGCGACGACGATCAGGCCGATGGCGCTCGCGATGCCGTAGTTGCCCTGCTGGGTGTAGTTGATCATCCAGGTGGTGACGATGTGCGTCTGGTTGGCGGGGCCGCCGCCGGTCATCGCCCAGATGATGTCGGGGAAGTTGAAGATCCAGATCACCCGCAGCAGCACCGTGAGGAACAGCGTCATGGAGATGTACGGGATGATGATCGAGAACAGCTGACGCGCCTTGCCCGCACCGTCGAGGCTGGCGGCCTCGAGCACGTCATCGGGCACGGACTGCAGGGCGGCGAGGATCATGATGGCGAAGAAGGTGACGCCGTACCAGATGTTCGCCGTGATCACGGCGAACATCGCCAGCTTCGGGTCGGCCAGCCAGGGCAGCGGGGCCTCGATGAGCCCGGCCTTCATGAGCAGGTCGTTCACGACGCCGAACTCGGCGTTGAACATCCAGCGGAACAGCATCCCGATCAGAAAGCCCGATACGGCCCACGGGAAGAACACCAGCGCCTGATAGAGGCCGCGGAAACGGAAGCGCTTGCGCAGGGCGAGGGCGATGAGGAACCCGATCACCAGCTGGGGCACCAGCGAGGCGACCACCCAGAGCACCGAGTTCCAGGCCACCGTGGCGAACGCGGGGTCCTGGAACACGGTGACGAAGTTCTGGAAACCGACGAACGGCGTCGCGGTGAGATCCCACAGGTTCCAGTCGTGGAACGCCATGCGCGCGCCCTGCAGCATGGGCGCATAGGTGAACCAGCACACGAACACGATCGCCGGGACCATGAACGCCAGCAGCGTCAGCGCGTGCCGGCCGCGGAACGCGCGGCGGCGGGAGGGGGAGGCCCCGCCGGCGGTGCCGGCGGAGCCCCTCCTGCGGACGGGAGTCAGTGTCTGGCCCGACAAGGTGATCAGCCCTTCTCCGCGGCGTACTTCTCCGTCCAGAACTCATCCCACGAGGTGAGCAGCTCCTTCGTGGTCATGTCGCCGAGCAGCACCTTCTGCACGTCCTGATCGGACTTCTGGATCCACTCGGTCCACCAGCTGACGCCGCGCGGCTGACGAACGTTGACGTAGGTCTCCGGGTCCTCGGTCATCGTGACGTAGCTGGTCCACGGACCGGTCTTGTAGAACTCGTCATCGGATGCGGACGTCACGATCGGCACCAGGCTGTTCGCCTGGGCGAACTCGGTGGCCGGCTCCTCGGAGGCGAGGAACTGCACCAGCTTGACCGCCGCCTCCTTGTTGGCGCTGTTCTCGGCGACGCCCCAGCCCGCGACGGCGAGCGGCTGCGCGGCCTTGCCGCTCGGGCCGACCAGCAGCGGGGCGGTGTCCCACTGGTCCTCCTTCAGCGACGAGTCCTGCACGGTGGCGATGACCTCGGGATCCTGCAGCAGGAACGCGGTCGAGCCGTTGGTGAAGCCGGCGACCATCTCGGGATAACCCCATGACACGGCCGACGGGGGCGACGCCTGCTCGAAGAGCGCGAAGTAGTCGTCCACGGCCTCCTGCGCCTCGGGCGCCGAGAACATCGTGTCGCCGTTCTTCAGCAGGAACGCGTCGTCGATGTTCAGGTCGTCGATCGTGTACGCCTCGATGGCCGCGACGACGTTGCTGTTGGCGTTCTGACCGCCGCGGAACGCATAGCCGTAGGTGTTCTTCGCCGGGTCCTGGATCTCGGAAGCCTGCTCCAGCAGGTCCTTCCAGCTGTGCGGCGGACCGTCGAAGCCGGCTTGCTCGACGAGGTCCGTGCGGTAGAACAGCGACAGCCCGTAGAAGCCGTAGGGCAGGAAGTAGCTCTTGCCGTCCTCGGCCACCGACGCCGACTGGGCGTTCTCGGTGAGCGCGTCCCAGCCGTCCCACGCCTTGAGGTCTTCGGTCAGGTCGTACAGCCAGCCGTTGTTCGAGAACGGGCCGACGGTGATGTCGCGCACCTCGAGCACGTCGACGCCCTTGCCCGACTGCAGCATCTGCTGGATCTTCTGATCCGCCTGCTCGGTGGGCGGCGAGACCAGGCTGACCTTGATGTCGGGGTTCTCCTGCTCGAACTTGTCGAGCAGACCGCGGATCAGCTCGGTGCGCGCCGGATTGGTCAGGCTCTCGACCATCTGCAGGGTGACCTTGCCGTCTTCTGCCTGGCCGCCCCCTGAGGAGCATCCGGTGAGTGCGAGGGCGGCGACCATGCCGATCCCCGCGGCTGTCGTCAAGAACTTGTGCTTCACGATGTGCCTCTCTGTGGTGGGTTGTGGATCTTCTGGGTGGTGATTCGGGGGAATCAGGCGAGGGTGGTCGCCGTCGGGATGCGGATGCCGGCGCGCCGCAGGATCTGCGGCACGCAGCGCTCCGCGAACACGTGGAAGTCGGACGCCTCGGTGTACAGGTGCGCCGACAGGCGGAAGTAGCCGATGCCGCGGAAGCTGGTGAAGGCCGTCTCGACGCCGAGCTCGTCGAAGAGGTCCATGCGCAGGGCGTCAGCCTCCTCGCGGGATGCGCCGAGTCCGTCCGGGAGGCGCACCAGACGCATGGAGGGCACCGGCGAGGGGAGTGGTGTGAGCGGGTCCTGCGTGCTGAACGGGCGCAGGGCGTCGGCGATGATCTCGGCACCGGCATCCGCGATCTGCGCCATGCTGCGCCGGGCTGCGGCCCAGCCGTACTCCGACTCGATGAAGTCGATCGCCGCGGGAGTGGCGATGTAGGTCGTGGCGTCGATCGTGCCCTGCGTGTCGAACCGGTGCGGGAACGGCTCGGGTGCACCCCACGAGTCGATCAGCGGCCACAGCTCCTGACGGTCGGGAGCGCCGGTGACGAGCAGCGCCGAGCCGCGCGGGGCGCACGGCCACTTGTGCAGGTTGCCGAACCACCAGTCACCGCCGCCGTGGACGGCTGCGTCGGCGACGAGACCGGGGGCGTGGGCGCCGTCCACGAGAGTGCGCACGCCGCGCTCCGCGGCGAGGTCGGCGATGCGGCGCGTGGGCAGCATCCGGGCCGTCGGCGAGGTGATCTGGTCGACGACGATCAGCCGGGTGCGCGGGGTGAGTGCGTCGGCGAACCGCTGCACCACCTCGCCGTCGGATGCCAGCAGGGGCAGCTCGACCGCCCGCACCGCCGCGCCGAAGCGCCGGGCGAGGCGCTGCGCGCCCATGGTGACGGCGCCGTAGCCGTGGTCGGTGACGAGGATCTCGTCTCCGGCCTCCAGGCGCAGCGCGTTGTAGACGACGGTCGCGGCCGCCGAGGCGTTCGGCACGAAGGCGCTGTCCTCGGGGCGGGCACCCACGAACGGTGCGGTGCGCTCCCTGGCCTCGCGCACGTGGTCGGCGATGCGCGGGAACCATCCCACCGGACTGAGATCGGCGCGGCGGCGCAGTTCGTCCTGCACGGCGACGACGGCGGTGGGCACGGCGCCGAAAGATCCGTGGTTCAGGTGGATCACGTCCGGATCGAGCGGCCAGGCGTCGCGTGCGCGCTCGTAGGATGTCAGCCGGATCGGCGGGAACGGCGTCGCCGTGGTCATGCTTCCTCGCAAGGGGTCGTAACTTGTTGCACAACTTTGCCACATAAACGCCCGAAATGCGATTCTGCGTCGCAGATCCGTCGTAGTTGTCATACGAATCGCGATCGTGGTTGACTCTGATCAGCGAATCGCGGGTCACGGAGGATCAATGAGCGCACTCGACACGGCTCTGCACGGGCTGCGATCGCTGATCGCCGACGGCACCCTGCGACCCGGTGATCGCCTGCCGAGCGAGGGGGAGCTGTGCGAGCAGCTCGGCGTCTCGCGCGGATCGCTGAGAGAGGCCATCCGGATGCTGGCGGCCCTCGGCGTGCTCGAGACGCGGCACGGCTCCGGCAGCTACGTGGGCGACTTGAACGCCGCCGACCTCATCGGCAGCCTGTCGCTGACGGTCGGACTGCTGCCGCTCGACGCGATCCTCGAGCTGTACGAGCTGCGTCGCGCCCTGGAGGCGCATGCGTCGTCGCTCGCGGCGGCCAGGGTGGACGACGGCGTGCTGCTCGAGCTCGACGCTCTGCTCGCCGAGATGGAGGCGTCGCAGGACGACGACGAGCATTCCCGCCTCGACCATCTCTTCCACATGCGGATCGCCGAGATCGCCGGCAACTCCGCTCTCGCCAGTCTGCTCGCCGTGTTCCGCGCTCGCTCGCGGGCGTACCGCATCTTCCGCACCGACAGCGCAGCCGAGATCAAGGCGCTCTCCGACGCCGGCCACCGCGCGATCCTGCGCGCTCTGCAGTCGCGTGATCCCGTCGCCGCCTCCGCCGCGGCGGCCGGGCACGTCGCGCAGACCGAATACTGGTTGCGCAGGCTGCAGCCGGATGCCGTCGGCCTGACCGACTGACGCGAGGCGCGTTCAGATCGCGCCGAAGACGGCGCCGGGATTGAGGATGTTCTGCGGATCGAGCGCCTTCTTGATGCGCAGGTTCAGGTCGAGCACGTCATCGCCGAGATAGTCGGCCAGCCACGGCTGTTTGAGACGGCCGACGCCGTGCTCGCCGGTGATCGTGCCGCCGAGCGCGATCGTCAGGTCCATGACCTCCCCGAAGGCGAGGTTCGCGCTGCTCTCCTGCGCGGCATCCGCGGGGTCGAAGACGATCAGCGGGTGCGTGTTGCCGTCGCCGGCGTGCGCGACGACCGCGATCTCGACGCTGTGCCGATCGGCGATCGCGCGCATCCCCGCGATGAGCTCGCCCAGGCGCGGCAACGGCACCCCGGCATCCTCGAGCAGCAGCCTTCCGCGCTTCTCGACCGCGGGGACCGCGAGGCGGCGCGCCTCGACGAGCGCCTCGCTCTCTTCGGGGTCGCTCGTCGCGTACACCTCGGTGGCGCCGTGCAGACTGCAGGTCTGCTCGATCGCCTCGATCTGCGCGGCCGCGACGTCGACCGGCTCGTCGGACTGCACGATGAGCATCGCCGCCGCGGTGCGGTCGAGTTCCATCCGGGTGAGATCCTCGACGGCGTTGATCGTGACCTGGTCCATGAACTCCAGCATCGAGGGACGCATCGCCGCCTTGATGTCGACGACGGCCCGGATCGCACCGTCGACGGTGGGGAACAGGGCCACCAGCGTCGTCGGCGTGCGCTGCGCCGGCACGAGCCGCAGGATCGCCTCGGTGACGATGCCCAGCGTGCCCTCGCTGCCCACGAACAGCTTCGTCAGTGACAAGCCGGCGACGTCCTTGAGGCGAGCGCCGCCGAGCTTCACCGCTCGCCCGTCGGCGAGCACCACCGTGAGGCCGAGCACGTAGGCGGTGGTCACGCCGTACTTCACGCAGCACAGGCCGCCGGCGTTGGTGGCGATGTTGCCGCCGATCGAGCAGAACGCCTGCGATGCCGGATCGGGCGGGTACCACAGGCCGTGCTCGGCGGCCGCGGCCTTCACCTCGGCGTTGAAGGCTCCCGGTTGCACCGCCGCCATCTGCAGCGCCGGATCGATCATGATCTGCCGCATCCGCTCCAGCGAGACGACGATCGCGCCGTCGACCGCCGAGCTGCCGCCCGACAGCCCAGAGCCGGCACCCCGCGGCACGACGCCCACGCCTTCCCGTGCGGCGATGCGCACGGCCGTCTGCACCTCCTCGGTGGACGCCGCGCGCACGACGGCGAGCGGTGTTCCGGCGCCCGCCTCCTCCGCCCGGTCGCGGCGGTAGGCCTGCAGCGAATCGGGATTCGTGACGACGGTGCCGTCGGGCAGCTCGGCGGTGAGAGCGGCGATGACGCGTTCGCGCGATTCCGGGGTCATCGCGATCAGGCGACCGTGATGTCGACCTGCAGGTCGTGCGTGAGTCGCTCGATGTCGGCGCGCAGCGCGTCGAGGTCGGCGGATGCGGGTGCCGTCGCGGTCACCGCGGATTCGAACAGCCGGCCGCCGGCCATCGCCGCATCCCTGGTCTCGGTGGTCATGCTCTCGATGCTGAGTGCGTGCGCGCTGAGCACGCTCGAGATCTCGCGCACGATACCGGGGCGGTCGTCGCCGAGCACCGACAGGGCGATCTGCCGGCTCGTCTCGGCGGCCGGCGTCTCCGCTCCGGTGCTCACCGTGATCGCCAGCAGTCCGTCGAGCTCGCTGAGCGCTGCGCGCAGCTCAGCGGCCCGCTCGTCGGCGACGGTGATCTGGATCACGCCGGCGAAGGTGCCGGCGAGCTCGGAGAGGCGGCTGATCTCCCAGTTGCCGCCGTGGGCGTCGATCGTCTCGGCGACGGCGGCGACGAGTCCGGGACGGTCCGCTCCCGCGACGGTGAGGATGAGCGTGGTCATGCAGCCAGCGTAGCCACACGCCGCCCCGGCGGTCACCAGGCGTCGCCGTCGAGGAAGCGCTCCATCCGCTCGCGGAACGGTGCGAGGTCCCACCCCTGCGCGGCGACCCAGTCGTCGGAGTAGTACGTCTGCGAGTAGCGCACGCCGCTGTCGCAGATCAGCGTGACCACGCTGCCGGTCTCGCCGGCGTCGCGCATCCGCGAGATCAGTTCGAAGGCGCCGTACAGATTCGTGCCCGTCGAACCGCCGGCCCAGTGCAGCGTGCGTTCGCGCAGCAGCCGGATGGCGGCGACGGATGCGGCATCCGGCACCTGGATCATCTCGTCGATCACGCTCGGCACGAACGACGGCTCGACGCGAGGACGGCCGATGCCCTCGATGCGCGACGGGCGACCGACGGCATCGGCGTCGCCCCGCCATCCGGCGTGGAAGGCCGATCCCTCGGGATCGACCACGGCGAGCCGCGTCGAGTGCCGGCGGTAGCGCACGTAGCGCCCGAAGGTCGCGCTCGTTCCGCCGGTGCCCGCACCGACGACGATCCAGCGCGGCACCGGATGCCGCTCCTGCGAGAGCTGGCTGAACACGCTCTCGGCGATGTTGTTGTTGCCCCGCCAGTCGGTGGCGCGCTCGGCGTAGGTGAACTGATCGAGGTAGTGCCCGTGGCATCCCGCGGCCAGCCGCTGCGCCTCGGCGGAGATGCCGGACGCGTCGTCGATGAGATGACAGCGGCCGCCGTAGAACTCGATGAGGTCGATCTTCTCCTGGCTCGTCGAGCGCGGGATGACCGTGATGAAGTCCAGTCCCAGCATGCGGGCGAAGTACGCCTCCGAGACCGCGGTCGACCCGCTCGACGACTCGACGAGCGTGGTGCTCTCGTCGATCAGGCCGTTCACCAGGCCGTACAGGATGAGCGAGCGCGCCAGGCGGTGCTTCAGCGACCCGGTCGGGTGCACCGACTCGTCTTTGAGGTACAGATCGATGCCCCACTCCACCGGCAGCGGGAAGAGGTGCAGATGCGTGTCGGCCGAGCGATTGGCGTCGGCCTCGAGCACGCGGATGGCGGAACTGACCCATTCGCTCATGCCCTCGAGCGTAGCCGGACGATCCGGCTCCGCCGGCTTCGCCGTCGCCGCCGTGGTCAGGGCACGTGGACGAGCGAGCCCTGAGAGTTGTCGGTGCTGAGACGGAACTCGAACCGCGAGCGGTCGCCCCGGTGATAGGCGACGAAGAACTCGATCGGCTGCCCTGATTCGTCGCGGCTGACGCTGCGCAGACGCAGCAGCGCCGAGCCGGCGCTGAGCCCCAGCTGCGCCGCCTGCTCGTGCGTCGCGACGGTCGCCTCGGCCGAGCGCACCCCGTGCGTGGCGACGACACCGTGGTCGGCGAGCAGAGCGTAGAGCGACGAGTCGCGCAGGTCGGCGCCGAGCGTCGGCTCGCCGATCTCGCGCGGCATCCAGGTCGTCGACAGCGACCACGCTTCTCCGTCGACGTACCGCAGTCGCGTCAGCACGACCACGGGGGCGCCCTCGTCGACCTCGAGTGCGGCGGCGACCTCGGCATCCGCCTCGATCAGTTCATGTCTGAGCACCTCGCTGTGCACATGTCCGCCCCGGCGCTCGACCTCGTCGAACAGGCCGACCAGGGTGTGCACCAGCGACTCGCTCGTCCGCGGCCTGGCGACGAAGGTGCCCTTGCCCTTGATGCGCTCGACCGCGCCCTCGTGCTCGAGCTGCGCCAGTGCCTGGCGCACGACGGTGCGTGAGATGCCGTACTGCTCGCACAGCCGGTGCTCGCCGGGGAGCGCGTCGCCGGGCTGCAGCCCGTCTCGGACGATGCCGTCGAGGATCAGCTGGCGCAACTGGTCGTACATCGGTGCCGTCGAGTCGCGGTCGATGCCGCCGGTGGCCTCCGCCGTGGTGGTGATCGCGTTCACGGCAGCCTCAGTATGCGACGCCCGCGTGCAGGATCACGTTCGCATACGGCGTGAATTCGCCGGAGCGGACGAAGGCGCGCGCCGCCTGGGTGCGCTTCTTGAAATCGACGTGCGGCACGAGCTCGATCTCGATACCGGGCAGCCGCTCGCGCAGGGCATTCAGCACGTGCAGGCTCTTCTCGGCGATTTCGGACGACACTGTCGCGCCCTCGACGACCAACTCGGCGAGCACCGTGTCGAGCACGTCGAGGAAGGCAGGGGCGCCGGGCCGGTAGGCGAGGTCGATGCGCTCGGCGCCGGGGGGAATGGGCAGTCCGGCGTCGGTCACGACGATGAGGTCGGTGTGGCCGGTCTCGCTGATCACCCGCGAGAGCGCGGGATTGATGGTCGTCGCCGTCTTGCGCATATCCGCTTCTCCTGTCAGATCCGGGCGGCTTCGGTCTGCTCGGCGAGCAGCGCGTCGACCTCGTCGCGGCGCGGCAGGCTGGGCGACGCGCCCTGGCGCGTCACGGCGATGGCGCCGGCTGCGCTCGCCAGCCGTGTCGCGTCGGCGAGGGTCCAGCCGTCCGCCAGTGCCGCGCCGAGGTATCCGGCGTAGGCATCGCCGGCTGCTGTCGTGTCGACGGGCTCGACGGGGATGGGCGCGATGACGGTGGTGCCCTCGCCGGTCACGACGCACGACCCCTTCTCGGCCATGGTGATGACGGCCGCGCCGACGCCCTGGTCGAGGAACCAGCGCCCCGCGCGCTCGGCCGAGGCGGCATCCGTCACCTCGATGCCGCTGAGGATCGTGGCCTCGGTCTCGTTCGGGGTGACGATGTCGATGTTGCGCCAGACCTCGGGGTCGAGCGGCGCGGCCGGAGCCGGATCGAGCACGACGGTCATGCCGTGCTCCCGGGCACGCGCCGTGATGTGCAGGGTGAGCGATGCCGGCGTCTCGAGCTGGGTCAGCAGCACCCCGGTGGTGGGGGCGAGCGCGCGGAGGGCCGCGTCGATCTGCTCCGCGCTGAGATGCGCGTTCGCGAGCGGCACCATCACGATGTCGTTCTGCGCCGAGGCGTCGACGCGGATGTGGGCGATGCCGGTCGGGCCGGGCACGGTGCGCAGATGGGTGAGGTCGACGCCGGCACCGCTCAGTCCGTCGACGACCAGGTCGTGGAAGAGGTCGTCGCCCACGCAGCCGACGAAGCTCGTGCGCGCTCCGGCGAGTCCGGCCGCGACCGCCTGGTTCGCGCCCTTCCCGCCCAGCAGCAGGGTGAACTGGTCGCCGAGGATCGTCTCGCCCCGTGCGGGCAGGCGCTCGGAGAAGGTGGTCACATCGGCGGTGACGCTGCCGACGATGACGACGCCGGTGCGGGATGGCTGCTCGGTGGTCATGTTCTTCCGATCGTCTTCGGCTCGGCGGCGTCTCGCTGTCTTTGGACGCGGACGGATGCTGTCATAACATTAGCCGCATTCCAACCTGTAACGACAGGTTGGCGGAAGGAGATCGGATGACCGCCCCGCGGCTGTATGTGGACAGCGCCGACACCGACAGGGTCTCCCGGCTGCTGGCCGCCGGGGTCGTGCACGGCGTCACCACGAATCCCACGATCCTGGAGCGCGGCGGCCGCAGCGCCGCCGAGATCCCCGCGCTCTACGAGAGATGGGTCGGCGAAGGCGCGCAGGAGGTGTTCTTCCAGACCTGGGGCGGGGACGCGGCATCCTTCCTGCGCAACGCCGAGGGCATCCGCGCTCTCGGCGATCGCGTCGCGGTGAAGGTGCCGGCGACGGCCGAGGGCTTCGCGGCGGCATCCGCCCTCGTCCGCGACGGCGTCACCGTGCTGGTGACGGCCGTGTACTCGGTCGCACAGGCGCTCGTGTGCGCGAGCATCGGCGCGCGGTACATCGCCCCGTACCTCGGTCGGATGCGGGATGCGGGGATGGACGGCGACGCGCTGATCGCCCGCATGCAGGCGGTCTGCGCGGACAGCGCCACCGACGTGCTCGCGGCGAGCCTGCGCAGTGCGGACGACATCGTCTCGCTGCGCGAGGCGGGCGTGCCGTACTTCACCGCCGCCCCCGATGTGCTCGACGAACTGCTGTTCCACGAGGTGAGCGACAGCTCGGCGGCGGAGTTCGACGCCGCGATGCGGCGCCTCGGAGCCTGACGGCGCGCACTGGCGCCGCGGACCCTGACACGGCGGGCAGTCAGGCGGATGCCGCCTGGCGCAGCCAGCGCTCCACGCCCGCGACGTGCGCCGTGGCCAACGAGGTGGCCAGCGCCGAGTCGTGGTCGGCGATCGCCTCGGCGATGGCCCGGTGCTCCGAGAGCGTGCGCTCGGAGGCGCCCTGCTCGGTGAGCCCCCGCCACACCCGGGCGCGGATGGTCT
Source organism: Microbacterium sp. NPDC058345 (assembly GCF_042723855.1). NCBI lineage: Bacteria > Bacillati > Actinomycetota > Actinomycetes > Micrococcales > Microbacteriaceae > Microbacterium > Microbacterium sp. NPDC058345. Next base: position 1,552,215 of record NZ_JBHXIG010000001.1, read on the forward strand.
GGCTGCTCAGGCTCTCGATCAGGCTCGCCAGGTAGTCGTTGCCGGTGAGGCGCACGATCTCCCGGTGGAAGCGGACGTCGTGGGCGACCAGGTCGTCGATCGAGACGCTGCCAGGATCGACCGAGTCGATCTCGTCGAGCAGAGCCTGCGCCTCGTCATCGGAGGCGTTGCCCGCCGCCAGGCCGGTGGCCTGCGATTCCAGCATCCGGCGCACGGCGAACAGCTCGAGCAGGGAGTCGTCGTCGTGCATGTCGACGACGAAGCTGATGGCCTCGAGCAGCAGGTGCGGTTCGAGGCTCGTGACGTAGGTGCCGTCGCCGCGGCGCACGTCGAGCACCCGGATGACCTCGAGCGCCTTGACGGCCTCGCGCATCGAGTTGCGCGACAGCCCGAGCCGCTCCGACAGCTCCTTCTCGGGCGGAAGCCGGTCGCCGGGGCCCAGTTCGCCCGAGACGATCATCGCCTTGATCTTGTCGATCGCCTCGTCAGTGACTGCCATGGCGACATCCTAGCCAGTGGTCGGATGTCTGAGGGGTGATTGTGTGAGGATGGGCGCATGCGCGTTCTCGATGCCCACCTGCACCTGTGGGACCCGGATCTGCTCACGTATCCGTGGCTCGAGGGGGCGCTGGACTGGACCTTCGCCGAGACGGAGCTCATCGAGGAGCAGATCTCCGGCGTGCACGAGGAGGCGGCCATCTTCGTGCAGGCCGACCCGATCGAGGATCAGGCCATCGATGAGGTGCGCTGGGTCGACTCGATCGCCCTCGCCACCGGCGTCGTGGCGATCGTCGCCGGCGCCCGGCTGGACCGTGGCGCCGGCACCGAAGCCGCTCTCGAGGCGCTGGGCCGGCATGAACGCGTGATCGGCGTTCGGCACCTGCTGCAGGGCGAGCCGGACGGATTCGCCCGCAGCGAGGCCTTCGTCGCCGGCGCCCGCGCGGTGGCCGCGCGCGGCTGGACGTTCGACGCCTGCGTGCGCGCCGAGCAGATCTCCGACGTCGCGGCGCTCGCCGCCGCGGTGCCCGACCTGCCGATCGTGCTCGACCACCTCGGCAAGCCCGCCGTCGGCACGGCGCAGGCGCCGCTCCGGCCGAGTGCGGAGTGGCTGCGCGACCTGTCGGAGCTGGCGCGGCATCCGCAGGTGTTCTGCAAGCTCTCGGGTCTGCCGGCTGAATCCGGCGGGGCCTGGACGGCGGCGCAGGTGGAGCCATTCCTCGATGCCGCGGCCGAGGCGTTCGGAGAGCACCGGCTGATGTGGGGCAGCGACTGGCCGGTGTCCTCCGTCGACGTCACGGCGTCCGACGGCGGAGAGTATCTCGCCGGCGCCCGTGACGGCTGGTTCCGCACGGTCGTCGAGTGGGCGCAGAAGCGCGGCCTCGACACCGAGCAGGTGTTCTGGTCGAACGCGCTCGCCTTCTACGGCATCCGCTGACCTCCGCGCCGAGAGCGCTAGCCCCATGCTGGGCAGTGTCCGTCGCGAACATTATGATCCCTGGCATGAGGCCTGCAGCAGACAACCGGGTGGCTCGACGCGCCGGCGATCTGAGTCGCGCGAATGTCCGGCCTCAGCTAGGCGCCTGGTGCGATGGGCGAGTGACGCTGAACGGCGTTTCGCGATATATTCGCGAGGCGTGCTTGCAGGCCTCGCGCGAACTGCAGCCGCTACCCACATACACGCCAGTTCCCCGACAGCGAAATCGCAGTTCGATTTGGCTTATGGTTGTCGGCGCATGGACGGCCGTGGGTTGTCTCGTCACTTCGTTTGTACCCACGAAGTCGTCAGGTGTCGGACCCCTCCTGCTCGGCATCTTGTTCGGTGTCGCACTTGTAGTGATCGGGATGCATCGATGGCAATCCAAAGACGCCTATGAAGCGTTGGTCAAACAGACGCGGGCGATTGATCAGCGGCGCTGGAGGCAGAGCATCAAGGCACAAGCGGAGCTTGCCGAGGAGAAGCTGTGGGTCGACGTAGCGTCGGCACTCGCCGTGTCAATCGGAGTGCCGATGCGGTTGCAGACTGATTTTGCGCTCGAGTTGCAGAAGCACACGAGCAAGAGACGTGACGAATGGGGTGTTGACTGGTGGGCGGCCCAGCCAGAGTATCCGCCCGCGCCCCGGGCGGTTGCCTATCGTCTGGGACACGAGCAGTATGAATCGTTTTGTGCTGAGTGGTTGCGCAGTCTCGGATGGACTTCGGCGCGCGGGACGCGCTATACCCGCGACGGCGGCGTCGACATAACGACAAACGAGCACTCGGTGCAATGTAAGCACTATGACGGTGGATACGTAGGGGCTCGAGAAGTGCGCGAGATTTTCGGCGTCGCTACTGCGACCGGAAAGCTGGCAGTGGTAATCACCTCAGGGCGGTTCACGACGGATGCAAGAGAATTCGCGAATCGAGCCGGAGTCGCGCTTATCGTCCTTGACGAACGAACGGCCTTGGCTCGTCCCGAGAATGAGCCCGGCCGAAAGCTACTCGCCGGACCAGCTTGAGGTGTCGATGATAGCGATCGCTGCTGGACGTAAGTTCCGGTAGCGCGAATACTCCAGGCCCCGCTTCCTGGTCGCTCCGCAGAACGGGTACGGTGCTGCGGCAGCATGCCTGAGGGGTCACGAACCGTCGGCTCCGGGCACCGGAACCCGACGTTTCGTGACCCCTCAGCGGCCGGTTCACTCCGGGCGGGGACGCAGGGCGGCCATGCCGCCGTCGACCTCGATGAACGTGCCCGTGGTCGACCCGGATGCTGGGCTGACTAGGTACAGCACGGCGCCGGCGACCTCATCGGCCGAGACCAGGCGACCGTGCGGCTGCCGCGCGTTGAGCGCGGCGCGCTCGGCCGCGGGGTCGGCCGCCGAGTCGAGCAGACGCCCGACCCAGGGGGTGTCGGCGGTGCCCGGGTTCACGGCGTTGACGCGGATGCCCTCGCGCAGGTGGTCGGTGGCCATCGCACGGGTCAGGGCCGAGACGGCGCCCTTGGATGCCGAGTACAGCGCACGCTGCGGCAGACCGGTGGTCGACGCGATGGATGATGTGTTGCACACCGCCGCCGACGGAGACTTGCGCAGCCACGGCAGCGCGGCCGAGGTGACCCGGGCGATGCCGGTGACGTTGATGGAGAGCACGCGCGCCCATTCGTCGTCGTCGTTGGCGGTGACGTCTCCCTGGGCGCCGATGCCGGCGTTGTTGATCACGATGTCGATGCGGCCGAAGCGCTCGGCGACCGCCGCCACGGCGGCATCCACGGAGGCGCGGTCGGAGACGTCGGCGGTGAAGGCCGCGAAGCGCTCATCCGCGCCGGACGTGTCGCGGTCGAGCACGGCGATCTGCGCACCCTCCTCGTGCAGCCGGTGCGCGATGGCAGCGCCGATCCCGGATGCTCCGCCGGTGACGATCGCGACCAGGCCCTCCACCTGGCCGGTCACTTCTGCGCCTCCCAGGCGATGAACTGCTGGCGCTGGCGGCCGAGGCCCTCGATCTCGATCTCGACGACGTCGCCGGGCTTCAGGTAGGGGAATCTGCCGCCGAACGCGACGCCCTGCGGTGTGCCGGTGAGGATCAGATCGCCCGGCTCGAGGGTGACGTACTGCGAGAGGTGGTGCACGATCGTGCGCACGTCGAAGATCATGTCGTTCGTGTTCGAGTCCTGACGCGGCTCGCCGTTCACCCAGCTGCGCAGGTTCAGGTTCTGCGCGTCGACCTCGGCGGCCGGCACCAGCCACGGGCCGGTGGGGTTGAAGCCGAAGGCGATCTTGCCCTTCGACCACTGCCCGCCGGAGACGTCCATCTGGAACGCGCGCTCCGACACGTCGTTCGCGACCACGTAGCCGGCGATGTGCGCCTCGGCCTCGTCGACCGAATCGAGGTACGCCGCGCGCTGGCCGATGACGATGCCGAGCTCGACCTCCCAGTCGGTCTTCTCGCTGCCGCGGGGGATCGTCACCGTGTCGTTCGGGCCGACGACCGTGTTCGGGGTCTTCAGGAACAGGATCGGCACGGTGGGCGGCTCGGCGCCGGACTCGCGGGCGTGCGCGGCGTAGTTCTGGCCGATGCAGATCACGGCGCTGGGGCGGGCGATGGGAGAGCCGATGCGCAGCGAGTCCGCATCCGGGAGCTCGGGCAGCGTGCCGGCATCCAGCGCCTCCTGCGTGCGGTTGACCGGGTCGCCGGCGAGGAAGTCGCCGTCCACATCGGATGTCACCGGGCGCAGATCGAACGTGCGGTCGCCGTCGATGACGACGGGGATCTCGCTTCCGGACTCGCCGAGTCGCGCGAACTTCATGGTTCTCCTTCACGTCTTCGAGGCGGATGCTGACGCCGCATCCGTCGTTGACAGTATAGACATCGGATGTTTACACTCCAAGAGTCTGCGTCAAGATCGCCGACGCACCGAAGGAGCCCTGTGAGCCGTATCGTCGCGCTGGACACCAGCGACATCCGCTTTCCCACATCCCTGAGCCTGGACGGCTCCGATGCGATGAACCCCGACCCCGACTACTCGGCCGCCTACGTGATCGTACGCACCGACGCCGAGGACGGCATCGGTGGACACTCGTTCGTGTTCACGATCGGCCGCGGCAACGACGTGCAGGTCGCCGCCATCGACGCGCTCGCCGGGCACCTCGTCGGGCGCGAGATCGAGCCGCTGCTCGACGACATGGGCGGCACCTTCCGCGACATCATCGGCGACTCGCAGCTGCGCTGGCTCGGCCCCGAGAAGGGCGTCATGCACATGGCCATCGGCGCGGTGATCAACGCCCTGTGGGACATCAAGGCGAAGCGCGCCGGGCTTCCGCTGTGGCAGCTGCTGGCCCGCATGACGCCGGAGCAGATCGTCGACCTCGTCGACTTCCGCTACCTCACCAACGCCCTCACCCGCGAGGACGCGCTGGAGATTCTGCGCTCAGCCGAGCCCGGCCGCGCCGAGCGCGAGGCCGAGCTGCTGGCCACGGGCTACCCGGGCTACACCACCAGTCCCGGCTGGCTGGGCTACTCCGACGAGAAGCTCGAGCGCCTGGCCCGCGAGGCCATGGCCGACGGCTTCACGCAGATCAAGCTCAAGGTCGGCGCCGATCTCGACGACGACATCCGCCGCTTCCGCAAGGCGCGGGAGGTGTGCGGGCCCGACTTCCCGATCGCGATCGACGCGAACCAGCGCTGGGAGGTCTCCGAGGCGATCGAGTGGGTGAACGCGCTCGCCGAGTTCAATCCCGCCTGGATCGAGGAGCCCACCAGCCCCGACGACATCCTCGGCCACGCCGAGATCGCGCGCGGCGTCGCGCCCATCCGCGTCGCCACCGGCGAGCACGCGCAGAACCGCATGATCTTCAAGCAGCTGCTGCAGGCCGACGCCATCGAGGTCATGCAGATCGACTCGGTGCGCGTCGCCGGCGTCAACGAGAACATCGCGAACCTGCTGCTCGCGGCCAAGTTCGGCGTTCCGGTCTGCCCGCATGCCGGCGGCGTCGGCCTGTGCGAGGCCGTGCAGCACCTGTCGATGTTCGACTTCGTCGCCGTCAGCGGCACCCGCGAGGGGCGCCTGATCGAGTACGTCGACCACCTGCACGAGCACTTCGTGGTGCCGACCGACATCCAGGGCGGGTCGTACATCGCTCCGACCGAGCCGGGCACCAGCATGGAGATGAAGGCCGAAAGCATCGCGAAGTACACCTGGAAGGGTCAGCATGTCATCGACTGAGCCCACCGCATCCGGCCGGCTGAGTCTGCCGGCCCTGGGCTACGGCGCCGCGAACGTGGGGAACCTGTTCCGCGAGCTCAGCGACGATGAGGCCTGGGCGGTGCTCGAAGCCGCGTGGGACTCCGGCATCCGCTACTACGACACCGCCCCGCACTATGGCCTCGGGCTCTCCGAGCGGCGCCTGGGGGCCTTCCTGCAGACCAAGCCGCGCGACGAGTTCGTGCTCTCCACCAAGGCCGGCCGGCTGCTGCGGCCGAATCCGGGTCACGAGCGCGGCGGGCTCGACACCGCCAACGACTTCTTCGTGCCCGACGACCTCGAGCGCGTGTGGGACTTCACCGAGGCGGGCATCCGCGCCAGCATCGCGGAGTCGCAGGAGCGTCTGGGCATCGAGCGCATCGACCTGCTCTATCTGCACGACCCCGAGCGGAACGACCTCGACCTCGCACTCGCCGAGGCGTTCCCCGCCCTCGAGACGGTGCGCGACGAGGGGCTCGTCGGCGCGATCGGCGTCGGGTCGATGGTGTCGGATGCTCTCACCCGGTCGGTGCGCGAAGCCGATCTCGACCTCATCATGGTCGCCGGTCGCTACACGCTGCTCGAGCAGCCGGCGGCGGCCGAGGTGCTGCCGGCCTGCGCCGAGCGCGGCACAGGCATCGTCGCGGCATCCGTCTTCAACTCCGGCCTGCTCGCGCAGAGCGAGCCGCGCCGCGACGGACGCTACGAGTACGGACAGCTGCCCGAGGAGCTGTGGGATCGGCTGCTGCGCATCGCGGCGGTCTGCAAGGACCACGATGTGCCGCTCCCGGCGGCCGCGATCCAATTCCCGCTGCAGTCGGACGTCGTGCGCTCGGTCGTGGTCGGCGGAAGCCGCCCCGCCCAGCTGACGCAGAACGCCGAGTACGCGGCACTGAAGATTCCGGCCGACCTCTGGGCGCAGCTCGCCGACGAAGGACTCATCCCCGCCTGACGCGCGGGTCTCACGAAGGGGTACGGATGCTCGAAGGAATCAACCCGTTGCTCACCGGGGAGCTGCTGCTGCACCTCGACCGGATGGGGCACTCCGACGCGGTGGTGGTCGCCGATGCGCACTTCCCGGCCTGGGCGCTGGGGGAGCGGGTCGTCGACCTGCCCGGCACCACGACCCCGGAGGTGGTCACCGCGATCCGGTCGGTGCTGCCGCTCGACGATGCCCCTGGCATGGACCTGATGGAGTCGGCGGACGCCGAGGTGCTCGATGTGCAGCGCCAGCTGATGGCGGCGGCGGGCACGACGCTCGAGACCACCCGCTTCGTCGAGCGCTTCGCCTACTACGACGTCGCCAAGGGCGCGTACCTCATGGTGCGCACCGGCGAGACCCGCAAGTACGGCAACGCGCTGCTGCGCAAGGGCGTCGTCGGGCATCCCTCGGCCTGACGATCCGCCGGCCGCGGGGCTAGTGCAGGTCGATCGTCCGCACCGCGTGCAGGCCGTCGCGGATGAACCGGTTGGCGTGTGCGGCGAGGTCGTCGGAGTCCTGCCAGAGGTTGCGCCAGATGCCCAGCGTGTTGCTCAGCTCGGCGCTCACCACGGCTGACGAGAACGACTCGAACACGACCGGTCCGTCGTAGCGCACGTCGTGCAGCGCGCGGAAGAAGGTGCCGAAGTCCACGTTGCCGGTACCCAGGTAGCCGCGGTGGCTCTCGCCGATGTGCACATAGCCCAGCTTTCCGGCCGCCGCGACGTCGTGCACGGGCTGGAAGAGATCGGACTCCTCGATGTTCATGTGGTACGTGTCGAGGTGCACCGAGACATCGTCGCGCTCGACGCCCTCGAGGAACGCGAGCGCGCCGCGTCCCGTGTTGAACACGTTCGACTCGTAGCGGTTCACCACTTCGAGTGAGAGCCGGATGCCGCGCTGCGCGGCCTTCTCGGCGAGGCGCGCGATGGCGGCCCGGCTGTTCGCCACGCCGCGCTCCGTGGTGGGTGCGGTGTACTTGCGCATGGCCGAGTAGAGCACTCCGCACAGCACGTCTCCCCCCATGGTGGCGACGTGGTCGAGGCACTGCTCCAGCATCCGCTCGCCCGCGGCGACGACGGCGGGATCCTCGCTGGTGAGGTCGGTGTCGGCGGTGAGCCCGAGGGATGCGGTCACGGCGAGGTCGTTGTCGCGCAGCATCCGCGCGGCCAGAGACGCGTCGAAGCCCTGCACGTCCATGAGGGGGATCTCGATCAGGTCGAATCCCGCCCGCTTGGTCCCCTCGATCGACCGGCGCAGGCCGGCTTCGTCGAAGCGGCCGCTGAACACCAGGGCGTGCGCGCCGATGAGCATGGTTCTCCTTCCGAGCGCACGGACCTCGTACGCCGTCGTGATGAAGATGTTATTACAGGGTGGCCAAGATGTCATTACAGGCCTTCCCATCGCCTGGCCGCTCGGCTAGCGTCAGAGGGAACTTGCGCCGAGCGGTGAACCGGCGCACAATTGGTCCGATGTTTGAAATGGATTTCGTGCAGGGGATCCGAACGGCCTCCAAGGGAGCAGGTGCGGCATGAGCGAACCCATCCTCAGAGTCGAGGGAATCAGCAAGGGGTTCCCCGGCGTGCAGGCGCTGCAGGACGTCCACCTCGAGGTGCGCTCGGGAGAGGTGCTGGTTCTCGTCGGCGAGAACGGCGCAGGCAAGTCGACGCTCATGAAGATCCTCTCGGGCATCTACACCCGCGACGAGGGCACCATCCACTTCGAGGGCGAGCCGGTCGAGTTGACCAGCCCGCTGCAGGCGCAGCAGCTGGGCATCACGATCATCCACCAGGAGCTGAACATGATGCCCGACCTCACGGTCGCGCAGAACATCTACATCGGCCGCGAGCCGAAGAACGGCCCGTTCCTCTCGGAGCGCGCGCTGAACCGCCAGGCCGCGGAGCTGCTGCAGCGCCTGAACATCGACCTCGATGCGCGCCAGAAGGTGGGTGAGCTCACCGTCGCCGAGCAGCAGATGGTCGAGATCGCCAAGGCTCTGTCGTTCAACGCCAAGGTGCTCATCATGGATGAGCCGACGTCCGCGCTGACCGACGCCGAGGTCGAGACGCTTTTCGTGCTCATCGAGCAGCTCAAGGCGCGCGGCACCGGCGTCGTCTACATCTCGCACCGCATGGACGAGCTGCGCAGACTCGCCGATCGCGTGAGCGTGCTGCGTGACGGCACCTACATCGGCACCCTCGAGAAGTCCGAGATCAGCGTGCCGAAGATCATCGAGATGATGGTCGGCCGCGCGATCGACGAGGGCACCCGGCCCACGGCCCGCGAGCATCAGGACGACCCGGTCGTGCTCGACGTGCAGGGGCTCTCGACGAAGGCGCTGCTCAAGGACGTCTCGTTCCAGCTGCACCAGGGCGAGATCCTCGGCTTCGCCGGTCTCATGGGCGCGGGCCGCACCGAGACCGCCCGCGCCATCATCGGCGCCGACCGCCGGGATGCCGGCACGATCACCGTCGCGGGCCGGGCGGCCCGCATCCGCCAGCCCGAGGATGCGGTCAAGCGCGGCATCGGGTACCTGTCCGAGGACCGCAAGCTGCTCGGACTCATGCTCGACCAGGACGTCACCTTCAACACGGTGCTCGCCTCGCTGGACTCCTACGCGAACGCCATCGGCTGGATGGGCGACCGCAAGGCGAAGGGCCAGACCAAGGACTACGTCAAGCAGCTGCGGGTGAAGACGCCGTCGGTCAACCAGATCGTGAAGCTGCTGTCGGGTGGAAACCAGCAGAAGGTCGTCATCGCCCGGTGGCTGATGCGCGACTGCGACATCCTCATCTTCGACGAGCCCACCCGAGGCATCGACGTGGGAGCGAAAGAGGAGATCTACCGCCTGATGCAGCAGCTCGCCGCATCCGGCAAATCCATCATCGTCATCTCGTCGGAGCTTCCCGAGATCCTGCGCGTCGCGAACCGCATCGCCGTGTTCGCGAACGGCCGGATCACCGGGACGCTGCGCAACGAGGAAGCCAGCCAGGAGAAGATCATGCAGCTCGCCGCCCATGGGGAGGAAGAAGAATGAGCACGCCGAACCAGCCCGGCTCCACGACCACCGTCGTGCAGCAGGCATTCACCGAGAACACCGACAAGCGCGACTTCGCCGCGACCCTCAAGCGTCAGCTGCAGCAGTCGCTGGCCTTCGCGACGCTCGTCGTGCTGGTGATCTTCTTCTCGATCGCGAGCCCCGCGTTCTTCACGGTGAGCAACCTCACCACCGTGCTGCTCTCGACCGCGGTGATCGCCATCCTCGCCCTCGGCACGACGTTCGTCATCATCACCGGCGGCATCGACCTGTCGCTCGGCACCGGCATGGCGCTGTGTGCGGTGATGACCGGTGTGTTCATCACCAACTGGAGTCTGCCGATCTGGGTCGGGGTGCTGGGCGGCATCGTCACGGGCGTGCTGATGGGACTCATCAACGGCCTGAACATCACCTTCCTGCGCCTGCCCCCGTTCATAGCCACCCTGGCCATGATGATGATCGCCGGCGGTCTCGCGCTCGTGATCTCGGGCGTGCGCCCGATCTACTTCTCGACCTCGGCGCCCGACTTCAAGCGCATCGCGCTCGGCGTGATCATCCCCGGCATCCCCAACGCCGTGCTGATCACGATCGTGCTGGCGATCATCGCGGCGCTGGTGTTGTCGAAGACCCTTCTCGGCCGCTACACCTTCGCGATCGGTTCGAACGAGGAGGCCACCCGGCTGTCGGGTGTGAACACCCGCCGCTGGACGATCTTCGTCTACATGTTCGCCGGTGCGTTCGTCGGAATCGCCGGTGTCGTAATCGCCTCGCGCCTCGACTCCGCCCAGCCTCAGATCGGCATGGGCTACGAGTTGCAGGCCATCGCCGCCGTCATCATCGGAGGCACCTCGCTGCTCGGCGGGCGCGGCTCGATCATCGGCACCGTCATCGGCGCGCTGATCATGAGCGTGCTCGTGAACGGCCTGCGGATCATGTCGATCCAGTCCGAGTGGCAGAACGTCGTCGTCGGCATCGTCGTGCTGCTCGCCGTGTTCTTCGATTCGCTGCGCAACCGCCAGCGGACCTGATCCCTTTTCCCCAGTCCCCCCGCCGATCACCCGATCGGCACACCACACAGAACAATGGAGTTTCCATGCGATTTGGCAAGAAGACCGCATTCGCTGCGCTCGTCGCGGTGTCCGCGCTCGCCCTCGCCGGCTGCGGCGGCGGTGACGTCGTCGAAGAGGCACCCGAAGGCGGCGCCCCCGCAGACGACGGCGAGATGTACATCGCGCTCGTCTCGAAGGGCTTCCAGCACCAGTTCTGGCAGGCCGTCAAGACGGGTGCCGAGCAGAAAGCCGAGGAGCTCGGCGTCCGCGTGACGTTCGAGGGGCCGGCGGCCGAGACCGAGATCGCGCAGCAGCTGGACATGCTGACCACCGCGATCAACAGCAGCCCCGACGCCATCGGCTACGCCGCTCTCGACCCCGAGGCCTGCGTGGCTCCGCTGGAGCAGGCGAAGTCGAAGGACATCCCCGTGGTGTACTTCGACGCTCCCTGCAACGGCGACGTGGGCCTGAGCCTGGCCGCCACCGACAGCATCGCCGCCGGCGCGCTGGCCGCTGAGCACATGGCCGAGCTCATCGGCGGTGAGGGCGAGGTCGCGATCGTCGGGCACTCGCAGATCAACTCGACCGGTGTCGAGCGTCGCGACGGCTTCGTGGAGAAGATGAAGGCCGACTACCCCGACATCAAGATCGTCGACATCCAGTACGGAGACGGCGACCACCTGAAGTCGGCCGACATCGCCAAGACCATGATCGCGGCGTACCCGAACCTTAAGGGCATCTACGGCACCAACGAGGGCTCGGCCATCGGCGTCGTGAACGCGGTCAAGGAGCTCGGCCTCGAGAAGGGCAAGCTGACGATCATCGGCTTCGACTCGGGTGCTGCGCAGATCGAGGCCATCAAGGACGGCACCATGGCCGGCGCCATCACCCAGGACCCGATCGGCATCGGCGCCCGCACGGTGGAGTCGGCTGTCGCCGCGGCCAACGGAGAAGAGCTCGAGGAGTTCTACGACACCGGCTCGTACTGGTACGACGCCACCAACATGGACGACGAGAAGATCGCCGCAGTCCTCTACGAGTGACGACGAGGTGACGCGACGGGCCCCTCGCCTTCGGGTGAGGGGCCCGTTCGTCTGTCCGGCCCCGCGCCCCGCCGGGTGGCGGAGGCGGGCATGCGGCGGGTGCTGGGGACGTTGCGGATGCTGCGGATCAGTGCGACAGGGTCAGCAGGCGTGCCGGATTGTCGATCAGCATCCGATCGACCGCCTCGTCTCCGATGACCGAGCGCAGACGCGGAAGGTACCTCTCGCCGAGATACGACAGGCCGGGCATGCCGCCGTAGGCGATGTAGCGGGTGCGCCTCGCGACGTCGCCGCCGAGCACGATGCGCTCAGTGGCGCCGGCCTGGACGACGGATGCGGTGAGCTCGAGCAGCCGGGCGTCGCTGTGCGCCCGCGGGCGGGCGAACCCGTCGTAGCCGAGGTAGGCGCCTCGTTCGCCGAGCGAGACGTGCAAGCCCGCATCCGGATCGCGGTCCGCATGCGCGAGCACGACGCGGTCGGCGGCGACCCCCTCAGCGGCGAGCAGATCGAGCACCTCGTGCGCGGCAGTGCAGAACTCCAGGTGCACCATGATCGGCGCCCCGGTGCCGCGGTGCGTCACGGCGAGCGCCTCCAGCGTGATGCGCTCGAACGGGCTGATGCTCCAGTAGCCGACGCCGGCCTTCAGCAAACCGGCCCGCACCGTCTGTCCGCCGCGCGTGCGGGCGAGGGGCACCTCGGGCGACTCGAAGAGCTGTGCGTCGTCCGCGGCCATCCCGGTGGTCACATCGGCCGTGAACAGCGTGGCGAGGCGGTCGGCATCCCACACCTGCATCGGGTGGTCGTCGCCGTAGTGCGCCTCGCGATGCCGACCCGTGGCCGCGACGACGGCGAGTCCGGTTCCCTCGCTGATGCGGGCGACCGCCTCGGGGTGGCGCCCCAGCCCGAAGGGCGTGGCGTCGACCATGGATTCGAACCCGCTCGCCTTCAGCAGGGCGGCCTCTGCCCCGGAGGCGTTCTCGTCGTCGAGTTCGTCACCCGCCAGCAGCGGGCTGATCTGGAACAGGTGCTCGTGATAGTCCACGCGTCCCAGCGCCGACGCCTCGACGTCGCCGAGGACGGTCCTGACCAGTCCGGCCGGCATCAGCGCACCGACTCCGCAGCGGCTGCGAGATCCTCCACGATCTCGGGGGTCAGCGTGATCTCGAAGACGTCGGCGATGACCTGCGACCAGCCGTGGATGAAGTACCGCCAGCCGTCGACGACGTGCAGCGCCCGCGCGTCGCGCTGGGCGAGCGCCTGGTGCAGGAACTCCAGCGAGCCGCGGTAATTGAACTCCCACGCGTAGGCGCGTTCGGGGAACACCACCGCATCGCTGAGCGGCGAGCCCGGCCGGTCCTTGCCGAGTCCCGTCGCGTTGGCGATGACCGATCCGGCCGGTGCCTCGGCCACGACGGCATCCGCCTCCTCGGCGGTCTCGGTGACGACGTACCGGATCAGGTCGGCGGGTGTTCCGTGCCGGCGGTGCACCTCGCGCAGGTGGTCGAGGCTGTCCTGCGACGGGGCGGTGACGATCACACGGGCGGGTGCGTCGTCGCGCTCGCCGAGCGCCCAGCTGAGCGCGGTGCCCGAGCCGCCGGCGCCGAGGATCACCGCGTGCGCGCCGGTGCGGGCGAAATGCCCGGCGGGAAGGAAGTCGTTCAGCGCTAGGTCGACCGTGATCGGGTCCTTCGCCTGGCCGATGAGCCTGCCGTGCCGTTTCGAGATGCTCGAGATCTCTGCGCAGGAGACGGCGAACGGGTCGAGGTCGTCGAAGAGATCGGATGCCGCGGCGTAGACGCTCATCTTGTGCGTGGTGATCAGCGCGCCCCGGTGGTGCGCGTCGTCGCGGATCTGCGTGACCATGTCACGGTACACCGACGAATCGGCGTTCATCGGCAGATCATGCCCGACCAGGGTGCGGGTGGGCAGGCCCAGGATGTCGGCCCAGAGGGGGAACACCTTCATGATCGACGACGAGCCGGTCGTCACGCCGACGAAACCCATGTAGTCGGTGGACGGGGTTGCAGTCACGACGGTCTCCTATCGGTTCACGAGATGGACGGGCTGCTCGCCGCGCAGCACGGCGATGACGTCGTCGAGCGACATGCGGCCCATGTTGTCGACGGCCTGAGTGGTCTGCGCGCCCAGGTGCGGAGTCACGATGACGCGATCGGCGAGGTCGGCCGCCAGCAGGGCGCTCGCGCCGGCCGCGGTGTCGCCGTCGAGAGTGTCGGCGGCGTACGCCGACAGGGTGCCCTCACGAAGGGCCGACGCGACGGCATCCTCGTCGACGAGGTCGGGGCGGGCGGTGTTCACGAGCACGCTGCCGTGACGGATGCCGCTGAGCCGGGCGGCGTCGGCGAGCCGCTGGCCGCCCGGGGCGTGCAGCGTGATGACATCGGCGGTGCGGAACATCTCATCGAGCGCCATCGGCTCGGCACCGGCGGCATGCACGGCGTCGTCGGGCAGGAACGGGTCGGCGGCGAGGATGCGCGACCCGAACCCGGCCAGTCGCCGCGCGACCCCCTGACCGATGCGACCGAAGCCCACGATGCCGATGGTGGCCGCACCGAGCTCGCGCCCCCGGCGCACCGCCCAGTCACCGCGGCGCACGCGACGGTCGCCGTCGGGGATGAACCGGAGGGCGGCGAGTATGAGCCCGAGGGCATGATCGGCCACCGCCTCGGCGTTGGCTCCGGGGGTGTTGGTGACGGGGATGCCGCGAGCCGCGGCCGCGGCGAGATCGACCGCCTCGGTGCCGACGCCGTAACGGGCGATGACCTTGAGCTTCGGTGCGGCGGCGAGGTGCTCGGCCGTGACCGGCCCGGTGCCGGCGATCCAGGCGTCGGCGCCGTGCAGCAGGGCGCGCAGCTCGGTGAGGTCGTGGTGCGCCGGTCCGCGCATGATGCGGTGGCCGGCATCGGCGGCGCGGCCGACCAGGTCGAGATCGCCGTCCGAGAAGGAGCGGCTGGTGACGAGGATGACGGCCATCAGCGGGGTCTTCCCGCGAACCACGGCGCGAGCGCCATGTAGGCGTCGGCGAAGCGGGCATGACGCTCGGCGTAGACCGCGTGCCGCGCGGCATCCGGAATGAACTCGGCGGTCACCTCGCTGAGCGCCCGGGCGGCGGAGAAGTCGGCGAGGCCGAGGCCGACGGCGGCGGTCACCGCGGCTCCGAGGCTGTTGGCCTCTTCGACGATGGTGCGCCTGCGCACGGGCACGCCCCACACGTCGGCGAGCACCGACAGGTAGGCGTCGCTCTGGGCTCCGCCGCCGACGGCGTCGATGCGGTCGATGACGGCGCCCGATGCGCGGAAGGCTTGGATGCAGGTGAGCAGGTTGAACGCGGTGCCCTCGAGCACGGCGCGCATGAGGTGCGCCCGCGTGTGGTGCCGGCCGATGCCGACGAAGGCGCCGCGGGCGTCGGGGTCCCAGAGGGGGGAGCGCTCACCGAGCAGGTAGGGGAGGAAGTAGAGGTCCTCGGTGTCGAGGTCGCCGGCCGCTTCCGCGGTGAGACGACCGGTCTCCGGGCGTGCAGGGTCGGGCGACAGTGCTTCGGCGATCCACTGCACGGAGGCGCCGCCGGCCTGCATGGTCGCGGTGGGCACGAACGAGCCGGGAACGACGTTGTCGAAGGTGAATGTGCGCAGCTGGGCGTCGTGCAGCGGGGCGTCGGCGGCGAACGAGATCCACGAGCTTGTGCCGAGGCAGACGTAGGCGCCGTCCTGTGGGGCGACCACGCCCGAGCCGACGGCGGCCATCGGGCCGTCTCCGCCGCCCATCACGACCCGCACTCCGGTGTGGAGGCCGAGGGAATCGGCGGCGGATGCGGTGAGGGTGCCCGCGATCGCCGTGGAGTCGAGGATCTCTGGGAACAGGGCGGTGTCGAGTCGTGCGGCGGCGAGCACCTCGTCCGACCAGGTGCCGTTGCGCTGGTCGTAGGCGTTCGTGCCCGACGCGTCGGAGCGATCGGTGGCCAGTCGCCCGGTGAGCCGAAGGACGATGAAGTCCTTCGCCACACAGACGCGGCGCACCCGCGCCCAGACGTCCGGCTCGTTGTCGCGCACCCACATGACCTTCTCGACCGAGTAGGTGGGGTTCAGGCGGTGACCGAGCAGCCGGTAGGCGTGCTCGGCGCCGAGCGCGGCCTCCAGCTCGCGCTGCTGCGCACCGGCGCGCGTGTCGGCCCAGATGATCGCGGGGCGCGCGGGCTCGCCGTCGGCATCCAGCAGCACGGCGCCCATCATCTGACCGCTGACGACCATGCCGGCCACGTCGGCGGCCGCAGTGCCCGTGCGCGCGAGCAGGTCACGGGTGGCGGCGACGACGGCACCCCACCAGTCCTGCGGGTTCTGCTCGGCGATGCCGCCGGCGGCGAAGTGCGCGGGGTAGGGCACGGTGACGGATGCCACCAGGCGGCCGTCGTCATGGTGCAGCGACGCCTTGTCGCCGGTCGTGCCGAGGTCGTGCGCGATGATCACAGTTCGTCCCTGCCGGTTTCGAGATCGAGGTGATTCGGAGTATACCTGTAATTACAAGTCACCAGGAGGTCATTCGTGAGCATCCCATCCGCCGTCGACACCCCCGTGTCGCTGGAGATTTCGCCGGACGGCGGCATCGTCGGCCGCACCCGCCGCTACGAGAAGTTCCTCGGCGACATGGCGGGCGTGTACCGCGACGCTGCCGCGTGGCAGTCGTCGGTCGCCGAGCGGGGCGCCGATGAGCTCATCTACTGGGTCGACGATCACCGCTACCAGGAGGGGCCGGGTGCACTCATCGTCGGAACGAGCACACTGCTGCCCGGCCGCATCGGCGAGGAGTTCGCGGTCACCCGCGGCCACCTCCACGCCGTCGCCGACCGGGCCGAGCTGTACCACTGCCTGAGCGGGCGGGGTGTCATGCTCATGGAGACGCTCGACGGCCGCTCCGTCGCCATCGAGCTCACGCCGGGCAAGGCCGTGAACGTGCCGGGGCACTGGATCCACCGCAGCGTGAACGTGGGGGACGAGCCGTTCGTGACCCTGTTCTGCTACGCGGCGGATGCCGGGCAGGACTACGAGGTGATCTCCGCCGCCGGCGGCATGAAGAACCTCGTCGTCGCGGACGGCGACGGTTGGATGCTCGCGCCCAACCCCGACCACGTCGGGTATCGGCAGACGGACGCCGACTGACTCTTGTCCTTTCCTCGACCGAGGCGCAGAATTGCCGCGTCGATCGACGGAAGGACAAGGGAATGGCACACGGCGACATCACGCACATCGACATCCCGGTGAGTGACATGGCGAAGGCGAGCGCCTTCTACTCGGGGCTCTTCGGCTGGAACATCGCCGAGATGCCCGGCTTCGAGGGCTATCCGATGTGGTCGGCGCCCAACGGCATCTCGGGCGGCGGCCTCGCGCCGCGCGACGCGGACTTCACCCAGCCGCGTTCGTATGTCGAGGTCGACTCGATCGACGACACGATCGCCGCGGCGAAGGATGCGGGCGGCACTGTGGCGATGGAGAAGCAGTCCATCACCGACACCAGCTCGTGGGCGGTCATCGTCGACCCCGACGGCAACCGCATCGGGCTGTTCGAGGGCGTCGTCGGCGGCTGAACGACGACCGGCGACCGGCGCTTCAGCGCCCGTCGATCAGCCGCTGAAGGTGCGCGACGCCGTCGCGGCGGGCATCGACGGTCACCCTGCCGACACCGGGGTACTCCGCATGCCCGGCCGGAAGGACGCACAGCTCGAGGTCGGCGACGGCGTTGGCGACGGCGAACTGCCCCTGCGGCGGCACATGCTGATCCCACAGCGCCGCCTCCACCCGCACCGGCACGCGCAGTAACAGTGCCGCCGTCGAGGAGTCGAACAGGCGCAGTGGTTCGCGCAGCGCCGGATGCTCGAGAACCCGCGTGCGCTGGCTCTCGCCGCTGCCGAGGCACGGCACCGCCATCCGGAGGTCGTACTGCCCGAACGTCGGAACCACGAAGGTCGCTCCGATGCAGCGGTCATCCCACGGAGCGGCGAGGGCGCCGATGCCTCCGCCGAAGCTCTCACCCACGTAGTACAGCGGCACGTCGCCCACGAGTTCCAGCAGGGCGTCAGCGGCCAGCCAGAGATCACGGGCGCAGAGCCCCACGACGTACCGATCGGGGTCCTCCAGCCCGGCGACGACGTGCTCGTCCCTGACGGCGGGCGCGCCGACGCCGGTGTTGAGGCTGCCGAGCCCCCGTGCGACCGGGAAGATCGCGGCGGCATCCATCGGCACGCGGTGGAGCTCGACACGATCGCGCCCGCCGTAGCCATGGCTGTGCACGACGCCGATGCGTGGGACGGTCTCGAGTGGCTCGACGAGCCATGACCGCAGGCGCACGCCGTCGGCGCTGCCGTGCTCGATCAGCGAGATGCGCCTGCCCCTGTGCTCACGGCTTGAGAGCACGACCGGCGCCGCCGGAATCGCTCGCGCGGCGTCCCGCCAGCCCGACCAGCGTTGCGCGAAGTCGGGGGAGGGCGGCACCGGCCGTACGGCGCGCAGGGTCTCGAGGGTGTAGCCGTAACTGCCGTCGAAGGCGGCATCGGGGAACCAGACGTCGAAGGGGGCGGGGAGGTTCATGCGGTGCGCGTCGTCCTGTCGGTGTGCGTGAGGTCGGTCAGCGAGTGGCGCTGCGGCGTGCCCGATAGGCGGCGACGGCGTTGCGGTTCGCGCAGGTGGTGGAGCAGTAGCGCTTGGAGCGGTTACGCGACAGGTCGAGGGCGATCGCCTCGCAGTCCGCGTCGGCGCAGACGCCGATGCGGCTGCCCTCGTCCATGCGGATCACGTCGATGAGTGCCATCGCGGTTTCCACGAGGATGCGCTCGGCGAGCGGGTGGTCGTCGGTGACGGCGTGCAGGTGCCAATCGAGGCCGTCGTGCGTGGTCAGGCGCGGCGCGAGGTGCACCTCGTTCAGCGCGCGGTTCACATGCTGCGCCATGTCGTCGCGCGGGGCGAGCAGCATGGTGCGCAGCGATGGCCGCAGCTCGCGCAGTTCGCGCAGCTCGACCTCGTCGCGGTCGATGCGTCCGGAGTACGGGTTCGCCGCGAGGAAGGCGTCGAGGTCGTCCTGGGTGGCGAGGGTGTCGGGCTCCTCGGCCGAGTTCACGAGAGCGACGGCGGAGCGCAGCGCATCCTCGGTGTCACTGGTGAAGATCATCTTGACATGTTACCGCGAGGCGGCATAGCGTCATTCCTCATGAGGCGTTTGGCAAATGACACTCCGTTGAAGCCGCGTGCGGGGGCGGGTCTGCTCGTGGCTCTCGGCGCGGCCTTCTCGTTCGGGATGTCGGGTGCCTGGGCGCGGGGACTGATCGATGCCGGTTGGACGCCGGGGTCGGCGGTGACGGCCCGAATCTGGGTCGCCGCGCTGGTGCTGCTCGTGCCGACCGTGATCGCGCTTCGAGGGCGCTGGGGCGCGGTGCGCCGCAACGCCGGGATGGTGATCGCGTACGGCCTGCTCGCCGTCACCGCCACCCAGCTGTTCTACTTCCAGGCTGTCGCCGTGATGGATGTCGGCATCGCCCTCCTCATCGAGTACACCGCGCCGGTCGCCGTCGTGCTGTGGCTGTGGATCAGGCGCGGTGAGCGGCCGACGGCGCGCAGCATCCTCGGAGCCGTCATCGCCTTCGTGGGTCTCGTGCTCATGCTCGACGTGCTCACGGGAGCCCGCGTCGATCTCGGCGGCATCCTGTGGGCGCTCGCCGCGATGGTGGGCGCGGCGTCGTACTTCGTGCTGTCGGCCCGTGCGGACACGGGGCTGCCGCCGATCGCGCTCGCAGGTCTCGGGCTGATGCTCGGTGCGGTGGGACTGACGATCGCCGGAGTGGTCGGCATCCTGCCGATCGAGTGGAACACCGGGGACGTCGCCTTCCGGTTCGGAACCCTGCCCTGGTTCGCGCCGGTGCTGGCGATGGGGGTGCTGGCCACCGCGTTGGCCTACAGTCTCGGCATCGCGTCGACTCGGATGCTGGGTTCGCGGCTCGCCTCGTTCGTGGCGCTCGCCGAGGTCATCGCGGCGATGCTGTTCGGCTGGCTGCTGCTCGGTCAGCTGCCGGGGCTTGTGCAGGCGCTGGGCGGGCTGCTGGTGCTCGCGGGCGTCGTGCTGGTGAAGCTCGGCGAACCGGTGGCCGAGCCACGCCCGCTGCCCGTGACGGTGTGAACGGGCTCGCCGGGTACCGGGTCGCGAGGAGCGGGGTCGCCGGGTACCGGCACGCACGCATCTCGAGATGATCTCCTTCGAACGGGCGGCGTACGGGCATATGTGCGGGCGAGTGAGTCGAGGGAGTTCGTCGGCTTGCCGCACGGGCATGCCGCCGCGCGGCCACGCGGGCCCACGCGCGTTCGCTCCGACGGCAGGGCCCGCGTTCAGAAGGGTGTGAGGTGTCGGGGTGGTGGGTTGGCCCAGGGGTCGTCGGGTGGTTCGGTGTCGGGGGGTGGGTCGGTGTCGGTGAAGGTGACGGTGTTCTGGGCTGGGGGGTGGTCGATGTAGACCCGGCCGGTGGGGCTGGTCCATTCCAGCAGCCCGTCGGGGAGTTGTTCGACGTGCCAGGGGGTGTGGTGTTTGAGGATGTGGTGGCGTCGGCAGAGGGCTTCGAGGTTTCGTTCTTCGGTCGCACCGCCCAGGGCCGCGTCTTGGGTGTGGTCGAGGTCGCTGCGCCGCACGGGCATCCCGCAGCAGACGAACCGGCAGCGTTGGTCGCGGGCTCTGAGGTGTCGTCGCAGGGATTCGCCGGGCCGGTAGCGGTCCACGGCGAGCAGGCCCCCGGTGATCGGGTGGGTGAGCACCCGGTCCCACCCGGTGGCGGCCCCGGCGAGCAGACGGGCGGTGGCGGGGTCGATCGGGCAGCGCCCGTCCAGTTCCGGTGCCGGTGTGCCGGCATCCTCGGCACCCATCAGGGTCAGTACCGGCACGGTCACGCTCACCTGCCCGCTGATCGCGGCGAGCAGCCCGTCGGGGGTGTCGTGCCCGGCCGGGGCGCCGGTGAGCAGCAGGTCCAGGGCCAGATCGGCACGCATCTGCGACAGCGTCCGCGGATCCTCGACCGGACGCGTATCGGCGAGGTCCTGCGCGCCCGAGCTTCCCCCGCCCGGGTGTGCCGCCGCAGGCCCGAACGACACACCCGCAGCACCTGACCCGGCACCCTCAGCACCGTCGGGTCGCTCAGTGCCGTCGGTGTTCGTGTTCGGCTGACCGCCCGCCAGGTTCGTCTTGGCCATGGCGGTGAGCCGGTCGAACACGCCATGCACGAGCACCGCCGGGCCGCGCACGCCGAGTTCGGCCATCCCGTCCGGGACATCCGTCACCCACACCGCGCGCTTGTGCCGGGCATCCTCATGCCGCTCCTGCAACGACCGCGCCTGATACTGCTCCGCCAGACGGGCGGCGATCGGACGCAACCGGTTCGGGGACTCGTGCTCCGCGAACTCCAACACCCGCACGCTGTACGCCTGGCGCGCCGCCGGATCCTCCAGATAATCCCCGGCATCCACGATCACCCGGGCATGCCCGGCACTGATCCGCCCCGCACCCTGCGCCTGCCACACCACCGGGAACCGGTCGACCTTGACCTCCGCATCCGACATCCGCCGCTGCACCGTCCGGTCACTGACCCGCAGCACCGCCCCCAACTCCGCCGCCACCGACCGAACCGTCAGATCCACCTCATCCACATCCCCGGCAGCCGCCATCGCCCACCGCGACGCCAACGCCAAAGCCCCATCCCGGGCCGCCTGCAAACTGCCCAGCGTGCGCTCGATGCACTGCACCAGATCGACCAGCTCATCGAGCGTGGCCACCTGCTCCGCAGAGACATCCATCAACGCCGCCATACCCCCAGTACACCAGCAGCCACCGACATTCGAACCCCAGATCCGGCGCCGAAAAGCCGTCACAGAATCACGGATGCATAACGACCACGAACCGACCCATCGTGCGGTTCGTTTCGCGCCGATCGTCGTCCGATCTCACGAAAGTGTCGGCGTCTCACAAAGGCTGTCGGACCGTGTCACGAGGGCGACGGAGCCTCATGAGAAGCGTCGGACCAGTTGTGGGGGGCCGGAGCCATCGCCCGCGCCGGAAGCGAACGTTTCTGGCGGGGATCGATGCTGTTGCCGGGGAGGCGCCGCCACTGAACGTTCGCCGGAGATGGTTCCGGTGGAGGTTTCCCGTGCACTGTGGCAGATGTCGGAGTCTAGAGCTCGTTGAACTCGCCTTTGTTTGCGAGGTGCAAGAGGGTCGTGCGTGCCTGCTCGACGGCGGCTGGCGTTTCATCTCCGTATGCGACGGCGGCTGCGATTCCTTCGGCGGCGCGGCGGACGACCATGATGCGGGCCGCATCCAATCCGTCGGCTGCAAGGTTGTCGTCCCACCATTGAGCGTCGGTGCTGGTGATCTCGATGACTTTGGGTATCTGGTAGATCCCGGCCCATGTGGGTGCGGCCGTGAAGTACTGCATCATCGCTTCGGAGCCCGAGGTCATGGCGCGTACGTAGGCGCGGAGGAGCTTCCCTGGTTCGTTCTCGGACAGGTCGAGGTGGCTCATGACGTTCTCGCGGAGTTGCTGCTGCGCGTCTTCGACGAGCGCGACGATGAGAGATTCCCGGTTCGGGAAGTGGTGCTGCAATCCACTCTTCGAGACGCCGGCACGCTTGGCGATGTGGTCGAGGGAGACGCCGGTGCCCCGTTCAGCCATCGCCTCCGCGGCGGCGGCGAGGACCGCAGCCCTCGTGCGCTCCGCGTTTCGTGTTGCGCGCTCCGTGAGCCCAGTGCTGGTCATGCGAACTCCGTTTCCGTGGCGGCGACTCCGCCTTCGATCGTGCCGAGGAGGATCCACCGTCCTCGTCGATCCTGACGAAACCCTTATAAAAGTCTACCTGGCTTTTTCAACCGGCCAAGTAGCCGGTAGCGTGTGTTCTGTGACTTCAACGACTTCTTCTCCCGTGACGACGCGCAGCTGGGCGGCGCTGGGTATCCTCACTCTCGCGGTGCTGCTCCTCGCGATCGACGGAACCGTGCTCGCGCTCGCCGTTCCCGCGCTCACGGCGGACCTGAACCCCACGGCGACACAGCTGTTGTGGATCGGTGACATCTACTCGTTCGCGCTCGCAGGTCTGCTGGTGACGATGGGTAACCTCGCGGACCGGATCGGTCGCAAGCGTCTGCTGTTGATCGGTGCGGTCGGGTTCGGGCTCTCATCGGTACTTGCGGCTTTCGCGCCGACGCCGGAGATGCTGATCCTCGCCCGCGCCATCCTCGGCATCAGCGGGGCGACGATCATGCCCTCGACGCTCGCCATCGTGCGAAACCTGTTCGCCGATCCAGCGATGCGCACCCGCGCGATCGCGGTGTGGGCTGCGGGTGCGACAGCGGGTGCAGCAGTCGGCCCCATCGTGGGCGGCGCGCTGCTGGAGCACTTCCACTGGGGGAGCGTGTTCCTGATCAACGTACCCATCATGATCCTCGTCCTGGTCGGCGGGATCTTCCTGCTCCCGGAGTCGAAAGATCCGAACGGCGCTCGTATCGATCTGCTTTCCGCGGTGCTGTCGTTCGTCGCGATCGTCGCGGTCGTCTACGCGATCAAGCACATGTTCGCGAAGGGCTTCGACTGGAGCGTGCTGGTCGCGGTGCTGCTGGGCCTTGTCGCCGGCTGGTTGTTCCTTCGCCGCCAGCGCACTCTCGCGCAGCCGCTCATCGACATCTTCCTGTTCCGCTCACCCGCGTTCAGCGGTGCGGTCGTGGCCAACACCGTGTCGATCTTCGCGTTCGTCGGTCTGCTGTTCTTCTTCTCCCAGTACTTGCAGCTGGTCCGTGGCCTCGGACCCCTGCAGGCGGGACTGACCGAACTGTCAGCCACTGTCGCCTCGATCGTGGTGATCGCTTTCGCCGGATATATGCTCGGCAAGCTCGGCCGAGGCCGTGCGATCAGTGTCGGCCTCGCACTCGGCGCCGTGGGCCTGGGCGTGCTCGCTCTTGCGGAGGGCATGCCGGGCCTGGTCGGCATCATCATCGGCTTCGCCATCGTCGGATTCGGTGCGGGCCTGGCGATGACTCTCACCACCGACGCGGTCGTCAGCGCCGCGCCGCGAGAGCGCGCCGGCGCCGCATCCTCCATCGCGGAAACAGCCTACGAGCTCGGCGCGGCGCTCGGCATCGCCGTCCTCGGCTCCATACAGCTCGCGCTGTATCGGTGGAACCTCCCTCCTCTCGCGGATGCAGAGATCAACGGAGCCGTGAACGAATCCCTCGCCACCGCCGTCTCCCAGCTCGACACGGGCCGCACTGAGGTGCTCGCCGCGATCGAGCAGGCGCAGCATGCCTTCACCGTCGGCATGCAGTGGACATCCGTCATCGCCGCGATCCTGCTCGTCATCGCCGCTGTCATCGCGTGGGTCGCCATCCCGTCCCACAAGGGACGCACTCCCGTCGAGCACTGACCTCAGGAGCCCAGCATGAAGATTCTCGTCGTCGGAGCAGGCATCGCCGGAAGCGGCGTCGCCTACATGCTCGCCCACGACGGACACGACGTGCGGATCATCGATTCGGTCGACAAACCGCACTCCGGCGGCTACCAGATCCTGTTCGACACGGTCGCGCTGCGCGTCATGCGTCAGATCGGTGCGCTGGGCATCGTCACCGACCTCAGCACACCGACCGCGACCGTCACCGTTGCCCGCGGTCAGAAAGAACTCTTCCGCATTCCGATGAGCGGCTACCGGTCGGCACGGCGGGGAGACCTGGTCGGCGCGATCTCTCAGTACGCCGCTCGCCGCGTCCCTACCACCTTCGGCCAAGAACTCACGGGCATTCAACACACCCGGGAAGGCGTGAACGCGCACTTCGCCGATGGGAGCACAGAGAGCTTCGACCTGATCATCGGAGCAGACGGACTCAACTCCACCGTTCGACGGCTTGCCGTCGAGATCGACCGCTCATACCTCTACGAGAACGGGCGGCACAACCTGTGGGTGAACGTTCCCGGACGGATTGCAGGGACCACAGAAGCCGCGATCCTCCTCGGCGGCGGGCTGGGCGCGCAGGTGTTCCCCTACACCGACCGCGACCAAACCCTCGTACTCACCTCGTTCAATCTCGGACCCGGACGCTTCGCAGGTGCCGAACTGCTGCCCCGCGCGGCGGAACTGCTCAGAACGGCCGGACCGAAGTTCGCACCCTTCATCGAACACGTCGAGAACGCATCCCCAGACAGCATCCGCACGACCCGGTTCGCGCAGATACGAGCACCGCACTGGCATGCGCGCAACATCGTGCTGATCGGTGACGCCGCCCACTGCATCGACCCGCTCTCAGGTGCCGGCGCTCACGGGGGCTTGGTGGGTGGTGCGATCTTCGCCGAAGAACTCCGACGCACCCCCGCCGATGTCGCCGGCGCCGCAACCCGATATCGACGCAGACTGCGGCCCTTCGTGCGAGCCGCGCAACTGCTCACCGCTGGAGTGCTCGAGCGGGCAACCGCACGGGGACTGCGCGAGAAGCTCTCCGCGGATCGCTCCCTCCTCGGATCAGCTCTCAGCGTTCGCCGTGCCGATGTACCCCGGCGCAGTTATGCCACAGCCAATCCGGCGCAGCCGATCGAGGGAGAGCGGAGTACTCCATGGATCTGAACCTAGAAGACTCGACCGTGCTGCTGCTTGGCGTCGGCGACGAGCTCGACCGGGCGGTGCTGCGCACCCTCGCCTCCGAGGGAGCGTGGACGTACGCCACCACGCCCAGCACGTCCACAACCGACCTCACCCAGCACGGCGGCACGTCCAGCCACTGGGTCAGCGTCGAGGACGACGTCAACGTGTTCACCGTCCTGCGGATCAAGAACTTCCTCCATGCTCGGGGCCGTCCCGCGACCGCGGTCGTGCTCCACGTCGACGTCATCAACAGCCTCGCCGCTCGCGGCCCTGTCCGGTGGTGGCGGTTCCGCTCCGAAGCCAAGAAGGTCATGCGCTCCGCCGCCGACGTCCTCGGCGGCGCCGCACCCTCCCAAGACCAATCGCTGCTGCTGCTGTATCAACTGAACGACGAATCCGAGCTGGAGCTGGCGTCACGGTGGCTGCAACGCACGATGTCGGCCATCACCAAACGCGCCCGCGCCGGCGCCCGCGTGAACAGCATCCTCGTCGGTCCCGGCGGTGTGGACACCAACGCCGCCGCGATGATCACCGTGCTCTGCTCACCCGTCAGCCAGCGCATCACCGGTGCTCTGATCCCCATGGATGACGGCGCCCTCGCCCGCGACTTCGCGCAGTTCGACTTCTGAAAGCCACCATCATGACCAACCGACACGTCGTCATCACCGGTTCCGCTGCCACCGACCTTCACGATCTCGCGATCGTGCTGCGTCAGCGTCGCCTTCCCGTCACCGTCCAGATGCACCTCGGCGAGCTGCCCCGCAACCCGGTGACCATGCTGATCATCGCGGAGACCTTCCAGGCAGGCATGGATTGGGCCCGATGGTGGGAGCAGGACACTCGCACCCGACATGCTTTCGACAAGACCCTTCCGCGCCTCGCCCCCACCGGCCACGGAGTTCTGCTGGGACTCTCCGATACGGACGAGGCGTCGGCGCGCGATGAGATCCGCGCCGGTATGCGCAGTCTCATCGGTGCCTTCTCGTCGCATGCCGCATCCGTGGGCGGTGTGGATTTCGTGATGAACGGGATCGAGGTGCCACCGAGTCACGATCCCGTTCTCCTCACAAGGCGTCTCGAGGAGCATGCCGTCCGTAGCAGGCTGCTCGCTGATCATTTCGTGATCGCGTACGAAGACCTCATCGAGCAGACCGTGGCCCAAGCCACCACCACCGATTTCATCTGACCGCACAACGACAGCAGCCCGTCAGCCGCTGAGAACGGAGCACACCCGTGAACACCACCTTGACCGGATCCTTTGACGTCGTCATCGTCGGCGCTGGCCTTGCCGGACTCACCGCCGCTGATCAGCTGACCCAACAGGGGTATGACGTCGTCGTCCTCGAAGGGCGGGACCGCGTCGGCGGCCGCATCCGCACCACCGAGATCGCCGGCGTCCCCGTCGACGCCGGTGCCACCTGGGTCGCCCCCGACCACGACGCCATGCATGCCCTCATCAAACGATTCGACGGACAAACCGTCCCGCAGTTCCACGACGGCAAAGGGGTGATCTCCTTCAACGGACGCCGCAAACCAGAAAGCCTGACCGCACTGGCCCCCTGGGTCGCGCTCGACATCGCACGAATCATGAACGCGCTGCAGAAGATCGTCGACACCCTGCCCGTCGCGGACACGTGGAAGCACCCGAAAGCGCACGAGTACGACGCGATGTCCCTGGGCGAATGGCTCACGTCCAAGCGAGCACTCAAAGGCACGCGCAAGTTCATCGCAATGGTGAGCACGGTCCATTGGGGTGCGCCACTCAGCGACATATCGCTCTTCAACGCGCTGCGCTACATCAAGACATTGGGAGGGCTGGAGCACATGCTCGCCGTCGAAGGCGGCGACCAGCAGGATCGGATTCTCGGAACGGTCCACTCCCTTGTCTCCCGATTCGCTGAGACTCTCGGACACCGGGTCATCGTCAACGCACCCGTCCGCAAGATCACGACCGACGGCGACCACGTCACCGTCGAAGCCGGCGACGAGATCATTCAGGCGCGCCGCGTCATCGTGACGGCAGCACCCTCGCACCGGTCCGCGATCGAGTTCGCGCCGCCCCTTCCCGAACAGCACTACGGGCTTTCTCGAAGCTGGCGACTCGGGGCGCTCAGCAAGGCGTTCGTCGCCTACGACAGACCCTTCTGGCGCAGCGAAGGCCTCTCCGGCGAAGGGGTCTCCGACGATGAGACCGTCTTCCTCACCTTCGACGTCAGCCCCGGCCCCGACGGCCCCGGCATCCTCATGGTCTTCTGCGACGCACGAGGATTCGACGGGTACGACCGCGACGAACGTTCACAGCGCGTCATCCGCCACCTCATGCACCTCTACGGAGACGAGGCGAAACGCATCATCGGGTACGAGGACTTCTCCTGGGGCACCGACACTTTCGCCCCCGGAGGACCCAACCCCGCGGTCGGACCGGGTGTGTGGACCGCCTTCGGACGGTTCCTGCGCGAACCCGTCGGACTCACCCACTGGGCGGGCACCGAAACAGCCGACCAGTACTCCGGCACCATGAACGGCGCGATCCTGTCCGGACAGCGAGTCGCCACAGAGGTCGCTTCGCGACTCGGCGTTCCGAAGAAGTAACGCCGACGGCGTGACGGGGGCGCGCACGTCCGTGCCCCCGCCACGCCGCACCCTCATCGCCCAGCGCGACCGACGCCCAGGTGCTGAACCTCCGAGTCCGACGAATCGTCATGCTGCACAGCATCCTCAGCTTCTTCTACAACGCCCTCGTCGTCGCGGTGGCGTTCCAGGTGCTTCAACAGATCATCCGCGGTTGATCGACGGCACTCCCGCGGCGCCCGTGCCCGACGAGTGGCGCAGTTGCAAGACACGGGGCCTCTTCCGACTAGCGTGGCGGGATGAGTGTGCCCTTTCCCAGCCGCCCCGCGATCAACGAAGCGTTGGTGCAGAGTCTCGTGCGAGAGCAGTTCCCGCAGTGGGCGGCTCTACCTGTGAGGGCTATTGCGGATGCGGGGAACGATCACCGTATGTTCCGCCTCGGGGAAGCTCTGATTGTTCGTCTCCCAGCGGCTGCTGCCTATATTCCGCAGGTTCGGAAGGAGCAGGAGTGGTTGCCAAGGCTCGCGCCGCAGCTGCCGCAGCCGATCCCGAGCGTCGTTGGTTGTGGACGGCCGAGCGAGACTTTCCCGGCACCGTGGTCGATCTACCGTTGGATCGAAGGTCGCCGACCAGACCCTGCCCACCTGAGCGGCGACATCGCGACGGCTGTCGACCTCGCATTGTTCCTGACCTCGTTGCGCCGAGCGGATGCTACAGATGGCCCGGCGCCCGGGTTGCACAGCGCCTATCGCGGTGCGCCTGTGACGCATTGGGACGACGAGGTGCAAAGTCGATTCTCCTTGCTCGACGTGCGGGAACGAGACCGCGCCGCCGCGCTCTGGCGCAGCGCAACGTCGACTCCGGAGTGTGAACCGTCAGTGTGGGTTCACGGCGACGTCGCAATCAATAACTTGGTCGTTGACCGCCGAGGGGCGCTTTCGGCCATGATCGACTTCGGCTGCTCCGCCGTCGGCGACCCCGCCTGCGACACCGTGATCTATTGGACCCAGTTCCGCGGACCAGCTCGACGCGCTTTCCGATCCACCCTCGAACTCGACGATGCAACATGGGCGCGCGGGGCGGGATGGGCCCTCTGGAAAGGCCTCATCATGCTGACGAACACCGCGCCGGGCCAAGCGGCCTTCGCTCGTCGCGTGTTGGACGAAGTACTGGAGCTGGATCAGTAACGGCATCGCGTCGAGCAGTTCTCACCCATTCGGGCAGACCTGATCCCGAGCCCCGCATCAGTCAATCCCGGCGCCGCCAGAAACGATCATTTCTGGCGAGCCGGTCGTAGTGCGTGACTTGAGCCATCACAAACGTTCGCCGAATCGAGGCGCTAAGCGACGCCGCAGTTACTCAGCGCTTGCGCGTAGTTTAGCGCGGCCAGTAGAGTCGAGCGCGAGCGGCGAGTGTCGGCACCCTGCTCGCATCGATCTTCACGCGCGTCTCATCGATGCCGAGCGTCGGCCATTGCATGACCAGCTCGATCGCCCCGGCTGGCGGCAGAGGCCATAGCCACAGGTGGTCCGCGGAGGCGTATGTGCTCTCTCCTCCGCCGCCTCCTTGCTCCTGACGGCTAAGGGTATGCCCCTTGGGTTCGATCATCGGATCGCTGCTACCGAAGAACGGGGATGCGTCGGTCACGATCTTCTCACCGTCTGCGAGCACGACCCCGAATCGCAGCCGACCGGCTACGTCGACGAGACCACCGTACGACATGTGCCCCATGAACGCGCCGCACAACTCATTCCACTCCGCCAGGGGGAGCCCCTTTCGGCGGAGACGCCGCTCCACCCGGAGCTGGACCCCCTCGCGGTGAACTTCGATCCCCACGAGTGCGATCGCGACGTGGTCTGTCACAGCCAGGAGCTCCGAGACGGGTAACAGGACAGGCATCTCGTCCTCGGGTGCCTGCCACCAGCGCGGCTGCGACGATTCGGTCTCTTCCGGTTCAGGGATCGCGGGGTCTGGCGGAAAGAACGGCATGCAGCCAGCCCACCATGCCCGCTTCCGACTCCGCAAGGGCAGCGTGACCCGGGCTCCTCGCTGGCAGCTTCCAGCTCCGGGATCCGCGCATCGAGCTGAAGGCCGTTGATCGCCCGCCCGGAAACGATCGTTTTTCGCGTGAGTCGTCCGTATGGTGTCAGGATCATCGCCGCCAACGCTCCCCAGAACTGCCATTCGGCAGACGATTTCGGCGCTCAGCCGCCTGCTCCATGGGCTGTGTTCATGTTCCGCCTGCGCCGACGTACCGCAACCGATTGCAAAGCGGTTGTCAGCTGGATCCCCGACCCAGACGCCCTTTACCTATTCACGGGGCCCCGACTGCGTTGGCCTATGGACGCCGTGCAGCTATCCGAGATGGAAGATGCTGGATATACGGATGGACCCTTGTCGAGGAAGAATCGGACGAGGCGCTCGGGCATTTTGATCTGACAATCGACGGTGAGGTCGCTCGCATCGGTCGCGTGTGTATCGATCCGACGCGCAGAGGGCAGGGCCTCGCGCATCTTCTCGTCGGCTTTGCGATAGACCGGGCGAGATCGCTCGGTGCGTCAGAGTTGCGACTGAAAGTGAACGTCGGCAATGACGCCGCGATACGAACGTACGAGCGTGCGGGGTTCACGACCGGTCCACGTTCGGATCGACCCGACGTGCGCGTAATGACCCGAGCGCTGTAGCGCTCAGGAACGAAGAGGCAGGACGCCGAACGGAGCTCCCTGTCCATGCCCCCGCCGACATCGATCGTTTACGGCAGCTTGACGGTTTCGGTTCGAATCACGCTCGGCACGCCGTGAAGCAGCTGCCGAAACACCCTGCCGAAACCGATCCCGCCGAAACGGTCCGCCGGACGTTTCCGGCGGCCCGTGAAGACACCTGCCCGAACGCAACCAGCGACAGCTTTCGCGGAACAGAGCGCCGTCTCGAATGGCCATTCGTGTGATCCGGTGCCGTTCGATAACGTCAGATCATGTTCGCGCTCGGTGTGCTCGCGGCCACGGTCGGGGCGGTCCTGTTCCATGTGTCGTTCGGCAGGACCTTGCGCGCGAATCGCGCGGTTCGTGTCCCGTTTCACCGGAATGCGGCCATCGTGCCGCCGGCTTCGACAGCGTTGCGGGCGGCCGGTGCCGGCCGCGCTGAGGAGCCGACGTGACCACGATCGTCTGGAACGGTATCGAGAGCCGCACTCAGGAGACATGCGAGATCGGTACGGACGAGAGCGGCGTGCGAGTGCAGAGCGTGATCCGGCGCGGCGGCATCCTGTGCTCCTACACGCTGCACGCCACGCAGGGCTGGACCTTCGCGGGCATCACGGTCCGCGTGGGGGAGCGCGTGCTCGATGTGCGCCGCACCGCTGACGGGTGGGAGATCGCCGGACGTCGGCGCGACGATCTGCGTGAGGCACACGAGGTCGACATCTCGGCATCCCCGCTCAGCAACACCCTGCCGATCCGACGGCTGCGCCTCGCCGTCGGCGAGAGTGCCGACATCATCACCGCGTACATCCGCGTGCCGGAACTCGACGTCGTGGCCGATCCGCAGCGGTACACCCGGCTCAGCGAGTACGAGTATCTGTACGAATCCCGCGACTCCGGCTTCCGCCGCACCCTGACTGTCGACGACGAAGGTCTCGTCGTGGACTATCCGGGGCTGTTCGCGCGCGCCGCTCAATGACCGCCGGCCCGGGCAGATCCCCGGGCCGACGACGAAGCCCCGGATGCGACCGAGGTCGGCATCCGGGGCTTCGAGGCGCACTTCGCGGTCGCGCACTCAACCGATCCGCCGGCGGTAGGCCCGCATCGCGAAGGCATAGGCGACGACGAGGATGCCGACGCACCAGGCGAGCGCCACCCAGATCTCGCCGCCGACCGGCTCGCCGGCGAACAGCGCCTGAATCGTGTTGACGATCGAGGTGACGGGCTGGTTCTCGGCGAACCAGCGCACCGGCCCCGGCATGGTGTCGGTCGGCACGAACGCCGAACTGATGAACGGCAGGAAGATCAGCGGGTACGAGAACGCGCTCGCGCCGTCGACGGTCTTCGCCGAGAGGCCCGCGATGACGGCCAGCCAGGTGAGCGCCAGCGTGAACAGCCCGAGGATCCCGATCACGCCGAGCCACTCGAGGGGGCCTGCGCCGGTGCGGAATCCCATCAGGAACCCGACCGCGAAGATGATCGCGAGTGTGATGCCGTTCGCGACGAGTGAGGTGAGCACGTGCGCCCACAGCACGCTCGACCGTGCGATCGGCATGGAGTGGAACCGCTCGAAGACACCTCCCTGCATGTCGGTGAACAGCCGGAACGCCGTGTACGCGATGCCGGAGGCGATCGCGATGAGCAGGATGCCGGGAAGCAGGTAGTTCACGTAGCTCTCGGATCCGATGCTCTGCCGCAGCGCCCCTCCGAAGACGAACACGAACAGCAGCATCAGGGCGATCGGGGTGACCGCCGTGGTGATGATCGTGTCGGCGCTGCGGAAGATGTGCCGCATCGAGCGGCCGGTCAGTACGGCGGTGTCCGCCATGAAGTGCGTGCTCATGCTGCATCCCTTCTCTCGTTCTCCGTCGTGGACGACGGTCCGACCAGCTGGAGGAAGATCTCCTCGAGGGTCGGCTGCTTCTCGACGTACTCGACCTTCGCGGCAGGCAGCAGCTGCTTGAGCTCGGCGAGTGTTCCGTTCGCGATGATGCGCCCCTGATGCAGGATCGCGATGCGGTCGGCGAGCTGCTCGGCCTCGTCGAGGTACTGCGTGGTGAGCAGCACCGTCGTGCCGTTGCCGGCGAGCTCCTTGACGACGTCCCACACCTCGATGCGCGCCTCGGGGTCGAGGCCGGTGGTCGGTTCGTCGAGGTAGATCACCTCGGGGTCGCCCACGAGGCTCATCGCGATGTCGAGCCG
Organism: Microbacterium sp. NPDC058345; assembly: GCF_042723855.1. Classification (NCBI taxonomy): domain Bacteria; kingdom Bacillati; phylum Actinomycetota; class Actinomycetes; order Micrococcales; family Microbacteriaceae; genus Microbacterium; species Microbacterium sp. NPDC058345. The sequence continues at coordinate 1,585,167 of NZ_JBHXIG010000001.1, forward strand.
GCGGCGCATGCCACCGGAGTAGGTGCCCGCCTTACGTGCGCCCGCCTCGGTGAGGCGGAACCGCTTCAGAAGATCGTCGGCCACCCGACCGGGGTCGGGCAGGTGGCGCAGCTTGGCGACGAGCACGAGGTTCTCGCGCCCCGAGAGGATCTCGTCGACGGCGGCGAACTGGCCGGTGAGGCTGATCGACTCGCGCACCCTGAGCGGTTCGGATGCCACGTCGAAGCCGCGCACGGATGCCGTCCCGGCATCCGCCTTGAGCAGCGTCGCGAGGATGCGCACCATGGTGGTCTTGCCGGCGCCGTTCGAGCCGAGCAGGGCGAAGATGCTGCCCCGCTCGACGTCGAAGTCGACGCCGCGCAGCACCTGCAGATCCTTGAAGGACTTCTCGATGCCGCGCACCGAGATCGTCGGGGTGGTCATGAGTGGTTCTCCTTCTTCTTCGCACTCTCCATCGCCTCGATGAGGCGGGTGCGTTCCTTATCGATCCAGCGCGCGCCGCCGTACGACTGCGCGAACGTCTCGGCGAAGTCGACCGGGTCATCGCCGACGATCTCGCTCACCGGCGTGCCGTCGATCGCCGCCCGCTCCCACAGGTCGGCGAGATCGACGAACATCTGCACCAGGGTGTCGCCGTCGGTGATGCCTCCGTAATGGAGCAGATACCGGTGCATCGCGTTCGCCGCGGAGCGGTGCGGTTCGTTCAGCGCTTCGATCCGCGCCTTGGCGTTCTTGTACTGCTTCTTCTGCTCGAGCGGTCCGGTCAGCGCTTCGATCCACTTTGCGGCCATGTCAGTTCTCTCCTTCAGGGATGAGTTCGGTGTCGTTCGGGGTGTGGAGCTGTTCGATGCGCTCCGTGAGGAAGCTCCAGGTCCTCCAGAACTCGGCGAGCTCCTGCTCGCCCTTGGCGTTCAGCGTGAAGACTTTGCGCGGCGGTCCCTTTTCGCTGGGAACCTTCTCGATGTCGACGAGGCCCTTCTGCTCGATCCGCACGAGGAGCGCATACACCGTGCCCTCGGCGATCTCTTCGAAGCCTCGATCGCGCAGCTGCGTGGTGATCTCGTATCCGTACGCGGCTCGACCCGCGAGCAGTGCGAGCACGATGCCCTCGAGAGTGCCCTTGAGCATCTCGGTCATCTGCTTTCCCATGGTGACCTCCTTCCACTACTCAGTGTTGCTGGCTACTAGTACTCAGCGATGTTGACTACCACTACATAGTACTACTGAGTAGCCGGAATGCAAGCCCAGGAGCGAAGAAGTTTTATGTATACCTAGACGGCATCGAAGGCATTGTTCCTCGCGCATCTGCTCATTTGTGTATACGCTGACGACATGACCCTTGCCGTCGAGCCGATCCGTGCGAGCGAGCGCGCCTACGCGGTCCTGCTCGATGAGATCCAGTCCGGGGCACTGCCGGCGGGGGCCGTGCTGGCCGAGGTCGAGCAGGCGGAGCGGCTGGGCGTGAGCCGGACACCGCTTCGCGAAGCGCTTCGGCGGCTCGCCGCCGACGGCATGGTGGTGCAGCAGTCGCCGCGCGTCACCGTGGTCGCCGCCCTCGATGCCGACGACATCCGGGCGCTGTTCGAGATCCGCCGGGCGCTCGAGGAGACCTCGGCCCGGCTGGCCGCGATGCGCGGTGATGCGACCGCCTTCGCCACCCTCGCCGACGGCTTCGGCCGCGTCGACCTGAGCCGTGCGGCGGGACGAGACGCCTACTACGCGTTGATCGCCCGCCTCGACGCTCAGCTCGACGTCTCGCACGGCAACGACTACCTCACCTCGGCCCTGCGCACCGTGCGTACGCACCTCGTGCGAGTGCGCCGCATGGCGCGCGACAAGCCGGAGCGGCTGGCGGCATCCGCATCCGAGCATCTGCTCATCGCACGCGCCCTCGCGGCGCGCGACGCCGACCTCGCCGCCCACGCCACGCACGTGCACCTGCACAACGCCCTGACCAGCATCCTCGCGTCTCTGGATCAGCAGAGCTCGCATCCGGAAGGAACGAAATGACCGTCACCCATCACGTCCGCGTCCACCGCAGCGAAGAGGAGCTCCCTCGCGAAGAGCAGCTGGCATGGAAGATCGCCGAGGTCGCCGTCGACCCCGTGGAGGTCGAGAGCGAGGTGGTCGAGATGATCATCAATCGCATCATCGACAACGCGTCGGTCGCGGCGGCATCCCTCACCCGCGCGCCGATCGTGGCCGCGCGGGCGCAGGCCTTCTCGCACCCCGTCTCGACGGGCGGAGCGGGAGCCACGGTGTTCGGCGCGAAGCTCGCCGAACGCACCAGTCCCGAGTGGGCGGCGTGGGCGAACGGCGTCGCCGTGCGCGAGCTCGACTACCACGACACCTTCCTCGCGGCGGAGTACTCGCACCCCGGCGACAACATCCCGCCGATCCTCGCGGTGGCACAGCACGCCGGGTGCGACGGTCGCGCGCTCGTGCGCGGCATCGCCACCGGCTACGAGATCCAGGTCGACCTCGTGCGGGCCATCTCGCTGCACAAGCACAAGATCGATCACGTCGCCCACCTCGGCCCGTCGGCCGCCGCCGGCATCGGCACGCTGCTCGGCCTCGACGCCGAGACCATCTACCAGGCCGTCGGTCAGGCACTGCACACCACCACCGCGACGCGCCAGAGTCGCAAGGGCGAGATCTCCACCTGGAAGGCGCACGCTCCCGCCTTCGCCGGCAAGATGGCGGTCGAAGCCGTCGACAGGGCCATGCGCGGGCAGACCTCGCCGTCACCCGTCTACGAGGGGGAGGACGGCGTGATCGCCTGGATGCTCGACGGCAAGGACGCGTCCTACGACGTGCCGCTCCCCGCGCCGGGCGAAGCCAAGCGGGCCATCCTCGACACCTACACGAAGGAGCACTCGGCCGAGTACCAGGCGCAGGCGCTGATCGACCTGGCGCGTCGACTGGGCACCGAGCATCCCGAGCTGAGTGACCCGGCGAATATCGAGAGCATCGTGATCCACACCAGCCATCACACGCACAACGTGATCGGCTCGGGCGCGAACGATCCGCAGAAGTACGACCCGACGGCGTCGCGCGAGACCCTCGATCACTCGATCCCGTACATCTTCGCCGTCGCCCTGCAGGACCGCACCTGGCACCACGTCGACTCGTACGCCCCGGAACGTGCCGGTCGCGCCGACACCGTCGAGCTGTGGCGCAGGATCACCACCGCCGAGGATGCCGAGTGGACTCGCCGCTACCACTCGATCGACCCCGACGAGAAGGCGTTCGGCGGACGCGTGGTGATCACGCTCGCGAACGGCGAGACCATCGTCGACGAGATCGCCGTCGCCGACGCCCATCCCCTGGGTGCACGCCCGTTCCGTCGGGAGGAGTACATCCGCAAGTTCCGCATTCTCGCGGACCCCGTGCTCGACGCGGCCGAGATCGAGCGCTTCCTGGCACTCGTGCAGCGTCTGCCCGAGCTGACGGCGGCCGAGGTGGCCGAGCTGTCGATCGTCGCGAGGCCCGGCGTGCTCGCCTCGGCGTCCGAGGCTCCGAAGGGGCTGTTCTGATGCTCTACTCCTCCACTCCGGCGCACGAGAAGCGGCGGCTGTTCCGCGAACGCCTGGCCTCCGGCGAGCTGCTGCGCTTTCCCGGCGCCTTCAACCCGCTGAGCGCGCGGCTCATCGAGCAGAAGGGGTTCGAGGGCGTCTACATCTCGGGCGCCGTGCTCTCGGCCGACCTCGGCCTGCCCGACATCGGCCTGACCACGCTCACCGAGGTGGCCGGCCGGGGCCAGCAGATCGCGCGCATGACCGAGCTGCCGGCGATCATCGACGCCGACACCGGTTTCGGCGAGCCGATGAACGTCGCCCGCACCATCCAGACCCTCGAGGATGCCGGGCTCGCCGGCGCCCACATCGAGGACCAGATCAACCCCAAGCGCTGCGGTCACCTCGACGGCAAGGCCGTGGTCGACGAGCAGACCGCGCTGAAGCGCATCCGCGCCGCCGTCGACGCGCGCCGCGACGAGAGCTTTCTCATCATGGCGCGCACCGACATCGCCGCCGTCGACGGTCTCGAGGCGGCGAAGGACCGCGCCAAGGCGCTGGTGGATGCCGGTGCCGACGCGATCTTCCCCGAGGCGATGCGCTCGCTCGACGAGTTCGCGGCGATCCGGGATGCGGTCGACGTGCCGATCCTGGCGAATATGACGGAGTTCGGCAAGAGCGACCTGTTCTCGGTCGATCAGCTGCGCGACGTCGGGGTGAACATCGTCATCTGGCCAGTCTCGCTGCTGCGCATCGCCATGGGCGCGGCGGGGCGTGCGCTGGATACGCTGAATGACGAGGGGCATCTGACCTCGAAGCTCGGCGAGATGCAGCACCGCGCCGACCTCTACGACCTGATCGACTACGAGTCGTACAACCGGTTCGACTCGGGCGTCTTCAACTTCACCATCACGAAGGAGTGAGCAATGGCTGACACCGACATCAAGAAGGGCCTGGCAGGCGTCGTCGCCGACGAGACCGCGATCAGCAAGGTCAACCCCGAGACGAACAGCCTGCTCTACCGCGGCTACCCGGTGCAGGAGCTGGCGGCGACCCAGCCCTTCGAGGCCGTCGCGTACCTGCTCTGGCACGGCGAGCTGCCGACCCCGGAGCAGCTGGCCGAGCTTCGCGCGACCGAGCGCGCCCATCGCGCGCTCGCCCCGGAGGTGAAGGAGGCCATCGACCGGCTGCCCCTCGACTCGCACCCGATGGACGAGGTGCGCACCGCCGTCAGCGTCATCGGCGCGATCGAGACGGCGGGTTCGGGCAACGTGCTCGACGCCGTCGGCACGCCCGAGCAGAACCTCGAGCGCAGCCTGAAGCTGTTCGCCGCACTGCCCGCGATCGTCTCCTACGGTCAGCGTCGCCGGCGCGGGCAGGAGGCCGTCGAGCCGCGCGACGATCTCGACTATGCGGCGGACTTCCTCTGGCTCACCTTCGGTGAGGAACCGGATGCCGTGGTCGTCGACGCCTTCAACCGATCGATGATCCTGTACGCGGAGCACTCGTTCAACGCCTCGACGTTCACCGCGCGGGTGATCACGTCGACGCTCAGCGACCTCTACTCGGCCGTCGTCGGCGCGATCGGAGCGCTGAAGGGCCCGCTGCACGGCGGCGCCAATGAGGCCGTGATGCACATCTTCGACGAGATCGACTCGGCCGACCAGGTCGTGCCCTGGCTCGACAAGGCTCTCGCCGAGAAGCGCAAGATCATGGGCTTCGGCCACCGTGTCTACAAGCGCGGCGACTCGCGAGTGCCGACCATGAAGGCAGCGCTCGACACCCTCGTCGAGCACTACGACCGCCCCGATGTCGCCGAGCTGTACGAGACGCTCGAGAGCGAGTTCGTCGCGCGCAAGGGCATCTACCCGAACCTCGACTACCCGTCGGGCCCGGCGTACAACCTCATCGGCTACGACACGCTCACCTTCACCCCGCTGTTCATCGCGGCGAGGATCACCGGCTGGACGGCGCACATCATGGAGCAGCAGGCCGCGAACGCGCTCATCCGGCCCCTCTCGGCCTACAACGGACCCGACGAGCGTCACATCGCGGAGTACGAGCCCGACACCGCAGCCATCGAGGTGCTGGAGCGACCGGAGGAAGCCGCCGGCTGACGCTCGCGAACCTCGCCTCGCTGCCGCACACCTCGGCCGCCGATGCCGTGGCCACCGGCACGCACGGCTCGGGGTCTGCCGGCTCGCTACGGCCGAACGTGAGCGCGCCAGGAGTGCTGTGGGTCGAACCCGAGCACCTCGCGGGCGTGGTCGATGGAGAGCAGGGTCTCGTTGTCTCCGACCTTGCGGTTCACAGGCACGCCGGGGAAGACCTCGGCGATCAGCTCGGAGTTGGGCCGCGACATGACCGTGTCCGCCGCAGCGATGATGAACCGGTCGAATCCGGGTTCTGCGACCTCCAGCGCCCGCTGCACGGCCTGCGCACCGTCGCGCGCGTCGAGGTAGCCCCAGAGATTCCATTTGCGAAGGGCGGCGTCACCGTCGAACGACGGGAACTCGGCGTAGTCCTCCGGCACCATCACGTTCGAGAATCGCAGGGCGGTGATCGACACATCGGGATGCCAGCGCACCAGTTCGCGCGCCAGCTGCTCTTCGAGCGTCTTCACCAGCGAGTACACCGATTCGGGGCGAGCCGGATACTCCTCGTCGACGGGAATGTAGGGCGGCGGCACGTCGAACGGCAGCCCCAGCACCGTCTCGCTCAACGCGTAGACGATGCGCCGGATGCCGAGCCGCACGGCCGCCCAGAAGACGTTGAACGTCGCCGGCATGTTGTTGTGGAAGGTGGCGACATCGCTGCGGATGCCCGGGGCGGGAACCGCGCCGAGATGCACGACGGCGTCGATGCCGGCATGCCGATCGCCCACGGCGGTGAGCGCGTCGACGACCTGCCCGTAGTCGGTCAGGTCGACCTGCACGAAGTCGTCGGCGCGAGCGCCCACGACGTCCATGCCGATCACGTCCCAGCCGTTCGCGCGCAGCTCGCGAGCGACGACGGTGCCGAGCTTTCCGGACGAGCCGGTGAGTGCGATGCGCATGATTCGAGGGCCTTTCGTCGGGGTGATTTCTGCAATGCTGGCTGGCGACGGTGTCATGACGGGGAGGTGACGCTGGGCGCTCAGCGGCGGGCGATCGTCGACCCGCGGATCACCAGGCGCACGGGCATGCGCTGCTCGCCCGCGGCGCGCTCTTTCCCGTCGATGGCGGCGAACACGAGCTCAGCGGCCCTGCGGCCGAGCTGCTGCAGATTGGCGTCGATCGAGGTCAGCCCCGGTCGCGAGTTCTCCGCCAGCAGCTCCCAATTGTCGTACCCGATCACCGCGAGGTCGTCCGGCACGGTGCGGTCGAGATCGCGCGCGATGTCGAGCACGCCGCGGGCGATCTGATCGGATCCGCAGAAGATCGCGTCGATGTCCGGATGCTGTCGCAGCAGCATCGCGCCGGCGTCCCGACCCCAGTGCTCGGTCCACTCCGAGAACATCGGCTCGCCGACCATCGCGAGACCAGCATCGGACAGAGCAGCGCGCGCGCCGGCGAGCCGATCACGGGCCGCCGCATAGGAGGGGTCGCCGCTCACGTGCGCGATGCGGGTGCGGCCGCAGGCGATGAGATGCTCCACGGCGAGCCGGCCGCCGGCGACATTGTCGGGAGTGAGCGACACGTCACGGGGGTCGTCCGATGGCGCGTAGGCGTACACCACGGGTACCGGCAGCTCCTGCCCGAGCGATCGCCGCGGGTCGGTCTGCCTGCCCACCACGATGATGCCGTCGACCCGGCGGCTGAGCAGCTCGCGCAGATGATGCTGCTCGCGGATCGCATCGCCTCGCGCATCGCAGAGGAAGACGTTGACCCTGCCCTCGCCGAACGCGTCCTCCGCTCCCATCAGGATCGGGATCATGAACCGGCCCTCGAGATCGCTGGTGAGCAGTCCGACGGTGCCGGTGCGCCCGGCCAGCAGACCGCGCGCCATCACGTTCGGGGTGAAGGACATCTGCTCGGCGATGGCGAGCACCCGGGCCTTGGTCGAGGCGGCGACGTCGTTTCGGTCGTTCAGGGCCTTGGACGCCGTCGAGATCGACACGCCCGCTGCGCTGGCGACGTCGCTGAGCGTCACCGCACGGCCCGTGCCATCGGTCATCGTCGTTCTCCTCTCCGATGCTGAAAGGTTATCGGACTCATGCTTGACCGGCCGCATCTATTCGCGCTATATATGAACGAAAGGGTTTTCGTAGCTTTCGAGAGAGACCCTCGGCGGTGCAAGCCACAGCATCCGCTCGAAGATGAGCCAGAGGAGAACATCACATGCACACCACCGGAAAGCGTCGCCTCCTGCGCGGCGCCGCCGCGCTCGTCGCGGCGGGCATGCTCGCCGGCGGCCTCGCCGCCTGTGCGCCGACGGCAGACGACCAGCCGGCGGAGCCGATCACGGCCGACGGCAGCGACGACGGCTCGACGCTCACGCTCTGGACTCGCGCCCCGCTGGAGCGTCAGGCCAAGCTGCTCGTCGAGGCGTACAACGAATCGCACGAGAACCAGGTCGAGCTGACCGTCGTGCCGAACGACGACTACGTCGCCAAGGTGGGCGCGGCAGCCGGCTCCGGCGGCCTGCCCGACCTGTTCGCCGCCGACATCGTCTACGTCCCGAACTGGGTCGAGCAGGGTCTCTTCGCCGACATCAGCGAGCAGATCGGGGGCCTCGACTACAAAGACCAGATCAACAAGGGCCATCTCTCCGCCGGCAGCCTCGACGGCAAGGAGTACGTGCTGCCCTTCGTGCTCGACCTCTCGATGCTGATGTGGAACAAGGAGCTGTTCACCGAGGCCGGACTGGATCCCGAGAAGGCGCCCGCCACCCTCGACGAGTTCGCCGAGGCCGCCGAGAAGGTGCAGGCGCTGAACAAGCCCGACACCTACGGCACCGCCACCGGTTTGAACTGCGGCGGTTGCCTCGTGTTCACCTGGTTCCCGTCCATCTGGGCATCCGGCGATCCGGTCATGAACGATGACGGCACCGAGGCGCTGCTCGCGAGCGACTCGGCCAAGGCCGTCTACGAGACCTGGAAGGGCCTTGAGGACGCAGGTGCTGTGCTGCCCAGCTCGACCGACGAGGCCGGCCCCACCTGGACCGCGGCGTTCAGCGAGGGCAAGGTCGGCGTCATGCCCTTCCCCGCGACCCTGCTCTCGTCGCTCGAGTTCGACGCCGGTGTCGCCGGCATCCCGGGCGTGGACGGCGGCGTCTCGACCTTCGTCGGCGGTGATGGCATCGGCATCTCGAAGGACTCGAAGAAGGCTGCGCAGGCGTGGAACTTCCTGAGCTGGATGATGTCGGAGGACGCCCAGGTCGGCGTGCTGGCTGAGGATGACAACGCGGTGTCGCGTGCGGACCTGGCTGACAACGAGTACTCAGCGAAGGACCCGCGCCTGGTGACCATCAACGAGGTGGCTTCGCAGGGCGACACTCCCGTCGCGCGCAACTTCCAGCAGGCGTTCAACGCCCCGGGCAGCCCGTGGCTGACGCTCATCCGCAACGCCGTGCTCAAGGACGGCGACTCCGTCGACGCGGACAACGACGAGATCACGGCCGTCCTCGGCCAGTGATGACGAGGGGTGGGGGGGCCGGCGCGCCCCCCCCCCCCCCCCCCCCCAACCCCCCTGGTTTGAGGGTTCCCCCACCCCCGACGCGCCCCCCCCCGCGGCCGCGCGCCGCCCCCCGCGGGGCCCCGCCGAACGCGGA